>CAVPJJ010000005.1:0-175753 GCA_963705405.1 uncultured Gammaproteobacteria bacterium | reverse complement strand
GGCTGGCGCAGCCGGAGCGGTGAATCGTCACCCCGCGGCCGACCGTCACGTATCCCGTGACCGGCTCGGGCGGCAGCGGATTGCAGCAGCGTGCGTAGACGGACATCAGGTCGCCGATGCCTTCGATCTCGACCGCGCCGCCGGCATCGCGACGCGCCGGTACTGTCTTCGGCGATATCGTCCCGTTGTCCGGCAGTTCGCGGCTTCGCATGCGCCTCTGGATGGCCCCGGTCAGCTGCGCAAGGGAGAGATCCCCCGAGCCCAGCGCCAGGCAGAGCGCATCGGCGTTCGAGACGTTGAATTCCCCGACCAGCTCGGACATCAGTGAGTTCTGGGCGCCGAGACGCGAAATCTCGCGTTCGAGCATTTCGCGGCCCTCCGCGCGATTCTGGCCGACATCGCGCTTCTTGAACCAGGCGCGGACCTTGGCGCGACTACGTGGCGAGGCAAGATATCCCTGCTGCTCGATCAGCCAGTCGCGGCTGGGCTGCATTTCCTTGCCCCGGATGATCTCGACGACTTCACCGTTGGAAAGGCGGTGGTCCAGCGGCACGATGCGCCCGTTGACCCGCGCGCCGCGGCACCGGTGGCCGAGATCCGTATGCACGTGGTAGGCGAAATCCAGTGGCGTGCTACCGGCCGGCAGGTCGATGACCTCGCCCTTGGGCGTCAGCGCGTAAATCCGGTCTTCGAACAGGTCGGCCCGCACGCGGCTGAGGAAATCGCTGTCGCTTTCTGCATCAATGGCCGGCGCAAGCAGCTCGCGCAGCCATTCGATCTTGCGGTCGTAGGCCTCATCACGGGCGCCACCTTCCTTGTAGCGCCAGTGAGCCGCCACGCCAAGCTCCGCGTGCTCGTGCATGTCACGCGTGCGTATCTGGATTTCGAGCGGCACGGCGCCGGGGCCTATTACGGCGGTGTGCAGCGAACGGTACAGATTCTCCTTGGGCGTCGCGATGTAGTCGTCGAATTCCCCGGGTATGTAGTGCCAGCGCCCATGAACGGCGCCGAGTGCTGCATAGCAGTCGGCGACCGTCCCGACGATGATGCGTATTGCGCGCACGTCGAGGACCTGGTCGAAGGCGAGTCCCTTGCGGCGCATCTTCCGCCAAATGCTATAGATGTGCTTGGGCCGCCCGACCACCTCCGCCGTCACGCCGATACGGCCGAGGTCCGCGACGATCTCGCCGCGCACTTCCTCGATGAACTTTTCACGCTCGGTGCGCGTTTCCTTCAGCTCACCCGCGATGCGCCGGTAGTCCGCGGGTTCGAGATAGCGAAAGGCGAGGTCTTCGAGCTCCCACTTGAGCTGCCAGATCCCCAGGCGATTGGCGAGTGGAGCGTAGATCTCGCGGGTCTCCCAGGCGTGCCGCAGGCGCGCGGGTTCGTCCAGGCCGCGTGCACCGCGCATGCGGCGCAGCTGCTCGGCGAGTCGCACGAGCACGAGCCGGGGATCGGTGACGACCGCGAGCAGCATGCGCCGCAGGGCATCCGCCTGGCCCGCCGACAATGCGCGATCCGGTGTCCACTGCGCACCGGCCTGGAACTCGCCGAGCCGGTTCAACTGGGACGCGAAGCGGGCGACAGGTTCGCTGAAGAGTGCTGCCCCGGCAGCTTCGTCCATCAGGTCCTGGCCGAGCATCGGCTGCAGCAGCGCCCCGGCAATGATCTCGCGCTCCGCATCGAGACTCGCGACGATCGAAGCCACTTCGAAGCCCTGCATTGCCGCCGGGCGCCAGCCTGGCGCATCGCGGGCATGCTTTTCGAGTTCAGCCGCCAGTTCAGCCAGGATGGCCGTGCCGGCGGCAGGCGCATGACTTGTCGTTTTCATTTCGCTGCGCGTGCCGGGCTGGAGAGATTGCCGGTATCATAACCTCCATGTTGCGAATTCTCGGCCTTGATCCCGGTTCGCGCGTCACCGGCTACGGTGTCGTTGACGCGGGGCAATCTGGCGTTCGCTATGTCGCCAGCGGCTGCATCCGGGTCGGCAATGGCGCGATGGCGGGCCGGCTCCTCGAAATCCAACGCCTCGTCACTGAACTGGTGGATGCCTACGCCCCGGGCGAAGTCGCGATCGAACGCATATTCATGCATCGTAATCCGGACAGCGCCTTGAAGCTCGGGCAGGCGCGCGGCGCCGCCCTGTGCGGTGCCTGCCATTCGGGCGCAGAAGTATTCGAGTATGCGCCCAGGGCCATCAAGCAGACGATCACCGGCACCGGGGCCGCCGAAAAAAAGCAGGTCCAGCACATGATCAAGGCGCTGCTGGCCGTGGAAGGGCGCATCGGCGCCGACGCCGCCGATGCGCTTGCGATCGCGCTTTGCCACGCGCATCACCGCGGTGGGAGCCTGAGTGGCCGCAAGGGCAGGACCCGGTGATCGGCTACCTGCGCGGCCAGCTGGTCCGCAAGCAACCACCGGCGTTGATCATCGACGTGACGGGCGTCGGCTATGAGCTGGAAGCGCCGATGTCGACCTTCTACAAGCTGCCGGAACTCGGCAGCGAGGTCCAGCTGCATACGCATCTCGTCGTGCGCGAGGACGCCCATCTGCTGTACGGGTTCGCCACCGAGGACGAGCGTCGCCTGTTCCGGGACCTGCTGCGCGTTTCCGGCATCGGGCCGAAGATCGGGCTCGCGCTCCTGTCCGGCATCAATGTCGAGACCTTCCTGGTCTGCGTCGAGGCGCAGGACGTCGACGCGCTTGTCCGCATACCGGGAATTGGCCGCAAGATCGCCGAGCGACTGCTGATCGAGATGCGCGACCGGATTCGCGCCCTCGGCCAGCTGCCATCGGACCTGGGCCAGGGCACTGGCGCCAGCGCCCAGACCGAGGCCTACTCGGCGCTCGTGGCGCTGGGTTATCGGCCGGTCGAGGTGACACGACTGCTCAAGTCCGTGGACAATGAAGGGGCCGGGACCGAGGAACTCATACGTCGCGCCCTGCAGGCGGCGGCGAGGTAGCAAGCATCCGATGATCGAGCAGGATCGAGTCGTCGCGGCTTTGCCCACGCGTGAGGACGAGGTGCTCGAACGCACGGTGCGTCCGCGGCAGATGGCCGAGTTCATCGGCCAGGCGCCGGTCAAGGAGCAGATGAGCATCTTCATCGAAGCGGCCCGCCGTCGCGGCGAGGCACTCGATCACGTCCTGATCTTCGGCCCGCCGGGCCTCGGCAAGACGACGCTCGCACACATCGTCGCAAACGAACTCGGCGTCAGCATGCGGCAGACGTCCGGCCCTGTGCTCGAGCGGCCCGGCGACCTGGCGGCGATCCTGACCAATCTCCAGCCGCGCGACGTGCTCTTCGTCGACGAAATTCACCGCCTGAGCCCGGTGGTCGAGGAAATCCTCTATCCGGCGCATGGAGGACTACCAGCTCGACATCATGATCGGCGAAGGGCCGGCAGCCCGCTCGATCAAGCTCGACCTGCCGCCATTCACGCTGGTCGGCGCGACCACGCGCGCGGGACTGCTGACATCCCCGCTGCGCGACCGCTTCGGCATCGTACAGCGCCTCGACTTCTACACCGAGGAGGAAATCAGGCTGATCGTCCTGCGCGCCGCGCGCATTCTGGAACTCGAGATCGACGACGGCGGCGCCATCGCCCTTGCGCAGCGCTCGCGCGGAACGCCGCGCATCGCGAACCGCCTGCTGCGGCGCGTGCGCGATTTCGCCGAAGTGCGCGCAGCCGGACGCATCGACGCAGGCGGTCGCGGCGGCAGCCCTCGATCTGCTGGAAGTCGATCGGCAGGGACTCGACATGCTCGACCGCCGCCTGCTGATGATCATCATCGAGAAATTTGACGGCGGCCCGGTCGGCATCGACAGCCTGGCGGCAGCGCTCGGCGAAGAGCGTGACACGCTTGAGGATGTCGTCGAGCCTTACCTGATCCAGCAGGGCTTCCTCGTGCGCACCGCGCGCGGGCGCATGGCGGCGAAGAGCGCCTGGCGGCACTTCGGGCTCGAACCGCCGGTGGCCGACTGCCGGAGGCGGCAACCTGCCGCTGTTCCGCGAGCTAGGCGGCTGCATTGGGGGCCTTCACGATCCCGGTGCGCGTTTACTGGGAAGACACCGATGCCGGCGGTGTCGTATATCACGCGAGCTACCTGCGATTCATGGAACGCGCACGCAGCGACTGGCTGCGCGCCGCCGGCATCGACCAGGCCGCGCTGATCCGCATCGAACGCCTGCAGTTTGTCGTGGTCGAAGCACAGATTCGCTACCATCGGCCGGCGCGCTATGGTGACGATTTGCTGGTATCGGTCGTGATGACGGAGCGGGGGAAGGCATCCTGGACGATGGACCAGGAAATCCGGCGCACATCGCCCGATGGCGAGTTACTGGTCAGCGCGACAGTCCGCGCCGCGTGCCTGGACTCCGACACCCTCAAGCCGAAACCGCTGCCGGCATCCTTGCTGGCCCATTCATAGGGAAACCGGGAATTGAACGATCAACATTCGATACTTCAGCTGCTCCTGAATGCCGGCCCGGTCGTCAAATTCGTGATCCTCCTGTTGCTGGGCGCGTCGCTCGTCTCGTGGACCATCATCTTCCGCAAGCGCCGGTTGCTGCGCGCAGCCCTGGTGGAAGCGAGCCGCTTCGAGGCTTCCTTCTGGTCCGGCGGCGATCTCGGCAAGCTCTATCGCACGATCGAAGCGCGCGGTGGTGCCGCCCTCGGCATGGAAGGCATATTCGAGGCGGGTTTCGGCGAGTTCACGCGGCTGCGGACGCAGTCCGGCATGACACCCGACCAGGTGCTCGAAGGCGTGCGTCGCGCAATGCGCGTCGGACAGCTGCGCGAGATCGACCGGCTCGAGGAAAGTCTTGCGACACTGGCGACGGTCGGATCCACCAGCCCTTACGTCGGCCTGTTCGGCACGGTGTGGGGCATCATGGGCGCGTTTCAGGGACTCGGTAACGTGCAGCAGGCGACACTCGCGTTGGTTGCGCCGGGCATCGCCGAGGCGTTGATCGCGACAGCCATGGGCCTGTTCGCGGCTATTCCCGCCGTGGTCGCCTACAACCGCTACGCCGACAAGGTCAATCGACTCGAATTGCGCTACGACACCTTCACGGACGAATTCTCGACCGCTGTTGCAGCGCCATGCGGTATCACGAAGCGCCTGATATGGCAGCCAACCCGCGCCGCCGCAGGCTGATGGGCGAGATCAACGTCGTCCCGTACATCGACGTGATGCTGGTGCTGCTCATCATCTTCATGATCACGGCCCCGCTCCTGACCCAGGGCGTGCAGGTGGAACTTCCGGACGCCGATGCGCAGCCGCTCGACCCTGAACTGCTGAAGGACCGCGAGCCACTGGTGCTGTCGGTGGATCGCGACGGGCACTACTACCTGAATGTCGGCGAAAACGAGAATGATGCGATCGAACCCGAAGAGGTCGCGCGCCGCGCGACAGCCGTGCTCGCTCGCGACAAGGCGACGCCGGTACTGGTCAAGGCTGACGAGCGGGTTCCCTACGGCCAGGTCGTGCAGGCCATGGTGCTGCTGCAACAGGCGGGTGCGACAAAGATCGGGTTCCTGACGGACCCGAAGGCCGTGCGCGCGCTCGAGGAACTCGAGCGGCGACGATGAGCGTCGCTATCAGGCCCACGCTGGCGCCATTTGGCTGGTCGATTGCGCTGCACGTGGCGATCGCCGGCCTGTTGCTGGTGAGTTTCCTGCAGCCCGAGGAAGAGATTCCGCCCCAGGGCCTGCAGATCGAGGCAGTGATCGTCAACCAGGCTGTGCTGCAGGCCGCGGCGAGTCTGCGAAACGAAGACGAGCGACGGCAGGAACGGCAGGCTGAGCTCCGGCGGAAGGAAGCAGAGCGCATTGCGCAGGTCGAGACCGAAAAACGCGCGGTCGAGGAGCGCCGCCTGGAATCGGAACAGGCCGAGCGGCAGAAGGCGCAGGCGGCAGCCGAGGCACGGCACAAGGCGGAGGAAGACGCGAAACAGAAAGCAGAGCAGCAGGCACGCGCCAAGGCCGCGGTCGAACAAGAAGCGCAGAGCCGACGAGGCACGCCTGAAGGCCGAGCGCGAGGCGGACCTGCGTCCGCGCCTCGCCGAGGAGGAAGAACGAACCGGTGCGGGATTTCAGAGTCTGAAGGCCCAGTACGTCGCAGCGATCCAGGCACATGTCGAAAGACGATGGTTCAAGCCGCCCGGCACGCCCGTTGGAGCGACCTGCGTTGCCTTTATTACGCAGATACCGGGTGGCGAAGTGGTCGGCGTGCGGTTTGGCAGTCTGCAACGGCGGCGAAGCATTCAAGCAGTCGATCGAGACCGCCATCCGGAATGCCTCGCCGCTGCCGGCGCCGCCGGAACCGGCCCTGTTCGAGCGCGAGGTGCGCCTGGTCTTCACGTCGGAGGATGAGATGCCGATGATTCGCCGCACACTCGCCGTTTTGCTCGTTGCTTTGCTGCAGTCGAACCCTGCGGCTGCCGCAACTGACCGTTCAGATCCTGCGCGGCATGGCGGAATCCGTCCCGATTGCGATCGTGCCATTCGGCTGGGAGTCGGATGGCGCCGCCCCCTGGGACGTAGCGGCGACCGTGCAGGCGGACCTCGAGCGCAGCGGGCGGTTCCGGACGCTGCCGCGCAGCCAGATGCTCGAGTTCCCGCACCAGGCAGACGCGGCGGATCTCGCCGACTGGCGCATGCTGAAGGTGGACTACGTCCTTGTGGGGCAACTGATGCGGCTTGCGGATGGCCGCTTCGAGATCCGCTATGAACTGGTGCGGTAGCGACCGGCGAACGCCTGCTCGGATCGGCGTTGCCGGCGGACCCGGGCGCACTGCTGCCCGCCAGCCACCGTGTCGCCGACGCGGTTTATGAACGCATTCTTGGCGTGCGAGGCGCTTTCGCAACCCGCATCGCCTATGTCGCAGTGGACGGGCCGCCGACCGCCAGCGCAGTTACCGCCTGATCGTCGCCGATGCCGACGGCGCCAACGAGCGCATCGTATTTAATTCGCCCGAACCGATCATGTCGCCGGCCTGGTCCCCGGACGGGCGCTCGCTCGCCTATGTCTCTTTCCACAGCGGCCTGCCGGCGATCTACGTCCAGACGCTCCGGACCGGGGAGCAGATCCGGGTGTCGGCGCGCTCGGGCATCAACAGCGCACCGGCCTGGTCGCCGGACGGCAAGCAGATGGCGCTCGCACTGTCGCGGCGTGACGGAAACGTGGACGTCTATCTGCTGTCGCTTGCGACCCAGGATTTGCGCCGATTGACTGATGACCCTTCCATCGACACCGAGCCGGCCTGGTCGCCGGACGGGCGGTCGATTTATTTCACGTCCGATCGCGCAGGCGCGCCGCAGATCTATCGCCTGGGACTCGCGGCCGGGGACAGGGCGCGGCGGATCACCTTCGAGGGCAGCTACAACGCCCGGCCCCGGGTTTCGCCGGACGGGCGCGAACTCGCAGTCGTGACGCTCGATCGCGGCGCGTACCGTATCGCCGCCGTGAATCCGGACAACGGCGCCATGCGCATCCTGAGCAACGGTCGTCTCGACGAGTCGCCGTCGTTCGCTCCGAATGGAGCCGATATCATCTACGCGACCCGCGAGGGCGGGCGCGGTGTGCTGTCGCTGGTGTCGATCGACGGCCGCATACAGCAGCGACTGGCGGCAACCGCGGGCGAGGTCCGCGAGCCCGCCTGGTCACCATTCCTCTACTGAGCGTGCGCGGCGGGCTCCGCCGTGTTTTGATAGCATGCCCGAACCAAGGAGTGTTACCGATGCGTCTGATGCCAATCCTCTTGATTGCTGCCAGCGCGCTGTTGCTCGCCGGCTGCCCCAAGAAGCCCACCACGGTTCCGGAATCTTCCACGGATACCGGCGTGTCCCAGGATTCAGGTGCCGCAGGTGCCGGCGGCGATGATCAGGTCGGCCAGGCGCGCCCGCTGCCGGATTCCGCGGCCGGCAGCGCAACCAGTGCGCCCGCAGGCGTCGCGACCGTCATCTACTTCGATTTCGATCGCAGCGACATCCGGCCGGAATATCGCGTCGGTCATCAATGCCCATGCCAAGCACCTGGCGGCATTCGGGGCGGCGCGCGTCCGGCTCGAGGGCCACACGGACGAGCGCGGCTCGCGCGAATACAACATCGCGCTCGGCGAGCGCCGCGCACAGGCAGTCCGGCGCGCATTGCTGCTCCAGGGCGCGGCCGATAGCCAGCTCACGACCGTCAGTTACGGCGAGGAACGCCCGGCGGCCGAGGGCAGCGATGAGGCTGCGTATGAGAAGAACCGGCGCGTCGAAATCGTCTACGGGCGCTGAGCGACGATGCCGCACGTTGCGGCAGGCGGCCTGGTAGCCGTGGTACTGGCGTCGATGGCCATGCCGGCGCTTGCGCAGTCGCAGGGCGAACGCATCGACGCGCTCGAGCAGCGCATGGGCGCCGTCGAGCAGCAGCTGGACAACCAGGGCCTGCTCGAAATGTCGCGCCAGCTCGATGCGCTGAGCGCGGAGATCCGCAAGCTGCGCGGTGAACTCGAGAAACTGCAGCACGAGCTCGAACGCGCACGTGGCCAGCAGCGCGACCAGTACGTCGATCTCGATACCACGCCTGCGCGCGGCCGAAACCGCGCTGACCGTCGCGCAGGCAGGCCACGCCTGCCGCGGGGCCCGGACGCCGAATACCAGGCTGCCTTCAACCTGCTGAAGGAAGGCCAGCTACGACGAGGCGGCGGCGGCGTTCCGCGCGTTTCTGCGGACAGTACCGGGATCATGAACTCGCGCCGAACGCACAGTACTGGCTGGGCGAGGTGCACTACGTGAAGCGCGACTTCCCGGCAGCGCTCGCAGGCATTCGAGAGCTGTACTGACGGACTATCCGGGTTCCCGAAAACTGCCGGATGCGCTCCTGAAGGCAGGCTACTGCCACTACGAACTCGGAAACTATCGGCCTTGCGCGCACGGCGTTGGCGCGGGTCACCCAGGAATTCCCCGATGCAACGGCCGCGACGGGCGCCACCGAGCGACTGAAGCGCATGGCGGCCGAAGGACGCTGAGGAGACGCGATGCAGGGCAGGGCAGCCGCCGCATCAGACGCGCCGATGGCGGCAGCGGCGCGTCTCAAGATCACCGAGACATTTTACTCCTTGCAGGGCGAGGCCGATGCCGTCCGGCTGGCCCACGTTTTTCATCCGCCTGACGGGCTGCCCGCTTGCGCTGCCAGTATTGCGACACCGCCTATGCATTTCACGGCGGTGAATGGCGTGACGTCTCCGCGCTCGTGGACGAAGCCGCTGACTTCGGGTGCGCGCCATGTCTGTGTGACCGGCGGCGAGCCGCTGGCGCAGAAATCCTGCATCGACGCTGCTTACCGGACTATGTGACGCCGGGCTCCTGGTTTCGCTTGAGACAAGCGGGGCAATCGACGCAAGCGATGTCGATCCGCGCGTCGTGCGCGTCATCGACATGAAGACGCCGGGCTCCGGCGAGTCGCAGCGCAACCTTGACCTGGATTTGCAGCGACTGCGTATGAGCGACCTGCTGAAGTTCGTCATCTGCGACCGCAAGGACTACGAATGGAGCCGCGAATTGCGTGCGGTCGCGAGCGGCTCGACGCCAGGTGCACGGTGCTTTTCTCGCCGAGCTACCTGCAGCTGCCGGCTGCCGAGCTCGCGGACTGGATGCTCGCCGATCGCCTGCCGGTCAGATTCCAGGTCCAGCTCCACAAGGTCCTGTGGGGAGACGCGCCTGGGCGCTGAATCAAAGGCCGGCGCAGCCCCGGCCGTCGTGCTGGTCTCAGGTGGCCTGGACTCCGCGACGGTACTCGCGATCGCGCGCGAGCGAGGCCATCGCTGCCATGCGCTCTCAGCTTCGACTACGGACAGCGACATCGGGCGGAGCTCACTGCCGCAAAGCGCGTCGCGACGGCGCTTGGCGCCATCGAGCATCGCGTACTCGCAATGCCGATCGGTGATTTCGGCGGATCGGCGCTGACCGATGCGACGCATCGCCGTCCCGGAGCAGCCCGGCGCGGGCATTCCGGTGACCTATGTGCCGGCGCGCAACACGATCTTCCTGGCCTGCGCGCTCGGCTATGCCGAGGTCCTGAGCGCGCACGACATCTACATCGGCGTCAACGCCGTCGATTACTCCGGCTACCCGGACTGCCGCCCGGAATTCATTGCGGCCTTCGAGCGCATGGCGAATCTGGCGACGAAGGCGCGGCGTCGAAGGCGCTGACACTGCATATTCACGCGCCACTGATCGAACTGACGAAAGCCGAAATCATCCGCCGCGGAATGGCGCTTGGCGTGGATTATTCGATGACGATTTCCTGCTACCAGCCCGATGCCGAAGGACGGGCCTGCGGCCGCTGCGATGCCTGCCGCCTGCGGCGCGGCGGGATTCGAGAAAGCCGGCATCGCGGACCCGACGCGTTACAGGTGAATGGCTGCGGTCGGTCCTGTATCATTCGCGCCGCTTCCGGCGGGCCGTTAGCTCAGTGGTAGAGCATCTGGCTTTTAACCAGTTGGTCGATGGTTCGATCCCATCACGGCCCACCACCTTTCCTTCAGAAGCCTTCCAGTGCCATCCAGTACTCCTACGGATTGCCGTAAAAAATCGGCAAAATTGCTCTGGAGTACGTCGAGAGGTTCCGATGGCATCCGATTCCGTTTGGGGGTAGCTTTGTAGGTAACAGTCGGGTTAGCGCCCGCCCCGTCGCGAGTTACCCCCACTGATGGAAGTGGTCATGGCAACCAAAGACAAACCTTTAACTGTCACGGCCGACGCTGCCAACCCACTCAAGAAGCCGTACCAGCTGAGCACCGGCGAGTTTGCCACCATCGCCGACCCCAAGGAGGTAGGGGCGTTGCAGTTGCCAGATTTCCGGCAACCCTTATGAACCGGCAATTCACGATATCTGCTCGCGGCAAGCCCGCTGCCATGCCGATACAGAAGTTCATGAAACGGTACTTCAACGACATTCCAGTGGCGCAAATCGACAGCTTCTTCGGATTTACCACCGATAAGAGCACGCTGTATGGCGGGCGAATCTACGGCAAGACTGAAATCAGCGCCTATGACCTGCGCTCGATGTACGAGATGGGCATCAACCTGCGGCTGCCTTTGACCAATCACGAGGCATCACCGGAGGAATACGAAGCAAACATCCCGCTGTTCGAGAAACACTACCGGCCAGGAAACTCGATCATAATCACCAATGACGATCTGGCACGGTGGATAAGAAGGGATTTTCCAGACTATCGTCTGGAGGCCAGCGTGATCAAGAACATCGATAACCTGAAGAAAGTCGACAAGGCCGCGGGCATCTACGACAGCATTATCCTGCCCATGAGCGCAAACGAGGATGAGGCATTCCTGGTTTCGATCGACAATAAAGCCCAGATCACCCTGTTTGCCAACGCCGGTTGCGCTCTGACCTGTCCCTCCAAAATGTGCTATCCGAGCATCTCGAAAGTCAACAAGACCGGCGATACCTCTCTGTTCAGGTGCTCTCAGGAACTTAAGTATCGAGAGTTGCTGGGAATGCAGGATTTTGACCTGGACTACTTCGCAAGCCTTGGCTTCCATCGGTTCAAGTTGCTGCGCGCCCGCGAAGGCAACATGACAGGCTTTTGATCGTCCGTGTTTATGTCCTGCTAGGGGCGCTTTGTCCATGCAGCGCCTTCATGCCTGTATCAGGCCCCGTGCCGGCAGGCACCAGGTCATTCAAGTGGCTTGCCAGGCTTCCACTTGATGCTGCAGCCTACGCTCGGCAATTGCTCGACCGGTACCGGGCTACCAGCCAGCACTGCAGCTGTCGCAGCGCGTAGTGAGGCGCCCGTCACCGGAATCCCGCTATTCGGTCGACTGTCGTCGAACTGCCCCCGGTAGGCGAGCCTGCGCGCCTTGTCGAACAGGAACAGATCAGGCGTGCAGACAGCGCCGTAGGCCAGTGCCACCGCCTGTGATTCGTCGAACAAGTAGGGAAATGTGAACCCATGTTTTGCGGCAACAATTGCCATCATGGACGGCGCATCTTCAGGGTAGGCACCCACGTCGTTGGAACTGATGGCGACGATGGCCAGGCCCCGCGGGCCATAATCACGTGCGAAGCGGGTAAAGCCGTCGAAAACGTGTTTGACGTAGGGGCAGTGGTTGCAGATGAACGCGACCAGTAGCGCAGGCGAGGCAACAAAGTCCTCTAGCGCATGAATTCGCCCAGCGGGATCAGGCAGGGCGAAGGGCGGCGCCGGCGTTCCCAGTTCAATCATCCGGGATTGCAGACGTGCCATGATTGGCTACTCCTCACGCGTGGATCCACTTCGACAGGAACCCGAGCGGATTGTGCGTCCTGGCGATCGTTAGCATGAATCCGAATGCCAGCAGCGCTGCGATGAAGAAACCGAGGCGCAGTCGCTGCGTCGCCGCCCGCTTGAGGCCAAGACTGCCAAGCACGATGTAAACCAGGAGCAGCGCGATTTTCATCGCGAGCCATCCATTGGCGTAGACCGCCGCCGGCAGCATCGTTAGCAGCAACAGCGCCGCGAGCAGCAGTGCCGTGTCGATCGTGTAGCTGAGATACCGGATCTGCGGCAACAAGGCCAGGTTCTGGTGGCCTGCCTGCACCAAGAGGCCTCGTATCAGGAACAACGTACCGCTCGCGAATACCGCGACGACGTGCGCCATCTTGATCTGCGTGTAGTACTCGAACATCGTGCGCCGCCTATAAGCCGGGCCGCTGGTCTGCCTGCTCCAGCAGGCGGAACAAGAAACGCCGGATGGCCGGCTCCGCATCCGTGGCGGTCATCAACTTCTGCTGTTCCATGAGCCGCGACATGTCGCGAATCGTGCGTTCGCCATCGATCATCGCGAGAAGAAACGCATATACACGTGTCGACAGGGATTGCGCGCGAAATTGCGGCAGGGCCGGCACTGGCAGGTCGCTCCGCCGCAGCCAGTCCGGCACCGCACGACCGGCGGCAGGCGCGGCTACATCGCGTTCCTTGCGGGCGCCGAAGGTGATTACGGTTTCCCTGCGCGCATGCCGACTGGCGGGTGAAGCAAGGTAGGGCACCTCAGCTTCCCGCGGCTCGGGTTGCGTAAATCCTGCGTCCGGCAGCGACGCCAGAAGTTCCTCCAGCGACAAGGCGTGCGCCGGCGAACCGTCTGCAAACGCGAGCGACCCGTGATTGATCCAGAGCCCGCCCGGCGCGAGCAGGCGATTGATCCGACGAGTGATCATAGCGACCGGCTCGCCGGCTACGTCGATGAACCAGGGTGTCAGCACCAGGTCGAAGCCGCCAGGCTGAAATGGCGGCGATGACGCATCGGCCAGTACCAGTTTGAGGCCGGGTCCGGGATTTGCGGGCGCGGCAAGTCGCCGGAGAATCGCATGATCGGCGATGCTCTTTGGGGCGATCGGGAATTCGTAGAGTTCGACTGTCTGTCCGCCGAGAATCCGGCAGGCAGCGAGCATGAAGAGTGGATTGAAGTCGAGTACGACCGTCAGGCCTGGCTGCAGCTCGCGATGGAAATCGTAGGCCAGCCGCGCGGCGCCGGCCCCGAGCACCAGCACGCGCCGGGGTCGATGCTCTGCAAGCGCGTCCCTGACGGCGGCGAGGCCGGCCGCATTTTCGGCATCGCCCCAGCACCAGTCGCGATGCAGGTTCGTGTAGTAGCTGGAAAGTCCCTGACTGAGCGGTAACTCCGTACCGAGTCCGACATGAACGGCATGAGCTTCGGTGCGGCCCGCCAGCCCCAGGGGCAGCATGAGTTCGCGGATGCGCCTCGCCTGGTCGTCGAGTGCCGTCGCCAGATGCTCCAGCCGTTCGTTCGTCAGGCTGCGATTGCCTGCGGACTCCAGGGCCATGCGATGGCGCGCAGCCTCCGAAGCGTAGTGCGCGAGCAGGTAATGCAGCCGTCCACGCCATTCGATCATGGCGCTTCGCGGCTCGGGCATCATCCAGGGAATGCCGCCCACGTTCGGGTAATCCACCCGGCAGGCCAGGCAGTTCATGCCCGTCAGCCGGCCGCCGCAAGTGGGGCAGGCGAGCAAGGCCGCCAGATCGGGTCGCTCTGTCATGGTGCGGATGATGCCGTATTGCAACAGGTGGTTGTGGCACCCGCCATTGACTTATAGTCCCGCGATGCCAAATTCCGGCATGCCAAGGGTTTACCGGCGAGCATCGGGCCCCACGGTGGACCCAGTGCGGTATCGTAGCGATCCGGGCGATTGCAGGCGTCTACTCGATATCGCCGGTTACCAGGGCCCGGCCTTGCCAGGGGCCATGACAGAACCAGTCGTTGCCAGTATTGACACCCGCAATTCCGCACGCCAGGCGTGGCGTATCGTGAGCGCCGAAGGAAGTTTTGAATTCACGGCGCGCGCGGTGGAGATGATCGAAGAACGCGCTGCGCTCTATGAACCGCTGCACCGTGCATTCAAGCTTAGCTGGACGGATCGCCTCGCAATCAGGATGCTGCTCTGGATCCTGCGCCTTCCCGGTGGTGCCGGGCTCCTACGTCGCTGGCAAGCGCATCGTCATTGACTTCGGCCGCCTATAGGCGAAATCGCAGCGGCGCGCAACAGCAATCACAGGGTCCCGGATCTTCTTCTCGATGGACGTTGGCGGTCGCGTCCCGGCATCGCTAACATTGCCGGGCATGAGCACCGATACCCTCATTGTGCAGGTCGTGATTGCCGTCACACTGGCCGCCTTGATCGCGCTCGGCGCTGCGGCGGGAATCCGTCGCTGGCGCCAGAGCCGCGCCAGGCGCCGGATCGTCAAGTCGGTTGAGTCCATTTCGCTCGCCGCAATGCGGGATATCGTCCTGCCCGACGGCAGCGGGGGCCACCTGCACCTGGATTTCCTGCTGATGACGGGCCGCGGGTTGCTGGTCGTCGATCTGCGCGATGTCGCTGGCGTCGTGTTCGGCGGTGAGCACATGCACGAGTGGACGGTCATGAACGGCATTGCGCGCTCGACCTTCCTGAATCCGCTGGAAGCCCTCTACGACCGCGTCGCGGCGGTGCGCATGCTCGCGGGCGACGTGCCGGTCGAGGGACGCATTGTGTTCACCGAGCGGAGCCGCTTCCCCAAGGGCCGGCCGCCCAAGGTCACCCAGATCAATACCCTCGAGACCGAGTATCCGCCGCATGGGCCCGGATGGCGCGATCGCGGCAGAAGAGCGTTATCGCGAGGCCTGGGACGAAATCTCGAAGTCTTCCGAACCGAGCCCGCTGGCGCGGCGCTGAACAAACGCCCGCCTCAGGCTGCAGCCTGCTTGCAGTGGTCTTCAAGCACCTTGGCCACACAGACGGTCAGTTTCTCGGCATAAGCGAGGTGCAGGAATTCATTGGGCCCGTGGGCATTGGCATGCGGTCCCAAAACGCCGGTGACGAGGAATTGCGTCCCCGGAAATCGTTCGCCGAGCATGCCGATGAACGGGATGCTGCCGCCCGTGCCCAGGTACATCGTGTCGCGCCCGAATGTGGCATTCGACGCTTCGCGCATGGAAGTTTCGAGCCACGGCGCAACGGCGGGCGCATCCCAGCCAGCCAACGAAGATCCGACGTCAAAAGCCACGCGCGCACCATAGGGCGGGTCGGCTTCCAATTGTTTCTTGACGGCCGCCGCGGCGATCGCCGCATCCTTCGTCGGCGGCAGGCGGAATGACAGCTTGAGATCGAGGCGCGGCAGCAATACGTTGCCGGCGTCCTGGAGTGCCGGCAGCCCGCCGGCGCCGGTTACGGCAAGCGAAGGCCGCCATGTCGTTGTTCAGGATCAGTTCGTAGGGCGCATCCGTGAGAGGACGCACGCCCGCTACGAATGGAATCTTGCCGGCAATCTGTTCACCCAGGACTGCGGCAGCGGCGCGGGCCTGGGACAGCCGGGCAACGGGAATCTCCGAGTGCAGCTCTTCCACCAGCAGATCGCCGGTGACGTCACTCTCTACGCGCGCCAGGAGCGTCCTCGCGATGCGGAACACCGAGGGCGCCACGCCCGTGCCGGCGCCGGAATGCACGCCTTCAGTCAGGACCTCAACGGACAGCGTGCCGACGAGATTGCCCCTGAGCGAAGTCGTGCACCAGAGTTGGTCGTAATTGCCACATTCGGCATCAAGACACACAACGAGACTCGGCGTGCCGATCCGGTCGGCGAGCGATTCGACATGATAGGGCAGGTCGTAACTACCGCTTTCCTCGCAGGCCTCGATCAGGACCACGCAGCGCGCGTGGGGAATGCCCTGTTCCTGCAGGAGCCGGATCGCGGTCAGTGACGAGAACACGGCATAACCGTCGTCGGCGCCACCGCGGCCGTAGAGCTTTCCGTCGCGGATGACGGGTTCCCAGGGCGAGAGGCCCTTCGCCCAACCAGTGAACTCCGGTTGCTTGTCCATGTGACCGTACATGAGCGTGGTCCCCGGCCCGGTGCCGGAAATCTCGCAAAGCAATAGCGGAGTACGATCGCCCGCTCGCACGATTTCGACCTTCAACCCCTTTATCTTTTGCTCGCGGCACCACGCGGCCATCAGTTCCGCGGCGCGATCCATGTGGCCGTGGGACTTCCAGTCGCGATCGAAATCCGGGGACTTGTTCGGAATCCGGATGTATTCACAAAGCTGCGGGACGATTGACGATTTGAAGGTTTCGGCGGTGTGCCGCAGGGCGACGGGGAAGTCCATACTATCACCTGACTTATTAATGAGTTACACCATATATCTAATAACGATTATGGATACGCGTGGCGACAAGCGCAACGAGCCTACAGTTTAAGGCCAAAGAAGCGCCGCGCGTTTGCGGTCGTGATGGCGGCCAGCGTTTGGGCCGGCTGGCCGCGGCATTCCGCGACCGTTTTCAGGATCAACGGCAGGTACATGGGTTCGTTGCGTCGATGCGCCGGCTTCGGAGTGAGCGTCCGCGGCAGCAGGTAGGGGCCGTCGGTCTCCAGCATCAGGCGATCATCCGGAATCCTGCCGACCGCAGTCCGAAGCGCTTCGCCGCGTCTTTCATCGCAGATCCAGCCGGTGATGCCGATCGCCAGCCCTGCTGCAAGGCAATCCTCGAGTTCCGCGGTGTCGCCTGTGAAGCAGTGCAGCAAGGCGTGCGCCAGGAGCCGCGGATGCTCGCGCAGCATTGCCATGAAATCCTCGTGAGCCTCGCGCTGGTGCAGGAAGACCGGCAGGCCGTGACTGTCGGCGAGTTCCAGCTGCAGTTCGAAGGCACGCCGCTGTTCGGCGGGCGGCGAGTAATTGCGGTAGTAGTCGAGTCCGCATTCCCCCGCTGCCACGGTCATCGGATCGGCAAGAAGCCCGGCAAGCGCAGCGCGATCGGATTCGTGGAAACCGGAAGCGTGATGGGGATGCACGCCGGCCGTTGCGCGCAGGAGCTCCGGCCATTGCCGGCATAGCGCCAGTGCGCGGGCACTGTCGGCAACCGTGCTGCCCGTGACGATCATCGCGATGACACCGGCCGCCTGCGCTCGCACAATGACTTCTGCTCGATCGCAATCGTAGCTGTCGTGCGCGAGGTTGATGCCGATGTCGATCAAGGCCGCGGGCGAGGTCGCGTTCATCGATACCCGGGCGGAAATGTCTCAGGCCGCGCGCAGCGCGGTCGTCACCGGGAGGCGCGCCGCACGCAGCGCGGGCAGCAGACCCCCGAACATGCCGATGATGATCGCGATGACCAGGCCGCGCTGCACCAGCGCAGGCGTCACATCGAACCGGAATACCACCTGCGTGAAATTCGCGCCGAGCGTCGATACCACCATGTTGTTGAACAGCAGGAAGGCGAGCAGGGCACCGATTGCACCGCCGACAAGTGCAAGGACAAGTGATTCGATCATCACCGATATCACGACCGGCACGCCACCAAACCCGATCGCGCGCAGGGTCGCGATCTCCCGCGAGCGAGCGCCGACCGCCGCATACATCGTATTGAGTGCGGCAAATGTCGCTCCCAGCGCCATGATGATGGTCACGACGCCGGCCAGCAGTCCGATGGTCTTGCGGAACTGCTCGGTCTGGCTGCTGTAGTACTGCTGCTCGGACTCGACATCGACATTCAGGCGCGGGTCGGCGGCCAGGGCGTCCCTGATCGCCCTGAGGTCGGTCGGGCCGTTCATTTGCAAGCGCACCGAGCTGAACCCGCCCCGGTTGAACGTGGTCTGTGCGACCTCGACATCCGCCCACAGCTCGCTGTCATTGGCGTCGCCCGACTCGAATACGCCCACCACGGTCCAGTCGGAGCCGCGCATGCGCAGCGTCTGCGCCGATATCCGCGCCCTGGAACTGCTGGTTGACGCCGCGTCCAACGATCAACTCGCGCAGTCCGGGCTGGAACCTGCGGCCCTCGATAATCTTCAGCTGCGGTCGCAGGGCGAATGCCGCGGGCTCGACACCTCGCACCGTGATGTTGGAGCCGGTCGTCTCGCCGGCTTTCAGCAATTCGGCAATGACGATCATCTCGGCCGAAGCCATGGGCTGGCCATCAGTCACCCTGGCGGACTCCCGGTGCCTGCTTGATGAGCGTCGCCTGATCGCGCGGCAGGCCGGAATTGAGCTCGGCGCTGGAGCCGCCGCGCAGCACGAGGGCGATGTCCTCGCGGCCCGTTGACTTGAGCGTGGACTGAAAGCCCTCGGCCATCGCCAGCAGGGCCGTGAATACCGCCACGACGCCTGCCAGCCCGACGATGATCACAAGTGATGGACCCCAGCGCTCCGGAATGCTGCGGAGGCTCAGCGAGGTAACTGCGATGGTCTGGCCAATCACTCCATCGTTCTCCTGTCAGCGTCCGGCCAGCGCATCGACGATCGACAGCCGCCTGGCCCGGAGTGCCGGCAGCAGGCCCACCGCCAGGCTCAGCCCGACGATCGAAATCACCCCGGTGATCCACACGCGGTGATCAACCGCCAGCGGGAAATTTCCGCCGCTGCCCACGGCGATGCCGATCATGGTCGCGATTCCGAGGCCCGTCAGGCCGCCGATCAGGCAGATCACGGTCGCCTCCGCCAGAACGAAGCCGAGGACACTGCCGTCCGTGAAGCCGAGTGTCTTCAGGATTGCCAGCTCCGGAATTCGTTCGCGCACGCTCTGTGCGATGGTATTGCCGACCACCAGCAGCAACGTGAAGAAGACGGCGAACAGGATCCAGCGCACGATCAGCCCGATATCGCCGATCTGCTTGAAGAAGCCGAGGTTGAAGTCCTTTTCCGTCTGGGTCTTGGTCTCGTCCGGCGAGTTCTCGAACATCGCGTCGATGGTCCCGGCAATCTGCGCAGCTTTGTCCGGGTCAGAGATCTTGAGCGTGAATGTCCCGGCGCGCCCCGAACCGAACTGGTTCGCCTCGTCGAAATACGCGTAGTTGATCCAGCCGACATTCGTGTTCCGCTGCCAATCTTCGTCCTTGCCGTCGTAAATGCCGACCAGGTCGAATGTCCACACCTTGCTGCCGTCCTTCTGCGGGAAGATATTGGAGGCGATCGGCACCTTGTCACCCATGCGCCAGCCATACTGGTTGGCCAGGTTGCGGCCGACGATCATGCCGGTGCGCGTCTCTGCAAAAGCCTCCCATTGCTCATCGGGCATCACGTACTCGGGGTACACGCTGTGGAGCCGGCCCGGATCGACCGCGAAGAAGATCAGTTGCGTGTTCTCCTGCCAGACGGCCCCGAACCACTGCTGCCACATGACCTTTTCGACGCCGGGCACGGACTCGATCTGCGGCAACAGGCGCATTGGCAGCGACTGCGTAAACGAAACCCGCGCCTGGGTGACGAGGCGCGTGGCGCCGACGAAATCGGCGCCCGCGGAAAAGAGCACGTTGACGGCCTGCAACAGCCCGAACAGCAGGAAAGCAGTGACCACCGACAGGAGAGTCAGGACCGTGCGCGTCTTCTTGCGCAGCAGATTGGCAAAGACGAAACCGGTGCGCGTCATGCCGCAGCCTGTTCCAGCAACTGCCCTTTCTCGAGGTGCAGCGTGCGGCGGGCGAACTCCGCCGCCTTCGGATCGTGGGTCACCAAGACGATGGTCTTGCCGTGGTCACGGTTCAGGACCTGCAGCAGGCCCAAGATCTCGTCCGCCGTCTTGCGATCGAGATCGCCGGTCGGTTCGTCGCAGATCAATATGGTCGGGTCCGACACCAGCGCCCTGGCGATGGCAACGCGCTGCTCCTGACCGCCGGAAAGCTCCCGGGGCTTGTGGCGGGCCCGGTCGCTGAGGCCCACCACTTCGAGCGCGACTGCGACGGACTTCCTGCGCTGCGCCGCGGACAGTCCGGTCAGCAGCAGCGGCAATTCGACATTCCGTTCGGCCGTGAGCACCGGCATCAGGTTGTAGAACTGGAATATGAACCCGACATTGCGTGCGCGCCATCTCGCGAGCGCCCCGCCCTTGAGCCGGTCGATGCGTTCGCCGCCGACAACTATTTCGCCCGAAGTCGGAGTGTCCAGGCCGCCGATCAGGTTGAGGAGCGTCGTCTTGCCGGAACCGGACGGTCCCATCAGGGCGACGAAATCCCCCTTCGGAATATCGAGCGTTAGGCCATGCAGGACCTCGACTGTCTGCTTGCCGCGCACATAGGACTTGTGAACGTTGTTGACCCTGTACCATCGCTTCACTCATTGACCTGCCTCGCCCCTGGCCTTGACCACATCACCGTCCTTGAGCGTCGCCGGTGCATCGACGATGACAGGCTCGCCGGCGGACACGCCAGTCATCACCTGCCGCGAGTCGCCCAGCGTACCGCCGAGCGTTACAGCACGCCGCTCTGCGCGGCCGTCCCGCATCACGAAAATAATATCTGCTCCTGCGTCCTGACGGATCGCCGCCGGCGATACCAGTACGCCGCGGGTCGCTGGTGCGGCGGCCGGATCGGCCGGCCCATGCCGCTCCTCGAGAAACGCGACGCGCACACCCATTTCCGGCACGATCCGCGGATCCTTGGCCCGCAGGGCGATCCGTACCTTGACCGTCGCCTTGGAGCGGTCGGCCGTCGGGACGATAGCGATCACCTCGGCCGGGATACGCCAGTCGGGATAGGCGTTCAGCACGGCTTCCACCGGCTGGCCGGCCTGCACGCGGTTGATGTAGGACTCGCTGACGTCAACCTGGATTTCCAGCGAGTCCATGTCGACGATCGTGCCGATGCCGGTGCGGATCGAGCCGCCGCCCGCGGATATCGGCGAAATCATCTCTCCCGGCTGGGCGGCCTTGACGGTGACGACGCCCGAAAATGGTGCGCGAACGATCGTGTTGTCGAGCTGGACCCTGGCTGCGCGCAGGGCCTCCTCGGTCACTTTCACCTCGCTTTCCTGACTGGCCAGGCGCGCCTGGAGCGATTCTGCCAGTGTGCGCGCCGCATCGAGGCTCGATGCGCTGGTCAGTTTCCGGGCATTCAGTTCCTGCTGCCGCGCGTACTCCCGCTCGGCATTACCAAGCCCGCTCCGAATCTCGGCGAGACCGGCTCTCGCAGCCTCGACCTGCGCCTGGCGCAAACCGAAATCCGCTCGCGCTTCGGCATCGTCGAGTGTCGCCAGGACCTCGCCCTCGGTGACGCTCTGGCCTTCCTCGATCAGCAGCGTCTTGACCTTGCCCGTGATCTTGGCCGACACCGTGGCCTGCCGGCGCGCCGTGACGTAGCCGGTCGCATCGAGCACGGAGGTGCCGGCGCTGGTCGAAGGCATCGCCCTTGCGGTCTCAACGCCAACCAGGATGGAATCGCCGCGGCTCAGGTACCAGAACAGTGCCGCAGCGACTGCCAGGAAGCCGGCGACCAGGGCGATCCAGAGCCGGGTGCGCGAAGGTGCGGTGTCCTCGCTGGCACCCCGGTCGATGCGCAGTTCATTGAGCAGTTCGGACTTGTCCAAGTGTCGCTTCCGCAGCCCCAATGTCGAGCGCGAGAGTCTGCCACAGTCACGTGCCAGTACGCTGCTCGCTGGCGATTTTTTCAGTTCGGGCGCCAGCGGAAACTGGCGCCCGCAATGATTATGAAGAGCGCGGTCATCGCCAGGAGTGCCGCCAGCCGCGGCAGGACATCGGCAATGCCGGCCCCATCCAGCATAATCGCCGCGTGCGGCCTCCAGCATCTGGGTCAAGGGCAATGCTTCGGCCGCCATTTGCAGCCACCTGGGTGCGCCTTCCAGCGAGTACCAGACCCCGGAAAGCAGCATCATCGGCCAGGACACGAGATTGATGACCCCGTTGGCGAGTTCCTCGCTCGTAAACCGGGCGGCCACCATGAAGCCGAGCGAGATCATGCAGATCGCGCCGATCACGGCCGATCAGCGAGCAGCAGGAGCACGCTGCCGTCATTGCGAAACGGGATCATCAGGGCCAGCACCCCGTAGACCAGCACCGTGACGCTGACCGTCAGCATCAGGCGCGACAGGATCTGTGCAGCGCCGAATTCGAGCGCCGTGACGGGCGTCGCCGAGAGCCGCCGCAGGAATCCGGACTTGCGGTAGCGCACCACGACGTAGCCGACGCCGAACAGGCAGCTGAACATCATGTTCATGCCGAGGATGCCCGGCAGCAGCCAGTCGACGTAGCGCACGGCCGCGCCGGTGACCGGCTCGCGTTGCACCGCGCCGCCGCCGGATTCGAGCAGCAGCTTCTCCGCCAGGTAGCCCTTGGGGGAATCGTCATTGACCCAGTAGCGGGGAACGGCGCGCAGGTCCAGCAGCAGGTCCGCCTGGTGCCGCTCGACCTTGCGGATGGCGACTTCGAGATCCGACGGATCCGACGCGGTAGAAATCGACGTATCGCGTTCCGAGGAAGGGATGCAGCCCGGCATCGAGCGTCGCCCCGGGAGCTGCGATGACCCCGATCTTGAACAGGCTTTGCGGCTGGCCGCCGAAGATGACGGCAAAAGCGACGACCAGCGCAAGCGGAAGCACGACATTGAAGACGAGCGTCGAGCGGTCGCGCAGGAACTCGAGGTTGCGGGCGATCCAGATCGCCAGCAGGCGCCGGAGATTCATGTGCGCAGCTCCCGGCCGGTCAACTCGAGAAAAAGGTCCTCGAGATTGCGCGGCCGGATCTTCAGGTGGCCTAGCGGAACGCCGTGATCGAGCAGCGCCCGCAAAGCGCCCTCCACATCGGCGGTCGAGATTTCGACCCGGTCTCCGGCGAGCAGCACGGGGAGGGGAAATGCCGCCGGGTCAACGCCGAAATCCTCGCGCGGCAGCTCCAGCACGACGTCGTTGAAATGCTCCTTCAGCAGCCGCGAGGGTGGGCCCTCGGCGATGATCCGGCCGCGGTCCATGATCGCGACTACGTCGCAGAGGAAATAGGCTTCCTCCATGTAGTGCGTCGTCAGCACGACGGTGCGGTGCTCGGCCTTGATCGCCCGGATCAGGTCCCAGAAGTTGTGACGCGCCTGTGGATCCAGCCCGGTCGTCGGTTCGTCGAGGAACAGCACCTGGGGATCGTTGACGAGTGCGATTCGCAAGCAGCAATCGTTGCAGCTGGCCGCCGGACAGTTTTCGGTTGTCGCGCCCGACGAGCTGCTCGAGCGCACACAGCCGGATCACGTCGTCCACTTCGCGTCCCTGCGAATACAGGCGACGGAACATCGCAAGCGTCTCGCGCACGGTCAGGAAATCCTGGAGCGCCGTCTTCTGGAACTGGATGCCGGCCTCGGCGCGAAATCGCGGGCCCAGTGGTTCGCCGCGATAGAGCACGCGCCCGGAAGTCGGCACAGTGACGCCTTCCATGATCTCCACTGTTGTCGTCTTGCCGGCGCCATTCGGTCCGAGCAGGCCGAAGCAGATGCCCTGTGGGATCTCGAAAGACACGCCGTCGACGGCGCGTACGCCGGGGTACTGCTTGACGAGATCCTGGACCTGGATCACGGGTTCCATGAGTTTGACGATCCTATATGATTGCGCGCGTGACGCAGAATCCATTTCCGCGCCTGCTCGCGCCGCTCGATCTCGGATTCACGACACTCCCGAACCGGGTGCTGATGGGCTCGATGCACACCGGTCTCGAGGACCGCGCGCGAGGATTACCCGAAGCTCGCCGCGTATTTCGCCGAACGCGCGCGCGGTGGTGTCGGCCTCATCGTAACCGGCGGCATCGCGCCCGAATGCGGCCGGCTGGACCAAGCCATTCGCCGGCACGCTGAGCGGCCGCCGCCATCTCGCCCGGCACCGGCTGGTCACCGAGGCCGTGCACGGCGAGGGCGGGCGGATCTGCATGCAGATACTGCACACCGGGCGCTATGCCTATCATCCGCTCGCGGTCGCGCCATCGCGGCTGAAGGCGCCGATATCGCCGGTTCACGCCGCGCGCACTGTCCGAGCGCGGGATTCGCAGCCAGATCTCCGACTTCGTGCGCTGCGCCGGCGCTTGCCCAGGAAGCCGGCTACGACGGCGTCGAAATCATGGGTTCCGAGGGCTATTTCATCAACCAGTTCCTCGCCGCGCAGGACCAACCACCGCCGGCGACCGCTGGGGCGGCAGCTGGGCGAACCGCATGCGCCTGCCGCTCGAAATCGTGGCCGGCACGCGCAAAGCGGTCGGGTCCGGAATTCATCATCATCTACCGGCTGTCGATGCTCGATCTTGTCGAGGGCGGCAGCTCCTGGGAGGAAGTCGTCGAACTGGCGCGAGGCGTCGAGCGTGCCGGCGCCACGATCATCAACACCGGCATCGGCTGGCACGAGGCGCGCATCCCGACCATCGCGACGATGGTGCCGCGCGCTGCCTTCAGCTGGGTCACCCGCACGGCTGCGGGGCAACGTCACGATCCCGCTGGTCACCAGCAATCGCATCAACGACCCGGCAGTGGCCGAACGGGTGCTGGCGAACGGCGATGCCGACCTGGTCTCGATGGCGCGGCCACTGCTGGCCGATCCGGATTTCGTGCGCAAGGCCGCCGCAGGCAGGGCCGACGAAATCAACACCTGCATCGCCTGCAACCAGGCCTGCCTCGATCTCGTGTTCGAGAACCAGGTTGCGAGTTGCCTCGTCAATCCGCGCGCTGGCCGCGAAACGGAACTGAACTACCAGCCGGCGGCCGTGCCCCGGCGCATTGCCGTCGTCGGCGCCGGCCCGGCCGGTCTTGCCTGCGCCACGGTCGCAGCCGGCCGCGGCCATCAAGTCACGCTGTTCGAGGCGGCAGATCGTATCGGCGGCCAGTTCAACATGGCCAAGGTCATTCCGGGCAAGGAGGAATTTCACGAAACGCTGCGCTACTACTCGCGCCAGATCGAGCTCGCCGGCGTCAGGCTCGCGCTCTCGCATCGTGCCAGCGTTGCCGAGCTGACGGGTGGTGAATTCGACGATATCGTGCTGGCGACCGGCGTCCTTCCGCGCCTGCCTGCAATCGCCGGTCTCGGGCACCCGAAGGTCCTGTCCTACATTGATGTCCTGCTTCGCGGCAGGCCCGTTGGTGCCTCGGTCGCAATCATCGGGGCGGGCGGCATCGGCTTCGACGTCGCCGAGTACCTGAGCCACGACATCGGATATGCCCCGTCCAGTGTCGACATTCCTGCATTCATGCGCGAATGGGGCATCGACATGACGCTCGCCGGGCGTGGCGGACTTGCCGAAGCGGCGGACCTGGCGAGGGGCATGCCGCGGACGATCTGGCTCCTGCAGCGCAAGCCGACACCGCCGGGGCGGGACCTCGGCAAGACCACCGGCTGGGTGCACCGGCTTGCGCTGAAACGGCGCGGTGTGCGCATGATGGCGGGCGTGAACTATGAGCGAATCGACGACGCCGGCCTGCACCTTTCCGTCGGGACGGAGTCGCGCCTGCTGGAGGTGGACAATGTCGTCGTCTGCGCCGGCCAGGAGCCGCAGCGCGAGCTCGTGGACGGTATCGAAGGAGTCGGTTTCCGCGCGCACCTGATCGGCGGATCGAAGCTTGCAACCGAGCTCGACGCCCGGCGCGCCATAGACGAGGGCTCGCGCCTCGCGGCGGAACTGTGAGCGTCCGGACCGCGGAATCTGCACAACTCGGCCTGCTCGAAGAGGCGACGCGCGAACTTGCGGCGTGGAAGGTGCGCGCGAGCAGGCGCGCGCGCCGTCTCACGGTGCGCGTGTTTCCAGGCGGCGCGGTCGAGATCGTCGTTCCGCAAGGCACGGGTCCACGCGCGGTCGAGCAGTTCGTCACGCGCTACCGCACGTGGATCGAGCGAAAGGTCGCGCACTACAGGCCACTAGAAACTGCGACAGGAACGGGCCTGCCGGAGGTCCTGCGATTCCAGGCGAGCGGTAACTGCTGGCGCGTCGAGTATGTGGAGGCTCGGGGCGCACCCAGGCTGCTCGTGGATGGCGATCGACTCCTGTTGGTCGGCGACCAGTCGCGCGTCGCGACCCTGAGCCATGCGCTGCAGCGATTCACGATGCGGGTGGCGCACTCGATCCTGGCGCCGCGACTCGGAGTGTCTTGCTGCCGAATCCGGGCTGCGGCTACACGCGCGTCCAGATCCGGCGCCAGCGCACGCGCTGGGGTAGCTGCTCGCGCCGCGGAACCATCAGCCTGAATGCCTGCCTGCTATTCCAGCCGCCCGACGTTGTCCACTATCTGCTGCTGCACGAACTCGCCCATACGCGCCACATGAATCACGCCGGCGCTTCTGGGCACTCGTCGAACAGTTCGAGCCGCGATGGCGTGAACTGGATGCGGAGCTTTCCCGGGGCTGGCGCGAGGTGCCGGCCTGGGTCCTGCGCTGATGCCGCGAACGCAGGGTTGCAGCACCCTATCTGGTGCTCGTCATCGCGCTCGCCGCGGTCTCCTTCGGTTCGATCTTTGCGCGGGTCGCCGACGCCGCGCCGCTCGCGATCGCAGCCTGGCGCATGGGACTCGCGGCGCTCGTGGTGATTCCAGTGGCTCTGGCAGACCGGAGCAACTTCCGGCCCGCAGGCCCGCGGCATGCCGCAATCGCTGCACTTGCGGGGCTGTTTCTCGCGCTGCATTTCGCAACCTGGATCGCCTCGCTCGACCATACGTCAATCGCGCGCAGCGTCCTGCTCGTCAGCACGGCGCCGATCTGGGTTGCGATCCTGCAATTCCTCATCGGTCGCGGTGCGCCGCCGCTGAAGGCAGTGCTGGCCCTCGCGTTGGCCGTCGGTGGCCTGGCGATCGCGAGCATCGGGGGCAAACTTGGCAAAGCGATGCTGGAAGGCGACCTGCTGGCGGTCGCGGGTGCAATCGCTATGGCAGCTTACTTGCTGCTGTCGCAGAGTGCGCAGTCACGGCTTCCGTTTCGCCGTTACCTCGGACTTGCCTATGGCTCGGCGGCCGCGGCCTTGTGGCTCGCAGTTGCACTGACGGATACGGCGGCAAGCGGATTCAGCGCGGTGACCTGGTGGGCACTGGCAGGCATGGCGGCGATCTCCCAATTGATCGGTCACAGCGGGTACAACTGGTCGCTGCGCCACCTGGGCCCCCTGTTCGTCGCCGTCGTGCTGGTCGGGGAACCGATGCTCGCATCACTGCTGGGCTGGTGGCTACTCGGGGAGCGGCTCGACTGGCAGACGGGAGCGGGCGGGCTTCTGATCCTGGCGGGCATCCTGCTCGGCGCGTCCGCGATGCGCCCGTTGCCGGTAGCGGTACACACGCCAGCCCAGTAGCGCGGCGAGCATCAGGAAATACACGAGCGGTTCGCGTATGTCCGCCTTGACCTGCCAGTAGAAGTGCGTGCAGCCGAGGATCGCGGCCGGATAGATCAGGCGATGGAGTTTCTGCCAGCGACGGCCCAGTCGCCGCATCGCGCGCTTGGTCGACGTCACTGCGAGCGGGATGAGCAGCACAAGTGCGCCGAATCCGACCGTAATGAACGGGCGCTTTGCAATGTCCTCGACCCACAGCCGCCAGTCCAGTCCCTGGTCGACCAGCAGGTACCAAAGGAAGTGCATCGAGATGTAGAAGAACGCAAACAGGCCCAGCATGCGCCGGAAGGCGATCAGCCGCGGCCAGTCGAGGATATCGCGCAGCGGCGTCACCGCAAGCGTCACCAGCAGCATTCGCAGTCCCCAGATCCCAAGCGTGTCCTGGATCTCCTCGATCGGGTTCGCGCCGAGCGACGCTGCCGGAAACTGAATCAGGCCCTCGAGATCAGCGAGGCTCGCCAGCAGCCAGCCGAGCGGCAACAGGCAGGACAGGAATACGAGTGGCTTGCCAACCCACAGGGTCATGCGGTCGGCGCCGGGCTTCATCTTCAGAAATTCCGCGCCAGGTCCATGCCGGCGTAGAGCTGCGCAACCTCAGCAGCGTAGCCGTTGAACTTCAGGGTCGGCTGCCGGGGCTCCAGCAGGCCGGCACCGATGCGGCGCTCGCGCTTCTGGCTCCATCGCGGATGATCGACATCGGGATTCACGTTGGCGTAGAAGCCGTATTCGCGCGGCGCCGACAGCGCCCAGGTGGTCGCTGGCATCCGTTCCGTGAACCGGATGCGAACGATCGACTTGATGCTCTTGAAGCCGTACTTCCACGGCACGACGAGGCGCAGCGGCGCGCCGTTCTGGTTGGGCAGCACTTTTCCATAAAGCCCGACCGCAAGGATCGCGAGCGGATTCATGGCTTCGTCCATGCGCAGCCCCTCGACATACGGCCAATCGAACACGGCATAGCGCTGCCCCGGCATCTGCTTCGGAGTCCAGCAAAGTCGTGAACTCGACGAATTTCGCACGCGAGGTCGGCTTGAGGCGCTTGACGAGGTCGCCGAGCGGGAATCCGACCCATGGAATGATCATCGACCAGGCTTCGACGCAACGCAGTCGGTAGATGCGCTCCTCGAGGGGATGCGGCTTCAGCAGGTCCTCGAGGGTGTAGCGACCCTTGCCTTCGCATTCACCGTCAACCACGACGGACCACGGCCGTGGACGCAGGCTGCGGGCATTCCGCGCCGGGTCGTCCTTGCCGGTGCCGAATTCGTAGAAGTTGTTGTAGCCCGTGATGTCGGCGAACGAGTTCGCCACTTCCACGGTCGAGTACCTCGCGTTGCGCTTGTACTTCAGTCGCTCGATCAGCGACACGGTCATCACCTCTTCCGCCAGGGAAGGGCGGACAAGTACGCCTGCCGCGCCAAGGCCGGCCAGACCCGCAAGAAACTGGCGCCGGCCATGGTAGACGGATTCGGGCGTGATCTCCGAGGGCTTGATTGTGATTTTCAACTTCACGCTGATCAGACCGGGCCATGAGCGCTTTTGTTTCGCCATTCTGCAACGGGGATGCCCAAGCGGCTTGCCGCGTGCCTCGCGCTCAGGCCGCCATTGACCAAGGTCGGCTGTTCGACCGCCCGCAGATGCGGAAGATCGGAGCGGGAATTGCCGTAGGCTGCGATCGGACTCCCCGGGAACCGGGCGCGCAATGCCTGGATGCAGCGCAGTTTTTCGCCTGCTCGGCGATTTGGCGTCGTCAAGGCACCGTCGAGGCGATCCGCGCGCCAGGCAACCCCGGTACAGATCGCCTCATCGAAACCCAGCCGCGCGCCAATCATCGGGACGTAGAGATCCACGCTGGCAGACAGCAATATGAGCAGGTCGCCGGCGTTTCGATGGCGCTCAATCGCCTCGAGCGCACCCAGGCACAGCATTCGGTCATCGATCCCGTCCACGAATTCTCGCGTCCACTCGGTGACTTCCGCCTGGGTCGCACCGGACATCAGGCAGACGATCAGCTCGGATTTCAGTCTGCCCCGATCGCGATCCATCAGAGCGTAGCGCGCCAGCGCTGCCAGAACCGCCCACGTCCATTTCCGGCGCCGGTGACGCCGGCACCAGCCGCGCAGGTAGGGCAGAAAGGTGTCGTACCGCGTCACCGTGCCGTCGAGATCGAACACGGCGATGGATCGGCTCATGGTGATTCAGCCCATGTGCCGGACCGGCACGAAATCAGGCCGCCAGCTCGCGCAGGACAAAATGCAGAATGCCGCCATTGTCCATGTATTCCCATTCCTTGGGCGTATCCACGCGGACGTTGACGGTGAAGGTCGTGGTCTCGCCACCAGTTCCGGTCGCGCGAACCGTCGCCGTCTTGCTGCCGGCCTTCAATCCGTCGATCTGGTAGGTTTCCGAGCCGTCGAGGCCCAGTGCCTGCGCGTTTTTCGACTTTTCGAATGTCAGCGGGAACACGCCCATACCGACCAGGTTGGCGCGATGGATGCGCTCGAAGCTCTCGGCGATGACCGCCCGGACCCCGAGCAGGATCGTGCCCTTGGCCGCCCAGTCCCGGGAAGAACCGGTCCCGTACTCCTTTCCGGCGATTACGACGAGCGGCACGCCGGCCGCAATGTACTTCATCGCTGCGTCGTAGATCGGGAGCTGCTCGCCGCCCGGCTGCATCCGTGTAACACCGCCTTCGATTCCCGGCACCATCAGGTTCTTGATGCGCGAATTCGCGAATGTGCCACGCATCATCACTTCGTGATTGCCTCGCCTCGAACCGTAGCTGTTGAAATCGGCGGGCACGACGCCGTTTTTCTGCAGGTAGATACCGGCAGGGGAATCCTTGCGGATCGCGCCGGCAGGCGAGATGTGGTCGGTCGTGATCGAGTCGCCGAACAGGGCCAGGCAGCGCGCCCCCTTGATGGTCGGCAGCCCCGGACGCTTCCGGCTCATGCCAGTGAAGTAGGGCGGGTTCTTGATATACGTGCTGTCGCCTTCCCAGCGATAAGTCTGCGAATCCGGGATTTCGATGCCGCGCCAGCGCTCGTCGCCCTCGAAGACTTCGCCGTAGCTCTTCACGAACATGTCCGCGGAAACCGAACGGCCGACGACCTGCTGGATCTCGTGGGAACTCGGCCAGATGTCGCGAAGGTGGACCGGCTTGCCGTCTCGGTCCTTGCCGATCGGATCCCTGGTCATGTCGATGTCCACGGTGCCGGCCAGCGCGTAGGCGACGACCAGTGGTGGCGAGGCCAGGAAGTTCATTCGCACTTCCTGGTGCACGCGGCCCTCGAAATTGCGGTTGCCCGAAAGCACCGAGGCGACCGAGAGCTTGTTGTCGCTAATCGCCTTGCGATATCGGCGCGTTGAGCGGGCCGGAATTGCCGATGCAGGTGGTGCAGCCGTAGCCGACAATGTTGAATCCGAGCGACTCGAGGTCCGTCAGCAGCCCGGCACGCGTCAGGTACTCCGTCACCACCTTGGAGCCCGGCGCCATCGAAGTCTTGACCCAGGGCTTCACGGTGAGCCCCCGTTCCTTCGCCTTGCGCGCGAGCAGGCCTGCGCCGACCATCACGGCCGGATTCGAGGTGTTGGTGCAGGAAGTGATCGCCGCGATGACGACCGCGCCGTCCTTCAGCTCGTAGTCACGGCCGGCGTCACTGACGCGTGCAGGGCCGCGCGAGGCCCACTTGTCCTGGTCTTTCTCGAATGCGCAGCGAAATGTCTTCTGCATGTCGCTCAACAGCACGCGATCCTGCGGCCGCTTCGGCCCGGCGAGCGACGGCTGGACCGTCGACAGGTCGAGGTGCAGGACATCGGTGTAGAGCGCATCCGCTGCGCCGTCCTTGCGCCACATGCCCTGCGCCTTGGCGTACTCACGCACCAGCGCAACCTGGCCCTCGTCGCGCCCCGTGAGGCGCAGGTAAGTGAGGGTCTCCTCGTCGACCGGGAAGATCCCGCAGGTCGCACCGTATTCCGGAGACATGTTCGCAATTGTCGCGCGATCGGCAAGTGGCAGCTGCGCCAGGCCATCGCCGAAAAATTCGACGAACTTCTCGACCACGCCGCGCTTGCGCAGCTGCTCGGTCACCGTCAGCACGAGGTCGGTGGCGGTCGCACCCTCCGGCAGGCGTCCGGTCAGCTTCATGCCGATGACTTCGGGAATGATCATCGTCGAAGGCTGGCCGAGCATCGCGGCCTCCGCTTCGATACCGCCGACGCCCCAGCCCAGGACGCCGACACCATTGATCATGGTCGTGTGCGAATCCGTGCCGACCACGGTATCGGGGTAGGCGAGACCGCTTTCGTCGACGAACACGACGCGCGCCAGGTACTCGAGATTCACCTGGTGCACGATGCCCGTGTCCGGCGGCACCACGGCGAAATTGTCGAATGCGGACTGCCCCCAGCGCAGGAATGTGTAGCGTTCCTTGTTGCGCTTGAATTCCAGCAGGGCATTGAGATCGAGCGCACCGGCCGTCCCGTAATGGTCGACCATCACCGAGTGGTCGATAACCAGTTCGGATGGAATCTGCGGATTGATCTTGCCCGGGTCGCCTCCGAGCGCCGCCATTGCATCCCGCATCGCCGCGAGGTCGACTACCGCGGGGACGCCGGTGAAATCCTGCATCAGGACGCGCGCGGGGGTGAATGCGATTTCACGCGGTCGGTAGCTTGCGCGGATCGGCGCTCGCCAGCGCGATGATGTCGTCGCGGGTTACGGTCGTGCCGTCCTCATGCCGCAGCAGGTTTTCCAGGAGAATCTTCAGCGAATATGGCAGGCGCTCAACGCCGTATTCCGCCAACGCGTCTAGGCTGTAGTACTCGTAGCTGCGGTCACCGACGGCGAGCTTGCGGCGTGCCTTGAAGCTGTCCTGCATGATTCCTCCTGACTGATTATAAGGGCGTCGATCACACCGCCACCCGAGGCATTCGTCTTCGCGGTAGAAAACCGCGTACTGGCCCGGGACCGCACCGGCCTGTGGACCGCCAAAGCGGACGACCGTTCCATCCGCGCGCAACTCGACTTCACAGGGGATATCCGGTTGCCGGTAGCGCAGCTTGACCGTGCATTCGAAGGACCGACGGGGCGCCTCGCCGCAAATCCAGTTCAGCTGCGCCGGTGCTAAGGCCAGCTGCAAAGCAGCGCCGGATTGTTCCGTCCCTGCACCACGACGAGAGCATTGCGCGCGAGATCCTTGCCTGCCACGAACCACGGTGCCGAATCGTGCATTCTTGCAGTCCGCCGACGCCGAGGCCGCTGCGCTGCCCGAGCGTATAGCGCGCGAAGCCCCTGGTGCTCGCCGATAACCCGCCCGTCAGCTGTCTCGATCGGACCCGGTGTCCCTGGCAGCCAAGACTCGAGGAATTCGCCGAATGGGCGTTCGCCGATGAAGCAGATGCCGGTCGAGTCGCGCTTGTCGACTACCGGCAGACCCCGCTCGCGGGCCAGCTCGCGCACCTGCGACTTGCATAGGCCGCCGACCGGGAAGTCGCAACGCTCAAGATCGGCGGCGCCGAGCGCATGCAGGAAATAACTCTGGTCCTTGGCGGTGTCTATGCCCCTCAGCAGGCGGCCGCCGCTGACGATGCGGGCATAGTGCCCGGTAGCGAATCGCGCGGCACCAAGACGCCGCGCATAGTTCAGGCAGAGGCCGAACTTGATCTCGCGATTGCACAACACATCCGGGTTGGGCGTGCGGCCGGCGCGCAGCTCTGCGAGGAACCGCATAAAAACGCGCTCGCGATATTCTCCGGCAAAACTGACGCGATGCAGCGGGATGCCGAGCTCCGCGCAGCTGCGGCGCGCATCCTGATAGTCGGCAGCCGTCGTGCAATAGCCTTCACCGTCGTCCTCCCAGTTCGCCATGAAAAGGCGCCTCGACTTCATGGCCGGCGTCCAGCAGCAGGGATGCCGCTACCGCCGAATCCACGCCACCGGACATTGCAACGATGTAATCGGTCACGGGATTCAGCCGCCGGCCATCGGCAACGCCGCGGTCAGCACGTGGTTGAGGATGGCGAGCGGGTAGCGCGCGCCGCGCTGATAGTCGTCAATGCAGCGCAGCACCAGCGGGCTTCGCAACTCCGCCTCGCGTCGCGCAAGCTGCTCGCGGCTGAACCAGGCGGTCCGGATGATGGCGCGATCGAGCTTGGCGCCATCGACCCGATCGCCGACGCCGCCGGAGAATGCGACCCGCAGAAACGTGCGTCCGGCCGGGCCCTGCCACAGGTACAGGCCGGTCACTGCCTGGGGCACGAACGGATAGCCGGTCTCCTCAAGCGTCTCGCGGACTACCGCCTCCAGCAGCGATTCGCCGCCTTCGAGGTGCCCGGCCGGCTGGTTGAGGACGATGCGGCGCGCTGCGCGCTCCTGGACGACGAGAAATCGCCCGGCGCGCTCAACGACGGCTGCAACGGTGACATCGGGCTTCAGGGCCATCCGGCGATTATAAGGGCTGATCGCCAGAGTGGAGGGCGGGGAACTAGAGGTGCTGCTGGCGAGTCTCGGCTTCCGGCTCGCTTGCGATCCAGACTTCGTCGAAGTAATTGAGATAGCGCCGCGCGACCACCGCATCGTTCATGTCGACGATGCCGTCCCAGCGTGACGCCTGCAAACGATAAACCAGTGCACGGTCGTCGGCGATCAGGAAAGCAGCCTGGTTGTCGCGCCGGTCGGACTTCACGTGCCGGATCTCGATGTGGCTCGTGATGCGGCGAGCGAGGTGCACGAACTTGCTGCCTTCATATACTACGCGCGATGGATCCGCGAGCAGGACCCGCACCTTCGCGTAGCTCCTCGACAACACCAGCTTCTTGACCGTCTCGAGAAATTGTGGCTGGTCATAGATCGGCGGGCTCGAGGTCCTGCGTGTACATCGTGAGCAGCCGGCGCGCCGCCAGCGCGACCTGCTGCGTCGCGGCGCGAGCCTCGTCGAGCGTCGCGATGATCGAGCGCGTTCCGGTCACGCTTTGCCGCTGCGTCTGCACCGCTGTCACTCCAGGGCGTGCGTCATTTTCACGTGGGAGACGCCCACCTCGTCGAACAAATCGCCCACGACACGGAAGCCGAGCTTCTCGTAGAAGGGCAGGGCCTGCACCTGTGCATGCAGGTATGGCTCGCGAATGCCGCGGTGATAGGCCTCGTCGAGCAGCTGGCGCAGAATCAACGTGCCGATGCCCCGGCCTCGCAGTCCGGCTTTTACCGCGATCCGGCCGATCTTACCGTCCAGATTAAGTCGTCCGGTGCCAACTGGTTCACGGTTCAGCGTGACCAGAGCGTGACAGCTGACGGCATCGTCGTCATCCCATTCGTCGGCTTCCGCAAATCCCTGCTCGACGATGAACACTTCGCGGCGGATCTTCTGCAGCACGGGAGCGTCGGTGCTCCAGGTAGTCAGCACACATTCGAGGACATCGCCCGGCATCGCCGGCCCCTCAGACCGCCCTGGCCAGGGCTTCGGCCAGGCCTGTATAGGTGGCCGGAGTCAATGATCTCGAGCCTTTGCCGCGCGTCCTCAGGCAGTCCGAGCCTGGCGACGAAAGCATGAAGCTCGGCGCGCCGTGATCTGGCGCCCGCGCGTGAATTCCTTCAGCTTTTCGTACGCGCCGGCGAACCCGCTGCGCACGCATGACTGTCTGGATCGCCTCCGCAAGCACTTCCCAGTGCGCGTCCAGATCGGCCGCCATGCGCACGCCATCCGGTTCGATGCGATCGAGACCTCGCGACGCCGAACGCCAGGCCAGCGCGCTGTGCCCGAGCGCGACGCCGAGATTCCGGAGCACCGTCGAGTCGCGTGAGATCGCGCTGCCAGCGCGAAACCGGCAGCTTGTCGGAGAAGTGCCGCAGCAGCGCATTCGCGAGTCCCGCATTGCCCTCGGCGTTCTCGAAGTCGATCGGATTGACCTTGTGTGGCATCGTCGACGAGCCGATCTCGCCGGGCACCGGTCGCTGCTGGAAGTAACCGAGCGAGACATAGCCCCACAGGTCGCGACACAGATCGATCAGGATCGTGTCGGCGCGCGCCAGCGCGTCACAGTACTCGGCGATCCAGTCATGCGGTTCGATCTGCGTCGAGTACTCGTTCGGCCGAAGGCCGAGTCCCTGGATCAATCGGCGCGATTCCGCCCGCCAGTCGACTGGCGGCGCGGCCGCGACATGCGCATTGAAGTTGCCGACCGCGCCGTTGAACTTGCCGAGGAGTTCGACGCGCGCAAGCGCAGTCGCCGCCCGGCGCAGGCGCATGACGAAATTCGCCGCCTCCTTGCCGAGCGTCGTCGGCGTTGCCGGCTGGCCGTGCGTTCGCGAAAGCATCGCCGACTGCCGCGTGGCTGCCGGCGAGCTCTGCGAACCTGTCGGCGACCTCGCCGAGGAGTGGCAGCAGTACTTTACTGCGGGCATCGGCGAGCATCATCGCGTAGCTCAGATTGTTGATGTCCTCCGACGTGCAGGCGAAGTGCACGAACTCGAGTTGCGCGGGCGTGGCGCCGGCTGCCGCCAATTGCTCGCGAAGGAAGTATTCCACGGCCTTGACGTCGTGATTCGTCTCGCGCTCGATCTCCTTGACGCGCCGGACGCCTGACTCATCCAGGCCCTTGCGCGAGAGCGTCAGACCCTCGATGCCAGGCTTGAAGGCAGCGAGCCGAGCGCGCGGAAATGACCCGACGATGCAAGCTGGCCGAACCAGCGCGGCCTCGACACGCAGGCGATAGCCGATCAGCGCGGCCTCGCTGAAAAGCGCGGCCAGGTCGGCGCACTTGTCGGCATAGCGCCCGTCGAGCGGCGACAACGCGGTCAGGCGATGGTCGGTCATGGCGCGGGCCCGGATGATAGAATGCCCATGTTACCCGTGAGCGACAACGACCGCATCGAAAAGGACAGCCTCGGCGAAGTCCGCGTAGCCGCTGCGGCGCTTTGGGGCGCCCAGACACAGCGCGCCGTGGAGAATTTCCGGATCGGCCGCCTGCCCGATGCCGTCCGCAATCATCCGCGCATTGGGCCTGATCAAGTGGGCTGCAGCCGAGACCAACGGTGAACTCGGTGAACTTGAGCCCGCCATGGCAACGGCGATCGCAGCGGCAGCGCTCGAGATCGCAGATGGGACAGTATGCCGATCAGTTCCCGCTCGGTGTCATGCAGACGGGCTCGGGCACCAGCACGAACATGAACGCCAACGAGGTGATCGCCCGGCTGGCGGCCACCCGGTTCGGCAGCGCCGTCCATCCGAATGACCACGTCAATCGCTGCCAGAGCAGCAATGACGTCATGCCGACCGCGATCCATCTGGCATGCGCGCTGGAACTCCGCGACACGCTGCTGCCAGCGCTCGACGAGCTTGCGCGAGCGCTCGTTGACAAGGGTCGGCAGGTAGGGGATCACGTTAAGCCGGGGCGAACGCACCTGATGGATGCGCTCCCCATCACCGTTGGGCAGGAAATGCACGCCTGGCACACGCAGACGGAGGATGCAGCTCGCCGCCTCGCTGCAGTAGCACCGAACCTGCAGCGTCTCGCTCTGGGCGCTACGGCGGTCGGCACCGGCGTCAATGCGCACCCGCAATTTGCGATGAAGGCGATTGCGCGGCTCGCGACGCGGACCGGCCTTGAGCTCGGCGCTGCGCCGGATCGGTTTGCGAGCCTGGCCGCGCAGGATACGGCCGTTGAATTATCCGGCCAGCTGCGCGGCGCCGCGGTCGTGCTGCTCAAGATTTCCAACGACCTGCGCTGGATGAATTCCGGCCCGTTGGCTGGTCTCGGCGAAATTGCGCTGCCGGCATTGCAGCCTGGTTCGAGCATCATGCCGGGCAAAGTCAACCCGGTCATACCGGAAGCAGTCGCCATGGCCGCAACTCAGGTCATGGCAAACGATGCCGCGGTTGCAATGGCGGGCGCTTCCGGCAATTTCCAGCTGAATGTGATGTTGCCCCTGATAGCGCACGGCCTGCTGCAAAGCATCGAACTCGTCGCCGATTCGTCGCGGGCGCTCGCGCGCCGTGCGATCTCCGGCCTGACAGTCCACGCCGCTGCGATGGCCGAGACACTCGCGCGCAACCCGATGCTGCTGACGGCGCTGGCGCCGGAGATCGGCTACGACCGGGCTGCGGCGATTGCGCGTCGCGCCGCCATTGAACGCCGCCCGATCCTGGACATCGCGATCGAGGAGACCGGCCTGCCGCGCGACCGAGCTTGCGCGCCTGCTCGACCCGGCGCGACTAGCTCTGGGCGGGCAGGGAAAGGGCGGATCGTGACCCCCATGCCTGCAGCCGATCTGCACCTGCTCCCGGCGGAAGTGCTGCGGCGCGAATTGCGCAGCCGGCTGTCGGGACATTGTTATGCGGATGCGGACCTGCGCATCGGCGGGATATCGCGCGCTGCAATGAAGCGCATGCGCAGGCTACTGCCCGCGTCGCCGACCCGGGCTGCCGTGCTGATTCCGCTGGTCGATCGTGGCGATGAGCTGACGGTGCTGCTGACCCACCGGGCCAGCGACCTGAAACATCACCCGGGCCAGATTTCTTTTCCAGGCGGCCGCCTGGAAAAAGGCGACGACGATGCCATTGCGGCGGCGTTGCGTGAGACCGAAGAGGAAATCGGCCTGCGCCGCGAATTCGTCGAGGTAATCGGCTGCCTGCCGGACCATGTCGTCATCACCGGCTATCGCGTGACGCCTGTCGTGGGTCTCGTACGTCCCGGATTCAAGCTGGTGCTGGATGCAACCGAAGTCTCCGGCACATTCGAGGCGCCGCTTCGGCATTTGCTGGATCCGGCCACGCACGCACGCCGTATGCACCGGGTCGGCGATGAGGAACTCGAGGTGCTCGATCTGCCTTGGGGCAGACACAGGATCTGGGGTGCTACCGCCGGAATGATACTCACACTCCGGGAAATGCTCGGCGGGTCGCCGCTCAATGGCGATTGAGCGCCTGCTCGAAATCATGCGGCGTCTGCGGGACCCCGCCGCAGGCTGTCCCTGGGACCTGGAGCAGGACTTCCGCTCGATCGCGCCTCACACGATAGAGGAAGCCTACGAGGTAGCCGACGCAATCGAATGCTCGGACATGGCCGCGCTCCGCGATGAACTCGGCGACCTGCTGTTCCAGGTCGTATTCCATGCGCAGCTGGCCAGCGAGAGCAGCACATTCGGATTCGACGATGTCGTCGACGCAATCTGCGACAAGCTGACACGGCGCCACCCGCATGTTTTCGGTGGCACTCCGGTTGCCGACGCGGCGGAGCAGTCGCGGGTCTGGGAGACGCTCAAGGCGGAGGAACGAAGGACGCTGGGGCAGGGGGAGGGTGCACTGGACGGCATTCCGTCGGCCCTCCCTGCGCTCACACGCGCCAGCAAGCTCGGCCGGCGCGCCGCGGATGCGGGTTTCGACTGGCCGGATGCGCTCGGACCGCGCGCCAAGATCGATGAGGAACTTGCCGAACTCGACCGCGTCCCCGAGGAAACCGGCAATGTGGCGTGCCTGGAGGCGGAGCTTGGCGACGTGCTGTTCTCCGTCGTCAATCTTGCCCGCCACCTCCACGTCGATCCGGAGACGGCGCTGCGCAGGACCAACCAGCGATTCGAGCAGCGTTATGCCCATCTGGAGCGTGCCCTGGCCGCCCGCGGCACCGCTTCGCGCCAGGCAGGCCCCGCACTGCTGGATCGAGCTCTGGAACGCCGCAAAGGCCGAGATTCCCTAGGGAAATGCGCGTTTCCGGCGTTCAGGACGGGTTCATGGTCCCGGACCTAGATTGGCATCGTGCCAATGCAAGGAGGCGCACCATGTTACGCAAGCTCTGGATATTTGGCCTTGCCGTCGGTCTCGCTGCCGCGTCCGCCGGAGCCATGGCTGATCACAACAGCGGCAGCTATCGTTACGGCGACGGCAACCGTTACGAGCGTGATGACCGCCACGGCGGTGAATACGACTACGCACGCGTCGTCAACGTGGAAGCGATCCGTCGCCGGGTCCGCGTCAGCGAGCCGGTACGGGAGTGCTGGGATGAAGTGGCCTATGAATCGGATGGACCGCTTTCGCCCCGTCACGCTGGCAGTACCGTGCTTGGCGGCATTATCGGTGGCGTCATCGGCAACCAGATCGGAAGGGGCCGTGGTCGCGATGTGGCGCGGGTTGCGGGCGTCTTGATCGGTGGCGCCATCGGCAACGACGCATCGCACAAGCGCCAGGGCGGTTACTACGGCCGCGAGCGCCTGGTGGAACGCTGCGAAGTGCGCTACCGCGACAGCTGGGACGAGCGTGTGGACGGCTACCGGGTGACCTACGAGTACGCCGGCCGCGAATACACGACGCGGATGCCATACGATCCTGGCGACCGGGTCCGGATCCGGGTCGATGTCACGCCCCTGCGCGGTTGATGCCACGGCCGGGCCGCGCAAGCGGCCCGGCCATTTCGAGTTCCTCTACAATGGCGCAATGCTGATGAAGCGGATGAAACTCCCGGCGCTCCTGTGCCTGGCCCTGGTGGCCGGGGTTTTCCTTTCCGGGCCCGTGCTGGCCTCGAGCCGGGATCGGGACCGCGGTGCCGACCGGAGCATGGCGGAGCGCGGGATTTCGCTTGACGAGGCCGTGGCGCGCGCCGAGCGCCGATACGATGCGCGCGTCGTGCGCGCGGAGGAAAAGCGGCACGGCGACCGCATCGAATACAGGATCCGCCTGCTCGGTGCCGACGGCCGGGTATTTGAAGTCAGGGTCGACGCCGAAACCGGCCAGGAACGCTGAGGGCCGGATGCGCCTCCTGATCGTCGAGGACGAGCCGGCACTCCGCGAAATGCTGGCCCAGCAGTTTCGGGGCACGGGTTTCACCGTGGACCTGGCCGGCGACGGCGTCGAAGGCGAATACTCCGGCATGGAATACCCGATCGATATCGCCGTCGTGGATCTCGGCCTGCCGGGCAAGTCCGGGCTCGACGCGATCCGCGCCTGGCGCAAGGCGGAAAAGTCGTTCCCGGTCCTGATCCTCACGGCGCGCGACAGCTGGCAGGAAAAAGTCGCAGGCCTCGACGCGGGCGCGGACGACTACGTCACCAAGCCATTCCGGTTCGAAGAAGTGCTGGCGCGAGTGCAGGCGCTGCTGCGCCGTTCCGGTGGCTGGTCGCAGCCGCTCCTGAAGAGCGGCTCGATCGAACTCGATTCCCGCAGCCAGGAAGTCCGTGTCGGCGGCGTCCCGGTGGAACTTACCGCATTCGAGTACCGCCTTCTTGAATACCTGATGCTGCACGCGGGCGAGGTCGTATCAAAGACCGAACTCACCGAAAAGCTCTATGAACAGGATTTCGAGCGCGACAGCAATACGATCGAAGTCTTCATCGGTCGGCTGCGCCGCAAGCTCGACCCGGATGGAGACCGCCAGCCGATCGAGACACTCAGGGGCCGCGGCTACCGCATCGCGCGCGACTGATCGTGCCGCGCTCCACTCAATCGCTTCAAGTCCGGCTGCTGCGCGACCCTTGCGTTGTTGCTGCTCGCCGCAGCCGGTGTCGCCGCCTGGGCACTCGACTCGATGTACCGGGATCTCGGGCTGCGGGCACGCCAGGATGTGCTGGAAGCGCAGGTCATCGCCCTGATCTGCGTCGGCCGACATCGACCCGGAAGGCCTGCTGGTACCGGAGAATCTCGCCGAGCCGCGGCTTGCGGCGCCGAGTTCGGGCCTGTACGCGGAGATCGTGAGCTCGCGCGGGAGCTGGCGCTCGCCCTCGGCAATCGGCAGCGGGCTCAATCTTGCAGCGACGCCGGCGACGGGCGAGCGACGCCTCGAATACGCGAAGCTTGCCGACGGTTCGCGCGTCCTAGGGCTTTCGCTCGGTATCCGCTGGGTGCTCGAGGACGGCGGCAGCAGGGACTTCATCGTGCGGGCCGCCGAGAGTCTCGAGCCCTGGTATCACGAGGTGGCGCGCGTCCGCGCCTGGCTCCTGTCGGGTTCTCTCATCCTGGGCCTGCTGCTGCTGGCGGGCCTGGCTGTCGCCATGCGCTTCGCGCTGCGCCCGCTACATCGGCTCGAGACCGAGATTGCAGACGTCGAAGCCGGACGCCGCGAACTGCTCGGCTCCGGCTGGCCCCGTGAGCTGGCCGGCGTCACAGGAAACCTGAATGCGCTGCTGACCGGAGATCGCAAGCGCCTGGAACGTTATCGGACGACACTCGGCAACCTGGCCCACAGTCTGAAGACGCCACTCGCCGCCCTGCGCGGACTGATCGAAGGCGGCAGCGCGGACCGGAATTTGAATCTTCGCCAGCTGGACCGGATGCAGGAGATCGTCCAGCACCAGCTCAAGCGTGCAGTTTTCGGCGGCACCGGCGCCACGATGACGGACCTGCAGGTACAGGAGCCCCTGGAGCAGCTTCAGGCCGCGCTCGGGAAGGTCTACAGCGACAAGTCGCCGCGCCTGGGCGTTGCGGTGGCGCAGGGAACGGCCTACCCGATCGATATGGGCGATTTCCTGGAACTCGCAGGCAACCTGATGGACAACGCTTGCAAGTACTGCAGGGCCGAGGTCGCAGTCCGGGCGATGCCGTGGACATCTGCCGACTGGCGCCGGCCGGGCCTGCTGCTCGACGTCGAGGATGACGGGCGCGGCATTCCGCCCTCCGAGCGAACGCGCGTGCTGGAGCGCGGCGTGCGTGCCGACGAGAGCGTGGCGGGGCAGGGTATCGGGATGTCCGTGGCGCGCGAGATCGCTGCAGCGTACTCGGGCACGCTCGAGATCAGCGAAAGCCGCCTGGGCGGCGCGCGCGTCAGCGTCCGGCTGCCCGGACGCTGATCAGTCCGGGGCGCCCTGCTTCTTCACGAAGGGCGACAGGAGATCCATCGGCATCGGGAACACGATTGTCGTGCTCCGGTCGTTGCCGAGTTCGGTCAGCGTCTGCATGTAGCGCAACTGGATCGCCCGTGGGTCGGCACCAAGGAGTTTTGCAGCCTCGACCAGCATCGCGGCCGCCTGCTTCTCGCCCTCGGCGTGGATCACCTTGGCGCGCCGCGTGCGCTCCGCCTCGGCCTGTTTGGCAATCGCCCGAATCATGGTCTCGTCCAGATCGATGTGCTTGATCTCGACGTGCGATACCTTGATGCCCCAGGCGTCGGTTGAGGCATCGAGGATCTTCTGCACATCGTTATTCAGCCGATCCCGCTCGGACAGCATCTCATCGAGCTCGTGCTGTCCCAGCACCGAGCGCAGCGTGGTCTGGGCGAGCTGGCTGGTTGCCTCGAATGGATTCGCGACCTGGATGATGGCCTTGTCCGGGTCCACGATCCGGAAATAAACAACCGCATTCACCTTGACCGAGACATTGTCCCTTGAAATCACGTCCTGCTTCGGCACGTCGAGCACGATCGTGCGCAGGTCCACGCGCACCATCTGCTGGACGATCGGCCACACGATGATCAGGCCGGGACCCTTCGTGCCCGCGTAGCGACCGAGCGTGAACACGACGCCGCGCTCGTACTCGCGCAGGATATTGATCGCATTGATCACCAATATTGCGAACAGAACGGCGACGGCAACGAGCACGTAGGTCATCATTTCAATTCTCCTGTCATTCGACCGGCGAGACGTGGAGTGTCAACCCCTGCACGCGGTCGACGCGCAGCTGCTGACCTGCGGCCACGGGCTTCGTGGAGACCGCATTCCACAGTTCTCCGTAAATCCGCACCTGGCCCTTGCCGGTGAACGCGTCCACAGCTTCGGCGATATCCCCGATCATCTGCTCTCGGCCCGTCGCGACGGGTCGTTGTCGCGCCCGCATCGCCAGCCACATCGTCCCCAGCATCAGGATGCCCGCGGCGGTGGCAACGCCGCCCACCAGCCCGCGGCTCAGGGCCATGCCGGGCGCGCCGGTATCCATCAGCACGATGGATCCGATCACGAATGCCACGAGACCGCCAAAGCCGAGCGCGCCGAAGCTGGGCACGAAGAACTCCGCGATCATCATGCCGACGCCGAGGAACACGAGCGCCAGCCCGGCAAAATTGACTGACAGGACCTGAAGCGCATAGAGGCCGAGTAGCAGGCAGACCCCGCCGACCACACCTGGCAGGATGGCGCCAGGGTTGTAGCCCTCGAACATCAGGCCATAGAGGCCGATCAGCAGCAGGCCGTAGGCGACCATCGGGTTGGTCAGCACGGAGAGGAGCGAAGTGCGCCAGTCCATTTCGACTCGCTCGACCACTATGCCCTTCGTTTTGAGTACGCTCGGACCGCCCGGCAGCTTGACTTCGCGGCCATCGAGCGCGGTCAGGAGCCCCGGTAGGTCGTCCGCGATCAGGTCGATCACCCCGCGTGCGAGCGCCTCGGTCGCCGTGATGCTGGCGGCATCGACAACCGCGGCTTCGGCAAACTCGAGATTGCGGCCGCGCATCTCGGCGATGCTGCGGATGTAGGCGACGGAATCATTCAATACCTTGCGATCCATCGCACTGGCTGGCCGCGTGGCCTTCGTCGAGCCTTTCTTGCCATCAGCCGCGCCGTCCTCGTCCCCGGGCTCTTCCTCGGGCGAACTTCCGCCGATCGATACGGGCGTCGCCGCGCCCAGATTCGTGCCTGGCGCCATGGCTGCAATATGGCTTGCATAGAGGATGAATGTGCCTGCGCTCGCGGCATGCGCGCCGGAGGGGGCGACATAGGTGATCACTGGGATGCGTGCATTCAGGATGCCCTGGATCATGTCGCGCATTGAATCTGACAGCCCGCCGGGCGTGTCGAGCACCAGGATGAGCATCGAAGCCTGCCCGTCCTCCGCGCGCTCCAGCGTATGCAGGAAGAACTCACGGGTGGCGGGGCTGATGGCGTCCTTGATCTCGACCAGTACCGCGGTGCCAGCCAGCATCGAATCCTCGTTCCGAGGCTCTACGGACTGGGCCGGGACGACGCTGACGACGGCGCCCGCCAGCAGGATCGCCAGCACTCCGGTAACCAGGTGGCGCAGGTCCATGCGCAAATCTCCATATGCCGAACATTGATGATAACAGGCTGGTCTGCTACAAGCGGAACGCCAACGCAAACGGCAGGAGAGAGTCATGATTCAGCCACTGACGGCGGCCGGACTCCTGATACTGGCATTCGCGGCCGGCGCGCAAGCTCCGCCGGACACTTCGATCCGCACCGAGCAGGTCGCGCCCGGCATCTACATGCTCGCCGGCCAGGGCGGCAATATCGGCCTTTCGGCCGGCGTGGACGGCGTATTCATGATCGACGACCAGTACGCGCCGATGACCCCCGCGGTCGTCGCCGCATTGCAGGCCCTGAATCTCGGCAATCCGCGTTTCGTTCTGAACACGCACTGGCACGGCGACCACACCGGTGGCAACGAGAACCTGGCGAAGGAGGGCGCCCTGCTGATCGCCCACGACCAGGTGCGCGCGCGCATGAGCACCGACCAGTTCATCAGCTTCCTGCAGAACTCAGTGCCGGCCTCGCCGCCGCTGGCCCTGCCGGTGGTCACCTTCAACGACGCCGTTTCGCTGCACCTGAATGGCGACGAGATCAGGGCGACATTTGCCCCCCACGCTCATACCGACGGCGATGTATTCGTGCATTTCCGCAAGGCCAACGTGATCCACACGGGAGACCTGTTCTTCCGCTTCTATCCGTATATCGACTTCGACTCGGGCGGTTCGCTCGCGGGCCTCATCGCGGGTGTCGATCGCATCCTGGCCATCGCCGACGGGCAGACACGGATCATTCCGGGCCACGGGCCGCTCGGGAATCGCGCCGACCTCGTTGAGTACCGCCAGATGCTGGTGACCACGAGCGGGCGCATCCGCGAGCTGGTCAAGGCCGGCAGGACCGCAGATGAAATCGTGGCAGCCGCACCAAATGCCGACTTCGACCAGAAGTGGGGCTGGGCCTTCATTACACCCGAGCGCTACAGCCGCATGATGTACGAGCTGATCCGGCGCGAGCTCAACTGAGGTCGAAACGGATGCCCTGTGCGAGCGGCAGCTCGCTCGAGTAGTTGATCGTGTTGGTCTGGCGGCGCATGTAGACCTTCCACGAGTCGGAACCGGCTTCGCGCCCGCCGCCAGTGTCCTTTTCCCCGCCGAAAGCGCCGCCGATCTCGGCGCCCGACGTGCCGATGTTCACATTGGCAATGCCGCAATCGCTGCCGGACACCGACAGGAAGCTTTCGGCGTGCTGCAGGCGGTCGGTGAAGATCGCCGACGACAGCCCGTAGTCGGTGTCGTTGTGCATCGCGATCGCCTCGTCCAGCGTCTTGAACGGGATGAGGTACAGGATCGGCGCGAATGTCTCGTGCCGCACGACCGGCATCTCGTTCCGGGCCTTCACAATCGTCGGTTCAACGAAGAAACCGGGCCCCGGCCGCACATGGCCGCCGCACAGGATTTCGCCGCCCTGTTTCTGCACGGCTTCGAGTGCCGCTTCGTAGCCCCGCACGGCCGACGAATCCACCAGCGGCCCCATCAGGACCTGGGGATCGAGAGGATTGCCGATCCGCACCTGCTTGTATGCGGCGACCAGGCGCCGTTCCAGTTCCGCGACGCGCGAATGGTGAACCAGCAGGCGCCGGGTCGTCGTGCAGCGCTGGCCCGCGGTCCCGACCGATCCGAACACGACCGCCGGTACCACGAGATCGAGATTGGCGAATTCATCGACGATGATCGCGTTATTGCCGCCGAGTTCCAGCAGGCTCCGGCCGAGGCGCGAGGCGATCCTTTCGCCGACCCGGCGGCCCACGTTGGTCGAGCCGGTAAAACTCATGAGCGCGATGCGTTTGTCGTCGACGAAGCGCGAGGCCAGCGCGTTGTCCGACGGGATGAACAGCTGAAAGATTGGCGGCAGCTTCTCGCGCACCAGTACGTCATTGCAGATGTTCTGCACGGCGATTGCGCACAAGGGCGTGTTGTGCGAGGGCTTCCAGATGCAGATATCGCCGCAGACAGCCGCCAGGAACGCATTCCAGGACCAGACAGCCACTGGAAAATTGAACGCGGAAATGATTCCGACCACGCCAAGAGGATGCCATTGCTCGTACATGCGGTGACGCGGGCGCTCGGAATGCATCGCGAGCCCGTAGAGCATGCGCGACTGGCCCACGGCGAAGTCGGCGATGTCAATCATCTCCTGGACCTCGCCGTCGCCCTCGGTCTTGATCTTTCCCATCTCGAGGCTGACCAGGCTGCCGAGCAAGTCCTTCTTCGCGCGCAACGCGTCACCGACGAGGCGCACGGCTTCGCCGCGCTGCGGCGCAGGCACGTCGCGCCACTTCTGGAAAGCCGCGGTGGCGCTTGCCGCCACGCGCTCATAGTCGGCCTCCGACGCGGCCCGCACCGATGCGATGACTTCGCCCGTCGCCGGATTGACCGATTTGACCAATGGCGCATCGGCTGCCGCGTGCCAGACCTCGCCTGACCAGGCACCCGGATTCACATCGGCGAGACCGAGCCCCTTGAGAATTTTTCCCTTGTCCATCACCCGACTCCCACCAGCTTGCGCTGGCGACCGGCTTTGCCCTCGACCACCATCTGCCCCGAGACGTTCTTGTCGCCGCCCTTCTGGTACCAGGCGCCGAATCGGTTGGCCAGCACCTGCGGCAGGCCGAATTGTTCCTGCCGCACGAAGCCGCGGTAAGCCTTCGGCCCGGCAAGCACGAGGTCGACAACCGCCGTGATCCCGGCCGCCGTCGTCACCTGGATGGCGGACCAGAGCCGCCCGGATATCTGCTGCGGATAGACCTTGTTGACGTAATTCTCCTCGCGCAATTCGCCTCCCTGGCGGCCCGTGACCGCGACATAGACGATCACCACGTCTTGCAGGGTCTGCGGCACGGCATTTTCGAGGATGCGTTTCAAGGTGTCGCGATCCTGGTTCAGCTTCAGGTCGTTCATCAGCAAGCGGACCTGCGCGCAATGGCCCGGATAGCGCATGGTCTTGTAGTTCATCTGCTCGCAGCGCTCGCCGTAGGTCTCGCCGAGCGAGCCCAGGCCGCCCGATGTATTGAAGGCTTCGTACAGCGTGCCGTCGATCTCGATCTCCTCGAGCCCTTCGAGCGGCGCGGCCTCGACCAGGCGACGGTCGACGATTGCATGGCAGGGATTGCCGTACTCATTGATCAGGCCTTCGGTCGACCAGGTCAGTGAATACTTCAGGACGTTGTTCGGGTGCTGGGGCAGGGCGCCGACCCGGAGCTTGATGCTCCGAAGCTCGTCGAAATGGCTGATCAGCTCGTTCGCCGCAATCGACACGAATCCGGGCGCGAGGCCGCACTGCGGCACGAAAGCCGTCTTTGCGCCCTCGGCGACCGCGCGCACGGCCCGCGTCACCTCGACATCCTCGGTCAGGTCGAAGTAGTGCAGGCCGTGGTTACGCGCAGCCTGGGCCACCGCCACGTTGCAGTAGAAGGGCAGCGAGGAAATCACGGCGTCGGTGGGATTTTTCTGGAGATGACGCGCGATGGCCGCGGCGTCCGTGCCGTCCAGCGCGAACGCGGTCAGCGTCCCGCGGTCATGCGCGCGCGCGACACCTGCGGCGGTTTCGCCGCTGACATCCGCCAGCTGGACCTGGTAGTCGCCGGCCTCGGCAAGCAGACCCGATACCAGCGCTCCAATTTTTCCTGCTCCAAGGACCAGTACACGATGCATGCCAGTGCTCCACACGGGGGAGGCGCATTCTGCCCATTCGGATGTCGTTAAACCACCCCTCGGCGTCACTTGTTTTTGCAGTGCAGCGAAACCGTGTACGATGCTTCATTCCATGAATACCGCTGTACAAACAACTGGCTGGAGCCCTGAAAGCTGGCAGCACCGGCCGGCGGTTCAGCAACCGCGGTATGCCGACCCCGCGAAACTGGCGCGAGTCCTGGACGAATTGTCGAAGCTGCCACCGGTCGTCGTTTCATGGGAAGTCGATCAGCTCAAGGAGGAACTCGCTGCCGCGCAGCGCGGCGAACGATTCCTGCTCCAGGGCGGTGACTGCGCGGAGGGGTTTGGCGACTGCGAATCGGCCACCATCGCCCGCAAGCTCAAGATCCTGCTGCAGATGAGTCTCGTGCTGCTGCACGGCCTCAAGAAACCGGTGATCCGCGTCGGGCGCATGGCCGGCCAGTACGCAAAACCGCGTTCTGCCGATACGGAGACCCGCGACGGCGTTACGTTGCCTAGCTATCGCGGCGACATCGTCAACCGCGCCGCATTCACGGCGGCAGACCGCGAGCCGGATCCCGAGCTGCTGCTGCGGGGCTACGAACGCGCGGCACTGACGCTCAATTTCGTGCGCGCACTCGTCGACGGCGGATTTGGCGATCTGCATCACCCGGAAAACTGGGACCTGGGCTTCATGCAGCATGCGAAGCTGAAAGACGCCTACCAGGAAATCCTCGACTCGATTTCCGATTCCCTGGATTTCTACCAGGCGATTTCCGGCGTGCCCATCCACGAGACCAGCCAGGCGCGTTTCTACGCAAGTCATGAGGGCCTGCACCTGCTCTATGAACAGGCGCAGACGCGTTACCTTCCGCGTCGCGAGCGCTGGTACAACCTTTCGACGCACATGCCGTGGATCGGCATGCGGACTGCGACCCCGGACGGGGCACACGTGGAATATTTCCGGGGCATCGCCAATCCGATCGCAGTCAAGGTAGGGACGGGCATGGATGCAGACTGGCTTGGTGCACTGACGCGCATCCTGAATCCCGCTGGCGAGCCAGGACGCCTGACCCTGATTCATCGTTTCGGCGCCGCCCACATCGAGCGCTCGCTGCCGCCGATGATCGAAGCGGTGCGCGAGAGCGGCCAGCAGGTGCTGTGGGTCTCCGACCCGATGCACGGCAACACGGAGATCACACCGCAGGGCGTCAAGACGCGCCGCTTCGACAACATCCTGTCAGAGGTCGAGGCCGCATTCCGCATTCACAAGGAACTGGGATCACGACTCGGCGGCGTGCATTTCGAACTGACCGGCGACGATGTCACCGAATGCACGGGCGGTGCGCGCGGACTGGCCGACGTCGACCTTGCCCGCGCCTACCGCACGAGCGTCGATCCGCGACTCAACTATGAACAGGCGCTGGAACTTGCGATGATGATCGCCCGCCCGCGTGGCGCCCTGTAAATATGTTCAATTACAAGGAGTTCTAGTTGATACCTGCGAATTCAGGTAATACCAGTTCCAATACCGGCCAGTTCCCGGTGCTGAGGCAGGAATGGCGCGAGGTGCTGCGCTCCGAGGCGGTCGCATTCGTCAACCGGCTGGCGGCGCACTTCGAACCCAAGGTACAGGAACTGCTCGAGTCCAGGACCAGGCGGCAGCTTGAGTTCGACGCCGGCGTGCTGCCGGATTTCCTCGAGGGGACCCGCAAGATCCGCGACTCGGAATGGCGTGTCGGCGCGATTCCGCGGGACCTGCTCGACCGCCGCGTCGAGATCACCGGTCCCACCGATCGCAAGATGATCATCAATGCGCTCAATTCCGGCGCCAATGTCTTCATGGCCGATTGCGAGGATTCGCTGTGCCCGACCTGGTCCAATGTGATCCAGGGCCAGGCCAACCTGATGGAAGCCGTGCGCGGGACGCTCGCCTACAGGAGCCCGGAAGGAAAATCCTACCGGCTGAACGAGTCGACGGCCGTCCTCATCCTGCGGCCGCGCGGCTGGCACCTGCCGGAAAAGCACTGGCTGCGCGCAGGCAAGCCGATCCCGGCCGCATTGGTCGATTTCGGGCTCTACCTCTTTCACAACGCGAGTGAGCTCCTGAGTCGCGGCAGCGGACCCTATTTCTACCTGCCGAAACTCGAAAGCCATGTCGAGGCACGACTCTGGGCGGACGTCATCCAGTTCAGCGAGCGGGCGCTCGGGCTGCCGCGCGGCAGCATCAAGGTGACGGTGCTCATCGAGACGATCACCGCCGCATTCGAGATCGACGAAATCCTGTTCGAGCTCCGCGAGCACATCGTGGGCCTCAACTGTGGGCGCTGGGACTACATCTTCAGCTTCATCAAGAAGTTCAGCCGTCGCGCCGATTTCGTGCTTCCCGACCGCAATACAGTCACGATGACCTCGCATTTCCTGCGTTCCTATTCCCAGCTCGTGATCAAGACCTGCCATCGACGCGGCGCATTCGCGATCGGCGGCATGGCCGCGCAGATACCGATCAAGGACGATCCGGCGGCCAACGAGACCGCACTTGCGCGCGTGCGCGCTGACAAGGAACGCGAGGCAGGCGATGGCCACGACGGCACCTGGGTTGCCCATCCGGGACTGGTATTCGTCGCGCGCGACATCTTCGACCGCCTGATGCCCTCGGCAAACAACCTCAACCGGATGCGAGAGGATGTCACGGTCACTGCGGCCGACCTGTTGCGCGTGCCGGAGGGCGACATCACGGAAGCCGGCCTCCGCACAAACATAGACGTAGCCATCCGGTACCTTGCGGCCTGGCTCGGCGGCAACGGCTGCGTGCCGATCCATCACCTGATGGAAGATGCGGCGACCGCGGAGATCTCGCGCGCCCAGCTGTGGCAGTGGGTGCGCCACGAATGCCGCCTGAAGGACCTTCGCACCGTGACGCTCAAGATGGTGCGCGAACTGATGGCTGAACAGCTGGCAAAGATCCGCGCCGAGGTCGGCGAATCCGCCTTTGCGGCCGGACATTACGCCCGGGCTGCCGAGCTTGTGGATCAACTGACCGCCAGTGCGCAGTTTGAGCCCTTCCTGACCCTGCTTGCCTACCAGGATATCGACTGAGCATGGAGAGCCCGATGACCCCGAAGACTGCCGCCCAGATCGAGCAGGAATGGAAGTCCAGCCCGCGCTGGAGCGGCGTGAAGCGAAGCTACAGCGCGAAAGACGTCTTGCGGCTGCGCGGCACGGTGCATATAGAACATTCGCTGGCGCGCCTGGGTGCCCAGAAGCTCTGGCGCTACCTGCACGAGCTGCCCATACGTCAACGCGCTCGGCGCGCTGACCGGCAACCAGGCCATGCAGCAGGTCAGGGCTGGCCTGAAGGCGATCTATCTCTCGGGCTGGCAGGTCGCAGGCGATGCAAATCTGGCCGGTGAAATGTACCCTGACCAGTCGCTGTACCCGGCGGATTCGGTCCCGGCGATCGTCAGGCGCATCAACAACACGCTGATGCGTGCCGACCAGATCTGCCATGCCGAGGGTGACGACTCGATCGACTGGCTGCAGCCCATCGTCGCGGATGCCGAAGCGGGATTCGGCGGCGTGCTGAATGCGTTCGAGCTGATGAAGGCGATGATCGATGCCGGTGCAGCCGGCGTGCATTTCGAGGACCAGCTGTCGAGTGCCAAAAAATGCGGCCACATGGGCGGCAAGGTGCTGGTGCCGACCCAGGAGGCGCTCAACAAGCTGGTCGCCGCGCGGCTCGCCGCCGACATCTGCGACGTGCCGACCATCATCGTCGGCCGCACCGATGCCGAGTCGGCGTCGCTCCTGACCTCGGACGTCGACGAACGCGACCACTCGTTCATTACATCGCGGGAGCGCACCAGCGAGGGCTTCTTCCCGGTGAAGGCCAGCCTCGACCAGGCAATAGCCCGTGGCAGGTCCTATGCGCCATATGCGGACCTGATCTGGTGCGAGACCGCCAAGCCCGACCTGCACGAAGCAAAGCTGTTTGCCGAGGGCGTTCATCGCCAGTTTCCCGGCAAGCTGCTCGCCTACAACTGCTCGCCGTCCTTCAACTGGAAGAAGAAACTCGACGACGCGACGATTGCGAAGTTCCAGCGCGAGCTCGGCGCGATGGGCTACAAGTTCCAGTTCATCACGCTGGCCGGCTTCCACGCGCTCAATTTCACGATGTTCGAGCTGGCGCGCGGCTATCGCGAAACGCAGATGAGCGCCTATGTCGTGCTGCAGCAGGCAGAGTTCGCCGCCGAGACGCATGGCTACACGGCGACCAAGCACCAGCGTGAAGTCGGCGCCGGCTACTTCGATGACGTGACCCAGACGGTCACCGCCGGCACTTCGTCGATCACGGCGATGAAGGGCTCGACCGAGGAAGCGCAGTTCAAGGCGCGCTGAGCCGGCCTCGCGATGGGCGAGGGTGGCGCGACTTTCGATTCCGGCTGCCGGCAATGCGTGCGGCTCGCCGGTTTCCTTGACGAGGTTCGCGGACGCCACCCCGGTTATCACTGCCGCCCGGTGGCGCCCTTCGGAAGCGCACGGCATCGGCTGCTGATTGTTGGCCTCGCGCCGGGACTGCATGGCGCCAACCGCACGGGGCGACCATTCACGGGTGACCACGCCGGAATCCTGCTCTACCGGACGCTGCACGCCCATGGTTTTGCGAGCGCGGCGGAATCAGTGTCGGGCAACGACGGCCTCAGACTCCGCGACTGCCGCATCACCAATGCCGTGAAGTGCCTGCCACCCGCCAACAAGCCGCTGCCGGCGGAGGTGCGGCAGTGCAATGACTACCTGGCGGCTGAAATCGCCGTGGTTCCGAGCGGCGGCGTGATCGTCGCGCTGGGTGCGATTGCCCACGGGGCTGTGCTGCGCGCACTCGGCATCAAGCCGGCGCGGGCCCGCTTCGCGCATGGCGCCCTGCACGCACTGCCGCGGCATCTCTGCTTACTCGATTCCTATCATTGCAGCCGCTACAACACCCAGACCCGGCGCCTGACGGCGCCGATGTTCAGCCAGGTATTCACCCGCGCGCGGCAGCTTGCTCGCAGGCTGAATGCCGCGACACCATGCGCCCGTGAGCGACTTCGACGCCAAGGCCTTCGTCAGCACGCTGCCGGCGCGACCGGGCGTCTACCGCATGCTCGATGCCGGACGGCGAGATCCTCTACGTCGGCAAGGCCGCGCAGCCTGAAGTCGCGGGTCTGCGAGCTACTTCCGCGCCGACCAGCTGCAGCCCAGGGTGCAGGCGCTGGTGCGCCTGATCGCCGGCGTCGAGGTCACGGTGACCAATTCGGACACCGAGGCGCTGCTGCTCGAGCACAACCTGATCAAGCGCCACCGGCCGCGCTTCAACGTGATCCTGCGCGACGACAAGAGCTTTCCTTACGTGCATATCTCGGCGCATGAGTTTCCGCGGCTGTCCTTCTATCGTGGTTCGCGCAAGCTGCGCGGGACGCCTGTTCGGGCCGTACCCGAGCGCAAGCGCCGTGCACGAAACCCTAAACCAGCTGCACAAGCTGTTCCGGATCCGTAGCTGCAAGGACAGCTACTTCGCCAACCGTTCGCGGCCCTGCCTCGAGTACCAGATCGGGCGATGTTCGGCTCCCTGCACCGGGCCTGATCAGCAAGGAAGCCTACGAGCGGGACGTGCAAATCGGCCGTGGAGGTGCTCGAGGGCCGGGCCGCCGAAGTGACCGCGCGCATCGGCCACGAAATGGACCAGGCGGCGGAACGGCTCGACTTCGAGCGCGCTGCCGTGCTCCGGGACCAGCTCGCCGCGCTGACCGACATCCAGTCGCGGCAGATCGTCAGCCGCAGCCGGGACGTAACGGATACCGACGTCATTGCGGTCGCGGAGGCGGGCGGTGAATTCTGCATCGCCTGATGTTCATTCGCGGCGGGCAGTTGCTCGGGCACCTCGACCTTCCATCCACGAGCGCCGATCAGCGAGGCGCCGGAAGTGCTGTCCGCATTCATCGGCCAGCACTACCTGGAACGGGACCCGCCACCGCGGATCCTCCTGTCCCACGCCATCGAGGACGCCGAGACGCTCGCCGCATCGCTCACCGAGCGGGCCGGGCGGCCGCGTGCGCATCGGCCGCGCAAGTCGCGGCCTGCCGCAGCGCTGGGTACAACTCGCGAGGCAGAACGCGGAGAACGAGCTCGCGCATGCGCGGCGCAAGCCAGGCGAGCCTCGCCGAGCAGTTCGCGGAACTCGGCACATTCCTGGGCCTCGCCGAGCACGCCGGCCGCATCGAATGCTTCGATGTCAGCCATACGCAGGGCGAGGCGACCATCGCCGCCTGCGTCGTGTTCGGGCCCGGCGGCCCGCTGAAGGCGGAATACCGGCGCTACAACATCGAGGACATCGAGCGCGGCGACGACTACGGCGCCATGCGCCAGGCGCTGACACGGCGCTACCGCCGCCGCCAGCAGGAGCAGGCGCACACTGCCCGATCTGCTGCTGCTCGACGGCGGCGCGGGCCAGCTCGCCGAGGCCGCGCGCGTGCTCGCGGAACTCGGAGCTATGCATTCCCGCGGTCGCCGGCGTCGCGAAGGGCGCCGACCGGCGCGCCGGGCAGGAGCGCATTTTCTTGTTGGGCCGCAAGGCGCCCTCTATACTGCCGCCGGACTCGAAGGCACTGCACCTGATCCAGCGCGTGCGCGACGAAGCACACCGGTTCGCGATCAGCGGACACCGCCGCAGTCGTGCCCGGTCGCGCCAGACCTCGATGCTGGAAGCGATCGCTGGTCTCGGCCCTGCCCGGCGCCGCGCGCTGCTCAAGCAGTTCGGCGGCCTGCAGGGCGTGCTGCGCGCCGGCGTCGAGGACCTCGCGCGAGCGCCCGGCATCGGACCGGCGCTCGCGCAGGCCATCTTCGAGCATCTGCACCCGGGAGCCGGATGACCAATCCCTACACGATCCCGAACCTGCTGACGGCGCTCCGGATCGCGCTGATCCCGGTGATCGTCGTGCTGTTCTACCTGCCGTACACCTGGTCCGACATGGCCTGCGGACTGCTGTTCGCGACTTGTCGGCATCACCGATGCCTTCGACGGCTACCTGGCGCGGCAAGCTCGGCCAGGTGTCGCCGCTCGGCGCGTTCCTCGATCCGGTCGCCGACAAGCTGATCGTCGCCACGGCGCTCGTGCTGATCGTCAGCAAGAACCCGGTCTGGTACGTGACGCTGACCGCGGCCGTGATCATCGGGCGCGAGATCGCGATCTCGGCGCTGCGCGAATGGATGGCGGAAATCGGCGCGCGTCACAAGATGGCGGTGTCGGGCATCGCCAAGTTCAAGACCATCGTGCAGATCGTCGGGCTGTCGATGATGCTGTTCCAGCAGGACCTGTTCGGCCTGCCGATGTACTGGGCCGGGCTCGCGCTGACCGTGCTCGCCGCCGTGCTGACGCTATGGTCGATGGCCGTCTATCTGCGGGCGGCGTGGCCGGAACTGACGCGGTGTCCGGCAAACTTGACAGCCCGGACACCGTTCCTACAATGACGCCTCCTGATTGGCGCCGACCGCGGGAATAGCTCAGTTGGTAGAGCGCAACCTTGCCAAGGTTGAGGTCGCGAGTTCGAGCCTCGTTTCCCGCTCCAGATTCAATCGAAACCCCGGGACGCCATTCCGGGGTTTCGTGTTTAATGCCCCCGAAGGCTAGGTGGCAGAGTGGTCATGCAGCGGCCTGCAAAGCCGTGTACGCCGGTTCGATTCCGACCCTAGCCTCCATCAGCTTGTTCACCACTGTTCACAACTGTCTGAATCCAGGCATAAAACCCGTTATTCTGGCGAAATACGTACATTAATGAACAGCCCCGAACATTGACGAACAGGGACGGGAAGGGGTAAGAAAGTGGGGTAACAGCACTTTCCGAAATTCAGTTACCCCACTTTGAACCAGCTCACCAAAGCCAGGATCAAGGCCGCGAAACCGCGTGAGAAGCGCTACAAGCTCTATCGCGGCAGGGGGCTATTCATCCTCGTCATGCCGGACGATCGCCGCTGGTGGCGATTCAGGTACCGATATCAGGGCCGGGAAAAGACCCTGTCGCTCGGCGAGTTCCCGGAAGTTGGGATCGAGGAAGCCGAAGATCACCGCGACGATTTCCGCAAGTTGCTGCGTACCGGCATCGACCCGAGCGCAAAGCGCCGCGCCGAACGTAACGTCGAAGGCGAGAGCTTCCGGGCCGTAGCCGAGGAATGGCTTGAAGCTCAACGCTCCCTGTCTGCCAAGACCCGCATCCAAGACCGCAAACGGTTGACGACGTACCTGTACCCGAAAATCGGGAACCACAAGGTCGGCGCAATCGAACCAACCGACTTGCTGGCGGCGTTGCGGGTCGTCGAGGCCAAAGGCCGACACGACACCGCGCACCGTTGCAGGTCCTTAGCGGGGCGGGTAATTCGCTATGCCATTGCTACCGGCAGGGCCAAGCGAGATCCGAGCGCCGACCTGCGGGACGCGCTGGTATCGGTGAGGGCGACCAACTACGCGGCGCTGACGACACCCAAAGAAGTCGGCAAGCTGCTGCTGGCGATTGACGGTTACGCCGGTTTCTCATCGGTGATGTCGGCGCTCCGGCTCGCGCCTTTGGTATTCGTGCGCCCCGGTGAACTCCGCGGCGCAGAATGGAACGAGATCGACCTGGCTGCTGCTGAATGGCGCATTCCTGCGGCCCGGATGAAGATGAAACAGGATCACATCGTCCCGCTGTCGCGGCAGGCTGTGGCGATCCTGCGGGAGCAACGCGAAATATCCGGGCAGGGGCGCTATGTATTTCCCGGTTTGCGTGGCCCTGCAAGGTGTATATCCAACAACACCGTCAACGCCGCCTTGCGTGGTCTCGGCTACAGCAAGCACGAAATGACCGGCCACGGGTTCAGAACTACCGCCAGCACACTGCTGCATGAGCAGGGTTTTGGCAGCGATGTGATCGAACGTCAGTTAGCCCATACGGAAGGAAACAAGACCAAGGCTGCATATAACCGCGCAGCACATTTACCAGAGCGTCGCCGCATGATGCAGGCGTGGGCCGACTATCTGGACAAGCTACGAAGAGCCACGCGATGAGCGGCAGGAAGCCGTTCTGATGATCTTCACAATCGACAACTCCTAATTGTCGGCCGCTCGATTTTGACGTTCGCCGTCTACGACCAGCGGCTTGATGCCGTACCATTCACAGTTCCACTTTCCGCATGATATCTGTATCGGCACAATTTCAAAGTCCGCTCCCTCAGTCGGCATGTAATTTCTGTTCGACAGCCATTCCATGGCGCTTCGCAATGATCCATGGTTCTTGATCGTATGCAGCAAATGCCAAAGCTTGACGATTGGAATCTCGGGATCCTGAGCGTCGAAATGCCCGATCCAGTTCTGCGATGCTACGGCAGACATGAACGAATAGTTCGAATCGATATCGAGAATGTCATGCATCAGGCGTGCGTCACCTCGATCGTAGAGCATCTTGATCCTCTTCGCCTGGCTTACACCTTCCCTCAGTTCTTCAGTTCGTTCTTGGACCTCCCGAATCTCCGCTGGCTCAATGAACCACTTCAATTCCAGACATAAACAATCCTTGCTTCCTCGATCGACGATTGCGATATCGAGATCCGTGCCATCTACGGCGCCACTTCTAATATCAAGGCCAGTCGTGGCGAGGAAATCTTGAACCTCCGCCCTTAAAAGAGATTCTTTCTCATTCTTCAATCGGTCATAGATTTGCTTCTGCCCCGGAATCTGATTCAGTAGGACGCACAGATTTCGTTCTGCATTCGTGTTCAACCAAACAAAGGGCGAAAGCGCAAAGAGGCCGTTTCTCAGATCTAAAAGAGGTTGGGTCGCTATATCTGGATTGCGAATGCCGAATGATCCAAATGTAATCACCTTTAGTATCTTTGTGACTGTATCTATTTCTATATCGGTATACCTTCGCACACGATTGCCAAGCTCGTCCTTGGCAACGAGCCATACAGCTGATCGATAGCCGACTCCTTGCAGACCGTTTTGCGCAAGCACATTTCTGGCGACGAGCCAGCCCCAGAGCATTGCCTGGATGGTGATAAAGAGCTTTTTGTATTGTTCGAGCGTGAATCCGTCGAGCTGCCACTCTGCCGGCAAGCTGTGTCTCGTTGCAACGACTGGCAGCATTGAAGCGACAAGCTGCGCAACAAGGCTTGGATCGAAATTGACCGTGAACCAATCCTTTCCGTAGGACGTTCTTGCCAGTACCAGCCGCCCGATATCCGTATTTGAGAGCAGCTCGGATTTCTCGGGTTTGGCATCCTTTCTGATGAGCCGGTTGTACGCCTCGTACGCCTTGTCTTCACTCACTGCGTGTCTAGCGACCAACTTGCTCCCGTGCACGGTGATTTCAACTTTCCCTCGGTGCCAAAGCGGGAATATCGAGCAAAAGTTGTAGTAGCTGTGATCGGCAAGCGTCAGCCACTCCCATGCGAGCTGATAGTGCGCGTCAATGAGTTCATTCCTGAACGTATTGGATTCGGACGGGCACTCCATGTTGCACACGCGCAGCGGATATGTCAGGGCGTTCAAGCGAATGTCGGCAAAAATATGAAGTTCCACGTCATGTGTAAGCGTGTGAATAGCTTTCAGGTAGCTATCCTCTGTTTGCGAGAGGAGAGTCCACACTGCTTGGGCATACCCTTCTTCTTTGAGGGCGTTCGCACCGAATGCTTGATCGATATCGGCTTCTATCTCGTCGATCGTTGCGGCCACAGTCGTGTCACTTGCTTCTACGTTGATCTTAGTACCCGTTGAATTACTTTCCGCTGATGGCCATAGGCTGAGTGTCGCGCAGCGCCCCGCCCTTTCCTGATTCAATTCGAACAGCCTCTTCAGAATCTTCTCATCCGCCAGCGGCCACTCCCACCCTGCCGCCGTTACCCCCTGCACGCTACCGGTAGATACTTGTCCTCTACGTCCGTGTACTGCCCGTGATCTTCGATGATCACCTTGTGCCCCGCTTGTGGCTGAGCATGGCCGCACACCCACGCGAGATCCCCGGCTTCGTTAGTACTCGGCACCAGCACCAGGGTTCGACCGTCGAGTTGTTTATTGGCGGCACCGCCGTACGTGATCACTACGGCGCCCGAAACCACCTCGATTTTGTTGACGTACTTCGCGTCGTTAACACTAGGCATGCCAAGGTTCTCTGAGTTGATAGAGTTCCAGTCCTCGCCGTCCGCCCGAGCCTGTGCGACGGCCGTCTTGTAATCGCTCGCGAGAATTAGTCCTTCGGTCACCTGCGACCGGATCGTGTAATCCTGGTACGCGGGTATGGCCACTGCGGCCAGCACGCCCACGATGTACACCAAAATCAGCAGTCCGAAGCCTGCGCCCAAGCGACCGGCATACGGAATGAACACAGCCAAGAGATAAGCCAAGCCATTGCGCGGGGGCATTGGCGCGCTGGTATCCATTACTCGGGCTGCGCGTTTTGTCAGCCAAGGGTAACCGGCGGTCAGTTCATGGAATGACATCCAGAAGCCGGACGAATGGTTCGCTTGCCGTAGATAGGCCGTGGTATCGAGATGTTCCCATCGTTTGGCACCGGCCGATAGTGCGGCCAGTGCTCGTGCGGCATCTCCTGGCGAGCTACTACAGGCCAGTCCATGGCGGTCGCAAGTGCTTTCGCGGGCCCGGGAATAGGCTGCACCGAGTAACGGCAGCCATAGCACAGGCCAGCGCAGTAGGCGTCCGCTCAGATGCTTCATGCGCAAGTGGCCAAGTTCGTGGCCGATGTAGAAGCGCACTCCGTCGACATGTTTGTCCATTGCATCGACTACGTCCGACATCAGTACGACGTATTGCGTACCGAGGAACTTGGTGGCAAACGCATTCAAGCCACCATTGCCATTCAAGATGTATGCTTGCGGCCGCTCCTTTATCTGCAGTCGCTCGCAACAAGCAGCGAATTGCGCGTACAGCTCGGGGAACTGGGCTTCTGATAGCTCGACGCCATTGCCCTTGATATGGGCGATTAGCGTGGACTGAATGAACAGATAGAGGACGAAGCCGAGCGCCAATCCGATCAATGCGATACCAAAGGTGCCGACGATTAGGCCTAACCAAACCAGAATTCCGAGTACTAGGGTGATAGTACCGAGCGAGCGTTCGCGTGGATAAACGAGTTCGTTCATGGTTTAGATTCCTCTTGTGGTGACAGACTGCCTACAATTGGGCGTCCGAAACGACACGACAAAAGCTTCAAAACTGACGCATAACGCCGCGTGAACCGGTAACTCGTTGACGGACCTTGGGCCTCAGTGTCGCACAACCGATTGGCCTCGCGAATCGGGTTCTCGAACCGGCGAGGAGCTCGCCGATTTACATGCGTCGTGCGCACTACTTAGGCCCCAACCCCGCGCAATTTCACGAACAGGTTGCGGCTCATTCTCCCGATTGGCATCCTGCTGGCGGCGACCTAGACCTGTTCCAGTCGCCGACAAGACGCGGCGCTTGAAATGGCAGGCAGCAATGACCGCGCCTGTGTCGCCTTGGCGCCGCAGCGGAGGAGCCAAAAAGGCTCCATGCGCCGCACCGTGGCGGCGCCATCCGGCGGGTATCGGGGCGAGGCCGCAAGGCCCAAGCCCCGACCGCACGCAAACGGAGTTTGCATAAGTGCGCCCTTGTTGGTTTCCGTCTCCATTGACCTTGACGAGACGGGCAGGGTGACAGCCAATTTTGACCGCTGAAATTCGGGAGCTCCGACGCCATGCTCGGCCGCGACGCGAGGCATGATCGGCGGACGTCAGAAAGGCCATCCAATTCGGTCGACCGTATTCCTCGCGGCTCCGGTGCTGCTCATCGATTACGCGCTTACGCACAACACGTTGACGCTTGTCGATGCAGTGCTGACAACCAGGGGGCAGAATCTGCCTCCTAGCTAGTTGCGATTCGCCTGCGGTCCGGGGATGCCGGCGCAATCGCATTGTCGCCGATCGTCGCAGGTGTCGAGAAGGCACGACAGGTCGTGAAGGCCCACGCTGCGGCCGATCTCACAAGTTGGATATAAAAGTAGCCATTACCATACAAATGGCGCTACTATTATCCAGCATGAGCCAGACCCGCGACAGTCCCAGTGCGCTTGCCACGTTCCGCCGCCACGGAGGCGTACTGCGGACAGGGGCAGGCGCTCGCCCGCGGCATTCACCCGGCAACCCTCTATCGGCTGCACGAGGAGGGGAAGCTCACCCGTCTGACGCGTGGACTCTACCGACTGGCCCAATCGCCGGAGTTCAGCAACCCAGACCTGGCCGTGATCGCGACTAAGGCACCTCAGGCTGTCGTCTGCCTGATCTCCGCTCTGGCGTTTCACGGGATCACAACGCAGGTGCCGCGCATCGTCTATCTCGCGGTGCCACGCGGCAGTTATTCGCGCCTGACGATTGGCTCGCCGCCGGTGAAGATTTTCCGTTTCGATGCCGCAACCTTCAACAAGGGCATCGAGGTTCACGAGGTCGATGGACGGCCCATCCGCGTCTACGGCGTCGCGCGCACCGTGGTCGACTGCTTCAAGTATCGCAACAAGATCGGTCTCGATGTCGCACTGGAAGCTCTGCGATTCGCCCGTGAGCGTAAGCGGATCAGTAACCGGGAGCTCCTGGAGATCGCGCGCGCGCTGCGCCTTGACCGCGTCATGGAACCGTACCTGCAAGTCGTTCCGTGACCGAGCCCAAGAAGAACGTCGTGGCATCGGTGCTTGCGCGCCTGCGCAACGTAGCCGATGAAGGCGGTCACAGTTTCAATGATGTTCTGCAGTCCTATGTCGTTGAGCGTTTCCTGGCGCGCCTTGCCGTGTCACCGGAAGCGGATACCGTGGTGCTCAAGGGCGCGTTGATGCTGCGAGTGTGGGGCGTGCCGCGCGCGAGGCCAACGATGGACATCGATGTGCTGCGCCGTGGCGCTGCTGATCGAGACACTCTAGCGGCGATCGTGCGGAAATGCGCCTCGATGGTCGACGAATCCGACGGCGTGGCATTTGATGCCGATAACTTGAGTGTCGAGACGATTCACGAGGAGGGCGGCTATGTTGGTACGCGTATTCGCGTACCGGCCCGGCTCGATAACGTTCGCCAAGTTGTTCAAATCGACTTCGGCGTCGGCGACGCAGTCTACCCATCGCCGGTGATCATCGAATATCCCGTCCTGCTTGGCGGGACGTCCTTGAAGTTGCGCGCATATCCAGTCGAGGCCGCGATCGCCGAGAAGTTTCAAGCGATAGTGCAACTCGACCTCAGCAACAGTCGGATGAAGGACTTCTACGACGTCTGGATACTATCGCAGGCCTTGGAATTTGACGGACAAGAGCTGAGTAAGTCCATTCAATCGACCTTTGAACGGCGCGAGACACCGATTCCAACGACGCCACCTGCTGCACTGACCGAGCGCTTTTTCGGCGATCCGACGCACACGCGACAGTGGGACGCATTCGTAACAAGAATTGACGAGCTGTCGTTGAAAGGAAGGCTGCCAACGATCATAGGGGCGATTGCTGATCTTGTGATGCCGCCGACGAAAGCGGCAGCGGAGCGGAATCCCTTGCGATCGCGCTGGACGTCAAAGAGCGGTTGGTCAAGTCTCTGATACGGCGATGATCAACAGGGAACCCCGTGCGTCCACTTCGAGCTGATCGGAGAACGCCATTGCGGGCCACACTGGGGGTCCTGGGGGCAAGGCGGTAATGTCGGCCCCCGGGCGCACTGAGTCGCGCAGCGACTCGTAAGTGCGCCCTTGTGCTTTTGCGGGTCCCTGGACTTGATGACGACGAGCGGGGCCAGAGCCAATATCGACCAGTGCAATTCGGGGGCTCGGACGTTGAACTCGGCCGCACACCGAAGGATGATCGACGGACGTCAAAACGGCTGGTCAGATTCGATCGCCCTTGCTCCGGGAAGCTGTACTAACGCGGTAGCCTGTTGCCGAGTCCTACCCGTGACAGGGTGGGGCAGCTAGTGGGGTAACTGGGAAAATGGCCGCGCGAAGTTGCGCAGAATCAGGCGCTTCAAGTGGCTTTCGATTCCGACCCTAGCCTCCATTCACCCAGTCTTGCGACGTTCGCGACTTCGTGGCGTGCGTCACGCCCTGCAGCTGGAGCAGACCTTAGATTGCCGGTTAACCGGACACCGATGCACGTGCTGAAACTCCTCCTCACACTCTTGATCGTAACCGCTGCGTCGGCGCTCATGGCCTTGATATCCGCCTGTGGCGGCGGATCGGGCGTGGCGCCGTCGCCGCCGCTTGCCGAGCTCACCCGTAGCTGGCGTATGGGTTTTTTCACGGTTCCGCCACGTCCGAGCGTCGCCGCGGCGATCGAATCCATCGATCGCTGGAGTCTGCGTGCCGAATTGGTCGCGATTCATGAAGAACTGCCGTGGACCGAACTTCTGGGCGGTGTGGCGCCCGAGACGATCCTGGCTCGCGACAAGGTGGACCTCGTCAACTACCTGCGCAGCAAGGGCCTGGCCATCTACTTCATGCTGGACCTGACCGACGGACTATCGCGTGGCGAAGAGGCGCCGCAATTGCGTGCGCTGGGCCGCAGCATCGCAGAGCCGGAGGTGCAACAGGCTTATCGGAGCTACGCCCTGGCCGTCGCATCAGTGCTCAACCCGGAAATCATCGGCCTTGCCGCGGAGACCAACCTGATCCGCGTGGCAGCGCCGGCCGCCGTCTATGCAGCGGTGGTACAGGTCACCAACGCGGCCGCGAGTGACCTCAAGTCGGCTGGTAGCCAGGCCACCTTGCTGGTGAGCACCCAGGTCGAAGTCGCATGGGGCAGGCTGGGCGGGAATAGCCCCTATGTCGGCATCGAGCGCGACTTCGCCGATTTCCCGTTCTTGGAAATGCTCGGACTGTCGTCCTATCCCTATTTCGACTTCGCGCAACCGGAAAATCTGCCGGTTGACTACTACAGCCGGCTTCGCAACGGACGGACACTACCGGTGATGGTGGTCGAGGGTGGCTGGACCAGCGCAGCCGTCGGCACCGTTCAATCGTCACCGGCGCTGCAGGCACGGTATATCACCCAGCATGCGCGGTTGCTGGATTCGGTGGCGGCGCGCGGCGTGATTCAGCTCATCTATGCGGATATCGACCTTGCGGCGATCCCGCCGCCGCTACCGGTCAACTTGCCGCTGTTCGCGCATATCGGATTGACCGATAGCGACTTCAATGCGAAGCCGGCGCTCGCCGCGTGGGACGCGTTGTACGCCCGGCCCCTGCGGCCCTAGATAAGCGCGGGAGAGCGAAGAACTTACAGCGTTTTTAGCTGCCGCCGCTGCACATCGACGAACAGCCACAGCGCGGCGCCGTCAGCGCGAACACCGAGCCGCTCGCAAGTGTCGGCAGCCAGCCGAGCCGATCGACCATCATTCCGACGACCGGCGCGAGGAAACCGGCGGCATTGCCGCCCGTGTTCAGGACGCCGGTACGCGGTGCCGGTGTGCGGGCCGGCCGACGTAGGTCGACGCCGGACCAGAACGCACCCTCCGTGAACTGCGTGAAGCCGAAGCACAGCGACAGCAGGCCGACCGCGACGTAGGGATTCATCGCGTAGACGCCCGCCAGCAGGAACATCGCCACCAGCACCAGCCCGGTCATCGCCGGCAGTGCGGCAACCCCAACGTGCGCGCCGATGCGCGGTGACACAGCGCATCGCAAGTCGAGCCCGCCGAGGCCCGCCAGCACCGCGCCGGTCGCAAACGGCAGCACGTAGAGGAAGCCGCTCTCCAGCAGCGAGAAGCCGCGCTCCTCGACCAGGTAGGTGAACAGCCACTGCGCGAACATGTAGAACACAGTAGTTCATGCAGAAGTAGCTGGCGGCGAGCAGCAGCACGTCGCCGCTGCACCAGCGCTTTGCGCCAGTTCGCCGCTGCGACGCGGGGCTCGATCCAACGCCGGTCGCGGTCACGATCGATCAGCGCGATCTCCTCCGCGTGATCGCCCGATGCTGGGCTGGCCTGTCGCGCCCGTACCAGTACCACCAGGCGGCGACGAGGACACCGAGCGGTGCGAGCACATAGAAGGATTCGCGCCAGCCGCACGGATGATCAGGTAGGTCACGAGCGGACCGATCGCCGCCTGCCCGAGCGCGAGACCGGCGCTGCTGATCAGCATTGGGGAAGGCCCAGCCGCCGCTCGGAAACCATTTCTCGATTGCTGCCGGCCATCGTCGGGAAACAGCGGCGCATTCGCGATGCCCAGCAGCAAGCGCACGCCACGATCAGCGAACCATTGCGCCGGTCGCGGAGGCCGCCATCAGCGACGGTGCGAATCCGGTCAGCCAGGTCAGCAGCGCCCCAGGTGACCGCGATGACCGGTATCGCACGGCGTGGCCGATAGCGTCTCGCCGAAGATGCCGCCCGGAATCTGAAACAGCGTGTAGGTGATGTTGAAGCTGCCGAGGATCCAGCCGAGCTCGGCGCTGCGTGAAGCCGAACTCCTCGCGGATGCTCGGAATCGCGACCGAGAAGTTGTTCCGCAGCACGTAGTTGACGAAGCTCAGCGACGAACAGCACGCGCGAGGATGCGGAATCGCACCGGCATGGCGCGCAGGCTGTTCATGTCGTCATCACGCGCCGCAGACCCTTGCGCAGCGCCGCGGTCGCGTTTCAGGTCGTCGAGGATCCGGTGCGCCGCGTTGTGTCCCGGCGCGCCGGTCACGCCGCCGCCCGGATGCGTGCCGGCGCCGCAGAGGTAGAGGCGCGGCATCGGCGTGGCGTAGCGTGCATACGCCGGCAACGGGCGCATGAAGAAGAGCTGGTCGGGCCGCAGGTCGCCGTGGAAGATGTTGCCCTCGGTGATCCCGAAGACCGCCTCGAGATCGAGCGGCGTGTAGAGGCGACTCGCGACCAGCGAGCGATCCACCGCGGGCACGAAAGCGCGCGATCTGGCGCAGCAGCTGTCGCTCGCAGCCGCTCGCGCTCGACGCGCCAGCTCCGAATCCGCGAGCGCGTACGGCAGGTACTGCACGAAGCAGGTCATCACGTGGCGGCCCGGCGGCGCGAGCGAGGCATCGATGCAGCGACGGCACCAGGCAATCGATCCACAGTTGATCGGCAATGCTGCCCGTGGCGCGACTTCTCCGTAGAGCGCTGCGCGCCGTCGAGCCAGGGCACGAGCGTGAACTGCGCGCGCTGCAGCGCATCGGCCGCGGGGTCGATGCCGCTGAGCCGCGGCTCCTCGGACAGCACCAGGTTGAGCTTGCCGCAGGGCCCGTCCATCTTGATGCCGCGAACGGCGGCGACGAAATTCCGGGTCGAGCGTCCGCGGCCGGCACGAGCCCGAGGAACGTGCGCTTCGGATCGGCATTCGACACGACGATGCTCGGCCGCGATCTCCGTGCCGTCCTCGAGCACGCACGGCGTCGGCGCGGCCGCCGCGCACGCGGATCTGCGCGACCGGAGCGCCGGTCCGCAATTCGACGCCGCTGCGCGCGGCAGGCCGCGGCCATCGCCTGCGTGATCGCGCCCATGCCGCCCATCACGTGGCCGACGAATCCCTGCTTCGCCTCCGCGCCGCCGCCCAGCAGGTGGAACAGCAAGCCGAACAGCGTGCCCGGCATCGTAGGGCCCGCCGTGCTTGCCGTAGAGGCTGTTGGCGAGCATCGAGCGACTTGAGGTGGGGCGACTCGAGCGACGCGGTCGAGGAACTCGCCGAGGCTGCCGGTCGCGAATGCGACCAGATCGGCGATCTCGCGGCCGCGCAATCGCGCGGAACTTGAGCCGAAGCGCAGCAGTTCGCCGAAACCCGCGAGGCCGCCGCGCTGCAGGTCCGGCGGCGCCTGCATGAAGAGCGGCTCGAGATGGCGCGCGAGGCCGGCGAGCGCCCTGTCGAGCGACAGGAAGCGCTCGCAGTCCGCCGGCGCAAATTGCCGCAGCAGCGACCTGCATGCGCGCGTGATCGCTCCACCAGGGGAGCACGACGCCGTCCGGCGTCACCGCCTGCACCGTCGGTTCGGCCGCGATCATGCGCAGGCCGTGCCGGTCGAGTGCGAGGTCGCGGATGACCTCGGGCCGCAGCATGCTCGCCATGTAGGAGGCGGTGGAGACGCGGCAGCCGGGCGCAGCCGCGGGATCGATCTCCTCGGTGACGCAGCAGCCGCCGAGGATTTCGCGGCGCTCGAGCACGAGCGTCGAGAGGCCGGCGCGCGCCAGGTAGAAAGCGGCGGTCAGGCCATTGTGGCCGCCGCCGATGACGACGACGTCGTATTGGCTCTTGCTCACGGGTCTTGCCGGTTCCTCAACCAAGCTGCGACAGGTCGCCGAGGTGCTTTTCGAGGTAGCGGCGGATGTCCAGACTCGGATCCTCCATCGGCGCATAGAAACCACCACGGAAACCGCGCGATTTCATTCCGGCCTGCACCGATTCGCACACTTTCCAGTCCTGGCGGTTCACGAGATCCCAGAATTCGACCACGTCGCCCGGATCGAATCCTGGCTTGGCGATCTCCGTGACATGGAACAGGAATTCGCAGGCGATCCGGGTGAGATCCGGGCCCTTCGGCCACAACGTAAAGGCCGCGACATGCTCGGCCGCAACGCTCAGCATCAGGTTCGGATAAACGACTTCTCCGTTGTGGTGCGTCTTTTCCTTCTCCGACAGCCCCGGAAATGGCGCGCGCGTCGAGGTGCCTGAGGCCGTGAATGTCCAGGCCCCCGGCCGATGCGGAATTCCCCCGGACCAGTCGAGACCGGCGCCGCCCTGTTCGCGGAATGCCGGCACGAGGGCGCACAGCTCAGGATGCACCGGGCCGCAGTGGTAGCACTCGTTATAGTTCTCCATGATCACTTTCCAGTTGGCCTGCACGTCATAGACCACCTGAGCGCCACGGCGCAGATCCTGCAAAGGGTAGCGTGCGAGTTTTGCGGCCGGTGCCTCCACCTGTGCCTTCAGCGGAGGCGGCGAGCCAGTCGAAAGATTCAGGAAAATGAATCCACCCCAGGTTTCGAGGCCGACCGGCACGAGCGAAAAGCGTTCCTTCGGGCACTGCTCGTCGAATTTCACGAATGGCGCGCCGCGCAGGCTGCCGTCGAGGTTGTAGCTCCAGGCGTGATACGCGCAGGTGACCGCGCCGTTGATGCGCCCGGAGTGAACTGCGCCGGGAGCCGCCACATCGGGCAGCGCCTGCGAGCGGATCAACTGGCTGCCGCGATGGCGGCAAACGTTGTAGAAACCGCGAAGTGCACTGTCGCGACCGCGCAGTACGAACACGCTTTCCCCGGCAATATTCACGTGCAGGCAATCGCCCGATTCCGCAACCTGCTCCGTGCGCCCGACGCAAAACCATTGCTCGTGAAAAATTCGCCCGGTTTCGAGTTGGAAGACATCGGCGCTGGCGTAGAAGCGCGGATCAAGCGCCGGCTTCAGCTCCTGTGCGGACACGCTGGCATCGGTCATATCGCAGGCCCCGGGCGAATCGGCGATCCGTCGAAGAATCGGCTCAGGCGGTAGCCGGCCAGTTCGACCGGATTCGCTTTGCCGCACACCATGTCGGCGATCAGTCTACCGGCAGCCGGGCCGATTCCGAAACCATGTCCGCTGAATCCCGTCGCAATGATGAAGCCTTCGAGGTCCGCCACCGGCGAGATGATCGGCAGAATGTCCGGTGACGTCTCGATCATGCCGGCCCAGGACTCGACGAATGGCGCATCGCCGATGCCCGGGTGCCATTTGCGCAGCGCCTCGCGAATCTGCCGAATGACACGCGGCTCAGGTGCAGGACTTAGCACTCGCTCGCGCTCGAACGGGGAGGTCGCATCGAGATTCCAGCAGCCAGGTTCGCCCAGCGCCTTGAAGAATTCGCGCCCCAGTCGCAGTCGCAACGACTTGTAGCCCTGTTTGAGCGCCGGAAAGAACATGCCGGCAAACCGGAATGTCGCTGGCGTCATCGAATGCAGGGATGATCCACCGTGCGCAACGGTGTAGCCGCCGTCGGCCCGCCGCCGGATTGCGACAGCAGGCGACCAGGCTTCGCCTTCCAGCAACTGTGGCGCAGGCGCAGTCCGCGCGACGGTGGAGCGCACCGTGAGTTGCGGCACCGTGATGCCGATCGAGTGGCAGAACATCTGCGTCCATGCACCAGCCGCGCAGACCACGACGGGAGCATCGACAGGCCCGTGCTCCGTGACGACGCCCCTCACGAGACCCGCGGCGCGCTCGATGCCGCGCACGGCACATTGGCTGATGATCCTCGCACCAGCGCGAAGGGCGCCGCGCGCAATTGCCGGCGCCGCCCGGCTTGGCTCTGCGCGCGCGTCGCTTGCCGTATGAAGCGCACCCGCCCATTTGCCGGCCTCCGATTTCAGGACTGCCTGCAGTTCGTTGGTCGACAGCAGCCGGGTATCCAGGTCATGCGCGCGCGCGACTGACAACCATTCGCCCAGTTCGGCGAGTTGTGCCGCGTTTTCCGCGAGATAGAGCGAGCCGCCCTGTCTGAATCCCACGTCCTCGCCAAGGTCCCGCTGCAGCTCCTGCCAGTAACGCATGCTGCGGATCATCATAGGCAATTCGACCGGGGAGCGGCCTTGCTGGCGCACCCAGCCCCAGTTGCGCCCGGATTGTTCGCCCGCGATGCGGCCTTTTTCGAAGAGGGCGACGGATACGCCCTGTCGGGCGAGGTAATAGGCAGCGGAGCAGCCAACGATGCCGCCACCGATAATGGCGACATCGACCGAACGTGGAAGGGGCCTCGCGGACGCGTTCCAGGCCCATTCGTCGATGGCGGACGCCGGGATTTGCTGCTCGCCTGACATGCCGGGGCTAGCCTACTATGACCGCGTGCCGGACGAGGCCCCGGTGGCGGAATGGGTAGACGCTACGGACTTAAAATCCGTTGCCCGCAAGGGCTTGCAGGTTCGACTCCTGCCCGGGGCACCAAGCAGCTGACGCGATCTGACTAGAGCGGGTAGATCCCCATTGGCGGAGTCAACTGCCAGCCTTGACCCTGGTTGTGATACTCGGCCCTGCATTCGAAATTCGCAGGCTCGCCTGCTTTTTTGGGTGCTGAATCCTTCCAGTTCCATTCCACATCACCGTCGAATACGACTGTTCCTGCACATTCCACTACGGATTCCGCGCCCATTCCCTCATAAGCCTTTGTATCCGCCGACCTGATCTGGAAATCCACCAGCTTGCCGGTGACCTTCGCTTCCGCCGGGATCATGTGCTGGTTGATCTTGCCAAGCACGATCGCACCCAACTGGCTCAGGTCCGGTCCCGCACCGTTGTTCGCGGCGGCCGTCGAACCAGCCTGGTTGTCTCCGGCGCCGGACTGCGTGGCAGCTCCACCGGCTCCGCCGCCGCAGGCCCCGGAAACCATGGCGAGAGCCAGCATGAACGCGACACTTGACGTGCGTCGGACTTTCGTCAGAAGCGTATTCATCGACACCTCCCTGACCGTCGAATCTGATGTCTTGCAAAGGCTTGCTGGAGCGATTCCCGTGCACAAGATGCCGGACAACGAGAATACTCCAAATTCAGGCGGGTACCGCCTGCGCAATTGACCTTGATCATCGCAAATCCTGGATCACCAACTTAGTATTGTGTTGGCTCCAGGCCGGACCCTGGCAACCAGGAGGACCGACATGTTCCGCCGTATTCTCGTCTCCACCGATGGATCGGCACGCTCCGACCGTGCCGTCAAGTCTGCCGCGTTGCTCGCGCAGTGCTGCGGCGCGTCGCTCACGATCTTTCATGCGATTCCTGCATACCGCACGCCCTACTATGTCGAGGGCATGGGCTTTGCCTGGCCTTCCGAGACGCAGTACGTCAAGGGCGCGGACCGTGAGGCCGCAAAACTGCTGCGCAAGGCACGTAGCCTGACGGCAAATCTCGGCGTCGAGGCCAAGACCAGGCAGAGTCACAGCGCTGAGATCTCCCAGGCCATCGTTGCCGCGGCGGGAAAAGCCCGGGCCGACCTGATTGTGATGGCTTCGCACGGCCGCAAGGGCCTGGACCGGCTGCTGCTCGGTAGCGAAACGCAGAAAGTACTGACGCGAACCAAGATTCCCGTGCTGGTTGTACGCTGACGACCGCGATTTGACATGTGCAGCTCGGCTGTCTCTCAGCGCCTACGGGGCGTCGACGCGGTCATCCGCCCTTGTCTGCTATAGTTCGCGCGGCCTCACCGGCGAGCGAACATTTCGATTGCAAGCACCTAATTTCTCAGGCCTTTCTGCCCGCGATATCCATCTCTGGCGCGGCGATCGCCACGTGCTGCGCGGGGTGTCGCTGGAGATTTCAGCAGGCCATGTCGTCCACGTCGCCGGCGCCAACGGCGCTGGCAAGACGACTTTGCTGCGCGTCCTTGCCGGCCTGCTGACGGCGGAGCAGGGCGGCGTCGTCTGGCAGGAGCGGCCGATTACGGCGGATTTTGAATCCTACTCCGCAACGCTTGCCTATCTCGGTCACAGCGATGCGCTGAAGGCGGACTTCACGGCTCATGAAAATTTGACCCTGGAAGTCGGCCTGCGGCGTAAAACGAACGCAGCAGAAATTGACGACGCACTGACTCGCGTCGGACTGGCCGGCTGTCGCGATCTGCCGGCGCGGGTGCTGTCGGCCGGCCAGCGCCGGCGGCTCGCGATGGCGCGCGTGATGCTGGCGGCGCGCCGCATTGTGGATTCTCGATGAGCCATTCACGAATCTGGACCATGTCGGTGTCCTGTTGCTCTCCGGAGTCATCGCCGAACAACTGGATGCCGGCGGTGCCGCAATCATCGCCGCCCATCAGCCACCGGCCATCCCGCGCCATACGGCGGGTTGCCTGGAACTCGCCTGATGCAGACATCCATCACCGCAGGCCATGGCGCTGGTCTACCGGGGCGACCTCGTGCTGGCATTCCGGCGCTGGGAACAGATCGCGCAACCGGTGGTCTTCTTCGCGATGGTCGACGACCCTGGTTCCGCTCGCACTCAGTCCGGAACTCGGACGAACTGCGGGAGATCGCCGGCGGCGTGCTGTGGATCGCCGCCTTGCTCGCGGCATTGCTTGGACTCGAATTCCTGTTATCGCGCCGATCACGCCGACGGCACGCTCGAGCAGATGCTGCTGTCCGGGCAACCGCTCGCGCCGCTCGCGCTCGCCAAGGACTGCGGCCCACTGGACGGCCTGCGGCCTGCCGCTCGTGCTGGTATCACCGCTCCTCGCCGTCGGCCTCGGCGTGCCTGCCGATTCGCGCTCTGCACGCTGATGATGTCGCTCGCGCTCGGCACCGGCATACTGAGCGCGCTGGGCGCGATCGGCGCGGCGCTCACGCTCGGCCTGCGCCGCGGCAGCGTGCTGCTGTCGCTGCTGGTGCTGCCGCTCGCGATGCCGGCGCTGATCTTCGGCGCGCGCGCCATCGACATGGCGATACACGGCGAGGCGGCACGCGGGCCGCTGCTGCTGCTCGCTGCGATGCTCGTGCTGTCGCTGACGCTGGCGCCGTTGGCGGTGGCCGCGGCGCTCCGGATCAGCGCGGAGTGATGGCATGAACTGGACCTGGTTTCACAAGCTCGCGTCGCCGCCGCATGTCTACCGGCTGGCCGGGCGGATCACGCCCTGGTTCGGCTGGCCGGCGTTTCTGCTGATCGTCGCTGGGCTGTACGGCGGCCTCGTGCTGGCGCCGCCGGACTACCAGCAGGGCGATGCATTCCGCATCGTTTACGTTCATGCGCCATGCGCCTGGATGTCCATGTTCATCTACGGGACGATGGCCGTCGCCGCAGCAATCGGACTTGATCTGGCGCATCAAGCTCGCCCATGCGGTGGCGGCCGCGGCCGCTCCGGTCGGCGCGTGGTTCACATTCGTGGCGCTCGTGACCGGCGCGCTCTGGGGCAAGCCGATGTGGGGCACCTGGTGGGTGTGGGATGCGCGGCTGACTTCGGAGCTGATACTGCTGTTCCTGTACCTGGGACTGATCGCGCTCCGCGCTTCGATCGACGATCGCGACCGCGCCGATCGGGCTAGCGCCGTACTCGCGATCGTGGGCGTCGTCAACCTGCCGATCATTCATTACTCCGTCTACTGGTGGAACACGCTGCACCAGGGCTCGACCATCACGAAGTTCGGCAAGCCGTCGATCACGGTCGACATGCTCTGGCCGCTGCTGGTGATGTTCGTGGCATTCACGCTGTTACTTTGGCGCCGTCCTGATGGTGCGCGTTGCGCGGCGGAGATCCTGCGGCGCGAGCGCGACGCATCCTGGCTGCGGGAGGAGCTGAGCCGATGAATGTCTCCGAATTTCTTGCCATGGGCGGTTACGCCGCCTTTGTCTGGCCCTCATTCGGGCTGACGCTGATCGTGCTCATCTGCAACGTGCGCGCGCGCCAGGCGCCTGCATGCCGCGTGCCCGCGAACAGGCGTTGCGTCGGCTCGACGGCAGCGAGGAAGTCCACATGACTCCGCGCCGCAAGCGCCTGTTCGCGGTCCTCGCAATCGTCGCGGGTGTCGGGGCGGCCGCGGTACTCGCGATCGCTCGCATTCGAGGACAACCTGCTCTATTTCTACAACCCGACGCAGATCATCGCGGGCGAAGCACCGAGGGCAGGACATTCCGGATCGGCGGCCTGGTGACGCAAGGGCAGCCTGCAACGCACCGAGGGCTCGCTCGAGGTCCGCTTTGTCGTGACCGACTACCAGGAATCGATTCCGGTGCGCTACGACGGGCTGCTGCCAGACCTGTTCCGCGAAGGGCAGGGCGTCATCGCGCACGGCCGCTTGACGGATTCGGGCGAGTTCGTGGCGGACGAGGTGCTTGGCAAAGCACGACGAGAACTACATGCCGCCCGAAGTCGCCGAGTCGCTGCACATGCCGACACCGGCGAGGACCACCCGAATGATTCCCGAGCTTGGCCATTTCGCGCTGATCCTGGCGCTGCTGCTCGCGATCGCGCAGGCCTTCTTCGGCCTTGCCGGCGCGGCGCGCGGCAATGCCGCCTGGATGGCAGGCGGCCGCTCAGCGGTCGTCGGGCAGTTCGTCTTCATCGCGATCGCCTTCGGCGCGCTGGCCTGGTCGTTCATCGACAAGGACTTCTCGGTGCTGTATGTCGCGACCAATTCGAATTCGCGAGCTGCCGCTCTTCTATCGCATTGCCGCGGTCTGGGGCGCGCACGAGGGCTCGCTGCTGCTGTGGGCGCTTGTGCCTTGTCGGCTGGTCGCTCGCCGTCACCGGCCTCAGCAGCAGTCTCGCAGGCGCCGTTCCGCAGCCGCGTGATCGGCATCCTCGGCCTGATCAGCATCGGTTTCCTGCTGTTCATGCTGACGACCTCGAATCCGTTCGAGCGCCTGGTGCCGGCGGCATTCGAGGGCCGCGACCTGAATCCGCTGCTGCAGGACTTCGCGCTCGCCGTGCACCCGCCGATCCTGTACCTCGGCTATGTCGGCTTCTCGGTCGCCTTCGCCTTTGCCTGCGCGACACTGCTCGAGGGGCGGCTCGATGCGGCCTGGGCGCGCTGGACCCGGCCGTGGACGCTGGCGGCCTGGATGTTCCTGACGATCGGCATCGCGCTCGGCAGCTGGTGGGCGTACTACGAACTCGGCTGGGGCGGCTGGTGGTTCTGGGATCCGGTCGAGAATGCCTCGTTCATGCCCTGGCTCGCCGGCACGGCGCTGATCCATTCGCTGGCCGTGACCGAGAAGCGCGGCCTGTTCAAGAGCTGGACCTTGCTGCTCGCGGTCTCGGCGTTCTCGCTGTCGCTGCTCGGCACTTTCCTGGTCCGTTCCGGCGTGCTGATCTCGGTGCACGCCTTCGCGACCGATCCGGCGCGCGGCACTGTTCATCCTCGGTTTCCTGACCGCTGGTCATCGGCGGGGCGCTGCTGCTGTACGCCTGGCGCGCGCCGCGACTGAAATCCGCCGCGGGTTTCGAGGTTGACCGTCGCGCGAGAGCTTCCTGCTGTTCAACAATGCCTTCCTGGTGGCGGCGCTCTGCCTGATCCTGCTCGGCACGCTCTATCCGCTCTTCATGGACGCGCTCGAACTCGGCAAGATTTCGGTCGGGCCACCGTACTTCAACATGGTCTTCATGGTGCCGATGCTGCCGCTCCTGCTGCTGCTCGGAGTCGGCATGCACGCGGCCTGGAAGAGCGAGCCGTCTGCAGCCGGTGCGCAATCGGCTGCTCTGGATCGCGCGCCTGGCGCTCGCCATCGCTGTCATCGCCGGCGCAGCCATCTACGGCGAGATCCGCCCGATGACGACGATCGGCTTTGCGCTCGCCCTGTGGGTGATGGGCTCCTCGCTGCTGATCCCGCTGGCACGGCTGCGCGCCCGGCAGACATTGCCAGGCGCGGTGCTCGGCATGGCGATCGCGCATTTCGGCGTCGGCGCTGGTGACACTGGGCATCACGGGCGTGCAGTCGTTCAAGATCGAGCAGGACGTCGCGCTCGCAGTCGGAGACGCCGCGACGATCGCCGGCTACGACTTCCGGCTGGCGGCGCTGCGCGATGCCAGGGGCCCGAATTTCGCTCGCCGTCGAAGCGGATGTCATCGTGTCGAAGGACGGCGGTTGCGATCACGACGCTGCATCCGCAGAAGCGCCTGTACAACTCCGGCGGCAACGCCATGACGGAGGCCGGGATCGAGGTCGGAGCCGGCCGCGACCTGTTTGCGGCGCTCGGCGAAGACCTGGGCCAGGGCCGCTGGAGCCTGCGCCTCCAGTACAAGCCGCTGATCCGCTATATCTGGCTCGGGCGCATTGCTGATCGCGCTCGGCGGTGGCATCGCAGGCCTCGATCGGCGCTATCGGCGCATCACCGTGGCAGATCCCGCCCGAAACGCCGCGGCAGCGGCGCGTTACGTGATGAAGCAGAGCCTGCGCTTCCTGGTGCCGGCAGCCCTGTTCGCCGGCTTGATCGTGTTTTTCGTCATCGGCCTGCAATTGAATCCGGGCGAAATCCGCTCGCCGTTGATCGGCAAGCCCGCACCCGCGTTCACGCTCGAATCGCTGGGCGATCCTGGCGTAGAAGGTCGGTTCGGCGACCTACGCAGGCCGGCCGTGGCTCCTCAATGTCTGGGCGACCTGGTGCGGCGGCTGCCGCCAGGAACATGACACGCTACTTGAGATCGCGCGCGAGAACCGGATTCCGATGATGGGCCTGAACTGGCGCGACGACCGCGCGCTCGCACTGCAATGGATCGCGCAACTCGGCAATCCCTATGTCGCGGTCGCCTTTGACCCGGACGGCCGCACGGCCATCGACTGGGGGGTCTATGGTGCACCGGAGACATTCCTGATCGGCGCTGACGGCAAGGTCCTGCACAAGCAAATCGGCGTAATGACTCCGGAAATCTGGCGCCGCGACTTCCTGCCATTGCTTGCGCAGAGAGGGGAGGGTCCATGAATCGCGCGGCCTGGCTGCTGGCCTTGTTCCTGTTCGCAGGTGGCGCGCACGCGATCGATCCTGAGCGCCTCGAGGATCCCGCCCTGCAGCGACGCTACGAGCAGCTGACGCACGAGCTGCGCTGCCTGGTCTGCCAGAACGAAAGCATCGCCGATTCCAATGCGACGCTCGCGGCAGATCTGCGCCGCGAGGTGCGCGAGATGATGAGGGCCGGGCAAGAGCGACGCGGAGATCCGCGAGTTCCTGACCGAGCGCTACGGTGATTTCGTCCTCTACAAGCCGCCGGTCACGCCGCGTACCTGGTTGCTCTGGGCGGCGCCCGGCCTGCTCCTGCTCGGCGGCATCGGCGTCGCCGCAATGGTGATCGTGCGCCGTACGCGTACCGCGCGTGCCGATCCCGCGGCGCTCGAAGAAGAACCGGAGAACTCGTGACACTTTTCATCGTCATCTGCGCGCTCTTGACGGCAGCTGGCCGTCACCGCGCTCGTCTGGCCGCTGCTGCGACCCACGGCATCGGCCGATGCGACGCCGCGAGCGGGCCAGTATCGCCGCGACCATCGTCGCCGCCGGCCTGCCGTTGCTCGCTTTCGCCAGCTACTTCTGGGCCAGCAACTGGTCCTGGGACGCGGCCCAGGCAGGCGGCGCACCCGTCCAGCGCGCCAGACCTCGAGCACATGGTGACGCAGCTGCAGCAGCGCCTGTCACAGCAGCCGGACGATGTCGAGGGCTGGAAACTGCTGGGCAGGTCGGCAACGGTGCTCGGGCAACTACGCGCGGCGCGCGACGCTTTCGCGCAGGCCTACACGCGAAGCGCAGGGCCAGGATCCGGATGCGCGTCGTCGGCTACGCGGAATCGCTCGTCCTCAATGACGAACGCGAGATCGACGGGCAGGCCGCCGGAACTATTCGAAAAGGCACTGGCCATGGCGCCGGACAATCGCACGCGCGCTCTGGTATGGCGGCATCGTCGCCTATCGGCGGGGCGAACTGGGGCTCGCGCAACAGCGCTGGGTCGAACTGCAGAATCACGACCTGCCGCCGGAGCTGAGGCAGATGGTCGCCGAGCGCCTGTCCGAGCTCGAACGCAAGCCCGGCGCACCCGCAAGACCGCAGGCGGCCGGCCCCGGCCAGCGTCGCAACGAGCGTTTCGATGCAGATCGCGCCTGCGCGTCGCCGGCAAGGTGCCACCCGGGGCCACCCTGTTCCTGATCGCACGCCGCGGCGAAGGCGGCCCGCCGCTCGCGGTCGTGCGCCGTCCGGTCGGCGCCTGGCCGGTCACGGCCATCTCGAGATCGACGCGATGCGATGTTGCCCGGCACTTCGCTGGCCGGTGGCGGCCCGTTCGCGCCTGATCGCGCAGAATCTCCCGCACGCGGCCAGCCCATGGCAGTCAGCGGCGACCTCTTCGGCGAGGTCGGTTATGATTTCGCCTCGGCCGATCCGGTGACCATGACCATCGACCGGATCGTTCCCTAATTCAGCGGCCGGAGGAGATTCGATGGGCCGGGCCGCCGTCGACTACCGCTTCGAGCGCCTGCCTTCTGCGTTCCGCTATTACCCGCGGGCCGTATTCGGGCGGCGCGCGGCGCTCGTTCCGGAAGGCCGGACCGTGCCGCGCCTGCGAGGGCAGCGTCGGAAGCGGTGTGCGCGCGCCGGCAGTCATCTGGCGCGGTACCGCAAGGTCTGCGGATTCGGCGACGACGGCAGCCTGCCGATCACCTATCCGCACGTGCTCGCGATGCCGCTGCACATCGGCGCTGCTGACGCATCCGCGCTTCGTCGTCCGGCTGATGGGCCTGATTCATGTCGCCAACGAGATCCACCAGATCCGCCCGTTGCCGGACGACGGAGACTTGACCGGCTGCGCACCTGGATCGAAGGGCATCGCGACGAGCGACCGCGGCCACGAATTCGAGCTCTTCACGGAAGTCGGAGGACCAGGCCGGTACGGCCTGGCACGAGAAATCCACGCTGCTCGCGCGCCGCGCCGGCAGCGGCGGGCAGGCGGCGCGCAGCGCGCGCCAGACGCTGCGTTACGAAAAGCCGCCGACGGGGATTCGCCGGCGACGACCGACATCGAGGTGCCGCGCTCGATCGGGCGCCGCTACGGCTGGCTGTCCGGCGACCTGAACCCGATACATCTCGGCGACCGCGGCGCGCGGCTGTTCGGTTTCGACCGCGCCGTTGCGCATGGCATGTGGTCCATGGCGCGTTCGCTCGCGGCACTCGGCGCTGCCGCGCTGGCGCCGCCGGTGCGCGCATTCACGTGGACTTCAAGTTCCCGCTGTTCCTGCCCTGACGGCGCGAGCTGGAGCACTGGCAGCGCGACGAGCCGGCATCTGTTCGTGCTGAAAGACGGCGACAGCGAGCGGCCGCACCTCGCCGGCTCGGCGCGGCCCGGTTGATGCGATGTCCACTCCGACTGGCTGATGCGCAAGCGTACTGCAGGCGCAGCCCGGCGAGGAGCGCGCCGTCGGCCTCGCATTCCTCTATTTCTTCATGCTGCTGTGCAGCTACTACCTGCTGCGGCCGTTGCGCGACGCGATGGCGACCGGTCGCCGGCTTCGAGAACCTGCGCCTGGCTGTACACCGGACCTTCGTCGTCGATGCTGGTGACTGACGCCGTTCTTTGGCATGCTGGTGTCGCGCGTCCGCAAGCAATCTCCTGCTGCCGATCACTTACGGCTTCTTCGCCTCCAACCTGCTGGTCTTTCTACCTGCTGTTCAAGTTCGATCCCGGATCCCGCTGGGTCGCAATCTCGTTCTTCGTCTGGCTATCCGTCGTTCAACATGTTCGTCGTCTCCGTGTTCTGGAGCTTCATGGTGGACGTGTTCCGGGACGAGGAGGCGAAACGCCTGTTCGGCCCGATCGCCGCCGGCGGCGGCGCCGGCGCAATCATCGGTCCGTTGCTCACCCAGTGGCTGATCCCCGGGAGTTCGGCGTGGACGGCGTCGTCGGATGCTCGCCATGCTGCTGCTGCTCGCAACGCTGCCCTGCATCCGCGGCCTGGCGCGCTGGGCGGAGGGGCGCCACGGGCACTTCGTGCTGCCGCCGGACGACCCGGAGGCACGCATCGGCGGCCGGCATTCGCGGCCTGATGCTGGTCGCGCGCTCGCCCTACCTGCTCGGCATCTTCGCGATCATCGGCATCGGGTCGATTGCGGGCATCTTCATGTACTTCGAATTGCTGCAAATCGCTGCAGTCGGCGTATCCCGAGATCGGCGACCCGCACCAGCTTCTTCGCCCGCCTCGACGTGGCCGTCAACGTGCTGACATTGGTGTTCCAGGGTTTCGTCGTCGCCTGGCTGATCCGGCGCTTCGAGCTCGCGGGCGCGCTCGTCGCGATGCCGATCGTCGCGCTAGCTTCGTTCGCCGTGCGCTCGCCGGCGCATGCCGCATACTGCTGCCTGCTCGCGTCGGGCAGGTCATTCCGCAGGGCAGGGGAGTTCGGCATCGCCAAGCCGAGCCGCGAAGTGCTGTTCACGATCGTGGACGCCGAGACCAAGTACAAGGCCAAGAACTTCATCGACACGGTCATGCAGCGCGGCAGCGACCTGGTCGGCGTCTGGCTGCACCTGGTCCTGCAGTCGCCGTCGGCGTCGGCCTTGCGGCTTCGCCATCCTGTGCGCCGCCGGCATGGTGCGCGTCCGCCGCGGTCTCCTGCGACGGCTCGGCCGCGACATTTGAGCGCCGCGAGCGGGCACTTCCTGACGGCACCGGCGGTCCAATGCCTGCGATGAACCGAGCAGGTGTATTCCAGACGCGATGCGCTCGCTTTGATGCGGCGCCCTGGCAGCCGCCCCGGCTCCGGCCTGGGCGGCTGAGTCGCCATGCAGACGCCAGATTCCGCGTACCGGCGAAGCGCTGCCCGCGCTCGGCCTCGGCACCTGGCAGGTGCTCGACGTGCCGGCCTCGCGGCGCGGATTACGACGCGGCGACTGCCGCAGTCCGCAGCTTTCTCGAGGCCGGCGGCACGCGTGATCGACAGCTCGCCGATGTACGGGCGCGCGGAAGAGCGCGTCGGCGACATCCTGGCGGCGATCCGGCCGGCGCCATCGGCCGTTCCTCGCGACCAAGATCTGGACCACGGGCCGCGAAGCCGGCCAGACGCAGCTCGCCGATTCGCACCGGCTGATGCGCGCGAAGACGCTCGATCTCGTGCAGGTGCACAACCTGCAGGACCTCGACACTCCAGCTCGCGACACTGCGCGCGGCGCGAGAGCGGCGGGGACCGTGCGCTACGTCGGTGTCACGCATTACGTCGCGAGCGCGCACGACGAACTCGAACGCGTGATCCGGCGCGAGAACGCCCGGACTTCCTGCAGATCAACTACTCACTGGCGGAACCGCGAAGCCGGGCAGCGCCTGCTGCCGGTCGCGCGCGATCTGGGTGTCGCCGTGCTGGTCAACCGCCCGTTCACCAAGGGCGCGATGATCGACCGGGCGGCCGGCCACGCACTGCCGCCGGTGGCGGCCGAACTCGGCTGCCGCAGCGCCGCGCAGCTCTTCATCAAGTGGGTGCTGGCGGATCCGGCGGTGACCGTCGTCCTGGCAGGCACGCGCAATCCGCGCCACGCCGCGGAAAATCTCGCGGCTGCCTCCAGGCCCTATGCCGGACCCGGACGCAGCGATCGGCGATTCAGAGCTGGTTCGACTCGCTTTAAGACTAGGGTGCACTCCCTAGGACCGTTCCGGATACTTGCGGCATCGGATATCCATGTCGCAAGGAGTCCGCCATGATCCAGAACTTCAACGAAGTCCTGGGCACGGTGCCCACACCGATCTCGGCAAGACCGCCCGCCGTTCCGCCCGACGATCTGGAACGCGCATCGCGCCGCGTTCGAGACCACCCGCCACGAGGCCGGCAAGGTCATTCGGCCTCGCACTCGACGAGAGCCAGAAGTTCAGCGAAGCTGCGCCCGCAACCAGGCCGACGGCGTGGTCGAGAACCTGGCCGGTGTCGCCGACGAGCGACCACGCTCACGGCGCTGCAGCAGGGCGTGAACCGCATGATCCGCCGCATCGGCCTGCCGACCGCAAAGGACGTGAATGCGCTGTCGCGCCGCGTCGAAGCGCTGGCCACGAAGGTTGAAGCCCGTACACGCGTGCGAAGAAGCGCGGCGCCGCCCGGCCGCCAGCGCGCCGCCTGAGCTCGGCTCCGGGCCGCTGGTGTACGATGGGCCGACCCGTCGTACACCAGCGGTCATGTCCACGATCCCCAAGTCCAGATCCGGACGGCGCACCCGCCAACGCATCCTCGACGTCACGCTCGGGCTCTATAACGCCCTTGGCGAACCCAACGTATCGACCTCGCTGATCGCGACCGAACTCGGCATCAGCGCCGGCAACCTGCACTATCACTTCCGCAAGAAGGACGAGCTGTCCGCCGCGCTGCTCGAGCAGTTCGTCGCCGAACTCGACGCGCTGCTGCCACCCGCCGGCTGGCGCGCCGACAACGTCGAAGACGTCTGGTTCCTGCTGCACCTGATCCTCGAGTCGCTGTGGCGCTATCGGTTCCTGTTCCGCGACCTCTCCGGGATCATGGCCCGCGACCGGCGCGCCGGCGCTGCGCCTCGCAACCGTGTTCGAGCGGGCCGTGCAGGCGGCGCGCGGCATCTGCCTCGGGCTGGTCGAGCGGGACCTGATGACCGCGACCGGCGCGGAGATCGACGCGCTCAGCACCAACATCGCCGTCGTCTCGCTGTACTGGCTGTCATTCGAATCCGCGCGCCATCCGCGCCAGGATGCGTCGGGCGCCGGGATGGCGCGCGGCGTCTACCAGGTGCTGATGCTGGTCGCGCCATTCCTGCAAGCCGAAGGCCGGCTGCACCTCGAGCAGCTGGCGCAGGAGTACCTGTCGAGGGAATAGGACTGCCAGTGACTGAAGCTGTCGCCCGTTCCGAAGAGATCCGCGAACGCATGGTCCGCGAACAGATTGCAGCGCGCGGCGTGCGCGACCGGCGAGTCCTGGCGGCGATGCGCCAAGTGCCGCGCGAGAAGTTCCTGCGCGAAAGCCTCGAGGAGTTTGCCTACCAGGACACACCGCTGCCAATCGAGTCGGATCAGACGATTTCGCAGCCCTTTGTCGTCGCCTACATGACCGAATGCCTGCGCCTTAAGGGGGGCGAAAAGGTGCTGGAGATCGGCACTGGCTCAGGCTATGCGGCAGCTGTGCTGGGCGAGATCGCGGCCGAGGTCTACACGGTGGAGCGCTACGCCAATCTGGCCGAAAGTGCGGCCGAGCGGCTTTCGCGTCTCGGCTACGAAAATGTCCACGTACTGTGCGGCGATGGCACCCTGGGCTGGCCGGAACATGCGCCATTCGATGCCATCCTGGTCGCCGCCGGCGGCCCCGAGGTGCCTCCGACACTGCGTGAACAGCTCGCGATTGGCGGCAGACTGGTGATACCGGTCGGCCCGACGACGCGCTCGCAGCATCTCGTCCGCATCACCCGCATAGCGGAGCATCGATATGATGAGGACGAATTGATTGCGGTCGCATTCGTTCCGTTGATCGGTCAGGAAGGCTGGCAGGAAGGCGCGGAGCGCCCGACCAAGGAGCGACCCAGCCCGTCGAATCCGGCGACTGTTCGGCCGCTTGCGTCACTGCTGGCCGATGCCTGCGAACCATTCGATGACATCGAGTCAGCCAATCTCGACGCGCTCATGGAACGCGTTGGCGATGCCCGCGTCGTCCTGCTGGGCGAGGCCACGCATGGTACGGGCGAGTTCTATCGAATGCGCGCGCGAATCACCCGTGAGCTCATCGAGCGAAAAGGCTTTACGATCATCGCCGCCGAGGCGGACTGGCCCGATGCAGCGCGAATTGATCACTACATCCGGTATCTCGAGCATCCGGCCCCGGACTGGATCGCCTTCACCCGCTTCCCGACCTGGATGTGGCGCAACCAGGAGGTGCGTGAGCTGGTCGATTGGCTGCGCGATCACAACCACAGACTGCCCGCCGGGCGCCGGGTCGGATTTTACGGCCTCGATCTCTACAGCCTTTTCACATCGATTTCCGCGGTACTCACCTACCTTGAGGATGTCGACCCGACCACCGCCGCCGTCGCGCGCCACCGCTACGGCTGCCTGACACCCTGGGAATCCGATCCGGCCACCTACGGTTATGCGGCGTTGACGGAACGCTACCGCTCCTGCGAGAGCGATGTCGTGCGCATGCTTCAGGAACTTCTGGCAGCCCGCTTGGACTATCTTGGCGCCGACGGTGAACGCTATTTCGATGCGATCCAGAATGCACGACTGGTGGAGCAGGCCGAACGCTACTACCGACTGATGTACTACGGTGGCCCGGTGTCGTGGAATCACCGCGATACGCACATGTTCGAGACCCTCAAGCGTGTCCTGGACGCGCGTGGCGCGGGCTCCAAGGCTGTGGTCTGGGCGCACAACTCGCATGTAGGCGATGCCGCAGCAACCGAGATGGGAGCACGCGGAGAACTCAATATCGGCCAACTTTGTCGCCAGGAATTTGGCGGCGCCGCCTACTCGGTTGGCTTCGGCACCGACCATGGCACTGTGGCAGCGGCGAGTGACTGGGGCGCGGCGATGGAAATCAAGGAGGTCCGCCCCTCAATTCCGCGCAGCTACGAACAACTCTGCCACACGACACGCATACCCCGGTTCCTGGTTGGGCTGCGCGCTGAAGGGGAGTTGCGCGACGGGCTGCTGGAGCCGCAACTCGAACGGGCGATCGGCGTCATATACCGCCCCGAAACGGAGCTCGCGAGTCATTACTTCATGGCCCATCTGCCGCGACAATTTGACGAGTACATTTGGTTCGATGAAACACGGGCTGTGCAACCGCTCAAGAGCCAGGAAGCAGCAGGCATGCCCGAGACTTATCCTTACGGCCTCTGAGACCAAAAGTGGATCAGCAAGCGCGATTCCGTCTGGCCCGGCAGCTGATGGACGGGTTCGCGGTCACTACCGGCCTCACCGGAACTGCGTCACCGCGCCGCTATCTCTGGACAGATGCCTTCGCTGTCTGCAACTTCCTCGGCCTGTACCGCGAGAGCGGCGAGGGCCGCGATCTCGATCTTGCGCTCCGACTGGTTGACCAGGTACACCACATCCTGGGGCGCCACCGGCAAGATGACACACGCCAAGGCTGGATCAGCGGTCTGTCGGAGGAGGAGGGCGAACGTCATCCCACCCGCGGTGGCCTGCGAATAGGCAAGGAGCATCGGGAGCGCAACGCCGGCCAGGCATTCGACTCGCGCCTGGAGTGGGATCGCGACGGGCAGTATTTTCATTACCTGACCCAGTGGATGCATGCCCTGCTTCGCGTTGGCCAGGAGATGGGCCAGCCAATATTCAGCAATTGGGCCGTCGAGCTCGCGCAGACGGCGCACGCACACTTCACGCGGTCCGATTCTCCAAGTGGACCGCAACGAATGGTCTGGAAAATGAGTGTCGACCTCAACCGGGTGCTGGTGCAGTCCATGGGGCAACATGATCCGCTCGACGCCTTGCTTGCGTACCTTGAACTCCATACCGCCGGCAACATTCTCGCCAGCGAGATCCGCGACGCCCGGGCGCTTTGCGCATCAGGACAATGGGAGACCGACGATCCGCTGGGCATCGGCGCACTGCTGACTGGCATTTTTCGACTGGCCAACATGATCGCGCGTAACCGCATCCCGGAGGCCGAACTCATGGCACGCCTTGTCGCGGCAGCCCGGATCAGCCTAGAGGCCTATCTGGACGGCGACGCCCTGGCCGCAGACGTGGATACCCGGCTCGCCTTTCGGGAACTCGGCCTCGCCATCGGGCTGCACGCAATCGAGCGGATCAGGCAATCACCCATGTTTAGCGAAGGAGTGAACGAAGCGCTCGAGGTGCTTTCACGCAACCAGCGCCTGAGCTCCCGCATCGATAGCTTCTGGAGCCTTCCGGAGCATCGCCATGGCCGCTCTTGGACGGCACACCGCGACATCAACGACGTAATGCTCGCAACAAGCCTGATGCCGGGTGGTTACCTGGGAAGCTGAAGAGAGGGGAGCCAAGAGCTTGAAATACCGCGGGTGCTGTAGTCAGCTATCTATCCAGTATTTACCATAATATACATTATGCGAACTATTGGATCTGTGCTCGCCGGCCTCTGATGGCGGGCATTCAGCGCGCCTCGTCGACCATTTTGATGGTCTGATCCTCTACTTCCTTGGCGACCTGCACCAGGGCTGCATCCTTGGACAGCGCTGAAAGCATCTGGGCCGGCTTGATCAGCCCGATCTTTGTCCTTCCGCTGTCGGTGAAAACGGAAATTCGGCATGGCAGTGCCATGTTGAGGCGCATGTCGGTTGCAAGGACTTTTGCGGCTTGCCCGGGATTGCAGACTTCAAAGACCTTGCACTGCTCATCAAATGCAATGCCCTTGCTGCGAAGCGTGGCCCCCAGGTCGTGTACATGCAGTACGCCGAAGCCATGGCGCTTGACTGCTGACTCCAGGTCCGCAGACGCCCGATCAAATGTCTTGTCGCTGTCAACTATGTAGTACATGGTTCACCTCGGCACCCAGCGCCACAATTCTTCCGGCGTAACGCCGCACTTCGTCCCAGTCTGTGTAATCGACATGGGCCTGGAGATCGGTCGGCCCTCCCGTCAACCACATGATGATCTGGATGATCCTGCGATCGACCGGGCCGCAGCGTTGATAATCGAGATTCCCGGCGAACACGCCGACCAGACGCGGTTTCCATTCAGCCTTGGCGAGGAATTTCCCCACGTAGGGATTGGTCTCCGGCTTGTTCTTGCCCGGCTTTCTGGCAAGAAGATTCACGGAGAAGAAGCCGGTCGGTCTTGATTCCAGTAGTGTCCGATGCGCCCGGATGAATTCGAGGACTGCGGCATTGTGGTGTCCATAATGGATACTGGCGCCAATCACGATCACGTCATGGCTGGCCGGATCCACACCGCTGTTTGCCAGCGATGCGATGACTGCCTGCTCTCCCCTGCCCGCCAGATCCGCCTGCAGCGACTCGCAGATCCTTCGAGTGTGGCCGTCGGTCGTGTGGTATGCGAGCAGGATATTCGCCATCGCGGGTTACTCGATCATCCGCAGATCCTTGAGCACGGATTGCAGCTGCGTCCAGCGCTGCTCCAGCGTCCCCGTGTAGCCGATAGACAATCGAACGAGGCCGGGACTTATACCAGCCTTCTCGAGCTCGTCTTCCGGCAATTCGCTGCTGGTGGAAGCCGCCGAACAGGACATGAGCGTCTCGCTGAAGCCGAGGCTCACCGCCATCAGACCGAAGCGGTGCGTGTTCTGCAGCAGCCGCATGAATTCGAATGCGCGCTCTCGCGTGCCAAGATCCAGCGTCAGAACGGCACCGAGGCCGAAATCTGGATTCGCAAGTCGCAGCAGCAAAGCGTGATCGGGGTGTGCCGGCAATCCTGGGTACACCACCGGGAGGCCAAGTTCGCTCAGTCTGGAGGCGATCGTGTGCGGCTCTGCGACTGTGTTCGGCCATGCGCAGGCCGAGATGGGGCAGGCGCAGGCTGATGTCAAAGGCGACCTGCGGGTCCATCGTCGGGCCGAGCAGCATCAGCGAACCCGTGTGCAGGTCCATGAGTTTCATGATGAACTCGGTCGTGCCGCAAACCGCGCCGGCGATGTGGTCACTGGCGCCGTTCATGAACTTGGTGAGACTGTGCACGACGACATCGGCGCCATGCTGGATCGGCGCAACGATCAGGGGCGTGAACGTGTTGTCCACGACCAGGCTCGCGCCATGCCGGTGCGCGAGTCTCCGCCAGTCTCGGAATATCCGCCACGCGCAGAGTCGGGTTCGACACCGTCTCGCAGAAGAGGACCTTGGTCCGGGGTGTGAAGGTCCGCTCGACTGCTGACGAGGTCCGACATGTCCACGAATGTCGTCGCGATACCCGGCCTTCGCGGGCAGGTAATCGTGCAGCAGCGCGTAAGTGCCGCCGTACACGGTGCGGCTGGCGACCACGTGGTCGCCGGTATCGCAGAGCTGCATCACGGTCGCGGCGATGGCGGCCAGGCCGCTGGCAGTGCAGTATCCGGCCTGTGCGCCCTCGTAGGCGGCGATCTGCCGCCCGAGGACGTAAACCGTCGGATTGAAATGCCGTCCGTACAGGTAGCAGCCGCCGACATCCGGGCCCGAGGTGGCCCTGGAAGATCTCCGGCATGGTCGTCGGATCGATCACCGTGAACGTCGTGCTGGCCTCGACGGACATATTCACGCCACCGTGCTCGCCGAACTCGTGGCGGAGGTTCGCAAAGGATTCGATCGGATCGAATTTCTTCATGTTGCCCGCGGTTGGATGAATGGATTAGCGATCATGACTGGCTAGCGTACCTTTTCCTGATCGGCATGCGATTATCCGTTTTCATGAACATCGAGCCTCCTCCCAGCCGCCAATTCTCGAACTGGGGCATCACCCTGCTGATCGTACTTGTCCTGTGGATTGAGCTCGTGCTGTGGGGCAGTGCGCTTGAATACCGCCGCACCCTCCTCGCTTCCGAACCCTGGCGGCTGTTCACCGGCCATTTCACCCATTTGTCCCTGTTGCACGCGATGGTCAATTGCGTCGCTCTGCTGTTGCTGAGCAGGCTCTTTGCGGAACGGCTGCGCGCATGGGAGCAATGGGCAATCCTGCTCGGCGCACCCGTGGTCATGTCGCTCGTGTTCTGGCTCGCGATGCCGGGCTTGATCTGGTACCGCGGCCTGTCCGGCGACCTGCACGCCCTGTACTTTGCAGGTTGCGTGGTCTGGTGGCTCGCCTCGGCCGGGCGCGACCGATGGTTGCCAGTCGCTGCCCTCGCTGGTGGCGCGGTCAAGGTGCTGCTGGAGCAGCCCTGGAGCGGTGAGACATTTCCCTGGCTTGGCTGGCTAGGCGCGCCGGTGGTGCCCCAGGCGCACTTGATCGGCGCGATCATCGGCACGGCGGCCGGTTTCCTCTCGCCGCCCGTCGCAAGAAGCAGCAGGCCCAGTAGCCCCAGCAATTCGACACCGGACACCCCGCCCCCGCCGCCCTGCTTCGCGGCCGGCGCGATGTCGTCATTGCTGATCGAAACATCGAGAGTCGGTGCGCCATCGGCGTGGCACCGCCCGTCAGAGTTCGAAAGCGTGACGCGGAATGTCTCCGTGCCTTCACTCACGGAGTCATTGATGAGCGGCACGGAAATCGTCCGCTCGTCGAGTTCGCCGGCGGCCCAATTGAGTGTGCCACTTGCCGCCGTGTAATCACCGCCGGCGGTCGCGGTCCCGTCGCTGGTTGCATATTGAACACTGACGGCGCCGGCGAAGCCGCCATTGCGCCGCACGCTAACTGCGCCGTACCCGCATTCTCGCTGGCCGTTGCCGCGGCATTGACGAACCCGATCTGGCCCGCGCTCTGCGACGAGCGTTGCCGTGTGGTCATGCAGGACAAACAGGCCGTTGCTGATGTCGCTGATGACGACCGTGCCCGGACGGAAAGAAAGGATAGACGCCCCAGGCACCGTCGAAGCCGGCTTTGTTGGCGGCGGGCGACAAAAAGTGTCGAACTTCGACAACTCGCGCAATTGCATCGGATCCGTGACGTCGAATACCTCCAGGCCGCGCCGGTAGTGCGAGACGTAGTAGAGGTTGCCTTTCGTGTAGCCATTGTGGTCGATCGTCGTGTCCGGCCCCTGGTAGCTCGCCTGGATGAAGGGATTTCGCAGGTCGTCGACATTCATCGTGTAGATCTGGGTGAACAGGCCGCGATTGATCTCCTCGAGTTCGTCGTGCACGAAGATCCGGTGCTGATCCACGCTTGGCCAGCCTGAGTGCGTATACGCCACGTCGCTGTAAGTCGTCGATGACAGCATCACCGGCGTAGTCTTGTCGGTGACATCCCACAAATCTACCGTGGTCTCGTTGAAGTCGACGAGTATTTCGCAGGGATTGTGTCCAAGCGCGCACTGCGTCGTGCGCTGGTCGGTGATCAGCATGCTGGTCGAGTCGTGCATGTAGCCGGTGCCGGCCGGCGCCTGCCGGATGAGCTGCGGTTGCGCCGGATTCGCAAGGCTGTAGACGCGCCACGAGCCGCCGCCGATGTTGCTTCCGGCTACGTACAGGTATGCCGTCGAACCAGGCAACGCCATGTTCGTCGCGTAATCGATATTCGACACATAGTCCGTGTGCTGGCTGCCCGTGTCTGTCAGCGTGTTGGCGAGTGAGACTGAATTCGGCAGGCCGGACAAATCGATCACCTGCAGACCCGTGTTGCGCGCCTCGGTCGTGATGTATGCGTAGGCCCGGTAACGGTTTCCCGGAGCGTCGAAGTGCTGATAGATCTTGACTTCGCGCCAGGAGGAATTCGGTCCGGGAACGAAACCGACCTGGCGCGGATTGACAGGATCGCTGACATCGACGACCGACGTGCCATTGCTGAGGCCAATGACGGCGTATTCGCGGTTGTCGTTGAGGTCCACGAGACCCCAGAGATTCGCGGCCGACACCGGCTGGCTTGAAAATCCGTTCAGCGGAATCTGCGCCTGGAAGTCGACATTTCGGCAGGGAAACTGTCCTGCCAATCCCTGCACGCAGGTCATGGGCGCAACGGCGGTCGCCTGCAATGCGGGTGCGGGGCTATCGTCCACGATGCCTTGCCGGGCGGATACGATGTCCCCTGCCCATTTGAACCCCATGTGCATCAGCGGCTGGCGATAACGCGCATCGACACCCACGAGGACAGTCGTATTGGCGTCCCTGTCCTGATAGTCGAAGTGCCCGCCTTCGTAGCCGCCCTGGGCGCGTATGGCACCGAAGAGGTAGCTTTCGGGATCCACGCCGCTCATGTCGTAGATCCCCGCAGCCACCTTGACAGTATTGCCAGGCAAGGCCTGGGCAAGCGCGTACTGGATACTCTGACAGGGCTCGTGATGCTCGAGGCAATCGGAAGCGTTGACGCCATTGGGATCGACATAGCGCACGCCGACTGATCCGTCATGCGATGACGAAACCAGGGCAACGACGGAAAGCAGCAATCCGCTCCAATGTATGCAGCGGCGCGCAAGAGCCATTTGTTTTCCCCTACTGGACGCCCTCGACCAATATCATGCTGGCCTCCGACGCGCTCTGGCGCAAGGCCTTGGGCATTCGGTACATCTCGGAATTCCACCACTCCTTTGCCCGTTCGTAGGTGGGAAATTCCAGCACAACCACGCGGTTAGCCGGGATCGAACCCTCGAGGACTTCGGCATTGCCGGCCCGCGCCAGGAATCGGCCGCCGTGGGCGCTGATGGTAGCGGGACTCAGCTTGACATATTCCTTGTAGATCTCGGGATTCCGGACATTCACGTTCACGATCACGTAGGCGCTCATTCATTCTCCTGGTCGCGGTTCTCCGAGCCTGTGCAGGGACTCGATCTTCAGGGCGAACGCGGCATGCGGCGGTTCCAGCGCCGAGGGTGCGTGCAGGCAGAATTCGGGTGTCGGGCCGAGCGTCATTCGCCGGCCCCAAAGACAGCAGCCAGCGGCGATCAGCGGCTGCAGCGATTCCTCATATGCCTTGTAGCTCATGCCCGCAGGCTTTGACATCCAGTAGGCGAATGAGGGCTCGATGCGCGTTCCTGATCGCAAGCCGTAAAGCCCCGCAATACCACTGGATGCCATTGCGGCGATCCGATCATGAACCGCCAGGCGTGCCTGCGCGATTGCCGCCTCGTTTAGCACGTCGAGTGCGGCGGAATTCCCGATCAGATGCCAGTCTTCGTACCCGCCCTGCCCCGGTGCAAGCCACGGTATGTCGACCAGTCGGTGGACCCGCAGCCCGAGCAGGCCAGCAACGGGTGTCGCCCACAAGCTCTCATGAAATTCGCGATGCGCAGTTTCGTAGCGGAGCGCCGGGATGTCCTGGCGGCGCACATGCCAGAAAACGTAGGCCAGCAACTCCCGCGCCCTACATCAAGCCGGTGTTGCGTTTCTTCTCGCGCTTGGCGGCCCGTTTCTCGGCCAGCGTCCGCTGCGGTTTCTTCTTCTCCTCGCGTTTCTTGTCCATACCCTTGCTCATCGTGCCCTCCTTTGTTGACGCTTCGCTCGATTACACGCCGGTCAACGAGTCGAGAACCAGACGAACCATGTCGTCGAGGCCCGACTCACGTGCGCCGGAACTCATGTTGTCCGGACCGGCCGCCTGGTCGCTGACCGTCAATACAGACAGCGCCTCGATGCCCAGTTCCGCCGCCACGCCGTAAAGGCCCGCAGTTTCCATCTCAATTGCCAGGAATCCGAGCCTCGCGAGCACCTTATTCAGGTCCGCATCCGGATGATAGAACTGATCGCTCGAAAAAACATTGCCGACATGAACCGCCTGACCACGGGCACGGGCCTGGTGCATGACGCGTTCCAGCAAGGGCCAGCTGGCTGTCGCCGGGAAATCGTAGTCGCGGAATCGGATCCGGTTGACTCTGGAATCCGTGCCGGCGCCGAGCGCCACCACGATGCTTCCCAGTTCGAGGCCCGGTGCGACAGCACCGCAGGTGCCCAGGCGTACGAGGCGCTTCACGCCATATTGCCGTACCAGCTCGGTCGCGTAGATCAGGATCGATGGAATACCCATGCCTGAACCCATGACCGACAGGCGTCGTCCACGCCAGCTGCCGGTGAAACCCAGCATGTTGCGCACATTGGTGATCTCCCTGGAGTTTTCCAGAAGCGCGTTCGCAATATGCTGGGCGCGTCGCGGATCACCGGGCAACAGGACAGTGTCTGCAAAGGCACTGGGCTCGGCATTAACGTGAATTGAATTCATCGACGATTCTCAACCGGGACCTTGCGGCAGTCGCAGCGACTGCCAGGACCGCAGTCGCCAATGGCCATGGCCGCCCATATCATAGATCGCAAGATAGCGGAGTTGCAGGTCTAGTTCTTTCCCGTTCGATTCGATCTGAAACCGGCCCAGGCCGCGCACCATGGCGGAACGATCGCCGAGCATGAAAACCTGCCGATCGAGCGGCGTAATTTTGAGGTAGCGAAGTGCACCGCCGGCAATTGACGCGACCAGTTGTTCGCGGTCTTCGACCCTGCCACTCGAATGCACGTACTGCAGGTCATCGGCGAGCCATGCTGCGATTTCGTTTGCATTCGCACTGGTCATTGCGGCGAATCGCGCGTCTTCGGCCGCAAGCACTGACTCAAGGGCCCTGGCGGGGGCAGCGCTATTCTCGAAATTGAGCGTGAATCCCTTGTCCGCCCCGTCGCTGACCACGACCGTCATCCCGCCGTCCGCCCTGCGGCGATATTCGAGCCTGCGCGGGAAATTGTGTGCAGGATTCTCGAACTCCAGCCGCCCGGCGTCGCATCCGGTGAGCCGGAAAGCGACCGGCAATTCATTCTCGGCGACCTTGGCGATGTAGAAAACGCCGCCCTCCATCTCGACCATGCGCAGCGACTCGGTGCTAATCACCATGCCATCGATGGTCAAGATCTCAGATCCCGCACCTTCGAATGTCTGAGGTCCGAGTTCCGTCCACTCTTCATGGACCATGGACTTCTCGCCACCCGCAACCCACTCGCCCAGCACCCAGCGCGCCACCGCGAGTGATTGACACTCCGACGCTCCCGCCCAGGCGGGCAACGCGAACAGCATGGAAACCAATACCGAGCTCATGAATCCATTCATCAAGTACCCCCCAGGGAGTGAAGGTATCCATAGAGATCGCGAATCTCGTCATCCGTGAAATGGACGAACCGGCTCCTGGCGACTTCGCCCATCAGACCGAGCTTTCGGCCGCTGAGCGGCGTCGCCGTCCTCATCAGTTTGAAGAAATCCGCCTCCGAATAGGCGGCCACGATGGCCAGATTCGGCGTCGAGCCCTCGATGTCACCTTGCAGCTTCATGCCGTGGCATTCGCTGCAGACGGTCAGGGCAAGGTAGCGGCCGCGATTGCGCTCGGCAGGCTCCATATCGTCCCGGATCCATGGCGCGTCGCGCCTGATTTCCTCGGCCTGTGGAAGGTAGCGGTCCTGCAGGAGGTCAAGACGCCATCGCGGCCCGATCCAGGATTCCGTCGCCGGGCCGTCAGTCACCGGGACACTTCGGATGAACGCGATGATCTTTCCCAGGTCCTCATCATTCAGGTGGTAGAACATCGTCGAAGGCATGAACCATACGCTCTTCCCGTTCTTTCGAACGCCATGCCGAATCACGCGTTCGAGCTCCGCATCACTGTGACTGGCGGCAACTTGAGTCAGATTTGGAGACACGAACCGCGAAATCCACCCGTCGTCGAAGACATAGCCGCCGTCCAGGCCGTTCCCATGGCAGCCGTCGAAACAACCGCGGATCCTGGCGAGACGCTTGCCCTCCGCGATCGACTCGTCGTCATGCGGCACCGCAATTGTCGTCAGTTGCTGGTCATAGGTCTTGTTCAGCATCGGCTGGGTGGCGAGGAAGACGTAAAGGGTCGCGGCCAACGCCAGCGCGACACTGAATGCCGCGGCATATCCAAGCCATTTCAGCACTGCCTTCACAACTGCTTTCGCACCTGCGCCATCAATCCGAAAAGCCGCGCCATGTCCGGCTGCCGACGATCGCCACGGTACTCCCGATAAAGCGCATCGACATTGACGGCGATCCGTTCGGGATTAAGCCAGCGACGGTACTCACCCAGCGCGATGTCGAGGGCGGCTTGTTCAACTGCCATGCCGGAATCAAAGCGCAGGCGCGCCTCGTCGTCGACGTAGCGCAGATAATCCTTGACCCGGCGCACACCCGCAGCATCCGTCATCGGCCCATGCCCCGGCACGATGTACTCTGCCTCGAATGACAGAATCCTGTCGCAGGCCGCAAGCCAGTTGCCGACTGGTCCGGCCCACATCAGGGGTGTGCCGTCGATGAACAGCAGGTCTCCCGTGAATACGACGCGCTCTGCCGGCACCCAGACGAGCGTGTCGCCGTACGTGTGCGCCGGACCGAGCATGTGCAGTTCGACAAGTTTGCTCCCCACCTGGAGGTCGAGGCGCCGATCAAATGTCCGCGTCGGATCCCGGCCGCGGGCTTTCATGAAATCGAAGGGCTCGAATATCTCTGCGAAATACTTGCCCGCATCGCCCAGCTGACCTGCCCTGCCGGCCGCCTTGAATTCTGCGAGTTGCGCCGGCGTGAGTTCCTTCATCTCGCCGGCGGTCGCGGACGAAGCGATGACCTCCGCGTTCGGCAGGAGCGCGTTGCCGTGCGTGTGGTCGCCATTGGCATGGGTATTGACGAGGGTTGCGATGCCACCGGCAGCGATGCCGGTGGCATCCTCCAGCGCCGATAGCATCACGGCCGTCAGTGGCTCGTCAAACAACGTGTCGACGAGCAGGCCTTCGTCACCGTCGCGGATGAATCCTGCATTCGACCAGCCCCAGCCGCCGTCGGGCTGCATCCATGCATACAGGCCACTGCCAAGATCCTCCAGACCACAACGAAATGGCCGCTTCGTCATGCGCTCACGCTGTGCATTGATCCTATCTCCAGATCCTTCGTGCAACAAAAAGGCCCCGACCCGTTGCCGGGCCGGGGCCTGGTCAAGAAATCATCAGAAGCGGACCGTCCCCTGCAGCGCCGAGCGTGCGGCCCGGCTCGACGAAGCGCCAGGAGCTGAATGCGCCGAATACATTGGCCAGCGGCGTAACGTTGCCGTACGGGAGGATCTGCTCGTCGAACAGGTTCTTGCCGATCAGCGACACGTCCCAGGAGCCGTCCCATCGCCGACGCCGATACGGCCATTCACCTTGTAGTACGACTTCTGCCTCTGCTTCGGGTCGAGCGTCGGCGCGACGAAGTACCCGTCCGTGTAATAGACGTCAAGTCCGAGATGCATCCCAGACTGTGATCCGATCGGCCGCGTGTAGTTTCCGCCGAGCGTGATAACCCAGGGCGCGACGAACTCGTTGGTCTTGCCTTTGTAGCTGCAGTTCAAACCATCACCAGCATCCGGAGCCTGGCCGGGAAAGCACTGACCGATGTAGTCCTTGAACTCGAAATCCGTGTAGGCAAGGCTGCTCAAGAACAGCAGGTTCCGCGTCGCCTGCCAGCGCATGTCGATCTCGAGACCCTTGATCTCAGACTCGCCGGCATTGCGGACATTGAAGCCGAGCACGCCGTCGAAGGTGCTGACCTGCAGATCCTCGAAGTCCGTCATGTACAACGCCGCGTTCATCTCGAATGACCCGCCGAACCGCAGCTTGCTGCCCGAGTTCGAAGCTGGTGGCCTCTTCATCCTCGAACTCGAAACTGCCGATTCCGTGCAGGGAGTGCAGCCAGCGGGCATGTTGCGGCGCAGTGCATACCGGCGTCGGCGGTACCGGTGAGTTGTTCGAGCGCGCATCGAATCCACCGGCCTTCGACCCCTTGCTCCAGCTCGCAGTACAGCATGGTGCTATCGTCCGGCTTCCACTCGAAGATCACTGACGGCAGGAGCTGGTCCTCGCTTGCGCCTGGCAGCAAGTTGTGCGTCCCGAACATTGAAGCCATTCCGCGTACACGATCGGCGCCACGACCGCCTGCATGCCGGTCAGCGGATCGCCATTGATGTCGGTGATCGTCAGCGCGAGACGCATCCTTCTCGTCATTCGAGTAACGCAGCCCGAACGTCGACCGGAATTCGTCGGTCATGTTCCAGGTGACCTGGGCGAAGGCCGAGTAGCTATCCGCATTCTGCTGAAAAAACGCGGCGAACCAGTATTCGCGAGGAACGGATTGACCGCCGGCCCTGAGTATGCTGTTGGCCGGAACCTGGATCGAGTCAAAGAATTCCAGATCCGAAGTCTCGTAGTAGGCTCCCAGGATGTACTCAATCTTGCCACCGGTCGGCGAAGTCAGCCGGATCTCCTGGCTGGTCTGGTTCGAAGTCCTCCGCCATCGCGACGTTGAAGACGTTGGCGCCGGTGAAGTCACAGTCGCACAGCTCGTTGAAATCGTACTTCGAATACGACGTGATTGAAGTCACCGTATTTTCGCCGACCTGCCAATCCACCTGCAGCACGTACTCGTCGGTCGTATTGTTGCTGAAGTCGCCATTCGAAGAACGCACGTAGTCGGCGTGTTGTTGAGCACGCTCCCGTCCTGGCCAAAGACATTGACCAGGATCTGCGCGTAGGTCAGTCCAGCGAACGGGCCGCCTGGAACTGGAGTCTCCTGGTCAATCTCGATCTGCCGGCCGATGACATCGAACTCACCGTGACTCGGCCTTGAGCGACGCGGTCACATTGTCCGTGACGTCCATCTCGAGCCAGGCCCGCACGCAGTCTTCTCTTCACGGCTAGGATCGTCCGTGCCCAGCGTCGCGTTCTGGACGGCGCCGTCGACTTCCCGATAGCTGGCGCGCCAGCCGGCCGCGGAACCGGTCCGTGAACGGCCCCGAAACGTGACCCGTGACACTTCCCGCTCGTCATAGCGCGGCTCGTACAGGGCCGAGACCATCGCATCGAAGTCGCGGGTAGGGCGGGCGGTCGTGATGTTGAGCGCGCCGCCGACGCTGTTCTTGCCGAACAGGATCGACTGCGGGCCGCGCAGCACCTCGACACGCTCGAGGTCCAGGAACGGCGCGCGGGTCTGCTGCGGGCGTCCGCGATAAACGCCGTCCACATAGGTGCCGACCGACTGCTCGAAACCGGGATTGACGCCGGAGAAGATGCCGCGGATCGAGATGTTGTTGCCGATCGCGGTCTCGGTCATGAACAGCGTCGGCACGTAATTCTTGAGATCCTCGATCTTCATGATGCCGGCTTCGGCAATCTTGGTCCCGGAAACCGCGCTGACGGCAATCGGCACGTCCTGCAATGACTCCGTGCGTTTCTGCGCCGTCACGATGATTTCGGAAAGCGTTACCACGTCGATTCCTGGGCAGTCGCGGCGGCGCTGGCGAGGGCCAGCAATACGGCGGACGCGATTGCCGAGCGGCGGTTGCGATGGTCAGTCATTTCGGACTCCTCTCGTGGAAGCCTTGTTGGAAATTCGCAAACAAACGGGCGAGGCCCCCCTTCACGTTTGTCGAGCGCAAGCGTAACACCTGCCGCCAAACACGCAATACTCCATGACATGTCCGGAGCCTATCAGGCCCCTGCCCGTCGTTGCTTGGCGCGCAACGAAGACCCCCAAGTGGTTATCATTGGGCCATGCCGACTTACTCCGCCGGACAGCGATTCCGTGCCGCCCTTGAGGCCGAGCGACCGCTGCAGGTCGTCGGCACGTCAACGCATACAGCGCCCTGCTTGCGGCCAGGAGCGGCTTCAAGGCGATTTACCTGTCAGGCGCCGGTGTCGCCAATGCGTCCTTCGGCCTGCCCGACCTGGGTATCACGACCCTCAATGACGTCTGCGATGACGTGCGCCGGATTACCGGCGCGAGCGCATTGCCCCTGCTGGTCGACGCGGATACCGGCTGGGGCGCCGCATTCTCGATTGCCCGGACGACATGCGAACTGATCCGCTCCGGTGCGGCAGGCATGCATATCGAAGACCAGGTGCAGGCCAAGCGCTGCGGCCACCGGCCCGGCAAGGAGCTGGTTGGCAGCGCGGAAATGGTCGACAGGATCCGGGCAGCGGTCGATGCGCGCAGCGATGCGGGGTTCGTGGTGATGGCGAGAACCGACGCCCACGCCGTCGAGGGCCAGAGGGCTGCTATCGATCGTGCCTCGAGTTATGTCGAAGCGGGCGCCGACATGATTTTTGCCGAGGCCCTGACGACGCTCGACGAATACCGAGCAGTTCACCGTCGCTGTCGATGTGCCAGTGCTCGCGAATATCACCGAGTTTGGCCGCACTCCCCTGTTCACGGCCGCAGAACTCCGCGACGCCGGCGTGCGACTCGTGCTCTATCCCTTGTCGGCCTTCCGGGCCATGAGCCGCGCGGCGACTGCCGTCTTTGAAGCGATTCGCCGCGATGGCTCGCAGCGGGAGGTGGTCGGACCAGATGCAGACGCGCGCAGAACTGTACGACGTGCTCGGCTATCACGATTACGAGCGCAAGCTCGACGAGCTCTTCAGCGACAACCGGGGGTCATGACGATGCCGGGCGGAAACACGGTGGGCTTCAAGCCGAAGAAATCGGTCGCACTGTCGGGTGTCGTGGCCGGCAACACCGCCATCTGCACGGTCGGCCAGAGCGGCAATGACCTCCATTACCGCGGCTACGACATCCTGGACATCGCCGAATCATGCGAATTCGAGGAGATTGCCTTCCTGCTGGTGCACGGCAAGCTGCCGAATCCTGCAGAGCTGCTCGCCTACCGCGCTCGCCTTCGCGGCATGCGCGTCCTCTCGAACCGCCTGCGCTCCGTGCTCGAGCTGCTGCCTGCCACGGCCCACCCGATGGATGTATTACGCACGGGAGTATCGGCGATGGGATGCGAGGCGGCCGAGAATGCGCAGCACGGCGTCGCTGCCGCCCAGGAAATCGTCGACCGGCTCGTCGCATCCCTGGGTTCGATGCTCTGTTACTGGCACCACTTCGCGCGCAGCGGTCGACGCATCGAGGTCGTGACGGACGACGAATCGATTGGCGGCCATTTCCTGCACCTGCTGCATGGCCGCCCACCGCAGCAATCGTGGGTTCGCGCGATGCACACTTCGCTGATCCTTTATGCCGAACACGAATTCAATGCCTCGACATTTGCGGCGCGTGTGATCGCTGGCACCGGCTCGGACATGCATTCCTGCATCACGGGCGCGATCGGCGCCCTGCGTGGCCCCAAGCACGGCGGCGCCAATGAAGTCGCGCTCGAGATCCAGCACCGCTACCGCAGCGCCGATGAAGCAGAACGGGATATCCGCAGGCGTGTCGACGCAAAGGAGGTAGTCATCGGCTTCGGTCACCCCGTCTATACGGTATCCGATCCTCGCAACGCGGTGATCAAGCGCGTCGCGTCTGGTCTAGCGGCTGAAGTCGGCGATGAACGGATATTCCGCATCGCAGAGCGCATCGAATCCGTGATGTGGGCAGCCAAGAAGATGTTCGCAAATCTGGACTGGTACAGTGCGGTTTCCTACCACCTGATGGGCGTGCCCACGGCGATGTTCACGCCATTGTTCGTGATATCGCGCACCACAGGCTGGGGCGCGCACGTGATCGAACAGCGCCAGGACGGCAAGATCATCCGGCCGAGTGCGAATTACGTCGGACCGGAGCCGCGCAAGGTCCCGCCCGCTGACCAGCGCTGACAGGATTCAGATGAGCGATCGCGACAGCCGCAAAGCCGCGCGCCCCGCCCCGGACCGGGTGCTGGTGGATATCGCCGAATACGCGCGCGATGCCAGAATCAATAGCCCGCTCGCCTACGAGACTGCACGCTATTGCCTGATGGATACGCTGGCCTGCGGATTTCAGGCGCTCGACTTTCCGGCCTGCACACGCCTGCTGGGCCCGGTCGTTCCCGGCGCGACCATGGCCGGTGGCGCCAGGGTGCCCGGCACCAGCTATGAACTCGACCCGGTGCAGGCGGCCTTCAACATCGGCGCCATGATCCGCTGGCTCGACTTCAACGACACCTGGCTTGCGGCCGAATGGGGACACCCGTCCGACAACCTTGGCGGAATACTCGCTGTCTCCGACTGGCTTTCGCGCAAGGCGGTCGCTGAAGGCCGCAAGCCGCTGGTCGTGCGCGACCTGCTGACTGCGATGATCAAGGCCCACGAGATCCAGGGCATCACCGCACTCGAGAATTCCTACAACCGCGTCGGACTGGACCATGTGATCCTGGTGCGCGTCGCGACGACCGCGGTTGTCACCGTTATGCTCGGCGGCACGCAAGAGCAGGTCATCAATGCTGTTTCCAATGCCTGGATCGACGGCGGCGCGCTTCGCACCTATCGACATGCACCCAACACCGGTTCACGCAAGAGCTGGGCTGCCGGTGACGCGACCAGCCGTGGCCTGCGCCATGCACTGATGGCGATGAGTGGCGAGATGGGCTATCCGTCTGCGCTGAGCGCGCCGAAGTGGGGCTTCTACGACGTGCTGTTCAAGGGCCAGCCGTTCAGCTACAGCCAGTCATTCGGCAGCTACGTCATGGAAAACGTGCTGTTCAAGATCAGCTATCCCGCCGAGTTCCATGCGCAGACAGCCGTCGAATGCGCGATGCAGCTTCATCCGCTGGTCAGGGACCGCATCGACGCGATCGAGCGCATCGTGATCGAGACCCAGGAGCCGGGTGTTCGAATCATCGACAAGACCGGGCCGCTCGGCAATCCGGCCGATCGCGACCACTGCATCCAGTACATGGTCGCCGTGCCGCTGATCTTCGGCCGCCTCGTGGCGGAGGACTACGAAGATGGCGTCGCTGGAGATCCGCGCATCGATCGCCTGCGCGCACGCATGGAGGTGCGCGAGAATCCGCAATTCACGGCGGATTACTACGCGCCGGACAAGCGTTACATCGGCAACGCGATCCAGGTGACCTTCAAGGACGGTGGCAGCACGCCGCGCATCGAGGTCGACTTTCCGATCGGGCACCGCAAACGCCGCGCGGAAGCCTACCCGCTGCTGGTGCAGAAGTTCGAGTCATCAGTGACAGCGCTGTTCCCGGAACGGCAGTGCCGGCGCATCGAGGCGCTGTTCGCGGACGCCGAGCGCCTCGACGCTACGGCCGTGGACGATCTCGTCGCGCACCTCGTGCGCAACTAGCGGCTCCGGGCGGTCTCAGTCGCCGAACATCGATAGCTGGCTCGCGGTCGACCGCGCGGCCGCGTTGCACGGGCCGCCGGGTGCGCGCGAGCGCGCCTTGCGGACCGCCGGTACGTCCACGCCTCCGAGCCCGACTATGAACTTCGCGAGGTCTTCGAGGACTCCCGCCTGGATCGCAGTAGATCACGAAGCGGCCACGGGTCCGCGCCTCCAGCAGGCCTGTGCGGCTCAGTTCCTTCAGGTGGAATGACAGGGTCGACGCCGGGCAGCGGAGCGCACGGGCAATCTCGCCGGCCGCTACGCCCTTGGGGCCTGCTCCGGCAACCAGGCCCGACGATCCGCAGCCGCGTCGGCTGTGCGAGTGCCGCCAGGATCACGCACTTGTCGACTGGTCTGGCTGATTCGTCATGGTCCGCCTATAACAATAATCCTGGAAGCTATAGAACTTAATTTCTTGAACCAGCGCAAGAAATACGCCCGACGTGCCTTCACATTTCCAGAAATCGCGCTATATTCGGGTCGTATCGACTTGAAGTAACGGGGATCTCGAGGTCGATGCGACGGTGTCAGGCTTGAAGTTCCGGATTTTTCCATAGCAATCGAACTAGATCACTGAATCAGGGAGTTACGGACACCGTATGAGTGCTGCCGCCTGGGAGAGTTTTCACAAGGCCACGCTTGAGCTGGCCAAGTCCTCCGCATTAAAACAAAGACTTACGGACGCGTTTACACGTCATCTGCAGGACATGCCGGCATCGGAGATGCCGGGCGAACTGCGCAGGATTTCGAGGCGCTGCGTCAGTCGATGACGCAGGTCTGCGCCGCTTGCGCGGCGAGACCGCCGTCGCCGCAACCGTCCGCAAGATGTCGCATGGATGAAGCCGATGCCTGCGCCGCGCGCATCGTCGCGCTTCTCGACGCCCTGCATCGCGCCAATGGCGTCGGACTGCCACGGCCAACGGCGAGCCACGGCTGTCGCATCCGGACGCGACCGTCCCGCATTCCGACCCTGATCAGCGTCAATCGAGCTTGAATTCGATCACGTCCCAGCGGGTCGTGTCCTCGTGACGCGCCTGCTGCCGGATATTGTCCGCCATGTCGCGCCCGTTCCACCCGACGACCTCGTCCGCCAGTCTCACGCAATTCCTTCGGTACCGGCTTGCCGGTCCCGAACGGTTCCATGACGATCACGCGGCTTCTCGCTGGCCTTGCGCAATAAAGGGCCTGGAACTCGACCAGGATGGGGTCGCGCGCGATACAGGTCGCTCAGGATGACTACGACCTCGGCGTCGTTGATCTGCCGGCGCAGGTCTTCCTTGAGGGCCTCGCGTTCCATGCTGCGTGGCGGCTTGTCGGGCGTCGAGCAGTTCTTGTAGAAGAAGTTGGTCGCGCTCTCGAGGTATTCGAATACCCGGAAGTACGCTTCGTCGGGCGCATACAGATGGCTCACGAACAACCTGATCGGATTGCTTTCGGACACGATCGCGCCCCTCATCCAGGATCCTGCGCCTAGAATACGTCTTTTGCCGCCCGGCGGGTACCAACGGCTACATGCGACTGCTCGTCTACAACATCCGCTACGCGACCGGCACCGGCCCCGTCATTCCACCTGCCGGTGCCCGGCGCGGGCTACCTGCGCAGCAGCCGCCAGGTGCTCGAACGCATCACCGATTTCATCCGCGAGCGCGACCCCGACGTAGTCGGGCTCATCGAGGTGGACACCGGCTCGATCCGCAGCGGCATGGTCAACCAGGCCGAATTCATCGCCGAGTCACCTGGCTCACTATCTCGACCTACCAGTGCAAGTACGGCGAGGACTCGCTCAACCAGTTCATGCCGATCGTGCGCAAGCAGGCCAATGCCTTCCTTGCGGCGCCGCGTGTCCACGGCGAGCGCTTTCACTACTTCGACACCGGGATCAAGAAGCTGATCATCGAGCTCGAGCTCGATGACGTCGCGATTTTCCTGGTGCACCTGTCGCTCAAGTTCCGGCACCGCCACTCACCAGCTACGCCACCTGCACCAGCTCGTGCGCCGCCAGTCCAAGCCCGTGATCGTCGCAGGCGATTTCAACACGTTCTGGGGCGAGCACGAGATCTACCTGTTCATGCAGGCGGCGGGACTGCGCAGCGCAAATATCGAAAGCATTCCCTCCTATCCGAGCCGCTGGCCGCGCAAGGAACTGGATTTCATCCTGTACGGCGAAGGCATCGTGCCGAAAGCGTTCGACATACCGCCCGTGCCGCTTTCCGACCACCTGCCGCTCGTGTTCGACTTCGAAATCGAGCCGCTGCCGGTCGTCCGGGCTCCCGATGCGGCGGTGGCGACCAGGGCCTGAGAAACCGGCGGCATGCATAATTGAATGACCAACCAGGGACGATTAAATGACTGAGCAGCGAACCCACTGGCGCCTCGAGACCGACAAGGACCAGGTCGCCTGGCTGACCCTCGATCAGCAGGGCAGCAGCACCAACACGCTCGGGACCGGGGTCATGGGCGAACTCAACGCGCGCCTCGCGGAGGTCGAAAGCGCAAGTCCGAGGGCCCTGGTGATCCGCTCGGCCAAGGACAGCGGCTTCATCGCCGGTGCCGATATCTCGGAATTCACCGGCTTCACCGACGTCGAGCAGGCCTACCGGCTCGTGCGCACCGGCCAGCAGGTCTTCGATCGCATCGAGGCACTGCCGATGCCGACTGCGGCGGCCCTCCATGGCTTTGCGCTGGGCGGCGGTCTCGAACTGGCGCTCGCCTGCGACTATCGCGTCGGAGCCGATGATGGCCGCCTGAATCTCGGGCTGCCCGAAGTGCTGCTCGGCATACATCCGGGATTTGGCGGCACAGTGCCGGACGCCGCGGCTGATCGGCGCTCCGGCCGCGCTCGACATGATGCTGACCGGACGCTCGCTGCGCGGCGATGCCGCGCTCAAGCTCGGCCTGATCGACCGCCTCGTGCCGCGCGATGGCCTGGATGCCGCCGTCTGCCAGGATCGCCCTCGCCGCGCCGAAGTCGCAGCGCGCTGGCCTGGCATTGCGCTGGCTCAACCTTCCCGCTGGTGCGCTCGTTCGTCGCCGCCCAGACTCGCAAGCAGGTGGCGCGCCGCGCGAACCGTGAGCACTACCCGGCCCCCTACGCGATCGTCGACCTGTTCGAGAACATTCGGCGCGCGCGGCGCCGCAGCATATGAAGCGGAGGCCCGCTCGATCGCCCGGCTGATCCTGAGCGAATCCTCGCGGAATCTGGTCCGCGTGTTCTTCCTGCAGAACCGCATGAAGGCCCTCGGCGGCAAGAACGCACGTCGTTTCGGCCACGTCCACGTCGTCGGTGCGGGCGTCATGGGTGGCGATATCGCTGCCTGGTGCGCCTCCCGCGGCCTGACTGTCACGCTGCAGGACCGCGAGATGAAGTACATCGAGCCGGCGCTGGCCAGCGCCGGGGAATTCTTCGCCAAGCGCGCGCGTGACCCGAAAAAATCGGCGGAAATGGCGGCGCGGCTTTCCGCTGACGTCGAGGGCGCCGGCGTCGCGCGCGCCGACCTTGTCATCGAAGCGATATTCGAGAATGCGGACGCCAAGCGCGCGCTTTACGCGAAACTCGAACCCGTCATGAAGGACGATGCCCTGCTCGCGACCAACACGTCGAGCATCATGCTCGAGGAATTGTCGCGTGGCCTCGCGATTCCCGGCCGCCTGGTCGGGCTGCACTTCTTCAATCCGGTCGCCAAGATGATGCTGGTCGAGATCATCCGCGGCCAGAAGACGCGCGATGACATAGTCGAGGACGCGCTGGCATTCACGCGCAGACTCGACAAGCTGCCCGCTTCCCTGCCGAAGCGCGCCGGGCTTCGTGGTCAACCGCATCCTGATGCCCTACATGACAGAAGCGATGCTGGCCGCGGATGAAGGCGTGCCGCTCGCGCTGATCGACCGTACAGCGACGAAATTCGGGATGCCGATGGGGCCGATCGAACTCGCAGACACGGTCGGACTCGATGTCGCCGCCCATGTTGGCAAGATTCTCGCCGAAGCTTTCGCGCGGCCGACGCCGAAATCGACGGCGGCACTGGTCGCAGCGGGCAAACTCGGCCGCAAGACCGGCCAGGGATTCTACCAGTGGCGCGACGGCAAGCCGGTCAAGCCGGAAGCTGCCGGCAGCGCGCCAGATGACCTCGAGGACCGGCTGATCCTGCAGTATCTGAACGAAGCGGTCGCCTGCCTGCGCGAACAGGTTGTCGAAGATGCAGACCTGCTGGACGCCGGCATGATATTCGGCACCGGTTTTGCGCCGTTTCGCGGCGGTCCGCTGCACTATGCGCGCGCGCGCGGCGTCGACGGCATCGTTAGCCGTCTCGAGCAACTGGCCGCGCGGCATGGCCCGCGGTTTCAACCCGATGCGGGCTGGGCCACCCTGACCGCGTTACGCTGAAGCCTGTGATAGATTGCCCCGGCATGAAAGCTGTGATCTATGGAAGATAAACCGGTCGATATCGAAGTGTTGCGGAAGTTCAGCCCGCTCGACGGCCTGAAGCGCGAGAACCTGCACGCGCTATCGCGCAAGACCCGGCTGCAGGAACTCGACACCGGCCGCGTCCTGTTCAAGGAAGGCGAGTCGGACAAGCGCACGATCTACCTCGTCGAGCGGCGAAATCGAACTGCGTGTCGGCGATCGCACGGTCTCGACAGCTGACGCGCCGGCACACCGGAGGCACGAATCGCGCTCGCCCCCGGGCAGCCGCGACGCTTCACCGCCCGGGCCCTCTCCGACGTAACCTACATTGCGGTGGACAGCGACCTGCTCGACGTCCTGATCACCTGGGACCAGACCGGCAGCTATGAAGTCGGCGAAATCTCGGGCGGCGGCGTCAGCAATGCCGACGACTGGATGACTGTGCTGCTGCAGACCAAGGCCTTCCACCGCATTCCACCGGCCAACCTGCAGGCCCTCTTCATGCGCATGCAGCACATCGCCTGCAAGGCCGGCGATGTCGTCATCAAGCAGGGCGACGAAGGCGACTATTTCTACGTCATCACGAAGGGCAGCGCGGTGGTCACGCGCGAAACGCCGATGAACCGCGCCGGCATCAAGCTTGCGGAAGCTGGGGATCGGCGAGTCATTCGGCGAAGAAGCGCTGATATCCGACGGCAAGCGCAATGCGACCATCACGATGGCGACCGATGGCGCGCTGGTGCGCCTCGGCAAGGACGATTTCCGGGAGCTACTGAATGAGCCCCTGCTGCACTGCGGTGGACCTCGAGCACGCGCGCGACCTGGTCGCGCGCGGCGGCCGCTGGCTGGACGTGCGCCTGCCGAGCGAATTCGACAGCTTTCACCTGGACGAAGCGCTGAACGTGCCGCTGTACTTCATCCGCCTGAAAGTGAGGACGCTCGACGTCAAGACGCCCTACGTAGTCGTCTGCGATACCGGGCGGCGCAGTTCTGCCGCCGCATTCCTGCTGAGTGAACGCGGATTCGAGGCCTACTGCCTGCAGGGAGGCCTGGTCGGAAACAAGCTCGGTCCGGAATGAGACGCTCCGCGCGGTGGTTCCGCCCGGATTACATCGTGTGCGTCTGCTTGTCACCGCCGAGCGCGCCGGCGAGGTAGGACTCGATCTTTTTCTGCGTCGTGCCGCGATCCTGTTCGCTGAACTGCACGCCGATGCCGGCCGTCCGCTTGCCCTGCGCGCCTTTCGGCGTCAGCCAGATCACGCGGCCCGCGACCGGCAGCTTCTCCTCCTCGCCCATCAGGTTGAGGAGCATGAACACCTCGTCGCCGATCCGGTAATTGCTGTTGGTGGGGATGAACAGCCCGCCGTTCTTCACGAACGGCATGTAGGCGAGGTAGAGCGCGCTCTTGTCCTTGATTGTGAGCGTCAGCAGTCCCGGCTTCGTCGATGGTGCCCGCATCTTCAATCCACTGACTCCCTCAGCTTGCCGGCGCCCTCGCCCACCAGCGATGTGAACGATATCAGGAGGCCCTCGAACAGGAGCTGCTTGTTGAGCGCGCCATTCAAAAGCAAACGCGCCTCGCGCAGCGAGTCCAGCAAGCGATAACCGGCCCGTATCATCGGTTCGCTTTCCGGGACCCGCAACCATGGTAAACGATTATTGTTAACCAGATCACTAGACAAGGCAGCCTCGCGAAGCTGCCCGTGAGCCAGGATTCGAGCCAGAACAAGCGTGCTTCCGGCTGTTCGCGGCTCCAGGAACAAGCTGTCGCCATGATGTCGAGTCGGTTTTTTCCAGCTGAATCCACTGCTTCCTGCATCTCGGCGTCGATTCCCTCGAGGCCCGCGACCGAATATTGCAGCGCAAGGAAGGGGGAGCCATTGGCGAGCGCGAGCAGGCGCGCCCAGCCAGCATATTTACGACGCCCGTTGAGCCAGACCAGTGCTTCGTCGACAGGCGGCAGCGGCAGGCGCAAGCGTGCGCTGCGACTGACAATCGTCCGCGGCAGGCGGTCGATGCGACTCGCGGTAAGGATCAGGTAGGTACTTGCCGCCGGCTCTTCGAGAGTTTTCAGTAACGCATTGAATGAATTGAGATTCATGGCATCGGCCGGGTGGACGAGCGCCACCTTGCAGCGGCCCCGGTAGCCCTTCAATGCGAAGCTCTCGGACAGGGCGCGAATCTGATCGACACCGATGACTGTCTTGTCTTCTTCCGGCCCGACGCGATAGAAATCCGGGTGGGTGCCAGCAAGGAAAAGCCGGCAACCTGTGCAGCTGCCGCAGGCGGTTTCTTCCTTGCTTTCGCATGAGAGCAGCGAGGCAAGCCACAAGCCGAGTTCCATTTGTCCCGACTGCGGCTGGCCGAAAAGCAGCAGTGCGTGCGGAATTCTGTCCTCGTGGCGCATCGCGGAGAGCTGCCCGCGCAAAGGCGCGAGCCAGCCGGCAGCGGCATGCGCCAGCACATCGCCGACATCGGCCGCAGCAACGGTTTCATCGCCTGCAGCCTTTGAGCGCGCCATGCCTGTCACTTCCGGTCGCGCAGACAATGTTCGAGTTCGTGCGCGACCGCGGCCGCAACCTGCTCCTCGCTGTCGGTCGCGTCAATCAGGCGGATTCGTTCCGGCTCGCGCGCGGCAATGGCGAGATAGCCGCTCCTGACGCGCTCAAAAAACGCGAACGCCTCGCCTTCAATCCGGTCCGGCAGCGAACCGCGACCCTTCATGCGCCCCAGCGCAATTTCGGCGGGCGCGTCGAACAGGAAAGTCAGGTGCGGCGTCAGGCGCGGATGTGCAATTCTTGCGAGCTGGCGGATCCACGCCAGCCTCAGCCCACGACCGCTGCCTTGATAAGCCTCGGTCGCATCAGTGAACCGGTCGCAGAGCACCCAGCGCCCGCGATTCAGCGCCGGCCTGATCTTGCCCGAGACGTGGCTTGCACGCGCGGCGAAAAGCACCAGCAATTCCACCGTGGGCGGAACAGGTTCATCACGCGGATCGAGCACGAGGCTGCGCAATTGCTCTGCTAGCGCCGTGCCGCCCGGTTCGCGCGTAAGCACGGGATCGACTCCGCGGCCGCGGAGAAAAGCTGCCGCGCGGGTAATCTGCGTCGACTTGCCGACGCCCTCGATGCCTTCGAATGTGATGAACCGGCCGCGCACCCGGTCAGCGTACCTGAAGGCCGCTGTCATCGCGCAGATTGGCCAGATGCCGCGCGACATTTGCATTATGAGCGACCAGCGAAGTCGCAAAGTAATGCCAGCCATCACCCTTGCCGGTAGCGACAAAGTAAAGCGCATCGGTCTTTGCCGGCTGCACGGCGGCCTGCAGGGCCGCGCGCCCGACCAGCGCAATTGGCGTCGGCGGCAGGCCCGTGCGCGTATAGCTGTTGTAGGGCGTATCCGCCTGCAGGTCACGGCGGCGAAGGTCGCCATCGAAAGAATCGCCCATGCCATAGATCACCGATGGATCGGTCTGCAGGCGCATGCCGATGCGCAGTCGATTGGTGAATACACCGGCGATCAGGGGTCGTTCCTCCGGATCACCGGTTTCCTTCTCCACCAGCGATGCCAGTATCAGCGCCTCGTATGGCGTTTGCAGCGGAAGCCCGGCAGCGCGACTTTTCCAGGCGGCGGCCAGTTCTGTATCGAGCCGGGCCTGTGCCAACTGCAGCAGCCGGCGGTCGGTCGTGCCGCGCGGGAAATGGTAGGTATCGGGGAAAAACAGGCCCTCGGGATGCCGGCCGGCAAGACCGAGCCGCTGCATCAGCTCCTCCTCCGACAGCCCCGCGAGCTCGACGACCACGACCGGATGGCCCTGAATCGCTTTCAGCGCCTGCCGGAACGTCCAGCCCTCCGGAATTGTCAATGTGTGCAGAAGCACTGAGCCATCCACGAACTGCTGCAACAATGCTGCGGGCGTCGTGCCCGGCTGCAACAGGTATTCGCCTGCCTTTATTCTCGTCGTAACGCCCGTGCGCTTCGCGTGGCGGACCCAGATCCATTTCCTGTCGAGCCATCCCGACTCCTCGAGCGAACCGGCAACCGCCGCAAGCGGCGCCCCGGCCGGCACCTCGAAAACCGCCGGCTGCCGCAAACCTGCGAGTGGTGTCGCAAGCCAGGACTCCTCGTAATGGCGGAGGCCCAGCCAGCCAGCCGCGAGCAGCAAGATGACGAGCGCGATACGAAGCCATGTCCGCTTCAAGATTTCTCTGCCAGCCATGTATTGAACTGCCGCGCTAGCGGCCCCGGGGCCATATTGCTGCCCGCGAGATCGCGCACCGGCCAGGCTCCGATCAGCGCATTCGTCACGAATACCTCCGTGGCGGATTCGAGTGCCTCCGGGAGCAGCTCGCATTCGCTCACTTCATTGCCCTGCTCCGCCGCCCAGCCGCATACGGCGCGGCGCATGACGCCGGCGACACCGCACTGGTCGAGAGCCGGCGTCACGATCCGCCCGGCGATGACGGCGAACAGGTTGCTCTGCGTACCTGAAATCACATTGCCGATGGTGTCAAGCATGAGGCCTTCGGCGATGTGTTCATCTTCCCATTCGGCGCGCGCCAGCACTTGCTCGAGGCGATTCAGGTGCTTGATTCCGGCGAGGGCCGGATTGCTCCCGAGTCGTGTCCGGCAATAGCGGACGCAGATGCCCTCGCTCCATGTGGAGGCCGGCCATCCCGGCCAGGTGAATCCCGCAGCAATGCAGGTCGGCTCCGTGTGCGGCGGTGGCCGGTAGCCGCGACCTGCTGTCCCGCGCGTCCAGACCAGCTTGACGACACCCCGGCCGACGGGCCAGGCGGCCCTTATCTGTCCGCCCAGGCGCGCGGGATCGGGCGATGGCAGGCCCAGCCGGCGCGCGCCCTGTGCCAGGCGTTCAAGATGCAATTCGAGGAAACGCGCAGTGCCGTCAAGCACGGCCATTGTCTCGAACACGCCGTCGCCGTACAGGAGGCCGCGGTCCAGCGGATCGACCTGGCCCGCGCCGCCGTTGACGAGGACGGGCATCAGCCGGCGCTCCCCAGGGCGCGCAAGAGGCCGCGCGCCTTCGCGCGGGTTTCCTCGAGCTCGTGTTCGGGATCGGAGTCGGCCACTATCCCCGCGCCGGCACGCAGTTCGACCTCGCCGCCCTGAATGGTCATCGTGCGGATCAGGATATTGAGGTCGAGGCTGCCGTCCAGCGCGAGATAACCCATCGCACCCGTGTAAGCGCCGCGGCCGCGACCCTCCAGTTCACCGATCAACTGCATGCAGCGGACCTTCGGGCAGCCGGTGATCGTGCCGCCCGGAAACAGCGCGCGGATGACGGCGCCCGGCGTGACATCCTGCCGCAGCCTGCCGCAGACATTCGAGACGATGTGATGGACGTGCGCATAACTCTCGATCGCCATCAACTCGTCCACCTGCACGCTGCCGGGTTCGCAGAGCCGTCCCAGGTCGTTGCGCTCGAGGTCGATGAGCATCACGTGTTCCGCGCGCTCCTTGGCGCTTGCCGTCAGTTCTGCGATCGAAGCCGCGTCACCGGATGCCAGCCGGGGCCGGGTACCCGCGATCGGCCTGGTATCGATGCGCCGGCCGCGAACGCGGACCAGCCGCTCGGGTGAGCTTGAAAGTATGCAGAACTCGTCGAGCCGGGCGATCCCCGAGAATGCGCCGGGATTGGCCGCACGCAGGCGCGCATAAAGCGCGACTGGCGTGGCGTCCGCAGGCACCTGCGCCCGCCAGCTGCGGGCGAGATTGGCCTGATAAACGTCCCCGGCAGCAATATGCGATAGCGCTGCCCGGCATGCAGCAAGGTATCGTTCGGGATCTTCCTCGCATACGGCGCTCATCGGCCCACCTCGCGCAGTCGCGGCGAGTCCGATGTCCCTGAGGTCGGTGCGCAATTGCTCCGCAGCGGCGGCGGCGGCGGGTTCGGCAAGCACCCTGCATTCTCCTGACTCGTGGTCGAGAATCAGGGCCGCGCGCATGCGCCAGGCGAGCGCGACGATCGGCAATGGAGACGCGGGCAGCCGCAGCGAGGGCTCGACCTCCGAGGCGAGTTCATAGCCTAGGAACAGGAACCACCCGCCAGCGAATGGCCAGGGCTCCGGCGGACCCGCGTTTCGCTCCTGCTGCCACCAGGTGTCCAGGCGGGAGCAGAATCCACTGCCCTCGCCCCCGACGCCCTCGACATGCCCTTCGCGGCCGAGCTGCAAGCGATCGCCCGGCCCCGCCAGCAGCAGCGTGAAGCGGCCGAAAGGCGCCCCGGCCGCCGAGCTTTCGAGCAGGACCGGATAGCGGTCCGGATACCGCTCGTGCAGCGCCAGCATCCGTCCGACCGGGTCGCCCGCCACAGGCTTCAGCTGAACGCGCGAAAAACCAGCGTGCCGTTGGTCCCGCCGAAACCGAATGAATTGCTGACGACCGTGTGGATCTTCATGCGGCGGGCGATGTTCGGAACGTAGTCGAGATCACAGCCGTCGCCGGGATTGTCGAGATTGATGGTCGGCGGCGCGACCTGGTCGCGGATTGCAAGGATGCCGAATATCGCCTCGACCACGCCCGCCGCGCCCAGCAGGTGTCCCGTCATCGACTTCGTCGAGCTGACCGCGAGCCGCGAAGCATGGGCCCCGAATGCGTCCTTGATCGCGGTCGTCTCGGCGACGTCACCGAGCAGCGTCGAGGTCGCGTGCGCATTAACGTACTGCACCTGGTCGGCATTGATGCGCGCATCGCGCAGCGCGTTGACCATCGACAGGCGCGCGCCCGCGCCATCTTCCGGTGGCGCCGTGATGTGAAATGCATCCCCGCTCATTCCGAAACCGATGAGCTCGGCGTGGATATTCGCGCCGCGTGCCCTGGCGTGCTCGTATTCCTCGAGTACGAGGGCTCCCGCTCCGTCACCCATCACGAAGCCGTCGCGATCGCGGTCCCAGGGCCGGCTGGCGCGTTCTGGATCCTCGTTGCGCGTGGACAACGCCCGCGCCTGGCAGAAACCGCCGACCGCCGTCGGCGTCTGCGCCATCTCTGCGCCTCCGGCGACGATGACGTCGGCATCGCCATACTGGATCGTGCGCATCCCGATCCCGATGCTGTGCGTCGAGGTCGTGCAGGCTGTCACCAGCGCCAGATTCGGGCCGGTGACCCCGTACATGATCGACAGGTGACCCGAAATCATGTTGATGATGCTGGCGGGAATATAGAACGGCGAGATCTTCTTCGGCGTCCGCGTTTCGAGATAGCGGCTGTGATTTTCTTCGATGGTAGCGAGTCCGCCGATGCCCGCCCCGAACACCAAGCCGATGCGCGCGCGGTTGGCACCGGTGACTTCAATGCCCGAGTCCCCGATGGCCTGGACGCCGGCCGCGACGCCATACTGCACGAAAAGGTCCATGCGCCGCGCTTCCTTGGCAGGCATGAACTTCGACGCATCGAAGTCCGGCACGCTGCCGGCGAAATTCGCGGGAAAGCCGGTCGTGTCGAAACGCGTGATCGGGCCGATGCCGCTCTTGCCGGCAAGGCATGCGGTCCAGCTGTCAGCGACAGAATTGCCGAGCGGCGAGAGCATGCCGAGCCCGGTGACGACCACGCGACGCATGCTCAAGAAATTTCCCCTGCCTGCCGGTGCTGGCGAGATGCGATGACCCCCGGCCGCGCGGCCGGGGCTCACGCAGGCATGGCCTCAGGTCTTTGACTGGTGCTGGACGATGTAATCGATCGCCTGCTGCACGGTGGTGATCTTCTCGGCATCCTCGTCTGGTATCTCGGTCTCGAACTCTTCTTCGAGCGCCATCACGAGCTCGACCGTATCCAGTGAATCGGCACCCAGATCGTCCACGAATGACGCGTCGTTCGTCACTTCCTCGTCCTTCACGCCGAGCTGCTCGGCGACGATCTTCTTCACCCGTTCTTCGACTGTGCTCATCGTTTTCTTTTCCCTCGGCCTATTGATGCCCATGGCGGCGTGCGGGCCGGCCGGGGGTCGCCATTCTATGCCACGGACCCCCCACTGGCTACCAGAAACCTTTCTTGTGCACTGTTTCTGAACGCCTTTTTTGACGCTCGTAAGCACCGGAAATCGTTCAGGACATGTACATCCCGCCATTGACGTGGAGGGTCTCCCCGGTGATCCAGGCGGCCGCCGGCGCAGGCCAGGAAGCAGACGGCCGCGGCGATATCGGCGGGCTCGCCCAGTCGGCCGAGGGGTATCTGGGCCGCGAGCGACTTGCGCTGCTCCTCGCCCAGCGCGCGGGTCATGTCGGTGTCGATGAAGCCTGGCGCAACGACATTCACGGTAATTCCGCGCGAAGCCACTTCGCGCGCCATCGAGCGCGTGAAACCGCCAATGCCGGCCTTGGCCGCACAGTAGTTCGCCTGGCCGGGGTTGCCGATCATCGCGACCACCGATGCGATATTGACGATGCGGCCCTTGCGCGCCTTCATCATGCCGCGCAGGACTGCCTTGCTGAGCCTGAACACAGAGCCGAGATTGACGTCGATCACGGCGTCCCAGTCTTCCGGCTTCATGCGTAACAGCAGCGTGTCGCGCGTAATTCCGGCGTTGTTGACCAGGATCGAGACCGCGCCTTCGCGCCCTTCGATATCGGCGACTGCGGCATCGGTGGCAACCCCGTCCGCCACGTCGAGCGCAATTCCACGCCCGCTGATGCCGGCGCCGGACAGCATCGAATCGATTGCGGCGACCCCGCTCGCGCCGGTCGCCGTACCGACGATGGTCGCGCCCTGCGCGCCGAGGCCGAGCGCGATGGCTCTGCCGATGCCGCGCGACGCGCCCGTCACCAGTGCGACCTCGCCCACGAGTGTTTGTGCTGTCATTGAATTCAGCTCCCCGTCACAGCCGCCAGCGCGGCCTGCAATGAATCCGCGCTGTCGATCGCGTTGATCGCCAGGTCGCGGCCGCCCGGTGCGCGCCTTGCAAGCCCGCCAAGCACCTTGCCCGGCCCGCATTCGATCAGTTGCCTTGCGCCTGCCGCTATCATCGCCGCGACAATAGCCGACCAGCGCACCGGATTGAACAGCTGGCGGTAAAGCCCGTCCCGTATCGCCGCCGGTGAATCGTGCAGCCCGCCGTCGAACGCATAGACGCGGAATTCCGGCGGCCGCACGTCGAGCGCCTGCAGTCGTTGGCGCATTTCTTCAGCCGCAGGCTTCATCAGGGCGCTGTGCGATGGCACGGAAACTGGCAACAGGACGGCCCGCTTCGCGCCGCGTGCCCTGCATTTCGCAATGGCCCGCGCGACTGCCGCCGCATTGCCGGCAATGACCAGCTGGCCCGGAGAATTGTAGTTGACAGGCTGCACGACTTCACCTTCGGCCGATTCGATGCATGCCGCCTCGATCGCGGCATCGTCGAGGCCGAGGATGGCGGCCATCGCACCAATGCCCGCGGGCACCGCACGCTGCATCGCCTGTCCACGCAGGCGCACGAGTTCCGTCGCCTCGCGGAAATCGATGGCGCCTGCGCAAACCAGTGCGCTGTACTCGCCCAGGCTGTGCCCGGCAACCATTGCCGGTTTGGGGCCGCCACGCTTTGTCCAGGCCCGCCAAACTGCGACGCCTGCAGCGAGCATCGCGGGCTGTGTCCGTTCGGTCTCGGAGAGCTTCTCCTCCGGACCCTGCTGGCAAAGCTGCCAAAGATCATATCCGAGCACTTCGGACGCTTCGGAAAACGTCGCGCTGACGACCGGCTCTGCAGCAGCCAATGCCGCCAGCATGCCGACCGACTGGGATCCCTGCCCCGGAAACATCATTCCCAGATTCAAGATTAGCGCTCCCGGCCCCACCGAGGCTGGGATTATAGGTTGAGCGCAGCGTCACAAGCCTGCTCTCGCCGGCGGGTAGCCCGAATGCGCTCTGTTATCATGCAGATACTTGGCAGGTCGCGCCTCACGCACGGGGCAGGAGTCGTCAGTGCGGCAGTTTCTCCGAAGGAATTCCGGATTCACACTGATCGAAATCATGGTCGTGCTCGTGATCATTGCGATCCTTGGCGCCCTGATCGCGCCGCAGATCCTGGGCCAGGTGGACGAAGCCCGGATCAAGGCCACGAAACTCGACATCCGCTCGCTCAGCACGGCGCTTGACATGTACCAGATGGATAATTTTCGCTACCCGACGACCGACCAGGGCCTCGAGGCGCTGGTCAGGAAACCGGACGACCCCTCGGTGCGCAACTGGCGGCCGCAAGGTTACCTGCGTTCGAAGACCGTGCCGAAGGACCAGTGGGGCGATGACTACATCTACCTGCAGCCGGGCCAGCACGGCGGCGCCTATGACCTCTACACCCTTGGGGCCGACGGTCAGCCAGGTGGCGAAGGCACGGATGCAGACCTCGGTAACTGGAACATCGACTAGCGGCCTGAGCAGGTCGTGACCATCGCAGCAACGCGCCACTGCGGCGACCAGCGTGGATTCACGCTGATCGAGATACTAGTCGTCGTCATCATCATCGCAATTCTCGCCGCTGTCGCGACACTGTCCGTCGGCGTGCTGGGGAGCGACCGCGAAATGGAACTCGAGACCGAGCGCCTGACCGACACGATGGCTCTCCTGCAGGAACAGGCGCAACTGGAAGGGCGCGACTACGGCCTGCGGATCGAATCGGCGAGTTATGAATTCCTGCGCTTCGACGGCTTCGAGCAGCGCTGGACGGAAGTCGGCGATGATCCGTGGCTGCTGCCGCGGGAATTGCCACCCGGCCTGGCCTTCGAGCTGGAGATGGAAGGCAGGCTCGTGCTGCTGCGCAGGGCCGCAGACCTCAATACCCGAATCCCGCAGCTGATGGCGTATGGCAGCGGGGATGTCACTCCCTACCGCCTGACACTCGCGCGACCGGACGCGGGCCGGCGAGTAACCCTGATCGGCGGCGCCGATGGCCTGATCGAGATCGAGCGCCATGAACCCGAATAGCCGGCCGGGCGGCTTCACGCTGATCGAAGTGGTCGTTGCCCTCGCGATCGTCGCGCTTGGCATGTTTGCGGTCTTCAAGGCGATCGGCGACACGGCGGGCAATATCGGTTACTTACGCGACAAGAGCATGGCCGAATGGATCGCCGACAATCGGATCACCGAGATCCGATTGTCCGGTGAATTCCCCTCGGTGGACAAGACCGAGGGTGATGTCGACTTCGCCGGCCGCCGCTGGCACTGGAGCGCAACCGTCTCGCAGACGCCGGTCGAGGGCCTCAGGCGCATCGACTTGCGCGTGCGCCGCGAGGACGATGCCGAGGATTCCGCGCTTGTAACCCTCGCGGGGTTCATCGGCGCGACCGCGACCGCCACCGCACCTTCTTCGCAACCTTGGAACAAGGGGGCCCCGCCCGAAGAGCCTGATGACGGGGAGGATCCATGAATCGTGGACGCGGATTCACGCTGCTCGAGGTCCTGGTCTCCGTCGCGATCCTGTCGATCATGAGCGTGATGGCCTATCGTGCAGTCACCGAGGCGCGGGTCACCGTCGGTAACGCCGGCAGCCACATGGACCGCCTGAAGGAAGTCCAGCGGGCGATGAGCCTCCTGACCGGCGACTTCCGCACGCTGGTCCCGAGACCCGTTCGCGAGCCGATCGGCGACGGATTCCGTGCCGCGCTCCGTCGCGACCCGAACGGCCTGTCCCTGGCCGAGCTTTCGCACGCCGGGTGGCCGAATGGCGCCGGCGGGGCCCGCGGCACGGTGCAGCGCGTCAGCTACCGCATTGAGGACCGCACGCTGATCCGCGAGTACTGGAATGTCACCGACCCGACACTCGCCAATCTCCCGGTCGCGCGCAAGCTGCTGACCGGGGTCGAGCGCATCGAGATCCGCTACATGAATTCGGGCCGCGAATGGGTCGCCCAGTGGCCCGCGCTCGGCAGCGCCGGCGACATCGGATTCCGGTCACGTCCCATGGCGGTCGAGATCACGATCGTGCTGGCCGACTATGGCGAATTGAAGCGCCTCATCGAGGTGCCTGGATGAAGCAGCGCGGCGTCGCCCTGATCATCGCGATCGTCATGGTCGCGATCGCGACCGTGCTCGCCGTGCGCATCGGCACGCGCGCATCGCTCGACCAGCGGCGCACCGCGGGGCTGATCGCGCTGGACCAGGCCTGGCATGTCGCGCTCGGCGCCGAGGCCTGGGCAATCGAGGTGCTGCGCAAGGACTGCGAGGACTCGAAGAAACCGATCACCTCGGTGAGAACTGGGCGCAGCCGATTCCTCCGCTACCCGTCGACGGCGGCGTCGTACGCGGTGCGCTGGAGGACATGCAGGGGCGGTTCAACCTCAACAACCTGATCAACGACGCAGGCGAAGCCAACGAACGCCAGATCGAGCGCTTCGAACGGCTGCTCGAGAATGTGGGCGCGAACCGGCGCTGGGCACGCATGGCGGCGGACTGGCTCGATATCGACACTGTGGCAGGATTTCCCGATGGCGCGGAGGACGGTAATTATCTTTCCCAGAATCCGCCCTATCTGGCGGCCAATGGCCCGGTGACGACGACCACGGAGCTGATGGCACTGCCCGGCATGACACTCGAAGAGTTCCAGCGCATCCAGCCTTACGTGGCGGCATTGCCGCTCGGCACGCAGATCAATATCTGCACGGCCATCGGCGCCGGTGCTCGCGGCCCTGGTCGAGGTCGGAACCGACTTCGGCGACGTCGATTCGCTGGCGGCGAACCGCAAGAACGGCTGTTTTCCGACCGTGGACGACGTGCAGGCGCCGCCAATGAGCGTGGAGGAAAAACAGGCGCTGCAGCCAGATCATTTCCCAAACTTCGAACTGGTTCCGCGCCGTGACCGCCGTCCGTATTGGCACCTCGGAACTCACGCTGTACAGTCTGATCGAGCGAAACAGCGCCGGCGGCAGCCGGACCGTGCTGCGTTCAACAGGCACCGAGTGAGCGCATGAATCAAATTCCTCGTCCTGCGGCTGGCGGATCCGGTCAGTCTTGGATCATCACCGGACGCCGATGGCGGACGCATCGGCCCGGTGTCGACCGGCAACGCTCGCGGACGCGGCGCCGATCGCCGCCGAGCGCGCCTCGTGGTCATCGCGCCAGGCGCGAGCGTGACACTCGCCCAACCCGAGTTGCCGGTGAAGGGCGGCGCACGCATCGCACAGGTCGTCCCCTATGCGATGGAAGAATCGCTGGCCGGAGAAGTCGAGCAGTTTCACTTTGCCGTCGGGCCGCACCGACGCCGGCGGCCGCACCCTGGTCGCGGCCGTGCGGCGCGACGAACTGCGCAGCTGGCTCGATGCGTTGAAGGCGGCCGGGCTCGAGCCGCAGGCCCTCGTTCCCGAGCACGCTTTGCGTTCCCGACAACCCGGGCAAGACTCGTCGCCGTCATCGATTCGGGCCAGCTCCTGGTGCGTGCGCCCGGCGTGCTGCCGGTTGCGCTCGATGCCGAGCCGCTGACCGAGGCATTCACACTCGCGGGGCTCGAGGGCGAGGACCGTCACGTCCAGCTCTACGTCTCGCAGCTCGACTGGCAGCACTCGCGCGAGATGATCGAGGCGCTGCGCGAAGTGACCGGCAGTCTCGACCTGCAGCTTCTACCCGACGGCGCACTGCCGTTGCTCGCCTCGGGCAGCGTGCGTAGCGACGCGCTGTCACTGCTGCAGGGCGACTTCGCCCGCCGCACCGGCTGGCGCGCCCAATGGCAACGCTGGCGCATCGCCGCTTTTCTGGCGCTTGCGGCACTCGGCCTGCACATCGGCGTCCACGGGTATGACCTGCTGCGCCTGCGCGCGGAGGAGAAGCGACTCGATGCCGCGATCGAACAGGCCGTTCGCATCGCCATGCCGGATGTCGAGCGCGTCGTGGATGCCCGCGCGCAGATCGGGCAGCGGCTCGCGGGCGGTGGCGCTGCGGATCCCGCGGGGCTGCTCGCGCGGCTCGCCGCAGTCGGCGGGGCCATGGGCGGCGCCGGCGGCCCCACGATCGAATCGCTGGGATGGCGAAACGGGTCTTTGCAGCTGCAGCTGGTGGCCGCCGACACCGACGCACTCGCGCGATTCGCACAGGCGCTGACCGCGCGTGGCCTGACTGCCGATGTCGAGTCCACGACGCCGGGTGACAAGGGCGTGTCGGCGCAGGTCAATGTCACCGGGGCCCGCGTCATGATTTTTCGCAAATGGCATGAGTCGCTGTCGGAGCGCGAACAGCGCGTCGTGGCCTGGGGTGCCGTGGTGGCGTCCGCGCTGTTGCTGATCGGCGGAGTCTGGAAGCTCGGCGGCGCAGCCGCGGCGGCCGGGCAGCGGGTCGAGGGCAAGCAGGAGCTGCTTGCGTGGATCGTGGCCGTCACACCGCGCCTGCAGGCGATGCCGGCGGCACGCGCCGGCGAATCGCTTGCCATCGCCGTGGATCGCACCGCCCGTGAGTCCGGCCTCGGTGAAGCCATCGAGGGCGTCGAGCCGGCGGGACCCGGCTCAATGCGCGTACGCTTCAAGAACGCTTCCTTCGATGCCCTGGCGCTTGTGCCTCGCGCGCCTGCAACGGGAGCGCGGAGTGGTCATCGAAACCGCGAGCGTCAATGCCAGCGGCGAGCCGGGCCGCGTCGACGCGACGTCTCGTACTGGGCGGCCACTAGGACATGACGCGCAGGAGCCTGCTGGTCGCGGCGGGCATCGCCGCATTCCTGGTATTCGCGATCGCGCTCGTGCCCGCTCACCTGCTCGCCCGCTGGGTGCCGCCTGGTCTCAGCTTGACCGGGCTCGACGGCACGATCTGGTCGGGCGCGCGGCCGGCGTGAATCTGCAGGGCCACGAGTTGGGCCCTACACGCTGGTCCTGCCGTCCCTGGCCGCTATTGGTCCTGGAATGGTCCTGCCGCGTATCCCTGCAACCCGCCGGCGGGCAGATCTGCCGGCACGTTCAGTGGTGGCTTCGATGCCGATCCGATCGACATCCACGACCTGACGGGAAACCTGCCGATTACGCTCCTGGAAGGCCTGGCGTCGCCTGTGGGCTGGACCGGGCGGCTGGAACTTGAGATCGTCAGGGTCCGCATTGTCGAAGGCCTGCCGCGGGACGCTGAGGGCAGGCTGTTCGTCCGCAGTCTCAGGGCCCCGGGCCCGGGGGGCGCGGAGCTCGGTGACTTTGAACTGACGATCGGCGAAGGCGCGGTGGGCACGGGCACGCTGACCGGCAGGCTAGCTGATCTCGGCGGACCCTTGCGGGTGCGTGGCACGATTGAACTCAAGCGCGACCGCAGCTATTTCGTCAGCGGCGAAGTCGCGCCGGGACCCGGCGCCGGTCCCGCCATCTTCGACACGCTCTCCTCCCTCGGGCCACCGGATAGCGCGGGACGCCGCCCGTTCAGCGTCGAGGGAACGCTATAGCGCGAGCTCGCGCCAGGCATCGTGCAGGGGGAAATAAAGGCCGACGCGCTGGGGACGACCGTCGACGCGCTTCATCACCCAGGCGTAACGCTGTAGCTGCTCCGTGTAGCGTGCCAGCTCGTTGTCCAGAAACGCCTCGATGTCGCCGCCTTCGTGCGAGCTGGTCTTCCAATCGACAATCCAGCGCCGGCCTACGGCGTCCACAAAGCTACGGTCGATCCTGATGCTCTGGATGACACCGTCAACGACGGCCGTCAGCGCGAGCTCGCTCGAGGCTTCGGCGAGCGCAGGGTCGAGCAGGCGCGCCGCGGTCGCGCTTGCGACAATGCCGCGCATTGCCCGGTCCACGCGCGCGAGCGCCACTGGAAGGTGCGCCTCGTCGATCCCGGCCAGGTGCAACTCCCTTCGCCAGACCGCCTGGCGCAGGGGCCACTGAGCCGGACTCACTCCCGCCCGCGCCAGCCGTTGCAGTTCCAGGTGCACGACCTGCCCCGTTGCCTGGGCGATCGCACCTGCCCAGTCAAAATCCGGCCTGATCGAAGTCGCAGAGCCACTCGCAATGCGCAGTCTCGACGGGCGCAGCAGCTCCGCCGGTGCAGGCGGCTCGAAACCGAGCGGCAGCCTTGCAAGCGGAGGCGCCGCCAGTCTTGGCCTGCCGCGATCCGCGGCGCCGTGCTCCGCCGCCGCCGTTGCACGCGCCAGGCTCTCGTGAAATTCGCCCGAAAGCGCCGGCCACAGGAAATGGAGCAGGCTGCCGCGCGGCGGCCGCCGGAGCGCCCGGTCTTCCCCGGCTGGCATGGAACTCGCGCTACCGATCAGGTGCAACTCGCGTCGCGCACGCGTCGCCGCCACATAGGCCAGCCGCCCGAGTTCCAGGGAATCCCGTTCCATCGACAGGCGTTTCATCCAGAGCTCGAGCGCATCGCTTTCTCCGGCGCCCTCCTCGTCGCCGCGACTCGCGAGTACGATGCCGCGCTGCCCCGGCCCGACCGCGACATGGTTCCAGTACAGCAATGGCCGTTCCGGGCGACGTGGAGAGCGTTGCAGGTCGGGCAGGATCACGACATCGAACTCGAGTCCCTTGGCGCGATGAATCGTCATCAGCTGCACGGAGGCCGATTCGCTGCCGAGTGGAGAGGCCTTGATCCCGTCGACTGCGGTGTCGATGGCGGAAGCCTCGGGGCAACTGCCCGTCTCCTGCTCGAGCAGGTCGAGCGCCGCGAACAGGAGTTCTGCATTCGCAAGATCGGATGGGTCCTCCACGGTCGCCGGTCCCGCGATCGCAAGCCATGCCGACTTGAGCCAGGAACCCAGCGAGCGTGAACCGCGCTCTGAAATTGCCGCCACCAGCCATGGTGCAAGCCAGGCAAGCCGCGCACTCGCGTCACCCGAAATTCGCCCCAGGGCGGCAGGGTCCCGGACAAGGGCAAGTATCGGCTCTTCTTCACCAGCCACCAGCGCATGGAGATCCGCAAGCGTCAGTCCGCACCACGGTGCCCGCAGGACGGCAAGCCAGGCCGTGCGATCACCGCCGTGCAGCATGGCCTTGACCAGCGCAACCAGGTCGCGAACGGCAGGCCGGTCAGCCAGTGATTCGAGTTCTACACCGCGGTACTCGATGTGTCCCGCGCGCAATGCCTCCAGCAATGGCGGCAGAGACGCACGCCCGCGGACCAGCACCGCGATCGAGGGCAGCTTGCCCGGCTCGCCCTGGCTGAGAGCCTGTGTAATCACCCGGGCAGTCTCGGTACCCATCGCCGCATCGCCGGCGTCGATCAGCGCGTGGACTTGCACGCCGGCGCCCGGGATGTCCGGCTCGACGGCACTTGCGGGTGAGTAGCGCACAGCGCCACGCTCGAAATCATCTTCAGGGGGAAGCAGGCCTGCAAACGTGTCATTCACCCAGCCAACAATCGACGAGCAGGAACGGAAATTCCGTGCGAGACGGCCGGTATCAAGCTGTACGCCACCGACACCCTGGCGCTGCGCCTGCAGGAACAAGGTGACGTCCGCTTCCCTGAATGCGTAGATGGATTGCATCGGGTCGCCGACGCAGAAGAGGCTGCGTCCGTCGCCCGGCTGCCAGCCGGCAACCAGAAGTTCAAGCAGGCGTTCCTGTGCCGGCGACGTATCCTGGTATTCGTCGACGAGCAAATGCCTGATGCGGTAGTCAAGCGCAAGCGCCAGCTCCGTCGGCGACGATTCATCTCCAAGAGCGTTGCGCGCGGCCGCCGCGACCGCGGGGTGGTCCAGGCGGGCGCGCTCCGAAAACAACATCAGCAACTGCGCAACAGCCTGCGGCATGGCCGTGCGCAGTGCATCGATGCGCTCCCACTGGACATCAGTAAGCCGCGCCGGCGGCAACTGCCTGCTGCGCGCGAGTGCCGTCGCGAAGTCCGGCCGCTGCGCGAACTCCGCCAGCATCGTCGTCATGCGTTTCTTCAGCTCCGCCCAGTGCGAACCTTCGCTCGCCGGAAGAAAGCCCTGGTTTCTGGTGACTTGCTTGCGCACTGCACCGTTGCCGGCCCCTGTCAGCAGCAGGTCCGCCAGCGCCCGCCAGAGCGCGACACCCGCAACCGTGGCCGGCGGCAGCTCCACGAGCCCTGCAAGTTGGCGGAGCGGACTATCCGGTGGGCCCGATGTTGCTGCCTCGCTGACCAGTTCGAGCAACGGCACGAGATCCACGTATCCGATTGCCCGCGCGATGCGTCCAAGTTCCAGCTCGATGGCGGCGTTGAGCAGGCGGTCGATTTCGCTCCGCAGGTCCGATTTTCCGGACGACTCGAGCAGCTTCGGCAGCCACAACTCTCGCGCACCCAGCATGCCTTCGATCACCCGCGACAGCTTTTGAGGATCGTGCTCGAGCGCACGTGCCAGCCGTTCGATTTGCGCCGCGACCGGGCTATCCGCTTCCAGCTGCGATACAAACCGCGTGGCGGCCTCGGCATACAGGGGCCTCGCGTCGTCCACCAGCGCCGCCGAAAGCCCGATGCGCGCCGCAAGCGGCAGCCGGCGGGCCAGCCAATGATTCAGGCCGTCGATGGTCTGCACGTGCAGGCGCGCGGGATTGAATTCGAGCCCCCAGTCGCGTGCGCGGCTGCGGGCAAGTGCTGCGGCCGCGAGCCGGTGGAGTTCGTGCTCGTGTTCCCTTGCACCGGTCCCGGGCGGCGGCCCGGCGGCTGCCGCGAGAGCGGCCACGATGCGATGCCGCATCTCGCTCGCCGCCTTGCGGGTAAACGTGATCGCGACGATCTCCTCCGGGCGCTCGACGATGGCAAGCAGACGCAGGAAGCGCAGCGTGAGCAGGCTGGTCTTGCCGGACCCAGCAGGGGCCTGCACGATGAAAGAACGATCCGGTTCAATCGCGCGCCGGCGAAGATCCAGGTCCATGCGCGCGGCATCATTCATCGTCGCGCGCCTCCTCCGGATCCGGTTCGTCCGGAAGTACGCTGGCAACCCGGCACAATGCGCTCAGGTGGCAACGGCGGCAGGTCATGGCCCCGAGCTTGGGATCCACGTCGGCGCGCCCGGCGACATGGTCACGCGCGAGCCGCTCGAGCCAGGCATGCCAGTGCGTCGTGATCTGCTGCCAGTCGAACCCCGCCTGACGATCCTCGGTAAGCCGGAACTTGCCGGCTGGCAGCAGGTCGTCGACAACTCCCGCTTCGCTCGCAACGCCATGGAAACGCGCTCCGGCTGCAGTCACCGTCGCCACGGCAACGCCATGGGGGCGCCCCGCATGCAGCACGGCATAAAGCGGCAGCTGCGGTGCATCCATGCGCGCACCGCGCCACTGTTTCGGCGACGCCTTGCCGGTCTTATAGTCGATGACCAGCAGATCATTGCCGACGCGGTCCACGCGGTCCACCTGCAGCTTCAGGCGAAGCCCGCCGATTTCGCGTTCCATCGAGCGCTCAGCCTCTTCGATGGCGAAGTCTGGCCGCAACCGCTCAACCGCCAGCAGATTCTCGACAGCAAGGCGCTGCCAGTCGCGTTCCAGGAGGCGCAGGCGTGCGCTGGTACCGGCGGGCAGACCGATGCGCAGCGCCTTCTCCACCCAGGCGGAAACCCGCTCCATGCGCTCCGCCGGCCCAAGGCCCAGCAATCCAGCCAGAGATCGTGTTTCGGACCAGAACCCTTCCAGCGCGCGATGCAGAATCGTGCCGCGGATCCGGCGCTCTACGCCGGCCTGCGGTTCTTCCAGTGGCTCTGCACCCAGGCGTAGTTCCGCGAATGCGCGAAACGGGCACTGCGACTGCAGCTCGAGCACGCGCGCACCACCGCGCGCAGGGCCTTGTGCGCGCGGCGGCGCCGGGTCCGCAGGCATCGGTTCGAGGCCGCCTGAATCAAACGTCAGCTGGTCGCGCACGCGAAGCTGCGCCGGCTGCGCCAAGGGCTGCGCCGTGCCCGGAATCAGGGGCGAGCCGTCCACCTCGGTGTCATTCTCGAAACGCGGCCAGGACAACACGAGTTCCGCACTCTGCCATTGCCAGCGTTCTATTACCGATCGCGCATCGGCAACGCATCCTTCCGCCGTGACACCCGGCATGACGAGATTGCGCTGAACTTCGATAGGCAGAAGCGGATCGACGGCTGCCGGCCTTGGCCATGCGGCTGCGGTCAGGCCAGAAACCCACAGGCTGTCAAATCGGATGCCGGGGTCATCCAGTGAGTCGAGCACGAAAACTGCGGGTTCCCCCCGCTCGGGCTGGAACGGAGCGTCGAGGGCGCGGCGCAATTCGCGCAGGGCTTCGGTTGCCGTGAACTCGTTGACCACCGGATCGAGGCGCGCCAGGTCGCGCAGCCGTTCTCCAAATGCCTGTGCCGCCTGGAATTCGCCGCTGTCCAGTTGCTGACCGCCCGGCCAGCCCCAGGCTGCCAGGCTGGCGGCGAAGGCCTCAGCCCAGGCTCCCGCGCGACGCCGCGGCCTGCCGCGAAGCGCTGCGATCGCGGCAGCAAGGATCGCGGTGAATGTTTTCGCGCCGGAGCGTTCCGCACGCTCGCGCAGCGCGGCGGTCGTCCAGTGCAGCGAAGGATCCACCGATCGCAGGTCCAGGTCGAGACGGATCCTCGCATTCCATTCCGTCGTGGCACCAGCAAGATGCGGGCTGCGGAGCAGCCTGCTCACCGTGGACCATGGCAGGGGCTCGCGCACAAATTCGAGCAGCGCCAGAGCGGTCTCCACGACAGGTTGCGCGAGCAGCGGCGGTCCTCCCGCGAGATCGAATACGCGGTCCCGTGATGCGGCGCCCGGCAATTCGATCTCGGGTTGCAAGGCCGCGGCAAGTGCCCGCTCGACCGCGCCGCGCCGCGCCGCGAGATCGGGCACGATCAGGCCGTGGATTCCTTCGGGCTTGCGCTCGAGCTGCCCGCGGATCCACCCAAGCATTGCGTCCTGCTCCGCTGCCGGATCCTGGGCCGTGTGATGCCATGTGCCTGCAACAGGAGGCGCCGGCGCATCGACGTCCGCCGACCAGCCGCGCCTGCGCAAGGCGGCGACCAACGCCAACTGCGAGGCCGTCAGGCTCCGGAAACCGGTCAGCGTGAGTGGCGGGCCCGGCGACGGCACGGCGCGCATCTCAACGAACAGGCGCGCAAGATCGGCAGGATCGTGAACCCCCCGTTCGGCGAATTCCGCCTCGACCGATCGCCCCCAGGAGAAAAACGCCTGCTGGTCGAGTGTCATCGGCCAGCGCTCGAGGTCTGACAGTTTGCCGCCATATGCCCGAAGGCGCAGCCAGCTCGCGCGCGCACGTCCGGCGAGATCGGCTGGATCGATGAGCCCGGGCGCGTCGCGCCGGGTCTGTTGCCGCCAGAGCCAGTCAACGCGCGGCGGGTTGCAGCAGAGCGGGCAGCTCGGTTCGCGCCGCTGCCGCTTCCTGCCACTGCGTTTCCAGCCAGGCGTCAAAGGGCAGCAGCTGTGCGCTGAGCCAGACCTCCTGGCCAGCCGCGATCTGCGCGCGATCGTGCAGGCGTCGCAGGATGCGCGCCTGCCGCAGATTCTGCGTCAGCACAATGCCACCGGACCCAGGATGGGCAGTCACACCACTGAGCCTACCGCAGGGGCAGGCTCATGGTGCGAGCCCGGGAAAGGCCGATTCAGGCTGCGGCCGAAGGCAGGCCGTCCTGCCATTCAGCCGCGCGATGGCAGGCGACCAGGCGACCGTCATGCCGTGACTGCAACTGCGGGCGCTCCGAGTGGCAGCGTGCAATGACATGCGGACAGCGCGCTGCGAACGCGCAGCCTGCCGATGGCGCTACCGGCAGCTTCACCACGGGCACTGCCGCAATCTTCCAACGCTTCGACGGCGAAACGCGTGGCACTGCGTCGAGCAGCATTCTCGAGTACGGATGCAGCGGCGCGGGCACGAGCGCAGCCGCGCGGCGCAATCTCCACGATGCGCCCCAGGTACATGACCATGACGCGCTCGCAAAGTCCGGCGACGACGGCAAGGTTGTGACTGATGAACAGGCTCGCCAGCCCGCGCTCGCGACGGATCCGCGCCAGCAGGTTGACGATCTGTCCCTGGACCGAGACGTCGAGCGCACTGACCGGTTCGTCGCAGACGATGAGCCGCGGATCGACAATCAGCGCACGCGCGATGACCGCGCGCTGCAGCTGGCCGCCGCTCACCTGGTGCGGATAGCGATCCGCGAGTTCGGGAGCGAGCCCGACCTCCTCAAGCAAAGCCGCGGCGCGCGCAAGGCGCTGTGCGCGGGTGAGTCCTGGCTCAATGCGCGCAGCGGCTCGGCGACGCTCTCCGCGATCGTCATGCGCGGATCGAGGCTGGCGTGGGGATCCTGGAACACGAGCTGCAGCTCGCGCCGCAGCGCCCGGAATTCCTTGCGCCCGAGCCGATCGATGCGCCGGCCACGCCAGTGCACCTCGCCTGCGGCCAGCGGCACGAGCCGGAGGATCGCGCGGCCCAGCGTGGACTTTCCGCAGCCGGACTCGCCGACCAGACCGAGCATTTCGCCCGATCGAAGCATGAAGCTGACGTCGTCGACCGCCGTGACCCTGGGCCGGCGCGACCCGCCGGCCATCGCGTATCTGACGGTAACGCCGCTGCACTTCCAGCAGCGTGCTCATCGCCTCGCCCCGATCCAGCGGAAAGTGGCAGGCGACCCCGTCTGCGCCATGCCTGAGGAACGGCGGATCCTCGACGCTGCAACGAGCCCTGGCACGCTCGCAGCGCGGCTCGAAGCGGCAGCCTGGCAAGATCTGCGCCCGGCGCGCGGTGGCGTGCCGCGATAGTCCGCAATTCCCGGCCGGTGGGTCATCGAGCGTGGCACCGTCGCCAGCAGCCCGGCGCTGTAGGGATGGCGGGGCCCGGTCAGGAAGCCGCGAAGCCGCCGCCGACTCGACGATCCGGCCCGCATACATGACCGCGATGCGGTCGGCGAGGCCGCGACCACGCCGAGGTCGTGGGTCACGAGCAGCATGCGCCATGCCGAGCTCGCGGCACAGTTCGGCGAGCAGGGCCATGATCTCCGCCTGCACGGTGACGTCGAGCGCGGTCGTCGGTTCGTCCGCGAACAGCAGCTGCGGCTGCGGACATCAGCGCGCCGCGATCGCGACGCGCTGGCGCATGCCGCCCGACAGCTCGTGCGGATACTCGCGCAGAAGCGGCGCTGCGCGTCCGGCAGGCGCACGCGATCGAGCATGCGCTCCGCATCGACGAGCGCCGCCTGCCTCGCTGACGCCGCGCGCCGCGATCGCGACCTCGGCCAGCTGATCGCCGATGCGCCGATGCGGCGTCAGGCTGCCCGACGCATCCTGGAACACGAACCCGATGCCGCGACCGCGGACGTCGCGCCGCGGGTCGTCAGCGCCAAGCAGCTCCGTGCTGGTCGAAGCGCACGGAGCCGGTCGGCGCGGCCATTGGCGGCGAGCAGGCCCGTGCAGGCCAGCAGCAACTGGCTCTTGCCGGAGCCGGATTCACCGACGATGGCGACGCAGCTCTGCGCGCTCGCACCGCGAGGTCGACGTGGTCCACGGCGCGGACGGCCGCTCCGGCCCGAGAAATCGACGGTCAGCTCCGCGATTTCGAGCAGCGCCATCAGCGGTCCCGCGGGTCGAGGGCGTCGCGCAGGCCGTCGCCCAGGAAGTTGAAGCAGAACACGAGCAGCACGAGGCAGCCGGCCGGGACCAGCAGCATCCAGGGCGCGGTCTCCATTTCCGCGCGCCGTCGGCGATCAGGTTGCCGAGGCTCGCGAGCGGCTCCTGGATGCCGATGCCGAGGAAGCTCAGGAAGCTCTCGACCAGGATCACCTGCGGCACCGTCAGCGTCGCGTAGACGATCACCGGGCCCGAGCAGGTTCGGCACGATGTGGCGCGCGACGATGCGCGCCGTGCCGCGCCGCCGACGACGGCGGCCTCGACGAACTCGCGCTCGCGCAGCGCCAGCGCCTGGCCGCGCACGATGCGCGCCATGGTCAGCCAGCCGAAGGCGCCGATCGCAACCAGCAGCGTCGGCGGGCTGCGCCCGAACACGACCGTCAGGATGATCACGAAGAAGACCTGCGGCAGCGCGTACAGCACGTCGACGAAGCGCATCATCAGCGCGTCGGCGCGGCCGCGCAGGTAGCCGGCCAGCGCGCCCCAGCCGACGCCGATCGACCAGGCTCGACGAGCGTCGCGCGCAGCGCGATGCGCCAGCGAAACGCGCAGGCCGTGCAGCGTCCGCACCAGCAGGTCGCGGCCGAGCCGGTCGGTGCCGAGCCAGTGGCCTGCGGCGGTCGAACGGCGGCACCGCCATGTGTGCCCAGTCGATCTCATCCTGGCGATAGTCGAGCAGCCAGGGCCGGCGACGCGGCCACGAGCACCGAGCAGCAGAGGATCGCGAGGCACGCCATCGCCATGCGATTCCGCGCGAGCGCGGCAGTGCGCATCGCGCCAGAGTCCGCCCCGCTCACGGCCGCCGCTCCCGCCGGATGCGCGGATCGAGCCAGGCATAGACCAGGTCGGCCAGCGAGATTGAGGGCGATCATCAGCGCCGCGTAGACGATGACCATGCCCATGACCAGCGTGTAGTCGCGATTCAGCGCGCCCTGCACCAGGTGACGTCCCATGCCCGGCAGGCCGAACATGTGTCTCGACGACCAGCGATCCGGTCAGCACGCGCTGCGGCCGCCGGACCCAGGAAACTGACGACCGGCAGCAGCGCTGCCGGCAGCGCGTGCACGAGGCACGATCCGGCGCTGCGGCAGGCCGCGGGCACGCGCCGCGCGGATCCAGGGCGCACGCAGCACCTCGAGCAGGCTGCCGCGCGTACAGGCGCGCGAGGTACGCGATCACCGGCAGCGCCAGCGTCACGACCGGCAGCACCAGGTCGCGCGGGCGGCCCGGCTCCCAGCCGGCGACCGGCAGCCAGTGCAGCCAGATGCCGAACACGAGCGCGAGCAACGGCGCAATGACGAACACCGGTACCGCAGATGCCCGGCGACCGCAAGCGGCCATGACGGCCGGTCGCGGGCCGCGATCCCGGCGCAAGCGCAGCCCAGATGCCGGCGGGCAGCCGAGCGCGAGCGCGAGCAGCAGCGCCGCGGCGCCGATCGTGAGACTCACCGGCAGGCCACTGCGCGATCAGTTCGGTGACCGTGAAGTCGCGGAACTTGAACGACGGCCCGAAATCGCCGCGCAGCGAGTCCGGCAACGTAGCGGCCGAACTGCGACGGCGAGCGGCTGGTCGAGGCCGTAGGCCGCCTCGAGATTGGCGCGGATCTCCGGCGGCAGCGCCTGCTCCTCGTCGAATGGTCCGCCCGGCGCGAGGCGCGTCATCAGGAAGGAAAGCGCGACGATGACCGCAAGCGTCGGAATCGCGCCGAGCAGGCGCCTCGCGATGTAAGCCAGCATCGTCATGCGGCCGTGCCACGCCGGCAAAAAAAGAAGCGGCTTCAGCGAAGCCGCTCTGTCATGCATCCGCGCGCGTCTATGCGTCATGCGGATGCTCCCCTCGTACCCCAAGTCTTGGTTCTCGTTGTCGGTGGGGCGGTTACCTCGGTGCGCATGCCGTTCCCTGCGCTGTTGCGAGAAACTAGCCCTCCGGCACGAGGTGGCAAGCCCTCGCGGCGCAGTATCAATGAGAATCGCACTGACATAGTATGCTGCTCGCTAAGTGCATTAATCATACTTTGTTTTTTGATGTCATCGAGCCACGACGCATGGCTGCCTGCCAATGATACGATTCGCCTGAGCTCAGGGAGACTGAGCGCATGCGCAAGATACTGGTCGGCATCAAGCGGGTCATCGATTACAACGTGCGGGTCCGGGTACGCCCGGACGGCACCGGTGTCGTCACGGACGGCGTCAAGATGAGCATCAATCCATTCGACGAGATCGCGCTCGAGGAGGCGCTGCGCATCAAGCGAGCGCGGCGAAGCCGACGAGGTCGTCGTCATCAGCATCGGGACGGACGACGCCCAACAGCAATTGCGCACTGCGCTCGCGATGGGCGCCGACCGCGCCATCCTCGTGAGGACGGATCTCGCAGCCGAACCGTCCATGGTCGCAGCGCGCGTGCTGCACAAGCTCGTCGAGCGCGAGCAGCCGATCATCGTGATCCTCGGCAAGCAGGCCATCGACGACGACTGCAACCAGATGGGCCAGATGCTGGCCGCGACTCTGGGACCGCCCGCAGGCGACATTTGCCTCGAAGATCGAACTCGACGGCACAGACGGCGCGCGTGACGCGCGAGGTCGATGCCGGACTCGAGATCATCGAAGTTGACCTGCCGGCCGTCGTGACGACGGACCTGCGGCTCAACGAGCCGCGCTACGTCAAGCTGCCCGGACATCATGAAGGCGAAGAAGAAACCGCTGGACGTGACCGACCTGGCGGCGCTCGGCGTCGACGGCGGCCGAGCGGCTCAAGGTCCTGAAGTTCGAGCCGCCGCCGCAACGCCAGAAGGGCGTCATGGTCAAGGACGCCGCCGAACTGGTCGCCGCGCTGACGCCAGAAGGGACTAGTCTGATGAATCGCATACTGATCGTCGCCGAGCATGCGGCGGCAAGCTCAATGCGGCGGTCGCCAAGTGCGTCAGTTGCGCCGCCAGCATTCCCGGACGCCGGAGATCACCGTCGCCGTGCTGGCCGTCGGACGGCGGCGCGCGTCGCGGCGGCGGCGGCCGCGATCGCGGGCGTCGGCCGCGTGCTGCTGGTCGGACCATCCCGCCAACGAGCCAGCGCTCGCCGCCGTGCTGGCGCCGCAGGTCGCGCGGCTCGCAGACGGGCACAGCCATGTGTTCGGGCCGTCGACGACCTTCGGCAAGGACCTGATGCCGCGCGTCGCCGCGCTGCTCGACGCCCCGCAGGTCAGCGACGTCATGGCGTCGAGTCTGCCCAGCGCTTCCGGCGACCGGTGCTACGCCGGCAACGCGATCGCGACCGTCGAGGCCGCCGCCGGCCGGCCGATCGTCGCGACCGTGCGGGTCGCCTCGTATCAGGCCGCGGCCCAGGGCGGCAGCGCAACGGTCGAGTCACGTGCAGCTCGACGTCGTCGCTGCCGACGCATACGCGCTTCGTGTCGGTGTCGGCCGCGCGGAGCGACCGGCCGGACCTGCAGACCGCCGCGCGGGTCGTCTCCGGCGGCCGCGCGCTCGGCAGCGCCGAGAACTTCGCGCTGATCCAGGGTCTTGCGGACCGCATCGGCGCGGCGATCGGCGCTTCGCGCGCCGCGGTCGATGCCGGCTACGCTCCGAACGAGCTGCAGGTCGGCCAGACCGGCAAGATCATCGCGCCGGAGCTGTACATCGCCATCGGCATCAGCGGCGCAATCCAGCACCTGACGGGCATCAAGGACGCGCGCACGATCGTCGCGATCAACAAGGACGCCGAGGCGCCGATCTTCGAGGTCGCCGACTACGGCCTGGTCGGCGACCTGTTCAGCCTGATCCCCGAGATCGAGAAAAAGCTGTAGTCGCGAACAACAGCCACAGCGACAGGCCGATGATCACCAGCCAGGTGCCCGCCGTACCGTAGAAGCGCCCGAATGTCCGGCCGGGGCTGTGCGACAGGCCCCAGGCATGCAGCACCCGGCTTGTCACCAGCAGGATGCCTGCGACATGCACCGCGGCCGTCGGCATGCCGGTCAACTCCGCCAGGACGAGCAGCATAGCACGGCGAGCGGCACGTACTCGGCGAAGTTGGCCTGCACGCGGACGGCCTGCTGCATGCCCTCCTCCGTGCCGTCTCCGAGACCGACGCGAAAACGTCGCCGCGCCAGCACGACATTGACGCTGAAGGGCGATCAGCAGCAGGCCGAGCAGGGCCGCATACAGGATCGACGGCGTATCGATCGTCAACGAGAGCTGTCCCGAGGATGTGCTCGGCGCTCGAGACCTTGAACTCGCCCGGCGCCTCGACGTGGACCTGCTTCACGACGCCATCCTCGATCACGAGACGCAAAGCGCTGGCCGCGCATGCCCATGCCGAGTGCCGCGGGCATCGAGTTCGAGCCCGAGCGCGCGCGAATAGTCGCCATTGCCGTCGGCCGCCATCACGATAGCGTCGCCGACGCCCGCGGCACTTGCCCCAGGCGTCCATCACGAACACGTCGTTGACGGCGAGGCACACGAGCTTGTCGACGCCCTTCGCCTTCAATGCCGCGGCCTGCTCGATGAATCCCGGCAGGTGCTTGGCGCTGCAGGTCGGCGTGAACGCGCCCGGCACCGAGAACAGCACCACGCGGCCCTTGCCGAGCAGTTCCTCGGCGGCGACGTTCATCGGTCCGTCCTTGCCCATCACGCTTCAAGCTTGCCATTCGGTATCCGGTCGCCAGCCTTGATCGTCATGTCGGTTTCACCCCCCTGATGATGTTGGCGTCGGCTGCGCAACAGGCGCGCCGGCACCGGGAAACGGCTCTGCCCTGACCAGCATGCCGGGCACCGCGCGACCGACCTGCTGCTCGATCCAGCGCGCGGCAGCGATCGCCGCGTCGAGGTCGACGCCGCTGTCGATGCCCATGCGGCCGAGCATGCAGACCAGGTCTTCGGTCGGGATGTTGCCCTGGCCGCCTCGTTCTGCAGGCCGTCGCACCATGGTGCTGTCCCGTAGATCAGGTCGCCAGGGAAATCCAGAGATCGGCGACGCCGCGCACCTTCTCATCCGATGCCGCGGCCTTCTTGAAAGCGTTCCTGGCTTCAGCGGATTTCTTGCTTTCGACGTATGCAATGCCGAGCAGCATGTTCAGGTCATCTGCCCGGCGTAATTTACCTTCCTCATTGCCGCGTGTGCCGGCTTCGATCGCTTTCGAATAATTCTTGAGCGTAAAATAGGCGATCGCGAGCTTGGCTTCAGCGTCTCCGTTCTTGGTGGCAAGCGTTTCACGTTCGAGCTGCGGCAGGCCGGCTTTCAGCCGATCGACCTGTGACTTGGCGTCGACCAGCAGGCGATTATTGCGGTCGTCTTTCTTGATCGCACCGATCGACATGCCCTTTTCCAGCATCGCCGCGGCTTCGCCCGGGCTCGCCATGTCGAGTGCCACCTCCGCGTACTTCGCGTAGTGATCGGATCCCAGCAGGCCGCGCGATGCGCCAAGCCGGTATATGTTGATCATCACGACCGGATCTTTCTTTGACTGAACCTCGTAGGCGTTTGCCAGCTGCTTGAACACGCCAGACTCCGGCGCAACCGCTATCAGCCGATGCAATGTCTCGACGTACTTGGCGTCGCTGTTGATCGCGGCGTATGAGGCGGACAGGCCCTTCAGCAGCTTGGCAACGACCGAGGCCGGCTTGCCGGCTTTCTGCGCTGCAGCGACCGCTTTCTCGAGGGTCGGGATGGCAGCCCGGTAATCCCGCAACACAAGTTGCGCATTGCCCATCAGGATGAGGTCGTCGGCCGTGGCGGAGCCCTGGGTCGCGATCAGTTTCCCAAAAGCGGCCGCGGAGGCCCGATAGTCCCCCATCGTGTAAAGGGTCGTTGCCTTCAGACGCAGTTTGCGGATCAAGTCGGCGCCAGCAACGCGGCCGGTCGCGAGGCGCTCGTCGATCGTCTGCACGACCAGCTTGTAGTCTTTCGCGTTGCTCGCGGCATAGATCAGGTATTCGTTGACACCTTGTTCCTCCTGCGGCGACAACGGAGCCTTGGCCTTTGCCTCCTTCAGCAGGCCGATCATCTCGCTGAAATTACCCTTGGCGCCCACATCCTTTGCGGACTGGACCTTGTCGGCAACTTCCTTGCGCCAGCCACCGGAAGACTGTGCCTGCGCGACCGCGTCCGAAGTCACAGCAAGCGCTGCAAGGCCGGCGAGTGGTATCGCCAGCAGGGTCGCCAGCAAGCTGGCGCGAAGATCGGGATATTTCAACATCGTTCCTCCCCTGCCTCAGCCGGCGACCGGCGTCGCATCCCGGCGTCCCAGGCGGGACAGCCAGAGACCTGCGATCCGTGCCATGTACACATTCGCGCCTGCCGCGGTCCGGGCTGCTTCGAATGCTGCCCTGGCCTCGTCGCTCCGGCCGAGCTCCATGAGCGCCGCCCCCAGCAACAAGTTCGCGTCATCGAGACGCGCGACGCCACCTTTTCCAATACCGAGGCGGACCATCTCGATCGCTTTCTCATAATCGCCGGTACTGTAGTAGCCAAGGCCGACCTTGACGGCAACCTCGCCTTTCGGGTTCTTGGCGGCGGACGCGGCCTCGTTGGGCAGCGTTTTGCGATCGCTGGCCATGGCCGTCCTGGCGTCCTGGAGCGCCGTCTGATTGGTGCCGACGCTCGGAACGATGCCCTCCTTCATACCGCGTTCGAGCCCCCTCGCGGCCTCACCGGGGCTGCCTGCGACCATCGCCGTGTCTGCATAGCCCAGATAGCCACCGACCGTCGCCAGCCCGCCCCTTGGATCGGCAACCGCCGCGCGATAGGCATTCAACATAATCGTGCGGTCGTCATTGCTCCCGATCTGGTAAACCGCGACGATACGGCTGTAGTACTCCTTGTCCGGATAGTACCCGACCAGTGCCTCGAGATTGTCGAGGCGCGCCGTCTGGTCTTTCAGCTCGACGAAACAGCGGTCTCGCAACTGATACCAGGTATCGTCAGGCACTTCGCCGCGGCTCTTCGTGACGTCGATGGCCTTGCCGAGCCACTGTGCCGATTCAGCGTATTTCGAATTCTGGAGATAGAGCTTGCCGAGGGTCTGGAGCTCTTCCGGTTCGGCATCCGGGGTTGCGTCGATGAACGCCTGATAGTGCATCAGCGTGTTTTCACGGTCTTTCTTGCCGTTGTAGAAAGCGGCCAGCTGCTGGTGCATGGGACCGATCTGTTCCGGCGTCGCGTATTTCCTGTCGAGGTACACCTCGATTGCCGACATGAACCCTTCCGTGTCGCCCGTGGCCTGGGTCGCCTGGAGGCGCCAGGTTGCAATCGCCTTCATGTCGTCCGGTGTCAGCTCAGGCAATGCATCCAGCTCGGGCAATGCCGCAATGACATCCGCCCACTGCTTGTCATTGACGGACTTCTGGACCTTGGCCGCCATCTTGCGAAACTCGACGCTGAACTGCGCGGTCGATTCCGGTGCGGCGTCGTCTCCCTTTTTCTTCGCATGCGCGGTAACCGGCATCGCAGCCGCGATGACAGCCACCGATACCGCCACGATCAGCCATTGAGCGCTGTAAGCCTTTACCTTCATCGTCCCCTACCTCGATTCACTGCCCTGCAGGCCTGCCTGCGAGGGCGCGGTTATAACCCAAAACCCGCCTGCCTGTCTTGCCGGCTCTCCTTCAAGTGGACTGCACTAGCTGCGGCCGGTTCCGGCGCCTGAAATTTATCCTGAGGTTCAGCCTTGGTTCAGTATGCCCCGGGGCCAAAAAACAGGGCCCGCCGTGGCGGGCCCCGTCATGTCAACCGGGCCGCGCCATCGGCGCGGTCACTCGCCTTTGGGCCGTTCCGCGATGAAGCCAACCTTGCGCATGCCGCCGCGCTGCAGGAGAAGCAGGGTATCGGCCACATACTCGTAGCGTGCCCGCTTGTCAGCGCGGATATGAACCTCCGGCTGCGGATCCTTGACCGCTTCCGGCCAGCACGTAATTCAAGAGCGCGCTCTTTTCAACGCTGTTGTCGTTCCAGTAGATCGCACCGTCGAAATCGATCGAGAGATTGATATTCTCCGGCTTGGTCTCGGTCGGCCTGTTGACCTCCTTGGGCAGGTCGATCTTGACGGCATGAATCATCACCGGAACCGTGATGATCATGATGATCAGCAGCACGAGCATGACATCGACGAGCGGAATGACGTTCGGCTCGACCATCGGGTCGCCTTCGTCCTTGCCGACCGCAATGGCCATCGAGCTACTTCCCGGAAACCCGCGAGCCGGCAATCAACGCGGCCTGGACGTCGTGCGCGAAGTAATTCGCGCGCTCCATCAGAGCCTTGTTGCCGCGCAGCAGGCCGTTGAATCCCAGCACTGCCGGCACCGCGACCGCGAGTCCCATTGCCGTCATGATCAGCGCTTCACCGATCGGGCCCGCGACCTTGTCGAGGGACGCCTGCCCGGCGATCGAGATGCTGATCAGCGCGTGGTAGATGCCCCACACCGTGCCGAACAGTCCGACGAACGGGGATGTGGCGCCGACGGACGCGAGCACGACCATGCCATTCTGCAGGCTGGACTGGAGCATCGTCGCGCGCCGGTCGACGTGGGACTGGACCCACTCGGCCATGTCTATCGCGCTGGTGACATCACGCGCTGAAGACGTCCTCTTGTGATGCTCGACGGCCGAGAGTCCATCCTGCGCGATGTCGCGGAAAGGATTTATCTTGCCCTTGAGCTTGGAGATGCCCTCCTGCATCGACCCCGCCGAGAAAAAGTTCTTTTCGGCCTCACTGGCCGCCTTCTTCAGGGTGCGCTGGTCCAACCACTTGTTGATCATTACCAGCCACGACCATATCGACATCGTGATGAGGATGACGAAGACGCCCTTGCCGACATAGTCGCTCTGGGTCCAGAGCGCCTGGATGCCGTAGGGGTTATCGGTCATTCCGGTTTCAGCTGCCATTCTGCAGTTCCTCTAACAGATAATTATTTTCCGGATTCTCGCGCCCGACCAGCTCGGTGTCGCTGCCTCCCGGTCCTTGACGATTACTGCTGCGTCACTCCAGCTTGAATACGATCGGCAGGGTAGCCTGAGCCTCAACTGGCTGGCCATCGCGCTTGCCGGGGTCGAATGGCAACCTGCGCACTACACATTCTGCGGCGCCGTCGAGGCGCGCGAAACCGCTGCTCTGCGCAACGGCGAACGCTCCCGCCTTGCCGCCTGCGTCGATCGTGATCGTCACCACGACGCGGCCCTCCTCGCTCAGGCGACGCGACGCCGACGGATAGCAGGAATTGATTGCGGCGGCAATACGGTCGCCGCGCGCCTTGATGCGAGGCGGCGTGATCTGGACCTGGCGTGGCGGCGCAACCTGCCGCGGCGGCGGTGTTTCGCTGACGCGCGCCGTGATCGCCGTCGTCGGCCCTTCCCATGCCGGGAGGTCGATCAACGGCGGCGGCACGGTCGGCGGCGGCACATCAACCGGTGGCGGCGGTGGCGGCTCGTCCATGTCTTCCGGTGGCGGTGGTGGCGGCGGCAGATCCATGATCGAGAAGTCCTGGACCAGCTCCATGCCGGCCCGGACCAGTCCCGCCTTCAACGCCAGGAAGAAACCGAAATGCAGGACGATGATCGCGACGAATACTGCCGTCCGACGCGATGCACCCGCCGAATATAGATTCGCCATATCCGACCCTGTTGTCCCCTCGACTAGTTGCCGGTCGTACCGGCCTGGAAACCGGACCACTACCCCGCCAGAATTCTTGGTCGCTGCACGATTCCGTGCGCCCGATATCCGCAAGGCCACCTTAGCGGCTGGCCGAAGCGACTGCAAGCGGCGGCCACATGCCGGCCGCCGGCGCGGGTTCCGGGGCTCAGTCCAGCCTGAAAACTATCGGCAGTAGAACTTCGCTTTCGATCGCCCTGCCGTCCTCGCGTGCAGCATTGAATTGCAGCTTGTCAAGCACGCAGGCCGCCGCTGCATCCAGGCGCGGGAACCCCGTGCCCTGCGCCGTGCGCCAGGACCGCACTCGACCCTGGCTGCCGATCACGATGGCGAGCACCAAGCGACCTTCTTCGCCATTGCGTCGCGCAGCAGCCGGATAACAGGCCCGGACTGCGTCCGCAAAGTGACCACTGCGACCTTGAAGTGTTGCGGGCGCCACGGCCACGGTGCCGAGCACGGGCGTCGACCCACCAGTTGCTGCAATTTCAGTGCCGAGCGCCTCAGGTACGGGTTGCGATGCAACAATCCGCGGCACGACGACTTTCGGGTCTTCGACTGGGTCGCTGGTAAGACCGATCGGATCGGGCGCAACCGGTCGTTGGATTTTCTCGGGTAATGGCTTCGGTGGAAGCACCACTACCGGCCCGGGGTCGACCACCTTGTCGCGGTCTATCTGTATCTGGTCATTCAGGACGATCAGGAACACTGCCAGATGCAGTCCAATGATGGCCGCGAACACGGCTGACCGCCGCGACCCGTGCGCCGAATAGACGTGTGTCATGGAACACCTCCGTTCAATCGCCGGACGAGACCACGGTAGTCCGGTACCGCAAGGGCCGCAAGCACCCTATGATTGATTGAACGCAAACCATGCCCCATCCGGGTCAGGCCGTACCGATACTGCCGGTTCCCGAGGCCTTGCTCTCGCGCATGACAATAACCGCCACGCCAGTGAGCGTCATGATGCCGCCCAAAATCATGCGCCATTCCAGCACGTCGCCGAGAAAAAGAATCGCAAACGCGACACTGAATACGGGTGCCATTACCGTCAGCGGAGCGACGCGCGACATCGGGTAGCGGTGAACGAGCGCAAAATAAGCGGTGTGGGCAAACAGACTCGCGAGCAGTGCCGAGTACAGAATGGCCGAGACTCCTGCGAGGTCGGCGTTTCGCAGGCTTTCAACCTGCCCTTCTTCCAGCCAGAACGACAGCGCAAGGAAGACCGGGAGGCTGCCCCAGGACAGCCAGGCCTGCAGTTCGAGTGCGTTCAGGTCCCGGACGCGTTTGATGGCGACCAGCCCGATCGCCCCGAAAAATGCCCCGAGAACGATCAGGGCCAGACCTTGCCAGGAATCCAGGACATGAGGATTGAAGCCGAGCACGATGACACCGGCGAATGCCAGGGCAATGCCGAGTGATCGCCGCCAATGGATGCGCTCGCCAAGCACCAGGACCGACAGAATGGTCGCGAATGGCACGCCGAGCTGCCCGGCGATCGCGACCGAGGACATATTCTGCGAAAGGGCAACGCCCGTATACATGATGGCGAACTGAAGGCCACCGCCAAAGATCGCCGCAACCAGGAGCCAGCGCATCTCGCCGCGCCTGACGCGCAGCCACGGCAGTACCGCCAGCGCCACGATCAGAAACCTCAGAAATCCAAGGAACGCCGGCGGAAACCGGTCGACGCCAATCTTGATCGCGACGAGATTGAAACCCCAGATCGCGTTGATCAGGACCAGTCTGGCAGGTGATGCCGCCGGCTGACTTCGGACATCAGGGGTCGAGTACCAGCTCCTCCGCCGGCAGGCGAAGGTTGTAGTCCGAGGCCATTGCATGGCCGTAGGCACCGGTGCTGGCAATCAGCAGGATGTCGCCCTCGGACGATCGCGGCAGCTGCCGGTCGTGGCCCAGCACGTCTCCACTCTCGCAGATCGGGCCGACCACGGTGTAGCGCGCGACGGGCGGCTCATCGATACGCGTGAGGTTCACGATCTCGTGATACGAGCCGTAGAGGGCGGGCCGCAGCAGCGAGTTCATCCCGGTCGCCACCCCGAGGTACTGCGCGGATCCCTTGCCTTTCAGTCTGCGTAACGCGCGCCAGCAGGACGCCGGCGGCGGCCACCACGTAGCGGCCAGGCTCAAGCCATAATTCGCGCGCGCGCCGCGCGGCGCGGAACTTCCCGAGCGCCGAATCCAGTTTTCGCAGGTCGACTGCGCGACGGCGCGGCCGGTCCGGCACGCCGAGGCCGCCGCCGACATTGAGGACAACCGCATCAGGGAATCCGGCTGCGGCCCGGTCGAGGATGCGCGCCGTTTCCACCCAGCCGGCAACGGCGAAGTTACCGCTACCGGTGTGCGCGTGGAGTCCCCCGACAGTCGCTTCACATTCTTTCGCAGCCCTGCCCAGTTCCTTGAGTTCAGCGAGCGGCACGCCGAACTTGGATTGCGCGCCCGCCGTGCGGACCTTCCGATGATGGCCGCGGCCGCGGCCGGTGTCGATGCGAACGAAGATTTTGCGGCCCCGGAACAAGTCACCCCAACTGCGCAGCACGTACAGATTGTCCACCGTGACGCGGATTCCCGGGCGAGCGCCCATTGGTACTCCGCGCGCGGAGCAAAATTCGGCGTGAACAGCAATCGATCGCGCGCGATACCGGGCACGGACTGAAGAACGCGCTCGATCTCGCCGCGTGAAACGCATTCGAATGACAGGCCCGTTGCGGCGATCGCCTGAAGAATCGATGGGTGGGGTTGGCCTTGATGGCATACAGCACGCGGGCGACTGAGCGCAGCCCGGCAGAGAACGGGCCTGCGCCGTGACCGTATGCCAGGTCGTAGACATAGGCACATTGCCGGTCGCCTAGCGCATCGACCAGCGCATCGCGTTGCCTGCGCCACCAGCTGCCAGGATCGATCCTCCCGGGCGCACGGGCCGGGAAATCTTGCGTCAGATTTCGTCCGGATCGTATTCGGACAATTCGCGCTTGAGGCGCCTTTCCGCGAGCACGTCTTCCACCTTGCTCCAGGCGGACTGCTGCACCGGCCGGCGCGGACCCTTGGGCCGGCGCTCGACGACGATCAGCTTGTCGAGGTCGCCATCCTGCTCGCGCCGGCTCCCCGAGAAACTCGTCCTCGAGGTCAAAGGACTCATCATTGCGCTCTTTCATTCCAGAGAATTCCTAGAGAAATCAATGACATCCACCAGCAAACCCGACATGTTTCGGGCTGCGCAATATATACGAAATGTCAGTTATCAACTGCCCTGCCGATTCGGTTCGGCCGCGCGCCCCGCGCGGCGGGCGGTTCAGCCGCGAGCCTCGCAGGCCTGCAGGCAGTCGCTGTACTTGTCGTCGCAGGCCTGCATCTTGTCCGGATCGCCCTCGGCATCCTGCATGCATTTGTCCGACTCGGTGTCGCACCGCTCGATGCATTTTCGTCGGTATACGGACGTGCATCTTCGGCGCGGATGTCATCGGCCGGTCCTGACGCAGCAGGCACCCAACGCAGGCGAGCCACCGTTTGCTGTCGCGCATACTCATCGACCATTCGCTCCCACGAACCACCATGTATATAGGGCATGGCGCGCCGTCGCGCAAATGCTCCAGGGCAGCATCGGACACCGGCGCGCTGAATGGCGCCTGAACGAGGGGTGGCGGCCCCTTCATGCCTTCGCTTCGGCCAGGGCGCGATCGGATCAGGACGTGGGCCATCGGACCGAGCGCGGCGAAGCGCGGATCCCTCGTCTGGCCGTGAAAGTAGCGATAGTAGATCTGCTGGATGATCACCGCAAGCCGGAACAGCCCGAAGACCCGATAGAAGCGAAAGCTCGACGACAGCCGGCCGGTGGCGGCCGCGTAGCGGTCGAGCACCTCCGCGCGGCTAAGCGATCCCGGCAGGTGCGTCGGCAGCATGCGTGTTGCCAACAACTCAGGCCCGTCGTCCGCCTCGACCCAGTAGGCCATCGAACAGCCCAGATCCATTAGCGGATCGCCGATCGTCGCCATCTCCCAGTCCAGCACGCCGATCAGCCGGTCGGGTTGCCGCGCATCGAACACGACGTTGTCGAGCTTGTAGTCGTTGTGGATCAGCGCAGCGCGTCCGGATTCCGGCGGCGTGTTGGCCGCGAGCCAGTCGGTCACTTCGATGGCCTGCGGCAGCGTCGGCCGTCATGCGCACTCGCGATAGCGCCCGGTCCAGCCCTCGCACCTGTCGCGCGGCATAGCCATCCGGCCGACCGAGATCCGCGAGGCCAAGCGACTCGATAATCGATGCCGTGTAATCGCGCCAGCGCGTCGATCAAGCGCACATCTGCTGGGCGCGCACCAGGCCTGCTGTCGCCTCCAGCCCCGGCGGGTAGTCGCGACGCAGGATGATACCCCGGATCCGCTCGACCACATAGAAAGGTGCGCCGATCACGGATTCGTCGGCGCAGAAATGCAAGCGGCCTCGGGCATTCCGCGAATCCGGCGCTGCAGCCCGGAGAGCACGCGGAATTCGCGTTCCATGTCGTGGCCGGACTTCGGCCGCGTGCCGATCGGCGGTCGGCGCAGCACGAGCTCGACGTCGCCGGCGGTCAGCAGGTATGCTGAGATTCGAGAACCCGGACGGAAACTGCCGCACGGTCAGCGGCGATTCGAGGCCCGGCGATGTGACTGGCCAGGTATTCGCCGAGCCGGGCGTCGTCCAGCGCCTCGCCGGCGCGAACCGGAGCCGCCTCATCGATCAGGCTCATCCGGCATGGGCTCGCAGCACGTGACGCGCCACCGAGATCTTGTGCACCTCGTCAGGCCCGTCGTAGATGCGCGCAGCGCGTTCCTCGCGGTAGAACCAGGCCAGCAGCGTGTAGTCGGTCATGCCGAGTCCGCCATGCACCTGCAACGCGCGGTCCACCACCCGCTGCAGCACGCCGGCCACGTGGAACTTGATCATGCTGATGTCGTCGCGCGCCGCCTTGGCGCCGACCTGGCCGATTCGCCAGGCCGTGTGCAGCACGAGCAGCCGCGCCGCCCGGATCTCGGCCGCGCTCTCGGCGATCCAGGCGCGCACGATGTCGCTGTCACCCAGCCGGCGGCCATCAGGACCGATGACCCGCGTCGCCGCGCGTTCGATCATCATCGCGAGCGCGCGCTCGCAGATGCCGAGCCAGCGCATGCAGTGATGAATGCGGCCCGGGCCCGAGTCGCGACTGCGCCAGCCGGAAACCCGCTCCACGCGGGCCCAGCAGCGCCGCTGGCCGGCACGCGGCAATCCTCGAACTCGATCTCGCCGTGCGAGAAGAGATCCGCCCCGGTATCCCCCATGACCGGCGTGTTGCACGAGCAGGCGATAGCCCGGCGTGTCGGTCGGCACCAGGAACATGCTCGCCCGTTCGTGCGGCGGCGCATCGGGATCGCTCACCGCCATGACGATGCAGACACTCGCGCCGTCGGCGCCGGTCGTGAACCACTTGCGCCCGTTCAGGAGCCAGGCGTCGCCATCGGGTTCGGCGCGGCGTCGTCCAGCATCAGCGGATTGGCGCCGCTGTTGTCGGGCTCGGTCATGCCGAAGCAGCTTCGGATCTCGCCCGCGACCAGCGGCGCGAGCCAGCGCTTCTTCTGCGCGGCGCGTGCCAAATTCATGCAGCAGCTCGACATTGCCGGCATCAGGCGCATTGCAGCCGAACACGTAATGCGCGAACGGGCAGCGCCCGAGCGCCTCCGAGATCAGCCCGTGGGTGACGAGGTCGAGGCCGAGACCGCCATGCTCATGCGGATAGATCGGCCCCCAGAGGCCGTGCTTCTTGACCTCGGCGCGCTTTCCGCTGCAGCACGGCAGCAATGGGCCGAATCCGGATCTGCAGGAACTCGCGGTCTCGAGCGGGATCAGCTCGCGGTCCACGATACTCGCGAACCCGGTTGACGATCGACCTGCTTCGCGGGTTCGAGCTGGAAATCCATTCGCGTGATCCCCCGGATCAGCGGTGCGTGATCAGATGCGTGAACGCCGGCTGCTCGAGGTGGCTCACCGAGTTCAGTGATTCGATCGTGACCGTCTCGCCGTCGAACAGCAAGCTGCTGACGCCCGCTGTTGTAGAATGTCAGCTTGAGCGCGCAACAGGTCGCTGTCAGAGAGCCCGAGCGTCGGCTGCATGGCCGCTGCGAGCGATCCGGCGGAGCCGAATACGACGGCATTGCGTGCCGCGACCGGTCATTCGCCAGCAGGTGTCGCAAGTGCCGCGGAGCAGCGATCGCGAAATTGCAACATAGGGCTCGACACCGCGCAGTTCGCCGCCGTGCCCAGGCCGCAGAGCGCGCTCGACAGCCGGCCGTGAAATGCGTGGCGATCCTCCGCTGCTGCCGGTGCGCTGCTCGGCGCCATGGCGCGCGGCGAGCAGCGCGCGGATGATCGTATTCCTCGAGGCCCGGCAACGCCTGCACTGGCAAAGGACGACCGACCCGTCCTCCGCCGCAGCCGACACGAATGCTTCGGCCGATTGCGCGCTGGCGACGTCAGGGTCCCGGAATAGACGGCGATCGACCTGGCGGCCGATTGCGCGCCAATGCCGTGCAAGTTGCCCGCATTGCGCGATCCCGGTTTCCGTCAGCGGTCGTAGTCATCGCCGTACCGAACGCCGCCTGTCCATGGCGCACCAGGTAGAGGCGGCTCATTCAGGGCCAGCCAGCCAGCCATCCACCGTGCAGGCAGCTGCCGGTCGTGTACGACGCTGCGTCGGAAACGAGGTAAAGGACGGCGCCCGCCATTTCCTCCGGCTGCGCGATGCGCCCGAGCGGCATCAGGCTGCTCGCAATCGCGCGCGGCGTTTCGGGTCACTCGTGGATCGCGGCCGCGAATTTCGTTTCGACCAGACCCGGCACCAGCGCATTGACGCGGACGCCCTGGCGTGCCCATTCCCGGGCGAGACCCTGGGTCATGTTGACGATCGCCGCCTTGGTCATCGAGTAGACGGCCTGCCCGTCCATCGGCCGGAAGGCATTGACCGAAGCGACATTGACGATCGCGCCCTTGCCCTGCGCGATCATGCGCCGCGCCGCCTCGATCGACGTCCAGAAGTAACCGCGGATGTTGACGTCCACGGTCTTCTGGTACGCCGCGAGGTCCATGTCCAGCGACGGGGCCGAAGTAGGGATTGGTCGGCCGCATTGTTGACGAGGATGTCGATGCGGCCATGGCGCGCGTCGATCTCCGCGAAATGTCGCGGCGATCTGGTCGACGTCGCCGATATGGCAGGCGAGCGCCGTGGCCTTGCCGCCGGCCGCGCGGATTTCCGCGGCGACCGCCTCGCAACCATCGATCTTGCGGCTGCTCACGACTACGGTCGCCCGATGGCGCGCGAGCAGCATGCGCGATCGCGCGGCCGATGCCGCGGCTTGCGCCGGTGACGAGCGCGACACGGCCGCTCAGATCGAAAGTGTCGCTCGGACAAGCTGAGATCCCCCGGCAGAGCCGCCCTGTTCGCGCGTCGCACGAATCCTGAGCATTCCGGCGGGCCGCCAAAGACGCTGCTCGCTACAATCGGCGTCGCATGCCACGCGCCTCCGCCACGGTTCCGCCATGACGATACCCGCGCCGCGACCTCGACTTCCAGCGTCTTCGAAGTCCTGGATGCAGCGGCGCTGTGCCGGCTGCCGCGCTATGCCGAGCACGACCGCGAGGTGTTCGACGGCGTGCTCGACAGCGCCTATCGGATTGCCACCGAACGCTTTGCACCATTTGCCGTCGCCTGCGACATCGCATGAGCCGCGCATCGTCGACGGGCGTGCCTGGACGATCCCGGAAACGAAGCGGCGCTTGCCGCCTACAACGAGGCCTCGTTCACGGCCGCGAGCTTCGACTGCGACGGACGGCGGCATGCAGTTGCCGCTGCTGATCGCCAAGGCCTGACATCGGCCGTGTTCTCGCAGCGCCAACGTCGCATTCCATTCCTATGCCGCACTGACGGCGGGCGCCGCAAACCTGCTGGCATCACTTCGGGAACCCCGACCAGCGCCGGCGGCTTCGTGCGCCCGATGCTGGCCGGGCGCTTCACCGGCACGATGTGCCTTTCGGAACCGCACGCCGGCTCGTCGCTCGCCGACATCCGCTGCCAGGCCGTGCCCCAGGACGACGGCAGCTACCTGCTGACCGGCACCAAGATGTGGATTTCCGGCGGCGACCATGACCTGGCGGAGACGATCGTTCACCTGGTGCTCGCCAAGATTCCGGGCGGGCCGCCGGGCGTGCGCGGCATTTCGCTGTTCGCCGTGCCGCGCGATCGCGTCGACGAGCGATGGCGTCGGTCGGCGCGCCGACAATGACGTCCGCCTCGCCGGCCTCAATCACAAGATGGGCTGGCGCGGCACGACCAATGCGGTGCTCTCATTCGGCGAGCAGGGGCGCTGCCGCGCCGAACTTGTCGGCGAGCAGCATCACGGGCTCGAGCTACATGTTCCAGATGATGAATGCCGCGCGCATCGGCGTCGGCATGAACGCGGTCGCGCTGGGTTACGCGGCCTACATGCGAGGCACTTGCCTACGCGCGCGAGCGCCCGCAGGGCCGGCCGCTGACGCGCAAGGACCCGACGTCGCCGCCGGTCGCCATCCTGCGTCACGCCGACGTGCGCCGGATGCTGCTGGCGCAGAAATCCTGGGTCGAGGGCGGACTCGCGCTCGTGCTCTACTGTGCCGGCTCAGGACGACGAGCGCTGCGCGGCCGACGACGGCGAGACAGGCGCGGTTGCACTGGCCTGCTCGAGCTGCTGACGCCGATCGCGAAGTCGTGGCCGTCGGAGTACTGCCTCGAGGCCAACAAGCTGGCGATCCAGGTGCACGGCGGCTACGGCTACACGCGCGACTTCCCGGTCGAGCGCCTGTATCGCGACAACCGGCTGAACCACATCCACGAGGGCACGCACGGCATCCACGGGCTCGACCTGCTCGGTCGCAAGATTCCGCATGCACGGCGGCGCGGCGCTCAAGGACCTGGTTCGCGCGCATGCGAACGAGACGATCGCGGCCGCACGGAAGCAGCCGGAACTGGCCGGGTACGCGACAGCCCTTGCAGTCGCGATTCGATGATGTCGCCTCGACGACCCGCAAGTGCTGGTCGAAGCGATGCCGGGAGATCCGGAGCGCGCGCTCGCGAATTCCACGCTCTATCTCGACAGCCTGGGCACCTGGTCGTCGCCTGGCGCTGGCTGGCGCAGGCCCTGGTCGCGCTGCCCGCGACTCGCGCACGATCGACGCGGAGATCGCGATTTCTGCCGCGGCAAGCTGCTCGGCTTGCCGCTTCTTCTTCCGCTACGAATTGCCCGCGCATCGGCCCGAAGCTCGCGCCTGCTGCGTTCGCTCGACGACACCGCGCTTTCGATTCCTGACGGTGGATTCCGGGAAGGGGGAAGGGGACGCACCCCTTTCTCTTCGATCTTCTGATCCGCCCCTGTTCCTCAGAGCGCGAGCGGCCGGTACTCCATGCCGAGGTCGCGCGCAACGGCCTCGTGCGTGATCGCGCCCTCGTGCACATTGAGGCCCGCGGCGAATCCAGCGTCGCGCGCGAGCGCCTTGCGCCAGCCGAGGTCCGCGAGCGCACGCACATAGGGCAGCGTCGCGTTGGTCAGCGCGAAGGTCGAAGTGCGCGGGACGGCACCCGGCATGTTGGTGACGCAATAGTGCACGACGCCGTCGACGACGTAGGTCGGATCGGCGTGCGTCGTCGGCTTGCTGGTCTCGAAGCAGCCGCCCTGGTCGATCGAGATGTCGACGAGCACCGCGCCCTTTTCCATTCGGCGCACCATGTCGCGCGTGACGAGCCTGGGCGCCGCGGCGCCCGTCACCAGCACCGCGCCGATGACCAGATCCGCCTGGATCACGAGCCGCTCGATCGACTTCGATGGTCGAATAGGCGGTCTCGATCGGCTTGCCGAACTGCGCGTCCAGTTCGCGCAGGCGCTTCGCAGCGATCGGTCGACGATCGTGACCGCGCACCGAGACCGACGGCCATCTGTGTCGCGTTCGTGCCGGCGACACCGCCGCCCAGGATCACGACCCGCGCGGGCGCGACGCCAGGCACGCCGCCCAGCAGCACGCCGAATCCGCCATTGGCCTTCTGCAATGCCGTCGCGCCGACCTGGATGGACATGCGGCCCGCCACCTCGCTCATCGGGGTCAGCAGCGGCAGCGAACGGTCGGGCACGGTCACCGTCTCGTAGGCGATTGCCGTCACGCCGGACTTCGCGAGCGCCTTCGCCTGCGCGGCATCCGCGGCGAGGTGCAGGTAGGTGAACAACACCTGGCCGCGCCGCAACATCGCGCATTCCGGCAGTTGCGGCTCCTTGACCTTCACGACCAGCTCTGCGGCGTCGAAGACCGACCTTGCATCCGGCAGCACGGTCGGCGCCCGCCGCACGATAGGCGTCGTCGCTGATGCCGATACCGGTGCCTGCGCCGGTCTCGATCACGACCTGATGGCCCGCGGCCACGAGCTCGCGCACGCCCGCCGGCACCAGGCCGACGCGGTACTCATGAACCTTGATTTCCTTCGGACAACCGATCTTCACCTGTCCCCCTTGAGCCACCCGCGTGGCCGCCATCCAGCCGCGGCCGACGGCGGCGGCACGGTGCACGATTATCCGCTTAGAATACCCTGCATGGCCACGGCACACGATCCCACCCGGCTCGCCGCCCATCCGGCCCAGTTGACGCAGGCATTCGAGCTGCAGCGCCGCGCGTTCGACGCCGATCCCTATCCCGCCATTGCGACACGACGCGACCGGCTCGACCGCCTGCGGCGCATGCTGCGCGAGCAACGACTCGGCGCCATCCGCGACGCGATCAGCGCCGACTTCGGCATGCGCGCCGCAGCAGGAAACGTTGCTGCTCGAGCAGTTCACGAGCCTCGAGGGCATCGCCCATGCGCGGCGACACCTGCGACGCTGGATGCGGATCGAGCGGCGGAGCGTCGCCTGGTGGAGCCTGCCGGGCAGCGCGCGCCTGCTGCGCCAGCCGCTGGGCGTGGTCGGCATCATCGTGCCGTGGAACTACCCGCTGTACCTCGCGGTGTCGCCGCTGACGGCCGCACTCGCCGCCGGCAATCGCGCCATGCTCAAGATGTCGGAGTACACGCCGCGCTTCGGCGCGCTGTTCGAGTCCCTGATCGCGCGCAGCTTTCGCGTCCGACGAGGTCATGGCCGTCAATGGCGATGCGGGCGTCGCACGCGCATTCGCCGCCTTGCCATTCGATCACCTGCTGTTCACCGGCTCCACCAAGGTCGGGCGCGAGGTCATGAAGGCCGCGAGCGCGAATCTGACGCCCGTGACGCTCGAGCTCGGCGGCAAGTCGCCGGTGATCGTCGCCGACGGATTCGACCTCGCGGAGACCGCGCGCCGGCATCATGTACGGCAAGCTGATCAACGCCGGCCAGACCTGCGTCGCGCCGGACTACGTGCTGGTGCCGAAACAGGATCATCGACCGGTTCATCGATGCCTGCCGCGCGGCGACCCGGACTTCTACCCGACGCTCGCGACCAATCCGCAGTACACGTCGATCATCAACGACCGCCAGTTCCGGCGGCTTGCCGCGTGCGTCGAGGACGCGCGCGCGCAGGCGCCACCATGCACGCGCTGCACCCGGAGCCGACCGACGCGGAGCGCCGGCGCATGACGCCCGTCGCGCTGTCACCGACGTCAGCGACGACATGCGCGTGATGCAGGAGGAGATCTTCGGCCCGGTGCTGCCCGATCGTCAGCTACGACTCGATCGACGAGGCGATCGCCTATGTGAACGCGCGGCCGCGGCCGCTGGCACTCTATTACTTCGGTGCCGCGCGACGACCGTCTCGACGGGTGCTGTCGCAGACCATCTCTGGCGGCGTCACCGTGAACAACACGGCATTCCACGTGGTCCAGGAGGACCTGCCGTTCGGCGGCGTCGGCCCGAGCGGCATGGGCCAGTACCACGGCCGGGCGGGCTTCGACACCTTCTCCAAGCTGAAGCCCGTGTTCTTCGACCGGCGCCTGAGCGGTTCGAAGCTCCTGATGCCGCCCTATGGGCGCATGTTCCGGGCCATCGCGAGGATCCTCTACCGGTGATGCCGGTACGGCCTCAAGTGAGCAAGCTGCGCGCGTGGTGGCGCAGGTGGTCCTCGATGAAGGTCGAGATGAAGTAGTAGCCGTGGTCGTAGCCGGCGTGGCGTCGCAGCGTCAGCGGATAGCGGCTTGCGGCACAGGCCTGTTCCAGCCGCTCCGGCATCAATTGCTGCTCCAGGAACGGATCCGCCAGACCCTGGTCCACCAGCATCGGCGGCCGTCCATCGGCGGTGCTGAGCCCACGAACCAGCTCGCACGCGTCGTGAACGCGCCAGCTGTCGCGATCCGCGCCGAGGTACCCGGTGAATGCCTTCTGCCCCCAGGGGCACTGCATCGGCGCCGAGATCGGCGCAAAAGCGGACACCGAGCGATACGCTGCGGATTCCTGAGCGCGATCGTCAGCGCCCCATGGCCGCCCATGGAATGCCCGAAGATGCCCTGTCGATCACCGATCCACCGGGAAATTCGCGGCGACGAGCGCCGGCAGTTCGCGCGTGACATACGAGTACATCCGGTAGTGCCGGGACCAGGGCTCGACGGTGGCGTCGACATAGAAACCCGCGCCGACGCCGAAATCCCAGTTCTCGCTGTCGCCGGGCAGCGGCACGCCGCGCGGACTCGTGTCCGGCGCGACGAGCGCGAGGCCGAGCTCCGCCGCGACGCGCTGGGCACCCGCCTTGATCATGAAAGTCTCTTCGGTGCACGTCAGTCCCGCGAGGTAATACAGCACGGGCACCCTGCCGCCGCTCGGCCTGCGGCGGCAGGAACACGGCGAAGCGCATCGTCACAGCCCGTCTCGGCGGCGTCGTGGCGATGGAAACTGACGACGCCGCCGAAGGCGCCGTGCCGGCTGATGATCTTGCCCTCGTCGAAGGCCGCGGTGCGTGTCAGTGACACCCCTCAGGCCTTCAGGACGCCCTTTGCCTTGGCCGTATGCGTCGCGATCGCGTCCATCAGGGCCGGCGACAGGCAGTCGTAGGGCTCGAGCTTCAGTTCCTTCAGTCGCGCGCGCACGCCCGCCATCTCGCCCGGACTCGCGCTGCCGGATCTCGATGATCGAGGACACGAATGCCGCGAACTCCGGGGCAGCCCAGCCCTTGTCCTTGGACAGTTCCACGTGGACGAAGTCGAATCCGTAGAACGGGTGGTTCTTGTTCTCGATGCGTCCGTACATGTGCACGCCACAGCCGGTGCAGGCATGGCGCTGGATGGCGGCACTCGCGTCCACCACCTTGAGCTTGTTGCCATTGGCCGTGACCGAGAGCTTGTCGCGCCCGACGACCGCGACGATCGAGAAAATGCCGCGCCCTTCGGTTTCCAGCACTTGGTGCAGCCGCAGGCGTGGTTGAATGCGCACATCGCTCGCGAGCGTGACCGTGACCGGCGCGCTCGCGCACTGGCAGCGTGAGCGTGCCGCCCTTGAAGCCCTTGGTGCCCGGCTTGACGCCGTTGTCGACGGACGGATGAATCTTGACAGCCATGATGTGTTCCCCCTGCTCGAGTTTCAGAATGTCACGACGCTGCGGATCGATTCGCCGCTGTGCATCAGGTCGAAGGCATCGTTGATCTTCTGCGAGCGGCATCGTGTGCGTGATCAGGTCGTCGATGTTGATCTTGCCTTCCATGTACCAGTCGACGATCTTCGGCACGTCGGTGCGGCCGCGCGCGCCGCCGAAGGCCGTGCCCTTCCACACGCGGCCCGTGACGAGCTGGAACGGCCGCGTCTTGATCTCCTGGCCGGCGCCGGCGACGCCGATGATCACCGACACGCCCCAGCCGCGATGGCAGCACTCGAGCGCCTGGCGCATCAGCTCCACGTTGCCGATGCACTCGAAGCTGTAGTCCGCGCCGCCGTCGGTCAGCGCGACCAGGTACGCGACGAGGTCGCCCTTGACTTCCTTCGGATTCACGAAGTGCGTCATGCCGAAGCGCTCGGCCAGCGCCTTGCGCCGCGGGTTGATGTCGACGCCGACGATCTTGTTGGCGCCCGCCATGCGCGCGCCCTGGATCACGTTGAGGCCGATGCCGCCGAGGCCGAACACGACGACGTTGGCGCCCGGCTCGACCTTCGCCGTGTTGATGACCGCGCCGATGCCGGTGGTCACGCCGCAGCCGATGTAGCAGACCTTGTCGAACGGCGCGTCCTCGCGGATCTTCGCCAGCGCGATCTCGGGCAGCACCGTGTAGTTCGCGAACGTCGAGCAGCCCATGTAGTGGTGGACCTTCTTGCCGCCGATCGAGAAGCGGCTGGTGCCGTCCGGCATCACGCCCTTGCCCTGGGTCGCGCGGATCGCCGTGCACAGGTTGGTCTTGCGCGAGAGGCAGGACTTGCACTCGCGGCATTCCGGCGTGTACAGCGGAATGACGTGGTCGCCCTTCTTCAGCGTCGTCACGCCGGGCCCGACGTCGACGACGACGCCCGCGCCCTCGTGGCCGAAGATCACCGGGAACAGTCCTTCGGGATCCGCGCCCGAGCGCGTGAATTCGTCGGTGTGGCAGACGCCGGTCGCCTTGATCTCGACCAGCACCTCGCCGGCCTTCGGGCCGTCCAGGTCGACTTCGACGACCTCGAGCGGCTTGCCGGCCGCCCAGGCGATTGCTGCGCGCGTTTTCATTGCTTCGTCCCCCGGAGCCCTAACCCATGTGCAGGCCGCCATTAAGCGAGAAATCCGCACCCGTCGCAAACGCCGCATCATCCGAGGCGAGCCAGGCAACCATTGAGGCGATCTCCTCCGGCGTGCCGAGCCGGCCGACCGGAATCGTCGCGACGATCTTCTCGAGCACTTCGGGCTTGATCGGCGCGAACCATGTCGGTGCCGATGTAACCCGGTGATACGGTATTGACCGTGACGCCCTTCGAAGCGACTTCCTGTGCGAGTGCCATCGTGAAGCCGTGTATGCCCGCCTTTGCGGTCGAGTAGTTGGTCTGGCCGAACTGGCCCGCGCTGGCCGTTCACCGACGAGATGTTGATGATGCGACCCCAACCGCGATCCAGCATGCCGTCGATGACCTGCTTGGTGACGTGAAACAGGCTGTTCAGGTTCGTGTCGATGACCTTGTGCCAGCGCTCGAATGTCATCTTGCGAAATGTGCCGTCGGCCGTAATGCCGGCATTGTTGACCAGCACGTCAACCGGCCCGCATTCCTTCAGCACCTTCTCGAATGCCGCGCGGGTCGATTCCCAGTCCGCCACATTGCCTTCCGAGGCCTGCACGTCGTAGCCCTTGGCGTGCATGTCGGCGATCCAGGTGTCCTTGCGCTTCGAACCGGGTCCGCAACCGGCGACGACACGGAATCCTTCCTTGCAGAGCCGCATGGATGATTGCCGTACCGATGCCGCCCATGCCGCCTGTCACATACGCCAGTCGTCCGCTCATGACCCCTCCTTGTCCTTGTTGTCCGGCAAGTCGAAATACGACGGCTTGGCGTTGATGGCCCTGACCTTGTCGATGATCCAGGACACCAGCCACCAGCCAACGAGTGCGCCGACCACAATGATCCCTATCTCATAGGGGCTCACGACTCCACCTCATAGCGCCGCAGTACCGCGTTGATTTCCGCGTGCCGCTCGGGATCCCCGGAACTCAGCCACGACTCGTGGCGCAGCAAGCTCGCGAACTTCCTGTGAAATCCCTCGCGCTCCGATTCGCCTGTCGTACATTCGCCGAACTCCGGTAATTCTACTTCCAATGTCCGTCCGCCGCAGGCGGACCGCAACAGATTCGGCGCGCAGGGCAGGCAGACTACGCTGATCGCAGACATCCCGAAGGCTGCCCCGCGCCCCAGGCCGAATGAACCGGCATGAATCACCAGCAGCGTGGCGGCGGCAATGGCGAGCAGGTATCCCGAACCGATCGCCAGGGCGAAATACAGGTTTTCTCCCAGCACCAGCATTGCAGGCGCAAGGACAACCACGACCAGCAGCAGCGCCAGGCACAGGTATCCCATCGTGCGCGCCCAGCCGTTAACAGCGGGCAGCGCCATCCCGTGCGCATCGGCGCGAGGCCCATCGACCAGGCGCCATCGCGCAGGCCACAGCATCCGATCCGGCCGCAGCGGATTCGGCATGGCAGGGCGCCGGCCAAGCAACTCGACACGAACGAGTCCGAAGGAAAGTCGCCAGCGGCCTTGCGCCAGGCGCTCGACCAGAGCCTCACGGCGTCCGAGAAACCGGACCGAATCGAGCAGATAGACAATGACGATGCCGATGGCGAGCAGGAGTTCGAGACGGTCGCTGGTCATGCATCCTGCTTTTTCTTGCCGAACAGCTTGCGCGCCCAGGCAGCGAGCCCCGCTGCGCCGACCAGGATGAATTTCCACAGACCCTTCAGCAGTCCGCTCTTCGCCGCGACCGCCGCACCGCCACCCGCGATCAGCGCCGCGAGTCCGTATTCAGCCATGTGGTCACCTTCCTGGACGTCGGCGTAGCGTTCGCCTGCGATGTACTGGAAGCCCTCGAGGATATCCTTGAATTCGGCGAAGGCCGCGTCCAGCGTGTCGGGCCCTGCAACCAGCGTGGCCGACGTCACGCCCTTCCGGCCCAGCAGACGCGTGTTCACGTTGACGACCGCTTCGCCCTCGGACTCGGCGGCTATCGCCCATTCAAGCCGTTGCGTCGTGGAATCGTAGCGCGGCTTGAAATGCCATCCGGTGATATTCAGCGGCGCCCAGCCGCGCTTCTTGCGCTCCTTGTTTGCCTGCTCAGTGCCTTCCTTTACTGAGTCGAGCACGGCGTCGGCGTCGATATCCTCATCATCTTTCACATAGCCGATGTCATCGAATTCGAACAGCCCAAACCAGTGCAAATCATCCGGCGCAATCAGCGACTCGCGGCCACTGGTGGGATTCTGGACAATCTCCTGGAACTTCGTCGTTTCCCTGGGATCGAGAAACATGAAGCCTTCTGGCACACTGAGCGTCGCATTCTTGCCGACCTTGACGTCGGTGGGACCGACGACCCAATGCAGCTTCGCCAGTGGATGCACTTCCTCTTGGTCCGTTCCTGGATCGGCGGTCTCCTGCGCGACCAGTGGACCAGAAGCCAGGCACAGGCAGAACGCGGCGGCTACTGCGCGCATCAGAATCACCTCCCTGAATTCTCGAGTTTCGCGCCACTGATGTTTGCTGACAAGAGGTCTATACTTGAACCACTGTCACCGGGCCAGCAATAAGCCCGGATTTTGGGAGGATTCAATGAGGAATATCGTAAAGGGAGCGGTTCTGCTCCAGAGCTGCCTGTTGCTGGCTTTTGCCGGGGCATCACAGGCCGCGGACAAGCCTGCCGAAACCTACATTTACGGGACTTACTTCGTCTGCGACGTGACGCTGCAGGAGCGTGCGGACGAGATTTTCAATACGCTCGATAAGCAATTCTATGACGCGGCCGTCGCCGATGGCAGCCTGACGGGCTACGGGCTCTATGCCCACCAGACCGGTGGCAAGTGGCGCCGCCTGATGTACTCGACGGCACCCTCGATCGAGGCGCTGCTGGACGCACAGAAGAAGATCGGCGATCAGACCGATGCCAAGAACAAGAAGCTCGGCACCGAGTTCGGCAAGATCTGCAATTCGCACGACGACTACATCTGGCGGCGCATTGCAGGCAATGCCGGATCGGCATCGCCGGGCGGCGCCGTGTTTTCGACGTACTTCGTCTGCGACAGCCGTGAGGTGCAGGCGGATGCGATCGTCACGCAGGTCTTCGCTCCGATGTACGACAAATTGGTCGCCGACGGGAAGTTGAAGTCCTGGGGATACCTGGAGCACATCGTCGGCGGCCAGTACCGGCGTGTAGCGACAATGGGTGCTGCTGACATGAAGACCCTGATGGCGGCCCGCGCCGAGATCAACCAGGCCCTGACTGACAATCCGCTGGGCGACACATTTACCGACATCTGCGACTCGCACACGGATTACATGTGGGAAGTGAAGGCAAGCGGCAACCGCTGAGTCTTTTCGATTCGTTGAGACAAGGGGCCCGGCACATGCCGGGCCTTTTTCTTGTGCCGCGCTCGGCCCATCACGCGCAATCGTCAACAGGCTTGCCGCGTTATTCAGCGTCGATGCCTTCGCAGGCGGGTTTGCGGTGCAGTCCCTTACAGCCCGGTGATTGCCGGCGCGCTGTTTGCAGTGGGTCTCGAGGCCTGGCCATTCGTGATTTGTGGCAGCCCGAAAATCATTTACGATCTGGCCTAGCTGTAGACATTTCGCCACGTGAGACCTTCTGAGGAGAAATCCGACCCATGAACGACAACGACATGGTTGTCGAGGCCTGGAATACGGTCCTGTTCGACAAGTTCGTCCGGTTCAGGCACCTGATAATTGCGGGTCTTGCCGGACACAGTGACGAAGTCCTTTCAAGGCCGATGTTTTCCAGCGGCGACCGTGTGCTGGATATCGGCTGTGGTTTTGGCGACAGCACGCTGAAGATCGCCGGCATCGTGGGCCTGCAAGGCCAGGCCGTGGGCGTCGACTGCGCCGAGAATTTCGTCCGGCGCGAGTGAACAGGATGCGAAGGCCGCCGGCGTCCAGAATGCGTCATTTCTTCACGGCAGATGTGCAGGCCGACGACCTGCGTGGCCCCTACGATCACGCGTTCGCGCGCTTCGGGACAATGTTCTTCATCTTGCCAGGCGCTGCCATGCGGAATATCCGGATGGCGCTGAAACCGGGTGGCACGTCTGACGCAGATTGTGTGGCGCAAGCGCGAGGACAACCCCTGGCTGCACGACGCAGAACTGCGGGTCCGGGAAATCGTGCCGGTCACTTCACACGAGGAAACGGACCAGGTGCATTGCGGGCCTGGCCCGTTCTCGATGTCGGGTCCCGACATGGTCAGCGCAATGCTGAAGTCCACGGGATACGCAGGCATCACATTTGAGCGCTTCGACGCCGATATCTGCATCGGCAGGAATCTTGAGGACGCGGTGGAATTTGCAATGGCACTCGGCCCCGCCGGCGAGATCATTCGGCTCGCAGCTGACGAGGGCGAAAGGCTCAAGCCGCGAGTCGCCGCGGTCTTGCGCACACGCTTGCGCGCTATGAGCGCAAGGACGGCGTCTGGGCGCCGTCCAGCACCTGGTTCGTCACCGCGTGCAATGCGCGATGACAGCAGGCATCGCCGGGAATTGATTGGTCGGAGCGCCGGGATTTGAACCCGGGACCCCTTGCACCCCATGCAAGTGCGCTACCAGGCTGCGCCACGCTCCGACTGCGAGAATGATAGCCGATCCGGCGGCGCGGCGGATCAGCGGCGCAGCATGGCGCAGCAGGTCCTCGAGCTCGGCGCGCACCTGGCGGATCACCTGCCGGCTCTGGCGTGTTGTCCTCGCGCGCCTCGTCGCCATCGAGGCGATTGCGCGCGCCGCCGATCGTGAAGCCCTCGTCGTAGAGCAGGCCCCGGATCTGGCGGATCGTGATCACGTCCTGGCGCTGGTAGTAACGGCGATTGCCGCGCCGCTTGACCGGCTTCAGCTGCGGGAACTCCTGCTCCCAGTAGCGCAGCACGTGCGGCTTGACGCCGCACAGATCGCTGACTTCACCGATCGTGAAGTAGCGCTTGGCCGGGATCGCCGGCAGGTCCTTGTTGTTACTTGCTTCCAGCATAGGCCTCGACTCTGGCCTTCAGCTTCTGGCCCGGCCGGAACGTCACGACGCGGCGCGCGGAAATCGGGATCTCCTCGCCGGTCTTCGGGATTCGCGCCCGGGACGCTGGTTCTTGTCGCGCAGGTCGAAATTGCCGAAGCCCGACAGCTTGACCTGCTCGCCGGTCGCAAGCGCCGCGCGGATCTCCTCGAAAAACAGATCGACGAGTTCGCGCGCTTCGCGCTTGTTCAAGCCGAGCTGGTTGAACAACGCTTCGGCCATTTCCGCCTTGGTCAGTGCCATTCGGACTATTCCCGGATCCCCGCCTTCAGGTCACCCTTGACGCGCGCGACCACCGCTGCAATCGACGGCATCGGCTTCCCCGTCAGTAAGGGTGCGAGAAGTTTCCTGTAAAATCAAGCCTAAAGCGATACTTTTTCTACCGGGTTCTATCCCCGTGCCCCGGTACACGTCGAACACGTGCAGCTCACGCAGCAGGCCTTTTGCGGCCAAATTAACAGCTTTCTCGCAGTTCGTCCAGCGTCGTCGCTTCGTCGACCACGACTGCCAGGTCGCGGCGGATCGCTGGGAACCTGGAAATATCCGTAAATACAGGTACTTCCGAGCGGAAGCTCGGGTCAATTGCCAGCTCGAAACAGCCAGGGCGGATCGCGGATCTCGAGCTTTCTGCGCAAGTCTCCGGCTGCAGCTGCCCGAGCCAGCCGAGCGCGCACTCTTGCCATCCATGACCGCGGCGCTGCGACCCGGATGCAGGCGTCCGTGCGGCGCGCGCGATGTAACTTATTGCAGCCGCGCGGCCGGTCAGCGCGAGCAGCGCCTCGACGTCCGACTTGAGGTCGTAGAAATCGGCGTCGCGCCTGTCGGCGCCCCACTGCTCCGGCAGCGCCGGCCCGCTGATCAGGCCGGCGATGCGCCTGGCTCTCGACGAGCTGGCCCGCCATCGAATCTCGAAGCGCGTGCCGACCTCGAACAGGCGCACCCGCTCCTGCTGGCGCCGCAGGTTGCAGCGCAGGGACTTCGATCAGTCCCGGCCAGAGCGACACGCGCATCTCGCCGAGCTCCGCGGAGATCGGATTTGCGAGCGCGAGCGTTTCGCGCGTCCGGGAACAGCAGTCGCTGCAGGCGCGCATCGACGAAGCCGTAAGTGATCGCCTCCTGGTAGCCGCGATCAGCGAGCAGCAGCAGCAGGCGCTCGCGCGTCACCGACCTGTTCGGTCGCCGGCTGCGGACGCTGCGGCATCTTCGCATCCTGCGCGGGATCTCGTCGTAGCCGTGGATGCGCCCGATCTCCTCGATCAGGTCCTGCTCGATTGCGATGTCGAAGCGGTGACTCGGCGGGATGACGCCGAGCACGTCGCCGGCTCCGGCCACCTGCATGCCGAGGCGGCGCAGGATACTCCTCGACATCCGACGCGCGGGATCTGCACGCCGAGCAGGCTTGCGACGCGCTCGGGCCGCAGCGTCACACTCGGGCGTTTCGGCAGCTGGGTCTCGACCTGCGTCAAGACCGCCGGTCCCGGCTGGCCGCCGGCGATCTCCGTCAGCAGCTGCGTCGCGCGCTCGAGTGCGCGCTCCTGCCGGCGCGGGTCGACGCCGCGCTCGAAGCGCTGCGAGGCATCGGTCGCGAATGCCGTAGCGGCGTGCACGGCCTGCGATCGCGTTCGGCGGAAAGAACGCGCACTTCGAGGAATACGTCGGTCGTATCGGCGGCGATGCCGCTCTTCTCGCCGCCCATGATGCCGGCGAGTCCGACCGGCCCGGCGGCGTCGGCGATCACCAGCGTGTCCGCATCGATCGCGATCTCGCGGCCATCGAGCAACGTGCAGACGTTCGCCCTTGCGTGCGTCGCGGACTTCGATATGCGATTCGAGCCGGCGCAGATCGTAGGCATGCATCGGCTGGCCGAGTTCGAGCATCACGTAATTGGTGACATCGACAACCGGACTGATCGGGCGCAGGCCCGCACGGCGAAGCCGCTCGCGCATCCACAGCGGCGTCGATGCGCCGGGATCAACGCCCTTGATGACCCGACCCGCGAAGCGCGGGCAGCCCGCCGGTGACTCGAGCCGCACCTCCAACTTCGCGCGTATCGCGGTGGCGACCGGTTCAACATGGGGTGGCGTCAGCTTGCGGTCCGCGATCGCCGCCACCTCCCGGGCGACGCCGATCATCGACAGCACGTCGCCGCGGTTTGGCGTCACATTGAGGGTCAGGATCGAATCGTCGAGCTTTAGCGCGTCGCGAAACGGCGCGCCGGTCTCGAGCTCGGCCGGCAACTCGAGAATGCCGTCCTGGTCGTCCGACAGGCCCAGCTCACTTGCCGAGCAGAGCATGCCGGCGGATTCGACGCCGCGCAGCTCTGCCCGGCGGATCACGAGACCGCCCGGCAGGATTGCGCCTTCCAGCGCGAGCGGAGCCTTCATGCCGGCGCGCACGTTCGGCGCGCCGCAGACGATCTGCAGCGGCCCCGCGCCGCCACCTGCGACCTGGCACACCGTCAGCCGGTCGGCGCCGGGGTGGCGTTCGACGCCCAGCACCTCGCCGACCACGACGCCCGCGAATTCGGCGGCGGCCGGCTCGATCGACTCGACCTCGATGCCGCCCATGGTCAGGCGCTGGCCGAGCGTCGCCGCGTCCCAGCCCGTCTCGACCCACTCATTCAGCCACTCGAGACTGACGCGCATCATCAGCCCCGGTTGAACTGCGCAAGGAAGCGCAGGTCGTTCTCGAAGAACAGCCGCAGGTCATTGACGGCGTAGCGCAGCATCGCAAGCCGCTCGATACCCATGCCGAACGCGTAGCCCTGCCAGCGCGTCGCGTCGACGTGTCCTGTGCCGAGGCGATCGCCGCGACCTTCGTCGGGGGACAGAATATCGGGGGCTTCGCCCAGGACGGCGTCTTCGGTCGCCGGACCGGCGTGGGGATGCCCCTGGGCGCGCCCGCCACGATCGTCCCGTGCAAGGACGGACACGTGTGGATGCTCGCACTCGAGCCGGGCCAGTGGAACGGGCTCGCCCAGGTAATGGGCAACCCCGACTGGATGCAGCTCGAGATGTTCCAGGACATGTTCACGCGTGCCGAGAACGCCGACGCCATCTACCCGTTGATCGAGGCGTGGACCGGGGAGCACTGCAAGAAGGAGATCATGGAGCGGTGCCAGGAGGCCGGCTGCCCGGTCACCGCGGTGTTCGATGTGGCCGAGGCCGCGGAGCACCCGCACCTCGCCGAGCGCGGCTACCTGGTCGCGCTGGAGCACGCGGAGCTCGGCCGCTTTCGCGACCTCGGCGCGCCCTTCAAGCTTCCGGACAGCCCAGGCGGCCCGAGCCGCGCCGCACCCCTGCTGGGTCAGCACGACGCCGAGGTGCTCGGCGACGAGACGCTGGCTTCCGTCAAAGCGCCGAGCGGCTCCGCTCCAACGAGGTCGTCCGCGCGCACCGCGACGAACTCGCTTCCCCTCGACGGCATTCGCGTGGCGAACTTCGGCTGGGTGTGGGCCGGGCCGGTGGTCGGCCAGACCCTGGCCTTCCTGGGAGCCGAGGTCTACAAGATCGAGTCCCGGACCCGGGTAGATCTCACGCGGGGCCTTCCGCCGTTCGCTGGCGGCGAGCGCGACCCGGACCGCAGCCTCTCGAACCACGCCTGCTGGGCCGGCAATGGCAGCATCACGCTCGACCTGAAGCGCGAGGAGGCGCGCGAGCTTGCCCGGCGGCTGATCGCGGAGTCGGACGTGGTGATCGAGAACTTCGGACCCGGTGTCATGGGCAGCCTGGGGCTCGGCTACGACGAACTCCGCGAGATCAAGCCCGACCTCGTGATGTTCTCGATGCCGGCGGCGGGCCTCTTCGGCCCTCTCAAGGACATCCGGACCTACGGGCTGAGCCTGACCAGCACGACGGGGCTCGACAGCCTCACGGGCTACCTCGACGGGCCGCCGGTACCCATGGAGAACGCCTTCTCGGACCCCTACAACGGCATCATGGGTGCCTTCGCCATCCTCACCGCGCTGCATCATCGCGACCGGACAGGTCGCGGCCAGCACGTGGACTACTCCCAGCAGGAAGCCGTGATGCAGATGGTCGGGCCGGCCTTCATGGACTACGAGCTGAACCGCCGGGTGGCGGGCACGCTGGGCAACCGGCATCCGCTCGGGGCGGCGGCGCCCCACGGCGTGTTTCCCTGCGCGGGCGAGGATCGCTGGATCAGCATCGCCGTCCTCGAGGACGACGAGTGGCGCGGGCTGGTGCGCGCCATGGGTGGGCCCGTTTGGGCCACGACTCCGGAGCTCCACGACCACGCGGGGCGGCTCGAACGTCTCGAGGTGATCCACGAGAAGCTCGCGGAGTGGACCCGTGGCTTCGACGATCGCGAGCTTGCGGAGTGGCTCCAGCGGGAAGGCGTCCCGGCGGCGCCCGTCCTCAGCGTCGCCGACCTCCTGGGCGATCCGCACTACCGCGCGCGCGAGACCTTCATCTCGGTCCGGCACCCGCTCGGCTTCGACGAGACCATCTACGGAGGCTACGTGAAGATGAGTCGCACGCCGGCTCGCGTGGAGCCCGGCCCGGCCATGGGCCGGGACAACGAATTCGTCTTCACCGGGCTGCTGGGCCTCTCCGAGGAGCAGTATCGCAGGCTCGTCGAGCAGAAGGTCATCTACTGAGCCGCGCCCCGCGTGCTCGTCCTGGAACGATCGGCCGTGGAACCGGCCGGGGCCCCGCGACCCCCACGTCTCGACAGCTCAGCGTCCGGTGAAGCGCGGCTTTCGCTTCTCGGCGAATGCCGCCGGCCCCTCCTTGGCGTCCTCCGAGGCGAGCACCCGCGAGCCGAGCGCCTTCTCCAGCACGAAGCCCGACTCGAGCTCGAGCGAGCGCACGGCGATCTCCTTGGCCGTCCGCATGGCGAGCGGGCCGTTCTTGCAGAGGCTCTCCGCCCACTTCAGCGCCGTGGGCATGAGCTCGTCCGCGGGCACGACCTCGTTGATCAGCCCGACCTCGTAGGCGCGCTGGGCGTTGATCGGCTTGCCGGTCAGCAGGAGCTGCATCGCGATCGCCCAGGGGATCTGGCGCGGCAGCCGGACGTGGGTCCCCCCGAGCGGCACCAGACCCCAGCGCACCTCGCCGAGACCGAAGGTGGCGTGCTCGGCGGCGATGCGCAGGTCGGTGCCCAGCAGCATCTCCATGCCACCCGCGATGCAGAAGCCGTTGACCGCGCAGATGATCGGCTTGAAGACGTCCGAGAACTGCCGCTTGGTGGTGTCGTCGAAGCCCAGGCTGTCGCCCGCCGTCAGCATCGGCGCGGCCTCCTTCAGGTCGAGGCCCGAGGAGAAGGCCTTGTCGCCCGCGGCCGTGAGAATCGCCACCCACAGATCGGGATCGTCCTGAAACGCCCGCATGGCGTCCTCGATCCCGAGCAGCATCTCCACCGTGAGCGAGTTCATCGCTTCCGGGCGGTTGATGGTGACGATCGCGACGTGGTCCTTGCGCTCGTAGGGGATGGTGGCGGCAGGGCCATCGAGTCCACTCCCTCGCTGTCGCGGACGCTTCGGTGGCCCGATCATCAGGTGCGCTGCGGCGGAACTTCGGCAGCGTGACTTCGTCGGTCACGGCTTCGAAGACGACCTCGACCGGCATGTCGATCTCGAGATCGTCGGGCGCGCAGTCGATGACCTCGCTCAGGATGCGCACGCCCTCCTCCATCTCGACGACGACCGGCGCGTACGGGGTGGCGTCCTGGAAGGCGGGATGCAGCGCGCGCGCGACCACGGTCCACGTGAAGACCCTTCCCCGCCCGCTCGAGCGTGCCACTCCCAGCTCCAGGAGCCGCACTCGGCGCACATCTCGCGCGGCACGTGGCGCCAGGTTCCGCAGTCCCGGCAGCGCTGGAAGCGCAGCTCGCCCTGCTTGCAGAAGCCGTAGAACTCCCCGGCGAGACCTTCGAGCTCGGGCAGCGGTCTCGCGATCGGAGCTTCGGCTCGCTCATCGCACCTCTCGGCTCAACCGCGCCGCAGGATCGCGATGCTGCCGTCGCCGAAATCGCCCCAGCCGGTCACGACGCCGATCTCGGCGTCGACGACCTGGCGCGCGCCGGCCTCGCCGCGCAGCTGGCGCACGGCCTCGACGATGTGGTTCATGCCGAGCACGTGCGCCTCCGAGAGCAGGCCGCCGTGGGTGTTCACGGGCAGCTCGCCGCCGAGCTCGATGCGCCCGCCCTCGACGAAGGCGCCGCCCTCGCCGCGCTTGCAGAAGCCGGTCTCCTCGAGCTGCTGCAGCACCTCGAAGGTGAAGCAGTCGTAGATCTGGGCGAAGTCGACGTCCGCGGGCGTGATGCCGGCCTGGGCGAAGGCCTCGGGCGCCGCGAGCTGAGACCCGGTCTGGAAGATGTCCTTGCGGTTCGTGATCTCGTCGGCGGGATACGGCTGCCCGGACGCGGCGCCCATGATGTAGACGGGCTCCTTGCCGAGGTCGCGCGCGCGCTCGGCGCGTGGTGACGACCACCGCCGCGGCGCCGTCGGTCTCGAGGCAGCAGTCGAACAGCCGTACGGGTCCGCCAGCATCGGCGAGGCCAGGTAGTCCTCGAGGGTCATGGGCGCCGCGTGCATGACCGCGTTCGGGTTCAGCTGCGCGTGCTTGCGCATCGCGACCGCGATGCAGCCGAGCTGCTCGGCCGTCGTGCCGAACTCGTGCATGTGCCGGCGCGCCATCACCGAGTACCACTGCGGCGGCGCGGTGAAGCCGAAGGGCAGGTAGTAGTCGCGCGCGATCGCGCCGCCCGGGAGCGACGAGACGTCCTGGGAGACGGTCTGGCGCGCCCGGGCGCCCGAGTAGCCGTTCCAGCCGGCCGGGATCAGCACGTGGTCGGCCAGGCCCTCGCGAACGGCGGCGGCGGCCACGCGCAGCGACGCCACCGGCGCCGCGCCGCCCATGTGGACGATCGACGGGAAGCGCAGGTTCTCGCAGCCGAGATTGGCGGCGAAGCTCTCGGCGTGCCCGAGGTTGGGGAAGGGCATGATGCCGTCGATCTGCCCGCCGGCTGAGCCCGGCGTCCTCGATCGCGCGCACCGCGGCCTGGAGCTGCAGCGCCAGCGGGCTCATGCCCGAGCCCGGCTTCCGCACGTAGGCGGTCTCGCCGATGCCGACGATGCAGGCCTCGTCCTTCACGCTGTCGCTCTCCTTCGCTCCTACTTCACCCGCTTCGTCGGCTCGATCTTCGCGAGCCGCGCCAGGTTCTTGCCGAGGAAGCCGGCGCGCATCTCGTCGGTGATCTCCGGGTAGCCGTACTTCTTCTGCAGCTCCTCGGGGATCTGGAGATTGCGCACCCAGTCGACGACGCGCTTGGTGTCGTCGAAGGGCAGGTCGAGGCCCATCACGATCTTGCTCGGGTCGACCCACTGCAGCGCCGTCCCGATCGCGTGGTAGCCGCGGTAGGGCGAGCGCTGGTACCAGCCGACGATGCCCGACATGCTGAGGTAGAGGTTCTGGTGCTTGCCGGCGAGGCCGATCAGCTCCTCGGTGTGCGGCCAGCCCATGTGGTAGGCGATGATCTTGCAGCTCGGGGAAGTCGAGCAGCACGCGGTCGAGCGTGTCGGGATGGGTGTGGCAGTTCGGCTGCGGCACCACGTAGGACATGCCGGTGTGGATCGTCAGCGCGATGTCGAGCTCGCAGGCCTTCTCGTAGAAGGGCCACATGCGCCGGTCGTCGAGCGGCCCGTCGTCCTCGGGCTGGTACACCTTGCAGAGCTTGGCGTTGCCCTCCTTGACCAGGTACTCGAGCTCCCAGATCGCGTGCTCGACGCCGCGGCGCAGGATCGGGCCGACCATGGCACTCGAGGTACATGCGGTCCGGGTAGGGCGCGATCTGCTTCATCATGAACGCGTTGGTCGACATGCGCGACCGTGTGGCCGCTGATGTCCATCATGCCCTCGCGCAGGCGAAGCAGACGTCGACGCCGGCCTCGTCCATGTACTTGATGAGCTCGCTCGCGAGCGGGTGCGGCCACTCGCCCGAGAGATCGCGGCCCGACCAGGCGCGCATCACGCCGTCGACGCTCGCCCACCAGCGCTGCGTGTTCGGGTAGTAGCCGATCTCGTGCAGCGTGCCGGGGTTCATGAAGTGGCACTCGGACAGGGCCACGAAATGGTCGTTGCTCGCCACGTCGTTCTCCTTGCTGCCGGGTCGATTCGCTCGCGGCTCCGCGTGTCTTGCGCCTCGCGGATCAGCTTCCAGAGCCGATTCGGCGTCGCCGGGACCTCGTTCGCCCGCACGCCGAGCGGTGCGAGCGCGTCGTTGATCGCGCACATGATCGCGGCCGGCGTGGTGTGCATCGCGCCCTCGCCGCAGCCCTTCGCGCCGAGCGGCGTGAAGGGCGAGGGCGTCACGACGATTCCCTTCCCGGTGGCCGGCACGTCGTTGATGGTCGGCAGCAGGTAGTCCATGAAGGTCGAGGTGAGGAGCTGGCCCGTCCTCGTCGTAGACGTACTCCTCGAGCAGCGCCGCGCCGATGCCCTGCGCGACGCTGCCCTCGGTCTGCCCCTCGACGGTGGCGGGATTGAGGCGCGTGCCGCAGTCGTCGACGAGGCAGTACTCGAGGATCTCGACCAGGCCGGTCTCGCGGTCGACCTCGACCAGCACGACGTGCACCGCGTGGGCGGCGGTCAGGTAGCTCTTCGCGCGGCCCTCCTCGTCGACCGCGGTGCGGCCGGGCGCGGTCCAGACGTAGGTGGCCTCGGGCCGCGGGTCGACGTCGGGCGGCAGCAGATCGCTGCGCGCCAGCATGGTGCCCGCCACCTGGGCGCAGCGGCATCTCGGCGCCGGGCACGCCCTTGGCGACGAGCCGCACCGTCCACCAGCTCGACGTGCTCCGGGATCGATCTGCAACAGCCCGGCCGCCACCTGGACGAGCTTCTCCGAGCCGCTCGCAGGCGCCGAGCACGGCGCCGGTGATCGCGACGCCGAGCCGGCTGCCGCCCGGGCCGAAGGGCGGCGGCGCCGAGTGCGTGTCGAGGCACGACGACGTGGATGTCCTCGATCTCGCAGGCCGAAGTAGTCGGCGACGAGCTGGGTGGCGAGCGTGTACTGGCCCTGGCCCTCGAGCGCGAAGCCGACCCGCACCGTGACCTTGCCGAGGATGTCGAAGCTGACGGTGGCGCCCTCGGGCACGCCGGTGCCCTGCACGCCGACGACCGCGTAGGCGTTCCAGTCGAAGACGCCGGGCTCGATCGCGCTCACGACGCCGATGCCGACGAGCGTCCCTTCGGCGCGCGCCTGCGCCTGCTCGGTCGCGCAGCTGCGCGTAGCTCCGCCAGCGCGAGCACCTTGTCGAGCACCGCCTCGTAGTCGCCGCTGTCGTACTCGTTGCCGCTCGCGATCGTGTAGGGGAAGGCGTCCTTCGGAATGAAGTTCCGGCGGCGGATCTCGGCCGGATCGATGCCGAGAGCGCGCGCGCGGCGATGTCCATCATCTGCTCGAGCACGAAGTTGTGCGGCGGCGGGCCCATGCCGCGGTAGGGGCTCTGGGGCAGCTTGTTGGTGGCGACGATCGTGAGGTCGTAGCGGGCCACCGGGATCGCGTAGGGGCCGGTGAAGGAGGCGAGCGGCTTGGCGGCGCTGATCGCGCCGAAGCCCTCGCCGGTGGCGCCGATGTCGTCGAGCAGCTTCACCTCGAGGCCGGTGACGCGGCCGTCGTTCTGCACGGCGAGCGAGACCTCGTAGTGGCGGTCCCAGGACTGGCTGCCGCCGCCGACGAGATACTCCATGCGGTCCTCGATCCACTTGACCGGGCGCCCGCCGGCCTTGCGCGACAGCAGCACCGTGATGTCGGTGCCGCGCGTGCCGCCCTTGCCGCCGAAGCTGCCGCCGTGGGGGTGGGCGATCATGCGCACCTTGTTGGACGGAAGGCCGAGAGCGGCCGCGCGCGCCCAGCGCGATGTGCGTGGCGGACTGGAAGCTCGCCCGCAGCGTGAGGCTCTCGTCGACGGGATCCCACTGGGTGATCACGCCGAAGGTCTCGAGCGGGTTGGCGCCGAGGCGATGCCAGCGGAACTTCTCGCGTGAAGACGTGGTCGGCGTCGCGGAAGGCGCGCGTCGACGTCGCCCCAGGTGAAGACGCGCTGGAGCATGACGTTGGTGCCGTGCTCCTCGATCACGAGCGGGCTGCCCGGCTCCAGCGCCTTCCGGGGTCGACCACGACCGCGAGCGGCTCGTACTCGACGTCGATCAGCTCGAGCGCGTCCTCGGCGACGTAGCGACTCACTGCGGCCACCGCGGCGACCGGCTCGCCGACGAAGCGCACCTTGTCGGTCGCGAGGCAGTGGGTGCCCCACCCTTCGGGCACCGTGGGCGCCGGGTGGCTCCAGCGCCTGCGCGTCCTCGCCGGTCACGACCGCGACCACGCCGGGCAGCGCCTCGGCCTCGCTCGTGTCGATCGACGCGATGCGCGCGTGCGCGATGGGGCTGCGCAGGATCGCGCAGTGCAGCATGCCGGGCAGGACCACGTTGTCGATGAACTCGGTCCGGCCGGTGACGAGATGCGGGTCCTCGACGCGCTGCGACGGCGCGGCCGACGAAGCGCGGCGCGCTGTTGGGCAGCTCGTCCAGGGTCTTGCGGGATCTCCACCGACATGCGGTCTCCCGGATCGGAAAGCTGCTAGGACGTGCTGCGTGGACGCTGCCGCGTTCGCCGCCGCGCAGCTTCGCGGCCGCAGTCGCACGGAGCGCAGGATCGTCTGGTAGCCGGTGCAGCGGCAGATCTGTCCGCCGAGCGCGTCCCGGATCTCGTCGTCGCTCGGGTCGGGGTTGTCGCGCGAGCAGCTCGTCCACCGACATCAGGAAGCCCGGCGTGCAGAAGCCGCACTGCAGCCCGTGCTCCTCGACGAAGGCCTGCTGGATCGGATGGAGGTCGCCGTCCGTCGCCAGGCCCTCGACGGTCGTGAGCTCGCGCCGTCGGCCTGCACCGCCAGCATCAGGCACGAGCGCACGGCTCCGGCCGTCCACCAGCACCGTGCAGGCGCCGCAGACGCCGTGCTCGCAGCCGACGTGGGTGCCGGTGAGCGCCAGCTCGCCGCGCAGGAAGTCGACGAGCGTCGTGCGCGGCTCGACCTCGGCTTCGTGCGTGGCGCCGTTCACCGTCACACCGATCCGGTGTCGCGTCGTCATCGTCTCGCCCTCCTCGCCCGCCGTCGGCCGCGCCCGTGACCGCTTCGGCGAGGGCCCGGCCGTCAGGACCCGCGCCAGGTGGCGGCGGTACTCCGCCGAGGCGTGGACGTCCGACAGAGGGCTCCTCGATCGCCTCGCTGGCGCCGAGCGCCCGGCCGTCCTCGAAGAGCGCCTCGACGGGCTGCTGCGCCCGTCAGCCACGCCTCGATCCGCAGCCGGCGATCGCCGTCGTGGCCCGACCCCGAAGAGCACGATGCGCGCGTCGGCGACGCGCCCGCTCGCGTCGAGGCGGAGCGTCGCGCCCGCGCCGGCCAGCGCGAAGTCGCCGTGCCGGCGCGCCACCTCCTGGAACGACCAGCCGGTGCCCGTCGGCAGCACCGGCACCCGCACCTCGGTCAGCATCTCGGTGGGCTCCAGTGCGGTGGTCAGATAGGTCAGGAAGAAGTCGTCGGCGGCGATGCGTGCGCTCGCCGCCGGATCCGACGGCGCGCAGCTCGGCGTCGAGCAGCAGCGCCAGCGCCGGGTACTCCGCGGCCGGGTCGGCGTGCGCCATCGAGCCGCCGACCGTGCCGCGGTTGCGGATCTGCGGATGCGCGACCAGCGGGTCGCCGCGTGCAGCAGCGGCTGGCGCCGGCGCACCAGCGCCGACTCTTCGACGGCGCGCTTGCGGGTCATCGCGCCGATCGCGAGCCTGCCGTCCTCCTCGCGGATGTACTGCAGCTCCGCGATCCGGTTGAGGTCGATCAGCAGCTCGGGGCGCGCGAGCGCATGTTGAGCAGCGGCATCAGGCTCTGGCCGCCGGCGAGGATCTTGGCCTCGCCGTCGCGTGCTGCTCGAGCAGCGACACCGCCTCGGCGAGCGTCGCGGGGGCGGCGTACTCGAAGCGGGCGGGCTTCATGCGAGCACCTCCGCCGCGCGGCGAGCCGGGCTCGCAGGCTCCCGATCGCAGGCCATGGCCTATGATCGCCCGCGACCGCGTGCGCAGCAATCGCGACGCGCGAACGCAAGGAGAGCGATTCCCGATGAGCTGGAGCGACTGGCAGAACGGTCGAGGGCGACGGCTTCGAGTTCGACGAGATCCTCTACGAGAAGAAGTACCACGCGGAGCTCGGAGGCGGCGTCGCGCGCGTCACGATCAACAAGCCCGAGAAGTACAACGCCATGACGCTCGCGACCGTCGACGAGATGTTCCGCGCCTTCTACGACGCCAACCACGACGCCTCGCATCGGCGTGATCGTCGTCGCCGGGCGCCGGCAAGCACTTCGGCGTCGGCGGCGACGTCGAGTGGGAGAGCTGGGGCCTGCGCGAGGCCTTCTACAACCGCTACCCCCACAACCGCCTGATCCGGCTGTCGCGCAAGCCGGTGATCGCGGCGGTGCAGGGCTACTGCCTCGGCGGCCACAACCACATGGCCTACTGCTGCGACTTCACGATCGCCGCCGACAACGCCAAGTTCGGCCAGGCCGGCCCCCAGGTGTCGAGCCCGGCCGACGGCTTCTTCGTGCCCTACCTGACCAAGGTGGTCGGCGCCAAGAAGGCGCGCGAGATGTGGATGCTGTGCCGCCGCTACACCGCCGAGCAGGCCCTGCGAGATGGGGCTCGTCAACGAGGTCGTCCCGCTCGACGAGCTCGGAGACCGAGGTCGACCGCTGGTGCGAGGAGATGCTCGCGCTCAGCCCCGGCTGCCTCGAGATCCTGAAGGCCGCCTTCGACCAGGAGATGGACGGCTACGCCGAGATGGGCATCATCTCGAGCCAGTTCTATCCCGACTGGTTCGACATGCCCGAGGGCAAGGAGGGCGGCGCCGCCTTCAGCGAGAAGCGCCCGCCGCGCTTCTGGAGCCTGCGCCGCAGCGAGCGCGAGCTGCGCAAGCAGCTCATCGACGAGTACGAGCGCGACGACGGCTAGCGCCGCGAGCGCCGCGTCGGGCGCGGGGGTAGGCGCGCCTCATGGCGTGCTCGCCTCCTCGATCTCGGCGGGAGTGGCGACCACCGGCTTGCTGCCAGCAGCGCGGCGATCTCCTCCGCGTCGTAGCCCAGCTCGGCGAGGAGTTCATCGGTGTGCTGGCCCAGCAGCGGCGGCGGCAGGCGCACCGCGCCCGGCGTCCCGTGGAGATGGATCGGCACGCCCGTGACGTTGATCGCGCCGAGCTTCGGGTGCTCGACGTCGACGATCATTCGGTTGTGCCGGACCTGCGGGTCCTGCGCGACCTCCGCGAGTCTCGTTGACCGGGCGCAGTGAGACGTCGGCGGCGATCAGACGCGCTCGACAGCTCGTCGCCGGTGAAATCCTGCAGCGCTCTCGAGCAGGCGGTCCAGCTCGTCCTCGTTCTGCAGACGGCGGTCGATGTTCGCGAAGCGCGGCGTCGTCGGCCCACTCGACCTCGAGCGCCCGGCAGAGATTGCGGAAGAACTTCTCCGACGGGCAGGTGATGACGACCTTCTTGCCGTCGCCGCAGGTGTAGACGCCCGAGGGCGCGAAGTACTGGCTGCGGTTGCCGGTGCGCGGCGGGTCTTCGCCGGCGTTCAGGTAGGCGACCGAGGCCGGTGGCCTGCGCGTGGACGCAGGGCGTCGAGCAGCGAGACGTCGATGCGCTGCCCCTGCGCCGGTCTTGCCGCGCGCGATGAGGGCGGCGAGCGCCGCCGTGCACACCAGCAGCGAGGTCATCACGTCGATCACCGGCACGGTGACGCGCACCGGCGCGTCGCCGGGGCGTCGCCGTTCAGGGCGAGCAGGCCCGCCATAGCCCTGGGCCAGGAAGTCGATGCCCGGGCCGGCCGGCGTAGGGGCCGTCGGGGCCGAACGCGGTGACGCCGATCCAGATGATGTCCGGGGCGGTGCTCGCGCACCTGCTCGTAGTCGAGGCCGAGCTTCGAGAGCGCGGGCTCGCGGATGTTGGTGATGAGGATGTCGCGCGGTCGCGGCGAGCCGCGCGAAGACCTCGCGCGCCGCGGGCTTGCGCAGATCGAGGACGATCGCCCGCTTGTTGCGGTTGAGGCTCAGAAACGGCGACGCTGCTCGCCGTCGCGCTCGGGCCGAGGTGGCGGCTGTCGTCGCCGTAGTGAGGACTCGACCTTGATGACGTCGGCGCCGAGGTCGCCGAGCAGCGTCGCGCCGTAGGGGCCGGCCAGCATGGTGGCCATGTCGAGCACGCGGATGCCGGCGAGCGGGCCGTCGGGCGAGGTTCGGCGCTTCGGGTCATCGCTTTGCGTCGACCACTCACGGGATGACGCCCTCGGCCTTGAGCTCCTCGATCCGCTCCCAGTCCATCCCAGGATCTCCATCAGCAGGATCTCGGTGTCCTGTCCGAGCTCCGGGCCCGAGGCTCTCGACACTGCCCGGGCGTCTTGCTGAGGCCGATCGGGCAGGCCGCGGATCTCGACCTCGCGGTCGACCTCGTCGCAGTGGGTCTTCACGAAGTAGTCGTTCGCCCAGGCCTGGGGATCCTCGGCAACTCCTTCAGGTTCTGGATCGGGCTCGCGGCGATGCCGAGTGGGCGTCCAGCGCTCCATCCACTCCTGCGCGCTCGCGCTGCGAGATCGCCTCGTCGAGCACGCGCGATCGAGTTCGCCGTTGCGTTTCGGCGCGCTCGGCCGCGCTGTCGAAGCGCGGGTTCGCGAGCAGGTCCGGCTGCGTCGAGGCTCTCGCACAGCTTCGCCCAGTTCTCGTCGGTGTTGGCGAGGCACAGGAAGAGCCACTTGTCCTTCGCCTGGTAGCGGTTCCAGAGCGGGTTGCGCGCTTCTGTGCGCGACTGCTGCTTCGAGTAGAGCTCGTTCTGACGCGCCAGGAAGGGCTGCAGCGTCGGGCGCGGCCATGAAGAGCTGTGCGCCGTAGAGCGAGGCGTCGATGCGCTGGCCCACGCCCGTGCGATTGCGCTTGTAGAGCGCCAGCAGGATGCCGAGCGCCGACATCAGGCCGCCGTAGGTGTCGCCCGAGCCCATGCCGAGGTAGATCGGCGGCTGCCCCGGCTCGCCCTGGCGCGTCATGATGCCCGTCAGCGCCTGCACGTTGATGTCGTAGGACGGGCGGTTGACCTCGACGGCGCGCCCGTAGCCGGTGTTGGTGGCGTAGACGAGGCGCGGGTTGATCTCGCTGCAGCTTCTCCCAGGTGAGGCCCAGGCCGCGCAGCACTTCCATGCGGGAAGTTCGAGAGGAAGACGTCGGACTTCTCCGACGAGCTCGTACAGGAGGTCCCGGCCCGCCTTCCTTCTTGAGGTCGATGCGCGAGGCTCTTCTTGTTGCGGTTGATCACCAGGAAGTACTGGTTCCAGTCGCCGACCGGCAGCGCCTTGATGCTGCGCACGCCGCGGCGCCGTCGCCGCGTCACGGGGCGTTCGACGTGGATCACCTCGGCGCCGAAGTCCGCCAGGTACTGCGCGCAGACCGGGCCCTGCAACCACTGGGTGAGGTCGAGGACCCGGATGCCTTCGAGTGCCTTGCTCACGTCTTCCCCAAGGCGAGATTCATCGCGATGCTGCCGCCCTTCGTGAGGGTCTTCGATGTCGCTCGTCGCGTGTAGCCGAGGCGCTCCTGCAGGATCTCGGCGGTGTGCTGGCCGACGCACGGCGCGAGTGTTCCGCAGGCGCGCCGGGCTCTCGCTCATGTAGATCGGGAAAGCCCAGGCTCTGGACGCCGCCGTGGGTCGGGTGCGTCGAGGTCGAGGATGTAGCGGTTCGCGAGCGGCGGCCGGGATCCGCTGCCGGGTAGTCGTACTTCTCGATCACGTCCGCGGGCAGCTGCTTCGCGTCGAGCTCGCGCTTCCAGTGCGAGCCGGCTGTGGCGCTGGAAGCGCGCCTCGAGCACCTGCATCAGCTCGAGCCGGTTTTCGCCGCAGCGTTTCTCGTGGCTGTCGAAGCGCGGATCGGCGACATCGAGTCCGACGATCTCGGCAAAGGCGGGCCAGTACTTGTCGGTGTCGGGCATCGCCAGCGTGACCCAGCGGCCGTCGGCAGCTGGGGTACATCGGCCCGCTCATGGGGTTGCCGGCGTCGAGGCGCGACACGGGCTCGAGGAAGCGGTCGTCCCGCATCGCGAGGTAGGCCTGCATGTCGAGGCTCTGGGCGTACATGTTGCCGCCGAGCAGCGAGGCATCGACGATCTGTCCCTCGCCGCTGGCGTCGCGGTGGAGGCAGCGCCATCAGCGTACCGAGGGCGAGCATCACGCTGGTCTGCATCTGGCCCGCTCCGGTGTAGACCGGCGGCTGGCCCGGCTGCACCAGGGTCGGCATCACGCCGGTGCGCGCGGCGGCGAGTTCGTCGAGGGCGGGCAGGTTGCGGTCGGGCCCTTCGGGCCCGAAGCCTGACGCGCGCGTCAGCACGATGTCCGGCTTCACCGCGCACAGGTCGCCGTAGTCCAGGCCGCGATCGGACAATTCAGCGAAGGGCCAGTCGGTGAGCAGCACATCCGCGTGGCCGATGAGCTGCTTCAGGATGTCGCGCCCGGCATGGTCCGCGAGGTTGAGGACGAGGCTCTGCTTGTTGCGGTGCGCGAGTTCGTCCAGGGAATTCCAGCGCTCGGGCGGATGCAGGCCGTCGCGGTCGTGATCGACACGGCCGGGATGGGCGAGATCTTCGACTCGGATCACCGTCGCGCCGAAGTCGCCCAGCATCGCGCCCGCGAGCGAAGCGAAGAACTCGCGCGTGAGGTCGAGGACGACGACGTCCGTCCAGCGCCGGGCTCATGTCACCCCCGAAAGTGTTACTTGGACCACTCGGCGATCCGCTCGAGGGTGAGATCCTTCGACTCGACGGAGTCCGGCAGCGGGCGGCCGAGCCACTCGCGGTAGAAGGTATCGAGGTCGGGCAGGAAATCGAAGTCCGGCGGGCAACCGCGCGGAACCGCCTCCACTTCGAGCTGTGCGCCGCAGCCGCCACAAATGTACTCGCGCAGCTGGATCCACGCCGGATCGGGCATTTCGCGCCCGCGGTAGATCTCGCCGAGCGATTCTGCGTCTTCGCGCACGTGGACCAGCGCCGAGAGCTTCCAGTTGACGCGGTAGTCGCCGAAGTCGTGCCCGCACTTGCACTTCACTACGCGTCCGTTCTTCGAAGCGACGATGAACAGCATGGGGGTGAGCGGCAACAGGATCGGATCGTCGAAGGCGACGCGTTCTTGCAGGATGGCCACGTACTTGTCGAAGCGGTCGAGGTCCTTGGGGCTGTTCAGCATGTCCTGGGTCGTGGGCCAGGGAAGAACAATACGTACTCGTGAAAACGAAGCAACAACAACATAT
>CAVPJJ010000004.1:0-218180 GCA_963705405.1 uncultured Gammaproteobacteria bacterium | reverse complement strand
GCCACCGATCCGCTTGGATCGGCCGGCGCAGTAGCGATCGCGGCGGGCGCTCTCGTTGCCTACATTTACCATCGACGCTGGAAGAAAGAGGAAGCTAGCGGCAACGGATCAAAGCCGAGGCGGCCGCCGCTCGCAAGGCCCGCGGCGAACGAGAACCGACCTTCATCGGCAATGTGGCCCGTACCATCGGCAAGATGCGCTCTTCGTCGGACAGCTAGCGCCCAACACATTCTTCCAGCACATGCCATTGGCGTAGGGTGAAGCGGTGCCGCTATTTATTGACGGTTGATCGCACCGCGCGAAGCGGCGTCATCAAGGTGTGCAGTGTCGTTCGGATCTGGGCGTTCTCCCAGATGTTGCCGGCCTTGCGCCACTGAACAGTTTTGTCGACGCGTACCCGCTCAACACTGACTGGAACTTCCAACCCGTAAAAGCCCGCGAGCTGAGTGAGGACGTGTCGCCAGATGTCCTCTTGCATACGCGAACCAAAGAGCCGAAACCCGAATTCGTAGAGCGGATCGGCCGCACGGGCGAGCGACTGGATCTGGGCAACGGCGCCCCCGTCGTCGTTCTGGCTGACGCTAAACGTGATCCAGCCAGCTTCCGGATGACCCTCGGGTGTCATGAAGGTAAATGACTCATCATCGCGATAGAGCACCATCACACCAGTCGACACCATCGGGACCCTCGCTACCTGCGAGTCGATCAGTGCGACTCCACCCGGGTTGATCCCCGACGCGGGCAGGTGGAAACGATTTGCCGGTGGTTGGAACGGCGGCGAAGTGCTTCTGCCAATCTTTCAGGATCTCGGCAAGGTGGTGGTCGATATCCGCGAGTTGAATGCGGTAGGTCTTCTGCCACATTTGGCCGAAGCCCTGGATCGGGCTGGCAACCCGGCGGCCTTCGACGTTGATGTTTCTGGCCTGTGACGGGGCTTTACCGACCTTCAGCCCCTCGACTCGTTCCGCCCAATTGCCTGCGTCGCGCGGGCCGGCTTTCGCCGTCTCGCTTGTTTCAGTCATCACCCGACCCCTCCGTCTCCGTTGACCAATGGCCACCAGCACGCTATGGTGCGAGGCGTGCGACGGCTGCCGCGTCATTCTCGAATATCTCGATCGCCTCTCGAGAGCCGCGTCACCTCAAATATCTGCTGGTAGTGCTCGTTCAGCCCGGTCGCGACCAGACGCTGATGATTGCGGTTCACGCGCACGAACAAGGTGACCAATAAACCGATGCCGCTACTGTTCATATACTCGAATTCGGTGAAGTTCAGCACACGAACTTGACCGGATCGCCGTCGACCTGGCCGTAAGCGTCTCATCAGTGTCGTCTTCGGACGCCGAGGTGAGTTCTCCGCAAATGTCCAGGACTGCGATCGCAGCGGCGAGATGGCGGACTTCTATCCTGACGCTTGCTTGCAACATCGTTACATCACTTTCTCTTCAATTGGGGCAACTGAACCGATCGCGGCGGCCTCGTCGGGAACTACTTGCAGGAAGTCGATGAGCCTGGTGATCTCGAAGATCTCGAGATAGTGAGCGCTCAACCCGTAAGTGAGGAGTGGGATGCCGTCGCGGCGGGCGCGGGCGAGAATGCTGACGATCAGGGCAATCCCGGTACTATTAATGTAGCTCACTTCATTGAAATTCAATGCGATGGCTTGGAGCCTGTGATTTACCGCTTCTTCATAGGCCCGATTAACTGCGGTCCTCCGCGCTTCCATTGATTTCACCCTGGAGATCGATGACTGCGAGTGGCGACTCCCAACGCGCGACAGCCTCAAACGCTTTAACCGACATCGGGCACTCCTTCGAGATTGAATTTCAGTTCCGTCTTATGGTGGCCATCGACAGAGTCGAGGTTGAGTTCGTCGACCATATGCTGGATGAGGAACAGGCCCCATCCTCTGGGTGATTGTTCACCGGCGAGCTTCGCTTCGATATCCGGTGTCTCCGGTTCCGCCACTGGCCTTTCTCCCTCGTCGAAAATCGCCACAATCAGTTGCCGCTCATCCAGGGCGACTTCGACGCGTACTGGCGCGTCTTCAAGGTATTTGTTGCCATGCTCCATCGCATTCATCGTGGCTTCGCCAACGGCTGTCTTGATCCGCTCGATTTGCTGGGCTGGAAGCTTGAGTTCTTTGATGGCTTGCTCAACCTGGGCTATGGCTAGTCTCTCGTTCCCCGGTTGACTCGCTGTCTCGAAATCCACCAGGAGTCCGGCGACCTTCGACTGCTTGAACGGGTTCCTGTTCGCGGCCTATCGTGACAAGTGTGACGTCATCCTCCTGAACCCAGTCTGCACCGGTGAAGCGCTTGAAGATCGTCCAGGAGATGTCCGATCAACGGCAGCTCCGGAGAGCGTGACAGCATACTCCCGCGTACTCTGGGGAACCCGTACATGTCCCGTTTCGGGTCGTGCGCTTCCGCGAGGCCATCGCTATGGAGGAGGAGTTGTTCCCCGTGTTTGATTGCAGTTTCGTTCTCCTCATAGCTCATACCTGGCATCAATCCCAACGGCATCCCAGTCGCTCGCAACTCCTGGATCTGATTCTTGCCAACGAGGTAAGGCAGATCATGACCGGCATTGGCGTAGTAAATGACTCCTGTGGCGGGATCGAGAATCGAATAGAAGCAGGTAACGAACATGTTGGCAGGGATATCGTCATGTAGCAGATTGTTGACCCGTTCCAGGACTGCGCCCGGACTGATCAGGCGTTCGGCGCTGGCCCGTAAGAGACTTCGGCAGGTAGCCATGACGAGCGCCGAGGGGACGCCCTTATCCGTCACGTCTCCAATGATGAGACCGAGGCGGCCGTCTTCGAACTCGATGAAGTCGTAGAAATCGCCGCCAACTTCCCAGGCTGGTTGGTAGTAGGCGTCCAATGTCCAGCCAGCCAGTTCGGGTATCTTCTTCGGGAGCAACGTCTGCTGAATGGTCCGCGCCAGTCGGAGTTGTTGTTCGATCCGCTCGCGTTCCTGGAGCTCCGCCTGTTGTTGGCGCACCATGCGGGCGACCTGAAGGGCGGGAGCCGCCTGGCCCGCTAGATTTTCGAGCAGCCGGCGGTCATCGCTCGTGTACTCCTGCTCGCTCAGGCGAGGTCCGAGGTTGATGAGCCCGATGAGCTCGCCTTGACTGATGAGTGGCACCACCAGCTTCACCCCAGCTTCGGACATCGACCGCAGTGCCGGTGAGTCGAGCGAGATAGTGTCAATGTCAACGACGCCAGGCGAACTCTGGAAATATGCGAGTACCGGATCGTTTGGAGCGATGTTTACTGGTTCGACGACGCTCGTCGGCAAATCACTCGTCCGAGCGATGATCTCGGTCTCCGACGCTGATTGTTCGCGAGCGAACACGGAGCGCCACAGCCTGCTCAGGTGTTTGGGCATCTGCATGACGGCTGAATCCAGTTGCATCGCTCGCTACCTCACTTTCATACGTCAGATTCTATTCACCCGCCGTCACGGGAACGTTACGGTATCTACTCGGGTGATCTGCCAACCGCAAGGATCTTCTGGCGCCTACAATAGTTTGGCGGCCAGCTGCTGCGCTGGCCGCCAAATTCTGCGGGTGGCGGGAGAACTCTTCTTCAGTTAGTTGTAGTGCGCCTCACCGACCATCGATATGTCGACGCCGTAACCCGATGCGCAGGTCGCTGATGGTCCTGCGGCTGTACCAATGATCCGCCCGCCTGCGTAGAGCTCTGTGTATGCGCCCGTGCCCTCGAGCACGAGAAAGTGTCCCCCGACGTGCGATGCTTGGAAAGAAGCCGAAATGTTATCCTGGGCTTCGCCAGCGAAGAGAATTGTTACCCTTCCGTGCCCATCGTTTAGCGTCACTGTTCCCGCTACGCCGTAGTTGTCAGTCCACTGACCGCCTCCGGAGAAGAAATCGCCGGTTGCGCTGCCCGAGCCTTCAATCGCGCCGCTGCTGAGAAAGCCTCCCGAGAAAGAGAAATCCTCCGGGCTCGCACAGAGCCGGACGCTTGTATTCAATGAACCGATAGGAGTTGCGAGCGTCGAAACTACACCTTCAAAGCTGATGGAATCTTCGGACCCATCGGTTGACTGGGCAGCGATGCTGCGGTGAGCATTGGCTCCCGTGCCACGCAGAACAAGACTGTCGGCATAGTATTCCTGGCCAGGGATGTCTGAACTGGACGAGACATAGATTCCAGACCAGCCGCCATCTTCGCCGGTGATGTCTACCGTTGCCCAGCCGTAATTTTCGCCAAAGCAAGCTTCCTCTGTGCATTCGCCAAATGGGATGAAGTCGGCTTTGAATTCTATGATCGCCGTTCCGCTGATGTCACCAGAAAATTCTTCCTGTGTCACCTCGTGGACGTGGAAGATGCCTGCCTCGTCGACCGAAAAGTCGGACGGCTCAACTTCTGCTACTCGAGTTGATGTAAATGCCACCGCCGTGCGGGTCGCTGTGTGATTGCTCGACGCAAGAACACTGAGAGGCATACTCAGCACCAGGATCGCCACAATCATCGCAACCCAGGGGACTCTTCTGCGAGACACGATAGAGACCATCGGTACATTCCTTCCAGTACTGACCAAACCAGCCGTCTATTGCAACGCGCCGCTCGTCAACCGGGGCTTCTAACCTCGCATTGAGCGTTGGGGACTACCTCTGCGAGGAATATCGGGAGTTCCTGACGTGCGACATATTTAGCGTAGTCAGATAGCGTCACGGAAACGTTACCGGGACATGCAAGATCATCGATTAGCGGGCAATCGCAACACATGTGTAACCGGGAGCCCTACCTTCGCTCCTCAGTCCTGGATTCCGTTCGGAGCCAGATAGAGACATGCGCTGGTTGGATTGTCGTGGAAATGACGCCCGTTAATTCCGTCGAAAGCTGATCGAGGTCGACGGCGTCGCGCGCCGTGACGCCGAAGGCTATTGGAGCGTTCGCTGGGCGTCATAGCGTTGGCGATAGAAGCGCCGGTCGACGAAGCTTTGTAAGCGATCGCGTACCGGCCTGATCAGCGCAAAGACGAGCAGGGTTGAGCCCGCTACCGCGAGGTCGTTGCCGCGGGTAAAGGGCTCGAGGATCAGTTGGAAGAGCAACACGTTCGCGGCGAATCCGAGCAGCAGCAGTGCAGTGAGTGGACGAAGCCATAGACGAGCGTGCGGTTGATCAGCCGGTCGATATCGTAAAGATTGTGCCGCAGGATCGCGATGCCGATAGCAATCGGTTGGGCCATCAAGCCGACCACGAGGATGAGCCATCCAACGTTTGTCGATGTTGTCACACTTTCTAGGGTCGAGATGATAAAGCTGGCTACCGAGATAGACGCGGCATAGGCCAGCCACTTGAGCTGCTGTCGCTCCTGAACAGTAGCGCCGCGAAGTCGGACGAAGAGTGACCCAGCTGAACCAAGCACGAATAGCAGCACAAGTGGCAGCACGACGGTCAAGACGAGTTCGGCCGGGGCTTTCAGCGCGTCAACGCCCGTCGGGTTCGAAACTTCATCGCCCCAGCCCGGAGGAGCCTCTAGCGGACCTGGTCTTATGATCGCCGCAACGACCACGAGAAGAAGTAGGGAGCCGCCGATCCAGGCAAAATATCGCCAACGCCTTGACGGGAGCTGGCCCGTTGGAAAAAGCAGGAATCCGAATGTGAATGGGACGAAGAATGCCACGTTCCAAGTCCAGTTTATGAACCAGAGGAGCACGGTTAGTTCCGGTGGGGTAGCTGCCTCCTGTCCAGCGATGTACGTCGCATAGCTGTCGGTGACAGGTATGCTCATTTGTGCGATGGACGCCACGATGAAGATCCAGCCAATGGGATTTCTCGGACGATGGATCGCAAGGATCAATCCGACTGGCGCCACTGAACCAAATGCCGCCAGGAAGAAAACTTGTTCGCTTCGCACCGCTTCGAGCAAGGAACTGTCAGCAATCGTCAGTGCCAGTGCAAGGACAAACTCGCTCATCGCAACAATGAAGAGCAAGATTGCTAGCCGGGATGTCCAGCGAATACTCATCCTTTGTCCTCTCGTGCTGTCCCGGTGCGCAGCCAGATAGAGACGTGCGCTGGTTGGATTGTCGTGGAAATGACGCCCGTCAGTTCCGTCGAAAGCTGATCGAGGTCGACGGCGTCTCGCGCCGTGACGCCAAAGGATTGGAGCGTTCGCTGCGCGTCATACTGCTGTCGATAGAAGCGGCGATCGACAAAAGACTGCAGGCGGTCACGCAGCGGGCGGAACACCACGAAGACCAGCAGTGTTGAGCCAGCGACGGCCAGATCATTCCCACGGGTAAAGGGTTCTAAGATCAGTTGGAAGATCAGTACGTTCGCGGCGAAACTCAGCAGCAGCAGGGCCGTGAGTGAGCCATAGACAATGGTGCGGTTGATCAGCCGGTCGATGTCATACAGGTTGTGACGCAGGATCGCGAGGCCGATGGCGATCGGCTGCGCCGCGATGCCGAGCACGAAGATGTACTCTCCAACGTTCGTCGATAATGCTTCTGATTCCAGGGTAGCGATCAGGAAGCTGCCTGCCGCTATTGACGCCGCGTAGGCGAGCCACTTGAGTTGTTGTCGTTCCTGCGCCGTGGCGCCGCGAAGTCGGATGAACAGCGACACAGCCGACCCCAGTACGAAAAGCATTGCGAGGCCTATGGCGAGGCCCCAGGCGAACTCGATCTGGGATCGTAGTGCCTCGATACCAGTTGGGTTCGCAATTTCATGTGGCCAGGCTGGACCTTCCAATGGACCTGGTGTCATGATCGCCGCAAGTATCAGGAGAAGTAACTGAGAACCGCCAATCCAGGCGAGGAATCTCCAACGCCTTGATGGTAGCCGGCCTGTTGGGAAGAGGAGAAAGCCGAATGTGAATGGGAGGAGGAACGCGACGATCCAGACCCAATTGGTGAACCAGAAAAGGACCGTTAATTCCAGCGGGTTATCACTACCGTCTCCGGCGATGAAATCTGCATACCGGTCAGTAGTAACTATAATCATCTGTGCAATGGATGCTGCGAGGAAGATCCAGCCGATCGGATTTCTGGGACGATGGGTCGTGAGCAACAATCCAACGACGGCCACCGAACCGAGTGCTACCACGTAGAAAACGAACTCGCTTTGCAGCAGATCGAGCAATGAGTTGTCCGCAACCGTTAGTGCCAGTGAACAGACAATTCCGATCATTGACACAGCGAAGAGCACGACTGCTAGCAGGGATGTCCGTCGGATGCTCATATTCGATCCCTTTCTGCTGTTTCCGCGCGCAGCCAGATAGAGACGTGCGCTGGTTGGATCGTCGTGGAGATGACGCCTGTCAGCTCTGCCGTAAGCTGATCGAGGTCGACAGCTTCGCGGGCGGTGCCGCGAAAAGACTCCAATGTCTGTCGGGCGTCATATTTCCGGCGGTAGAAGCGCCAGTCGACAAACGCCTGGATGCGATTGCGCAGTGGGCGGAAGATCGCGGCGATCAGGAGCGTCGACGCCGCGATGACGATGTCGGTTGATTCGCTCGTCAAGGTTCGGACCAAACCACCGCCACCAACGACGAGGAGGATATACATTGCACCGAGCGCAATGGTCAGCGTCGTGTAGACGAGGGTGCGATTGAGAATGACGTCGATGTTGTAGAGGTGGTATCTGAAGATCGCAAGTGCAAACGTCGCCGGTAGTACCAGTGCGATGACAGAAATGAGTGGGAATGCAACGAGATAGAGAAATAGCTGAGTTGTTTCGGAACGGCTCCCCAATCCGTTGAAAAGGATGACCCAGATCGTTGCACCAACGAGGATGCCAGCAATGCCGAAAAGCACCCACTTGATTTGCTGACGCTCTGCCCGGCTATAGCGTCGTCGGTAGCGATAGATCTGACCGCCGAGAAGAGCGAGACAGGCAATCCATCCGGCCGCTATGGTGACCTGGAGAACGTCGTACATGACTCCCAACGACTCCCGCGTCAATACGTCATCTAAGAGTCGTTCGACGCCCCACCCTTCGGTCATCACCGCTGCCGCCAGAATCATCCAGCGCGGTTCGAACCGTCCATTCGGGAAGGTTGCAATGACGTAGACAAAGGCGGGCATCGAAACTGTCCAGGTGAGCGTGAACAATGCGGCCATGGCAGGCGACCCCCGCAGTAGAACAGAGGTGGTTTCAGGGATGATGACGACGCCGATCGCAACTAATCCAAATGCCATCATCACGGCTGTCATATCGTCAGGACGCCGTCGCACGATGAGAACTCCAACTGCCAGATATGCGATTGGAGGGAGAGCGTCGAGCACGATCTGGAATGTCGAGTACAGATCAAGCGAGACGCCGAGTTCACTGAGCTTCGTGGCTTGAGAAGTTGTCAGTACGAAGGACCCGCACTCCTCGATCTCTTCATCTGGATTGCAGGTTTCGCGTAGTTCCGCGTAGCGAGCTCCTGCCGCCACAATGAACGTAGCGACCAGAATGATCGTGAGAATCCACCAGACTTTGCGATAGAACCCTGGATGATTCACGTGGAACTCCCCCGGTCGTCGTGCTGCAACCAGATCGAGACGTGCGCTGGCTGGATCGTCGTGGAGATGACGCCTGTCAGCTCTGCCATAAGCGATCGATGTCGACCGCATCGCGCGCCGTGAGCGCAAAAGCTTCGAGCGTCCGCTGCGCGTCGTACTTCTTCCGGTAAAAGCGAAGGTCAACAAAGCCTTGAAGTCGCGACCGTATCGGCCGGACCAACACGAGGGTGAGGAGTGTCGAACCTGCGACGGCCAGATCGTTACCACTCGTAAACGCACTCAGAAGAAATTGGAAGAGCACAACACTTCCCCCGAAGCTACCGAGAAGCAGTGTCGTAAGCGAACCGTAGACGAGTGAGCGGTTGATGAGATAGTCGATGTCGTAAAGGTTGTGCCTCAGAATCGCTATGCCCATGGTTATTGGGAGTACTGCGATGCCTATCACGATTATGTCCAGTCCGGCGCCGGTGTCAGTGCGATTACTAATGTCAGTTCGCGCGATAATCAGGAGTTCGACGATGCCCCCGATGATCGGCACCATTGCCGCATAAGCAAACCACTTGATTTGCTGTCGTTCGACTCCCTCAGCACTGCGAAGACGGACAAACACCGAGACGACGGCACCGAAAAACAGCGTGACCGCCATTAGTTCAGTTACCGGCACCAGGGGGGTAAAGATGGCGTCTAACGACTCGATGCCGATAGGATTCGAGTATTGTGGGTAGTCTCCTTCTGAGTCAAATGGGCCGGGCCGGAACATGCCGGTGACGATCATCAGAGCCAGGCTAGTGACAGCTATCCAGACGAATGGGCGCCAGCGGCGAGAAGGTAAGTTGCCGGATGGAAACAGGAGAATGCCCAAGGTTGGCGGAAGGATGAATGCGAAGACCCATACCCAGTTGGACAACCAGAAGAGCAAGATCGTCTCTGGGAGGACCCCCGGGTTCGTCTCAGCGATGAAGGCCGCATACTCACCTGCCGCGATGAGAATGCTATGCGACAGAGCCGCCAGGAGAAAGTTCCAGGCGATCGGATTTTCTGGGCGATGAAGCGCTAGTAGCAAGCCAACATTTGCTAGGGAGCCGAAGGCTAGAAAGAAGATGGACTGTTCTACTAAATGGTCGCCCAGCCACCCATTCGCATACATGAGCGATACGATAGAGATGACGGATATCATTGAGGTCGACCACAACGTTAGTGCCGCCAGTGTCGTGCTTTGGGTCCTCACTGCTTGCCGCCAAGCGCGCCACGAGGATGAATCTGAACAGATATGTGCTCCGGTTGCATCGTCGTGGATACGATGCTCGTCAGTTCAGCAATGAGCTGCTCTAGATCCATAGCCCCGCGTGCCGTGATAGCGAAGTCTTCCAACGTGCGTCGAGCGTCGTACTTACGGCGGTAAAAGCGTCGATCGACCACATTCTGGGTGATTGTCCGTAGCGGTCTGAAGAGCGCCGCGACAAGTAGTGTCGATGCTGCGACAACGAGAGGCGAAGATTCATTGGTGAGTGATCGCAAGAGGCTTCCTCCACCAACCACCATGCCTGCGTAGGCTAGCCCCAGACTTACCGAGACGGCACCGTAGACAATTGCGCGATTGATGATGAGATCAATATCGTAGAGGTTGTGCCTGACGATCGCGATTCCAGCACAGCTTGGCAGGAGAACAGCGGCGGCTAGCAGGTTGACTTGTACGATACCGCTCACTATCGAGAAGTAACCGTCTCCTCCGATCAACAGTAGCCCCATCGCCCCGAATATGATGATTGAAATCAAGATTGTTGGAAGCGCGAACCACTTCATTTGCTGTCGGATAATCCCGCTCGCGCCTCTGAAACGAAGGAACAGGAGGGATGCTGACAAGAGGACGACGACCGCGAAGAGTGCTAAGGCGCCGAGTTCGACGAGTGTGTGGCGAAAAATATCATCAGCGCTGTACAGACGAGCTGGATTGTGTATAGGCGGCTCGTCGACCAGAAGATCGCTTGTGACCGCTTCGTCGACTCCGATCCACAAACCGAGTATTGCCGTCAACCAGGCCAGCGGCCGCCAGTGTCTCGCTGGCAGCTTGCCGTTGGGAAAAAGTAGGAAGAGAAATGTCACAGTAGCCAACATCACCGGGTTATAGACGGTCTGAATTCCCCAGATAATCCAGTCCCATCCTGTAGGAAAGTCAGGATTGACGGCTTGAGAGAAGCTCTCGGCGAAGGGTTGACCGCCTACCCAGGTGAGACTAACGAGGATAAACAGCCATCCAATGGCATTCCGAGGATGATGCGCGGCGATCAGCGCCCCGAACGTCGCAGGAGCCAGGAATGCGAGCAGCTCGAAGATGGTAAACACATCGTCGGCGTCCCGGCTTCCTCGAAAGCTCGCTGCTTGAAGAACAATCGACACGCAAATGAGACTAATTGAGACCGTCCAGAGGGCCCAGGCGAATCTAGTTGCTGTTCTGTCGCTCATTGAGGCAGCTCAGTCTCTGGGCGAGCCGTTCGCAGCCAGATAGATAGGTGCTCTGGCTGCATCGTTGCGGACACGACGTTAGCGAGCTCGATTGCAAGATCATCGAGGTCGATGGCATCTCTGGCTGTGATACCGAATCTTCGCAACGTGCGTGTGGTGTCGTACTTCTGGCGGTAAAAACGGCGGTCGACGAAGGTCTGCAGGCCGTCGCGCAACGGGCGGAAGGCCGCGAAGAGCAACAATGTCGACCCGGCGACGGCCAGGTCGTTCCCGCGGGTAAATGGGCTGAGGAGAAACTGAAAGAGAACAACGCTTCCTGCAAAGCTGATTATGAGTAGTGCCGAAAGCAAGCCGTAGACGAGCGAACGGTTGATCAGGTGGTCGATGTCATACAGATTGTGGTGCAGGATCGCAATCCCGATAGCTACGGGCAGCGCCGCGATCCCGAAGAGGAAGAAGTAGGCCGAAATATCAATTTGTCGCGAACTGGCCGCTGACTGGATCGGCCCAGTGACATCTACCAGGATAGCGAACACCTGGATCGTCGCCGCATATGCGAACCATTTGAGCTGCTGGCGTTCTTCCCTGCCTGCGCCGCGTATCCGAAAGAAGAGCGACGCAACCGATCCAACCATCAACATTACAACCCCGAGCGTGCCGATCGTGCTAATGGCGTCGTTGATTCCGCCGAAGGCGTTGATGCCAACTGGATTGCCGCCAACTGGAAGCCGCCCTTCGTCATCCAACGATCCCGGCTTGAGCATGTCAGCCGCAATCAAGAGGCCCATTCCGGCGACTCCCGGCCAGGCAACGTAGTTCCACCGTTTTGACGGGAGCCTGCCTGTTGGGAAGAGCAGGATGCCAAATGTCGGTGGGATCGCAAATGCGATGACCCAAATCCAACTCGCAACCCAGAAAAGAAAGGTCAGATGAGGCAGGTTGTTCCATTCAGGCTTGGCGAAGTAGTCGGCATATTGATCGGCGACCCCGACCACCATCTGTGCAACCGCTCCTGAAAGGAAGATCCACCCTATCGGATTTCCAGGGCGGTGAATCGCGAGCAAGGTTCCGACAATAGACATCGAGATGAAAGCAACGAGAAAAAATAGCGCCTCAGTCTGGAGATAGTTAAAGACTCCCCCGTTGCCGTGCCAGAGAATGAGATTGACGGACAAAAAGAGCATCGAGATCAGCCATAGCGATATTGCCAGCCATGTCGTTGGTCGAGTACTCAATTGGGCATCTCATTCAATCTACACGCGCACATCACGGCCCGTCCATCGTTCCTGGTTGGCCCCCATCGCGCCGGGGCCTTCAAGCTACCTTCTCCGTTGGGGGGCAATATAGACTGGACTACGTAACGAGATCGTAACGATTGGCCAGCTATCGTTGTGTTCGTTGCGGTTGCCGCTGTCTGGAATTGACGATCGATTGGGAGTGCTCGTGTCGCGTTTGAGCGTTCGGCTGCTTGGTTCGCCGGAGATCGAACTTGAAGGCAAACCAATCGTGGTCGATACGCGCAAAGCTATTGCGCTCCTTGCCTATCTCGCTGTAACGCGGCAGCAGCACCGTCGTGATAGTTTGGCCGCCCTTTTCTGGCCCGAGTCGGAGCAATCTCGGGCGCGAGCATCACTGCGGCGGACGCTCTCCAGCCTCAATACCGCTATCGGCGCTGATTGGCTCGCAGTTACACGTGAGTCGATAGGTTTTAAACCTGCAGGCGCATACGTGCTCGACCTTGAAGCTTTTCACGACAATTTGGAGTCCGCTCGAATAAATGGCGAGTCGGCACTTGATGATCTCAACGCTGCCGTTGCCCTCTATCGTGATGACTTCATGGCTGGATTTGCGCTACGAGACAGCCCACCGTTTGACGACTGGCAGTATCTCCATGCTGATGCTGCGCGTCGCGATCTCATCTGGGCGCTCGACCAGCTCACGGCTCGATGCATCGCGAAGCAAGAATGGGAAACAGCCATTCAGCATGCACAGCGTTGGCTGGGCGTCGATCAATTGCAGGAACCGGCCCACCGTCAATTGATCCAAATCTACGGAGCAATTGGCGATCGCGCCGCGGCTATCCGTCAATATCGCGAGTGCGTTCAATTGCTGGATAGCGAACTCGGTGTTGGACCGTTGGAGGAAACGACAACGCTCTATCAAGCGATCATGGAGAGCCATTCACCGGCGCGAGAACCGACGCCGCTCTCCTCGGCCCCGCCAATCACCGGATACGAATATCGCCGCCCCGTACTATCCCCTCGTCGGCCGTGCAACGGAACGAGAGGAGCTTCTGGCAGCGCTATGGGTCGATCCGAGAGCGGGGACACCTGATCGTCATTGAAGGCGAAGCAGGCATAGGCAAGACACGTCTCGCTGGTGAACTCGTGGATCATGCGCGCGCCGCGAACGCTGCTGTCGTTTCGACTGCCTGCTATCTGGGTGAGTCTGATCTGGCTTATGGCGTTGTCGGTGGTATCCTTCGCTCTGGGCGGGATTCGCCTGGTACCGCGCGAAACCTGGAGCATCTGCCTCCACACGTATTGGCCGAAGTCACCAGACTCCTGCCGGAGCTAGCGGACAACGCTTTCTTGTTGCCCCCGCCGCTGGATTCTCCGGGCGCGCTCGATCGCTTTTATGACGCCGTCATTCAGACGCTCGCGGCCTTCGGCGTAGCAGATTGCGCCGCTATTGCTCTTTCTCGATGATCTTCAATGGGCCGATGATGCGTCTGTGAATCTGCTGGCGTATCTGATTCGACGGCTGCAACGATTGCCAGTTTGTGTTCTCGTCACCTGGCGCACCGAAGATATTACTGCCAACCACCGGCTGCGAGAACTGCTTGGCCGGGCCCAACGCGATGGAGTCGCGACGCTATTGTCGCTACACCCATTCACGATAGGCGACATTTCAGACCTGGTCGGCGCGGCGGCAGCGGATCAGGACGCGAAGCTCGTCAGGAGCTCTATGAGGAATCAGAAGGCATCCCCTTCTTCGCCGTTGAATATCTTGCTCATGCCAGTGAAAGGCGGCATTCGAGTGAGTCGAACTGGCCCACCCCAGGCGGTGTTCGAGACCTGATTCACTCTCGCCTGCGCGCGGTTGGCGATACCGGGCAACAACTGCTGACGACCGCCGCGGTGATTGGACGCTCCTTCGATTTCGACCTGTTGCGCGAAGTTAGCGGACGTACCGAGATGGAGTCTGTCGAGACACTCGACAGACTCTTGAGTTGCGGCCTGATTCGGGAATCAAGTCCTCCTGCACCGGCGACTTTGATCTATGACTTCAGCCACGAGAAGGTGCGCACGCTAATCTATGAAGAGACGAGTCTGGCACGCCGTCGCTTGATCCACCGACGGCTCGCTGGCGCCCTGGAGCGCCGCTCACATCGGCGAGAAGAATCGGGCGGCCTGGCAGGGCAGATCGCCAATCACCTGCGTCTGGCTGGCCTGGAGCATCGGGCCACAGACTTCTACCGGCAAGCTGGTGACCATGCGCGAGCTCTCTACGGCAACGCAGAAGCACTCAGCCACTATCAAATGGCGCTCGCGCTCGGAAACCCACACCCTGATCAGTTGCACGAAGCGATCGGCGACTTGCAGACCCTCGGCGGCAGCTACGCCGAAGCGTTGCGAAGCTTTGAGGCTGCTGCCGCGCATGCAGGCCAAGTACGTATCCCATTTATCGAACAAAAGATTGGCGCGGTGCACCATCGCCTGGGCGATTGGGAAATTGCGGAGGGCCACTATTCAGCCGCCTTTGGAGGTTTCGCAGACAACCAGCCGGCGGAACGTGCCCGCGCACTCGCTGGCTGGAGTCTAGCCGCGCACCAGAGCGGCGATACTGCACGAGCCCAGGAGATCGGCCACCGGGCGCTGGAGCTTGCCGTCGAAACCAACGATGCCGGGACGCTCGCGCAAACCCACAACCTGCTCGGCATTCTGGCGCGGAGCCAGGGCGATGCTGTCGAAACAGCACGACGCTTGGAGCAGAGCTTGAAATTCGCGAAAGCTATGGCCGACCCGGGCGCGCGGATTGCGGCCCTGAACAATCTGGCACTTGTTTGTGCCGACCAGCGCGAGATAGCACGAGCAGTTCGTTTGACAGAAGAGGCGCTCGAACTATGCCGCGCGCAAGGAGACCGCCATCGAGAAGCCGCGCTGCTCAACAACCTGGCCGATTTCTGTCACATGCTTGAGGATGAAGAACGATCTATGACTTACCTGAAAGATGCAGTCGCCATTTTCGCCGAGATCGGCCAGCGCACCGATTCCGTCCGCCCGGAGATCTGGAAGCTCGTCGAGTGGTAGAGATTCTCGCGCGTAGCTGTGGGACTGGATCGAACGATTCGACATGGGATGGCTCTTATGATTGTGGCCGTCCAACTCATCAGTTGGGGTCAACCAATCGGCTCGTAATCCTGAGTATCCGTCGGCCGCGACCTCGTCGCATTTCTCGCGGTAGGCGCCAACGCCGCCGATGTAGGGCATGAAGACGCGGGTTTTACCGGCGATGTTCGCTCCCATATACCAGGAACCAGTCTTGGGGTAGAGCGTCAGATCGCCGACTTCGTTGACGTGGTCTACCCACTCATCCTGGTCCTCTCGCCGCGCTTCGATCGCCTGCAATCTGGCGCTCTTCCATGTACTCGATGCAGTCGGTGACCCATTCGACGTGCTGCTCAATCGAAACCATCATATTGCTCAGCACAGAGGGGCTACCGGGGCCGGTGATCGTGAAGAGATTTGGGAATCCCGCCATCGAGATTCCAAGGTAGGTTCGTGGTCCTGCTGCCCATTCATCCCGTAGGCTGAGACCGCCGCGCCCGCGTATGTCAATCGCCAGTAGTGCACCCGTCATCGCGTCGAAGCCGGTCGCGAAGACGAGCGTGTCGAACTCGTAGCTCGTCTTCGCTCGTACGCAGTCCCGTAGGCGTGATCTCCTGGATAGGTGCGCTGCGGATATCGACCAGGGTGACGTTATCGCGGTTATAGGTCTCGTAGTAGTTGGTGTCCAGGCAGAGCCGCTTCGTGCCGATTGCGTAGTCTCGCGGCACGAGCTTCTCGGCAACTTCGGGATCGCGGACGATCTCGCGAATACGTTCCCGCACAAATTCGGCGGCTGTCTCGTTCGCTTCCTGGCTGCGTAGTAAATCCGAGAAAGACTCCGGTGAAACCGAAATCCACCGATCGACCAGCGCCACTCGTACTGTTGACGGCGTTCCTCTTCCGTGACCTCCAGAGCCGATATCTCCTGATACGGACTCGGCGCGGTGACGAAACCGGAGCGGGATTCACGGGCCTTCTGGCGAAACTCGGCGTAATTCTCCTTCACCGAGCGCTCGTAGTCTGGATCGGGCGGGCCGTTGTGTGCCGGGACGCTGTAGTTTGGCGTGCGCTGGAAGACGTAGAGGTGCTCCGCCTGACGGGCGATCTGCGGGATCGATTGGATGGCCGACGAGCCGGTGCCGATGACGCCGACGCGCTGGCCGTCGAAATCGACGCCTTCGTGCGGCCACCAGCCGGTGTAATAGCTCGGTCCGGCGAACGACTCACGCCCCTCGATCTGCGGCACCTGCGGAACAGACAGACAGCCGGTCGCCATGATGCAGTACTTCGCTGAGAAGCGCTCGCCATCGCATCGTCTCGATCTGCCAGCGATTGCAGTCTTCGTCGAACGCCGCCGAATCGACGCGGGTGTCGAACTGGATGTCGCGACGCAGGTCGAAGCGGTCGGCGACGTGGTTGATGTAGCGCAGGATCTCCGGCTGACCGGCATAGCGTTCGCTCCACTGCCACTCTTGCTGGAGTTCTTCGGAGAAAGAGTAGGAGTAGTCGAGGCTCTCGATGTCACAGCGGGCGCCCGGATACCGATTCCAGTACCAGGTGCCGCCGACATCGCCGCCAGCTTCGAGCACCTGCGTCGTCAACCCGAGCGCGCGGAAGCGATAGAGCAAATAAAGTCCGGCGACACCTGCGCCAACTACGAGAACGTCGCATTCGCGGACGGTCGTTCGGCGGCTGTAGAGTCGTTCATTGCGTCCCTCTCGATGGCGATGCCTAGGTCACATGCTGAGGACGATCGACGAGTTGCGGTGCGCTCGTAGGCAACAATTCGCCGGTTGTGATCGATTCGCAGTGTGCCGCCTCGTCGAACCATGAAGCCGGCGCGGCATGCCCCCAGAAGGTTGCTCGCCGGGGATCGTCGAGGCTCCAGCGTATTGGCTCCCAGTCAGGATCGGCGATCAGATAGTCATTGGCATAGAACTCAACCCTGTTACCGTCGGGATCTCGGAGATACAGGAAGAACGCGTTTGAGATACCGTGTCGCCCAGGGCCGCGTTCGATGCTTTCGACCATGCCCGCTCCGGCCAGGATGTCGCAGGCGCGTAACACCGAGAGGGTGTCCGCGAGCCAGAAACCCAGGTGGTGAACGCGCGGACCGATGCCGTTCATTAGCGCGATATCGTGGACATTCTGTTTACGGTGCAGCCAGGCGGCCCAGAGTTGTTCGGGCTCTCCATCGGTCGCGGTGTATTCGGAGCAGCCAAAGCCCAGGCCATCGGAAAAGAATTTGTACTCGGCAGTAACATCCGGCACCTGGCAATTGAAGTGATCGAAGCGCATGACCTGCGCGCCCACGATATTGGTCGAATTGTTGCAACATACGTTCGACGCGTTCCATCGAAGCGAAGAATTCGAGCGGCAGCCCGGCCGGGGATTGCGTGCGGATAGCCCTGCCTTGCCCCGGTTCTTCGTCCGGTTCCACGTGCCGGATCGGTAGACCCTCGTCGATGAAGAATCGCTCCAGGCGGTCGAGATCGTCATCATCCGATACTCGAAAGGCCATCGCACCAGCGCCGGGCGAAACATCTTTGCGGAGAACGATATTGTGGTGATCGCGATCTTCATAGCCGCGCAGGTAGAGTGCGGTGGGCGTACGCTCAGTTTCAATAAAACCGAGTAGATCGACGTAGAAATGGCGGGCCGCTTCAAGGTCAGTGACGCGGTATTCACCATGTCCACCGCGCACGATCTTCGCCCCGGAACGAGGTTCGGGCATTCCCTGATAAACGGCGGCGTTACCAGAGCTGAGCGCGGACATATTCTTCCTCCGGTAGTTCTTCTGCGTTGACTGACCACTCATCATGATAGATCCGGATAGCGTCGTTCGACCATGGGGCTTGCTCGGCGGCAGGGCGGCCACGTTCCACCAGTGACCCGTAGTTTGACCGGTGAAATATCAGTGGCGGCCGAGCATTGCCACCGGCAGGCTCATGGATTTCCAGCACTCTGCCGACCACGATCTGGTGATCTCCGCCGTCATGGAGTTCTTCGAGCGCACAGGAGAACGACACGAGCGCACCAGGAATGAGCGGAGCAACTGGTCCCGGTAACAGGCGCGTAATATCGTCCTTGTCCGCATTTTGGCCAGCGAACTGGTCCGAGATCTGTTCCTGGTCCGTGCTGAGAATATTTATCGCGAAGCTGTCTGCTCCATCCAAAAAGCGGGCCATGCGCGCTCGCTTGCCGACGCAGAAGAGTACCAGCGGCGGATCGAGTGAGAGGGCGCTGAATGCATTGGCGGTCATGCCATGCATGACGTCGTCACGTTGGACGGTTATGACCGTGACTCCAGTCGCGAACTGCGCAAATGCGCGTCGCAAATCTCTCTCGTCGATGGCCGCCGAGCTGTTCATGACGCGGCGCTGTCCGAATCACCGCCTGCCATCTCGGCCAAACTATCCTGAACACCGTCTTCGATGAAGGCTCGAACTCGTTCCATATACGGTTCGCGATCGTAGGTGTGGAAGAGCGCCCCGGCCATGCGCACGGGATCACCGAAGAAGAAGCGTTCGTAGAGTGCCTGCCGAGAGCCGAAGCTACTGACGGCCGTGTCCCAGGCAAGACGGAAGAGCGCGATGCGTTCGCGCGGTTCGGCGCGGGCGGCGGTGAAGAAATTCGTGAACTCATCGCCCCAGGGTGCTTCGAGGTCTGCGATACCCGGCGCGGCCATCAATCCGCTGGCGCTGATCTGCTGGATGATCTCGACGAAGCGCGGGTAGAGCTTCGGGTAGAGGTTGCGGGCGGCGTCGAGCGGACCGCGGGCCGGGGTCATGATGCCCCACTGATCCGGTTCCGCCCCGTGCAACGCCGCCAGGCGCAACGCACGCATCGTCTCCAACCCGATGATGATCTCGGTCACTTTCTCGTGGATATGCTGGAAAGGTTCGATTCCGATCGTGTCGATGATCAGACTGGCGAGGCCGAGGATGTACTCGGTCTTGACGATATTCTTCTCAATCACCTGGTGGGCCATGTGCAGGACGGCATTCGAGGCCCCGAATGCGCCGTTTGCCACCTCTGGATCGCCGTAGAGGAAGACACGCTCCCAGGGCACGAAGACGTCATCGAAGACGACGACCGAATCCATCTCCTCAAAACGCGAGCCGAGCGGGTGATCATGCTTCGGACGGCCAAGGTCGTAGCTCTCGCGGCAGACGAACTTCAACCCCGGCGTCGCGCATGAGATCACGAAACCGAAGGTGTATGGCGCGTCTTTGGGGTCGGCCTTGACGACGGTCGAAGGGAAGACTTCGATCTCATCGGAGACGGGGCCGAGAGTCGCCAACATACGCGCGCCCTTGATGACGATGCCGTCGTCGCGTTCCTCTTTGACTCTCGCTGCGAGAAAAGGATCAGACTGTTCGTGGGTCGCTTTTGCGCGGTTAGCTTGCGGGTTGATCAGGGTGTGGGTCAGGCAGAGGTCTTCTTCACGAGCCTTGCGGTAGTAATCAGCGACATGCTGCTTGAAGCGCGGGTCGTCCTGTGCGAAGTAGTCGCCTGCCGCGGCAAAGGCCATCAGCGACGAGTTCAGATAGTCCGGTGTGCGCCCGAGCATGCCGTTGGAATAGAGTGCCCAACGTCTCATTGCCGTCGAACGTTGTTCGAGATCGGCCTTCGAACGCGGTTGCATGAAGGATGTGCCGACGCGCTCTCCGGAATCCGGCGAGACGTAGGTCAGTTCGTCGCGATATTCGGGATCATGCTGCATGTCGTAGAGATGGGCGAGGGTCTCGATGATGCCGGAGAAGGCCGGGTGGCTGGTCACGTCGGTGACGCGTTCCCCACCGATATAGACTTCGCGCGGCTCGGCCTTTAGCCCGGCGATGAATTCACTCCCAGTTCGTGCAGGCATGAATCGTTGCTCCTCAATCTGTGGCGGGTTCGCTTCTGAATCGTAGCGTACACGAAGAACACCCGCCCGGATATCCAGGCGGGTGTTCTTCGATCTGTTGAAGATCAAAAGTAACAGCTATATCTGACTAGATGTGCTTTCCCCGTCCTGCTCTCCGTCATCGTCACAGCCATGAGGCACGAACTGTCCGCCTCCGAATGGACCGAAGTGACCACCGCGACCGAAACCTGGCCCTCGACCGAAGCCGAAACCCTCGCCGTTTATCGTGGCTCTGACGTGTTCTTCAAGATTGGCGATAATCTGATCAGCGTCGTCCTGGGTTAGATCTCCCGCGCTGACCGCTTCAGCTGCCTTTTCCTCAACTGAAGTCATGATCGCGTTCACCAGCTCTTCTTCACCAACGCCGTGATCCGCTGCGAATTCAACCAGCGTCTGGCCATTCCGGAGTGCATCGTGGACTTCACTGGAATCTGTGCCGGTTAGATCGGCTGTGATCTCGACTGGATTGAGATCAAGATCGAATTTGAAGCCGTGATCGCCTTGGAATGGAGGCTCGATCGGTCGGATGCGCTCAAACCCGAAACCTTCTGCAGGCCAATCGCCATTGATGAGATCTTGGAGATGCTCGCTGATCTCTGTCCGAAAACGCGCAGCCTGCTCTTCGGTCAGATCTCCATCGTCGACCGCTTCGTCGAGCTTAACGTTGATGGCCGCCATCAGGCCGTCGAGCAGTGCGTCCTCGTTGACGCCATGTTCCTCCGCGAACTCTGTCAGGCTCTGGCCATCCGCCAGCGCGCTGACGACATCGTCAGTGCTGGTACCTGTCAGGTCAGCAATCGTTTCAATGAGGTCGGTCGCCATCACGCCTGGCTGCAATCTGTCGGAACCGAACTCAAAGGTCAGTCCGCCCTGGACCTCGGCAGCGCGATTGAGGAAACCTTCTATCCGTAGTTCATTGAGGCCTTGCTGAAATACGGTGACATCTCTGGTTCGTTCGGCGGGTGCGGGTTCCTCATCGGCAGAGGCGAGGAGTGGTACAGCGACGAGCGCGCCTATAGCGATGCTAATCGTCAATGCGACTCCGATGAGCCTGCCAGCGCCAATAGTGGTCAGGAAGCTCTTCACCAAGTTGGCCGTCCTTTCTCGTAGCGTCTATCAGTCTTCGGGCATGGTGTAAAAGTGCCCGCCGTTCCATCCTAGAGACCGGTGTGTAAGACCAGCGTAAGGCCGCCGACACGGCTTGCTGCTGCGCAACTCCAATTCCTTATGCTGGCCTTAAGGGTTATGCGAGATACTGAGAAATGGGATCACTAGGCCCCTGTCTAATGCTGCGTGCTTTTCGACTTACCTGCAATGGAGGAAACGACTTAGATGAGGGTCTTGCTCGTTGAGGATGAAGCAGCGCTCCAGGAAGTCGTTGCACGGGGCCTGCGTCAGGCTGGATTTGCCGTCGACGTGGCCGATGACGGTGGCGAAGCGCTGGAGAAGGTCTGGAGCACAGGCTACGACGTCATTGTTCTCGATCGAGATCTTCCGGTCGTCCACGGCGATGACGTCTGTCGAAAACTCATCGATTCGCCGGACCCTGTTCGCATCCTCATGCTGACAGCGTCTGGAACAGTCGACGAACGGGTGGCTGGTTTGATGATCGGGGCCGACGACTATCTGACAAAGCCATTCGCGATGCCCGAACTGATCGCTCGCATACACGCCCTCAATCGCCGCGCCGTTCCGCCGGTAACACCGGTCATTACTCACGGTGATATCTGCATCGAACCCGCACGGCACGAGGCAACCCGGGCAGGTCAGGATTTGCGGCTCACGCGCAAAGAGTTCGCCGTACTCGAAATATTGATGGGCGCCGACGGGCGAGTGGTGAGCGCTGAAGAGTTGTTAGAAAAGGCCTGGGACGAACACATGGATCCGTTCACGAACGCGATTCGTGTGACGATCATGACGCTCCGCCGAAAGCTCGGAGATCCACCAGCTATTGAAACTGTCACCGGTGTCGGATACCGGCTCTCATGAACCGTTTTCGACCTACTATTCGGCTTCGTCTGACACTGCTATATGGCTCGCTCTTCCTTGTTGCTGGAGTGGTGCTTCTACTCGTCAATTACACACTCGTCCGTCAGAGTTTGCCGGATAGCGTAGAGGCTCGTCGCTCCCCGTTCATCGAAGAAATACGGATCATGGTCGACCAGCAGCAGGCGCGTGGTGGTCGATCACCAGTGCCGATTGAGTTGTTCGAGAATAGCGATGCGCGCTCGCTTCCCGACGTTTTTGCCGCGTTCGAGAGGGATCTACGCCAGGAGACGCTCGATCAGTTAGTCACGCAGTCCGTCGTCGCCTTGCTGGTAACTGGCGCTATCGCAATCGTTCTCGGTTGGGCTGTTGCCGGCCGCGTGCTGCAACCCGTTCATCAGATCACCGCTACCGCCCGCAACGCATCGCAGTCCAATCTACGATCCAGAGTCGACCTCGACGGGCCCGCCGACGAGCTGAAGGACCTTGCGGATACGTTCGATGGGATGCTCGCCCGCTTGGAGACCGCTTTCGAGAGTCAGCGGCGCTTCGCGGCCCAGGCCTCGCATGAACTTCGCACTCCTATCTCGGTCATACGAGCGGAGGCCGATGTCGCGCTTGCGGCTGACGACGTAACCGATCGAGAACGGGTGCTCGCCGAGGCAGTACGCGCCGAGGTAGACCGCAGCGAGGCGTTGATTGATGGGTTGCTTGTCCTGGCTCGCAGCGAGAGCACGCTCCACGAAACCGAGACTGTCGATCTGGCGGAGTTAGTTGGGAACGTCGTCGGGGAGCTTGTGTCGTTAGCGGATGAACACAGCGTTGAAATTGATCTGGCCTTGAGCGAAGCCTCGGTCGTTGGTGATCGTGTTCTGCTGGAGCGACTCGTCTCAAACCTCGTAACAAATGCGATCATCCACAGCGAAAACGTGAATGGCGAACGCCGCTGGATGCGCGTGACAGTTGGCTCCCAGGGTTCGCAAACCGTGCTGTCGGTCGAGAACTCCGGGCCTGACCTGCAAGACGAGGATCTGGCGCAGTTCTTCGAGCCGTTCCAGCGTCGGTACGGCCATGCCGGGAGCGATCGTCGTGGCGTAGGACTGGGATTGACGATCGTCCGGTCTGTGGCAGAGACACACGGCGGCTCGGTTGCTTGCAATGGGCTTCCCGGAGGTGGTCTCGATGTTCGGGCGATGCTACCAACTGTTCGTTAGAATTGAATCTAATATCAATCTCTGCAGGTTCTCTGCTACATAGATTGTGCTACTTAGCCTGGAGGTCGTTATGGCGTCGACCGCAACCATCCAAATCACTGCGGACCAATTCTGGTCATTGCCGGATCGTCCTGGTGTTCGACTTGAGCTAGTCGATGGAGAGGTGGTCGAGTTGCCGGGCGCGGGGGGCTATCATGCGACGTTGTCTCTATTTATCTTTGATCTCGTGCGTGCATACGTGAAAGAGCACGATCTTGGTCTCATGTATCCCGATGGGATGACCTACCTGCTCCAGCGAAATCCAGATGTGCTCCGCATCCCGGATGCGTCATTTATTGCATCGTCCAATATTCCGAATGACTGGCCCCCGATGGGCTACAGCGAGGTAATGCCGAGCCTGGTTGTCGAGGTCGTATCGCCAAGCAATACTGCGGCCGAGATTCGTCGCCGAACTAAAGACTATGTCGGCGCCGGGGTCTCACTCGTTTGGATTGTCTGGCCAGAAGACCAGAGTATCTCAGTTCATGCCGGCACGTTGGACTCCACCGAACTTTCGGCCGGCCAGTCTCTCGACGGCGGCGATGTCCTGCCGGGATTCAGCGTCACTGTCGGTGATCTATTCAAGATTTCACGGTAGACGGCGAAGCCGCTAGTCTTCCGCGACGATCGTACTTTCCAAGGCTCCCAGCCCATCGATCTCCAGCCGTACCTCATCACCTGGATAGATATGACTGATGCCCTCCGGCGTACCGGTCAGGATGACGTCGTAGGGATTCAGGGTCATGAACTCGGAGATGTACTCGATCAGTGTCGGAATATCTCGCAGCAGTGTCGAGGTGTTGCCCTGCTGGCGCAATTCGCCGTTAACGAAGCTGCGCATGTTCAGATTGTGCGGGTCGTCGATCTCGTCGGTGACCAGATAGGGTCCCATCGGCGTGAAGGTGTCATGCCCCTTGGCCTTGACCGGTGGGCGGAACATGTTGACGACGTAGTCGCGAATCGTGACATCGTTGGCGATCGTGTAGCCGAGCACGTGGTCCATCGCATCGGCGTGCTTGATGTGCCGCCCGGCTTTGCCGATGACGACCGCCAGCTCGACCTCGTAGTGCATGTAGTCGATGTTTGGTGGGGCAATGACGTTCGACTTGTTCCCGACCAATGACGAATGGCTCTTAAGGAAAAGGATCGGATCTTCAACCTCGGTGAAGCCCAGTTCCGCCGCATGGTCGCTGAAGTTCAACGCCAATCCGATGATCTCGTTCGGCTCGAACGGCGGCAGCCACATTACTTCGTCGGGATTATGTCGCCGTCCGCCTTCGTCCAGCAGCACCTCGTCGTTTTCAACAGATATTCCACGGTGAATACGCCCGTTTGCGGCGAATCGGCAGTGTCGCATGGTGTTTCCCTCTCCCGCCCCTCCCACCCGCTGCCTACGGGGAATAGGTGACAGATAACAGGGAGTAGCAGAACCTCGGACTGCCGCTTGGCTCCTCCCGGTTTACCCCACCAACCTACTCCGGTGCAAACTCCCTAATCCGCCGCTACCGCAGCAGGCAGTAATCGATACGATTCCAGGCATTCGACCAGTTTGCGATGGTTCGCGTCCGAGAGTGGGGCCAGCGGCAGGCGCACTTCGGGGTCGATCATGCCCATCAAGCCGAGCGCCGCCTTGGCCGGGACCGGATTCGTCTCATAGAACATGGCGTCGTTGATCGGGGTCAGTTCGTAGTGCAGTTCCTTCGCTTCGTCCCACTTGCCAGCTTCACACAGGTCGAAAAGCTTGGCGGTCTCCTTCGGCATCACGTTGCCGGTTGCGCTGACCATGCCTGCGCCGCCGAGAGCGAGGATCGGGAATGTCAGTAGCTCAATGCCCGAGTAAATGCCGAAGTCGCGGCCGAGATCGCGGGTCTGGTGGAAGACGCGGGCGACATGCTCAAAGTCCTTGTTGGATTCTTTGACACCGATGATGTTCGGACAGTCCTGGGCCAATCTCAGCGTCGTCGCTGGCTCGAGATTTGCTCCGCCACGTCCGGGGATGTTGTAGAGCATGACCGGCAGGCTGGTCGACTCAGCGACTGCTTTGAAGTGCAGGTAGAGACCTTCCTGAGAAGGTTTCACGTAGTAGGGCACGATGGCGACGGCGGTGTCCGCGCCGACCTGCTCGGCAAAGGCGGTCAGTTCCAGGGTATCTGCGTGGTGGACCGAGCCGGTACCTGCCATAACTGGGATGCGCCCGTTGCTCGCTTCAACGGCGAGCTGGATGATCTGTTTGCGTTCGTCCTGCGAAAGCGCCGCCGGTTCACCGGTCGTGCCGGTGATCGTGATGCCATGCGAGCCGCTTTCGATATGCCATTCGATGAGACGTCGAAATGCGTCCTCGTCGATTTGACCGTTCCTGAAGGGCGTTACCAGCGGAACGAGTGAACCTCTGAACATGGTGCGGTTGTCCTCTCAGCGTGTCTGGAGCGAGGCTATATGCTGCTGGATATTGTAGAACAGCCGAGAGCTATCATGAGAACACGGTTTGTGATGGAGGGTGAGATGGTCGATAAGGGTGTCCGCATCGTACGGCTCAAAGTGGAGCCACTGACCGCCGAAGCCTTTCAGCCATTCGGTGATGTGTTGAGCACAAGTTCGCGAGAACCAGATTTCACCGGCATTAACAGCGTCGGCTGGCGAGCGCATTTCGAGAGCGATAGCCCCGCCGAGGTGATGTTCTATCGCAGCAGTAGCGTCGGCTTGCGATTCAACATGCTCGAACGTCATCATTATGTCACTCAGTCGTTTGTGCCACTTGGCACCACCCCGGCAGTCATTGCTGTGGCCGCGCCAACGGCGGCTGACACCATCCCGGAGCCGGAGGAACTGCGTGCATTTCTTCTTGACGGCACTGCAGGCTATGTTATGCAGGCTGGGACATGGCACGCCCTCGATCGCTTTCCGCTCTCCGATACACCGGCGGATGTCGTCATCATCACGGACAAGGCGACTCAGCGAGAACTCGAATCGAACCCGAAGGGGCCGTGGGCGCGCACCGAGGCTGTCGACTACGGAGATCGACTTGGCGTCATCTTCGAGTTTGAACTCTGAGGTTCAGTTGAGGATGGCTACGACAATGAGACTTCAACGAAATGCATGTCGCTCTTCGTCAAAGCCTCATCGCCCGATTGCTGGATTGGATGTGTGGACTACAGCACTCGCCGAGCCGTCAGATACCGGGAAGTCCAGTAGGGATCATTGAGATTGCTGATGCCGACGGCGGAATGTTCGCCGCTCGCGCTGATCATCTGACCGTTACCAATGTAAATGCCGACGTGCGAGAGTCCCCATGTATACGTATTCTGGAAGAAGATCAGGTCGCCAGCCTGAAGTTCGTCCGACGAGACATAGTAGCCACTTTCGATCTGGTATTCAGTCGGCCGAGGAAAGTCGTAGCCGAGGATCGACGTCATCAAATAGTAGGTGAAGCCGGAACAGTCGAAGCCATTTGGCGTAACTCCCGCCCAGACATAGGGCGTTCCGGTATAGGCCATCGCTGCGTTGGCGAGGCTCGATCCGGCGCCGCTTCCGCCTCCTGCTGCTAGCTGAGCCCAGGTGGTAGCGGCCAGATACCCGCCATGTACCCAGCCATTGCCATAGTCCGTGGCGATCATCCACCAGGCGGCACCATCGGCGTCCCACAGCGGACCATTGATGACATCGCCGACCGTGCCTTCGGGAAGTGTGAGCAGTGGCGCGCCATAGACATCGTCGCGCAAGTAGACGCCGTCGCCACCGGTGCCGCTGACGACCGAGAGCGCGCCGATCCAGAGGTCACTACTGACGGTGTCGCCGCCAAAAATCTTGTAGCCGAGATAGTCCGCCGCCGCATACCCGACCATTCCGCCATAGCGCACTTCGGACCAGGCAATGCCAGCCTCGTCCCAGATCGATGGCGCGAGGACTTCGACCCATGTTCCATCGGGAATCGAAGTCAATAACGCGGCGCTCGACCAGGGATTCGCGCGCATATTGAGAGAACCACCGCCTGTGTTGACGATGATCGGCACTTCGCTGGCCGCCGCGTCGCCTTCGTAGACGAAGGTGCTGCCGCCGAAGTCGCCGGAAACGTAGTCCGACAGGACATAGCCGGTCGTCCAGCCCCATTCGAGATCGACCGAGACGGAATACCAGTAGTTGCCATCGCCGGCCCAGTAACCGTCCTGGACGATGAGCGGATAGCCTTCGCCGAGATAGGCGATGACTTCTCCTCCCGGTTCAGTCCGCAAGACCAGACCGTCGCCCCCGGTGTAGGCGACTCTGGCGCTGTCACCGGCGACCAGATTCATATCTGCTGCCGCTGGAATCAGAAGCGCGGCGCTGAGCAGCAGCGCTGTCAGTGTTCCGTAGAGAATACGTCGTCGCGTCACCATCACGTTTGTCCCCCATGATGTCTCTGACCCGAAACGTCACCACCCAGTTGCGGACGTCTCCGGACACGAGTGTACGTACATATTATAGAGGATAAGTCTGTGACTTCGCTGGGAGTTACGTAAGGGTTTGCTAGGATGCTGGGAAGACAGAGGAAAATTGAGCAGTTCGGACTACGAGAAAGAGACAACTGACCATGAGCGATCAGCCACGCAAACCGTCCGATCCAGTGCTTGAACTGAAGCTTGCCGAGGTTCTATGGCAGCGTGCCGACGCTCTTCGGTGCGCCAAAGGCCGGGACGGAAGAGGAGATCAAAGGCGCGGACATCGGCTTCCTCGGCGTGCCGTGGCAAGCGCCGGTGCCGGATTCGCGCATTGGTGCGGCGGGCGCGTCCTACTTCGGGACGAATTTGACGCCGCAGACCTTCCGGACGAACTCGGTCAAATATGGCGGCTTTCTGCCGGAGATGGATGTTGACGTCTTCGAGAACCTCAAACTCGTCGACTGTGGCGATGTCGAGATCAGTAATGATCACGCGACGACCTTCGACAACACCGTCGAGCGGGTGCGCGAAATCATCCGGGCCGGCGCGATGCCCTTCACGATTGGCGGCAACTCCGGCCCTTCGACGTATGGCGTGCTGAAAGCGGTTGGGCTAGAGGCTGGTGGCCCGGTAACCGTCATCAACTTCGATGCCCACCATGACAACCTCGAGGGTGAGATCGAGGACGATCCGCCCTACCTTCCGCGCTGGGGTGGCACCTGGGCGCGGCGCATTCTCGACCTGGAAAATGTCGATCCGGCTCGCTACACCCACATCGGATTGCGCGGCCCGCGCAACGACAAGGGCGTCTTCGACCGCTTCATTGAAAAGGGTGCGAAACGCGAGAACATCCACACATTCTGGGAGACCTACCGGGCGCGTCGTACAGGATATGAAGAGTGGGTCGAGTCAGTTATCGCGCCATCGATCGACGGCGCGGAGAAGGTCTGGGTGGCGGTCGATCCAGACGTGCTCGACATGAGCGTCAGCCAGGACTTCGGTGACGAGCCGCTTGGTCTGCACCCCGAAGAGCTCTGCTGGGGTTGCTACGCAGCCGGGAAACTGGCCGGTCGCGAACGCTTCGGCGGGATCGGTTTCATGGCGATGCCCTTTGATGCCATGAAGCTGCACTGGGTCATGATGTATGCCTTCCTTTATGCCATGGCAGGGGTCATCGATGCCTCGTAGCGTTTGGTTGCGACTAGTCAAGATGTTAGGGTTGTCTCTGGTTGCAGCCGAGTACGGGCGGAAACGAACTGCATTGGGCTTTGGTGAAGCCCAGGCCGTCTCTAACTAACGCGTCGGGGGACTTTCCAGATCGGCTGACTACCAATTGATGCGCGCTATGCGTGCCGTCCTATTTACCCCCGCATAGCTCACATATTTCAGGATCTGCGAATTGCCGCGCGAGGTTTCGTCGTGCCTTTCAGGCTGTGGACGGCTAACCGGGATTCCAACAGATATCAATCCCGAAGGCTGCTTCAAGCATTATTGGCATGCACCTATCGCCGCTGCAATCTGGCGTACTGAAATTTGCTTGCGAATAGATGCAAGAATGACGAGAGGAATGGATATCTGACGTGTTTTCCCTGCGCAGATTCCTGATATTGATTTCCGTGCTGATGGCGTTCTCAATCGTTGTTGTTGCCTGTGGCGATGACGATGATGACGACGACGGCGGCAATACTGGCAGCGACGCTCCGACAGCGACGAGTAGCGGTGACAGCGGCGATTCCGAGGATATGACCTTCGAAGGCACGATCACCTTCGGCGACTATGGTTGGGACAGCGCCATCGTCCATAACCGTATCGCGCAGTACATCATCGAAAACGGTTGGGACATCGAGACTGACCAGCAGACCGGTGAGACGATCACCCTGTTCCAGGGACTCGTCAATCGTGACATTGATGTATCGATGGAGATCTGGGTCGATCAGCAGCCGCAGTTCGAGCCGGAAGTCGAAGCCGGAACGATCGTTGACTACGGTGCCAACTACCCGAACTCGGTTCAAGGCTGGTGGGTTCCGACCTATATGATCGAGGGTGATGAAGAGCGGGGCATCGAGCCGACGCTGGATGGTCCGCTAACCATCGAAGACTTGAAGGATCCCGAGATCGTTGCACTGTTCGAGGATCCCGAAGATCCTGACAAGGCGCGTTTCTACGACTGCATCGCCGGCTGGGAATGCCAGCGGGTGAATGAGAGCAAATTCGAGTTCTACGGGCTGAACGAGCAGTACAACCGCTTCCAGCCCGGCTCGGGTGCTGCGCTTGCGACATCGCTGGTGAGCGCCTTCAACAACGGTGAGCCGTGGATTGGCTACTACTGGGCGCCGACCTGGGTTTTCAATGTCGTCGACCTGACGATGATCGAAGAGCCGGAATACACCGACGAGTGCTTTGATGCGATCCAGGACGAGGAAGGCGAACCGACCGGCGAAGCTGGTTGCGCCTATCCTTCCGTCGCTGTCCACAAGGCGTTGAACGCTGAGTTCGAAGAAGAACTTCCTCAGGAGGTTCTCGACTTCATCGCAGCCTACGAGACGACGATGGAGCAGAACAATGAGTTCCTGTTCTACATGAACGAGAACGATGTCGAGGAGCACGAAGTGGCCGCGATCTGGTTCCTCAAGAACAATCCGGAGTGGCAGGACTGGGTACCGGCTGACGTTGCCGAAACAGTCCAGGCCGCCCTCGACGAAGAGTCGGTTCCCGGAGAGTAGCGGGATCGGTTCACGAATCGAGTAGGACGTGTCAGAGGGCTCGTGGCCACGAGCCCTCTGACAAAACGTCTTCAAGAGAAAAGGGAAAGGTATCCGGATGAATGATCAGCGGGATGTGATCCTGTCGGTTCGCAACCTGAACAAGATCTACGGGGACCCTGAAGCGGTTCAGGCAGCGGTAAGACTTGTCAATGACGGGGTGTCCAAGGAAGAGATCCGGGATACAACAGGGGCCGTCGTTGGTGTTCGCGATGCATCGTTTGATGTTCATCGCGGCGAGTTCTTTGTCATTATGGGCCTCTCAGGTAGCGGCAAGTCGACGCTGGCGCGATGTTTGATACGGCTGGTCGAACCGACGACCGGGCAAATCCTCATCGACGATGAGGACGTGGCCGCTGCGAGCAAGGAGCAATTGCGCGAGGTTCGGCGCACGAAGCTCGCGATGGTCTTCCAACACTATGGCCTCCTGCCGCACAAGACGGTCTATGAGAATGTGGAGTACGGCCTCAAGACGCGGGGAATCAAAGAAGCAGCACGACGTGAAGCTGTCCTCGAGGCGATCGAACAGGTTGGACTTGGTGGTTGGGAAGATTCCCGCCCCGGTTCGCTCAGTGGCGGTATGCAGCAGCGCGTCGGCCTGGCTCGCGCTTTAGCCCATAACCCGCGCATCCTGTTGATGGACGAGCCATTCAGCGGCCTCGATCCCCTCATCCGGCGCGACATGCAGGACGAGTTTGCGGCGCTTCGAGCTGAAGAAGCGATCACAACCATCTTCGTCACGCACGATCTCGATGAGGCACTGAAGCTCGGCGACCGCATCGCGATCATGCGTGACGGCGAGATTATTCAGATCGCGACGCCCGCTGAACTGGTTACGGCGCCAGCCGACGACTATGTCGAACGGTTTGTCGAAGGCGCATCACCGGCTCGCTTCATGACAGCGGACCAGTTGATGGAAGAAGATGTGGCGACGATCTCGGCTACCGCATCGGTCGTCGAGGCGACGGAATTCTTCAACCGTCGGAACCTCCACTCGGCCTTCGTTGTTGGCGATGACAATCACCTCGACGGCGTTCTCAGCTGGTGGGCGATAGCGAAGCGGCCTGATGGCATGATCACGGACCATGTCAAGCATGCTCCGTCGGCATCACCCGGCACCAGACTGGAAGACATCGTTCCGATAGCTGTTCAGTCGGATCATCCCGTGCCGATCGTCGGAAAAGACAACGAGCTTGTTGGCGCCGTGCGCCGGCTCGACCTGCTTCAGACGCTTGCGCGCGACCTCGAAGAAGACGTCATTCTGGACGATTCGAGTGGCGAGGCGTCAGCCAACGGCAACGGCCGCGTCCAGTCCGAGCGAGTGGATGATGAGTTCGTAACCAGCAAGACCAGATCAGCGATAGGAGACTAGTACATGGTAAGCGAACCATATCGTGATGCGGCGGATGCCGGCGGCATAGATATCGCCGAGCGCATTCGTAATGTTCCCTGGCTTGTCTGGGCGTTGATTGGCTTCGGTCTGGTGTGGATTTCGACCCGGGTCACCGGTGAGGCCCAGTTTCCGACTGAGGTATACGGAATTGACACGTACATCCCGCTCGCTAGCTGGACAAACTCTGCAATTGAGTGGATGACGACGGAATTCAATACCGTTTTTGACAGCATTACGACGTTCATTCTCCGACGGGTGCTGATCCCGATCGAGAACTTCCTGGTGGGAATACCCTGGCCAGTGTTCCTCCTTGCCGTCGGCGTTCTTGGCTGGGTGAGTAGCCGCAGCAAGCTGACGACCGTCACGTTGGTCCTCCTCATGACGATGATCGGCACATTCGGCTACTGGGAACTCGGCATGATTACACTCGCGATCATTATCGCGTCCGTGCTGCTGTCGCTGGCAATCGGCCTACCCATCGGGATTCTGGCCGCCCAGAGTGCGCGTTTCGATGCCATCCTGCGTCCGATTCTCGACGGCATGCAGACCATGCCCGCATTCGTCTACCTGCTTCCAGCGATGTTCTTTTTCGGCTTGGGTAAGGTTCCGGCGGTCATCGCGACCATCGTCTACGCCGTGCCGCCATTGATCCGGCTTACCACGCTGGGCATCAAGGGCGTGTCGCCGTCGGCTGTCGAGGCTGCGGAATCGTATGGCGCAACCCGAGGCCAGATTCTCCGCGATGTCGAGATGCCGCTCGCCCTTCCGGCTATCATGGCCGGAATCAACCAGACGACGATGATGGCGCTTGCGATGGTCGTTATCGCCGCACTGGTCGGCGCCGGTGGACTGGGACTCGAAGTCGTTCTGGCGCTGAATCGCCTCGACACCGGTCGCGGCGCTGAAGCCGGACTCAGTATCGTTGCCCTTGCGATCATCATCGACCGCATCACTCAGGGTTTCGCTCAACGTTACGAGGAAAGTATTCGGTAGGGAATAGGTAACAGGTGACAGGGAACCGCATTCGAGGCCAACAATCCTCCTATTGCTCCCTGTCACCCATGATCTACTCCGTCAGCGGATCCCCGACTACCAAACGACTCATTCGTCAACGGCCAGAGAAGCCACAACGCCCAGGCGGCTAGCGCGATCAGGATCGCGATGCCGACCGACTCTCCCCAGCCCGGGCCCGCGAGAGCTTCGATCGTTGGCATGTGCTTGTACGGGGATGGAAACGGTAACCAGCTGAGCGCCTGGTCGATCAGGTAGTCGTTGCCGGGTGTCGAACGGTCGACGTAGCCGGAGAGCGGCAGCCAATGCAGCAGAACCGTTGTTAGCACGCTCCAGACGAGAGTGGCGCAAATCAACGTGCGTTTCCACATGTCACCGGACTCCCATAGTCTGACCATGCCCGAGATTGCCAGCATCGCAACGAGCGGAATAACCGGCAGGAGATAGCGAATCGGGGAGCCCCACGTCTGCCAGCCGCCGGCACGAGCGTTAACAATCCATAGTAAAGAATAGTCAGCGCAAGCGCCGCCCGTTGTGTGCGGTGTAGTGGCCGGGGTACTGCCAGGGCGAAGACGACCCATGGCGCGAAGGGCAGGACACCGGAACCGCGGTCGAGCAACATCCCGAATGTGTTTGGCATGACCCAGTTGAGGCGAAAGAAGTTCCCGATCCCGCGACCTCCCAGAGCGACAGCGAACTTCGAGAGCAACAGGGCGGATGCTACTAGGACACCAATAGATACCAGGACGACAACCGGAACCAGAACGCGTCGCGGGTAGCGGGCCAATCGTGCCCGGTTGGACCAATATGCGGCCAGGATGCCTAGCCCGAGCAAACCGGCAGCCAGGAGCGCCAGCCGCCCGTGCAGGATCGGCAGGGCCAGTCCGATGGCCGCAACCCCAACCAGCGCGCGATTTGAGGTCCAGCTGCGTTCCCAGAGGACTAGCGCCCATACGAGCATCGTCGCTGCAATGAGATCTGTATAGAAGCGCACAGCGTAGGTCGAAATCGGGGCGAGCATAGCCACTGCAGCGACGATGTAGAACGTGACGCGCGTTGAACTTTCCTGTGCCTTGAGCAAGAGGAAAAGGCCGGGCGCGAGCATGATTCCAGCTAGCGCGGTCATGAGGAGGACCGTCCACGTTTCGTCGAATAGAGCCAGTGGTGCAGCCAGCAGTGGCAGCCCGATGTCGTAGTGAAGTTTCCCGGTGCGCTCTTGGTACGCGACCGCTGTGAGCCCCAACCATGCTCCATCGACGCCGGTGACGGTGACACTCTGGGTTGTGCTCGTCGCCGGAACAAGCAGTGGTACCCCGCAGACTTGACAGATGTTGACCGTTTGACTTCCCGTCTTCGTTTCTAACGTTGCTGAGATCGGTTGCTGCGTCGGATTGAGCAGGGTGAGCCAGGTGCCGGCATCGTACTTTGCGTCTCCAGGCACGACAATTGAGTAACGCTCAGATGACGCTGTGGACGGTGGAATTCGGTAGCGGTTGCCGTCGACGACGCCGTAGAGTCCGGCGGCAATGCTTGAATCCCCTATCGTGACAATCGAAATGGCCGATGCGCCGAAGACCGGCAGCGGCTCAACTACCGTCTCTCCAGGTTGCAGCCCGATACTGATCTCGCTCGTCGTTGAGGCGGAGGACGTGATCAGGCGCACGCTTACCAGGGCCACCTCGTCCGACGGGTTGTGCAGCAGCAAGCGACTTGAGACATCGATCGATCCATAGCGGTCACGAGGCAGCCCGCCAAAGAGCCAGTTTGTCTCGATCTGCCCTCCAATGAACTGGAGGCCGTTGTAGTTGTCCAGGGCCTCTATGATGACGTCGCGCGTCGAGTCAACCTGCACCGTCCAGGGGCCGCTGCCAGCACAGAGTCCGGATTCTGCTGGGATCGGTACGTCTTCGATGCTTTGGCTCGTCGAGGTATGGCCCTCCCAGAGTGAGTCGCCATCGGCACCCAGAATGCGAATACTGATCTCCGTCGAGGCCACGAAGCCAGGTTGCCCCACGACGAGCGACGAAACCTGGCACGGCTCGTCAAGCAGAAGTACGTGGTGCTGAGCTGGATAAAGGGCGGGCGGCGCGGCTCTGGCTCCATCAGGCCCGTACAAGATTTCAGGAGAGGAATTCGCCGAGGTGATCCCGGACATTAGCCTCGGGCACCTCCCACCCGGCCGGAAGATTTGGAATCATGAGCCAATCATCGGCTGACGCGCTTGCGCTGGCGGCGTAACGAAAGACTGAGTCGTCACGCTCGACGGCGATGTTGCCGACCGGGGAGTAGGTGACCGTCTGGTAACGCTCGGAGACGTAGTTATTCAATAGCTCAAGGTCGTGATCGACCGCCAGACTTCGAGCAGTCGTGTAGTAGTGTGGTTCGTCGCCGTTGAAGCGCATTATCTGAATGCGCCAGAGCAGCAGACCGGTGATCCCAATTGCGGCAATTGCGGTCAGGGCCACTTCGGGTCGAAGCGGAGACCGTCCGGCGACGATGATCGCAAGCCCTATCAGGGCGAAGACGCAGACGACATAGATTGCTCCGGCCACGCCGCCGCGCTCCGTCCAGCCGGGCGCGTCGATCTCGACGATGCGGGATTCCACGTTGCGTGCCGCGAGGGCCGGCAGGACGAGCGCGAGCAATGCCAGGAGCGTACCGCTAGCAGCGAGCCAGTATCCGCGTTGACCGCCCAGGAGTACGGCGGCCACGGGCGCCAGGATTGCCAACCATGGCATGATGATCAGTGCGGCGAGTTCCTCCATTATCCAGCGGCTTTCGAGGACCAGGTTGCCGTCTGGTTGCTGCCAGATTAAACCAACGCCGATAGCCACCAGCGCGAGCGCGGCTGCGGGCCATTTCCGCCCGTCTCGAAGCAGGACTGCGGTGAGCCCGGCCACAAGCGCAAGCAGACCGCCAGGGCCGCTGACCGCCGACAACGCGCCGTCCGGATAGCGTTCGATCAGCATGGCCCAGGCCAGTAGAAGTCCTGCTGCCGGAACAACCGCGGCAATGGTTGAGCGTCGAAGCATGCTCATTGATGCAAGACAAGCGGCTGCAATGGAACTGAAGATCGAGACGGCTGAGATGAATTTGAAGGCCCTCCGGTCGTCTTGATCCAGCGCCGTCACCTTGATGTCTCGGACTGAGACGCCGAGGGGTCGCCCGCCGTTGGCGAGGTACACGACGGGCACGTCGAAAGTGAGCCCTATCTCTCCATGATCGGTGTCGCATTGAACGACGGCGGTAGAATCTGGCCCGAGGCTCGTCAGGTCGACGGGGTATTGGGAGTCTCCGCAGGTAAGCATTAGCATGCGACCGGATGGCTCTACCGTTGCTAGCCTGATATCCAACCGGTAGGTTCCGGGGCGACCAGTTGGGATAGTTAGTTCGGCGTGTTCCGCAGTCCAGCGGAAGGTCTCGTCGGCGTTGGATTCCGGAGGAAAGAAGAGACTGGTGAATCCTTCGTCTCCGGGCGATCCGATATCCAACCAGACGACGACCGCCGGGATGCGCGTCGCCAGACTGACCGACGCGAGTGCGGCCAGCGCGATGAATGCGCCCACGAGCAGCGGCTTCATGGACCGTCTCAACTGCCGAATCAGCACGTTATGGGCGCGTCCTCTCTCCCTCGCGCGCCATTGTATCGGTCTAGTCCTGGTTGGCGCTCTGATCATTGTGAGTACGAACGTCGCGTTCGGCTTGCAAAGTGCGTCTCCGCCGACGGATCTCGGCAAGCTCAATAGCGCTCGCAACGCGCACTCTGCGAAGTCGGTCGAGCCGAGTATCGCACTCGATCAGCTCGCGCACATCTATCTCACGGAATTGCTGGAAAGACGGACGTTGACGCCTTCCGGATACGGTTCGACGGTGGAGCGCATCCTGGCTGACGATGTGGCGCTTGCACTCGGTGCCGAGGGCTATCGCTACCGCTATGTTGGCGTCGTCGTGGCCTATGGACAGAGCCTCAACCACGCTCTCGATGTCGCGACAGGCACTGTCGCGAACGGTCCGGCGCTCTTCGAACCAGCGATGGACGTGGCTGGTATCGCGTCTGGCGTCATTCCTGCAGGTGATGCCTGGTACGCCCCGCCCCCGGGCGGCTTTGGGCGTGATATTGAGATGACTGGTATGACGATTGTGGTCATCGTGACAGCCGGGGATTTCCGTGAGGGCAGTTAGCAGCGAACGTGGGCGGCTGGCCCCGACCGCTTTCCTCGTGGCCGGATTGCTCGGCGTCAGTAGTCTCGCGCCGGTTGTGCGCGATTCGCTCGTGGCCGCTCGCCTTGGTGCGAGTAACGAGAGCGACGCCTATTTTCTGGCGACCTACATCATGTTGATGGTCGTCACGATCCTGGTCGCAGATTCCTTTACCCCGGCTTCGGTCGTCAGTCTGTCCTCGGGTCAGGATGCCCGGCGCGGTGGCTTGAAGCTGCATCAGGCCTTTCTGTTGGCAGCTGGTGGACTGGCCGTCGTCGCGGGGTTGGTGGCGCTGCTTGCTGGACCGATGGTCGCACTTTTCGCGCCCGGATTCGATGAAGCGACGCGTGCCGTTGCGGTCGATGCGGCGCGAGCCGTCGCCCCTGGTGTCGCCTTGCTCGGGTTGGCCTGGCTGGTGACCTCTTATTTGAATGCTGCAGGTCATTTTCTGCTGCCAGCGATGATTACCCCGATAGTCGCCGTTGGGGCGGTCATTCCACTTGCGGCTGGCACACACTCGCCTGTAATTGCGGCGGCGGGTTGGTCGCTTGGCGCCGGTCTGGCGCTGATCATCCTGCTTGGCTGGGCTGTGGCTGTTGCATTGCGCGGAGATGAACGCCAGCCGGTGACGGCCCGACTCGACGGCGATGCTCTGCGCCGTTTGCTTCCGAATGCCGCGCCGTTGCTGATTCTCGTCACCGTCACGCAATCGGCCGAGATCGTCGACCGCATCATCCCGTCCGGCGTCGAGGTTGGCGCTTTGACTACCGTCGCGCTGGCCAAAAAGACGATGAACCTTCCACACACCGTCCTCATCGCCGCCGTAGGGGCTGTGACTTTGCCGTTCATCTCGCGGGAATCCGGCGCGGGACGTCCAGCGCGGGCTTTCGTTGAGACGATCAACCTTGCGCTCTTCTTCCTGCTCCCGATCACTGCCCTGCTCGTTATTGCCAGGACCGAGATCGTGACGGTGCTGTTCGGGCGAGGCGAATTCTCCGGCAATGACATCCAGCAAACGGCCGATCTCCTCGGGGTCTATGGTCTGGCATTGATACCTGTGACGTTGGGCGTCATTCTGCAGCGCTCATTCTCGACGATCGGTCGCAGTTGGGACCCGTTGCCGGTTTATGCCCTGGCCATCGCCGGTTACGTGGTTGGCGCCTGGCTTGGCGTGGGCTGGTACGGGCTGATTGCCCTGCCTGCTGTCTTCGCGCTGGCACAGGTTGCCTATGTCGTGGCGCTGATGTTCCGCTTGAATCGCTTCTTGTCGTTCAATGCCGATTCGCTTGCCTGGCCAACCGTGATCTCGTTGGTGGCTACCGGCGTGACGTCGTTGGGAGGCCTGGGGGCCGCCTCAATCGCCCCTGACAATGCCTGGATTCAACTGGCCGTCGTTTCCGGTGTAGTGGGCATTGGCTATGTTCTCCTCACAGCCTGGCTTCGGCATCCCGCAGCCAGTGATCTGTTGCGCTACCTCGGCTGGACGCAAGAAAGCTCCGGCGTCGTGATGCGTGTTGGAATCGACGCTACCTACGCGGGGATGCAGAACGGCACCGGTCGCTATCTTTCGGCTCTGATTGATGAACTCGCGCGCCGGTCCGATATCGAACTCGTCCAGTTTCGCGCGCCGCGAATCGAACGATTGCCGAGGCTGTTGCGGCTACCGATCAACGGAAGTATCCACGTACTCTGGTCTCAGCTAGTGCTGCCTGTCTGGGCCTGGCAGCGGCAAATCGACATCATTCATACGAGCATGGTCGGGCCGCTGCTGACACCCTGCCCGCAGCTCCTGACGATCCACGATGGGCTGGATTTTCGCCCCGAATGGAGACCCTCAGCGATCTGGAGCGCATACGTGAGAATGCTCGGTGCACTGGCAGCGCGGCGCTCGGCGGCCGTTGTCACCGTCAGCCACGCGGCGGCCGAAGACGTTCAGCGCTTTTTTCGTATTCCGCCCGAACGCCTGCATGTTGTCTGGAATGGGGCGAGTTCGCTCGCGATATCTGGCGGAGTTGCGCCGATTGAGGGACTGGTTTCGGGCCGGTATGTCCTCGTCGTTGGTTCGCGTGCGCGTTACAAGAATCACGAGACGGCGGTCGACGCGGTAGCGCTGGTGCGCGAAAGGTATCGCGATATCAAAATCGTCCTCGTGGGCCGTGGGCTTGAAGATTTAGCCCGTGAGCGCGACTGGGTGCATACGCCGGGTCGCTTATCGGACGGTGAGCTGGGCTGGCTCTACGAGCATGCGGCGCTCTGCTGTGTTCCCTCTCTGCACGAGGGTTTCGGATTGCCGGTTGTTGAGGCGTTGATCTACGGCGTCCCCGTCGTCGCATCGGATATTCCGGCGTTGCGCGAGGTGGGTGGCGCAGGTGCGCACTTCGCGGATCCGCTCGACCCGGCTGCATTTGCGGCGGCAATGCTCGATGTTATCGACCACCAGTCAACAGAGCGCGCCCGCTTAGAACCAATCGCTGCAAGGGCTGCCGAGCGTACCTGGCAACGAGCCACAAATGAGATCGTCGAAATCTATGCGTCGATCATCGAGCCGAGAGAGGATGGTCGCGCTTGGGCGCCCGTCAGCGTTTCCTGATCGGCGCGCTATCCGCGTTGCTCGCATCGGCCGCAATCGTGCTGAGCGGGCGGCTTGACGTCGCGACTGCGGTGGTTATCCCTACGGCCACACTCGTCGGGACAATCGCGCTCCTGGCTACATTCGGACCGACACGCGGTGGGTTATCCGCTCTGCTTCTGATGGCATCGCTCAATCGCTACTCCGCTGAGATTGGCGGGGCCAGCCTGAAGCCGGAGCATATTGCGGTGCTGGTGGTTGCGGTCATTCTGCTGGTTCAATGGCGCTCCCTGGTCCGGAATCTGCGCGCTCTCGACCTGCTCTTGCTAGCCTGGCTAGGCTGGTCGGTTGTCGGTGGTCTTTTGAACGCGCCTGATCCGGTTGACAGCACCAAACTCTGGGCAATGCTAGTGCTCGTTGCCTTTCCCTATTTCGTCATCGTCACCTCGGTTCGTACGGCCGGAAGGATGTTCGCAGTTGTCGATTGGTGGATGCTCGTCAGCATCGCCGTAGGGCTATTCGGGATCGTGACGCACCTGCTCTATGCGTGGGAGATTAATCTCGGCATCCAGATCAATCCGGTCACCGCTGATCCAACGGTTCCGTCTACGTTTCGCGAGTCGAACCTCTTCGGCAGCGCGATGATGATTCTGGCTCTGGCAGCGCTCGGCCTCCTCCTTCTTGGCTATCGACGACGTCGCCTCGCCGCTGTAGCGGCGGTCGTGGGTTTTGTCGGACTTCAACTGAGCTTCGCGCGTACGGCCTGGGTCGCGTTCGTCATTGGCATCCTGATTCTGGCGGCGCTGCTCGTATTACTTTCAGTTCGAAGGGCCTACAGCGTTTCGCCGGGACTGTTGCGTCCGGTTGGTGTCACTGCTGCCGTCGCGCTGCTTGCGACAGCCCTCGTCTGGCTGCCGGTTGGCGACACCAGCGTGCGACAGGACCGCTCCGACACGCTGGCAGAGAATGCCGACGCGTGAAGCGCAGGTCTATGCCAGCATGACCGCTGGAGCAGCGGCTGCGCCCGCGACATTGCCGCCGTTGATCGCGGGAACGCCGACCGTCTTCACCGTACCTACCCCCTCGCCCGAAAATCCGGACATCGTCGGCCGCGTTGGCAGCATTACTGATACTTCCGATTCATCTCTCAAGATTCGGATCGAGTTCGCGCAGCAGGCGCTAGGGGACTGGCGCGATCATCCCATCATAGGTCTCGGCATCGGCTCATTCGGCCAGACCTATACGACCACGAGCTTTGACCGGGCATGGCTGAGCAACACTTTCGTGCGTACGCTGCATGATGGCGGTATCGTCGGGCTCGGGCTTTTTCTCGCCCCTCTGGCACTCTTAGTATTAGCCGGACTGCGTCTCACCGATCAAATCAGCGGAGATCTGGATCGACTGGCTCTAGCCCTGGGGGTCGCCGTAGCAGGAATGTTCGTCGCGTTTCAGGCTACTGAGGGGTTTCAATTGGCCTGGTATTGGATAGTTCTGGGCCTTTACGCCGCTGCAGTGCGGCTGGCCCACGAACGCCGGGAACGCTCAACATGACTCGTAGATGCAGGACGATCCTGTTCATCCATCCGAGTGACGAACTTTACGGTTCAGATCGTTGCTTGCTCGATATCATCAGAGGCCTACCGCCTGGCGACCGAGCCATCGTCGTCTTGCCGACAGATCTGCCGTATGCCGGGGTGTTGAGCCGCGAACTTGTGGACTCCGGTGCCGTTGTCAAATATGTCGACATGCTCGTTCTGCGGCGCTCCTTGCTACAACCCGTTCAGTTACCGCTGCTGATCTGGCGATTTCTGTCAGGCACACTCGGAATCATCAGGCTACTGCGACGCTACGATGCCGATATCGTGCACTCAAATACCGTTGCCGTCGTCTGCGGCGCCAGCGCGGCGGCGTTGACTTCGACTCCGCATATCTGGCATGTTCACGAGCACATCGGTGACGAACCGCGCCTCTACCGTATGTTGATAAGGCTGATGCTGACGATATTTCCCGGCAGGATCATCGCAAACTCTCGCTCGGTAGCCCGCGCATTGATTGGTGCGAGTCAGGTGCGCCTGAAACGCACGCGCCTGGTTGAGAACAGCTTTGATCCCACAATATCGCCGGTTGATCGATCCGGCCGAGGCCGCGCCGCTCCTCTGGTTGTCGGTGTCGTTGGCCGCCTGTCATCCCGGAAAGGGACGGCTGAAGCGATCGAGGCCGCTGGTATTCTCGCCGCGTCCGGCAGACGTTTTGAGATGCGATTCGTGGGTGCCGTACCTCCCAACCTTCCACACCTCATGCAGAGGTACGTGACGCTGGTCAGGGATCTGTCCGTCGAATCTTATGTCACATTTGCTGGTCAGATAGATGATATTCGCACGCAACTCGAACAATTCGATCTACTGCTCCTACCTTCCCAGCGGCCTGAGCCGTTCGGCCTTGTCGTCATAGAGGGTATGGCGGCTGCTCTGCCCGTCGTCGCGACACTCAATGGCGGCGGCAGCGATGAGATCCTGGAACACGGAGCTACCGGAATCTACTGTGGCCGTGATCCGGAGTCGATGGCTGCCGCGATAGGGGCCTTGCTCGACGACCCTGATCGTCGTCGTACGCTGGGAAGAAATGCTGCTGCTGCCTCGTCCCGGCGCTATGCACGAACCAGATACCAGCGTGACTTCGTACAGATCTACGAACGTATCGCGGCGACCCCGAGTTGATACTGAAGGGGGTCAGGCACTAGACTCCCGGTGGCCTGATCGTGTTAGTGGGGGAAACAATGACGGCATCACGGTCCCGGCTGCGAATCGCGATGCTCGGCACGCGGGGGATTCCAGCCAATTATGGCGGCTTCGAGACTTGCGTCGAAGAAGTCGCTCCGCGTTTAGCTGCACTCGGACATGACGTTACCGTCTACTGCCGGGTGCCACCGATCGATTACGCTGCGGATGTCTATCGCGACGTGCGGTTGGTGAAGCTACCAACGATTCGCAACAAGTATCTCGACACGGTCTTTCATACATTTCTCTCCGCGTTGCACGCTAGCCTGCTTCCATACGACGCCGTCATCATGTTCGGTGTCGGAAATAGTCCCCAGGCGTTGGCTCTGAAACTACTCGGCAAACCGGTTCTGCTCAATGTCGATGGGCTGGACTGGCGCCGCGCAAAGTGGCCCGGACCAGCCAAGTCGATGCTCAGATTTGCTGAACGGCTTGCCGGTAGCGCCGCAACGCGCACGATCACCGACTCGCACAACGTCAAGGCGTATTACCGCAAGCGCTACGATGTCGAGCTTGACTACATCCCGTACGGTGCTAGCCCGGCGACGCCGAAATTGAACGGCCAGCTCGCTCAATTCAATCTGGAGCCGGGCGGCTATTTCTCTACGTTGGCCGCCTGGAGCCGGAAAATCGAGTGCTTGATCTGGTCGAGGCGGCGCGCAAGGCAAAGATCAGCCGGTCGGTCGTCGTCGTCGGTGATGCGCCCTATTCCAGCGACTACATAGCTGAACTCTCCGAGCGCGGGCGCGATCACGTGACCTTTACCGGGGCGATCTATGGCGATGGCTACTGGGAACTCAACCACCATGCACACGCTTACGTATTCCCGGTCGCTTCCGATGGCACGCACCCGGCGCTTATAGAAGCGATGGCATGTGGGAACCCGGTCCTGGCGCGGGGTATCCCGGATAATCGCTCCGTCGGTGGCGATGCCGTGCGCTACTTCGACACGGTCGACGAACTGGTCGAACTTATGGAATGGGCGGATCAGGGTGGCGAGGATGCACGCCAGTTGGGAGATGCTGCGCGAGCACGTGCGGCGGCGGAGTTCAATTGGGATAAGGTGACACAGGCCTATCAAAAGCTCAGCTTCGACATTCGGAAGCAGCCCGTGACCGAGCAGCGCCCAGAAACGTCAGCGGATGCCGCTGCACGCACCCTCTCTGACTGGCTTGAAGCGCTGACCTTCGATGGCAGCGCCAGCGATACGCCGCATCGCCCGGGGCACCTCGACGCAGCCATCATTCAGCAAGTCGCCGTCCACGGAATTGGCCCTCTGCTTGGTACGCGCGTCGAGAAAGAAGGACTCAGCATCTCGGATGAGGTTGATGATTTCCTCAGCCGCCAGGTCGCTCACAATCGTGACCGGCTTGAACTGCTTTACAGTGATCTCGAACGGCTTCTCGCGGCGTTCGAACGTGCTGGCATAGAAGCGATTGCGCTCAAAGGTAGCGCGATGCTGTTGGGCCGCCGCGATGAGATTGCATGGCGCCCGATGGCGGACATTGATCTCCTCGTACGCCATGCCAACCAGCAGGAAGTTAACCTCGCTTACGCACATGCTGGCTATTGCTTGCCAATCAACTTCTCCACTGGCTTGAGTGGCCTGACGTGGAAACACCTGCACTACCAGTACTGCGAACATGAATGGCCTGCAGTTGACGACCCTGGCGAACATCGTGACCATCCGCGCGATATTGAGTCGCACCCTCGCGTTGTTGAGATGATGCGAGGCATACGCTGGGATCTCACCGGATGGATCGCGAACAATCTCACGAAGATTGACAATCACTCGATCCCGGATGATCGAGCGATGACATTGCATCTGGCGGTCCACGCTTCGATGTCCGCACTAGACTCACGCCTGCGCATGATTCAGATTGTGGATCTCCTGCGGCAGATTGAGCGTACTGGACCGGCTCCAGTGTTATCAGCTGTTCGAAAGTCCGGTCCGCTCCAGCACGCGCGTTTCGTCTATCCAGCGCTGGCGCTTGCGTCCCGGCACAGCGATGATCCTCGGCTGCATGCCGCGGTCGACTGGTTGCGGCCATACATTCCGCCTGCGATGGCGTCATGGATAGAAGACGCCACCTACTACGACCTTTCGTGGTCGACGCGTAGACGTCACCCGGTGGATGAAGACCCCTATCGCTGGGCTGTCAGCCTGGGTGAGAGAGCGAAGCTGGCGTTGAACTCGGCCGCGCCGCTACCGCGCGACTTGTCGGGCCGCTATCCTGGCGAGGGCGTACGGTCGATCGCGGGTTGGTATCCTGCGTACTATCGGGACCGTCTTCGACGGCGCGGTTGAACCGGGGTCGCAACGGCGGCATGGCACGGGAGATCGCAGACGTTCGAATATGGCGTACCGTGTCGACGTTACGTTAATCCGCCGGGCTAAGGTCGAGGTTACCGGGTAGCGACTCGCCGATCCCTTGGGTTGCTGGCGGTTGCGGCTTCGTTGCGAAGATGAAGAAGATCGAGCCCAGACCGGCTGCGACGCCAAGGACCGTGAAGCCAAGTTGGTAATTTCCAAGCCGGTCGGCCAGGATGCCGGCCACGAGCGGCCCGCTGGTCATCCCGATCATGACGATCATGGACGAGAAACCCATCACCCTGGCGAAGGCCTTGCGTCCGAAATAATCGGCACGCATCGCTTGCATCAGTGGGCCGCGCATCCCCCAGGCCAGACCATGCACGACGGCGAAGAAGATCACCATCCCCAGGTTCGTAGCATATGCCAGGACGATCAGGGCCGAAGCATGGCCGAACATCGCGACGACCGCGATCTTGCGCTTTTCGAAGCGGTCTCCGAGATAGCCGCCGATCGGTAATCCGATCATCTGCATGATGGTCATCAACGAGACGACGGTTGCCGCTGCTCGTAGCGAATAGCCCATACCCTCGTTGAGATGCACGATGAGATGCACCATCACCGCTGATACGACGAGCACCGCTGCGCCATGACCGAGAGAAATGAACCAGAAGGCGCGGGTGCGCATCGCTTCTTTGGGGGTGAACTCAACCTCGTCTGGCTCTTCTCGCTGCTCCGCGCGCGCCTGTTCGCGCCGTAAGCGGGCCTCTTCGTGTGTTTCTCCGTCCGGAAGCAGACCCTGCGCTTCTGGATTGCGGCGCATGAGTTGAGTGATCGGCAGGCCTACGATCAAGACGATAATTCCGGAATAGAAGGCTGTGTTGCGCCAGCCGAAATCAGTCAATGAGATGGCGACGACGGGTACTAGCAGGCCGCCAACGCTCATTCCCATCTGAGCGACACCCATTGCCGTCGCACGCTTGCGAACGAACCAGTTGACGAGTGTTGATGTCAACGACATGAAACCGCCCAGGCTTCCGCCTACGGCGATCAATAGAAATACGAGATAGAAGGTCGTTAGGGAATTGACCAGGCTAAAGATCATCAGCCCGATGCCGAAGAGCGTTATACCGACCCGCATGACGTTGCGTGGCCCGTAACGATCGAGCATCCAACCCTGGACGGGGCCGAGCAGGCCGCTTTCGACACGCTGCAGCGAAAATGCGGCCGATAGCTGTGCCTTCGACCAGCCGAATTGATCTTGAAGGATCGGGACATATGCGCCGAAAGATTGCATGAGAAGCGCGGAGAGAAGGATCTGGATGCCGAATGCGCCAGAGACGACCCACCAGCCATAAAAGACACCCTCGGCTCGTTTCCGAACCCGTGTCGTTGTGATCAAGCCAACCAACTCCCTGGCTTGCACGACCGAACACAAGCGCCGATGATAACAGATTCATCAAGCGCCGCTAAATCATTTCGTTGCAGGTGGTAGCACATCGTGGCCAGAATCGTGACCAATTTCCCGATTTGATTCGCTCCAGCGACAGTTAGGCTTTGGCGAAGTAGTTTCGTGCGCTGCCCGGACGTTATCCGCGTTGCGACAGACAAGAGAACAGAATATGCCAATCGATACCAACACTCTCAAACTTACTCCGTCAGATATCAGGGGGGTCTATGGCAGTTCGGATGCCAGCCCACATTTCAATCTCGATGTCTTTGATCTCGCATCGGTTGCCATGGGTATCGTCACTCCGTCCGGCTACTGGTTAAGTGCCAATCCTGCGATGTCAACGCTCTTCGGCTACACCGCAGCGGACTTTCTGGGTATTCACATCAACGAACTCATCCATCCCGATGATGTGGAAATGGCGCTGGCCGAGCACCGCAAACTGGTTGAGCGAGAAATCGATCACATTGTCATCGAGGCGCGCTCGCTTCAAAACACCGGCGACATGATCTGGACACGCCAGCACATCACGGCGATACGTGTTCCGGCCCGGAGCGGCGTCTACCTGCTCGTGCAGATTGAGAATATCCATGAACTGAAGATGTCCGAGGCTCTCCGTTACCAGCAAGCCGATCTTCATCAAACGCTCATTCAGCACCTCCCGGGCGTGCTCATTACCGTGTTTGACAAAGACTTCCGCTATCAGCTTGTAGAAGGACAGGGCCTCGAGAACCACGGCTTGACCAACGACTCAATTCTCGGATTGACGCCCTGGGAAGTCGTAGGCGGGATCCAGGCAGATCAGGCAGTTCAACATTTCAAGGCCGCTCTCGCAGGCGAAACGCGCAACTTTGAAACCGAACGAGATGGACGCTATTACCAGGTGCGAGTAGCTCCGCTGCGGGACGAGCATGGCGTCATCTCGTCCGCAATGGCAGTCTATATCGATGTCACGGGCATGAAGGCTACAGAGGCAAGCCGGCAGCGGCGCGGCGAGATCTACCGCGCGATTGTTCGCAATCTGCCTGGCGCTATCGCCGCAGTCTTTGACAAGGACTTACGCTATCTCGTGGTCGATGGTCATGGCCTGGCCGATCTTAATCTGACGCCGGAGATGGTCGAAGGCAAGACCGCCATGGAATTCTGGGGGGACGACCGGAGGGACTCCGTCGTCCGCCATTTGCAGGCGACGATTGACGGTGAACCTCAATCCTACGAAGGTGTCATCCAGGGGCGTGAATACGAAATTCGAAGCGTCCCCATTCCTGAGCCAGATGGATCGATCAACATTGGTGTCCTCATTAATTTCGATATAACAGAGCGAAAAGAACATGAGCGTGAGATGAAGGCGGTATCGGAGGCGCTCGCCAAGAGCAATCGCGATCTCGAAGAGTTCGCTTCAGTTGCTGCTCACGATCTGCGCGCGCCGCTTGTCACCATCCACGGGCTTGCGACGATTCTGGCCGAAGATTATCCCGACAGCCTTGATGATGACGGCCAGTATCTTGTCAGCAGGATCGTTGCGAATGCTGATCAAATGCAGACGCTTCTGGCGGAGCTGCTGGACATTTCGCGGGTTGGCCGGAGTGAGAGCGATTTCACCCTCATCAGCTTGCAGGATGCCATTGAACATGTGCGCGAGCACCAGAAGATTTCGCTCGAACGCCGTAAGGTGAAGTTGACTGCTGACATGGCTGATGTGACACTGTTAGCCAACTGGACTCGAATTGTCCAACTCTTTTCGAATCTCATTGACAATGCGGTCAAATACACGCCATCTGAGCGTGCTCCGCAGATCGAGATTAGCGTCATTGATGAGGGTGATAGCTGGCTGATCAGCGTCGCCGACAATGGTATTGGAATTTCAGAAGATCACCGCGAAATGGTCTTCGAAATGTTCCAGCGTTTGCGTGACGGCCAGCAGCTGAACCCCCACGGGACTGGTATCGGGCTTGCGTTGGTGAACCGTATAGTAGGTCTCCATGGGGGGCAGATATGGATCGATCCTGATGTCACGGAGGGCACTACCTTTCGCATGACATTTCCAAAGCCAGATCCGAGCGAGGACGGAGTAGTCGAATGAGCCTGGCACCGCCGAAAATGCCGCTGAATGTCATGCTAGTTGAAGACAATCAGGACCACGTCCTATTGATTCGGCGTGCCATCGGCGAGCTTGAGGGCAACTATGGTATCGAAACGATCGACGATGGCGAGAAAGCCGTTGAAGTGCTTCGCTCAGCAGAGCGTTTGCCGGATCTGATCTTGCTCGATATCAACATGCCGGGCTATTCCGGTTTTGACGTGTTGACGCAGCTGCGCGAGGATGAGCGGCTAAAGCGCATTCCGGTCGTGATGCTGACATCCTCCGAGGCTGGGGCAGATGTCGCGAGGGCCTATGAATTGGGAGCGAGTGGATATATTCCCAAACCTTCCCATTTTCAGGACCTCCGCGCCGTTCTAGGAAACACGATGCTGTACTGGACAGCAATGCGGCGCCATATGACTGAGGATGGCGAGGGAGGAGCGGCGTCATGAGCGACATGCAGGTGCTGATCGTCCCTGAGAACGGGCGCCAGTTCAACTCGCTCTCCAAATCACTACGAAGTGTAGGCATTGGTGAAGTTCACCAGGCAAATGGCGTTGATGATACGTTCCGATGGCTCGGACTCCATCATTGCGACGCCTGCGTGATCTCCTATGAGTTACCTGGCAGGCGCAATGGTCTCGACGTGCTTCTCGATATCCGTAGCCACAGAGCAGATCTGCCGATCATAATGGTTTCGCGTTCAAATTCAGAGAAGGTCGCGGTTGGAGCCTTTCACGCCGGTGTTGTCGATTACGTGCCAATAAACCGTGGCTACGAAAGTGCAGTGGCGGGCCTGATTAGTCAACTAAAGGTTTCCAAGTCGAGCGATGCGATTGTCCATCCGCAAGTCATCCCGCCAAACGTCGATAACCAATTGCTCCAACCGAACTACCAGAATCGATTGCGGGTCATTGGACGCCACCTCGATGTATACGGTTTTCGACGTGTCAATATCCTCGAAGTTGAAGGCGGCTTCATCGTTCGCGCGACGCCGTCGGGCAATCGGGGCGTAGAAACACTGGAGTTTGTTGACCACCAGTTCGTCCAGCTAATCGTGACGGCAGCATCTGGACGCGGCGCCGGAGAGCGCAGTGGCTCGAGTGTCGGTAAGTTGATCCCGACGGGCTATGAAGACTTCCTGAGAGCCGTAGGCTATCGACTGGACGAGCACGCGGCCGAAGCCGTCACCGTCAGCGAATTGGAAGAGATCGCCGTCGTCGGCGGTGTCGGTCGGGTTGATGAAACCGGAGTCTCACGCTACGGCCCGATTCAGTGGCTCTTTTACCCCAACGACGTCTCCAACATGCTCGATGCGGCCTATCAGCGCCGCAGGGACGAGCGGAACCGCGATTCATCTAAAGGCTTCCTGCGCCGTATAACTTCCTGAGCATTCATCAGTTACCCGGATCTGGTCGTCGTGTCCCTAGCCTACAACCTCCCGGAACACCCGCAGATAGTTGAGGCCGAGTAGTTTTCGAAGTTCTTCTTCGTTGAATCCTGCCTCGGCGAGGGCGATGGTCAGATTGGGCCAGTCGCCGAATTTCTGGAAGCCTTCCATCTCGTAATCGTCGGTCAGGCGATGTTCTTCGTTGCGGAAGCCCGACCAGTTGAAGTCGCCCGGTAATGACGCCTTCATCGAGTCTGGATATTCGACCAGCGAACTGGTCGACGGTCCCGGTCCGGCTTTGTCGGTTCCGATTCCGACGTGGTCAATTCCGCAAACGTCCACCAGATGCTCGATCTGTCGCACGAAATCGGCGACCGTCGCGCCCGGCGTCTCGCGAATGAAGCCGGGAATGACGACGACGCCAAAATAGCCTCCCTGCTCTGCGACTGCGCGCGCCAGTTCATCGGACTTGCCGCGGTCGTGAACGGCAACGGCCTTGCTCGATGAGTGCGAGACGATCACTGGTGCTGAGGAAACATCCATCGTGTCCCAGCCGGTCTGTTCGCTACAGTGGCTGACATCGACGAGGATATTCTGTTCATTGAGTTTTTCCACCAGGGCGCGACCGAAGTAGGTCAGCCCGCCGCCATAGGTTTCGGTGCAGCCATCGGCCACGAGGTTCTGGAGGTTGTAGGTCAACTGGACCATACGTAGCCCGAGCCCGTAGAAGAGCGCTACCCGGTCCAATTCGTCCCCAAATGGAACGGTGTTCTGGAAGTCGATGATGAGCGCCCGTTTTCCCTCCCTATGGGCCCCTTCGACATCGGCGGCAGATCGCGCGATTAGCATGTCGTCGCTGAGCGCGCTGACGATTGCCTGAGCGTTGGCGATTTTCGTTACCGCGTCATGGAATGCGGTCGAGAACTTATGGCCGCCCGAGTAGGTCCCGCAAGCTGCCGTTACTCCCGCCTGCCGCCACATGTCGAGGTAGAGGTTGCCCGCTTCTTTTGACGTCTGGATGTCTCGCACGAGGGCTGCTTCGATGACGGGGCCCGCTTCGCTGCGGGTACGTCCATGTGCGGCCTGTTCCTGGACTGCGGCGCGCATTCCATCGGTAAAGACGATGCCCGAGGTAATCGGTGGCTGCTGTGTATCGATGACGATCGCATCTTCATGGAGTTTGCGTGCTTCGTCCGGTGTCAGCGTCGGTGCGCTTCCAGCAGGCATAGTGATCCTCCTATTGTGCTGCTTGTTACTGCGTATGTGGCTGGATCATAGCCTAGATACAGTCATCTTTTCTGTAATGACCTTGAAGACGATAGATGTATGAATTCGGTCGTGATGCGTGTACAGTTGATAGATATACCCCCTATCCCTATTAGGAGGACCAATGAATACTGCACACTCTCATCACAAGGACTCACACGCTACCGATCCCGGTCAGACTATGCATGGAGGTCACGGCAGCCATGATAGTCACAACGGCCACGACAAACACGCCGGACATGATCCGGAAGCGTTTCGAAGGAAGTTCTGGCTGAGCCTGGCTCTGACCATTCCTGTGCTGATCTACTCCCCTTCTATTCAGGATTGGTTTGGATTCACCCCGCCTGACTTCCCCGGGTCGGGATCGATTCCGTTTGTCTTCAGTACTGCCATCTTTATTTACGGTGGGCTGGTCTTTTTGCAGGGCGCCTGGCGGGAACTGCGGGATCGTGTGCCGGGCATGATGACGTTGATCTCGCTGGCCATCGGGGTGGCATTCATCTATAGCATCGCGACCGAAGTGGGGCTTACTGGTGACCCGCTCTACTGGGAGCTGGCGACGCTGATCACCATCATGGTCCTCGGACACTGGGTCGAAATGAGCGCCGTGCAGCGTGCGGGAAGCGCCCTCGATGAGCTCTCCAAGCTGCTACCGGACAGTGCGGAGCGCATCGGCGAAGATGGCGCGACCGAGGCGGTTCCAGTCTCTGAGCTTTTGGAAGGCGACCTCATACTAGTTCGCCCCGGTGGCCAGGTACCGGTGGATGGGGTCGTTGAGGAAGGCGAGTCGAGCGTCAACGAGTCGATGATGACTGGTGAATCACAGCCAGTTCGCAAACGTGTTGGTGATCAGGTGCTGGGCGGCACGGTTAACGGCGATGGTTCACTACGGGTGCGCGTCGAACGCGTCGGCGAAGACACAGCGTTGAGCGGCATCATGCGCATCGTCGACGAGGCGCAACGATCTCGCTCCCGGACCCAGGCGCTCGCGGATCGCGCAGCGTATTGGCTGACAATCGTCGCGATTGTTGCTGGTTCACTGACATTCGTTGGCTGGACGCTGGCGCGGGAATCGACAGCCTACTCGATTTCGAGAACGGTGACCGTGCTCGTTATCGCCTGTCCTCACGCCCTGGGTCTGGCTATCCCACTCGTCGTAGCGATTTCGACGAGCCTATCCGCTCGCAATGGACTGTTGGTTCGCAACAGACTGGCGATGGAGCAGGCACGCGAAATCGACATCGTCGTCTTTGACAAGACCGGCACATTGACGCGTGGTGAACTCGGCGTCGTCAACCTGCAGATGAGCGGAGACATCGACGAGACAACGGCTCTGAAACTTGCCGCTGCGGTGGAGTCTGACTCTGAGCATCCCATCGCCCGGTCGATCGTCACTGCCGCTCGTGAACGCGAGCTGGAACTACCGCGAGCTTCCCAATTCGAGGCCATGTCCGGTCGGGGTGTCCAGGCAGAGGTCGAAGGCGAACGCATCTACGTGGGCGGTCCACGTCTGTTGGAGGAGTTGAGTCTGACGCCTGCCGATAGTCTGCGCGACGCGGCCCGATCCTGGGGCGATGATGGCCAGTCCGTTATTTATCTGGTTCGTGGTAACGAAATAGTCGCCGGGTTCGCGATCGCCGATGTCGTGCGCGACGAGTCGGCGACGGCAGTCAGTTCCCTGCATGAAGCTGGAATCCGCGTTGCGATGATCACCGGAGATAGCAATGCCGTCGCCAGGGCCGTGGCGAATCAACTGGGCATTGATGAGGTCTTTTCCGAGGTCCTTCCCGAGGACAAGGCCGGGCATGTTCGTGATCTGCAGCGTGATGGCCGCAAAGTCGCGATGGTCGGCGACGGTGTTAATGATGCTCCGGCGCTGGCGACGGCGGATGTCGGTATTGCCATCGGCGCAGGCACTGACGTCGCGATCGAGAGCGCCGATATCATCCTCGTTCGTGACGACCCCCGCGACGTTGCCAGCATCGTCACTCTGAGTCGCGCGACCTATCGCAAGATGCTCCAGAATCTCGGCTGGGCGACGGGCTACAACCTGCTCGCGATCCCGCTAGCAGCCGGAGTTCTCGCGCCATGGGGCATCGTTCTCGTACCTGCCGTCGGCGCACTCTTGATGTCTGTCTCAACCATCGTCGTCGCGCTCAACGCCCAACTCTTACGCCGGGTGCAGCTCACTTCCGCGACAAACTGATGGCAAGCAGTTGAAGGGAAATCGCTATGTGGCACGCGCACGACGGTATGGGTTGGTGGATGGTCTTCGGTGGAGCGGTGTGGCTCGTCTTCCTCGCAACTATTGCGTGGATTCTATTGACAGTGGTTTCGTCAGGCCTCCGTTCGGATACGCGTCGGGATCCTCCGTCTAACGGCACGGATCCCTACCAGATTGTGCGCCGGCGATACGCGACCGGGGAAATCGATCGTGAGGAGTTTCAACAGATCTTGCGTGACCTCGAGTTTGATGATGATGGTGAAGTGAGATGAAACCAGGTGTCTGATCGTGTTAGCTAGAAAGCCTTGATATTGACCGTCACACGAGGTCGGGCTCCGATCATTTTCGTATTCCTTCTCGTTCTTCCATTGATTCTTGGGGCGTGTGGAGGAGAAGCGCAGCAACCAGCAACGAATGACTCTGAGGTCGCTGATTTAGGAGCGAAGCTGTACGACGAGAATTGCGTCGATTGTCACGGGGGTGAGTCAGGAGGTGTCATCAGTGACAGCCCTCCCCGTCACAATACCAACGGGCATACCTGGCACCATGCAGATTGCCTCTTGACCGATATAACGTTGCGCGGAGCAGCAGCCTGGGGGGCGGATCCGTCGACTTCTGCGATGCCCGCATTCGCCGGGGATCTGACCGTAGAAGAAGTCGACGCAATCCTGGCTTACGTCAAGACCTGGTGGACGGACGAACAGCGTGCGCATCAGGCGGAAGTCACCCGGGCGAACTGCGGGAGCTAGAGCGTGTTCAGGAATCGATAAAGATCGAAAGTTGCCATTTCGCGCGGGTACCCGCCTCAGTGGGTGCGAGCATTCTCAGATCAGCATGACGACGGTACCAGACTGAGATCTCTCTTCATTCGAGATGATATTGCCTTCATGTGTTCGGCAACGCGCTTTAGAGGGTGTCTGATAAGGTGAGCGGCTCCCGCAGCTTCCAGTCATCCTGAGCTTGTCCAAGGATCTATGTCGCGAGCATGGGCGTTTCGGGCAGGCAGACACTTCAAGGATTCCTATCCACCAAGGTTGTCAGACACTCTCTAGAGGGTGTCTGACAACGAAAACCATGCATCGTAGTTGAACAAACTATTCATCCCGGACGCGCATTCCCATGGACGTAGACCCATCGATGGCATCAGGATGACCGGTCTCTTGGCCGGTCTATGCGGCTTTTCAGATGCCCTTTAATCCCTGCGATCCGGGACCTGTCTACGTCGAAGCATCGCTGAGGACGGCTGCGTTGTAAGCGCACAGTGTTATACGGACTCTGATGTTTGTCTTCAGCAGTAGCTAGCTTCCCCTTTTGATACAACGCTGTAGTGCCTTTTAGCGAGATCCAACGGGCGGTCTAGTCTTCCAATGTTCGGTCGCCTGCTCGAAGGCGTGCCCAAGCTGAAGGGCGGCGAGATCCTGGTGCCAGGGGGCTACGATCTGGAGGCCAACCGGCAGCGGCGGGTCGTCGTCGGTGAAGCCTGCCGGGACAGAGATAGCGGGCAGTCCGGTGAAACTGATGTAGTAGGCAGACTTCATCCAGGCGATGTAATGTTCCATCTCGACACCGGCGATCTCGGTTGGATATTCGATCTCGACGTTGAATGGCGGCACTTGATTGACCGGGCAAACCAGGAAGTCGTAATCCTGGAAAAAGTCGTACATGCGCCGATAGACATTGGAGCGCACGACTTCAGCTGAAGCTACATCGGCAGCGCTGAGATTCATTCCGTATTCAATGTTCCAGATGATCGTCTCTTTGAGCTGGTCGCGATGGTTCTTGTAATTCTCGCTTTGGCCGGGGAGCATCGTCCAGCCACGCAGGGCGAGATAGGCTTCGTCGACGCCACTCATGTCGGGGTCTGCTGTCTCGATTTCACAGCCAATATCCTCGAACGCCTTGAGCGATGATTGCAGGACTGCTGTAACCCTGGGGTCGACTGGCAGACCGCCGAGTGTCGGGCTCCATGCGATACGGCAGCCGCTGAAGTCACGTCCTAGCGGTACATCGAACGTCTCGCCTGCTTCGGGCAAGGCGAGCGGCGAGCGAGAGTCCGGTCCGGCGATGGTGCTGAACATCATGGCGACATCCTGGACTGTACGGGCCATCGGGCCGGTGACTGAGAGCATGTACCAGGCCAGCGCCGCCTCGGGATTCGGCACCCGACCCGCCGACGGTCGGAAGCCGACGATGTTGTTGAAAATTTCCAGGATTGCGCAACGATCCACCGTGGTCGCTGCCGTCAGCGATAGGAAGCATGCCGCTTGCGAGCGCCGCCCCGGCGCCGCCACTGCTTCCGCCGCTGGTCTTGGTGAGATCGTAAGGATTGCGGGTTGGTCCGAAGAGTGTGTTGAAGGTGTGTGACCCGGCACCGAACTCCGGCACGTTGGTCTTTCCGATTCGCAGCGCGCCCGCTTCAACGAGGCGACGCACGATTAACGCGTCCTTATCCGGGATGAAATCGCGGTGTAGTGGCGAACCGAATGTCGTGCGCATTCCAGCGGTAGGAGCAAGATCCTTATGTGCAATTGGCAAACCGTGGAGTTTGCCGACGGATCTCCAGCCGCGAGCTTTTTGTCGGCCGCGTCGGCCAACGCCAGCGCTGCGTCGGGTTCGATCATCGTGATGATCGCGTTGACGTCCGGGTTCACCCGGTCAATCTGGGCCAGGAACGCTTCCATGACCTCACGCGACGAGAGATCCGATCGCGGATCTGCTGCGCCAGTTCGGTTGCTCTCATGAAGCAGATATCGTCGCTCATTGCTGTCCAGTGTCCCCTCTATCCCCTGATTAAGCTATGGCAGGCTAGCACAGAGAGCACGCTGCGCTACGATGCTCCAGAGCACATTCGAATCAGAAATGACCGGGGACGAACGATATGGGTACAAACGAAGCACTTCGGGTTGGTTTGATAGGCCTTGGTGCTATTGGCGGAAGCGTTGTTATACGCGCTGCGCTGCACGATGACATCGAACTGGTTGGTGCTGTTGTCGGAGATCCGTCTCGTCCGCGACCAGAGGGGAGCCCTCCGATCTTCTCTACCTTCGAAGAACTGCTTGCTCAACGCCCCGAAGTCATCGTTGAGGTTGCGGGCCATGAAGGCTTGCGCGCGCACGGTCCGGCAGCATTGAGAGCGGGTTGCGATCTCTACTTTGTCGCGGTCGGTGCGCTCGCTGATCCAGCGACAGAGCGGGAACTGATTACAGCGGCACGAGAGAGTGGCCGCCAGGCGAAGATCATCTCCGGGGCAATTGGCGCGCTCGATGCTCTGGCCGGAGCGTCGGCAGGAGAACTGCGAAGCGTCACACATACGACGCGCAAACCGGCGGCGACGTTGATGTCCGCGGAAGAAGCGGCTGCACTGACCGAAGCCGTCGAATTATTCAACGGTTCTGCACGGGAAGGCGCATTGATGTTCCCCGAAAGTGTGAATGTTGCTGCGGCTGTCAGCTTCGCCGGGCTGGGGCTCGATCGGACGACGCTGCGAGTGCTTGCAGACCCCGAGATCGAGCGCAACCGGCATGAGGTCGAAGCCGAGGGCGAATTCGGCACGCTACGCTTCGAGATCATGAACGTCCCGAGCGCTGACAATCCGAAATCAGGGAGCCTGGTGGCGATGTCGATCATCCACCAATTGCGACAGCGTAGGGGCGGTCTTGTCGTCGGGTAGACGGCGCACTTCCAGCAGGGCCGAAGTTGACCCTTCAACGCTCACACCGTATCCTGAGTTCAAACCATAATGAGCAATGAGGCAATACCATGACGACCGGCTCGAATAAGAGATTGAGCGAGACAAAAGACAGCCAATCGTCGAATGGACACCTCCCGGTGGACATGCTCAATGATGTTGTCGAATTACCGCGCGAAGAGCTGTTTGCCCAGGGTGTCTTCCCATACACAGAGAAGCTCAAACGCAAAGAGTACGAGCGACTGAAGGCCGAGCTTCAAATCGAGCTGGTCAAGATGCAGTACTGGGTGCGGGAGACCGGGCAGCGAATTCTGATCCTCAACGAGGGGCGTGATGCAGCCGGTAAGGGTGGCACGATCAAGCGCTTCATGGAGCATCTGAATCCGCGTGGCGCGCGCATCGTTGCACTGGAAAAGCCAACCGACATTGAACGCAGCCAGTGGTATTTCCAACGCTATATCGCGCACTTGCCTTCTGAGGGTGAAATCGTCTTCTTCGATCGCTCCTGGTACAACCGGGCCATGGTCGAACGGGTGATGGGTTTCTGCACGCCGGCAGAATATCTGGAGTTCATGCGCCAGACGCCCGAGCTTGAGCGTATGTTGACGCGATCGCCGCGGGCCGCCGCGCTGGCGATCCGTTCGCAAGCCTGGCCCGGTGCCTGCGCGCGTCCACCTACTACCACCACTACCATGCGCTGTTCGAGGGCCGGATCGTGGACCTGCTGCGCGAGACGCGACAGGGCTTCGCGATGGGCCGCGTGATCATCGAGGGATCCGGCGGCTCCGGAACGCGACTCGAGATCGATTTCCAGAACGAGTACCTGGTGGCCCGCCTCGACGGCGAGGTTCGTGTCACGGTGCCCGACCTGGTCTGCATCCTGGACCAGGAAACGGCCGAGCCGATCACGACCGAGACGCTGCGCTACGGCCAGCGGGTCCGCGTCGTGGCCGTCAGCGCAGCCCCGGCATTGCGCACGCCGGAGGCGCTCAAGCTGTTCGGCCCGCAGGCTTTTCACCAAAAGGCGTCTTTCCGCGCCGTCGAGGAACTGAACGCCCCATGACCCCAAGACCCGATTCTGACCAAACCAGCGTAAGAGGACACTGACAATGAACACCAAGGGGAAGACCATCCACCCGGGCCTGCTCGCACCGCTTGGCTGCGCAAGCGCGCTGCTCGCGGCCATGCCCGCCACGTTCGCCATCCTGCCGACTGCAGCGTTCGCGGCCGACGAAGCCCAGGGCAGTCAGCTCGGCGAGATCGTGGTGACCGCGCGGCGGCGCGAGGAGAACCTGCAGGACGTTCCGGCTGCGATCACAGCCTTCTCCGCCGCAATGATCGAGAATGCCGGCATCAAGACGTTCCTGGACTTTGCCAACCGCACGCCGGGGTTCTACTTCCGCGAGCGTTTCCGGCCGGGCGCCGTATCGCTGACGCTGCGCGGCATTCCCTCGAATCCGCAGGGCGAAACGCCAGTCACCATCCTCGTGGACGGCGTCAATGTCCCGGGACTCGACTTCATCAACCAGCAGCTCCTCGATATCGAGAGCATCCAGGTCCTCAAGGGGCCGCAGGGCGCGCTCTACGGCCGCGGCGCCATTGCCGGAGCGATACTGATCAATACGCGGCAGCCCGGCAACGACCTCGAGGGGCGCGCCCAGGTCTCCTACGCCGATGGCAACGACTTCCGGTTCTCGGGCTCCATTTCCGGGCCGATCGTCGCCGACCGCTCGTTCTTCCGGTTGACCGGCGCCTATGTCAACCGCGACGGACTGGTCTACGACCAGGGCCTCGGCAGGGATGCGGATACGATCGACGAAAAGACCGTGGCCGGACAGCTCAGGCTGGTCCTGTCAGATAACCTGACCGTGGATATCCGCGGCAGGCACGTCGAGGGCAAGGCAGGCTCCGACCTGTCGGAGACCGTGACCGACGCCACCTACCAGGACTATTCCATCCTGCCCAACCGGGACCTGGATGACATCGACGACCGATCGATCGACGAGTGGTCGCTCTCGGTCAACTACCAGACCGCCGCCGGCACCCTGAATTCCGTCACCGGCTACAGCAAGTCGAAGACCGTGCTCACCGGCGATGCCGACTTCGGACCGATGGACATCGCCTATGTACGCGATGAGAACCCGATGGAGGCGTGGAGCGAGGACATCCGCTTCGTATCGCCCGACGACCAGCGGCTGCGCTGGGTGCTTGGCGCGTTCTTCCAGGACCGCGACAACCGCGGCAACCTGCTGGTCAACGCGACCCAGACGACGCCGTTTCTCCCGCCCGGCATGGTCCTGTTCGCTGTCGACAAGAAGATGAACAGCAAGGTGTGGGCTGCCTACGGCCAGGTCATCTACGACCTGAGCGACCGGATGGAACTCGAGACGGCCCTGCGGTACGACCACGACAAGCGCAGCATCGCAGACACCTGCTTCATGTGCCCCCCGGCGTCGGCCGAAGGGACGTTCAGTCAGGTGCAGCCCAAGGTGTCGCTCAAGTACAGCTGGTCCGACCGTGTCATGACCTATTTCTCCTACGGTCGCGGCTTCCGCAGCGGCGGATTCAACACGGTGCAGGCGACCCAGGTGTTCGACGGGGCAGAGCGCATCTATCCGAAGGAAGTCTCTGACACGTTCGAGATCGGCCTGAAGAGCACCTTCGCCGACGGGAGGGCCACGCTGAATGCGGCGGTGTATCACATCGACTTCGACAACCAGCAGTCGAACCTGGCGGACCTGTCCACCGGGCAGTTCGCCATTGTCTCGATCGACAAGACCACCATCGATGGCGTCGAACTCGAACTCGTGGCAGAGCCGGTTCCCGGCCTGGAACTTGCCGCCGCGGTGGGATTCACCGACGCCTCGATCGACAGCTACGACGGCACCGGACGTCTCGATGGCAACAACTCGCCACAGACACCCGATTACACCTTCAACCTCTCGGCGCAGTATGTCCATTCCCTCACACCAACGATGGACCTCCTCACGCGGGTCGACTATCGGCGCCGGGGTCCGGTGTACCTCGATGAGGAAAACGCCTATCTTTGGGACGCGCATGATCTCGTGGACGCACGCCTTTCCCTGAAGTGGGACCGCTTCTCGGTCGGCGCCTTCGTCAAGAACCTGACGGACCAGCGCGGCCCGGCGGAATTCATCGTCAATGCGTTTGGACCCGGCGTGCACGCGCGAATCAGCACCATGCCTCGCCAGTACGGCCTCGAGGCCAGCATGAGGTTCTGAACCACCGGAGACTGGAGCCCGATGCCAACCTCACGACGTACCTTCCTGACCAGCCACTTGCGGGCTGCTGCGGTTGCGGGCTCGGCGCTGGCCGTGGGCGGCAGCCTGCTCGCGGCGAGGCGGGCCGGGGCGGATGCCAACAGCACCCGTCCCGGCCCGCCGGGCCCCGAGCTGCCGGAATGGACTCCGGCACCCCCGTTCGAGCGTGCCGAGCACGAGGAACGCATCCGCCGGCTCCGGCTGGCGATGCAGAGCGGGAAGCTCGATGCCGTGCTGATCTATTCGCAGCACAGCATGTATTACCTGTTCGGCTACGACGTGATGTCCGGTGCAGCCATCGCGTACCAGGCGATCATCGTGCCGCTCGATGGCGACCCGATCGCCCTGGTCCGCAATACGATGGTCCCGTACGTGAGCCAGTCACCGTTCCTCGGCCGCGATGTCCGGCACTACACCGACTCGTTCTCAACGGACAGCGTGCGGATGACGACGGACATCCTCGCCGAAAAGCGCCTGCTGAATCGCAAGCGGATTGGCATCGAGACCCGGACGCTGACGCTGAATGCCCATGACTACGAGATCGTCCGGCAGGGTGTCGCCGACGGCGGCGGACAGCTCGTGGACGCCGCCGAACTGGTCGCCGGACTGCGCGTGCGCAAGTCGGCCACCGAGCTCGACTACCTGCGGCAGGCGGGCCGGTTGACCGACGTGATGCTGGAGGCCGCCTTCGCGGCCATGCGTCCCGGTGCCCGCGGCTGCGACGTGGAAGCGGAAGCGCTGCGCGCCGTCCATGCCGCTGGCGGCGAGGACATGGCGCAGCCGCTCTACATCGTTCCCGCTCGCACCGGCGACAACACCTCGGAACCTTTCACCCGCCGGCGCATCCAGCGTGGAGACGCCGTCGCGCTCGAGGGTGGAGCCTGCTACCGGCGCTACAACGCCGTCGCCGGGTACCCGGCCTTCTGCGGAGCCGAGCCCGATCAGGAGATACGCAACGTGTTCGGCAGGGCCCGTGACTCAATCGACGCCGGCCGTGCCGTGTTGCGCGCCGGCCTGCCGGTGGCCGACCTCGCGAAGGCGATGGCGGTACACCAGCAGTCTGGAGCGGAAGGGTTTCACGGCGGCTACGGGATCGGCATCGGCTATCGCTACCTGTGGCACGAGGAGCCGTTCATCCGTCCCTCTGCCACCCAGGTCCTGGACGCCGGGATGGTGCTGTCCCTGTTCGGCTTCGGCGTCTCCGGCGACGGGTCACGCTTCCTGTTCATCGCCGAACCGGTCATCGTCAACAGCACCGGCCTCGAGGATCTCTGCTATCAGCGCAGCAGCGAGCTCCGGGTCGTCGGCACCTGACCTGGCATTGCAGCGCCGGGGCACCGCGTGCATAGTCAGCACGCCCATGGCGTGACCGGCGGAAGATGGATCGTGGTGGCGAACAAGGCCCGGGTTCCAGGCGGCGAGGAACAATCCGGCTCGACCGGATGGCTGATCGCGGGCAAGCTGATGCCACCGGCGACCGGCCCGGGGATTGCGCGGCCGCTGCTCCTCGATCGCCTCGACGCGGGACTCGAGCGACACCTGTCATTGATCGTCGCCTCCGCCGGCTACGGCAAGACCACTCTCGCGGCCCACTGGCACAACCGCCTGCGGGCCCGATCGGTCGGCGTCGCCTGGCTAACGCTCGACGATGATGAAGCGGACGCTACTCAGTTCCTCTGCTATGTCATCCACGCAGTCGCCGGGGCGGGCGTCGATGTCGGCACGCTGGCGGCCGCGGCGACCAAGGGCCTGGCGGAGATTCCGGCCCGCTCGGCGCTGGCCGCGTTGATCAACGCGATCGCGGCCCACAACTCGCCCCTGGTGCTGATCCTCGACGACTTCCACAAGATCGTGCAATCGCCTGCCGAGCAGCTGGTGCGCCGGCTCATCGCCCGTGCGCCGCGCGGCCTGCACCTGCTGCTCGCCTGCCGCGAGCCGCCCACCCTGCCCACCTCCGAGCTCAAGTCCCGCAACGAACTGAGCCGGCTGGATGCACTGGACCTGCGCTTCTCGGTCGCCGAGGCTGGCGAACTGCTGCCCGCGTTCCTGACGCCGGCGCAGGCCGCGCTGCTGGCCGAGCGGACCGAGGGCTGGCCGGCGGCCCTGCAGCTGGCGCGCATCTGGCTCGAGGAAGACGCAGGGCGCCTGACGGAGATCGACGCCTTTTCCGGTCGGTTCTCCGATATCGCTGCCTACCTCGCCGAGCAGATCTTCGCGGGCCTGGATCCGGCAACGAAATCCTTCCTGCTGCACACCTGCATCCTCGAGCGCTTCAACGGCGACGTAGCCAACGCCGTCTGCGGGCGCGACGACTGCCCCCGGATCCTGCATGAGCTCCAGGGCCTGAGCTCCTTCATCCTGCCGATCGACAGCGCCGGGCACTGGTACCGTTTCCACAATCTGTTCCAGGATTTCCTGTACGAGCAGCTGCAACGGACGCCCGCGATCCACGAGTCCTCACTGAATGCGCGCGCCAGCGACTGGTATGCGCGCAACGGGGACCTCCGGGAAGCCGTGCGGCATGCGCATCGCGCCGGCGATGTCCGGCGCGCCGCCCGCCTGGTCGAGGACGCCGGCGGGTGGGAACTGGTATTCGTGGAAGGCACCGGCGTCGTCCACAACCTGACCCGGGATTTCACCGGGCAGGACCTCGAGGATCACCCGCGGCTGCAGCTGTGCCGCGTCTATCTCCTGCTCAAGCAAGGCGACCCGCAGGCGGCACAGCAGACTTTTGAACGCGTCCGCATCAGGACAGCCAACTTCTGCGCGAGCGACGACGGCGATACCGGCCGGCTGCGGCGTGACGGCACGATGCTGGGGCTGATGCTCGCCGGATACCAGGATCACCTCGCGCACGGGTTGGATCCAGCCTCCCTGCAGCGGATCCTCGTTACGCTGCCTGCTGACGACCATCGCGGACTGGCGACGGTCTTCATGTGCCGCTGCCTGCATGGCCTCGGTGTTGGGGACTTCGAGACGGTGCAGTACGCCGCCCGGCAGACGATGCGCCACCTGCGCCTCGCCGGCGTCACGGCGGCGCCCGCCTATGCTCACCTGCAGCTCGGCCTCGCACAGCTCTTCCAGGGTCTCCTGCCGAAAGCCGAGGCTTCGTTCCGGACCGGCCTGCACAGCGCCGAGGAAGGTTTCGGCGCCGACAGCGGGCCCAAGGCCGTGGCCGACGTGCTGCTGGCCGAGGTGCACCATCAACGGGGGGAACTCGCCGCCGCCGCCGCACGGCTCGAGGACAGCCTGCTGCGCGCGGAGGACTACGACGGCTGGTTCGACATCTACGCCTCCGGCTACCAGACCGGCATCGGTCTCGCCTGCGCGCAGCGCGAGTTCGACCAGGCCCAGCGTTTCGTCAAGCGCGGCGAGGAGACGGCGATCTCGCGCGGCCTCTCGCGGTTGAAAGCGCTGATGGAGGCCGCGGCTATCCGGGTCGCGGTGGCTGCGGGAGAGCTGAAGCGGGCCGACGTGCTGGTGGGTGCCGCGGCGACGCCGCTCAGTCCCGGCGCGTGGAAATCCAACCGCGCTCTCTGGCGCCAGTGCTGCGCGATGGCGGTGGCGCATGCGGAGCACGCGATCGCCGGCAGCCGACCGGCGTACGCGGTCGAGGTGCTCGGCGACGCCGACGCCTGCTGCGTCGGGCTCGGATGCCACTACAAGCGGGTGGAAGTCCTCGTGCTCCGGGCGCTCGCCCGCCAGCTTCTCGGCCACCTCGAACCGGCTGCCGCGGACCTGGGCTCGGCGCTGGCGCTGGCTGCATCCCAGGACCTGCTGCAGGTGTTTCTCGAGCGCGGGCAGCCGCTCGAAGTGCTGTTGCTGGAATCCGCGCAGGCGTACCCGGACCGGTTTGCGGACGCGGCGGTCGGCGCCTTCATCGACCGCTGGCGGCGGGCATCGGCCGGGCGTTCCGGCAGGATCTCCGATGCCGACGCTGATGCGCTGCGTGGGTCGATTACCGGCCGTGAGCTGGAAGTACTGGTTCAGCTCGGCCGCGGCCACTCGAACAAGTCGATCTCGCGGACGCTGGCGCTCTCGGAGAACACGGTCAAGTTCCACCTGAAGAACATCTACGGCAAACTGCGCGTCGACGGGCGGCGCGGCGCGGTCGAGAAGGCGCGCGCCTGCTCGATCATTCATTGAAACGAGTCGGCTCGCTGCGACGACGGTTGAGCCGGCTTCGCCCGGCCTTGTGGGGATAATCATGTTTGAGCTGCCGAAGGCTTACTCGACCTCGCCGGTGCCGGAACAGGAAACGGTCGGCGGGTTGCAGATCGCGCTGGTCCTGATCGGCGTGGCGATCTGCCTGCCGGCCTTCATCACCGGGGCCGAACTCGCCGCCGCGCTCGGCGGCTGGCGCGGTCTCGCCGCCGTATTCGGCGCAGGCCTGGTGCTGACAGCGATTGCCTGCCTGACGGGACTGATCGGTCACCGCCTGCGGCTGTCCTCGTACATGATCATCCTCTGGACCTTCGGCCACCGCGCCGGGAAAGCGGTCAACCTGCTCGTGTCCCTCTCGGTACTGGGATGGTACGGCGTGCTGACCGGAATGTTCGCGAAGTCCGCCTATACGCTGGTGCAGGGCCTGTTCGCGGGGGGCGCTCCCGCGACCGGGGACCACGGCATCCTGTTCTGGGTATTCGCGGGCAGCGCACTGATGGTCGGTACCACGATCTTCGGTTTCCGGGCCCTCAGTCGCCTCTCGCAGTTTGCAACGCCGCTGATGGTCGCGCTGCTGGCATGGGTCGTTTTCCGTGCAGCCCGGGAGTCTCCGTCGATCCTGATGACTGCGGGAGACGGGACGCTGTCCCTGAGCCGCGGGATTTCTATCGCGACCGGCGGCCTGATCATCGGGGCGACACTGATGCCCGACCTGGCGCGCTTTGCACGGCGACGGCGAGACGTGCTGATCGCCGCCTTCCTCGGCTACGGCGTCGGCTTCCCGCTGGTGCTCGCGCTCGCGGGAATCCCGGCCATCGCGACCGGCGAGAAGGACCTGATCCTCGTGATGACCATGCTCGGGCTCGGCACCGCGGCGATGGCGATACTGATCCTGTCTACCTGGACCACCAATGCCTTCAACCTCTATGTCTGCACGCTGGTGATGGGGACCATCCTGCCGCGCTGGAAATCCTGGGTCCTGACCATTGCAGCGGGGGCAGTGGGCACCGTGCTGTGCCTCGGCGGCATCGGCGACGCGGTTGTTCCGTACCTCTCGTTGCTCAGCGCCCTGATCCCGCCGATCGCCGCCGTCTACCTGGCGGACTACTGGATCGTACGCCGGACGAGCCGCGACGTGGCAGCGCCGGGGCCGGCGATCCGCTGGCGGGCCGTACTGTCCTGCGCCGCCGGAGCTGCGTTCGCGTTTTCCGCGGACCGGTACCAGTTCTCCGTCACGCAGCTCGTGCCGCTCGATGCGGCGCTCTCCGCGTTCATGATCTACGTCGCCGCCGCGATCGTGCCGGTACCGGGCGGCGCAGACCGGCCCAGGGTCCACGCAGGGTTGCCGGAATGATCAAGATTCTCGTCCTGGTGCACCGCCGCCAGGGGCTGACCCACGAGGAGTTCGCGCGGGGATACCGCGAAGAAGTCGGCCCGGCCGTGTCCCGGAATGTGCCGGGCGTGATCCGCTACGTGCAGAATCACCACCCCAGGCTGCGGGACGGGAGCGAGGCGCCGTGGGACGGCGTGGGCGAGCTGTGGCTGCGGGACATGGCGGCCTGGCGGCGCGTGATGGAGTTCGCCGCCAGCGAGGAAGGCAGGCCCGTGGTGGACATCGAGGCGAAATACATCGACCGCGCACGGATGACGCTGCTCGTATGCGAAGAACTCGTGCTGAAAGACAGTCCCTGAGGGCCTGGCGCGTCCGCCGCCTACGGGCTCGGGCGCCGCAGGGACGGTGACGTCATCGCATCGAAGGCTGCGATGACCTCCGGCGGCGCCTGCACCAGCTCGACCAGCACGCCCTCGCCGGCGACCGGAAACTGCCCGCTGCCCTTCGGGTGAATGAAGCAGATGTCGTGGCCGGCGGCACCGCCGCGGATGCCGCCCGGCGCAAAACGCACGCCCTGCGCGGTGAGCCACGCGACCGCGGCCGGCAGGTCGTCCACCCACAGGCCGACATGATTCAGCGGCGTCGTGTGCACCGCGGGCTTCGCCTCTGGATCGAGCGGCTGCATCAGGTCCACCTCGACCCGGAACGGGCCGCTGCCGAGGCTGCAGATCTCCTCGATGACGTTCTCGCGCTCCGAGCGCCAGTCGCCAGTCACCTCGAGCCCGAGCAGGTCCACCCACAGCCTGCGCAATCGCGCGAGGCTCTCGCCGCCGATCGCGACCTGCTGGATCCCGAGGACGCGGAAAGGCCTCGCTGTCGTACGCGTCATTCGAACTCCAGGATGACCTGATTGACCGTGAGGCCGTCGCCCTCGCTGGCGGCCACCCTGCCGACCACGCCGTCGCGCGCAGCGAGCAGGACGTTCTCCATCTTCATCGCCTCGATCACTGCGAGCCGCTCGCCGGCCAGCACCTTCTGCCCGGGCTGCACGGCGATACTGACCAGAAGCCCCGGCATCGGCGACAGCAGGTAGCGCGACAGGTCCGGCGGCGGCTTGTGCGGCATCAGCGCGTAGAGCTGTGCAGTACGCGGCGACAGCACCCGCGCCAGAACGGCGAGGCCGTTGTGGGCGATGCGGAAATCGGGACCGATGAGCTCCACCTGCGCGCAGAACGGCACGCCGTCACGCTCGCCGTGGAGCGCCACCTCGCGCAGCGGGCTCGTCAGCCGGATCACATGCGTGCGCCCATTGATCGCAACGCGCAGCAGCCCGTCGCCCGCCCGAACCTGCACCGCATGCCCGCTGCGCGCGCCGGCCGCACCGTGCACGACGACGACGAAGTCCTCGCTGATCGTCATCTTCCCGCCGCAAAGCCCCGCCTCGCGCTCGAGCGCGCGGCGCTTGACCGCGGCCGCGAGCGCAATGACGAAATCCGGGTCGCCGTGCGGCAACTGCGCTGGCGAGAGCCCCTGCGGGTACTCCTCGCCGATGAAGCCCGTGTTGAAGTCGCCGGCGAGAAACCGCGGGTGCGCAAGCAGCGCAGCCTGGAACGGGATGTTGCTCGAAACGCCGCGAATCACGAATGCGTCGAGCGCCGCCCGCATGCGGCCGATCGCGTCCTCGCGGTCGCGGCCATGGACGATCAGCTTCGCGATCATCGAGTCGTAGTACAGCGGGATCTCGCCGCCCTCGTCGACCCCGGTGTCCACGCGCACGCCGCCGGCCTCCGGGACCGGTTGCGCCGCATGCATCGTCTCGGCCGGCGGCCGGTATTTCACCAGCCTCCCGGTAGACGGCAGGAAGTTGCGCAGCGGGTCCTCGGCATTGATGCGGCACTCCAGCGCCCAGCCGCGGCGCCGGATGTCGGCCTGCGCGAAGCCAAGCCTCTCGCCGGCGGCGACGCGGATCATCTGCTCGACCAGATCCAGCCCGGTGATGCACTCGGTCACCGGATGCTCGACCTGCAGCCGCGTGTTCATCTCCAGAAAGTAGAAATCCTGCGCGCGGCCGACCACGAACTCGACGGTGCCGGCGCTCTGGTAGCCGACCGCCCGCGCGAGCGCGACCGCCTGCTCGCCCATCGCGCGGCGCGTGGCCTCGCTGAGGAACGGCGACGGCGCCTCCTCGAGCACCTTCTGGTGGCGGCGCTGTATCGAGCACTCGCGCTCGCAGAGCCAGACGCAGTTGCCGTGCGCGTCCCCCAGCACCTGGATCTCGATGTGGCGCGGCTGCTCGACGAATTTCTCGATGAACACGCGGTCGTCACCGAAGCTCGCGCGGGCCTCGTTGCGGCAGGAAGTAAAGCCGTCTTCCGCCTCGCGGTCATCGTGCGCGACCCGCAGGCCCTTGCCGCCACCGCCGGCGCTGGCCTTGATCATCACCGGGTAGCCGATGTCGCGCGCGATGCGCACGGCCGCCGCGGGCGACTCGATCACGTCGTTCCACCCCGGGATCGTGCTGACGCCGGCCGCGGCAGCGAGCCGCTTCGACGCGATCTTGTCGCCCATCGCGGCGATCGCTTCAGGCCCGGGGCCGATGAAGACCAGTCCCGCCTCCGCGACGCGCCGCGCGAACTGTTCGTTCTCGGACAGGAAGCCGTAGCCCGGATGGATCGCCTGCGCACCGGCCTGCCGGCAGGCATCGATGATCCGCTCCATCACCAGGTAGGACTCGCGGCTGGGTGGCGGGCCGATGCATATGGCGCTGTCGGCGAGCGTGACGTGGCGGGCGTCGCGGTCGGCCTCGGAGTACACGGCGACCGTGCCGATGCCCATGCGCCGTGCGGTCGCGATGATGCGGCAGGCGATCTCGCCGCGGTTGGCGATGAGGATCCGGTCGAACATCCGGCCGCCGCTCACAGCGGCACGTTCCCGTGCTTGCGCCACGGGTTGGCGAGCTTCTTGCCGCGCAGCATGGCCAGCGAGCGGCAGATGCGCCGGCGCGTCTCGTGCGGCTCGATCACGTCGTCGATGTAGCCGCGCGCCCCGGCGATGAAGGGATTGGCGAACTTGGCGCGGTACTCCGCCTCGCGCTCCGCGATCCGCGCGGGGTCGGCCTTCTCCTCGCGGAAGATGATCTCGACGGCGCCCTTGGCGCCCATCACCGCAATCTCGGCGTTCGGCCACGCGAAGTTCACATCGCCGCGCAGGTGCTTGGAGGCCATCACGTCGTAGGCGCCGCCGTAGGCCTTGCGGGTGATCAGCGTGATCTTCGGCACGGTCGCCTCGGCGTAGGCGTACAGCAGCTTGGCGCCATGCTTGATGATGCCGCCGTACTCCTGGCTCGTGCCCGGCATGAAGCCCGGCACGTCCACGAAGGTGATGACCGGGATGTTGAACGCATCGCAGAAGCGCACGAAGCGGGCCGCCTTGATGCTGCTGCGGATGTCGAGACAACCAGCCAGCACCAGCGGCTGGTTGGCGACGAAGCCAACCGTCTGGCCGTCCATGCGGCCAAAGCCGATCACGATGTTCTGCGCGTAGTCCGGCTGCAGCTCGAAGAAGTCGCCGTCGTCCGCCGTCTTGACGATCAGCTCCTTGATGTCATAGGGCTGGTTGGGGTTGTCAGGCACCAGCGTGTCGAGCGAGAGGTCGGTGCGGTCCGGCGGGTCATCGCCGGGGCGGGCCGGCGGCGACTCGCGGTTGTTGAGCGGCAGGTAGCCATAGAAGCGTCGCACCATCAGCAGCGCGTCCACGTCGTTCGCGAACGCGAGATCCGCGACGCCGCTCCTGGTCGTATGCGTGTCGGCGCCGCCGAGCTCCTCGGCGCTGACTTCCTCGTGCGTGACCGTCTTCACGACTTCCGGACCGGTGACGAACATGTAGCTCGAGTCACGGACCATGAAGATGAAGTCGGTCATCGCCGGGCTGTACACCGCCCCACCGGCGCAGGGCCCCATCACCAGGCTGATCTGCGGCACGACGCCGGAGGCGAGCACGTTGCGCTGGAACACCTCGGCATAGCCGCCGAGCGAGGCCACGCCCTCCTGGATGCGCGCGCCGCCTGAATCGTTGATGCCGATGACCGGTGCGCCGACCTTCATCGCCTGGTCCATGATCTTGCAGATCTTCTCGGCGTGGGCCTCGGACAGCGCACCGCCGAATACCGTGAAGTCCTGGCTGAACACGAACACCAGCCGGCCGTGGATCATGCCGTAGCCGGTAACCACGCCGTCGCCCGGGATCCGGTTGCCGGGCATGCCGAAGTCCGCACAGCGGTGCTCGACGAACATGTCCCATTCCTCGAAGCTGCCCTCGTCGAGCAGCACCTCGAGCCGCTCGCGCGCGGTCAGCTTGCCCTTGGCGTGCTGCGCGGCAATGCGCTTCTCGCCGCCACCCTGGCGTGCCCGGGCGCGCCGGGCAGCGAGTTCCGCGATGATGTCGTGCATGGTGCTGTCCTCAGTGCTCGAAGCGGTCGAGCAGCTTGCGCGCTGCCACCGGTGGCGCGACCCGCGCCCCGCTGACGTCGGCAAGCGTCGCCGGCAGCGCGGCCCGCACCGCCGGATGGGCATGGAAGTCCGCGAGCAGGCCGGCATGGACTGTGTCCCACATCCAGGCCAGGGCCTGCTGCCGGCGGCGCTCCTCGAACGCGCCGCTGGCGCGGCGTTCGCCGGCAATCCGCGCGACCTCGTCCCAGGACCGGTCGATACCGTCACCGCGCAGCGCGCTCGCCGGCAGCACCGGCGGCAGGCCAGCGGCCCGGCTGTGCGCGGCGAAGGCGCCGAGCGCGCCCTCGATCGTCGCGCAGGCACGGGCCGCGGCCGCGGCATCGAGGTCCGCCTTGTTGACGACGACCAGATCGGCAAGCTCCATTACGCCGCGCTTGATCGCCTGCAGTTCATCGCCGGCGTTCGGCAGTTGCAGCAACACGAACAGGTCAGTCATCCCGGCAACCGTTGTCTCGCTCTGGCCGATGCCGACTGTCTCGACGATGACGATATCGAAGCCGGCGGCCTCGCAGGCGAGCAGTGCCTCGCGCGTCCGCCCGGCAACACCGCCGAGCCTGCCGCCGGCAGGACTTGGACGGATGAATGCGGCCTCGCACTGGGAAAGGCGCTCCATCCGCGTCTTGTCGCCGAGGATCGAGCCGCCGGACAGGCTGGATGATGGATCCACCGCGAGCACCGCGACCCGGTGCCCGAGCCCGATCAGGTGCAGGCCCAGCGCCTCGATGAAGGTCGACTTGCCGGCACCGGGGACGCCCGAGATGCCGACCCGCAACGCCTGACCGGTCGCCGGGAGCAGCGCGTTCAGCAGCGCGTCAGCGCGCGGCCGCGCATCGCCGTGGGTGGACTCGAGCAGCGTTATCGCCTTGGCCAGCGCGCGCCGCTCGCCGCGGCGTACACCGTCAACCAGGGCCTGGTCAGCGGGGGACATGCTCACGCGCGCGACTGGAGCCGGGCGCGGATCCGCTCGAGCACGTCGCGCGCGCTGTCCGGTATCGGCGTGCCCGGGCCGTAGATGCCCTGCACGCCGGCGTCCTGCAGGAACGCATGATCCTGCTGCGGGACGACGCCGCCGACAAACACGACGATGTCGCCGCCACCCTGCGCGCGCAGGCTCTCGATGATCGCGGGTACCAGGGTCTTGTGTCCCGCCGCCAGCGTGGACACACCGACCGCGTGCACGTCGTTCTCGATGGCCTGGCGGGCGCATTCCTCGGCGGTCTGGAACAGCGGCCCGATGTCCACGTCGAAACCGAGGTCGGCAAATGCGGTCGCGACGACCCGCGCGCCGCGGTCATGGCCGTCCTGGCCGAGCTTCGCGACCAGCAGCCGCGGACGGCGGCCGTGCTCCGCGGCGAAGGCCGCGACATCGGCCTTGAGTCGTTCCCATTCCCCGGTGTTGCGATAGGCGGCTGCGTACACCCCGGTCACCTTCTGCGTGTCGGCGCGATGCCGCCCGAATGCCCGCTCCAGCGCGGCGCTGACCTCACCGACGGTGGCGCGCAGCCGGATTGCGCGGATGGCGAAATCGAGCAGGTTGCCATCACCGGTCCGGGCGCATTGTAGCAGCGCCGCGAGGGCCGCCTGCACGGCGGCCTCGTCACGCGCCGCCCGCAGTGCCGCGAGACGCCGCACCTGGTTGTCGCGGACCGCGTGATTGTCGACCTCGAGGATCTCGATCGGTTCGCCGGCCGGCACCTGGTACTTGTTGACGCCCACGATCACGTCGGCGCCGGAGTCGATGCTGGCCTGCTTCGCGGCGGCGCTCGCCTCGATCCGCAGCTTCGCCCAGCCCGACTCGACTGCGCGTGTCATGCCGCCCTGCTCCTCGACCTCCTCGATGATCGCCCAGGCCGCATCCGCCAGCTGCTGCGTCAGCGTCTCCATCAGGTAACTGCCGGCCCAGGGGTCGACGACGCTCGTGATGTGCGTCTCCTCCTGCAGGATGAGCTGCGTGTTGCGAGCGATGCGGGCGCTCGCCTCGGTCGGCAGCGCGATCGCCTCGTCGAAGGCATTGGTGTGCAGCGACTGCGTGCCGCCGAACACGGCGGCCATCGCCTCGATCGTCGTACGCACCACATTGTTGTAGGGGTCCTGCTCGGTCAGGCTCCAGCCGGAGGTCTGGCAGTGCGTGCGCAGCATCAGGCTCTTCTCCCTGCGCGCACCGAAGCCCTGCATGATCCGGTACCACAGCAGCCGCGCCGCGCGCAGCTTGGCGACCTCGAGATAGAAGTTCATGCCGATGCCGAAGAAAAACGAGAGCTGGCCGGCGAACGCGTCGACGTCGAGGCCGCGCGCGAGCGCCGAACGCACGTACTCCATGCCGTCGGCCAGCGTGAACCCGAGTTCGAGCGCCTGGTTCGCGCCCGCCTCCTGCATGTGGTAGCCGGAGATGCTGATCGAGTTGAAACGCGGCAGGTGCTGCGCGGTGTACGCAATCACGTCACCGACAATGCGCATGCTCGGTTCCGGCGGGTAGATGTAGGTGTTGCGGACCATGAACTCCTTGAGGATGTCGTTCTGGATGGTCCCCGCGAGCTGGTCCTGGCGGACACCCTGCTCCTCGGCCGCGACGATGTAGCCGGCGAGGACCGGCAGCACCGCGCCGTTCATCGTCATCGACACGCTGACCGCATCGAGCGGAATGCCATCGAACAGGATCTTCATGTCGAGCACGCTGTCGATCGCGACACCGGCCTTGCCGACGTCACCGGTCACGCGCGGATGGTCGCTGTCGTAGCCGCGGTGCGTGGCGAGATCGAAGGCCACGCTGATGCCCTGTCCGCCGGCAGCCAGCGAGCGGCGGTAGAAGGCATTGCTCTCCTCGGCGGTCGAGAAGCCCGCGTACTGGCGGACCGTCCAGGGACGGACCGTGTACATCGTCGGCTGCGGCCCGCGCAGGAACGGCGGGAAGCCCGGCAGCGTGTCGGCGTACGGCAGGCCGGCGAGGTCGGCCGCGGTGTACAGCGGCTTCACTACCAGCCCCTCGGGCGTGCGCCAGTTCAGAGCGTCGAGGTCACCGCCAGGGGCAGACCGCGATGCCGCTGCTTGCCAAGCGTCCAGGTGGCTGGAATCCAACAGCTTTTCGTCCTGACTCATCGTCATCTCCGCGATGGCAGGGCGCGATCCGGCGGTCCGCGAACGGTCCCGAAGCGGCGCCATCGCTCATCCTGCGATGTAATTCAGAATTGCATTATACATACAAATCTGGCAAGATACAGCCTGATCTTAGCTTCGCCCTGAGCCCGGCTGCCATGACCGCCCCGACGACGGCCCTGCCGACCAGCGCCCTGTACCAGCAGGTCGCCGAACGGCTGCGCGCCCGGATCCTGGCGCACGAACTCGCCCCGGGCAGCTGGATCGACGAGCAGGCGCTCGCCGCGGAACTCGGTATCAGCCGCACGCCGCTGCGCGAGGCGCTGAAGGTGCTGGCCGCCGAGGGCCTGGTCGCGATGAAGCTGCGCCGCGGCGCCTATGTCGCCGAGGTTTCGCCGCGCGATCTCGCCGAGGTATTCCACCTGCTCGGCGTGCTCGAGGGCGATGCTGCGGCAGCTGTCGCTGCGGCAGCAAGCGACGGCGGGCTCGCGGAGCTCGCCGCAATCCACGCCGAGATCGAGGCGGCCACCGGGGACCGCGATGCCTTCTTCGCCGCGAACGAGCGCTTCCACGTGCGCCTGCTGGAACTTGCCGACAACCGCTGGCGCAGCCAGATCGTCGCCGACCTGCGCCGCGTGATGAAGCTGAACCGCCACCAGTCCCTGCAGCGCGAGGGGCGCATTTCCGCCTCGTTGCAGGAGCACCGCGGGATACTCGGCGCGCTGCAGGCGCGCGACCCGGTACGCGCAGAGACACTGATGCGCGAGCACATCGCGCAAGGCCAGCTGGCGGCGCTCAGCAGCGCCGGAGGGCAGCGGCGGTAGATCAAAGCCGGGCCGTCACCGGTGGCCAATGGAACATCCACGGCCATCTGGCTGCCGCGCTAGAGCGTATACTCAAGCGCGAGGGCTTACTGAACCGGAGGATTCCGTCATGAAGCCATTCAATCTTCGTGAACCTGCCCGTCATGGCGCGGCCACCCTCGTTGCAGCGCTGGTCGTGCTGCTCGCGCTTGCCGGCAGTGCCGGCGCGAACGCGAGCATCCTGGACAGGCTCAAAGCGCTCGGCGGCATCGATGCGACGGAAACAGCAGCCAGCGACGAAGAGGTCGGCCTGGGGCTCAAGGAAGCCCTCGCCGTGGGCACCGCGAACGTGGTCGACCAGCTCGGCCAGCCCGGCGGCTTCAACCTGGATCCTGAGATCCACATCCCGCTGCCAAAGGGCCTCAGAAAGGTAAATCGGCTGCTACGGCGGGTGGGCATGGGCGACATGCTGACCGATCTCGAGTCCCGGCTGAACCAGGCGGCGGAAGTCGCCACGCCCAAGGCCAGGGAACTGTTCGTCGGTGCCATCCAGGATATGACGCTGGACGACGTGATGAAGATCTACAAGGGCCCCGACGACGCAGCCACCCAGTACTTCCGCTCGAAGATGTCGGCACCGCTGACCGAAGCGATGACGCCCGTGGTCGCTGAGAGCCTGGCCGACGTCGGCGCGGTCGAGGCGATGGACGGTGTCATGGCCAGGTACGAGGACATTCCGTTTGCGTCCAGGGTCGACGTCGACCTGACCGGGTACGTGGTCGAAAAGGGCATGGACGGCATCTTCTACTACCTCGCCCGGGAAGAAGCCGCGATCCGGAAGGATCCGGTCAAGCGCACGACCGACCTGCTGAAGAAAGTATTCGGCCAGTAGGATCTGCCACCGGCAGTGGATCACCCCCGGTGGGAACGGATCATCGGAACCCGATCGCCAGCAGGCTCCAGGCTGCCAGCAGCGTGACGATGAGCGATCCGCCGTAGCACAGCAGCCTGGCCAGCGCACCGGTGTGGATGCCGAGATCGTGCAGGCTGTGGAAGATGCGGTGCGCGGCGTGCCAGATGAACAGCGCTATCACCGCGAACACAAAGCCCTTACCGGCCCAATGCTGAGCCAGGGCGAGCACGCGCGGATAGTTCATCAGGTCACGCGGCAGCAGCAGGCCCAGCGGTACCGCAATGCCGGTAATGAACACCAGCATCGGGCCGAGGAGCGCCGACAGCATGCCGCCGGCGCCGAATAGTGTCCAGAAAACCGGTGCGTTCGATCGCCTCATGGCCGCAGCATCCACGCAAGGCCGAACAAGGCCACCGCAGCAGCCACCGCAACCACCAGGCCAGCCATCGTGATGGTCGCCGCCGCCACCCGCTTGCCGCCCATGAACAGCGCCGGCATGGTCTTCGGCATGATCTCGAACCAGCTGTAGCTGTGGTAGATCATCGCCAGCAGCATCAGCAGGTGCAGCACGACAGAGGCCGGGCTGCGCAGCAGATTCAACCAGCTGTTCCACGCTGCTTCACCCTGGCTCAGGCACAGGGTGCCGGTGAGCAGCACGAGGGCGTAGAGCGCCACGAACAGCGCCGTGGCCTCGCGAACCATGTAGCGCACGAAGAACCGGTCCCTGCGCCACCAGCCGCTCATCGGGCGCACATAGGGCCGGCGGCCGCCTGCAGCCTCGTCCCGGCGCACGCTCACGTCCCCGAACTCCTCGCCCGCAGAAAGCGCAGGAAATAGTCCTTCGCGCTGTTCACCTTGTTCTGGTTGACGGCATTGGCCGGGTCCACGGCCTTGGGACACACTTCGGAGCAGTACCCCACCGCGGTGCAGCCCCACACGCCTTCCTCGGCGTTGACCAGTTCCATGCGCTGCTCACGTCCGCCATCGCGTGAATCGGCATTGTACCGATGCAGGAGCGCCAGCACTCCCGGGCCGGTAAACTTCGAATCCAGCCCATACTGCGGGCAAGCCGCGTAGCAGAGCAGGCAATTGATGCAGGAACTGAACTGTTCATACTGCTGGAGCTGATGAGGCGTCTGCAGGTATTCGCCCTGATCGAGGCCGCGCGGCTCCTTCGGAATGAGGTAGGGCTTGATGCCTTCGAGCTTGCTGATGAAATCATCCACGCCCGCCACCAGGTCGCGCTCGATCGGGAAATGCGCCAGCGCCTCGACGCGCAGCCGGCCCGGGTGATACTCGCGCAGGAAGGTCTTGCACGACAGCCTCGGCTTGCCGTCGATCATCATCCCGCAACTGCCGCAGATCGCCATGCGACACGACCAGCGAAAGCTCAACGTGCCGTCGAGATGATCCTTGATGTACTGCAGGCCCTGCAGCACCGACATGTCGTCCGTAAACGGGACCCGGTAGCTCTGCACTGCCGGCACCGTGTCCTGCTCGGGCCGGTAACGCAGGACCTCGATCTCGATCGTTTTCTCCCCGTCAGTCACGGCCTTCCCCCTCAAGCTGCCGTCGAGCCTCGGCTTTCTCGCCCTCGGCCCCGTAGGCGCGGGTGCCGGGCCTGGATCTCGTGATCCTGACATCGCCATAGCCGATGCGCGGCGCGGCGGCCCCTGCGTAGCTCGCCAGCGAGTGCTTGAGAAAGTTGATGTCGTCGCGTTGCCCGAAGCCGTCCAGACGCTGGTGCGAGCCGCGCGACTCCTGGCGGTGAATCGCCGAATACACCATGGCCTGCGCTACGTCCAGCAGATATCCGAGTTCGAGAGCCAACAACCATTCCGTGTTCCAGACTCTTGAATGGTCATCGACCCGCAAGTTGCGGTAGCGAGCCCTGAGTTCGTCGAGCTTGTCGCAGGTGGCCTGCATGTCGGAGCGCGTGCGATAGATGCCACAGCCGCTTTCCATGCTTGCCGCCATCTCCGCACGCAACCCGGCGATGCGCTCAGTGCCGCCCTCACGGTTCACGACGCTGAGCGCCCGCTCACACGCCGCGTCGGCCTGGCGCCGGAGAACCTCGGGCGTGCTGTTTGGCACGTTCCGCGCGAAGCTTGCCGCCTCGAGGCCGGCCACCTTGCCGAACACGAGCAGTTCGGTCAGTGAATTCGACCCCAGCCGGTTGGCGCCGTGGATCCCCACGCTCGCGCACTCGCCAGCTGCATACAGGCCCGCGAGCGGCGATGCCGACTTGCCGTCGGTCAGGATTCCGCCCATCGTGTAGTGCACCGCCGGCACTACCGGAATGGGGGTGCGCGCCGGGTCAACCCCCAGGAATTCCTCCGCCAGCTCGCAGATCTGGGGCAGGCGCTCGCGCAGCCTGCGCTCGCCGAGGTGGCGCAAGTCGAGGTGCACCACGGAGCCGAGCGGCCCGTCGATGGTGCGACCCTTCTGCTTTTCATGCCAGAACGCCTGGCTCAGCCGGTCGCGCGGCCCGAGCTCCATGGCCTTGTTGCGCGGCACCGGTTCGGCGGGCCCGAGGCCGTAGTCCTGCAGGTAGCGGTAACCGTCCTTGTTGAGCAGGAAGCCGCCTTCACCCCGGCACGCCTCGGTGAAGAGCAGGCCGGTGCGCGGCATGCACGTCGGGTGGTATTGCACGAACTCCATGTCGCGCAGCGGTACGCCGTGGCGATAGGCGAGCGCCATCCCGTCGCCGGTGACGATGCCGCCGTTGGTGTTCTCGCGGAATACCCGGCCGGCGCCGCCAGTGGCGATGATCACCGCCCTGGCCTGGATGAGCCGGAACCGGCCACTCGCGATTTCGATCGTCACCACGCCCTGCGCGCGGCCCTCCTCGACTATCAGTTCGACGCAGAAATGCTCGTCGAACCGCCGGATCGAGGGGTACCTGATCGAGGTCTGGAACAGCGTATGCAGCATGTGAAACCCGGTCTTGTCGGCAGCGAACCAGGTGCGCTCGATCTTCATGCCACCGAAGGCCCGCACGTTGGCGTGTCCGTCATCCCTGCGGCTCCACGGACAACCCCAGTGCTCCAACTGCACCACCTCTTCATGCGCGTGCGCCACGAAGTACTCGACCACGTCCTGCTCGCACAGCCAGTCGCCGCCTGACACCGTGTCGTTGAAATGATGTTCCAGGCTGTCGCCTGGTTGCGTGACGGCCGCTGCACCGCCCTCGGCCGCAACGGTGTGGCTGCGCATTGGATAGACCTTGGAAATGAGCGCCACCGTGAGAGATGGGTCTGCCTCTGCCACGGCGATGGCCGCGCGCAGCCCCGCGCCGCCGGCGCCGACGATGACCACATCCGTCTTATGGACTTCCAGCATCGCTCTTTACCCGCCCGCCTGCTGTCGGCCGCCGTTCGGGGACGCCGAACACAGCCGTCAGCGAATCAGGACCAGCTTCTGATACAAGCCGCCAAAGTAAGTCTCCTTGTGCATCGATGCAGGAGTCAATGCCTCGGGCAGGAAGTGCTCGATCTCATTTCGCCAGAGGTCCATTGCGTACGGCTCGAGTCGGTTGAATACCGCCCGCATCAACGGCCGCATCGGGTGCCGCCGCGTGGGCCGATGGTAGTCGACGATTACGATCTTGCCGCCAGGCCTGACCACACGCAGCGCCTCGGCGAGCGTGGCGCGGCGGACCGGCTCGGGCTGTTCGTGCAACAGGAAGGCCAGCAGCACCTGGTCGAAGCTGGCATCAGCCGTCGCGAGCGACGACGAATCGCCCTGCAGGATCGTCACACGCTCGTCCGGCGGCAGCTTCGCGCGCAGGTTCCGGAGTTGAATCGGCAGTATGTCGATCACCTGCAGGCGCGCATCGACAGCGAGCGCCGCGCACAGCCGCAGTGTCAGGTCGCCGTATACGCACGCGACCTGCAGCGTGCGCCCGCGTATCGGCGCGCCGAGTTCGGCCAGCGCCCGGTCACGCAAGCGACCGTAGTTGCCGAACAGGATCAGGTTGATCAGCCACCCGCGTTCGAACACATGCACGGCGCGCGGATGTACATACGCCCACCAGTACACCGTCTCCAGATAGCGCGGGATCGGCAGGCTGTGCCGCACGTTCAATTCCGGGCTGTCGTACGCTGCGTCGGCGGCGGCCGGAATGGTTGGCATCATGACTTCAGTCGTCAACGACGACTATCTCGGGGTAGTCGGGTGTCCACGCCAGGGCATCGAGTGCCTGCGCGGGGTCGACCAGGCTTCGCGCAGGCGCGACGGCGGCGACCGCGCGGGCAACGACGGACGTGACCTCGGGCAGACGCTCGGTCGGCGGATAGATCATTCCTGCGGCAAGGTCCTCCGGAGTCACCTGATCCGCGACCGCCCGTACGGCAGCATCGAGCATCGCGGGGGTGATTTCACGCGCCTCCACCGCGATGGCACCGAATCCGAGGCCGGGAAACACGAACGCGTTGTTCCCCTGGGCGATACGGTACTCACGTCCCGCAAAAGTGATGGGGTCGGATGGGCCTCCCGTGGCAACGATGGCGCGCCCGTCGCTCCAGCGGATCAGGTCGGCGGGCTGCGCCTCGCACAGCGCGGTCGGATTGGACAGCGGCAGGATCAACGGCCGGGAGTGAACGCGCGCAAGAAGCCCGACCAAGGGCTGCGTGAACGCCCCGGCAACGCCGCTCGTACCCACCAGTCCATGGGGCTGGAAACGTTCGAGTACGGCCTGCAGCCCCATGCCGTCAGTCAACCCCGTCTGCGCGGCGGCGTCCCGCGGCAACGCAAGCTCGGACTTATAGCCGTAATCGTTCGCTCCGCCCTCGACGATGAGCCCACGGCTGTCGAGCACCACGAGGCGGCGGCGCGCAACGTCGACTGCGACGCCAGCATCGCGAAGAAGCGAGCGCAGCTGGCGAACGATGCCGAGCGCTGCGGCACCTGCGCCGAACACTGCGAATCGCTGTTCACGAATTGCAGTCCCGCTCAGCCGGGCGGCGCTCAGTACGCCTGCCGCGACCACGGCACCAGTGCCCTGGATATCGTCATTGAAGGAGGGCAGCGCCGAGCGATAGCGGTCGAGTACCCGCAGGGCGTTCTCGTGGCGCAGATCTTCCCACTGGAGAACCGCGGCCGGAAACACGTCCCTGAGGGCGGCCACCACTTCGTCGACGAACTCCATGTAGTCCGCGCCGCGCAGCCGTCGCTGTGGCCAGCCGAGGTAGCCTGGCGATTCCCGGAGCTGCGCATTGTCCGTCCCGGCATCGAGGCTGAGCGGCAGCGTGAGCGCCGGGTGCAGGCCGGCCGCCGCACAGCAGAGCGCCAGCTTGCCGATGGCGATGCCGATGCCACCTGCGCCCTGGTCGCCGAGACCGAGGATCGACTCATTGTCGGTGGCGACGATCAGCCGCAGGTCGGTCCGGCCAATGTTGCGCAGTACATCCCGGATCCGGCCGCGATGTCCCGGGGTGATCCACAGGCCGCGACTGCGCCGGTAGAGGGCGCTGAAGCTCTGGATCGCCTCGCCAACCGTTGGCGTGTAGACGATGGGCATGAACTCTGCGAGGTGATCGCGCAGCACCCGGTAGAAAAGGTGTTCGTTGCGATCCTGAAGTGCCGCGAGCTCGACGTACCGGTCTATCGGTGCCGCATAACCGCGCAGGATCCGAAGTACGCGCTCGACCTGCTCGTCCATCGTCTTCGGGTTCGGAGGCAGCAGTCCATCGAGGTGCAACCTTTGTCGCTCCTCGAGACTGAAAGCAGAACCCTTGTTGAGGAGGGGGTCGCGATACAGCTCGATGCCGCTGCGATTGGTCTCCGCGATGTAACGCGCGCCACTCCTGCGAAAGCGCACGGTGGGACGCCCGGCGCTCACCACTGACCCACGTGCAGCGATTCAACCCCCGGCTGCGGCCTGTCTGGTGTCGTCGGGCTGATCAAAGGCAACTCTGGTTCCGGGCAGAAACCCGGCGCACATACACGGTTCGAGCCTAGCACACTGCCGGCGCCCCGCCCGGGACATGTACTCGTGCTCGGCTCGGTCACGGCGCCGGCGGTCGGACACCAATGGCGGGTCGTCACGTTTCGCCTCTCCGGGCCCTCGGCAGCACCGCAGTTTCTCAGATCGGCCAGCGAAACGGCCGGGTTCCTGTGGCTCGAGAACCTTCCCGCGCAGGCGGGCGCGGCGCCGCCTGACTCCGGGCTCGAGACCGAGCTGGGCCGCTTGTTCGCGCTCGAGTTGCCGAGCGGACAATACCGCCTCGCAGTCGAGCACACCCCGAGTCGCGTCATCCAGGGTAATCGCTACGCCACGCTGGACCTGGATCTGGAGACAGGAGGTGCGGTCTACGTCGGTAATCTGCATGTGCGCCACTGCATCTACGACGGGGGCGGGGACCGCGTGTACCGCAGCTTCATCGCTGACGGGCTGCCATCCGTCAACGACCGGCACGAGCGGGACCTGGCGCTGCTGCGGAGGCGCTTCCCGGGTCTGGACATCGAGCGAGTACTGCTCCGCTTGCCGGATGCCAGCGTCTGGCTGGCGGCGGAATGCCCGCCGGGGTCCAGCCGCTCGTCCTGATCCGGTGACGCGGTGCATTGCGAAGTCGGACCACATCAGTGTACGTTCGGACCAGTCCCTGCGGAGTATCTCGATGAGACTCGATCCCGATGTCAAGGCCCTGCACGATGCCGCGCAGGCCAGGGGCGATCCGCCAATCGAGCAGATACCGATCGAGGTGGCCCGCAAGGTACGCAACGACGCCAAGGTCCTGGCCGCCGGCCCCGTCGAGGAGGTGTTCCAGGTCGAGGACCGCAGGATCCCCGGGCCGGCGGGCGAGATCCCGGTCCGGATCTATCATTCGGGACCGCCGGGCCAGGCCCGACCGGGACTGGTCATGTATCACGGCGGCGCCTTTGTTTTCGGCGACCTCGACACGTTCGCCAGCTGGGCACGACACTACTGCAATTCGACCGGGGCCGTCGTCGTGGACGTGGATTATCGGCTCGCCCCCGAACACAAGTTCCCGGCAGCGGCCGAGGATTGCTACGCGGCCCTGTGCTGGGTTGCCGCGCACGCCGCGGAACTGGGCATCGATCCGCAACGCATCGGCATTACCGGCGGCAGCGCCGGCGGAACGCTGACGATTGTCGTCTGCCTGCTCGCCAGGGAGCGGGGCGGCCCGCAGATCGCGCTGCAGATCCCGAAGCTTCCAGCGCTGACGATGGAATCCGATCCGCCCTACCCTTCGCGGCAGACCTACGGCGACCCCTACTACGGGCTTTCGGTGACAGCCCAGGACTACTTCGCGCGACTGTACCTCGACAAACCCGAGGATGCCCGCGACGTGCGGGCTTCGCCGATCCTGGCCGGAGATTTCTCCGGACTGCCGCGCGCGCTGGTAATCACGGCTGGATTCTGCCCTTTCAGGGACGAGGGCGCGGACTACGCGGAACGGCTGCGCCAGGCGGGCGTACCCGTCGAGTATGTCTGCATAGAAGGCGCCACCCATATTTCGATGGCATTGCTCGGCGTGTGCCAGTGCGCGCGCGACGCCGTCTCCCTGATCAGCGACCGGCTGCAGAAATGGCTGTGACCAGACAGCCCTGATTCAGGGCGCTACCCCGTGAAGTGGAAAGCCGGTATGAACCTCGCATCAGGATCCGGACATGACATCAGACGGCAACCTGGACCTCGATGGCGGCGGGGCTTAGCACGATGAGCCTGGGTGCAAGACTGCTGCTGGCGGCAATACCGGCGGCGGTCGCGCTCGTGCTGATGTTGCTCGATGTCCGGGTATTCCACTGGCCCGGGCCCTACATGTGGCACCCGGAGTTCATCGATGTCCTTTTTGCGCTCTGCGTTCTCGCTCCATGCATTCCGGGAACCGGCAACAAGTGGCCGAGGATCGCGGGACTCATCGCGGCGAGCGTAGCGATTCACCAGCTGGCGGTGAGCGCCGCGTTGCACAGCCAATGGCCGCTGGAACCCTGGCTGACGTGGCGCTTTGCCAGCCTGGTCCCGGTCGTGGTAACGGCGTCGCTGGCGCTGGGCTACGCCCTGCGATGGATTGCGCCGCTGAAGCTGTCATTCGCTGCCGTAATGCGCCTGGCGATCGCGGGCGGAATCGGCGGAGTGGCGTTTCTCCTGTCCTATCAACTCCTGCCATGGGACAGCGAGGAGCTCTTCCTCTTGCCATGGCTGGTCTGGTACTCGTCACTCGCCTGGGCGGTGCACCCGGGCCAGAGGCGGCCTGGGCCACGAGGCCATTGACGACACCGGCGCCGCGGCCCGGATTGCGGACACTGCGGGGAATCTTTGCTAGGGTCCCGTCATGACTGCAGCAGGGAGCGGGACCGTCGGCTTCACCGGCCGGCTGCTGATGGTCGGCTGCGGCAGCATTGGCCGCGCCGCGTTGCCGCTGCTGCGCCGCCACCTGGAGCTTCCGGCCGGGCGATTGCTGGTGCTCGACGCCACTGCCGCCAGCCAGGCATTCGCGCTCGAGCACCAGGCGGAGTTCATCCACCACCAGCTGTCACCGGCTGATTTCGCTGCCACGCTGGAACGATATCTGGGACCCGGAGACCTGCTGCTCAATCTGTCGGTCAATGTCTCCAGCCTCGACCTGATCAGGTGGTGCGCCGCTGCCGGTGCGCTGTACGTGGATACCTCCATTGAGCCCTGGCCGGGGATCTACGACAACCCGGCACTGCCGCTGCGCGAGCGCACGAATTTCGTGACCCGCCGGCACCTGCTCGCACTGGCCCGGCAGCTCGGCCCCGGGTCACCGACCGCGATCGTGGATCACGGCGCCAACCCTGGACTGGTATCTCACTTTACCCGGCAGGCGCTGCTGAACATTGCCAGCGACCTCGGCCAGCTGGAGCGGCGGCCGGCCTCACGCGCAGCCTGGGCGGCGCTTGCGCGCCAGCTCGGCATCCAGGTCATCCAGGTGTCCGAGCGTGACACGCAGGCGGCAGATCGCCCCAAGCGCCCCAATGAATTCGTCAATACCTGGTCCATCGACGGCTTTGTCGATGAACTGATGCAACCGGTTGAGCTCTCGCTGGGAAGCCATGAAGCGGCCAGGCCACGCGGCGCCAGCTGGCACGGGCGTAATGCCGGCTCCATCTTCCTGCAACGCCCCGGCGGAGCCACCACCGCACGCAGCTGGTTGCCGTCGCTCGGCGGATTCCAGGGGTTGCTGATGAGCCACGACGAGGTGTTTTCGATCGCCGATGCCCTGAGCGAGCGCGACGGCCGGCGCATCAGCTACCGTCCAACCGTCATGTTTGTCTACCATCCCTGCGACGATGGCATGCTCTCGGCCCTGGAACTCGAGGGCCGCGGCTGGCAACTGCAGCCCACCCGCCGGATTCTGACCACCGAGCTCGTCACGGGTGCGGATGAACTCGGCGTGCTGCTGGCCGGACACCGGCGCAACGCCTACTGGTTCGGCTCGCAGCTTGGCATCGGCGAGGCCCGCCAGTATGTGCCGCATTCCAATGCCACCTGCGTACAGGTCGCCGCTGGGGCACTGGCGGCCACCCTCTATGCCATGCGGCACCCGCGCCTCGGGGTCTGCGATGCCGACATGCTGGACTTCGACGAATGCCTCAGCATCGCCCGCCCCTATCTTGGCCCGCTGGTCGGCGCCTACACCGACTGGACGCCGCTGCAGGGACGAGGCGAACTGTATGACGAGCACCTGGATCCGGAACACCCCTGGCTGCTGCGCAATATCCGCGCGCGCCAGTGGTCCTCCTAGCAGCCGCTGGCCTCCGGCGGCCAGGCTTCCAGCCGGCAGTCAAGCAGGCGCGCTACGTCGTGGTACGCGCTTTCAAGCGCGACTTGCGAAAGCGGCCGTACGCGCGCCGGAACGCGGCTTCGCTCTCGTAGCCGACGTCCATGGCCACGCTGCCGATCGGCCGGCGGCCGAGCGCCAGAATTGCCTGCGCCTTGTCCATCCGCAACCGCGTCAACCAGCGCAGTGGCGTCGTGCCCATCAGTTCACGAAAGCGCTGCGCAAACGAGGACCGTGACATGCCGGCGTGTTCGGCGAGGGATTGCAGGGTCCAGGGTTCCGCTGGATCGCCGTGCATCGCCGCGAGCGCGAGGGAGATCCGCGGATCGCCGAGCGCCGCCAGCAGGCCACGCGCGATCGCACCGCGCTCCATCAGGTGCCGGATCACCGCGATGAACAGCAGGTCCGAGAGGCGATCCATCGCCACCTGGCGGCCCGGCGCGCTGCCAGCCGCTTCCGATGCCAGAAGCCGGGCGAGACCGTCGAGACGCATCGTGTCACTGCGCACAACCAGCAGGTCCGGCAGGTCGTCCAGGATCTCGCCGACCAGTATGTCGCCGAAATCGAAGCGGCCGCTGATGAGTTCCGTCACCCGGCCGGAGTCCGGTCGCGGTTCCGGCAGGCGCGTTTGCTCGCCGCGCTTTTCAGATCCCGCCGCCAGCAGGTGACGGTCGCCGCGCAACAGCACCACCAGGTCGCCCGCCGACAGCTCGAGCGGTGCATGTCCCGGGAGGTGCAGCCAGCAGGCGCCGCGCACGACCAGATGGAAAGTCGGGCTGGCAGCCGTGTCGCTGAGTTGCCAGTCGCCACAGGTGCGTGGGTTGGCATAGACGGTCGCCTTGAGGCGCGATGTCTCCAGGAGCACAGAAATAAGGTCTGAGGTTGTACGATCAGTCACGTATTATGTATTACAGAACATCATTCGTATATCCTTGCATGATATAATTCACATTGCAAATACGATGAGAATTGGAGACAGGATGACGAAATTCACCATGCATACGCCGGAAACGGCGCCCGAGGCCTCGCGGCCATGGCTCACCGAAGCCAGGAAGTCATTTGGCTTCATCCCGAACATTTTCGCCGGCCTGGCTGAATCGCCGGCCGCGCTGAGTGGTTACCGGGCACTGTCCGACCTGCTGGCCAAGACACGGCTCTCGCCGGTCGAGCAACAGGTCGTCGCACTTTCCGTCTCGATCGAGAACGAATGCGAATACTGCGTCGGCGCGCACTCGGTGATCGCGAAGAACACCGCCAAGGTGCCGGCACCGATCATTGAAGCACTGCGCAGCGGCGGCAAGCTGCCGGATCCGAAACTCCACGCGCTCGCGACATTCACTCGCCATGCGGTTCGCAAGCGCGGCTGGGTGGATGATGCCACCGTAAAGGCCGTCACCCAGGCCGGCTACGATCACGGCCAGCTCCTCGATGTGATGCTGGTCATCTCGATGAAGACGTTGTCGAACTACGCCAATCACCTGATGGGCACGACGCTCGACAAGGAGTTCGAGGGCGCCCGCTGGTCGAAGGTGCGCAAGGCGGCCTGATTCCGGCGCCGCTCCGGCGACAGTCACAGGGGAATCGGGTCGGCCCGATCCCCTGTTTCACTTGCGCTCCGCATGGAGATGACGGAAGTCCCATTGCCCCCCACCTGCCAGGCCTCTGCAATGAACCATCGATCCACAATGACCGCCCGGTGGCTGCTGGTCACCGCGCTGTTCCTCACGGGCTGCCAGAGCATGCCGTATCCTCCACTCGCGCTCGCGACTGACGTCGACATCCCACGCTTCATGGGCGACTGGTACGTCATCGCCAGCATCCCGACCGCGATCGAGAAGAACGCGTACAACGCTGTCGAGTCATACCGGCTCGCGCCCGACGGCACCATCGAAACGACGTTCACTTTCCGCGCCGGCGGCTTCGACGGCAAGCCGAAGCGCTATACGCCGCGCGGCTTCGTCCGCGATGACCCCTCGAATGCCGTCTGGGGCATGCAGTTTGTCTGGCCCGTGAAGGCCGATTACCGGATCGCCTACCTCGACCCTGAATACACGCAGACCGTGATCGGGCGCGAAAAGCGCGATTACGTGTGGATCATGGCGCGGACGCCGCAGATCCCGGATGCGGACTATGACCGACTGCTGGAATTCCTGGTAGCGCAGGGTTACGACACCGCCCTGCTCCGCAAGGTCCCGCAGCGCTGGTGATGCCGGCCGCTGGCGATCCGCGCCCGGTCAGCGGGGATCGATCGGCGTGATGGCCCCCATGGCCCGTTCGATCTCCTCGGCCACATCGAGACAGCGTTCGTCTGCGAAGGGCGGGCCGATGACCTGCACTGCCTGTGGCAAACCGTCCTCCAGCCCGACCGGCACGACGGCGGTCGGCAGCCCGAAGAGGTTGATGGCCACGATGAGACGCTGACTATCCATGATCTCGCGCGACCGTTCGCTGCTGCGCACATCATCGCCGGCGGCGAATGGCGGGGCCGTGGACACCGGGCCGAGCAGCACGGGATAGTCCACAAAAAAAGCCAGCCAGTCGCGGAGCAGCCGGGTGCGGTCGGCCAGCGCCTGCAGAACTCCTGTCTTGTCCAGGTCCGGGATGAAGGAGTCGCACAATTCAAGCGAGCGCAATGCATCGCGGGACAACAGCGGCTGAATGGCCGGCAGCAGTTGTGACCTCACCTCGGTGAACAGCAGCCGCCGCCACATCTCGGCCGCTTCCGCTATGTGCGGTGGCTCCGCCTCCTCCACGCTGTAGCCGGCATTGGCCAGCGCATCGGCAGCCTTGCGCAGGCCGCTGGCAACCTGCGGCGCAATGCCCATGCCGGCGGGATTCGCGCAGACGGCGATCCTGGGGCGGGCGCTCCGGGAACTGGCGCTTACCGGGACCGGCACTGACCAGGGATCGCGCGGGTCCGGCCGGCTGGTGATCTCGAAAGCCAGCCGCAGGTCGGCTACTGCACGCGCCATCGGACCTTCGACATACATGAGCTGAAAACCCAACGGATACTCGGCCGGCAAGGTGGCATTCGCCCTGGCGATGCGTCCGTGAGAAGGCCGCAGCGATGCGATGCCGCAGCACTGCGCCGGGTACCGCAACGATCCGCCGACGTCATTGCCGAGCGACAGCGGGCTCATGCCGGTGGCCAGGGCCGCTGCGGCACCGCCGCTCGAGCCGCCCGGTGTCCGTCTCGCGTCCCAGGGGTTGACGGTCACGCCGCGGAGGCTGGAATCGGTAAACCAGCGCAAGGCGAAATCCGGCAGGTTCGTGCCGGCGACGGGAATGGCACCCGCGGCCCTGAGATGCTGCACGATCGGGGCGTCACGCGGCGGAATGACGTCCTGGAATGCCGGCACGCCGAGCGTCGTCGGCCAACCGGCGACGTCGATGTTCTCCTTCACGGTGACTGGAACGCCATGCAGGGGACCGAGCCGCTCGCCCCGCGCCTGCCGGGCATCGGCCCTGGCCGCTGCCGCCAGCGCCTGGTCACGATAAATCACGGTGATCGCATTGACCACGGGATTGACCGCTTCCATGCGGCCGATGCACGAGTCCATGGCCTGGACCGCCGTGATATGGCCGGCGCGGATGGCCCCGGCAAGCGCGCAGGCACTCAGCTCCCATGGCTCACTCATTGCTGTTCTCCCTCTGTTCCGTGGGTCCCGGATTGTAACGCTTTGTTTTCCCCAACCACGCGGCCTGGTCCGGCAGCGGGACCCACCTGCCCTTCGCGTACAGGAAGTAGATGCCTTTCTGCTGGAACACCATGGCATGGCGGTTGTTTTCGGACTCCGCGGACCAGAACGCCTCCACGTCCCGCAGCGTGGGCCTCGGTTCGGTGGGCAGCGTCCACAGCACCACCGCAATGAGCCACACGGCTGGCGGCTGCGAAGAGCAGCAGCAGGAACAGCGGCCAGAGGCGTATCGCGGAGAGCCCGTCCTTGACGAATTCGATCAAGCACATCGTGCCGGGCTGAAAGGACTCGTCGGCGAGAATGTCATCCGTCGCTGGGATCAAGCCTGTTCCTGCCCAGCCGGCCGTCCTTTGGGCATGAAGAAGCGGAATCCCTGCTCACGAACCGCCCGGCTCCGGAACGGAATGAACAGCGGGCCACACTTCAGGTACCCCGCATAGCCGATGCGGCTGCTGCCACCTGTGGACGTCATCCGGATCGAAGATTGATTGCCGGCCGCGACAAAAGCGATGCCCTGTGAGCGGCCGCGCGCGAGGCAATAGCGGTCACGCGGCGGATACAGCAGCCGGGGGAGATGGCGGCCCCGGTACTCGGGCAGCGTGAAGGCAAAATAGCCATAGCGTTGCCGGTTGTCGAAGTCGACAAATACACCGTCGTGGTCATGCGTGGGCGTGAACGCCGACCAGATAAACGATACGATCTGCCGGTCGACCAGAACTGCCGCGCAGACATCGCCCTTGCCAAGCGCATTGCGTACGAAGTTCTCCGTCAGCCCCAGCTCCGGCCGTTGTGCGCAGGCGAGCAACGAATCCACGTCGTCCCGCGTAAACAAGCGAACATCGAAGCCTGGCAGGGAAGGATCCGGCCCGACCGGTGCGCTGAGCTGGCGCAGGTAGATTCCGTTCAGGCGCAATCCGAGCGTTTGCAGCAAGTACCGAACCAACGCCCGGCGCAAAGCGGCGAGCAGCCCCCATCGTTGGCGAAACCTCACCGACGATGGATCCGCGCCGGTGTGCATGTCCGCGGGCGTCCCGGTTCCCGGGTGTTCTGTCAGCATCGCCTGTCTCCGGTCGGATACTGGCCCGTGACTGGCCCAGCCCACCGAATCCCTCGAATTACCAGCTTACCGCTCTGGTCGGCGTGCCATCGAAGACTACTTCAACGTGAATGTATCGCGCCAGCCCAAGCCATGGCAACCGGAAACGGAAGAGCCACATCGCACGGCGGAGGTTCGCGATGCATCGGCATCCCGGGATCGGCCGGATGCTCTCATGTCGCAAAGGAAATGTGCCTTCTCAGGCGGTCAACACACTCCTGCTCGCTCAAAGCATCAAAGCAGATCTGCCCCCAGACATCGAGGAGCAGCAGCCGCGTCCTGAGAGCCTGTCCACAGCTGGACAGCAGGAGATCCAGGTCGTGGAAACCGAGCTCGAAGAAATCAGCCACGAAGGAATTGCGGAAGTAATCGCTTGAGACCCGCATGCGCTCAAACGCCGTGACCGGAAACGCCCCCTTCCTGCGCCGGCTGAGGACTTTCGGGATGTAGCGATCCGCGACCTTACGCAACACCCACTTGTCGCGCAGGAAGAGGTGTTCTCTCTCGACAGTACCAGGCGACCAGCGAATCTTCATCGAGTACGGCATGTTGACTGCCGTACGCAGCAGGTCTTCATCCAGCAGGGGGAAGCGCGCCTCGATGCCCGCCGCCATGCCAAGCCGGTCGTTACGATGCAGCAGAGTACGCAGATGGTAACCCAGGAGATTCAGCGTGCGAACGTTGCGAAGCCCGGAGAGTTCCCCAAAGCCGCCTCTGGAAAACGCCTCGCGGACAGCGGCGTCGTCCTCTTCTCTCTCAAAACCACCAAGCGCCGAGGACAACAGGCCGGCACTGAGGTCCGGCTTCGACGCGAGATAGCGGCTGAGTTGCGGGATTCCGCGCAGCAGGTTGCCGGCGCAGGTGGATGCCGTGCGAATTGCGGCCGCCAGTGGCTCGCGTGCGATGTAAGAATAGCCGAGATAACATTCGTCCGAACCTTCACCAGACAGCACGGCTTTGATCTTGTGCTCGCGCACGAGGCGCGAGACCATCAGGAAGGGCACGCAGTTCGGGTGATAACCAAACGGGTGCTCATAATGTCGCGTTACGGCCGGGATCTGGTCGATGAAATCCTGGTCCCCGACCGCGACGCGCTTCAGATCCAGCTTCAGGTGACTGGCAAGGTGCCGGGCCGCTTCGTATTCACTGTCCGGGCCAAGCACATCGGCGTGGAAAATCGCCAGATTGGAATGGGTCTTTGCCGCGATGGCCAGCAGCAGGGAGGAATCCACCCCGCCGCTGCAGAGCGCTCCGACCGGCGCGTCGGCCACCAGCATGGATGCCACGGAACGCTGAAGCTCCTCGTCCACGCGGTCCACGATGGACGCAGCCGTTGAGCAGCCCAGCTCCTCTGCCAGATCCTTGTCCAGCCAGTCGGCGGTACGAAAATACGGTTTCCATTCCGGCCGCTGGCCCAGTCTGATGCGAATGCTGGTTCCTGGCGGGACGATGCGGCAATGCCTGAAAAAGCACTCCCCCTGGGTTGGGCCCGGATTCCCGAACAGGTAGCCGGTGGTCCCTCTGCGCGACGGCTCCAGAGTGACCCAGGGTCTCAGCGCTGTCAGCTCAGAGGCAAAGATGAACTGCCCCGGGTCTTCGTAGACGACCAATGGCTTCATGCCCATGCGGTCGCGCACCAGATGCAGGGTCTGCTCCACCCGATCGAAGAACGCAAAAGCGTACATGCCGCGCAGGCGCCGAAGGGCTTCCTCCAGATCCCGATGGATCAGCCACTGCAACAGGACTTCGGTGTCACCCGTCGTCCGGAAAACAACGCCCTCGGCCTCCAGCTCCGCGCGCAATTCCTTGAAGTTGTAGAGCTCGCCATTGTAGGCGAGCACAAATCTTCCGCTGGGATCCAGATACGGCTGGGCGCTGGCGGTGCTGAGGTCCAGCAGAGACAGTCGGGTGTGGGCGAGACCGATGCCGGGTTCGGCAAGAATGCCATGGCCATCGGGGCCCCGGTGCTTCAACAGCTCGGCGCTGGACTCAAGACGTTGGCGGTCCGGAACCGACGCGCGGTCCCTGGGCAATACGCCAAATATTCCGCACATTCAGGCTTCCTCAAGCCAGGCGCCATGTTATCCCGCACCATGCCTTGCATCCACATCGTCGAGTGCAGTGGCTCGTCAGCGCATCAGGCCCTTGATCCGATCTGACAACCGCAGACTCAAGGCAACCAGGGTCAGGGTCGGATTCGGGGCGCCTGCCGTCGTGAACGTGGCCGAGCCCGCGACATGCAGGTTGCCAATACCGTGAACCTTGCAGTTGGCATCGACGACGCCGTGTCTTGGATCTTCATGCATCCTTGCCGTGCCCATATGATGCCAGCCACCGCTCAGGAACTCGGGCCACCCGGTGTCGTCATTAACGTCGATCAGCCAGTCCGCGAGCTGCAGGCGCCCAAGCCCCGTGCGTCCCAGCGCACGCCCGAGCAATTGATAGAAACGGCGAATCGAGCGCTTGTCCAGCCCGGTCAGGCGCCAGTCGAGCCGGACCCGCGGCATCCCGAGCGCGTCCAGCCCGGCACCCAACATGATCCGCGAATCCGGGTTGGGCGCCTGCTCCTGGCGGGTGAACAAACGATATGCACGCTGCGGCTCCGGCAGCGGTGGGGGCGGCTCATCACTGCGGTTCCCCCGCTCTTCGCCCGCCCGCCAGCTCTCGAGCTCCTCCGGTGGGTTCTCCTGAAAAGTGCTCGTGACCCTCCCGTCCCACCAGCCGGGCACGATCGAGGCGGTACCGTTCAAAATGCGGTTTTCCCGCTGAATCTCCGGGACAAGCGCGAGTTCACCGCGGGCCGGCGTATTCGCGCCTGAATTCCGTGGCTGCGCGACGTACATCTTCAGGGACTGCCGCTTTTCGAACAGCACGCCGGCACCCGGGATCTCGATATGTTCCATGAAATAGCGCCCGACCAGGTCGTGATCATTGCCGATGCCAGCCGCAGCGCGGGCATTCGAGGCCAGCAGCAGGCGCGCATTCTGGATCGCGCCGCAGGCCAGGACGTAGTGCCTCGCGGTCACCTGGTGCTCGGCGCCGGCCAGCGTTCTCACGCGCAGTCCCTCGATGGCTGAGACATCGTCGTTGGCGAGCAGCTCGCAGACTGCCGCATGCGTATAGAGATGCAGGTTGCGGGCATTGACGATCCGGTCCCGGTACACGATGCCGAATCGTGTCGGCGGACTGAACTGCCACATCTTGGTCCAGAAGGCGTCGCCAAGGTGCAGCCGGCGAACCTGCGGGTCCCGCGCCTCCCAGTAATCTGCGCTGTAGTCGTAGGGTCCGAGTTCGAGGACCTGGTTCGCCCGGGCGTAATATGGATGCAGGTCGTCGAGGCGGATCGGCCAGCTGCTGTCCGGCACCCAGTCCCGGTCGGCAAAGTCGATCTCGTCGAACGGCGCGCAATATCCTGCCCAGTGACCGGTAGTGCCCCCAAAATAGCGAAGCCGCGCCGCGTGGAGGGGAAAGTATGGCTCGCCGATGATTTCACCGCGGTACTGTTCCTGGGACGCTGCCTCGTAACTGAAACCGCCCGCTTCGAGCAGGACGACCTGGTGGCGACTGCCAATCCAGTCGAGCGCCATGCTGATGCCGGCGGCGCCGGCGCCAACGATGCAGACATCTCCGGCAATCACGGCACCGTTCTCGAGTTCACTGGTGTCGATGTGCATCGCCCACACTCACGACGACAGGATCGAATAGATCGCGCAGAGCCTGGCCTCCGTCCTCGACAGGACCCAGCCATCGACTGTCACGATGTCGCCACGCGCGAAGTCTCCCCGGATATCGGCCGAAGCGAGTGACGAATCGGTGATGCCGGCGGTCAATTCCTGCAGCAACCCGAGCTCGTCCTCGTCCGGGTGGGCCGCGCGGTACGACAGACCGAGCTGACGAACACGGTCGGAGTCCCGGAACAGCCGGTCCAGACCCTCTGGTGGAGCCGCGTTCCGCGAGCACGCCGCCAGCATCGGCAGGCCGAAAACGGCGATGGCGCCGCCGGCCACTGAGCCCTGAAGAACGCTTCGTCTTTTCACAAGACCCCCGCTCGGAACACGACGACCAGGCACGGATACGACCTGGCCTCCATCGACCAGGAGGCCTCCCCGGCGAGCTCCGCCGGCCGGAAGTATATTCGAAGGACCAGGCGATCAATGTATCGAGGCTGCGCGCGACCAGGGACTGCGGCCGGTCTGGTTGCAGCGTCCGTGAGTGACGCAGGTAGTCAGGTTGGCTCGACCTGAATGTTCTTCTTGCAGGACGGACCATGGACACGCAGTTTGCGATCGCGCGTCGGTGGCTACTCCCCTTGCAGGTACTCGAGCGCGCGCTCCGGCTCCGGCGCGCAATCCGGTGGCCAGCCATAGGGCGGGGTGACTCCCTGGGATTCCTTATGGCGCCACAACCAGGGCTGCCCCGGAAGCGGCGCTTGCCGGATTTCCGCCCCCGCGAGTTGCGGATACCTGGCGATCAGCAACGGGTAGTCGCGCTCGTAGCGATCAAACACTGCGCCGACCGCCGCCCAAACCTGGTTGACACGATGCCGCCTGGACTTCCCGCCCACGCAGATGCGGCTGAGCAGGGCTCCGAGATAGCTGACCTCCCCGGCGCGTACGGTGAATCGGTAACCCGACAGTGGCTGGTCCCAGCCCGAGGGCCTGAAGCTCTTGTCGGAGGCCAACTCCACCATCGCCGGTATCACGCGGTGAAACTCGTATTCCCCGGCGGGCAGCTGCAGGGCGAAGAGCTGCCCGCAGTCGGCGTCGAGCCCGTCGTCGGCGCACAGCGTCATCGTGCCGAACATGTAGAAGGGGTTGTACCGGTAGGCCGAGGTCACCTGCCCATGGCGCGCGGGGTCTGCCAGGGATCGGTACTCGTACCGGCTCCCAGGTCCTGCGTCGGCACGGCGGCACAGGCGGAAAGCAGGAGCAGCAGCGCCAGGCACCAGGTATGCGAGCGGGTTTCGGCTGGCAGCATGCGGGATCCGGACCTGCAGCGCGAGTCAACGCGTGGGTGGTGCAGATTGCGCCCATGTCGCCGCTGCTGTCCATGCCCTCTGGCATCGCGGCTGTGGCAGAATCGTCTCTGCCAACCTCTATGGTACGGACCCCCGCGTGGATAAGTCCGAACTGCTCGAGCAGCTGCGCATCGACCGCGATGCCGGCGAAAATGGGGCCGCGCCGCGCACTCGCCTGTGGATGGGCCTGGCCGCCGGTGTGCTGCTCGCCGCTGCTGCGCTGGCCTGGTTCCTCATGCGCGAGGGCGCCATCGAGGTTGCGGCAGAGCCGGCGCGCGCGCTCATTGCTGGCGCCGGTGGCGCCGCCTCGGTGCTGGATGCGACGGGTTACGTGACCGCGCGCCGCCAGGCCACCGTCTCCGCGAAGATCACCGGCAAGGTGCGCGACGTCCGCATCGAGGAAGGCCAGCAGGTCCGGGAAGGCGAAATCCTCGCGACGCTCGACGACGCCGAGGCGCGCGCGGAAGTGGCGCTGCGGCGCGCGCAGGTCGCGGCCACCCGCGCCCGCGTCGCCGAAATCGAGGTCTCGGTCGGGAACGCGGAGCGCGAGTACCAGCGGCAACTCGGACTCGAGGCGCGCAAGCTGACGAGCGCATCCGCGCTCGACGCGGCGCGCACTCAGGCCGAGGCGCTGCGCGCCCGCCTGGCCAGCCAGCAGGAATCGGTCAAAGTCGACGCGGAAGTGCTGCAGTCGTCCCTGGTGCAACTCGACAACACGATCGTCCGCGCCCCGTTCTCCGGCGTGGTGACCGTCAAGGCGGCGCAACCAGGCGAGATGATCTCGCCGATTTCCGCCGGGGGCGGTTCGATCCGCACTGGCATCGGTACGATCGTGGACATGGACTCGCTCGAGATCCAGGTGGATGTAAGCGAGGCCTACATCAACCGCGTGCAACCGCGCCAGCCGGTCGAGGCCGTGCTGAACGCCTACCCCGACTGGCGCATACCGGCCGAGGTCATCGCGATCGTGCCGACCGCCGACCGGGCCAAGGCGACGGTCAAGGTGCGCATCGCGCTCGGCGTCAGGGATCCGCGCATCGTCCCGGAAATGGGCGTGCGTGTCTCCTTCCTCGAGGAACTTCCGGGCACCGGCCCGGCTCCGCGAAGTGTTGCGGTCCGCGGCGCGCTCGTGCCGGTGGCCGCCATCCGGCAGGAGGGCGGCAAGGACGTGGTCTACGTGGTGCAGGACGGCCGCGCCGAACGGCGTGAACTGACGCTCGGCGGCACGCATGGCGGCGCGCGCCACGTGACGACCGGCGTCTCGCCCGGCGAACAGGTCATCGTGACGGCGCCACCATCACTCCGGAACGGCGCTGCGGTGACGGTGAAGGAACCGGCGAACCCATGAGCGAGACCATGATCCGTGTCCGGAATGTGCACAAGGCCTATGTGCGCGGCAGGCAGCAGGTCAAGGTCCTGCACGGACTCACGCTCGACATCCCGAAGGGTGACTTCGTCGCCCTGATGGGTCCTTCGGGCTCCGGGAAAACGACGCTGCTGAACCTGATCGGCGGGCTGGACCGGCCCACGTCGGGCGAGATCGAGGTCGGGGGCGTGCGCATCGACCAGCTCGGCGGCGGCCAGCTCGCGAAGTGGCGCGCGCGCAATGTCGGCTTCGTGTTCCAGTTCTACAACCTGATGCCGGTGCTGACCGCCGAACGCAATGTCGAGCTGCCGCTGCTGCTGACCGGCCTGAAGGCGGCGCAGCGTCGCAGGTCCGTCGCAGTGGCGTTGGAGATCGTGGGACTCGCCGACCGCGCCCGGCACAAGCCGAAGGAACTCTCCGGCGGCCAGGAGCAGCGGGTCGCGATCGCGCGGGCGCTGGTCTCGGACCCGACCGTGCTGATCTGCGACGAGCCCACGGGCGACCTCGACCGGAATACCGCCGACGAGATCCTGGGGCTGCTCCAGGTGCTGAATGGCCAGTACGGCAAGACCATCGTCATGGTGACGCACGACCCGAAGGCGGCCGGCTTTGCCCGGCACACGCTGCACCTGGAGAAAGGCCAGCTGCTCGAGCAGGCGGACTGAGGAGGCGGGCGCCATGAACCGCACTGGTTTCGTCATTGCCAACCTCGGGCGCAGGAAAGTCCGCACGGTGCTGACGCTGCTCTCGATTGTTGCCGCCTTCCTGTTGTTCGGCCTCCTGCAGGCGATCAACGTGCTGTTCTCCACAGGGGCCGATTTCGTCGGCGCCACGAGGCTCGTGACGCAGGCACGGGTGTCGTTTACGCAACCGCTGCCGATGCGCCTCCTGCCGCAGATTGAATCCGTGCCCGGCGTCGACGACGTGATGTGGGCCCAGTGGTTCGGCGGGATCTGGCAGGAGAACACACAGCTCATCGTCTTCGCCTCGGATCCGCTCCGGCTGCACGCTGTCTACCCGGAACTCGTGATGCCGGAGGAACAGTGGAAGGCGTTCGAGCAGACCCGCACCGGCATGGTCGCCGGGCGCGTGCTCGCGGACCAGTACGGCTGGAAAGTGGGCCAGAAGCTGCCGATCGCCTCCAACATCTTCCCGCAGAAGGATGGCAGCAAGGCCTGGACCTTCGACCTGGTCGGGATCTTCGACGGCAAGGATCCGGAGTGGCAGCGCAACACCAACCTGGCCTACGTCAACTTCGCCTACTTCGACGAGGCCAACCAGTTCGGTTCGGGCCGCGCCGGCATGTTCACGATCCGGCTGGCAGATCCCGACCGGGCCGAGCAGGTGGCGAGGACGATCGACTCGATGTTCGAGAATTCCCCGGACGAGACCAAGACCCAGACCGAGAAGGAGTTCAACCTCGGATTCTTCAAGCAGATCGGCGACATCGGCCTGATCGTGCGCTGGATCCTGTTTGCCGTGTTCTTCACGCTGCTGCTCGTGGTTGGCAACACGATCGCGCAGAGCGTCCGCGAGCGCATCCCGGAACTGGCGATCCTGAAGACGCTCGGGTTCAGCAACGGCGCCGTGCTCGGCTTCGTGCTGGCGGAAGCCGCGGCGCTCTGCATTACCGGTGGCCTGACAGGCCTCGGCCTCGCGACGCTGGTCGGGGTCATGATCGGCGGCGGCAACTTCCCGATCGCGGTCGATGACCGCGTCTGGAGCGCCGGAGTCGGCGCCATCGTGCTGCTCGCCGCCGCCGTCGGGCTGCCGCCGGCGCTGCGCGCAGCCCGCCTCACCATCGTGGATGCCCTGGCCGGGCGCTGAGGGAAGCGGACCATGCTGAAGCAGGCCATCGCGATGACATTGCTGGGACTGCGCAGCGTCCCGGACCGCTGGGGCCCCTCGCTGGTCATCATCGTCGGCCTCGCGGGCGTGGTAGCCGTGTTTACTGCGCTGCTCGCGATGGCCGAGGGCTTCCGCTCGACGCTCGAGGCGACCGGCCGCGCCGACGTGGCCCTCGTGCTGCGCGGCGGCTCGAGCGCGGAACTCAACTCGGGCATTGCGCGCGACCAGGGAACGCTGATCAAGCAGGCGCCGGGCGTGCTCGCGGGCCCGGACGGACAGCCGCTCGCCTCCGCCGAGATGGTCGTCATCGCGGAACTGTTCAAGACCGGCGAACAGACCGGATCGAACATCACGGTGCGCGGCGTCGAACCCGGCGCATTCGCGCTGCGGCGACCGGTTCGCATCGTGGAGGGTCGCGCGTTCCGGCCCGGGCTGCGCGAGCTCATCGTCGGACGCGGCGTCGCCGGCCAGTTTGCGGGCGTCGGCATCGGCGAGACGCTGCGCATGCGGGGTTCCGACTGGACCGTCGTCGGCGTGTTCGAGTCCGGCGACGCCAACGAAAGCGAGCTGTGGACGGACGTCGAGGTCGCCCAGACGACGTTCAACCGGAACGGCTACAGCTCGGTGCGGCTGGCGCTGGACGGCGCCTCGGGAATGCAGATCCTGAAGGACGCCCTCGCGGCGGACCCGCGCGTCAACGTGGATGTCGAGACCGAGCAGCAGTATTACAGCGGCCAGACCCGGGAGTTCCGCGCAACGATCGGGATCCTCGCGGGCGTCGTCACGACGATCATGGCCCTCGGCGCGACCTTCGCCGCGCTCAACACGATGTATGCGGCGGTCGGCGCGCGCACGCGGGAGATCGCGACGCTCCGCGCGCTGGGCTTCGGTGGTGCGCCGGTCGTGATCTCGGTCATGATCGAGTCACTGGTGCTCGCCATCGCGGGCGGACTGGTTGGGGCCCTGTTCGCGTTCGTATTGTTCAACAATTTGGCGGTGTCAACGCTCGGATCGAACTTCACGCAGGTCGTGTTCCGGTTCGCGGTGACACCCGCGCTGGTGCAGCAGGGGCTCGTGATCGCGCTCGCGATCGGCATGGTCGGCGGCCTGCTGCCGGCAGTGCGCGCCGCACGGCTGCCGGTGACGAGTGCACTGCGCGCAGCCTGAGCGCACGGCGGGCGGCAGGTTACTTTCTCGGAGGGTACGCCTCCCACTGTGGCAGGCCGTCGGTGATCTCGAACCACGGCGCCTTGTCGTTCACGAAGACATTGTCGACTGGCCCAGCGCTCAACGGACTGTCCAGCGTGCCGCAGGCGCCGAACACGCGCCCGGTCGCTGCGACCACGATCGGCGTCGGGCTGCCGCAGTCGCCGCAGAAGTCCTGCCCGAAGTACCTGGCTCCCTCCAGCCGATAACTGCGCACCCTGTCTTTGCCGCGCGCCCACGTGAACTGATCCACCTTGAAGATCGCATTGGTCGCATGCGCGGCGCTCCGCGCCTTCCGGCAGCGCGAGCAATGGCAGTTCTGCACGCGTTCGGGCAGGCCCGTGAACTCCCAGGCTGTTTCACTGCACAGGCAGCTACCCTGCGTGATGCCCGCCTTTGGCTTGGGCACCGGGCGCGTGACGCCCTCGCCGCCGCCGAACTGCGGCGGATTCCCCTCGTGCTGGGGCAATGCATCCGTGATCGGAAACCAGCTCGCGCGCGAGCCTGCGAACATGTGCAGCTGCGGCCTGATGCCGGGGTCGCCGTCGAGGTTTCCGGCCGGCAGGATCACGAGCTTCGCTTCCTGCATGATCGTCGGCGTGACCGAACCGCAGCTGCGACAGAATGACCGGCTGTACTGCCCGGATGACGGGTACACGTCGATGTTGCCCTCGCCGGAGATCCAGCGGAACCCGGCGAGCGGCGCTGACACGAAGGTCGCGAACATCGAACCATGGTGCTTGCGGCACATCGAACAATGGCAGTGCACCATCATGTCGAAGGGGCCTTCGACCTCATAGGCGACCGCGCGGCAGAGACAACTGCCGGTGTGCATAATGGCACCTCTGAACCCGCTTGCCCGACAGTTTGCACCAATGGAGGTCCGAGTCAATGTACACATTGTATATGGCACCCGGCGCGGCCAGTTTCTGCGTGCACTGGATGCTTATCGAGCTCGGCGTGCCCCACGAACTGAAGAAACTCGACCTCCAGGCTGGCGATCAGCAAAAGCCCGGGTACCTCCGGTTGAACCCCAATGGCCTGGTGCCGACCATGATCGTGGACGGCGTGCCGATCATTGAGGCAGCAGCGCTCCTGATGCTGCTCGCCGAGCGCCATCCACAGCCGGGACTGGCGCCACCCCCCGGCAGCCCGCTGCGCGGCGCATACATGATGTGGATGTTCCACCTGTCGAACACGCTGCAGCCGGCATTTCGCGACTGGTTCCACCCGGAATCCGGGGCCGGCGCCGTTGCGAACGAAGCCCTGAAGAACTCGGCTCGCGCGCGCGTCGAGGCGGCATTCGAGCGCCTCGACGCGCAGATCGCCGGCCACGGTCCATACCTGCTGGGCGATCGCGTCAGCGCCGCGGACTTCCTCGGCACGATGCTGGTGCGCTGGTCGCGCAATATGCCGAAACCCGCGACGCAACTGCCGGCGATCGCCGGCTACGTCACGCGCATGAAGGCCCGTCCGTCCTTCAGGGTGCTATACGAGCGCGAGGGCCTTACGGAGTGGGCCTGAAGCTCACCGGCCGGTTTCGCCCGGCGAGGGCGAAGCCCACCACCAGCAGCAGGCTCACGGCAAGTTGTGCGGCGAGCGTCTGCGCAGTCGGGAAGATCCCGAGCGCCGGCAGCCGCACGAACGCCACGAGTCTGACGCCGACCGCGCCGGCTTCCTGCAGCGCCGCGACGCCCTGCCCGACGAAGATTACCGCGAGCATGGCCAGCGCGATGGCGGTCAGCGTGAAGAAACGGGCGATTGGCAGCCGCAGGCCGTACCGGAAGATGCCCCAGCCGATCAGCGCGAGCGCGAGCGCGGCCGTGCCCATGCCGGCGAGCAGAGGGCCGCGGCTCGAATTGCCGCCGCGCGCCCACAGCGCCTGGTAGAAGAGCACGACCTCAAACAGCTCCCGGTACACCGCAAGGAACGCAACACTGGCGAGTGCCCACAGGGTCCTGCGACCGAGCGCGCTGCCGACCCGCGCCTGGACGAAGTTCTGCCAGGCCCGCCCGCTCGCGTTCGAGTGGAGCCAGACGCCGACGTAGACGAGCACGCCCGCCGCGCAGAGCGCGCTCACCGCCTCGGTCAGCTCGCGACTCGCACCGGAGATCCCCACGACGTAGGTCGCGAAGAACCAGGTGGCGGCGCCCGCCACGAGGGCAGCCGCCCAGCCGACGTGCACCCAGGGCAGCGCATCGCGCCGCCCGCTCTTGACGAGGAACGTGATGATGGCCGCGAGCACCAGGATCGCCTCCAGCCCCTCGCGCAGCAGGATCAGCAGCGACGAGGTGAAGGCGGCCCCGGGGCCGATTCCTTCCTTCCGGAGGCGCTCGCCGGCCAGCTGCAACAGGCCGGTCACGGTGCCGAGCTGATGCTCCACCGCTTCCAGGGACGTCCCCGGGGCGAGCTGTGCGCGATAGGCCATCATCTCGCGCTCGATCTTCGTACGCAGAGGCGCGTCGACCAGCTCGAGGCTGGCCTCGACGAGCTCGAATCCTTCGAGGTACGCGGTCAGCGCCAGCTGCTTCGCGCGGCCGGGGTCGCCACTGCGGTACGCGCGGAAGCTCTCGTTGAGCGTCGCTATGCTGAATTCGATCGGTGGGCCAGCAGTCGCTGCCAGAGCCCCGGGGTGCGCGCGCAGCCACTGCTGCGCCTGTGCGGCCGCGGGGCCAAAGCGCGCGGCGACCTCGTCGGTGGAAAGGGTCGCGACGTTGGCCGGGTCAGAGAAGGTCGCGGTGTGCCGCCCCGATTTCCATTCGGCCTCGCCGCGCGCGAGATCCTCCGCCGTGAAACCGAGTCGCGACACGTGGTATGCCAGCGCCCAGCGGTCGTCCTCCGGGAGCTGCCCGTAGCCGGCCATCCCGGTGCCGCCGACGCCAAGGGTAATCGTGTTGTACCGGCCGTACGCGCTGCGCTGCGCGCCGCGGGTCGCGTCGGTGAAGTCGGTGGGTGCGGGAGCCAGGCCTGCAGCAGCTGGACCGTCGCCTTGACCCGTTGCACCGTGACAACCCGCGCAACTGCGCCCATACAACGCCTCGCCACGCGCGAGTTCCGGTGGCCGCCGCGGCGTGACGGCCAGCGAGTAAGCGCCGATCAGGTTCCAGCGCAGGCGGGCGGTCGCCGCGGTAACCTGCGTTGCGGGGCCGCGCTCACGAATAAGCTGCTGCAGGGTCCGCGCGTCGCCGAGCAACCGTGCCCGCTCCGCGCGTTCCGGCAGGCCGGGCAGCAGCGTCGTGACCTGCCCGGCGAACTCGAGCTGCTCCTGGTATTCGGTTTCGTCGATGACCACGCCATCCCGGACGAATTGCGGGTAATCGGCGCCGATGTAGTCCAGCAGGTGGACAACCGTCTGCGCACGCTGCTGCCAGTCATCGGCGTGCGCTCGCAACGGCGAGGTCGCCAGCAGGATCGCAAGAAACAACAGGCCAGGCAGTCGCAATTCCTTCACCCCTCGCAGCGCCGCTGTCAATGCGTTTGAGAGTCATTCGCATTATTGGGCAAAGAACGGGCCGGGTCAAGTTCGCCCGGATCCCGCGGATCCCCTATCCTGCGGTCGACCGCAACCGGAACACCGGCAGCGTGATCGTGTCGGTGACGGGCTCGAAGTCCACCTCCACCGGCAGTCCGATCTGCAGATCGGCGGGCGGACAATTCACGACACGGCTCAGGAGCCGAACGCCCTCGGCGAGCTCGACGACCACCGCGGCGTAGGGAGTCCTGCCGGCGAAGGCCGGGTGCAGGGCGCGCGCGACGATCGTGTACGTAAACACGCTACCGGTGCCGTCCGCACGCGCCCAGTCCCAGTCAAAGGACCGGCATTCAGCGCACAGCTCCCGCGGCGGGTGGCGCCAGGTCCCGCAATGGCTGCAGCGCTGGAAACGCAGCTCGCGCTCCCGGCACCAGCCATAGAACTGCTGCGTCAACCCTTCCATTTTCGGCAGTGGTTGCGCGCTCCGGGCCTCGTTTTCGTCCATGCGCCTCCTCGCTCAACCGCCGCGACGCAGGATCGCGATGCTGCCATCGCCGAAATCGCCCCAGCCGGTCACGGCGCCGAGTTCGGCACCGGCAACCTGGCGCGCGCCGGCCTCGCCGCGCAACTGCCGCACCGCCTCGACCACATGGCCGAGGCCGAGCAGGTGCGCCTGCGACAGCAGCCCACCATGCGTGTTGACCGGCAGCCGGCCGCCCAGCTCGATTGCACCGCCCTCGACGAAGGCGCCGCCCTCGCCGCGCCGGCAGAAGCCCGCTTCCTCGAGCTGCTGGATCACCTCGAAAGTGAAGCAATCGTAGATCTGCGCGAAATCCATGTCGGCCGGCGTGACACCGGCCATCGCGAACGCCTCGGGCGCCGCGGTCGTGAGGCCGATGCGGTGGAAATCCCGGCGGCTGATGATCTCGTCCGCCGGGCTCGGCTGGCCGACCGCAGCACCCATGATCACCACCGGTCGCTGGCGCAGATCCCGCGCCCGTTCCGCGCTGGCGACGATATACGCGGCGGCGCCGTCTGTCTCGAGGCAGCAGTCCAGCAGCCGGTAGGGATCGGCGATCATCGGCGATGCGAGGTAGTCGCTCATGCCGAGCGGCTTGCCACACATCAGCGCGCCCGGGTTGAGCTGCGCATGCCGCCGCATCGCGATTGCTACGGCACCGAGCTGCTCGGCGCGCGTGCCGTACTCGTGCATGTGGCGTCGCGCCATCAGCGCGTACCACTGCGGCGGCGCGGACAGCCCGAACGGCAGATAGTAGTCGCGGGCGATGGCGCCGCCCGGAATGGAATCCACATCGCCGGCTGTAATGTCGCGGGTCCGCGCACCGGAAAACCCGTTCCAGCCGCCGGGCACCAGCACATAGTCGGCGCCGCCGGTCACCACCGCCATGGCGGCCACCCGCAGCGCTGCGACCGGCGCGGCACCACCGACATGCAATGTCGCGGCGAACCGCAGGTTGGTGCAGCCGAGGCTGGCGGCGAAGCCCTCGGCCTTGCCCAGGTTCGGGAACGGCATGATGCCGTCGATGTCGTGGGCCGCGACTCCGGCGTCGTCCAGCGCAGCCGCGATCGCCCGGAGCTGCAACACGTGCTCGATGAGTCCGGAGCCTGGCTTGCGGCACACGGCCGTCTCGCCGACGCCGACGATGCAGGCGCCGTTCCTCTGCGAAGTCGCTCTCTTCATTGCGCGCGGCCGCCCCGGCTACTTCTCTTCATGGAGTGCGTCGTATTCCGCCAGCAGCCGGCGACGCGCCTCGGCCTCGGCCCTGCGGAGGTCCCAGAAGCGCGCCGGCCGCTTGCCGACGAAGGCTGCGGGACCCTCCTTGCCCTCCGGCATGTCGAACCAGTCCGGGTACATCGCAGACGAGGTGATGCAGGACTCGCGGTAACCGTCCATCTCCTGGTCAAACGAAGCCTTCAGGATCTCGAGGCAGCCCGGGCTCACCGACAGCAGTTCCTCGCACCACTGCTCCACTTCGGCCTCGAGCCTCTCGAGCGGCACGACTGCATTGACGAGTCCCATCGCGAGCGCTTCGGCGGCCTTGTACTTGCGGCACAGCATCCACATCTCCCGCGCCCGCTTCGCGCCGACGACCTTCGTCAGGTATGGCACGAAGAAGCCGTCGGCCGGCGACGACACGCGCGGCCCGGCCTGTCCGAAGATCGCGTTGTCGGCGGCGATCGTGAAATCGCAGCAATAGGCCATGTGGTTGTGCCCGCCGATGCAGTAGCCCTGCACCTGGGCGACCACGGGCTTGCGCGACATCCGGATCAGGCGGTTGTGTGGATAGCGGTGATAGACCGCCTCGCGCAGGCCCCATTGCTCCCAGTTGACGTCGCCGCCGGCGCCGAAGTGCCGGCCCCGGGCCGCGACCACGATGACTCCAACCAGCGGGTCGTGGTTCGCGTCATAGAAGGCCCGGAACATCTCGTCCACCGTCGCCGTCGTCAGCGTATTCATCTGCTCCGGCTTGTTGAGCGAGACGCGGGCTACGCTGCCACCGAGTTCCCGGTGCTGTCGCTTCTCGTAGACGATCTCGCGGAAATCGTCGAGGCGCGCGCCGGTGACGGCGGTCCAGTCGCTGAACTTCATGTCATTCACCTCAGGGAATGGCGCCCTGCGCCTTGAGCGCCTCGATCTGGTCCCAGTCGTAGCCGAGCAGGTCCATCATCAGCACCTCGGTGTCCTGGCCGAGCTGCGGCCCGAGCGAGCGCACCTCGCCCGGGGTCTTCGAAAGCGTCACCGGCAGGCCGCGGATCGAGACCTCACGTTGCACTTCCTCGCAGTACGTCTTCAGGAAGTACTGGTTGCGCCAGGCCTGCTCGTCCTGGACCACGTCCGCGAAACTGTTGACCGGGCTCGCGACCAGGCCCCCGGCGCGGAAGGCGGCCATCAGTTCCTCGTCGCCGTGCTTCAGGGTCTCGGCCTCGATCGCCGCGATCAGCGCCTCGCTGCCGGCGCGGCGCCCGGCCGCGTCCGCGAAGCGCGCATCGGCGGCGAAGTCCGGACTGCCCAGCGCGCGGCAAAGCGCGGCGAAGCGCTCGTCCTCGTTCCGCTCGCACAGGTACACCCATTTGCCGGTGGTCGGATACAGGTTCCACAGCGGGTTTTCGACCTTGCGGCGCGATTGCTGCAGCGCGCGGCTCTCGTCGCCGGCCAGGTACGCCTGCAGGTGGGGAGCGGCCAGGAAGAGCTGCGCGCCATAGAGCGAGGCGTCTACCCGCTGACCACGACCGCTGCGCCGGCACTCGTAGAGAGCGAGCAGGATCCCGAGCGCGGACATCATGCCCCCGTAGGCGTCACCGGAGCCCATCCCCAGGTAGATCGGCGGCTGCCCCGGCTCGCCGAGGCGCGCCATGATGCCGGTCAGCGCCTGCACCGTCATGTCGAAGGACGGGCGCGAAACCTGGCTGAAGCGTCCATAGCCGGTGTTGGTGGCGTACACGAGGCGCGGATTGATCGCGGCCAGCTTCTCGTACGAGAGGTTCCATCCGTCGAGCATCGCCGGCTCGAGGTTGGACAGGAAGACGTCCGACTTCTCCACCAGTCGGTACAGGATCTCCTGGGCCGCGGGCTTCTTCAGGTCCAGCGCGATGCTCTTCTTGTTTCGGTTGATGACCAGGAAGTACTGGTTCCAGTCGCCGATCGCCACCGCCTTGATGCTGCGCACGCCGCGGGCCTGGTCGCCGCCCTGCGGCCGCTCGACCTTGATGACATCGGCGCCGAAGTCGGCGAGGTACTGCGCACACACCGGCCCCTGGAACCAGACCGTCAGGTCGATGACGCGGATGCCCTCGAGTGCCTTCGCCATTGGCCGTCCCCGCCGCCTAGGCCACGACGCCGGCCGCGGTCAGCTCGTGAATCGTCTCCCGCGAGCAGCCGAGCAGCTCGTGCAGGATCTGGTCCGTGTGCTGCCCGACGCAGGGCGCGAGACGGTCCAGCTGCGCCGGGCTGTCGCTGACCCAGATCGGGAACCCGAGCGTCTGTACCCTGCCGAAACCCGGGTGCTCGAGTTCCAGGATATAGCGGTTGGCACGCGCGCCCGGATCGTTGGCCGGGTAGTCGAAGCGCTCGATGATGTCGGCCGAAAGCTGCTTCTCCTGGAACATCCGGCGCCAGTGACCGGCCGGCTGGCTGGCGAAACGCCCTTCGAGCTCGGCGATCAGCTCCAGCCTCCCCGACTCGGTGCGCTTCTCGTGCGTGTCGAAGCGCGGATCATCGCGGGCAAGGCCAACGATGTCCGCGAACGCCGGCCACCAGCGGTCGGTATCGGGCATCGTCAGCGTGACCCAGCGTCCGTCGGCGGCGGGATACAGCGAGCCCGACATCGGGTTCGACACGTCGAGCCGCGAGATCGGCTGCAGCAGGCGCTCGCCCCCGCCGATGGCGAGGAAGGCCTGGATGTCGAGCGCCGAGCCGTACATGTTGGCGCCGAACAGCGACACGTCCACGGCCTGGCCCTCGCCGGTCTGCAGGCGGTACAAGAGCGCCATGACCACGCCGAACGCGAGCTGCGCGGTCGCGTGCATCGCGCCAGCTCCGGTGTAGACCGGCGGTTGCCCCGGCTGCGGCAGCATCGGCATCGTACCGGTGCGCGCCGCGGCGAGTTCATCGATCGCCGGCTGGTCCTGCTCGGGACCCTCCGGCCCGAAGCCGGAAATGCGCCCGTAGACGAGGTCCGGTCGCAGCGCACCGGCCGAGGCATAGTCGAGGCCGAGCGCGGCGAGCTCGTCGCGCTGCCAGTCGGTGACGATCACGTCCGCCTTCGCGACCAGCCCCGCAAGCAGCTCCCGGCCGCGCGGGCTCGCCGGATCGAGTGCCACGGACTGCTTGTTGCGGTGGATCAGGTCGGCCTCGTGGTTCCAGTGGCCGGGCGCCTCGCGCGGCGCCGCCGGCAGCAGCTCGAGGCGGATGACACGGGCGCCGAAGTCGCCGAGGAACGCCGCCGACAGCGCGGCGCAGAACTGTCGCGTCAGGTCGAGGACGGTGATGTCGTTCAACACGCGACCCATCGCGCTCCCCCGCTGTCACCGCCGCCGCGCAGCCGCGGCGACGGCATTACCACTTCGCAATCTGCTCGAGCGTATTGTCGGTGAACTCGACGGAATCCGGCAACGGACGCCCGAGCCAGTCGCTGTAGAAGGTATCGAGGTCCGGCAGGAACTCGAAGTCCGGCGGGCAGCCGCGCGGCACGGACTCCACCTCGAGCTGCGAGCCACAGCCCGGACAGTAGTACTCGCGCATCTGCATCCACTCGGCATTCGGCAGTTCACGCCCGCGATAGACCTCGCCAAGCTTCTCGGCCGTGTCGCGCACGTGGATCAGCGCCGACAGCTTCCAGTTCACGCGGTAGTCGCCGAACTCGTGGCCGCAGCGGCACTTCACGATGCGGCTCTTGCGCTTCTGCACGATGAACAGCGCGGGCGTCAGCGGCAACAGGATCCGCTCCTTCCACGGCACGCGGCCCTGCAGGATGATCAGCCACTTATCGAAGCGGTCCTGGTCCTTGCCGTTCTTCATCATCTGCTGGACGACCGGCCACGGGAGTTCCCCGTCCACCAGCTTGCGGATGTCCTCGACGTCGTAGAGATCGTACTCGGCCACGGCGCTCTCCTCAGAAGACGAAATCATCGGGCAGCTTCCAGAACCGCCGCAGCCGCTCGCCATAACGTGGCGACAGCTCCATCGAGCTGTTCCACATGTTCTTCACGGCGTCCGCCATGCCCTCCCCGCCCTGGACCTTGCGCCGCTCCTGCTGCCACCAGTCGCGGAACGGCACGCCGCGCGCCTTGCGCGCGTCGCGGATGGCCTGGCGCCGGGCCGCAGTCGCCGCGGGGTCCACCACCCAGTCGCCGTCGGCCCCCTGCGCGGCGACGACGCCATGGATCGTTTCGGCCACCCGCGACCGCGTCAGCCCCTTGTTGAGATCATCGAGCACGAGCGCCGGATCACGCTCGATCGGGTCGCCCATTGCCTGCGAGCCAGAAATCGGATCGATGACGAGGTCGTAGTCGTGGAGCGGCTCCGGGATCGTGAATGGCACGATCACATCGGGCTCGAGCACCTCGGCCGAGATGTTGCGGACGATGTCCGGATTCTCCGGATCACCGTAGCCGTGCACCAGTGGCTTGCGCTGCTCGATCAGGGACTTCACGTTGGTCCTCGCGGCATAGGCGATGCGGTCGGGCGGAGTCGGGTAAGCCCCGTACATGCCGTGATTCGCCGTGACCATGCTGCGGATGCCGGAGCAGGCCGCCGTGAAGCCGATGCCCGTCGTGTTCTTGATCATCCACACAGTGGTGTGGCCGACACCGCCGCGGAACTTGCCGTAGCCGCCCGAGTCCGGCTCCATGTTCCGGCCCAGATAGAGGATCGGGTAGTAGAGTTCCATGACCTCGGCGTTGCCGTAATCAGCGTTCGCGGTGAAGATGCACCAGGCCGCCGGTTCGCCGTCGGCGATGCCACGCGCCGGCGAGCCGTTGCTCGCCTGCTCGAGGGTCAGGCCGACCGTGTACATCCCGTACTGGTTCTGGCCCGCCCACTCGCCGCTCATCGTCGTCGCCGCGCCGGCCGACATCTCCTCGACGAAGCCGCGCATGAAGTACAGTCGGCCTGTCACCTCGTACAGCGACGTCAGCCACATGACCGTCGGCGCCCAGCCGAGCCCGCAGGCTGCGAAGTAGTTCTTCGGGAAAGGATTGCACCAGGCGCCTTCGGGCGGCGTGTCGATCGTCATCGCATACACCGGCCCGGAGTTGAACATGTCGAAGCCGACCACGTGCGAGTAGCCCATCAGCAGGCCCGAGGCCAGCGCCGTCGGGCTGACGTTCTCGCCGAACGGAACGTTCCCGCTCGCGCCCTCGAGCGAGAAGCGCACGCGCGCGTCGCGGCCGATCGTCACCTCCATCGGCAGGTTCATCAGGATATCGACGTTCTGCGTGGGCAGGATGACGTTCTTGCCCTTCATCGCCAGGTCCTTGAACTGCGACTTGCGCACGATGCCGGGCACGGTCTGCGTGCGGATCCGCGCCGTCGCGTAGCGCCGGCTGTCCTCGATGTACTCCCGCGAGGCGTTGCGGAAGAACTCGAGACCGTACTTGTCGATCGTTTCGGCCAGCTTGTCACGCACCTTGATGCAGCCGGCCAGCCGGCCGCGCGCATCGCCGAGGACCCAGTCCGGGGTGCGCGTCCGTGAACGGATGCGCAGCTCGTACCACGGGTAGAAGCGGTCGTCCTGCCCGACCTTCTCGACCGATACCGGGATGCCGTCGGAGAAGCAGTCGGGGTTCATGAAGGCGATCGAACCCGGTAATACGCAGCCGGCGTCGTTGACATGCGTGACCGAAGTCACCCACGCGACCAGCTCGCCCCGGTGGAAGATCGGCATCGCCATATCGAAGTCCGGCGAGTGAATGCCGCCATAGTGCGGGTCGTTGTTCTCGAAGATGTCGCCCTGATGAAAGCCCGGCAGGTCCTCGTAGCCCAGCTCGATGAACTTGCGGACCATCGCGGCCAGCAGGCCGACGTGTGCGGTGATGCCGCGCGAGGTGCAGATGCACTCGCCGGTCGGCGTATGCAGCGCCCACAAGGCATCGCCGCCCTCGGCTGCGATCGGCGACGAGGAGACCTTGCAGCCGACCTCCCAGGCGATGTTGCACAGGTTCAGCAGGATGTGCCAGACCGCCTCGTAGGTGCCGCGGTCACGTTCCTTCTCGGCGAGCCGTTCCAGGCCGAACATGCAGCCGGTCCTGGCGAACAGTTCGTCATTGATCCGCAGCTGCTCGATGAGTTTTGGCTGACCGGCCATCACGCATCCTTCCTGGTCATCCAGTAGATGTTGTACTCGTCGATGCGCACCCGCCAGTCGGCGGGCACGAACAGTGTCGTGTTCGAGGCCTCGATGACCGCCAGGCCCTCCACCTCGTTGCCGGGCAGCATCGACTCCATCCGGTAGATCGCCGCGTCGTGCCACTGGCCTTTCTGGTACAGGCGACGCGTGCCCTTGTCCGCTGCGGCCGGCGGCGTCCGGTCGGCGAGCGGATGCCGCACCAGCCGCGGCTTCACGGTCGCCACGGTGGCGACGACCGCAACCTCGGTGACGTGGTAGGTGCCGCCACCGGGCCGCGCCGCCAGCGTGAACAGCCGCGTGTAGTTCTCCTCGAAGCGGCCGAACAGCGCAGCAAGATCCGCCTCGGTCGCGAGAGTCTCGACCGGCGAGGCCACCTCGACGTCCTCCAGCTGCCCGTAGTAGCGCACGTAGGCCACCGGCTGGATCGTGATCTGATCGCGCCGGAAACCCTCGGCCAGCAGTTCGCCGAGCAGCGCCTCGCGCAGGTTATTCCAGATCGCGACGACCGGCTGCACGGCGGCGACCCGCTCGGCCGCGCTCGCCTGCGGGGACACCAGCACCGAGACGCTCTGGTGCCGGCGATGCGCATAGTCCATGCAGGCGCCGCCCCACGCGGAGAAGCCACCGGCCCAGGGCACGGTGATGACCGCCTTGTAGGGATGGTCGCCGGCGTATGGCAGCAGGTGCAACGGTCCGCCGCCACCGTACCCGAGCAGCACGTAGTCGCGCAGGTCCCGGCCGACCATCAGGCTGCGCACCAGGTGCTCACGCATGATGACGTTCATCAGGCCGATGCAGGTCTCGCATGCGTCGTAGACGTCGAGGCCGAGCGGATCGGCGACCTTCTCCTTGAACAGCCGGTACGAGACCTCCTTGTTCACGTGGACCTTGCCGCCGAGGTAGTTCTTCTCGTTGAGGATCCCGAGCAGCAGGTTGGCGTCGTTGATCGTCGGCGTCGTGTTGCCGGCCTCCATGAACGTGGGCCCCGGCGTGCCACCAGCCGAGTCGGGGCCGAGCTTGATGCGGCTGGTGGCCGGATCGATGCGGATGTAGGTGCCAGTGCCGGCGCCGATCGAGGTGATGCCGAGCATCGGCGCGCTGACATACATGCCCTGGAACGCCGGCTCCCGGGTGATCGGCAGCATGCCGGCGGTGATGCAGCCGGCGTCGAACGACGTGCCGCCAACGTCGGAACAGACGATGTTGTTCTCGCCGATCACGCTGCCGAGGTACTTCGCCCCCATCAGCCCGCCGACCGGCCCGGACATGGCCGCCTCGAACAGCCGCTGGTAGCGGATGTTGGTGACGCCGCCGTAACCAAGCACGGTCTTCAGGCTGTGCTGGTAGCCGGTCTTCTGCAGTTCCTTCTCGATGCGGAAAAGCTGCCGGCGCGCCGGATCGGAGGCGTAGGCCTGGACGATCGTGGAATTGGCGCGGGATATCTCGCGCATCGTCGGCGCCACGCTCGAGGACAGCTCGATCGGCAGCTCCCGTCCCGCCTCCTGCATGACCTTGCGGACGATCTCCGCCGCGCGCTCCTCGTGTGCCGCGTTGACGTAGGACTGCAGGAACACGATCGCGATTGACTGGCAACCCTCGCCGACGATCAGCTCACGGGCGGCCTGCTCGACCTCGTGCTCGTAGAGCGGGATCACGACCTTGCCGAACATGTCGATGCGCTCGGTCACCCCCCGCGACAGCCGGCGCGGCACCAGCGGCACCCGGTGCTTGCGGTACTGCATGTGGGTGATTTCGGACCATTGCAGGTCGATGAAGGTCTGCTTGCCGCGGCCCTGGGCGTTGATGTCCTCGAAGCCCCGGGTGGTGATGAGCCCGGTCCGGTACCCGGACATATTGATGATGCAGTTGAGCATCGACGTGCCGGTATAGATCGCGGTCTCGAGCTGCCGGCCGAAATCCGGCTGTTCTTCCTTCGGGATGCCGAAGTAGTCGAGCGCCTCGTAGAAGGCCTCCATGTAGCCGATGCTCTCGTCATGGGGCGTGGTCGAGGCCTTGCCGACGACGGAGCGGCCATCCTCGTCGACGAGGATGACGTCGGTCATCGTTCCGCCTGCATCGCAGGCTGCCAGAAAGCGTCGCATGACTGAAAAGCCTCCAATAGCGCGCGCCAGGCCCCCGCCCGCCGCAATCATCATCGCAACCGGGGCCTCCAGCGCCATCCTGCATTCGGACTAGCTACCGGCGGGCCTCGCGGCGGCGCTGCAGCCCGGGTGGGTCCGCGGCCACGCCGGCGGTGATCAGCGCCTCGATCTCAGCCTCACCATAGCCCAGTTCCGCGAGCAGTTCCCGCGTATGCTCGCCCTGCATCGGCGGGTGCCGGGTGACCTCGCAGGGGGTGCCATAGAAACGGATCGGCACCCCGGTCACGTCCACTCGCCCGAGCGACGGATGCTCGACCGGGACGATCATCCGATTGTGCCTGATCTGCGGGTCCCGGACGACGTCTTCGACCTCATTGATCGGCGCGGTCAGGACGTCGGCGGCGACCAGGCGCTCGACCAGCTCGTCCCGGTCGAACTGCCGGGTGCGCTCGGCGATGACCCGATCCAGCTCGTCCTGGTTCGCAAGCCGCGCCGGGATGTCGCAGAAACGCGGATCCCGGTCCCAGTCCGTGCCGAGGGCCCGGCAGACATTGCCGAAGAACTTCTCGCCCGGCGTCGTGATGATCACGTGCCGGGCGTCCCGGGTCGGATAGACACCCGAGGGGGCGAAATACAGGCTGCGGTTCCCGGTCCGGCGTGGCCGCTCGCCGGTCGAAAGGTATGTACCGATGGAACTCGCCTGCGCATGCATCAGCGCATCCAGCAGCGAGACCTCGATGCGCTGGCCGGCGCCCGTCCGGTCGCGCACGCGCAGCGCCGCGAGCGCGGCGTTGGAGACCAGCAGCGAGGTGATGACGTCGACGGCCGGGAAACCGGTGCGCACCGGCGGGCCGTCCGGGTCGCCGTTCAGGCTGAGCGCGCCGGCGTAGCCCTGGGTCAGGAAGTCGATGCCGGGGCGGCCCGCGTAGGGTCCGTCCGGCCCGAAGGCCGTGACCCGGATCCAGACGACGTCCGGCCGGTGGCGCCGCACCTGCTCGTATTCGAGCCCGAGCCGGCCGAGAGCCGGCTCGCGGACGTTGGTCACCAGCACGTCCGCCGTGGCCGCGAGGCGCGCGAAGACTTCCTGGCCCTGCGGCGTCAGCAGGTCCAGCACGAGATCACGCTTGCTGCGGTTCAGGCTCAGGTAGGGGCCGCACTCGCCGTCGCGCTTCGGCCCGAGGTGCCGGCTCTCGTCACCATACTGCGACTCCACCTTGATCACGTCGGCGCCGAGATCGCCGAGCAGCGTCGCGCCATACGGACCGGCCAGCATCGTCGAGACGTCGAGGACGCGCAGGCCCGCGAGCGGCATTGCGCTCATACGCCGCGGAACACCGGCTTGCGCTTCTCGAGGAAGGCGCTGGTGCCCTCCTTCGCATCAGCGCAATAGGCGACGACGACGCCGGCGAGGCCCTCGTAGTCGAGCATCTCGTCGAGCGTGTAGTGATACGACAGATGAATCATGCGGCGCGCCATTTCCACGGCGACGCTCGCGCGAGCCGCGATCGTCTTCGCGTATTCGAGCGCGGCGGCGAGGCTGGTGCCCTCGGGCACCAGCTCGTCCAGCAGGCCGAGCCTCTGGCAGTCCTCCGCCTTGAAGATGCGGCCGGTCTCGACCATCATCAGCGCGTTCGGCAGGCCGACGATCCGCGGCAGGAAGTACGACAGCCCGCAGTCCGGCGCGACGCCGATGTTGGTGAAGATCGCGGACATCCGCGTCGTCGTGTCCCCGAAGCGCCGGTCGCAGGCGAGCGCATAGGCGAGTCCGGCGCCGACCGCCGGGCCCTGGATCGCGGCGATCACCGGTTTGTCGACGGCGATGAGCTGCCGGGTCACCTCGAAGAACGGGCCACCCGGCGACTTGCGCTGCGAACGGGGGATCGGTCGCGACACATCCGAGGTGCCGGGCATCGGCCGCTCGCTGTCACCGCTCAGGAAATCCGCGTCGCCGCCGGCGCAGAACGCCCGGCCGGCTCCAGTCAACACGATGGCCCGGACCTCATCGCGGGTCCGCAGTCGGTACAGCAGCCCCGCGAGCTCCTCGGCCAGCTCCCAGCTGACCGCGTTGAGCTTTTCGGGCCGGTTCAGCGTGATGACGCCGACGCCATCCTCAACGGAGAACTGGATGTACTTGAACTCTGTTTCCATGTGAGCCTTCACTCCTTTGGCCCAGGTCGCGCCCCGATTCCGGACAGGGCCGCCTGGCTCACCCCGAGAACGGGTCCGGTATCGTCCGCTCCGCCGGGTGGTCGAGCACCTCGGCGGCGACCAGTTGCTCGAGGTAGCGCGAATCCCACCAGTTGAGCTGCAGGTGCTTGGCCCGGCGGTAGAAGAGCTGGATGTCGTATTCGAGCGTGAAGCCGATGCCGCCGTGGATCTGCTGGGCAATCGCGGTGACGTCGCGGAACGCCTTGCAGGCGAACAGCTTGGCCATCGGCGCGATGCGCGTGATCCCGCGCCCGTTCGCATGCGCCCAGGCCGCCTCGTGCACCAGGAGCTTCGCTCCCTCGACCACCGGCGAGGCATCCGCCATGTAGTGAGCCAGAGCCTGGAAAGCGCCGAGCGGCTTGCCGAACTGTTCGCGTTCCTTCGAGTACTGCACGGTGATCTCGAGCGCGCGCTCCGCGCCGCCCGCCGCAAAGGCCGCGGCCAGGATGATCCCCTCGAGCATCGTCTCGTGCCAGGTGCGCCAGCCGCTCTGCGGGGCGCCAACCCGCTGCGCTTCCGGCACGCGCACGCCGTCGAAGCTGACCCGGTACTGGGTGTCCGCCGCCATCGTCTTCTGCTGCTCGAGCACGACTCCGGGCGCCTGCGTGTCGACGATGAACAGGTCGATCGCCTCGTCAGCTTTTCCGGAGCGCGCGAGGACGAGGAGCTGCTGCGCCGCGGCGGCGCAGGGCACGTGGCGCTTGACCCCCTGCAGGCGGTAGCCGCCCTTCACGCGCTTCGCGCCGAGCTGTACGCCCGCCGGGCCAAAGCCGCCGTCGGGCTCGAGCCAGGCCGGCACGACGATCCGCTCACCACTGCCGATCGCCCGCAACAGGTCCTCGTGGCCACCGCCGCGGCAAAGCGCCAGCACACTGACCACGGCGCTCGGGAAAAACGGCCCCGGCGCCAGCGCGCGGCCCAGTTCCTCGCAGATCACTGCGCAGTCCAGCAGGCTGAGGCCGAGGCCTCCCAGCTCCTGCGGCACCAGGATCCCCGGCAGGCCCATCTCGCACATGTGCCGCCAGAGTTCCGCCGGAACGCCCAGCGGGTCGTTCTCCATCCTGCGGACCACGTCCGGACCACAGTGCGTCGCGCACAGGTCCCGGGTCGTCTCACGCAGCATCCGCTGCTCGTCGCTGAACTTCAGGTCCATGGGCTTGCTCTCTCGAAGATATAACGGATCGGCGCAGGAAGACCGGTCACGGCTTCCAGTCCTCGCCCTTGCGCCGCCAGGGGTTGTCGCTGTCGTCGGCCGGCAGCGCGAGCCGCACGCGGCCCTCGGTATTCACCTTGCCATGCACCGAGACAGCGACGTCGAGGTCGACCCAGTGGCAACCGGCATCGTCCACCGAGACCTTGGCGACCCGCCCCGAGAACGTCATCTGGTCGCCCGGGAACACCGGTGTCTTCATCCTGAAGTTCATCCGGCCGAGCCGGCCCTTCGGGCCGCTCCAGTCGGTGACGAAGCGCTCGAACCAGGCCGCATTGTTCGGCGTATTGATGAAGATGTCGCGGACGCCGTTGCGCTCGACCGCGAAATCCTTGTCGTGATGCATCGGCCGCCAGTCGCGGCTCGCGAGCGCGCCGAGGACGACAGTGGTCGCCGTCACCGTGTGACTGAGCGGCGGGAGTTCCTGGCCCGGCTGCACTTCTTTCGCCGTCCGGCTGCGCATGGCGGTCATGTTGCGGCCTCCCCCCGGCGATAGCCGAGACAGGTGTAGGTCTCGGTGCCGACCCATTCACCGCGCTGGTTCACGGTCTCGACGTCGATGACCCAGAAGCGCCCGATGCCCAGTTTCGTCTGCTTCAGCGGGCTGACCGAGCGCACGACCTGGCGCATCGTCAGCACATCGCCCACGCGCACCGGCTCGCCAAAGATCGTCTCGATGCCGGTGACGATGGCTTCCGGCAGCTCGCACAGTTCCTTGAGGTCGAAGTGGGTCCTCAACGGCGTGCGCTCGCCGCTCGCGCCGGGGCTCCAGTGGTGTGGCCGCATCCACACCGACAGCATCGACGGCGGCGCGATCGGGCCGCCGGTAATCTCCTCGGCGACCTGGCGATCCCAGTAGAGCGGGTTGCCGTTCTGCGTTGCGGCGCAGGTGTTGTAGACGTAGCCCATCTCGATCGGGAACTCGGTCTGTTCCTCGTACATCGGCTTGCCGATCAGGTTGCGGACAACCTGTGGCAGGGGCTCGTCCGGAATCGCCGTCATCGCACTCATTGAACGCTCCCACCCTGCAGCAACTGCCCGATCTCCGCTGCGGAAAACCCCAGCGTGCGGAGCACCGCCTCGGTGTCCGTCGCCGTGGCCGGCGGCAGCCGGTGCAGCGGCTGCTCGCGTTCCGCCCCGGCCAGCACCGGCGCGAGCTGCTCGAAATCGCCCTGTTCCGGGTGCCGGGCCCGCATGAAGCTCCGCCGGGCGCGCAGGTGCGGGTCGGCGGTGACCTCAGCGATACCGAGCACCGGGGCCACGCAGGTGTCCTCGGATGCGAGGGCCTCCACCCAGGCGTCGCGGTTCCGGGTCATGAACTGCCGCTGCAGCGCCCGGCGGATCTCGTCCTGGCGGCCCGGATCGTACTGGCCGTCGGCAAGCTGCTCGAGCCCGAGCAGCCGGCACAGGTTGCGGAAGAAGCGCGGCTCGATCGCACCGACCGCCAGGTACCTGCCATCCGCCGCCGTGTACACGCCGTAGCAGGCGAACCGGCCGGTCAGCAGCGTAGACCCCGGTCGCGTCTCCTCGCCGGTCGCCAGATACTGGTCGAGATACAGCGACATCAGGTTCAGCACGCCGTCGGCCACGGCCACGTCGAGGTATACACCCGATCCGCTGCGCGTCCGCCCGAGGAGCGCGGCGACGATCGCTGCCGCCGCGTGCATGCCGCCGCCGGCGCTGTCGGCGACGGTCGCCCCGGGCAGCGCGGGCTGGCCCGCAGCGTCGCGGCCGCTGCAGCCGAGGAAACCGCCGACCGCGAGATAGTTGAGATCGTGTCCCGCCCACTGCGAGTACGGGCCCTGCTGGCCGTAGCCGCTGGTGGAGCAATAGACCAGGCGCGGGTTCAGCGGGCGCAGGTCCTCGAAGCCGATGCCGAGGCGCGCGGCGACGCCGGGCCGGTAGCTCTCGATCAGCACATCCGCCTTGCGGGCGAGCCGGTGGACGACCTCGCGCCCCGCCGGCGTCTTCAGGTCCACGCGGATCTTCTCGAAGCCGCGACCCGCGCCGTAGGTGTGGAAGGCCGGTTCCGCCGGCGCCACTCCGCCGCCACGACCGGCGCCACCTTGATCACCCGCATGCCCCAGTCCGCAAGGATGCGCGAGGCCCGCGCCGCCGGTCCGACGGCCGCGAAATCAAGAGCGGTGAAGCCTTGCAGCAGCGATGGCATCGCGGGATGTCAGAAATTCCTCGGCAGGCCCAGCTTGCGGGTCGCGATGATGTTCTTCTGCACCTCCGAGGAGCCGCCGCCGATCGTGTCGATGACCGTGTAGGTGTAGCAGCTCTCGGCACGCCCCTTGAGTGGCGCATCCTCCGTACCCAGCGCGAGCTGCGAGCCGGGGCCGGCGATATCCATCGTCGCATCCGCGAGGCGCCGCGACAGCTCGGTCGTGAACAGCTTGTACTCGGAGGACTCGACCGTCGGCGTCTTGTGCGCGTCGCGCGCAGCATCGACGAAGCGCAGGCCCAGCAGCCGCGCCACCTCGCAGTCGGTCGCCAGCTGCGCGACTTTCTGCCGGATCACCGAGTCGTCCTTCAGCGGACGGCCGTCGCGCAGCGTGTCGCGCACGTAGTCGCAGAGCACTTCGGTCCGGCCGCGCACCGGCGAGACAGTAAACATCGTGAAGCGCTCGAGGTCGAGGGCCTCGGCGATGTACTGGAAGCCCTTGTTCAGCTCGCCGACGCGGTAGTCTTCGTGGACGAACACGTTGTCGAAGAACACCGCATTGGTGCGCTCGCCGCCCATCGTGTACATCGGCTGGATCGTCAGGCCCGGGTCGTCCATCCGGATCAGGAACAGCGAGATGCCGTGGTGCTTGGGCTTCTCGGGATCGGTGCGCGCGCCGACCCAGTACCAGTCGGCAAAGTGAGCAGAGGTCGTGAAGACCTTCTGGCCATTCAGTACCCAGCCTTCGCCCTGGCGCTCCGCCTTCAGGCGCATCGCGGCCGCGTCGGAGCCGGCGCTCGGTTCCGAGTAGCCGACCGCGAACTCGATCTTCGCGGCGAGGATCTGCGGCAGGAACTCCTGCTTGAGTTTCTCCGAACCGACCCGGATCAGCGTCTTGCCGATGATGCCGATACCCTTGCCGATCTGCGGCGCGCCGACCGACGACAGCTTCTCGTTCAGCAGGAATTCGAAGAAGCCCTCGCCGTCCTGGCCGCCGTATTGTTTCGGCCAGGTGATGCCGAGCCAGCCGCGGGCGGCGAGCTTGCCCATGAACGCCCGCCGCTCGGGTGTGTCGCAGACCTGGGCCATGTTCTCGCGGGTGACGTCCATGACCTTCGGGTCATGGTTGTCCCGGAGAAACTGGCCGACTTCACGCAGGAAAGCGCGTTCTTCGGCGGAAAATTCGAAATCCATAGGCTGACTCCCGATGGCGGGCCTGGCCTGCCGGCCCGCATTCTGACCGTAACCCTGAACCCGGCGAGGAGCGACGTCCAATCGGACTACCGGCGCGATCGCCGCTCCGTTGCGCGTCCAGCCGCACGTCCTCATCTTCATCGCGGTGTTCTGCGGGCCCTCCTGGCCCGTACAACGGTTCGCAGCACGAACGCGCCGACACCGAGACCGATCGCCACCGCCAGTCCTACTCCCACCGCAGGAGGATACCAATGGAATCCGACTCCAGCACCCGCCGCGCCTCCGGCGCCTAGTGCCGCCGCGATCGTGGCCGCCAGCACACCCCGCTGTCTGCTGGCCACCTCACCTCCAATCGTGGGGGCGGGCTGGTTGGCAGGTCTTCGAGGCCACCCAACCGACCAGGACCCAGCAGGGGACGACGTACGGGAAGATCCCATAGAGAGTGTCCGAAACGGAGTGTGATCGGGAGTCGACGAAGACGAACACGTGGACAGAAAAGGCGAGACCGGCGACCGTGACCATCGCTCCCTGCCACGACACCGGGAAGTAGATCCAGCCCCAGTGCCTGAACCATCGATAGTTCACCTGGAACACCTCCAATGGAAATCTGTCAATGAACGCGCCGGATTCCTCGTGCCCGGTACCATGGAGTCTACTTGGGATCCGCACTTCACCGGCGGTAGAGCCACGCGCTCGCCCGCGGTCCGCCACCGCTGCCGTAACCCCCTGTGATCAGCGCGCCGCCCCCGATCAGGACCGTACCATCAGGCAACAGCACGGAGCTGCCCTGGTGCTTGTACCGGGGCAGCTTCAGCGCAGGACCCATCATGAATGTGCCGGACCCCGCATCGAACAGCTCCGTCGAGTTGTACACGCCGTCACTGTCGCGGTCGTCCGCACCACCCGTGATCAGCACGCGGCCGTCGCGGAGCGCGATGGCGTCGTGCTTGTGACGACGCACACGCATCTCGCCCACGGGGCGGAAGGCGCCGGTCCTCGGGTCGTATGCCTCGGCCGACGAATACAGCGTCATCCCGGCATGCCGTCCCCGATGGCCGCCCGCGACCAGGACCCGGCCGTCCTGCAGTCGCACCGCCGCATGGCTCTCCCGGGCGACCGTCATGCCGCCGGTCCGCGAGAATCGGCCGGCTGCGGGATCATAGAGTTCGGCGCTCTCCAGAAAGGTCCACCCCGGCCCAACCCCGCCAGCCACGAGGACCTGCCCGTCATCGAGGAGCACGGCGACATGGCCCGCACGCGGAGAAATGAGCGATCCGGTCGGCGTAAAGGACTGCGTTGCCGGATCGAACAACTCAGCCGATGCGACCGTATTGGCACCCCGGCCGTAGCCCCCGGCGATCAACACCTTGCCGCCCGGGAGAACGGTGGCCGTGTGGCTGTGGCGCAGCGTGATCATGCGCGGGAGCGGCGAGAAACGCCCCGCGGCGGGATCATAGATCTCCGCACCGGTCGCGGCACTCTCCTCGCCATTGAACCCGCCTGCCACCAGCACCCGGCCATCGGGCAGCGGGCTTGCCGTGTGTGAGGCGCGAGCCGTTGCCATCGGCGCAGTCGGCATCAGCACCCCGCGAGAAGTCCCCTCGCCCGCCTGGTCGGAACCCTGGGCAACGGCGGCGGAAACCGCCGCCCAGAAAGAGAGTCCCAAGATGCAGAGTGCCGGCGGGCCGCTTCTGAACCCTGACACCTCAGTTCCCCGTGCTTCGCCCGGCCGTGAGCAACGCCTTGGGGGCCTTGCCCTCCCACGCGTGGCGCACGAGCGACTTGACCACGGTTGCCGTTGCTTGCGCCAGCAGGACCCGGACCCCCACGACCTTTCCGCCCCAGAAGAGCTTCTCCACGAACCCCGGGTACATGCCAACGGCCGGATCACGCAGATGCTCCGGAATGAAGACGTGAACGAACTCCTGTCCGGGAGGCACCGTCGCGAAGATCCTGCCCATCACACGAAATGAACCAAAGTGATGGTGCGGTTCCTCCGTGACCCCAGGCAAGGACAGACAGTACTTCCGGAGCGAACTGAACTTCACGGGGACTGGACTCAGGCCTTGGTGATCGAATGCTCAGTCAACGAACTTCCACGAACCAGCTCCGTTGAAATTGATGACAGGTGCCCTGGAGCATGCGGAGCCTCCTTGCCACCACTCCTGCCACGCTACCCAAGCAGGAGCCGGAATGACCAGTAGGCCCCGATGACCATCTGTACCGCGAAGGCGACGAAGCGCGCCGTGACCGCCTGTGGGCTGGTCGAAACGAGATGAATGACGGACTGCAGCAGCCTGGCACCCAGGAAGACATATGCCAGCCCGTCGGTCACGGCGGCGCGGGACGTCAACAGGGCCACGATCATCAGCCCACCGAATATGGGCAGGCCTTCAAGGCAGTTCGCGTGGGCGCGGGCCAGCCGCTGCATGAACGGCGAGAGATTGGAGTTGTCGGGAACGAAGCCGTTGGGAGCCACCTTCCCCGTGGCGACCATCCCTGAGCGAATGCCCTCCATGAGAATGAGCAAGGCCAGTGACCAGCTGATGAAACCTGTGAGCGCCAGCGCAGTGGGCGTGATCATGGATGCACCTCGAGTGCTGAACGTAACACGCGGTCAGTCTACTGTGTCTGCCTGCACGCCCCGGCCCCGCTCCTCGCTGCCTTTCGAAACAGCCAGGCCGACAGGAGCCACAGCGCGGCGAAGAACCCTGTCAATGACACGATATCCAGCGGCCAGGCCGGCCCGGTGGAACCAAACCCTGCGATCACCGCGATCACGGCGACCAGCACCTGCGCGAGCGCCGTCGCGAACAATGCGCGCGCCATGCCACCGGGCTGGAAACGGGCGACAATAGCGCCGATGATTCCGACGGCAAGCACCCCGCCATACATCAGGTTGGCGTCGTCGCGCTCCGTCCCGATGATGCCAACGGCACCACTGACCCACACGAGGATGAAAGCCGCCGCCAGCGCGGTGCCGACGGCTGACCGGTACGCAAGATCGCCTGTCTTCCTCACCGCCAGCCGGAACAGGCTGCCGACACCGGCCAGAAGTGCGCCGAAGACAACGAAATCAGCCGCGTCCCACGCGACCTGATCGGTGACCTGCATCGCCAGCCAGGGCACGAGCAATACAAGCGCCGCGGCGACCCGGTAGTTCATTCCCGCCTGGCCGCGGCGCGGGCCGCCGCTCGCGCCGCCAGCGCCTGGCCCAGCCATGCGGCAGGCAGGTAGGCGAGCACGAGGTCCGCGGCACTGAACCAGAGGGGCGCGGGCAGCATCAGGACGTTCGCGATACCCCCGAGCAGGAAGACGCCGCCTACGACATAGGCCGGGACCGCGGACCTGCCCGGAGCCAGCAGGCCGGCAACGAAGGCTCCAGCCAGCGTACCGAGCGCGTGCGCCAGGAACGGGAACACGAAGTGCCGCGGCTCGAAGAGGTGCAACGACGCCCTCAACCCTTCGACCGTGGTCACGTCTGCGCCGGATGGGGGCGGGATGACCTTGCCGCTGAGCATGATCAGTCCCATGTTCACGGCGCTCCCGACAACCACACCGAGCAGCACCGAAACGACTGTGCGAGGCCACTTGCTCATGGGTCATGTCCTCCGTTGGGAGCCGGAGCCCGCCTCAGGCTGTCAGGTGCGGGCCGGCACTGCTCCGGATGTCCCTCACCGCATCGCGATTATCGCCCGCCGCTGTCCAGCCCGTCCTGCGTGCCCACAAAGAGCGCGATCAGGGCAATCATGCCGGCGTAACGAAACGCGGATTCCAGAACGAGACCGCGCATCGCTTCGGAGCGCCACAGCTCGAACCAGCTTTCGGCAATGATGAGGAACCCGCCGAACAGCATGATTACGGCGACAGCACATCCGACCAGAGCCATGCCTTTCGCCGCGGCGAATGTCGCGGCATCGCTTCTGCGTGCCCGCCACATCCTCGATGCGCCAATTGTGCACAGGCTGGCTGAACCCAGCTTCGGCAGCAGGATCAACAGCGCTCCGAGCCAGACTACGGCCGGATTCGATGTTGCCTGCCAGCTGGTGGCTCCTCCATCGAAAGTGGCCATCGACGTAACTGCGCCCACGGCTCCGAGTGTCCCGCCCCAGTCGAGAACATTGTGCAACCCGCCGATGAATCCCCACAGCGCAACGGTCACAACCAGCAGGATCTTGGAAATACGTAACATCACTGAACTCCCTGGATCTTAGAGCGATGAGCAGCGTGCAAGGTCCGGCGCTCGCACACGGTTCGTGAAAAGAAACGTTCGCCGGACGGGTCGCCATTCAGAAGCCTGAACCCGGTTGCTTCAGGAACTCGATTTCCTCCACGCTGGAGACCCGGCCGAGCACCTGGTTGCGATGCGGGTAACGTCCGAACCGATCAATGATGGCCTTGTGTTTCAGCTCGAATTCATGGTTCTGCCGCGGTGCATGCTCCCGGTAGAGGGTCTCTGCCTGCACATGGATCAGTCGCGACTCGCTGTGCATGTACGGCAGGAACAGGAATCCCCGCTCTGCTGGCGACAGCGAGTGATGGACCCCCGAGCCAACGGCCTCCTGCGCCAGGACCAGGGCCATGGGATCCTGCGCGAAAGCCGCCGGTGTGCCCCGATGGATGTTCCGTGAGAACTGGTCCAGCACGATGATTTCTGCGAGCCGTCCCTTTGGCTGCGTGCGCCAGGAGAACAGTTCAGCCCGGGCGGCCTGGTGCAGGAGCGGAAGGAAGCGGTCCCTGATCGTCCGGTCGAAGTCGGGATCCGACGCCCACCACATTCCGGGTTCAGTTTCCTCGAACCAGAAAGCAAGGACTGCATCGTGCATTCCAGCTCCCGCTGTCGGCGGAATCAGGGGCCAGGGCCCCAGTCAAGCAGCGTGCGTGATGGACGTCAAGCCGGATGCCCGACAGGCGGCGCCGGTAATGGCCGCCGCCAGGACCAGTGCGCCACTGGAACGGCCCGCGGCGCAAAGCGACGAGCCCGGGAGCTATCCCGATGTGCTGTGCTTGCCTGCCTCCCATCCGGTCGGGCCCAGTGCGCGGCTCGCGACGCGGGTGGCATGCTCCTCGAGGTCGGTCGCCATCGTGTCGTTCCACCGGTTCAGATAGCCGAACAGCGCAATGGTGGCGACGATTTCGACCTGTTCACCATCGTCGAAATAGCGGGCCAGCTCCACGAAGTCCTCCGGGCCAGCCTCATTCGGAACGACCGCAGCCTTCACCGCCAGGCGCAGCGCCGCCCGCTCAGCCGCGTTGAACAGGTCGCTGGTCTCGAACTCCCAGACCGCGGCGATCTTCGCGTCGGACGCGCGGTAGATGCTCGACAGGTTCGCCATGTGCGCCTGGCAGTACCGGCAACCGGCGGCCTGGCTGGCGATGAGGCTGACGAGCATCTTCAGTTCCTCGGGCACCGTGCCTTCGTAGAGCACCGCCCGGTTCAGGTCCATGAAGGCCCTGGCGATGGCGGGCCGGCGCGACATCGTGAGGATGCTGTTGGGAACAAAGCCGCGGGTGCTCGCGTAGTGATCAAACCGCTCGCGGAACTCAGGGACGGCTTCTCTGGGAAGCGGCGCGACATGTGCCATGGATGAACGTTCCTGATGACTGGCTGGGATGTAACCACTTGTCGGCGGGGCGGACAACCCGCCTTCCGCTTGACACCCTTTCCAGGATCGACTACCTTGTCACACGAAGGTACTTAAGTGAATCATATGCCGATCGAACCGAAACTCGCCCCGATCCGCAAGGGCCTGCTGGAATTCCTGGTGCTGAAGATCGTCGGCGTGCGGAGCGTCTACGTGGCGGACATCCTCCGCCGCCTCGCCGGCACCGAGTTCGAAACCCAGGAGGGCACGCTCTATCCTCTGTTGAGCAAGCTGCGCCGGGAAGACCTCGTCGACTACCGGTGGCAGGAGTCGGATGCCGGTCCGCCGCGAAAGTACTACCGGCTGACTGCCACCGGCAGGGCACAACTCGCCACGCTCGACGACTACTGGAATCGCATCAACCACACCATTTCCGAATTCGGACACTGAAACATGGAACGCATCTCCGTCACCGTCCGCCTCAACGGCTCGCCCCTCCAGTTCGAGGAGGCGGCCTACCAGCGCCTCGAATCCTATCTGGCCGAAGCGCAGCGCACGCTCGAAGGCAATCCCGATCGCGAAGAGATTCTCCACGACCTGGAGCAGGCCGTTGCCGACCAGTGCAGGAAGCGCATGCAGCCCGGACAGGCCATGGTTGTGCTGGCCGGGCTGCAACCGGCGCTGGATGAAATAGGCTCCGTGCAGGAACCCGACGCTGCGCGCGCGCCGGAGCCGCCACCGCGGGAGGCGCGGCGCCTGGAGCAGGTCAGCCGGGGCGCCCTGATCAGCGGCGTGTGCCAGGGTCTCGCCCGATACTTCGCGGTCGACGTCAACCTCCTGCGGGTCATCGCAGTACTGCTGCTGTTCCTGTCCGGCGGTGCGCTGGTCCTCGTCTATCTGGTCCTGATGCTGCTGCTGCCGTATGCGCCGGACGAACCCGGTGACACGCCGATCCGGACAATTCCGGCCAGGAGCCGCGAATTCGTCGAATTCCTGCGCGCGAAGCTCAGCGCCGTGACGAGCTGATCCGGCTCACCGCCCCTGGTAGTCCGGCTTGCGCTTCTCGGCAAAGGCGCGCGGACCCTCGCGGGCGTCTTCCGACTGGAACACGCGCGCAGCCAGCGCCTTCTCGAGCACGAAACCCGGCTCGTTGTTGAGCGCCCGCACGGCGATCTCCTTCGCGGTACGCACGGCAAGCGGCCCGTTCTGGCAGATCTTCTCCGCCATCGCCAGCGCCTCGTCCATCAGCCGTGCAGCCGGCACGACCCGGTTGACGAGCCCGACCTCGCAGGCCCGCCGGGCATCGATCGTGCCGCCGGTCAGCAGCAGTTCCATCGCGACCGCCCAGGGAATCTGCTGCGGCAGGCGGATATGACTCCCGCCCGCCGGAATTACGCCCCAGCGCACCTCCGCCAGGCCGAAGGCCGCCGTCTCGGCCGCGATGCGCAGATCCGTGCCCAGCATGAACTCGACGCCGCCGGCGACGCACACGCCGTTCACGGCGGCAATGATCGGCTTGAAGATGCTCTGGAACGGCCGCCGCACCGGATCCTCGTAGCCCATCGAGTCGCCTGCCGCGATCGCCGGCAATGCCTCCTTGAGATCCATGCCGGTGCAGAAGGCCCGGTCGCCGGCGCCGGTCAGGATCGCGACGTACAGCCCCGGATCGGCGTTGAAGTCGTCGAACGCGGCATCCATGCCTATGAGCATCTCCCGCGTCATGGAGTTCAGCGCCTGAGGGCGATTGAAGGTCATCACGGCGATCCGCCCGCGTTTCTCGTAGGTGAAGGTTTCCGGTAGCTCCAGGGCCATGTCTCTATCCTTTGTTGCGAACTATGCGGGACGATCCGGTGCCGGCGCGTCGCCGGCGGGCAGCGCCGCGACGACCAGTTCCGCGAGGTCGAACACCTTGCGCTCATCGCTGCGACCGGCGGCGCTCGATGTCAGCATCAGCAGGCAGAACGGGCACGAGGTCGCGACCTGGTCGGCGCCGGTGCCGAGCGCCTCGTCGAGCCGCGTGTCGCTGATCCGTGCCGTACCACCCTCGCGCGACCAGTAGTTGCCGCCGCCGGCGCCGCAGCAGAAGCTGTCCTGGCGGTTGCGCGGCATCTCGATGAGCTCGCCGACCGCGGCCACGACCCCGCGCGTCTCGGCGACGATGCCATTGTGGCGCGCCAGATAGCAGGGGTCGTGGAAGGTGATCCGGCGGGCCGGGTCGCGCACTGGCGCCAGCCGGCCGTCGCGGATCAGCCGGTCGATCAGCACGCCGTGCGGAATGGTCTCCCAGCTCGCGCCCAGCTCCGGATAGTAGCGGTCGAAGCTGTTGAAGCAGTGCGCGCACATCGTGATGACCTTGCCGACGCCGCGCTCGCGGAAGTCCTCGATGTTGGCCTGCGCGAGCTCGACGAACAGCAGCTCGTTGCCCATCATCTTCGCCGGATCGCCGGTGCAGCGCGACTCCTCGAGGATGCCCCACGAAACGCCGGCGGCATCCAGGATCCGCGCCATCGCGCGCGCCACCTGCTGCGCGCGCTCCTCGAAGGCGACCGCGCAGCCGATCCACAGCAGGTACTCGGTGCGGCCGGGTTCGAATAACGGCACGTCGAGGCCGCGGCGCCAGTCGTCCCGGTTCGCGGAGGTGCCAGCGAACGGATGGCCGCGGGCCTCGAGGTTGCGGTTCGCCAGCGCCATGACCTCCGGCATTTCGGAGCGGCCCATCACGAACTGCCGCCGGAAGTGCAGGATCGTCTCCGCCGGATTGTTGGTCACCGGGCATTGCTCGACGCAGGCCGCGCAGGTGGTACAGCTGAAGATCGCCTCTGCGCCGAGCTCGGTGATCAGCGAGGGGTCGTCGGCGCGGCCCTGCTCGAGGTACTCGGCGCAGGTCAGCATGATCTTCTTCGGGGACAGTGGCTTGCCGGTCTGCGCCGCCGGGCAGGCCTCGTGGCAGCGCCCGCACCAAAGGCAGGCCGCAAGATCGAGCAGGTTCTTGCGCGGCAGGTCGGTGAGCTTCTCGGCACCGAGCGGCGGCTCCTCGCCGCCGGCGGCCGGAGCCTCGAAATCGATCGGCGGCAGCGTGATGCCCGCGCGCCGCGGCGCCAGCGCCGTATTCAGCGGGCCGAGGACCAGGTGCGACATCGGCGTGCGCGGAATCAGCACGATGAACGCGAGTCCCATCAGTCCGTGCAGCCACCAGAGCACGCTCTGCCCGCCGGCGAGCGTCGCCGGATCCAGCCGGCCGAGCGCGCCAGCCAGCGTGCGGCCGAGGAATTCGCCGCGACTCGCCACGTCCGGCAGCGCCAGCCGGAAGGCCTCAGCGGCAAATCCCAGCACGATGATCGCGAGCAGCAGGGCTTCCATCGGCGCAAACCCGCGCCTCTCCTTGCCGACCGTCAGCCGCGCCGGCGGCCACAGGCGGCGCGCAAACAGGAACAGGATCCCGGCCAGCATCGCGAGGCCAGCCAGCTCGCGCCCGAGCTCCATCACGAGGAAGCCGAAGGTGCCCTCGTACACCGGGATGCCGGCGAAGGTCAGCGCATAGAGCGCATGCCCGGCGATTGCGACCAGGCTGCCGGCGAACAGCAGGCCATGCGCGATCCCGGCGGCGGGCCGCTTGAACAGGCGCGACAGCAGCACGCCGCGCGACCAGAACGATGACCAGTTGACTCGCTGCGACGGGCCCGCGCCGCCCGGGCCCACCCGACCGACGGCGATCCGCCGCCGGAGGTCACGCAATCCAAGCGCGAAGCCGGCCGCCGCTGCGCACAGCAGCAACGCGAGAAGAACGTAACTGACCGTGCCGATGGAGCTCATGTGCCGGACCCGCAGCAAGCCACGCAGGCTACCGCCTCACCGACCTGTGTACTAGCGCTTCAGTATCGCCGCCGTCGCGTTGCCGCCGAGTCCGTTCGTCTGCGCGAGGCCAACCTTCGCGTCGGGCACCTGCCGCCCGCCCGACTGGCCGCGCAGCTGCCAGGTCGCCTCGGCGATCTGGAACACGCCCATCGCGGTCGTTGCCTCGCCGAAGGACACGAAGCCGCCCGACGGGTTGATCGGCATGCGCCCGGTCGGCGCCGTCTCGCCCGCCTCCAGCAGGTGCTCCGCCTCGCCCGGCCGGCACAGGCCCCATTCCTCGGGATAGGCGAGCTCGTAATAACAGGTGTTGTCCTGCAACTCCGTGAAGCTCAGGTCGCGCGGGCCTAGGCCGGCCCGCTCGAAGGCCGTGCGCACCGCCGACATCACCTCGGTGTGGAAGCTCGGCCCGGTGGGCACGGGGCCGGCGAGATTGCGCGGCAGCGAGTCGTCGAAACCGAGCGTCGCGACCGCACTCGATGCCACCCATACCGGCTTGCCGGTGAACTGCCGGGCCTTCTGCGCTGAACAAAGGACCACCGCGGCGGCCCCGTTCGACACCGGGCAGATCTCGAACAGGCGCAGCGGGCTGCTGACGTACGGCGAATTCATGACCTCCTCGAGGCTCACCGCCTTCTGGAAGCGCGCAAACGGATTGCCGACCGAACACTGGCGCGCCTTGACGGTGATCTTCGCCAGCTGTTCCTCGGTCGTGCCGAACTCGTGCATGCGGCGGCGCGCGAGCGTAGCCCAGAATGCCGGCCCCGGCAGGCCGATGCAGCGCTGGCGCAGGAACTCGGGATCGGTGGCCTCCTCGGTGCCGGAAGTCTGGATCATGCCCTTCGGCATCACTTCGCCGCCGACCACGAGCACGACGTCATGGATGCCGCCGGCGACCAGCGAGTAGCCGACGTTGAAGGCGTTGCCGCCGGCCGCGCAGCCGGCGGACAGGTTGTACACCGGCACACCGGTGGAGCCGAGGTCCTCGACAACGTCGTTACCGTTGAGCCCCCAGCCCTTGCCGCCCGAAAAGCGCGAACTCGCCGCCGCAACGGCCTGCACCTGCCGCCACGACACGCCCGCATCCCCGAGCGCCATGTCCACGGCGTGCCGGCACAGCTCGGTCACGGACTTGTTGCCGACGATCGCGTCTCCGGACTTGCCGAAGCGGTGGAGACCGACACCCAGTACGGCGACTTCCTGCATCTTGCTGCTCCCTGTCGCTCAGACGAGCTTGAATTTCCAGGTCGTGAAGGCCTTGCCGCCCTCGTGATACAGCGTGTCGATCACGAGCTCCACGGCCGCGCCGACGGTTACCGCTTCCGGCGCATCCGCCATCTGGCCAACCAGGCGTAATCCGCTCGCAAGGTCCACGACCCCGATCGCGTACGGCCGGAACGGGCTGTCGTACTTGTGCGGGGCGGGCGGCGGGAAGTTCGCCACCGAGTAACTCCAGACGATGCCGCGACCGCCGAACCCGCAGGGCTCGATCTGCGATCCCGGGCAGGCCGGGTTGTGGCAGGCCGGCACGCGCGGAAAGTACGGCGTGCCGCAGGCGGCACACTTCGATCCCAGGACCCTCGCGCCGTCTGCATCGTCGACGAAAAGCCCGGCCACGCTCGGTACGACAGTTTCACTCACCTTCCATTCTCCCTCAGCTGCGGGCAGCCTTGATCAGCTCCGGCATCACCTCGAGGCAATCGGCGACGATGCCGTAGCGCGCGTACCTGAAGATGGCCGCGTCGCGGTCCTTGTTGATGGCCACGATCGTGCGCGCGGCCGAGCAGCCGGCCATGTGCTGGCTCGCGCCCGAAATCCCGGCGGCGATATACAGCCGCGGCCGCGTGATCTTGCCCGTCAGGCCGACCTGCCGCGACGAATCAATCCAGCCGTCGTCGACGATCGCGCGTGAGCCTCCCCACAGGCCGCCGAGGGCCGCGGCGAGCTGCTTGACCAGCTCGAAGTTGGCGACGTTGCCGAAGCCGCGCCCGCCGCTGACGATGATCTCGGCCTCCTCCAGGCGCGGACCTTCCGCCCGCGGCTTCGACGTGACCCGGAAGCGTTCCTCGACCGCGTCGAGGTCGACCGCGACGGTTTCGCACGCGACGGGCCCGGCCGCGGCCGCCGGCTCGGCGGTCAACGCCGTCGTCGCCAGGCACACGACCCGGGTGCTCGCGGCCATGCGATAAACGACCTGCGTATCGCCGCCGTAGGCGGTCGCCGTGACCTCGAGCGCATCGCCCTCGAAGGCGAGCGCAAACGCGTTGGTCACGACGGCCGCGCCGAGCCTGCCTGCGAGCCGGGGCGCGACCAGGCGCGAGGCCGGGGTCTGATTGAACAGGATCACGCCGGGCTGCGCGTGCGCACAGTACTGCGCCAGCGCCTCGACCAGCACGTCTGGCCCGCAGTTCGCGAGCCTGGGGTGCTCGATTACGTCGAGGCGCGCGACGCCGTGGCGCGCGGCCATCCCGGCCGCGGCCTCCGGCTCAATGCCCGCCACCGCCCAGGTGAACGGCAGACCGGCCGCGGCGGCGAGCGCGCGGGCCGCGGTCAGTGTCTCTTCCGTGCCCTGCTCGATCATCGGGCCGGAACTCAGCACTACCACGCTCATGACGGACCTCCGCCACCGCGCCGGAACACGCGCCGCAATGCGTTCCGCAGGCCTTCCCACATCGTCCGCAGGACCACGACGACGATGTTGATCGATTCCTGCCGCGGCGGCGGCACGACCGCGGCCACTCCCGGCTCGGCTGCCGGCGGCTTCTCGAGCATGCTGCGCACGTTGGCCACGTACATCCGGATGATCTGCGCCGATACGCCCTCGATCATTCCGCGCCCCACCTGCACGATGCGCCCGGTGAGGTCCATTGTGGCCTGGCACTCGACGTCGGTCGCAGCTCCGCCCGCCGCCGGAACGAGCGTCGTGACAATCGTGCCGCGGACCGTGCCACCGCCACGCTCATTGCCCTCGGCCAGCATCTTCATCGTGCCGGACGGCCGGTCCGATTCGAGATAGGTGATCGTCCCCTGGTACTGCGCAGTAACCGCGCCCACGCGGACCTTGACCACGCCGCGGAAGCGCGTCGCGTCGATGACCTCCTGCAGCGACGCACCCGGCATGCAGGCAACCACGTTCTCCGGGTTCATCATGAAGGCCCAGACCGCGTCGGGCGGCGCCGCAACCTGGAAGTTCTCGCGGATCTCCATGGTCATCGTCCCCGCGGTTTCAAATGGCACCGTCGGCGCGCAGCCGTCGGATCAGCTCGCCCGCGGTCTCGGCCGCCGCTCCCTGCAGGAATTCGCAGTTGCCGCTGACCGTGGGCACGAGTTGCCGCAGCGTCACGACCACCGGCTGCAACCCGGCAGCCGATACCCCGAGCGACGCTGCCGTCTGGGTGGTCGGCACCATCTTGCGCGCCGCCATCTTGGCCCGCGCATTTGGAAAGCGCGGCACACCGAGTTCATTGCTGATCGTCACCACGGCCGGCAACGGGCCCTCGACGATCTCGTCGCCGTCCGCGGTGACCCGGGTCACGCGCAGCAACGAGTCCGCGACTTCGGCCGCGCGCGCGTAGGGCAGCATCGGCATGCCGAGCTCTTCGGCGAGCAGCGCCGGCACCACGCCCTGGTCGTCGTCCGAAGCCTGCCGGCCGCAGAGCACGAGGTCGGCACCCCCGCCCGCCTGGATCGACGCGGCCAGCAGCCGCGCGATGCCCGTGCAGTCGAGCTCGAGGCCGCCCGGGTCGATGGCGACGATTTCATCCGCGCCGAGCGCCGCGCATTGCCGCAACACCGCGAGCACGTCCGGACCGATCGATACCGCGACAATCGTGCAGGCAACTCCGGCATCACGGATGCGCAGCGCCGCCTCGACCGCCTGCTCGTCGTAGGCATTGATCAGGCGCGGCACCGCGGCGACGTCCAGTGTCCGGCCGTCCGCCCCGACGCGCAGCCGCCCGGCCAGCGCGTAATTGTTGACCGCGCTCGGATCGAGCACTTCCTTGACGCAGACTACGATGCGCACGGCTTCGTCCCGTCGCCCGCATCGGGCTCGCCCTCGATGAACAGGTTGCCGGCGTCGCACCAGACGGCCTCGTGCCCGTAGTTGTCCGGCTTCTTCGTCAACGTGGTCATCAGGTACCAGCGCCAGGGGTACGGGCCGAAGTCGCGGTACTCCCCGGTCAGCGTGCCGGCGAAGTCCTGCCGACCGGCGAAGTGCGTGCCCTCGAGCGCGTGGCCGCCGTCGCATTCGGCGCGGCGGCCCTGCAGCCGCGCGTCGAAGCCGACGCGATACGGCGTCGATTCCTCAGGCGGTCGCGAAGCGTTCGAAGACATCGAGGGCCTCGTCGACCAGGTCGGAAAGGATCTGTCGCGCTGGTTTCATCTCGGTCACGTAGTGGATGCCCTGGCCAGCGGCCTCGGTCATCAGGTCCTTGCGCTGGTAGTCCAGCGATCCCTGGATGTAGTTGGCAGACAGCAGCATCTGCAGTGGTGGCTTGAGCACCTCCGGGGCATCCGGGCCGAGCCACTCGTCGTGCCAGGGGCAGCGGGTCGTGCGCATCGTATAGCCCGAGATGCAGTCGGAATACACGGTGTCATCGGTCTCGGCCTCGATCAGCCGCTCCTTGAGCGGCAGGTTGACGTCGGATTCGCGCGAGGCCAGCCACAGCGAGCCGGTCCACACGCCATCAGCACCGAGCGCCAGCGCCGCGGCCAGGTGCCGGCCGGTCGTGACTCCGCCGGCCGCGATTACCGGCACGCCAGTGCCGCGCGCGATATCGACGACCTGCGGCACGATTGAGAACGTGCCGATATTGCCGGTGTGGCCCGCGGCGTCGTAGCCCTGCGCAATGATCACGTCGGTGCCCGCGGCGATCTGCTTCTTCGCCTGGCGGGGCCGGCCGACCAGTCCCCACACCTGGATGCCGAGCTGGTGTGCGCGCTCCAGCAGGAAGGCGGGTGAACCAAGCCCGGAGGCAAACACGGGCACGCGCTCGTCGAACACCACCTCGACCTGCGCCAGCGCGCGCTTCTGGTCCAGGCCGCCCCAGATGTGCAGGTTCGGCGCTTCCTTCGGATCCGGCACGTCGTACTTGCGCCGGATACCCTGCTCGAAGTCGCGATGGGCCTGCGGAATCTCCGCGAGCAGTTGCGGGACGGTCCGCTCCTCCGGGACCGAGGACGGCAGGACCAGGTCGATGCCGAAGGGCTTGCCGCCGACGCGCTCGCGGATCCAGCCGATGTCCGCGGCAATGCGGTCCGGCGCATGCATCGCCTCGCCGAGCACCGCGAAGCCGCCGCTGTTAATGACCGCGACGGCGACATCCTTGCAGTGCGTGAAGGCAACGACCGGGTATTCGATACCCAGTTTGTCACACAGCGCCGTGTGCAGTGGATTGCTCATCCGCGATGGCTCCGCGACGACCTGCTGCGCCGGTAATCTAGCCCGCAGCCATCCCGGCTGAAACCCCCAATCGGACGATGCTGGCCACACCGCCGCCAGTCACAGTCGCACCAGCGACGGTTGACCGGAGCGCGGGCGGGTGTGAGTATCGGGTTCGTGCCTGCCGCCACCAGCCCAGGGACACCACAGTGAAACCGGCCCCCTTCGACTACCATGCCCCGCGGACGCTCGAGGCCGCGGTCGCCCTGCTGGAACGGTTCCAGCAGGAGGGCGTCGATGCCCGCGTGCTGGCCGGCGGGCAAAGCCTGATGCCGATGCTCGCCATGCGCGTCGCCCGGCCGCAGGTACTCGTCGATCTCGGCAAAGTCGAGGGACTCGACTACATCCACGTCGACGGCGATGCGCTCGCGATCGGCGCGATGACCAGCAAGAGCAGTGCCGAGGACTCCCCCCTGGTGGCCAGCCGGCAGCCGCTGTTCCATGCCGCGACGCGACTCGTCGCCCACCGGCAGATCCGCAACCGGGGCTCCGTCGGCGGGTCCTTCGCGCACGCCGATCCAGCGAGCGAATACCCGGCCGTCGCCCTGGTGCAGGACCTGCAGTTCCGGGCCCGGGGCCCGCACGGCGAGCGCCGGATACCGGCGGCCGGGTTCTTCGTCAGCTACATGACCACCAGTCTCGAGCCCACGGAGGTGCTGGCGGAGGTACGCCTGCCGGACCTGCCAGCCGGCACAGGCTGGGCGATTCAGGAATTCGCGCGCCGCAGCGGCGATCTCGCGCTGGCCGGCGTCGTCGTGACGCTGCGCCGCGAGCGGGGACTGTTGGTCGATGCGCGCATCTGCGCCTTCGGAGTCAATGCGACCGCCGTGCGGTTGCCAGCCGCGGAGCAGGCGCTGCAGGGACGGGCTGCCAGCAGCGAGCACTTCGCGCAGGCGGCAGCCATCGCGGGTGAGTCACTGGAGGAACCGATGAGCTGCATCCATGCTTCCGCGGACTACCGCCGCCAGCTCGTGAAGGTGCTGACCGGCCGCTGCCTGGCCGAAGCCCTCACCCGGACCGCCTGAGCGACGATGGCTATCCGCAAGCTCACGGCGATCACGGTCAACGGCACGCGCTACGAGAGCGAGGTCGAGCCGCGGCTCACGCTGGCTGACTTCCTGCGGCACGAACTGCACCTCGGCGGCACGCACGTCGGCTGCGAACACGGCATCTGCGGGGTCTGCACGGTCCTGATCAACGGCCGCTTCGGCCCGCGCCTGCCTGACGCTCGCGGTGCAGGCGGACGGCGCCGAGGTGACGACGGTCGAGGGGCTGCGCGACCGCGAGACCGGCCAGCTGCATCCAATCCAGCAGGCCTTCATCGACGCGCATGGACTGCAGTGCGGCTTCTGCACGCCCGGCTTCCTGATGACGACGCTCGAGCTGCTGCGGGACAAGCCGGATCCAACCGACGACGAGATCCGTGAGGCCCTGGGCGGAAACCTCTGCCGCTGCACGGGCTACCAGAGCATCGTCGAGTCCGTGCGGCTGGCCGCCGGCAGGCTGCGCGGATGATCCAGGGCCCGCTGCCGACGAGCAAGGTCCGCTACGTCGGCCGGGAGGTCACGCGCATCGAGGATCCGGGCCTCGTCGCCGGCAGCACGCAGTTCATCGATAATTTCGCGCTGCCCGGCATGCTGCATTGCGCGATCCTGCGGAGCCCGTACCCGCATGCGCGCATCGTCCGCGTGGATGCCAGCGCCGCGCTGGCGCTCGACGGCGTCGTCGCAGTGCTGACGCCCGACGACGTGCGGCGCCTGGCCAACCCGGCGATGACGGCCCCGTCCGGCTGGGGCACGCACTGCCTCGCCACCGACAAGGCGCGGTTCGTCGGCGAGCCCGTCGCCGCCGTCGCCGCGAGGAGCCGCCACGTGGCCGAGGACGCGCTCGAGCTGATCGAGGTCGAGTACGAGCCGCTGCCGCCGGTCGCGACCGCAGCCGCGGCGCTCGCCGATGGCGCCCCGGTGCTGTTCGAGCAGCACGGCAGCAACCTGATCCAGGGCCGCATCTACGACTGGGGCGACGTCGACGGCGTGTTCGCGGCGGCGGATCAGGTCGTGAGGAATTCCTTCCGCTGGAACCGCGTCGGCGCGAACCCGACCGAGACCTTCGGCTGCATCTGCCAGTGGGATCTCGCCGATGAGAGCCTGACCTGCCACGGTTCGTACCAGGTACCCTCGTTCTGGGGACTGGCACGGTCGATCTCTCTCAACCTGCCGGCCAACAAGGTCCGCATCGTCAGCCACCCGATGGGCGGCGCTTTCGGCGGCAAGGGCGGCTCCCGCGCGACCGACATCGCGGCGCTGCTGTCGCGCAAGGCCGGTGGCCGGCCGGTCAAGTACATCGAGGACCGGATGGAATACCTGATGGCGGGCTTCAGCCAGTCCTGGGACCGCCATTACGAGGCCGCCCTCGCACTCAAGGCCGACGGCACGATCACGGGCTTCAGCGTCAGGCTGATCGACGACCAGGGTGCGACGGCCGAGGGCTACGGCACGATCTCGGTCGCCAAGCCGCTGGCCGCCTTCACCGGCAACTACCGGATCGAGGCCGCGCGCTACGACACCACGCTCGTCGTGACCAACCGTGCGCCGACCGCCCCGTATCGCGGCTACGGCCCGCCACCGCATTTCCTCGTGCTCGAATGCCTCGTGGACATGGCCGCGCGCCGGCTCGACATGGACCCGGCCGAGCTGCGCCGCCGCAACTACATCCGCAAGGAGCAGTTCCCGTACACCATCCCGAGCGGCAACGAGTACGACAGCGGGGATTACGCGGCGGTGCTCGACAAGGCGCTCGCGCTCGCGGACTACGCCGGACTGCGCCGCGAGCAGGCGGCGGCGCGCGCCGCGGGCCGCCTCGTGGGCATCAGCGTCGTGAGCACGGTGGAACCCGGCGTGTTCGACTGGAATGCCTACGCCACGGTCGGCGTACCGGGGGTCGGCGTGCCCGAGGGTGTCAAGGTCGCGGTGGACATCCTCGGCAACGTGACCGTCGTCGTCGGCTTCAACCTCCAGGGGCAGGGGCAGTACACGCTCGCGGCGCAGGTCGTCGCCGACTTCTTTGGCCTGGACCTGCGCGCCGTCCGGGTCACGACGGCGGCGACCGACGTGGCGCCGCCGCACTTCGGCCAGGGCGGCAGCAGGCTCGGCATTGCCGTATCCAGCGCGGTGCTCGGCGCCTGCCGCAAGCTCGAAGCGGATTTCGGCCGCGTCACCGCGCACCTGATGGGCGTGCCGGTCGAAGAGATCGAGCTGATGGACGGCCGCTTCCGGATGAAATCCCGGCACGAGGCCGCGATGGACCTCGCTGAAGTCGCCGGCGTAATGCTCGGCCGCAGTGACCTGTTGCCGCCCGGAATGGAGCCAAACCCGCAGGCGACCTTTGTATGGACCGCGCCGGGCCGCAATGCACCGGACGATCAGGGTCGCTGCCGCAGCTACCTGACCGCGGCGAACGCCACGCATGTCGTGATGGTCGAGATCGACCGCGACACCGGTCGCACCGGAATCCTGAAGTATGTCGTCGTGGACGACTGCGGCACGCGCCTGAATCCGGCGATGGTGGACGGACAGATCCAGGGTGCGATCGCCCAGGGGGTCGGCGCCGCGCTGTATGAAGAGTATGTATACGACGCGCAGGCCAATCCGCTGGTCACGACCTTCGTCGACTACCTGATGCCGACGATCCACGAGATGCCGCGCACCGAGCGCGACTTCGTCGTGACGCCCTCGCCGATGACTCCGCTCGGAGCCAAGGGATGCGGCGAGGGCGCAATGCACACGACGCCCGCGGCGGTCATCTGCGCCATCAACGACGCGCTCGCTCCGCTCGGTGTCGAGATCACCGAGACGCCGGCCTCGCCGCAGCGGGTGTGGCGCCTGCTGCAGCAGGCCGCAGTGCACGAGCATGCCGGCTGAGACATTCGCACACCTGCTGTCACCGGGTCGCATCGGACCGCTGGAACTGCGCAACCGCATGATCGTGACCGCGATGGGCGCCAACCTCGCGGAACCGGACGGCAGTTGCGGCGAACGCATCTGCGCCTTCCACGAGGAACAGGCTCGCGGCGGTGTCGGCCTGGTCAACACCGGTGTTGCGGGCGTCGCCTGGCCCGCGGGCGCGAACCAGCCCCGACAGATCGCGATCTCCGACGATCGCTTCATCCCGGGCGTCGCCGCGCTCGCCGCCGCGGTACATCGTCACGGCGCGAAGCTGTCGCTGCAGCTGCATCACGGAGGCCTCGTCGCGCCGGAGGACATGAAGGCCGGCCGTCCGCTGTGGGTGCCCTCGCTCCCGGAACCCCCGCAGCGGGACATCAGCGCGACGTGGCTTCCGGAGGAGATCGCCAGGTCCCCGGCGCCGCAGATCCGCAGCGTCGAATTCCGGGTGATGACCGCCGAGGACATCCGCACGATTGTCGGGCAGTTCGCGGCCGCGGCCAGGCGCGCGCAGGAGGCCGGCGCCGATGGCGTCGAGATCCACGGCGGCCACGGCTATCTGCTGTCGTCCTTCATTTCGCCCCACTCGAACCGGCGCACCGACGAGTACGGCGGCCCGCTGGAGAACCGGCTGCGCTTCCTGCTCGAGGTGCTGCGTGCGGTGCGGACGCAGGTCGGGCGCGACTTTGCGATGTGGTGCAAGCTCGATGCGCACGAACTTGCGTTGGCCGGTGGCATTATCCTGGCGGATGCCTGCCGCGCCGCGAGCTTCGCGCAGGAGGCCGGTGCGGATGCCATTACCGTCACGGCCTACCACGACACGGACCAGGGCAAACTGCACTCGGCCTCGCACACACCGCACGAGCCGGGCGTCAATCTGCCTGCCGCGAAGGCGATCAAGGCAGCTGTCAGCGTACCGGTGATCGCCTCCGGGCGCATCGAGCCGGAACTGGCCGAGGCCCGCATCGCCGACGGCTCGATCACCTTCGTGGCGATGGGCCGCAAGCTGCTCGCCGACCCACAGCTGCCGCGCAAGCTCGCCGCCGGACGCGCGGCCGACGTGCGGCCCTGTATCTACTGCTACGCCTGCATCAGCGCCATCTACGTACAGGACAGCGTGCGCTGCGCAGTGAACCCCGAAACGGGATTCGAGTCGCTGCGCCCCGCCGCGCCGGCATCGATGCAGCGCCGGCGCGTGGCCGTCGTCGGCGGCGGTCCGGGTGGCATGGAGGCGGCACGGCGGCTCGCCGCCGCCGGCCATGAGGTCGTACTGCTCGAGCGCGGCGCGCGGCTCGGCGGCACGCTGCGCTTCGCGGCGCTGACCTACGCCGCCAACGAGCGCCTGCTGGACTGGCTCATCCGCCAGGTTGAGTCAGCGGGCGTGGAGGTGCGGCTCAACACCGCGGCGTCGCCCGAGCTGCTGCGCTCGCTGGCGCCGGATGCAGTGGTCGTGGCAACCGGCGCCCGGCGCGGCCTGCCCGGCCTGCCGGGTGGCGACCTGCCGCAGGTCTTGAGCGGCGACGACCTGCGCTGCCTTGTGCTGGGAGAGGAATCGGCGGCACTCTCGAGCAAGACCGGCAGCATCACGCGGCTGGCAACGCGGATCGGCGCGGCCACCGGCCTGACCGCCAACCCCGGTTTCCTGCGCCGCGCGGCGCAGGCGTGGATGCCGCTCGGCCGGCGGATCGCGATCGTCGGCGGCGAGCTGGTCGGGCTCGAGCTGGCGGACTTCCTCAGCGAGCGCGGGCGCACGGTCGGCGTCGTCGACGAGGCGGCCCGTCTCGGCGCCGGTCTCACGCTCGTACGGCGCATGCGCCTCATCGAGGAACTGCAGGAACGCGGAGTTGCGCTGCATGCGGGCGCCGCGGGCATTGCGATCGAGCCGGGGCACGTGCGCTTCATCGATGCGGCGCAGCGTGCGCAGTCGATCGAGGCCGATCACGTCATCGTGGCGAAGGGAGCGAGCGGCGATCTTGCGCTCGCCGACGAGCTCCGAGCGGCTGGTTTCCCCGTGTATCCGGTCGGCGACTGCCAGGGGGCCGGCTACATCGAGGGCGCGATGCGCGGCGCCGCCGAGGCGGCGGCCGTGCTCACCGGCCCCCGACCATGATCGGATCCACCATGGATACGCCTCGCATGCTCGAAATCGCGCAGCGGCACGTACAGGCCGAGGCCGAGGGCAACCTGGAGGCGACCCTCGCCACGCTGGTCGCGGAACCTGAGTACACGTTCTACCCGGCCGCGCGACGTTTTCGGGGCATGACGAACGCGCGGCGCTTCTACCACCACTTCTTCACGAAGGTGCAGCCCTGCATCGAGCGCTACGCGCTGCTCGGCGAGTGGGCCGGCGAGGCAGGCGTCATCCAGGAGGTGGCGCTGTGGCTGCGCGATCCGGTGGGCGGGCGCGTCGATCACCGCATCCTCGCCATACTCACGTTTGACGCCAGCGGCATGACCGGGGAGCGCCTGTACGCGAGCGATGCGCTGCTGCGCTTTTTCACCGGACCCCTGTGGGACGAGCTCGAGGACCTGTGAAGTCGGGGCGGCGGGAGCAGGCTGCCGCACCGAGGAACCGATCTTGCGCGGGACCCCCACATCGATCGAGAATTGCTCCGCCTCGGCGGCGCCCAGATCACGGGCGGGCGGTGGCGGCGGTAATTCACAGAGCGCCAGAGCCAGCGCTGGCAGGCGCGCTCGGTACGAACGCTCAGATGCCGAAGGCGGATTCGCCCGCGCACGGCCTTACTTAGCGTCTTCGGTTTCGGAGGGTCGTTCAACATGCCAGGCGGGTCCCGCGGGTTATTCGACACGGGGCCGCGCAAGTGCAGGTATCTGGTGGGTTCCAGGCCGGCCGGTGCGCAATTATCCGACGGGTTCAGCTGGAAATTCCGCGACAGTTATCGCCCCTAATTAGTAGTTAGGCCGCACGAGCTGGGCTGTGACCGCATGAAGGTTCGTGAACTTATCAAACTCTTGGAACGCGATGGCTGGCGCCATGTCCGTACTAAGGGCAGCCACCGGCAGTTTCAGCATTCTGTAAAGCCCGGAACCGTGACTGTGGCAGGAAAGCCAAGCGTAGACATGCCTCCCGGGACACTTAATAGTATCCTGAAGAGCGCCGGCCTGAGGAAGTAGGAGTACCTACGTGGAATACCTCGTTGTGTTGGAAAAAGGCGAAACCAGCTATGGGGCTTATGTCCCCGATCTGCCTGGTTGCGTAGCCGTGGGCGACTCTCGACGCGAAGTGCTGAAGCTGATTCGCGAGGGCATCGAGCTCCACATCGAAGCTCTACGTGAAGCAGGTGATCCCATCCCTGCTCCATCGTCAAGAAGCGAGATCGTCAAGATTCGCGCGGCCTAACTATGCGATGCAGCGGTCGTCGCGCGTCGTCACGCCGCTTGCACACGGTGCAAGCGGCTCCCAGAGGTTTCGATCAGCAAGCGGCGCGCCGACTGCGCGCCGCCGCTGATCGCGGACGTTAGGCCCCGAAGGCGAGATCATGCGACTCACAACTGCGCAAATCGGACGAGCCGGCGAGCTAATGGTTCAGTATCGGCTCTTGCTCCTGGGAATCGACTCCGCCCCAATGAGCACGGATACGGGCGTTGACCTTGTCGCGTACACTCCGAGCGCGAAGCGACCAGCCACACTTCAGGTCAAGACAAATTTTAAGCCGAAGCCTGGTGGTGGAAAAGGCAAGGTCGCGCTGGACTGGTGGATTCCGGAGGACTCGCCAGCTCAACTCCATGCCCTAGTAGATCTATCTGAACAACGGGTTTGGCTATTCACGCACGCCGAACTTTGCAAGTCTGCGCAACAGAAGTCCAGCGGCAGATTGCACATCTACATGTATACGGACCCGACTGCTCAGCCGAGGAACAAGGACCGGGCCGCACACCTCTATGAGTTCACAAGATACTTGCTCGAAAACCGCGCGCACTCAGCGTTCGGGGCCTAACCAGTCGCTCAACCGGACGCGCTACGGCATTGACCTGCCGGCATTCTTCGGACCACTGTTCTCTAGAAAATGGCTCGTTCCGGGTTGGTTGTTGAAAGGCTCCGTTTGAACTCCACCGGCGTCAGCTGCCCGAGACTCGAGTGCGGTCGCACCTCGTTATAGCCACGCCGGAACGTCTCGATGATGACCTTCGCGTCGATACGATTCTTGAACCACTCCATCGCCAGGCACTCGTCGCGGAACTTGCCGTTGAAGCTCTCGTTCAATCCATTCTGCCACGGCTTGCCCGGATCGATCGCGACGGTCTCGATGTTGGCGCTGGTGAGCCAGCGCAGGATCGCCCGCGACACGAACTCCGGACCGTTGTCCGAACGCAGGTACCGCGGCGCGCCATGAACGCTGACCAACTTTGCCAGCACCTCGATTACGCGGCTGGAGCGGATGCTGCCGGCGACGTCGATCGCCAGGCACTCCCGGGTGTACTCATCGACCACGGTCAGGCACTTGAGCTGCTGGCCGTTGGCGCAGGCGTCGAACACGAAGTCATACGCCCACATCTGGTTGGCGCCGGTCGCCGGCAGAGGCCTTGGCCTGCTGCTGGCCACACGCCGCCGCGGCCGCTTCCTCGGCACTTGCAGCCCGTGCAGGCGCCACAGCCGATGGGTTCGATCCGCGCTCATCACGTGGCCGCGACGGGCCAGGAACACCTGGATGCGCCGGTAGCCGTAACGCGGGTACTGGGCGGCGAGCTCGCGCATCGCTGCCAGCGCCGGGGCGTCGCGCTCGATCAGTCGCGACCGGTAGCGCCAGCTGGACCTCGCCACTTTGAGCAGCGCGCACGCTCGTCGGATCGACAGACCGCGTTGACACACATACGCGATCTGCTGCCGCCTGACGGGTGCGCTCACCATTTTTTTGCAGCGACCTCCTTCATCACCTCGATCTCGAGGTCGCGCTCCGCCACCAGCTTCTTGAGCTTGGTGTTCTCCTGCTCCAGATGACGCAGCCGCTTCACATCGACCGCCTCGAGCTTGCCGAAACGCTTGCGCCACAGGTAGATCGTCTGGTCCGAGATCCCGTGCTTCTTCGCCACCTCGACCACCGGCGCCACGTCCGCCTCGCGCAGGATCCTGACCATCTGCTGTTCCGTAAATCGGGTCTTCTTCATGACTCCCTCGCTGTCCGGGGAGCCATCTTCTCCAAGTATCAGCTGGTCCTCAAATCGCCAGGCAGGTCAGCGTCGCGTCGTCTTCCCGTATTTCTCAAAGCCCACCAGTGTCGTCTGCTTCATCGTCATACCCGCGTGACCGTGAACGCATGATAAGACGTCATGGGTAAATCAGAGTTTCCTTAGCCATCAGTATCAAACACTGGAGTGCACATGACAACGAAACGCCTCGGCGCATTTCTAGTTATGACTTTGATCGCTGACTCCGCGATCGCTGGCATCTATACGGATGAGCTATCCAAGTGTCTCGTGGAATCCACGACAAAGGCTGACCGCGCCGCCTTAGTGAAGTGGATTTTTACTGCGGCGTCTGCGCATCCGGTAATCTCGCCGATCTCTTCAGTCACTGCCGCGGACCGCGAGTCGGCCAATCAAGTAATTGGCACGCTGTTTACGAAGCTGATGGCAGAGTCATGTAAGGAAAAAACCCAGAAGGCGATAACTTACGAAGGGCAGGCTGCGATTCAACTTGGTTTTCAGGTGCTCGGGCAAGTCGCAGCGGGCGAGCTATTTGCAAGTCCGGAAGTGACTCAAGTGATGTCGGGCCTGGGCAAATATATCGATGAGAAGAAGCTCGAAGCGCTCAAAACCGAGGTCAAGAACTGATAGCTAACAAATCGCGCCGCCGGTCGCATTGCGCGTCTGTCACGCGGCTTGCACTCGCAACCCGCGCGCTCGCCGCTATGCGCCGGGGAGCTCAATCGTTATGCCGCGAAATCAGCGGTGCTCTCAACCGGTCGATGCAACACGAGCATGAAGTTTGTTCGCTGGCGTGTCAAAGCCCAGGGTTTCGCGGGGGCGCTGGTTGAGCTGCAGAGCGACCTTGTCGAGGTGTGCTTGCGAGTAGCCCGACAGGTCGGTGCCCTTGGGGAAGTACTGGCGCAGCAGTCCATTGGTGTTCTCGTTGGTACCGCGTTGCCAAGGACTGTGCGGATCGCAGAAGTACACCTTGATGTCGCTGGCCAGACTGAAGTGCTGGTGCTTGGCCATCTCCAGGCCGCGATCCCAGGTCAAGGAGCGACGCAAGGCCTTGGGCAGTTTCTTCACTTGCCGGGTCAGGGCGCGGGCGACGGTGGCGCTCTCTTTCGTCGGCAGCTTCACCAGCATGACGAAGCGGGAGTGGCGCTCCAGCAGGGTGGCAATCTGGGTACCCGGTGGGCCGCAGAGCAGATCGCCTTCCCAATGACCCGGCACCGCTCGATCTTCGACCTCAGCCGGTCGCTCACGAATCGAGACGGCCTCGGCGATCGCGCCGCAGCCCTTGCCAACCTTTCTGCGGTGACCGCGTCCATAGCGCAGCGAGCGTCCGCGGCGCAGGTGCGCCAGGAGCTCCTTTTTCAGCACACCGCGCGCCTGGATGAAGAGACTGCGGTAGATCGTCTCGTGCGACACCCGCCTACTGTCATCGTTGCCAAACGTTCTTTCAAGCCATCCGGCGACCTGCTGCGGCGACCAGTTGAGCCGGAGCTTGGCCGCGACCGTGCGGGCCAACGCCGGGTGCTGCGCCAGCCGGCAGACCTTGGGTCGTTGTCCATTGCGCCAGGCCTCGGCATCGGCCTGCAGGGCGCGATAGCGGTTGTGGCCGCCGTGACGGGCGATCTCGCGGCTAAGGCTCGAGGGCGCACGGCCCATCCACCGCGCCATCTGACGCATCGACTCGCCAGCGCAAAGCCCTCGCGAGATCTCTTCTCGCTCCGGCAACGTCAGCGCTCGACCGCGAGCGACAGCGCGCCACCGGCGCCACGCCGCCCCGCTCGGCGACCACCCCGTGAATGACCCCGCCGGTCTTGTAGAGCGCCCGGCCAATCTCGGCACAGGACTCTCCCGCCTGCCAGTGTCGCCACACCTCGGCCTTGAATGCCGCCGTCAGCCACGGACCCCGACTCATAAATGCAACCTCCTATTCCACGGAAAGTGTAGGGTGTTGCATCGACCGGTTGAGAGCGCCAGCCATTGACGAGTCGTATCCATACGGAGACGCTCTCGGCGTGTATCAAATCCGGCAGACCGAGGCCCTTTCGATGGTGATACCAAGAACCTCGGCGGCGGGAATCACGAGTTTCGCGTGCACGTGGGTCCCGGCTTTCGCCGTGTACTTCTCGCAGCGCCGATGGGTCGTCCTGATCCTGCTCTGTGGCGGTGACAAATCCACGCAGTCTCGTGACATCGCACCCGCGAAGCGGTTGCCTGAAGAATTGAATGTGAAGTAACGATCGTGGTGCGCGTCACTGAATTCGACCCGAGCGCCTTTCCCGACGATGACGAAGTCGTCGCGGAATATCTGACTGCCGCGCTTTAGGATGCGAACCCGGACGTATTCCTTGCTGCTGTTGGCAATGTCGCCAAGGCACGCGGCATGAGTGCCATCGTCGAGCGCGCGGGCCTGGGCCGCGAAGGCCTTTATAAGGCGCTGGCATCGGGGGCGAAGCCTCGCTACGGCCGCGCAACGTTGTCGGCTGTGCCCGATGGTCGTGCCGGCACTAGCCCGGAGATGGCAGTACGACTGTCGATCGCTCTTGGTGCCATTCCCGCTGGCTGGATGATCCAGCAGATGCAGTACGACCCGTGGCACGCTGAGAAGCGCCGCATGGATGTACGAATATCTCGGGTCGCCGTGTAACAGGAGACCTGGCTATGCGCAGTCGAACAGCATCCTGCACCTGCGGACAACTTCAGCTCGAAGCTTCGGGCGAGCCGGTACGTATCTCAGTGTGCCACTGCCTGGCGTGCCAGCGCAGAACCGGCAGCGTCTTTGGTCAACAGGCGCGTTTCCCCGCTGATGCCGTCGTCCTTCATGGCTCGGCGACAAAGTACACCCGCACTGCCGACTCCGGCACGAAGATAACCTATTACTTCTGCGCCAGATGCGGATCGACGGTCTACTACCACTCAGAAGATCAGCAGGGACTCATCGCGGTGCCGGTCGGAGCGTTCGCCGACTCCACTTTCCCGGCACCAGGCGTGTCTGTATATGAGTCCCGCAAGCACGAATGGCTTACGATGCCACCGAACATCCAGCACCAGCAGTAGCCACGAAATTGCCGCCAGACGCTTCGGTTCAGGCGCCGCTCTCAGGCACCTTTGTTCTTGTCGTCCCAGATTGTCGGCTCCCAGAGTTCCACCTTGTTCCCGTCTGGGTCCATGATCCACGCAAACCTGCCATTCTCGTGTGACTCGGGGCCTTGGAGGATGTCCACGCCCCCCGCACGTAGCTGCTCCAGCATCTCACCGAGGTTGTCGACCCGGTAGTTGATCATGAAGGAAGACCTGCTTGGGCTGAACCACTGGCTGTCTTTCGCCGCCAGGTGCCACACAGTAAGGCCTCGATCCTCGGCCTTGTCGTCCGGCCATCTGAGGATGGCGCCGCCAAAATCCTCGAGCGGCATCCCCAGGTGCTTGCTGTACCACGCTGCCAGCGCGGCGCAGTCGCCTCTGCACCTGAGGAACACGCCGCCGATGCCGGTAACCTTCGCCATGTTGCCCTCCCATGCATCCAGTCTGGCCGCCTGACGTTCGACCTGAGCCGGGACCGTTGCGCCCCGGCTCGAGCGGGAAATCAGGCGCCGCCGCGCTACCCGTAACGCCGCCTCACTTCAGCGACCGAGTTGGTGACGAGCTGCTCGAGCACCGACTTGTCGAGATCGGCCAGGTGTCTGAAGTGCAGACACGCCTTGGCCATCTTGTGCCGGCCCAGCTTCGACAACAAGGACTTCTGCCTGTCTCCTTCGGCAACCAGGTACACCACCAGTTCGCTGCCGCGGATGGCGAATCCGGCCAGAGGAGCCTCGCCGGTGCGCCCGCTCTCGTAGGTGTACCGGTAGGAGCCGTAGCCGACGATGCTCGGCCCCCACATTCTTGGCGACTGCTGGGTGACCATCGCGAGCAGGGCCATCAATTCCCGGCAATCGGTTCGCTGCTGCTCATTGGCTCTCGACGCGATGTAGTCCTCGACACTGGCGTCGGTGGGCCTGGTCTTGTTCTCAGGCATCGCTGCTACCTCTGGCAGTGTGTCCTGCGGCGCCTGACACGGGCGATCTGCGACGCGCTCGCTCCGCTCGGTGTCGGGATCACCGAGACGCCGGCCTCGTCGCCGCTCAAACGGCGTACCCGCCGTCTACGTACAGGAGCTGACCGGTCGTGTAGGCGGCCCGGGCAGACGCCAGGAACACGACCGCGTCCGCGACCTCCTCCGCCGTGCCGAAGCGCTTGAGGCAGAGGTTCCGCAGCGCAGCCTTGCGCCACTTTTCGTCGAACGTGCCCTGCGCCGACAGGCGCTGGAACATGCCGGCCTCGATGACGCCGAGCGCAACGCTGTTGGCCCGGATGCCGAAGCGGCCTTCTTCGCGCGCGATGCCCTGCAGCAGGGACTCGATCGCGGCCTTCGGCGCCACCGACAGGACGTCGCCTTCGGGCCAGCGCGCGAGACCGCAGGAGCTGACGTGCACGTACGATCCACCGCCGCCGGTCTTCAGGTGCGGCAGCGTCGCCTGCACGAGGTCGAGGAATCCGTGGACGTCGGCGTCGAATACGCGGCGCCAGTCGGCCGTCACCAGGTCGCGGATCCTCGGCTGGCCGATGTCGGAACCGGCAGCGATGACGACGGTGTGCAACCGCTGCCGGGCCGCGATCTCCGCGGGCACCGCAGCGAGCCTCACCGCATCATCGAGCGCCAGCTGGTGAACCTCGACGTGGCGCCCGGCCTCGCGCACGGCCGCCGCCACTGCCTCCGCCCTTTCCCGGTTACCACGATAGGTCAACGCGACATCGGTGCCGGCCTCGGCGAGCCGCTGGCAGATCGCGGCGCCGATGCCACCGCTGCCACCGACCACGAGGGCGATACCTTCAGGAAAATCACGACGCTCAGTTGGCATGGCTGGCATGGGCTCCGTAAGACGCCGGGTACTGGAGGAATTCAGCGCATATTACGCCAGCCGATCAGCTTGCTGCGCAACCGGCTTCCCCGGACAGGACCACGGTCGTCGGGCCCGGCGCCCGCCGGCCCTGCCGCCGGTAATAGTCAAGCGACCTGCCTTTTTCTGCTGGCGTCGTACCCGCCTGCGGAATACGATCACGAGTCGGCGGACTGCCGGGTCCGGGCGAGAGGGAATCGGGAATGACGGAAATCCGGGTGATTACCGACGGTCTCGGAGGCCCGGAAGGGCCGGTTGCCCTCGCCGACGGAAGCGTTCTGGTCTGCGAGATGGCGGCCGGCCGCGTCACTCGCGTACTGCCGGACGGCCGCAAGGTGGTCGTGGCGGAGACCGGGGGCACGCCGAATGGCGCCGCGATCGGACCGGATGGCCAGTGCTATGTCTGCAACCGCGGTGCCTCGAAATGGCAACGGTTCGGCGAAGTGCTGCTGCCCGTTGCCCAGGACGAGGCGGGCGATCCCAAGGCCAGCGGCTGTATCCAGCGCTTCGACCTCGCGACCGGCCAGGTCGAGCTGCTGTACGAATGCGCCGGCGACCTGCCGCTCCGCGGTCCCAATGACCTGGTCTTCGATGCCGCCGGTGGCTTCTGGTTCACCGACTTCGGGCGGATCCGGCACCGGGACATCGACCTCGGCAGCATCTTCTATGCAAAGGCGGATGGCAGTTTCATCCGCGAGGTACGCGGCTCCTTCTACGGGCCGAACGGCATCGGCCTGTCGCCGGACGGCAAGTGGCTCTACGTCGCCGAGACCTACACCAGCCAGCTCTACCGATTCGAGATCAGCGCCCCGGGCGAGATCCGGTTCTCCGCGACGCCCGGCTTCGGTTCGCCGGGCGGGTACTTCGTCGGTGCGCCCGGCGGCCTGTCGTTCCTCGACAGCCTCGCCGTCGACTCCGCCGGCACCGTCATTGTGGCCAATGGCGGCGAGGGCCGGCTGACGGTCTTTGCACCGGAAGGCGGCGCCTGCAAGCACCTCGTCGTGCCGGACCTGGCCCCCACCAATGTCTGTTTCGGCGGGCGTGATCTCACGACCGCCTACGTCACACTGATGACGACCGGCAGGCTGATCGCCATCGACTGGCCGCAGCCCGGCCTGCGGCTCAACTTTCAACAGCTCGGGACGGATGCACGATGACGATACCAGCCGCAGCGCCGCCCTCGGACGGCGAAATCTGGGAACAGTACTGCGACACGCTGAAGCGGGCCGGACAGCAGATCTTCCGACCGGGCGCACCGACGAGCTCATTCGACCGCGCCGAGGGCTTCCGCTATCTGACCCGGCTGATCCGGATCGCGCTGGAGATGCACGTCGAACACGCCGACCCGGATTTTCCGACATTCATGCATCCCTCGCATGAGACCGGCAAGATCGGTTCGGACAACCCCGATAACGTATATCTGTCGACACGCCTCGACGGCCGGCACGAATATCGCGTCAGCGGCCAGCGCGGCGAAGCAGTGGTCCTGAACTTCGCCACCAAGAAAGGCGGCTACGCCAACAGCGACTGCAAGATGGGCGGCACCGGCTTCATCGATGCTGACCACATGAGCTTTGCCGCTGACGGAAGCTTCGAGCTGATCCTGAGCCAGAAGCCGCATCCGGGCAACTGGCTGCCGATGGACGACGACACGAACCAGCTGCTGGTTCGTGAGACCTACTTCGACCGGAATACCCAGCAGCCCGCGTGCATCCGCATCGAGCGTATCGGTGCCGGGCCACAGCCGCAGCCACTCGACCCGGCGAAGTTCCCGGATATGCTGCGGCGCGCGGGCAGCTTCGTCGAGAATACCGCGCGCATCTTCACCAGCTGGGCGCTCACCTGCAGCGCCAGCGTCAACCAGCTGCTGCCGGCCGACCAGGCCGAGTTGCAGGCCTCCGGCGGCGACCCGAACATCCACTATTACCTCGGGTACTGGAGCCTGGCCGATGACGAGGCGCTGGTCGTCGACGTCGAGCGCATCCCGGACTGCGATTTCTGGAATTTCCAGGTCAACAACTTCTGGATGGAGTCCCTCGACTACCGTTACCACCGTATTCACCTCAACAATCGCAGCGCCAGCCACAACGCGCGCGGCGGGGTCACGATGATCGTCGCGCACCACGATCCGGGGCTGCCGAACTGGCTGGAAACGACTGGCCATCGGGTCGGCATGATGAACTTCCGCTGGATCGGCGCGCAGGAGCATGTCCAACCAACGACCCGTGTGGTCAGGCTGGATGAGCTCGGGACATAGGCCGCGGCGGCCGTGGCCTTCGATATGAATGCCCTGCTGGCCGAGGCCAGCGCTCGCAGCGGCGGCCTGCGGGACTTCGGCGATGACAGCTTTCGCCCCGCGCTGGCAGTCCTGCTCGGGGCGCTCGATGAGGAAGGCAACCTCAGTGAGGCCGGCCGGGAGCGACTCGGCGCGCGGATCATCGAGCGGCTGCAGAACCGGCTCGGGCTCGAGGATTACTTCCGGCGCTACCCGGAGATCCAGGACGAGGACCTCGATGACCCGATCGTGATCGTCGGCCTGCCGCGCACCGGTACCACGCTGCTGCAGCGCATCCTCGGCTGCGATCCGCGCTTGTACCCGATGCTGTACTGGGAGACCCGCTACCCGATACCGCTGTCCGATCCCGTGCCACCCGGTCCCGATCCGCGCATCGCCCTGGCGAAGGCGGAAGTTGCGGCGATGCTCGCGGCCAATCCCGTGCTGCTGTCGATTCATCCCTGGGACGCGGAAGCGGCAGACGAGGAGGGCCTGTTGATCGAGCATTCCTTCCACGGTTACTTCGATGCCTATGCCGACGTCCCCAGCTACTCGGAGTGGTTGTGGCAGGCCGATCAGGTGCCGGCCTACCAGCACCTGAAGCGGATGCTGAAGTTCATCCAGTGGCAGAAGCGGCGGCGGCGCAACGGCGCGCTGCGCTGGGTGCTCAAGGCGCCGCACCACCTGCGCCAGATCGAGGTCCTGTTCAGAGTCTTCCCGGGCGCCCAGGTGATCCAGACTCATCGCGATCCGCTCGAGACCGTGCCGTCGAGCGGCAGCTTCATCCACAACCTGCGCATGGTGTACATGCGGGACGCCGACCCGGTGCGGGCCGGGCAGCAGCGCTCGGACATCTATGCCCGCGGCATGCGCGAGACCTTACGATACCGGGATCGGCATCCGTCGGCCCCGTTCCTCGACATCCAGTTCGCTGACACCGTGAGCCGGCCGCTCGAGGTCGTCAAGGTAATCTATGCCTTCGTCGGGCTGCCGCTGCCGCAGGACGTCGAGGCCCGGATGCAGGTGCACCTCGAACACAACCAGCGCGAGCTGCGCCCGCCGCACAGTTACAGCATTGAACGCCTCGGTCTGTCGGAGGAGCAGATCCGGCGCGACTTTGCCGCTTACCGCCAGCGTTACATTGCCGGAGGCAACTCATGACCATATCGGAAGAGGAATTCCGGGACCTGCAGCGCGACCTGCGCATCCTCCGGGACATCGAGGCGATCAAGCGCGCGAAGTACGCCTACTTCCGTTGCGTCGACACAGCCAACCTCGCGGAACTGCGGACGCTGCTGCACGAAGACATCGTCGTCCACTTCATCGGCGGCACCTACGAGAACGCCGTGCGCGGCCGCGAGCAGTACCTCGAGGTCATCGCCAGACTCGTCAACCGGCAGATGATCGCGCAGCATACCGGTCACCACCCCGAGATCGACATCGCGAGCGAGACCGAGGCCACCGGTACCTGGTACCTTCATGGCCATTTCTATCGACTGTGGGACATGCACCACGTCACCGGCACGGCCCTGTACCGCGACCGCTACGTCAAGGCGGACGGCCGCTGGCAGATCCTCGAAAGTCGCTACGAGTGCATCTACGAAATCGACTACGTGATGGAACAGAAGCCGCCCGTGACCGCCCATTTCCTCGGCCGCATGGGCCGTCCCCGGCAAACAGAGTAGGAGTCGCACATGCTGCTGGCAGACCAGGTCGTCATCGTTTCCGGCATCGGGCCGGGACTCGGCGTGAAGCTGGCGGTCGAGGCCGCGCGGGCGGGGGCCCGCGGCGTCGCTGTCGCTGCGCGCACCGCGGCCCGGCTCGACGATGCCGAGTTGCGCATCCATGCCGCGCGGCCGGAGTGCGCGGTGCTGAAGGTGCCGACCGATATCACTGATCGGGCGCAATGCCGCCGGCTGGCCGCTGCCGCGATCGAGCGCTTCGGCCGCATCGACGCGCTGGTCAACAGCGCGTTCTGCTACGGCCCGGTGCTGCCTCTCGCGACCGATGACCTGCAGGGCTGGCGCGAGGTGTTCGAGACCAACGTATTCGGCAGCCTCACACTGACCCAGGAAGTGCTGCCGCAGATGCAGCGTCAACGTAGTGGCGCGGTCCTCTTCATCAACACGCAGGCGATCCGTCGCCCCTCCGGAGCCGCCGCGTACGCGGTGTCCAAGGGCGCGCTCAAGGTGCTGGCCGCCTACCTGGCGACCGAGCTCGGCCCGCAGGGCATCCGCGTCAACACGCTGCTGCCGGGCTGGATGTGGGGCGAGCCGGTGCAGGCACACGTGCGCCATGCGGCGGCGCAGGCGGGCGTCCCGGAGGAACAGGTGATCGCCGCCACCGCGGCGAACGTCGCGCTCCGCCGCATCGTCAGCGACGACGAGGTCGCCCGCGCGGCGATGTTCCTGATCTCCGATTCCGCGAGCGCGGTGACCGGTGCGCTGCTCGATGCGAATGGCGGCGAGTTCCTGCCCTGAGGGCAGCATCGGCGCCGCCGATCGGGGCCTGGCCGCATCCCGGCCGGATGGTCCGCCGCTACCGCAGCTTCGCGATGACCTCGTCGCCGAAGCGACGGATCGCATCCACCTGTCCCTGCCGGTCCCGGATGCCGGACTGGACCCCCCAGGGAATGTGCGGGACCTCAGTGACGCCGAGGTCACGCAGTCGCTGGAAGTCGGCCACTGAACTGGCAGCGAAGTCGATCGCATGGATCTCGAAGTCCGGGCGGTCCAGCGACCCATACTCGCTGCGGAAGCGGTTGAGTTCGGCGATAATTTGCGACAATGACGCGACATCGCTGTTGGCCGACAGCCAGCCGTCGCCGATCCGGGCCGCGCGCCGCAGCGCCGGCGTCGCGTGCCCGCCGATCAGGATCGGCACCGGCCGCTCCGGGACGGGGTTCATCCGCAGCGGTCCAAAGTCGTAGTTGCGGCTGTGGTATTCGAAGAATTCGCCGCTCATCAGCCCGCGCAGGATTGTGATGCATTCGTCCATCAGTTCGCCGCGGCGCGCGTAGTCGAGCCCGTTGTAGCTGAAGTCCTCCTTCCACGGGCTGAGCCCGGCGCCGAGCGCGATCCGGCCATTGCTGACGACGGCGAGCGAGGTCACCAGCTTCGCGAGCACCAGTGGCTGGCGCACCGGCACCTTGAGGACACTCGGATAGAAGCGGATGCGGCTGGTCACCGCGGCCATCGTCGCCATCGCGACGAACGGCTCGATGAATGGCGATGCGGCGATGTAGCTGCGGATGACCTCGGTGTCATTGTAAGGGTATTCGGACTCGGTGGTCTGCGGGTAGAACAGGCTGTCCGGCATCGCCACCGAACGGAAGCCCGACTCTTCCGCAGCCTGCGCGAGCGCCGGGAAGTCGCGCCAGTGACTGAATCCCAGCAGCAGGCCGAAGTCCATCTTCAGCCTGCCGTTGCCGGATCCGCAAACTGCTGCTTCAGCACGCGCCGCAGCACCTTGCCCATCTCGTTGTACGGCAGCTCCGGAGCAAAGCGGATCTCCGCCGGCACTCGCGATGAGCGCAGGCGTTCGCGCACCCAGTCCTGCAGTCCGGCCGCGGTCGCGCTGGCGTGCTCCTTCAGCACGACGACCGCGCCGACCGCCTCGCCCCACTGGCGATCGGGAATCGCAACCACTGCGGCGTCGGCGACGGCCGGATGGCCGAGCAGCACGTCCTCGATCTCGCCGGGTGAGATGTTCTCGCCGCCGCGGACGATCACGTCGTCGGCGCGGCCCTCGAGGTACAGGTAGCCGAACTCGTCCAGTTGCCCGCGGTCGCGGGTCGGGAACCAGCCACCGGTATCGAGCACGCTGCCCTGTTCCAGGTATTCACCCGCGACCTGGTCGCCGCGCACGAAGATTTCCCCGGACTGCCCGGGCCCGAGCAGCTCGCCGGCATCGCCGCGCACCTCGAGCTCTATTCCGGGCACTGGCCGCCCGACCGAGCCGAGGCGCCGGCGCACCGCCGGATCGCTACTCGCGAAACCACTGCGATGATCCTCGGGCCCGAGCAGGCAGATCGTCGAACTGGTCTCGGTGAGGCCGTAGGCATTGGTGAAGTCGACGCCCGGGAACAGCCGCATCGCCTGCTCGATCACCGGCAGCGGCATCTTGCCGCCGCCATAGGCGATCGCCCGCAGCGCCGGCACGTCAGCGGTCTCGCCCGCCTGCGCGAGATGATCGACGATGCGCGACAGCATGGTCGGCACGACGAAAGCGTTGGTGATGCGCTCGTCGCGGCACAACTGCAGCCAGGTCGCCGCATCGAAGTTCGGCAACTGCACCATGCGCCGGCCGGCGTAGGTCGAGCTCAGTACCGCCGCGATGCCGGCGATGTGGTAGGGCGGGACGGAAATCAGGACCGCGTCCTCCTCCCCGGCCGACGCGAACTCGACCGTACCCAGCACGTAGGACATCAGGTTCTGGTGCCGCAGCACCGCGGCCTTGGGCCGGCCGGTGGTGCCACTGGTGAAGAGCTGGATCGCGATATCGCCGGGATCCGCAGTTGCCGGCATCTCCTCGACGGGTGAGGCGAGGGCCGCACGCAGGAAGACCTCGCGCGGCAGCGCGCTGATGCCGGCCGGAAGTGTGAGCGGCGCAACCATCGCCTCATCGGCGATCAGCAGCGCCGGCGTGATGCGCGCCAGCAGCTCCTCGAGCTCGGGCCTGGTCAACCGGTAGTTGACCGGGACGTAGGGCACGCCCGCAAAGGCCGCCGCGAAGAGCGCCACCGGCACCGCGGGGCTGTTGACGTCCAGCAGTCCGACGTAGTGGACGCCGCTCGCACGGATCCGCGCGGCCGCGCCGCGTGCGGCCTCCAGCAGGTCTGCAAAGGAGAGCGCCTGGCCACCGGAGCTCACGGCGACGCGGTCGGGATGGCAATCCGCCGCCATCTCCAGCGCCATGACCAGGTTCATCGTCAGTCCGACGACGGCAGCGGCTTGGTTTCCTTGACCGACAGCGCCTCGCCGTTGACCGAGAGCTGCCCCTTGCCGCCCTTCGTGCACAGCAGCTCGACGTCGCCGGCAGCGGTCACATAGCGCTTGCCGAGCAGCGTGCCCGGCAGGTCTCCGGCCGCAGCGTGCGCACCCGGCGTCTTCGCGGCATCCATCGCCACCATCTCTGCGCCGCCACAGGCCAGCAGCAACGCGTCCGGCGGACTGCGGACTGCCATGATCTCGGTATCGCACGAGGCGCACTTCGCGCGCGTCCCGGCCTTGAGTGTCTTCATTGCGACTCCTGTGTCAGCGATTCTCGCCACCGACAGGCGGGGTATCATCGTCCATCCAGACTAGCTATCTCGCAACGTTCCGACAATCCCGCATGGACCCGTGCCCCGATCATGCACCAGCACCCCCGCTCGCAGGCCGGATCCTGCGCCTGGCCGGTCACGGTGCCGCGACCGCATACGCGCAGGCGCTCCTGGAATCACTCGGCGCGCAGCTGATCCTGGAACCGGGGCCAGCCGATCCGGAACCCGCGATCGCCTGCGCGCGCAGCGGCCTGATGGCCCTCACGGGACTCGCCGACGGCCCGCCACAGATGTGCCCCGTCCCGCTCGCGAGCTGTGCCGACGGGGTGATCCAGGCGCTGCACTGCCTCGCAACCGGCGACGCCGCCGCCACGCTGCCCACCGGCTCCCTGCTGCTCGGCGAACGAGCCGCGATTGCCGGTCTGCGGCGGAACGGCGCGATTTCGCCGGGCGGTAGCTCCCGCCTGCTGCGTGCCGCCGACGGCTGGTTTGCGGTGAGCCTGACGCGCGAGGCCGACTGGTCGGCGGTACCGGCCTGGCTCGGGTCAGGGACCGCAACCACCTGGCAGGAAATCGAGGCGCTGGTGGCGGGCCGGATCGCGGCCCCGCTGGTGGCGCAGGCCCGGCTCCTGGGTCTCGCGGCAGCCGTCTCGGTGGCGCCTGCCCCGGAGCCAGCACCCTGGTACACGGCGACCGCTTGCGGCAGCCGCATGGAGCCGACCCGGCGTCGTGGTCCGCCGCGCGTCGTCGACCTGTCGTCGCTGTGGGCGGGGCCGCTGTGCACCCACCTGCTGCAGGCCCTCGGTGCCGAGGTCGTGAAAATCGAAAGCAGCGGCCGGCCCGACGGCGCGCGGGCTGGTCCGGCGCGGTTCTTCGACCTGATGAACGGCGGCAAGCGCAGCGTCGCCATCGACTTCGGCAGCCGGGACCTCGGGTTACTCGACGCGCTGCTCGCCCGCGCCGATATCGTGATCGAGGCATCGCGGCCGCGCGCGCTGCGACAGCTCGGTGTGATCGCCGAGGCGTGGCTCGCCGCGCGCCCCGGGCGCACCTGGCTCAGCTTCACCGGTTACGGGCGTGGCGGACCCGGCGAAAACTGGGTGGCATTCGGCGACGACGGCGGCGTTGCGGCCGGGCTGTCGGCGCTGTTGCAGGAACTGACCGGGCTGCCGCTCTTCTGCGGCGACGCGATCGCCGATCCGCTCGCCGGCCTGCATGGCGCACTCGCCGCCTGGAGCAGTCACCTGGGCGGCGGCGGGGGCCTGGTGTCCGTGGCGCTGCGGGATGTCGTTGCGCACTGTATCCGGTACTCGCTGCCACCCGACGGGAGTGCGTTACGCCGGCGCTGGCGGGAATGGACCGCGGCCGCCAGCGCCGCGGGAACCGACACGGCGATGCCGATCGCCCGTGATGCGGCCGGCCCCGCACGGATTCTGGGCGCGGACAATGACACGGTGCTCAGCGACTGGGCGCCTCGCCGCTGATCGCGTCGATGAGCCCCCACGCAAGCGCCTGTACTGCGTCCACGCGCTCGCCTGACAGCGCCATCCATGCGGCTCGCTGCCGGCCGATGCGCCGCGGAATACTGACGCAGCCACCGGCACCGGGAATCAGGCCGAAGCGCAGCTCCGGGAGCTGGAAGAAAGTGCCACGAGCGGCCGTCACCCGCCGCCCGAACGCGGGCAGTTCGATGCCGGCGCCGATGCAGGCCCCGTGCAGCTGGAATTCGACGCGGTCCGCACAGCGCGCCAGGACCGCCGCCGGCAGCCGCAGGCTGCGCACCGCATGAGCAGTCGCCGGATCAGTCACGGTGCCGAACTCGCCGAGGTCGCCACCGGCACTGAAACACTCGCCAGCACCGCTCAGGCGCGCCGTCTGGATCGACGGATCAGCGACGACGAGTTCGAGCGCCTCGCACAGGGCATCGCGCATCTCCACCGACAGGGCATTGCGCTGCGACGGACGATTCAGGCGGATCGCGAGATCCGCGCCATCACGCGCCACCAGGACCGGTGGGCCGTCGTCGCGCGCGATGCCGCCGCGGCGCGGTGACTGCGCCTGGAGCCAGCACCGGAACTCCGGTCCGCCCTGCAGGGTCGCGTAGGCCAGTGACTCGACAACGAGCGCCGCGTCGACCGGCAGGTCCTCAGTCACGCGCAGCGCCTGCACCAGCACCATCGCTGCGAGCGGCGCGCTCCCGATGCCGGCGAGCACCGGCGCGGCGTCCGCGGCGCTGGCCACCACCAGATCGAAGGCCGGCAGCAGCGCATGTTCCGCGCCGGCAATCGCGATCGCCGGGCAGGGCTGTCGTCGCAGCCACCGGCTGATGGCCGCTGATTCCTGACGGTCCGGCCTGGTCGCGGATTCGAGTGCCGCCAGGACCCAGGGCTGCCCGGTCAGCGGCGAGGCGTCCGCCGCGCCCGGGCCGAGCGCGAACTCGCGCAGCTGGTCGAACGTGAGCGCTTCAGTGGCGGCGGGCAGCTCCACGGCCGGTCACGCCATCACACCCGGGTCATCAGCTGGTCGGCAAAGCGCTCCAGAGCCTCCCGCTTCTGCGCGAGGGTCGATGTCGGGCCGATCGTGAACATGAACGGAATGCTGATGAACCCGGTCACCCCGGCGTCCTCGAGGCGCCGCAGGTCGTCGCGGGTCACCTGCTCGCCGAAGATCGCGACGATCGAGTTGAACGGCCGGTTGTAGGTGCCGTACTCGCGGCGCAGCTGCTCCAGCGTCTGCATGGTCACGAGCGTGTCCGCAACCGACTGCCCCGGCCCGATCCAGCCGTCGCCGAGGCGCGCGGCGCGGCGCAGCGCGGGAGGCGCCAGGCCACCGATCAGGATCGGCACCGGCTGCGGGGGCTTCGGGATCATGTTGATGCGCGGGAAGTGGAAGAACTCCCCGTCGTGTTCGACGAATTCACCCGTGTGCAGCTTGCGGATCACTTCCATGCACTCGTCGTAGCGCCGGCCGCGGGTCGCGAAATCGACGCCGAGGACGTCGAACTCCTCCTTCATCCAGCCGGCGCCGGCCCCGAGCAGCAGGCGCCCGTTCGAGAAGTAGGCCACGCTCGAGGTCGACTTGGCGACCTCGACCGGATTGCGCAGCGGCAGGATGTAGACGTTGGTGCAGAAGTGCAGCTTTTCGGTGACGGCCGCCAGCGCGGCGATGAAGGTCCAGCAGTCGGGCCACAACGTGTCGTCCTTGAACGAAGGCGGCTTGTGGTCCGGCGAATACGGGTACTTCGAGTTCTGCTCCGCAACGTGCACGAGGTGGTCGGACGGCATCACGCCGTGGAAGCCGAGGCTCTCGCACAGCCTGGCGAGGTCGAAGAGCTGGTCGCTCTCGCATTGAAACAACGACTGCCAGAACTGCATTGCTGGTACTCCCGGGATCCGTCAGGGCAGGCGGCGGCCGTGGCTCGCCAGGTAGTGAGCGGTCAGGTTCGGCGGCGTCGTGATCGGCTCCACGATCTCATAGATCCGCTCATAGGACTGGTGCCGGATCAGCCAGCGCCCGTCCTGCTTCACGTAGCGGTCGCGGTACAGCGCCGTGCCCTCGGTGCGGACCCGCTCGCGCAGATTCACGAACACGTCGTGCAGGTACCAGATGCCGGTCGCCTCCTGCTCGCTCAGGATATCGATCTCCGGGTGGTGCCCCTGGTGGCGGCAGGCCACTTCGGCATGGAACGCATTGGCGACCATGTCGAGGAATTCCTCGCGATCGCTCAGCTCGATGCGGTAACTGCCGCCGACGTAGCAGGTGGTTACCGCGGGATGGACCAGCCCGGCCAGCTCCGCCAGGTTCGCCGTATCGACGCAGCGGAAATAAGCGTACTTCAGCCGCTTGATCTCCTCGATGTCCCGCAGCACCTGCAATTGACGGGCGACTTCCGCAAGGGAGACAGTCATGTTGGCAATCCTCGTTCCCGGCGTCGTGGCAGCCCGGCTGCGCGCTGTCCGGAACCCCGCAGGCACGTTAGCCGGGTTTCCGGGGCCGTTCATCGTCCACGAGGACTAGGTCGCGGCACGGTCAGCTGATCGAAGCGACGCTGCTCAGGAGTTGATGCACCAGGGTCGCCTGCCGCCTGATCCCGGTCTTGGCGAAGATCGAGCGCAGGTGAGCCCGGATCGTGTTCTTGCGGATGTTGAGTTCCTGGGCAGCTTCGTCGAGCGTCAACCCGTCCGCCAGCAGCAGCGCCAGGTTGGCCTCGGCGGCGGTCAGGCCAAAGAGGTTGCGGATCAGCTTCTGCGACAGGTGCAGCTTGCGATCCGGGTCGCGGATGTAGGCTACGGCCGTCGGACGCTGGCGCCCCTCCGACATCGGGCCGAGCGGTATGGCCCGCACCAGCACGCCGAGGCTCGCCCGTCCCGACCGGCGCGTCACCGACATCGCCTCGGGCACCGCCGGCCCGCCGCCCGGCGCAGTCAGCGCCTCCTTCACCAGTCGCTGCAGGTCGCGATCCTCGACCGGAAGCTCGGCATGCAGGCACTGCTGCCCGAGCCGCAGGCCGTCCTTTTCGGCCAGGATCGCGTCTGCTACCCGGTTGGTCCTCATGACCATGCCGCGTTCGTCGAGCACGACGGTGCCGAGCAGCATGCGGTCCATCGTCATCGAGTACAACTCGCGTTCCGTCTCGATGACGTCAATGCGCGAATGCAGGATCACCGCCCGCTTCAAGTGCGGCAGCAAGGCCTGGCAAAGCTCCTTCTCACGCTGGCTGAAGTTCCGTTCGCCCGGCCCCCGGGTGATCCGGAGGCGGCACTCGATTCCACCCTCGGCAATGATGTCAGCGCCCAGGATGAAGCGGATGCGATTCGGCTCGATGAACTTCCGGTAGAACTCGCCGCGCATCCATTGGGACAGCTCGACCACCTCGTCCAGCGTGACGACCCGCCCGACCGGCAAGTCCACGAAGGGGTCCAGCGAGAACGTCTGGAAGTGCGTGTAGCCGGTGTTGTAGACCTCGGCGCCGTGGCCACCATCGCGGATCAGCAATGCCGGCTGGTCAGCCGAGGCCGGCCGCAGGATCAGGATCGTCCAGTTCGCCCGCAGTTCGGTACGCAGGAGGCCGAGTGCTCCGCCCCATGGAATCGGCTCCAGCGGTCCCTGGTAGATCGCCCCGACCAGCTCGCTGAAGTGCGCGATCTCGGACGGCAGGCTGTCCCCGCGCGAGGACGCCGCGCGCCCTCGCGCTGCTGGCTTGCGACTCACGATCGTCACCGGATCCTGATCAAGCGGGTACTCCGACCCCCGTCACGCCCTCACGAGGCAGATCATAGCGGGGTCACCCCAGCCTGTCCCGGCCACCCTCACTCGTAGGCGACGAGGAGTTCACAGACGACGGCCGGACCCGTGGCTCCGGCGACCTGGACCTGGATTTCGAACCGGAGCCGGGTGCCGCGACTGCCGGCACGCGCTTCAGCCAGCCGCATGCGGCCGACGATGTCGCTGTCCACCGGCACGGGCCGCACGAAGCGCACGCGATCGAGCCCGGCATTGAAGACCTGCCGGTACCCGGTGATCTCGACGAAGCCCGGAATTTCGAGGGCCGGGACCAGCGACAGCACGAGGAAGCCGTGAGCGATCGTCGTTCCCGTCGGGCTGTCACGACGGGCGCGCTCCGGATCGACGTGCATCCAGAACTCGTCATGCGTCATGCGCCCGAACGCGCTGATCAGCTCCTGCGTGATCCGGAATGGCTGGCCCCAGGGGCCGAACTCGGTGCTGACCGCGGCGTTCAGCGCCTCCAGGTCGTCAAAGCGGATCGCGGGTACGGTCATCTGCGGCTCCAGCTCGTTCCATGGCCGGCGCATCCGCTCCGTGCCCGAGCTGCGCGAGATCGAGAAACACGGGCTTTTCGCCCCCGCCGTGGACTGCGAGCTGCGCGCCGCTGATGTAGGCAGCGGACGACGAGGCGAGGAACAGGCAGGCCTGCGCCACGTCGTCCGGCGTACCCATCCGCTGCAGCGGCAGCATCCGGCCAATGCGCGTGGTACCGGCGGCCCCGCCATAATGGGCCAGGGAGTTCTCGGTCGCGACCAGGCCGACCACCAGTGCATTCACGCGGATGCGATCGGGCCCCCACTCCATCGCCAGCGACTCGGTCAGGTTCAGCAGGCCCGCCTTGGCGGCACCGTATGCGGCGCTGCGCGGCGAGGCGCGCACGGCCGAGACACTGGAAATGTTGATGATGGAGCCGCCGGCCGGCTGGTCCTTCATCAGGGCGTAGGCGGCCTGCGCCATCAGGAACGCGCCGGTCAGGTTGAGCTGGATCACCTTCTCGATCAGCGCCGGCGAGCAACTCGCCGAATCGACCTCGGGGCCGCCGCCAGCGTTGTTGACCAGTACGTCGAGTCCACCGTGGTCGCGGTGGATGCCGTCGACCAGCGAGCGGCACTGATCGGCGCGGCGGACATCGCAGGGCCGGAACTCAGCGCTGCGTCCCGCAATGGCGGGCGGCTGCGCGGGCTCCCGTCGCCCGCAGACGATGACCGTGGCGCCGCAGCTGAGAAATGCCTCGGCAATGCCGCGGCCGATGCCGGAAGTGCCGCCGGTGACGAGCACGCGGCTGCCGGCGAAGTCGAACGCCGCACGCGGCGGCTGCTGCTCTCGCGTCATGCGTGAATATTTGCTACGGTTCTACGCATGCGCTGATTCTACATGCGCAGGCTGAACAAGTCGCGTGACCTGACCTTGATCCTGCCGAGCCCGAACGCCCCGATGCCTGTGACGAGCCCCACGACAATCCCGGCCGCTGTAACCGAGGCCGCGCGCCGCTGGCGCGAGGCGCCCGCGCTCGAGGACGGCGCGTTGCGCTGGACCTTCGGCGAGCTCGAGCGCGAGGCGCGGCGTGCCTGTGCGGCATTCATCGCCGCGGGACTCCAGCCCGGCGAGCGGGTTGCGATCCAGGAGCCGAACACGGCACGCTGGATCGTCGCCGCAATCGGCGCGCAGGCCGCCGGCGGCATCCTCGTGCCACTCAGCACGCGGCTGAAGGGCCGCGAGACCGGCTTCATCCTGCGGCGCAGCGGCGCGCGGCTCCTGGTGCATGCCGGCGAGTTCCTCGGCATCCGCTATGCCGATCTGCTCGACGGCATCGAGGTGCCCGCCCTCGAGCGCCGCATCGCGACCGACGATGCGGACTGGAACTCCTTCCTCGCGGTCGGCGCCGGTATCAGCGCGGCAGTCATCGACGAGCGCTGGCAGCGGGTCGCCGGCAGCGACATCGCCGACATCATCTTCACCTCGGGTACGACCGGCGAACCGAAGGGCGTGCTCAGTTCGCATGCACAGAACATCCGCGTGTTCGAGGCCTGGTCCGACATCGTCGGGCTGACGGCAGGCGACCGCTACCTCGTCGTCAACCCATTCTTCCACACCTTCGGCTACAAGGCCGGCTGGCTCGCCTGCCTGCTGCGCGGAGCGACGATCCTGCCGCTCGCGGTATTCGATGCCGACGTCGTGATGCAGCGCATCGTTGCCGACCGCATCTCGGTGCTGCCCGGGCCGCCAACGCTGTTCCAGTCGCTGCTCGTGAGTCATGAGAAGAATCCTGCCGATGTGTCCTCGCTGCGGCTCGCGGTCACCGGCGCGGCCAGCGTGCCGGTGACGCTCGTCGAGCGCATGCGCGCCGAGCTCGGCTTCCGCACGGTGATCACCGCCTATGGCCTGACCGAAGCCACTGGCGTGGTCAGCGTGTGCCGGCCCGGCGACAGCCCGGAGCGCATCGCCCGGACCTGCGGCGCGCCACTGCCGGAAACCGAGGTGCGGGTCGTCGATGACACCGGGGTCGAGGTGCAGCGTGGCAGCGAGGGCGAGATCCTCGTGCGCGGCTACAACGTGATGCAGGGCTACTTCGAGGACGAGACCGCCACGCGCGCGACCATCGATGCGGATGGATGGCTGCGCACCGGCGACATCGGCGTGATGGACGAGGCCGGCTACCTGCGCATCACCGATCGCAAGAAGGACATGTTCATCGTCGGCGGTTTCAACTGCTACCCGGCCGAGATCGAGAACCTGCTGTGCGCCCACCCGGACATCGCGCAGGCCGCGGTGGTCGGCGTACCCGACGAGCGGCAGGGCGAGGTTGCAGCCGCCTGGGTCGTGCTGCGGCCCGGCGCAGTCGCCAACGAGGCCGCGCTGCTCGGCTGGTGTCGCGCGAACATGGCCAACTACAAGGCGCCGCGGCGCATCCACTTCGTCACCGAGCTGCCGATGACCGCGTCCGGCAAGGTCCAGCGCTTCGCGCTGCGGCCCGGCTCCTGACCGGCCGCGGTGGAACCGGCCGGCATGGATACGCAGGATCCGCAGTGGCTGTCGCAGGTCGAGGCCAGCCTGACGGTCGGGGACGAGCGCGAGGTGGACTGGGACACTGAAACCGAATTCCTGGTCGTTGGTTCCGGCGCGGCCGGAGCGAGCGCCGCGGCCGAGGCCCGCGAGCACGGCCTTGGCGTGATGCTGGTCGACCGCTACGCGGGGGGCGGCACGTCGGTCGCGAGCGGTGGTGTCATCTATGCGGGCGGTGGCACGCGCGTGCAGCGCGAAGCCGGAGTGGAGGACTCACCCGAGGAGATGTTCCGCTATCTCCGGCTCGAGACCCAAGGCTGCGTCACCGACGCGACACTGCGTCGCTTCTGCGAGCAGAGCCGCTACACGATCGACTGGCTGGCCGCAAAGGACGTCGAGTTCCGCAGCACGCTGTACGCGGGCAAGACCTCCTATCCTCCGGTCGACTACTTCCTCTATCACCCGGACAACTCGCTGCTCGGCAGCTATGCAGCGCAGGCGCGGCCAGCCGCTCGCGGCCACCGCGGCGCCGGCCGCCTGACGCGCGCGCAGATGCAGGACGCGGTCGGCCTCGGCGGCTCGCTGGTCTGGCCGCTGCACGACTGGTGCCGCGCGCAGGGGGTGCACTGGTCGCCATTCACGGAAGCCCGCCAGGTGATCCGCGACCGGACTGGCCGCGTGCTCGGGCTCCGGCTGCTGGAATTGCCCGAGGGACCGCAGCGGCGGGCCTTCATCCGCCACCTCGACGCCGGTGCGCGCCTCAACACGCTGCTCCCGCCGATCGTGCCGGGCGCGCGGCTCCTGCGCCGGCTGGCCCGGCGGCATTTCCGCCAGGCCGACGAGCTCGAGCGCAGCGCGCGCATCCCGCGCCTCGTCCGCGCGCGCCGCGGCATCTGCCTCGCGGCTGGCGGCTTCGTCTTCAACCGGCGCATGGTCGCGCTGTACGCGCCCGCCTATCGCGCCGGCTTTCCGCTCGGCACCCTTGGCGACGACGGCAGCGGCATCCGCCTCGGCCAGGCGGCCGGTGGCGTGACCGGTCGCATGGACCGCATGACGGCCTGGCGCTTCATCAATCCGCCAATCGCCTGGGCACGCGGCATCGTGGTCGATCGCCAGGGCCGGCGGGTCTGCAACGAGATGGTCTATGGCGCGACGCTCGGCATCGAGCTCGCCGAGAAGCACGGCGGCGAGGGCTGGCTGATCCTCGATGCCCGGCTGGTTCGCGAAGCCCGGGAGCAGATCGCGCCGGGCCGCACCCTGCCCTTCCAGCGTGACCTCGCCCGCCTGAACATGAGCTTCGGCCGGCGCCGGGCGCGGACGCTGGCCGCCCTCGCCGCGCGCACCGGAATTGACCCGGCTGGGCTCGCCCGCTCGGTCGAGGCATACAACCGCGCCGCGCGCGGCGAGGCGCCGGACCCGCTCGGCAAGGATCCGGAGGACTGCGCGGAACTGACGGCGCCGCCTTTCATCGCGATCGACGTGGGCCTCGCGGCGAAGCTGTTCCCCTGCCCGACGCTGACGCTCGGCGGCCTGGTCGTCGACGAGGACACCGGCCTCGTCCGCGATGCGTCGGGGGCGGCGATTCCGGGACTGTATGCCGCGGGACGCAGCGCCGTCGGCATCAGCTCGCATCTCTACGTCTCCGGCCTCTCGATCGCCGACGGGATCTTCTCCGGGCGGCGCGCGGGCCTGCACGCCGCCACCGGCACCACCTGGGAGCCACCGCCATGACGGCGGCGGATCCCGGCGTCTACCGGCGCCGCATCCGGCTGATCGCGGCACCGGGGGTCGTGCGTGCGGCGCTCGAGGACACCGCACACGCGATGCGCCTGACGCTCACTCATGATGGCACCTGCGTCACCACCATCGAGCCACGGCTGACGCGAATCCCACTGACGACCTGCGCCGGTGCCGCGGAGCCCCTCCGCGCCCTGGTCGGCCTGCCACTCGCGGCGTTCCCGGAGAAGCGCTTCGCCACGATCGACCCGCGCCTGAACTGCACGCACCTCTATCACCTGGCGCTGCTCGCACTTGCGCACGCCCGTCGCGCCGGCACGCGGCAGTACGATGTCGCAGTCCCCTGCGATCGTGCGGCACCGGTGTGGGCCAGCCTCCACCGCGACGGCACGGTCGTGCACCACTGGCAGCTCGAGAGCGGCGCCATCCTCGCGCCGGCTGAGCTCGCCGGCCGCCCGGTGCTGCAGGGCTTCTCGCGCTGGGCCGCAGCATACTTCGACGCGGAGGCCTTCGAGGCCGCGATGGTGCTGCACAACGGCATCTTCGTCAGCGGCGCCGGGCACTGGGAGACCATCACGCCACGCAGCCTGCGTGCCGCCGATTACCCGGAGCTGCTCGGCGCCTGCTTCAGCTACCAGCCGGTGCGCGTGCAGGACGGCGTCTACTTTCCGGACAGCCCGCGCGACACGACGCCGCCGGACGTGCCGCTGCTGGCGGATTTCGAGTAAGGGCTGCCGTCACCCCACCACGCGCGTAAAGCACAGCCGCATCGCCGCACTCCCGGCGTGATCGAGCGCCGGCACGAACACCGGCGCGACGCGCATGCCGATCACAATCGCCTCCTCGCCGACACCGACGAGATTGGTGTTGATGTGCACGCCCTCGTCCAGCTCGACCACCGCGAGCACGACCGGCTCCGGTCCCTTGAACTCCGGCAGCGGCGGCACGCGCGCGATCGTGTACGCCAGCAGCCTGCCCCGCCCGGACACTTCGTGCCAGTCGAGGGCCATCGAAGCGCAGCGCGGACAGTGCCGGCGCGGGTAAAATACCCAGTGGCCACAGTCGCCACAGCGCTGCAGGCGCACGCTCCGCTCGCGCAGCCCGGCCCAGAACGGCTCGGAGATCGCGGTCGCCGGCGACAGCCGGATGGCATGCATCGGGCTCAGCCTCCCCGCAGGATCAGTGCGCCCTGCTCGCTCATGACGCCCCCGGTGCCCGAGACGTAGGCCAGGTCGCAGGAACGGAGCTGGCGATCCCCGGCGCGGCCCGCCAGCTGCACCGCAGCCTCGATCACCTGGGAAAATCCGCCGGCGGCACCGGCCTGGCCGAACGACAGCTGGCCGCCGTGCGTATTCAGCGGGAAGTCGCCGCGGAAGGTCAGATCGTGTCCGCTGACGAAGCGCATCGCCTCGCCGGGGCCGCAGAACCCGGCGTCCTCGAGCGTCAGCAGCACCGTGATGCTGTAGCAGTCGTAGATCGCCGCCAGGTCCACGTCCCTGGGCGCGCATCCGGCCATCGCAAAGGCGCGCTCCGACGCCGGGCCGATCGGCGTCGAGGTCATCTCCGGCGCATAGCTCGGCGACTTGTGCGCGAGATGCTCGCCGAAGCCGCTGATGAACACCGGCCGGTGCCGGCAGCGCCGGGCGAGTTCGCGCGCGGCGACGATGACCGCCGCGCCGCCGGCCACCGGCATCACGATCTCGAGCAGGCGCAGCGGGTCGGCGATCATGCGGCTGCCGAGCACATCGTCGATCGTGAGCGGCTGCCCGTGGAAGATCGCCTCTGGATTGGCCAGCGCGTTCGTGCGCTGGTCGACGACGACCTTCGCGGCAGCACGCGGATCGTAGCCATGCAGCGCCTTGTAGCGCTGCGCGATCAGCGCATAGCCGGTGTTCTGCCCGACGTGGCCGTAGGGAATGTCGAACTCGGCCTCGGGGGCGCCAAACGCGATGCTGTGGCCGCCATAAAGCATTGCCCGCGCCATCTGGCCCGGATCCTCGCCGGGCGCGAGCGGCGCGAGCCGCGCCGGTTGCACGCACAGGACCGCCTGGCAGATGCCAAGCTCGATCGCCGCGGCTGCCCGCCAGACCATGCCGACCGCCCCGGCGCCGCCGAGATCGACGACTTCCGCGAAGTGCAGCTTCGCGCCCAGGTACTCAGCCGCCATCGCCGGAACGAAAGCGGAGGCCTCGTGAAAATGCGGCCCGCCAATACACAGGCCGTCGAGCTGGCCGAGCACGAGGCCGGCATCGCGCAACGCAATCGCGGCGAGGTCCGCGACCTGCTCCAGGTGAAACATCCGCGGCGCCGTCACGTATCGCTCCGGCCGGTACTGCGCACAGCCGACGATTGCCGCCTCGCCGCGAAGTCCCATGTCGGGCCCCTTCTTCCGTCCGGCCATCACGCCGCGTCGTCGCGGCCCAGGATCAGTCCACTGGTCGGCACGCCGGTGCCGGCCGTGACCAGCACGTGCTCGACGCCGGCGACCGCGTTGCACGAGGACCCACGCAGCTGCCGCACGCCCTCGGCGATGCCGTTCATGCCGTGGATGTAACCCTCGCCGAGCTGGCCGCCGTTGGTGTTCACCGGCAGGCGCCCGCCGAGGCCGATCTGCCCGTCGCGTACGAACTGCGGCGCCTCGCCCCGGCCGCAGAAGCCATAGGCCTCGAGCTGCATCAGCACCAGCGGCGTGAAGTGGTCGTAGATCACCGCGGTCCGGATGTCAGCCGGCGTCAGTCCAGACTGCGCGTAGAGCTGGCGCGCGACCAGCTCGGCCTCGGTCAGCCGCGCGATGTCCTCGCGGTAGTAGCTCGTCATCTGCTGCTGGTCGCTGGCCGAACCCTGCGCGGCGGCTTCGATCACCGCCGGCGGCTGCGGCAGTCGCCGCGCCCGTTCGGTGCTGGTGATCACCAGCGCGACCGCGCCATCACTCTCCTGGCAGCAGTCGAGCAGGCGCAGCGGCTCGCAGATGGGCCGCGAGGCCTGGTGCTCGGCCAGCGTGATCGGCTTGCCGTGGAACCACGCGGCCGGGTTGCGGGCAGCGTGCTCGCGCATCGTCACCGCGACGCGCCCGAAGTCTTCGCTGGTCGCGCCGGTCTCGTGCATGTAGCGCCGCGCGAGCATCGCGACCCAGCTCGCCGGGGTCATCAGCCCGTACGGCATGTACCAGCCGAACTGCACGAGCTCCGGGGTCACCACGTGCGCGGCCGGCATCATGCCCGAGCCGAAGCGGTATTCGGAGCGCTCGTTCATCGCCCTGTACACGACCACGACTTCGGCGAGGCCCGCCTGCACCGCGAGCGCCGCCTGCAGCACGGTTGCACAGGCGGCGCCGCCGCCGTAGTACACGCGCGAGAAGAACTTCAGTTCCCGCCCGCCGATGTTGCGGAAGACCTCGCTCTCGATGTTGTTGTCGAGGCTGAACGTGCACAGCCCGTCAACGTCGGCGGGTCGCAGCCCGGCGTCGGCCAGCGCGGCGCCGATCGCCTCGCACGCGAGCCGCAGTTCGCTGCGCCCGGACTGCTTCGAGAACTCGGTGGCGCCGATGCCGGCGATCGCCGCCGCGCCGCCGAACGAACGGCTGCTCATGGCTGTGCTCCCGCCGGCACGCTGAGCTCGACCACCGCGCCAACGTGCTCGCCGCGTGCGGTACGGCCGCGCACGTCGATCTCGAGCCGGCGCCCGCCATCACCGAGGGTCGCGCGCAGCACTTCGCCGGTAAAGGTCAGCGTGTCGCCCGGGAAGGCCGGCGTGCCCAGCTTCAGGCGCACCGCACGCAGCCGGGCCTCGGGTCCCGCCCAGTCGCCGACATAGCGCGAGACGAGGCCATTGGTCACGTGGATCGTCACAAAAATGTCGGGCATGCCGAGCGACTGCGCCCAGGCACGGTCGTGGTGCACGCGCTCGAAATCGCTGGTCGCGATCGCGGAGGCAACGATCAGGGAGGGAGTCACCGGGATCGGCAGCGGCGGCAGGCGCGTACCAGCGGTCGCGGTGAGTGCGGAATCCGTCATGCCGCACTCCAGTCCGGCAGGTGGCTGTACTCGGGCCGCCAGTCGGCGAGCCGGGGCGCAGCCCCGGCGGCGATCGCCTCGCCCAGGCGCGCGAGCTCCGCGGCCGGTCCGCCGAGCGTGAACTCGAGATCCTTGGCCCAAAGCAGGTAGCGGTGGATCGGGTACTGGATATCCACGCCGACGCCGCCGTGCAGGTGCATGCTGTCGTGGCCGATGCGGTGCGCCACCCGGCCAGCCCACCATGCGGCCACCGATGCCTCGACGACCGCTTCGCCTCCGGCGCCGAGGCTCCAGGCCGCGCGCCGGACGGCTCCGCGCAGCGCCTCGAGATCCGTGTACGCGTCCGCGAGCCGATGCTGCACGGACTGGAAGCTGCCGATCGGCCGGCCGAACTGGCAGCGCTGGCTCACATATTCGACGGTCCGGCGCAGTGCGCCGTCGAGCACGCCGAGCAGCAGCGCGGCAAGGCACAGGCGCGAGAGAGTTTCCACATCCGTGGGCGCGGTCGCCGATGGAACCCGCGCTGTGTCCGGCAGCCGCGCCCCATCGAGGCACAGCTCGGCGAAGCCGATCGCGCCGAGCGTGCGCTGCGGCGTGGCGATGATGCCCGGGAGGTCGCGCGGAACACGGAACAGCAGCGGCGCTTCGCCGGGGCCGGTAGCGGAGACCAGCCACTCCACCGCCTCCATCCCGTGCAGTACATTGGTCTTGACGCCCGTCAGGCGCCATCCATCGCCCTCGCGCAGGGCGCGCGTACCGCGCCGCCCCGGTGTCGCGAGCGTCACCGGCTCGGACAGCGCGAGCGTGGCGATCGCCGCCGGGTCAGGGCGGGCGATGCCGGCGCGCGCCAGCACGGCCGCCGCGGCCAGCGTTCCCGGCAGCGGTACACGCGCGAGCCAGCGCCCCTGCTGCTCGAGCAGCAGCACGATCTCGAGCGGCCCGAGCGCGTCGGTACTGCCGACCTCGAGCAGGCCGGACCCGGCGAGCGCCGCCCACAGCGTGGCCTCATACGGCTGGCCGGACGCGACCAGCCGCTGCTGCGCGTCGTCGTCGCAGTGGTCGGAGAACAGGCGCGCGGCCAGGTCGGTGAGCGCCTGTTGTTCCTCGGACAGCCGGTAGTCCATGCGCCCTCCTCAGCGGCCCGCAGCGTGGACGAAGAACGGCAGCCGGAACCCAGGCTCGGCCTCGACAATCTCGACCGCGAGCGGCATGCCGATCGCGAGTGCCTGTCCTTCGATGCCGCGCGCGTTCGCGACCAGCCGCCAGCCCTCCTCCATGTCCGCCAGCAGGATCGGCAGCGGATACTCGAACGGCGGGATGGGCGGATGGTGCGCGACGACGAAGCTGTACAGCGTGCCGCGGCCCGACGACTGAACGGTGTTCCACTCGAGCGACTGGCACTCGGGGCACATCGGGCCCGGCGGATGGCGCAGCGTCCCGCAGCCCGTGCAGCGCTGCACCAGCAGCTTTCCTGCGGCAATGCCCTCCCAGAAGAAGGCATTGTCGCGGTTGACCGGCGGGCGCATGCGCGCCGGCCCAGCCGCTGATGCCGGCTGTGCCGCGGCCGCCGCCTCCCGGGCCCGGAACTTCAGGATCCGGAAGCGCATCCGGCCGACGAGCTCACCGCCTGCGACCCGGAACTCGTGCAGGATGGTCAGGAAGAATCCGCTGCCGAGCCCGGTCTTCTTCTCGTCCGAGACCGCCTCGAGCGTCGCCTCCTCGGTGACCCGCTCGCCAAGCCGCAGCTCGCGCAGGTATTCCTGTTCGAGGTTGGTCGCGGCGACGCCGATATAGCCGGCCGCATCGAACGGCTGCAGGATCGCCATGCCTTCGACCCGCGCCGGATCCGGCGCGAACCTGCGCATCGTCCACACCGGCAGCATCGCCGCCGGCGCCAGGCCATCCCGGTAGCGAGGATTGCGCTCGCCGATCGCGTCGCACCAGGCGTTGATCATCGCCTGGTTGACCGGCTCGCGCGCCACACGCGCCGGCCAGACCGTCTGGCCGATCGCGGCGCGGGCCATTGCGGCGGGGTCCGCGGCATTCTTCATCGTCACTCCCTCACTGGACGTGCCGCGGCAGCTGCAGCCCGACCTGCGCGATCATGTCCCGCAGCACCTCGGCAGTTCCGCCGCCGAACGTCAGCACCAGGAAGCGTCGCAGCTCGTCCCCGAGCCGCCCGCCGAGCAGCGCGCCAGGCGAGCCGGCACCAATGACCGACTGCGGCCCGACGACCTGCATCAGCAGGTGCAGGACCTCGATGACCGTCGCCGCGCCGGCAACCTTGCAGGCGGCCGCGAACTCGGGGCGCACGACGCCGTCGCGGATCTCACAGGCCATCCGGTTGTTCATGTCGCCGAGAGCCGAGAGCCGTGCATAGCACTCCGCCAGCAGGATGCGGACCTGCGACCGGTCCACGATCCGCGCGCCACTGCCGTCGCGCGTTTCGCGGGCCCATTCGAGCACGCGGTCGAAGCAGGCGTTGCCCGAGAAGGCCAGCGCCGCGAGCCCCACGCGTTCGTGGTTGAGCTGCTCAGTGATCAGGCGCCAGCCGGAATTGAGCGTACCGACCAGCCGGTCCTCCGGCACGAAGACATCATCGTAGTACGTGGCGTTGGTGCGCACGCCCGCGACTGTATGGATCGGCGTGATCGTGAGCCCGGGAGCCCGGGCATCGACGATCAGCACGGAGATGCCGCGGTGCCGCGACGCCTCCGGGTCGGTGCGGGCGGCCAGCCAGATGTAGTCGGCGCCCTCGGCACCGCTGGTATAGATCTTCTGGCCGCGCACGACCCAACCGCCCTCGACCCGGCACGCCGCGGTCGAGAGCGCGGCAAGGTCGCTGCCTGCGCCCGGCTCCGTGTAGCCGATCGCGAACAGTGCGTCGCCGGCCGCGATCCGCGGCAGGAACTCACGGCGCTGCGCATCGGTACCGACCCGGATCAGCGCCGGGCCGACGGTGTTGACGGTCACGAACGGGAACGGGGCCCGCGACCACCAGAGTTCCTCCATCACGATCTTCTGCGCCAGCGCGTCGAGGCCGCGGCCGCCATACTCGACGGGCCAGCCGGGCGCAAGCCAGCCGTCGCGGCCGAGCCGCCGGACGACGTCCCGAAACAGCGGCCCGCCCTCGGCATGCTGCAGCTCCGCACGCTCCGCATCGGTCAGCAGGCCGGCAAGGTAGCGGCGAAACTCATGCCGCAGTTCGATCTGGGCCGGCGTCCAGGCGAGATCCACGTCAGTCCCCCGCGAAAGGCGTGATGCCGAGCCGCTGCAGCGTCGCCGCCGCGGTGCCGGGCAACAGCCGCACATAACAGCCGGCCTCCGCGTCCAGCACGAGCAGCGGATCCCTGACCACCGACGGATCGTAGCCCTCGCGGCGCAGATCCCTCTTGCGCAGCTTGAAGCTCGCGGTCAGGTCCGTGACCGGGCTGAGGCGCAGGAACAGCGGCACCGCGAATGCCGGCAGTCGCTCGACGGCGTACCGGCCGTAGGCCGCGGCATCGAATGCCGCCGCATCGGTAATCTCCAGCGCGACCATGCCTGCGCGACCCTCCGTCCCCGGAACGCGTACGCCATAGGCATTAGTCATCAGCACGCCCGGAAAACCCGCGAGTGCATTGGCGACCTCCTCCGTCGAGACATTCTCGCTCTTCCAGCGGAACGTATCACCGACCCGGTCGACGAACCAGCAGTAGCCGTCAGCATCCATCCGCAGCAGGTCGCCCGAGCGGAACCAGCGATCGCCCGGGGCGAAGACATCGTGCAGGATCTTGCGCCCGGTGTCCCCGGCCGAGCGATAGCCGTCGAAGCGGCCGCCCGGGTTTCCGGCCGGATCGTCGATGAATCCGATCGCCTCACCAGGCTCGTCCGGCCCCACTTCGATGCAGCGGCCCGCCGCGTCGCGCGGATGCCGCCCGGTGTCGTCCTCATAGCGGATCAGGCGCAGGTTGCTGCGCTCGCGGAACGGCACGCGCCCACAACTGCCGATCGGACCGTCAAGGTTCATCGTGCTGCAGTTCATCTCGGTGCCGCCCCAGGTCTCGATGATGCGGCCGACGCCAAAGCGATCCCGCAACTGCTGCCAGACATCCGCGCGCAGTCCGGCGCCGCTCATCTTGACCAGCGTGTGGTCGCGGTCGCTTGGGTCCGGCGGCGGATTGCAGAGGTAACGGCAGATCTCGCCGACGTACTGCAGCGTCGTGACACGACGGCGCCGGACGTCCGGCCAGAACTGCGAGGCGCTGAATTTCTGCCGCAGCACCATCGGGATGCCCGCATGCACGGTCGCTGCCGGCACGACCATGCCACCCGCGCCGTGGAACACCGGCAGCACGTTGTAATAGACATCCCCGGCATCGAGCCGCAGCATGCTCGCCGTCGTGACACCGGCAGCGATGAAGCGCATGTGGCTGATGCGGGCCGCCTTCGGTAACCCGGTCGTGCCAGACGTGAAGATAAAGACGAAATCGTCGTCGAGCCCGATGCCGGCGCGCAGCTGCGCCGGCGGATCGTCCGGGCTCGCCTGCGCGAGCGATGGCTCCAGCGCGGTCGCGGCATCGTCACCGTCGAGAATCCAGATCCGCGCGGGCCGGGCCGAGGGCGGCAGCGTCGCGAGCGCCGCAGCGGTCGTGCCATCGCAGATCAGCGCCGTGGCGCCGGCGGTGGCGAGCAGATGCGTGAGTACCGGGCCGCGTGCCAGCGGATTGATGAGGGCCGTCCGGACGCCGATCTTGCCGAGGCCGAGCCAGACCGCGAAGTATTCGGGACGATTCGGCATCAGCAGCCCAACGACATCGTCGCGCCCAAGCCCGGCCGCCAGCGCCACCGCCGCGATCCGGTTGGCGAGTGCATTGGCTTCGCCGAAACTCCAGGCGCGGTCCTCGAACCAGACCCAGGTACGATCCGCCGACGCGGCGACGCGCGCTTCGAAGAGGTCCGGGAACAGTCGCGGTGGGCCCGCGCGCAACCGCACGAGCTGGCCGTAGATGCGATCCATCTCGGCCTGCGTACTCTCCCGGCTGACAGTCGCCCTCATCGTCCTGCCTGGGCTCGTCGTCGTGGCATCGCAGCGGTCAGAGGACGGAGAACGACCGCGATCTGATCAGGAATAGTGAATCTCGACTCGTTTTCCTTGAGCACATGAGCCTACCGGGACGCCTCCGGACTGTAAAGGCGACTCCGGTTCCGGTGGCCACCGGTGACGCTCGACGGAATACGGGTCATCGCGCGGTAAGCGCGGGGAGCACCAACAGGGCGAGCCGCCGGTCAGCGGCCGGAGACGGCCTGGCCCCGCCGCGAGTCAAGGAGGATTTCGGAAGCCTTGTTCGCTTCGACATCAGGCGCATAGAACCACATGCGCTTGCGCCCGAAGCCCTGATAGAGCTCGAACTGGTCGGCGTAGTGCGGACTCCTGGCCCCGGACGGGCTGATGAAGCCGCTCTGCCCCGGGGGCACGACCTCCCAGCCCACGATCTTCCCCGGGCTCAGGGCGATCAGATCGTTTGCGGTGCCTCGATTCTGCTCGATCGGCGCCGTCAGCAGTTCGCTCGAACTGGCTTGTGGCACACCCAGGAAGTTGTCGGGGAAGAACGGTCGCGGTGCAGCCGCGAGCCGCCAGGCGGAGACGTCCTTTCCGTGTGCATCCACCAGTCTGGAGATAGTTGCCCGGAGGGCGCCGGCGACGACGTCGACCGCGCTCCTGCCATTGAGGAAGTCGTACCCTGCATCACCCTTCAGCGCGGCGATAACCGCCTTGGTGCCAGTCTGGACGTCCAGGCCCGCGTCGGTCGGCTGGCCGGGACGCGGATAGCCAGTGGAGGCGAAGAACGGATACGCTTCCCCGAGGTCGTCCTTGAGTACCGCCTCGATCAGCTCGGCGAGGAACGTCTGAAAGACCAGCGTCTGTGGCTGATCGTAGTAGCCGTCGCCGTCACGATCGCGTGAGTGCCCGGTCCCACTGCAGCAGCTGTCGGGCAACATCACGCACGAGCTCGTCTTCTGCCTCGTCCTCCGCGATGCTGGCGAACCAGGGCATGAAGTACGGCGCGTTGAGGTCCGCGTACGAACTCGACTCGATCACGCCCCACAACTCGTCCGGCGTGAATCTTTCCTTGCGCATCCACGGCCTGGTGCAGGTAGTCGATGCGATCCGCACCGGACCACGACTGCCAGAAGACGTCGGGGTTGAGCACGCCGTCGGCCGGCTTGTTGTTCCAGTTCGCAATATAGCCAGATCGCGGCTTGAGCACATGGGGGTTCGTGGCGAACGGCTTGCGACCACGCCAGTCCATGGAGCCCGTCTCCAGTGGCCGGCAGGCGGTTGTCATGCCCGGCGGCACGGTCCGGGTAGTAGCCGGTGTAGGCGTATCCGACATTGCCGTCGACATCGGCGTAATACCAGTTGATGCTCTGCGTCGAATCGGCGGCGCGCGCGAGCCAGCCGCGGAAGTCCTGGTGCCCGGCCGGAATGCAGCCACGCCAGAAGTGTCTGCAGCTCGAAGCCGTCCCAGGCTCGGTGCCGCGCATAGGCGATACCGGCCTCCGGATCCTCGTCCATGACCGGGCCATGCACCGATCGCCGCACGGTAATTTCGATCGTCGGCCGCCGCGTACGCGATGGTCTCGGTACGCTGGTCGAAGTCGACGCCAGGCGCCGTCGTACCAGTACTGGCCGCTGTCATCCGGCTTCAACCGCTCCGCATAGACGTCCACGACGTCGCCCGCACCCCAGGTGCTGCCCCACGCGATGCGCGAGTTATGGCCGAACAGCAGCACCGGGTAGCCAAACGGCGTGTTGCCGACCATGTCGAAACCGGCGCCGTGCAATCCGATCGAGTAGACGTAGGCGGGAACGAACCAGCCGAATTGCGGGCCATTCACCAGTATCGACGCAGCGCCGTCCGCTTTGCCGCGACTGAGCGCGATACAATTGCTGAATCCTGAATGCCTGCGCGGCACGACGGCGCCGGCCGGCGCATCCGCGTGCACTGCCGCCGCCGGAGTCTCCGACATGCCGGCCGCCGCGGTCATCCACTCACCTTTCGGAATCGTCGTCGGCGCCTTCGGCTGCCACCTCGGCAACAGGGCGTCGAAGATCCTGGAGGCTGTAGTGGAGTCGTGCCGGTCACGAAGAGCGGAGAGGATGCCTGCGTTCTCGAGTTCCGTGTTGAAGTCGCCGTAGCGATTGGCCATCGTGCCGACGAATACCATCGCGACATCGTAGCCGGTCCACCGCGCTGGCCCGAAGTCGTAGTCGATGAACTGCCGCGGCAACAGTTCCCCGGGATTCGCCTCGACCTCGTCGATCCAGGCATTGACACCCGCCGCGTAGCCCTCAAAGATCGCCAGATCGTCGGCCGACAGCCGTGCGAGCTGCCGGCGAATCGATGCCGGCAGGAAGGCCTTGCGGACACCAGCGTCGTAATCAGCGTAAGCAGGGCCGAGCACTTCTGCCACGAGACCCTGCGTGCTGCGTCGCGCCATCTCGATCTGGAACAGGCGATCCTCGGCAATCGAACGGCCGTAGCCGAAGAACAGCCCGAAGACCGTGTCGGCATAGACATGCGGCACGCCGTAGTGGTCGCGGACGATGCGCACGTCGCCATGCCCGGCTGCGGATCCCGGGTCACCGCCCTGAGCCCAGGCGGCGATCGGGGCAGAGACTGCGGCAGTGGCGGCAACGGCGATGAGGATTCGTCGAGACATGGCGCGGTATCCCAACTGACCTCAGAGTTTCCAGCCGACCGTTACGCCGCAGGTGCGTGGCGGTCCCCAGACACCGATACCGCCAGGCCCGATGATGTACTGGTCGGCGATGTAGTCCTCATCCGCCAGGTTCTTGCCCCACAGGGAGACATCCCAGCGGCCGTCGACCGAGGTCCAGCCGACGCGGGCGTCGATCAGGCTGTACTGCTCGAGCCTGATCCGGTCGTCGGCATAGTCCGCACGCTGTTTACCGGTAAAGCTGTACCCGATCTGGAACTCGAAATCGCCGCGTGGCGTCGGCAGCGCGTAAGTGAGGGAAACATCCCCCTTGCCCCGAGGCGCGCCGATGAGGGTCTTGTTCGAGGCATCGATCGTACCGCCGAGGGTCTCGAGCACGAGGCCCTTGGTCTCTGTGTCGAGCGCCGCGTAGTAACCATCCAGACGGAGCCGCTCCGTCAGAAACCACGTGATCTCGAGCTCGGCTCCGATGATCGTGGCCTTGCCGAGGTTGGTCGTGATGAACGTGCCGAATTCGGATTCCGGCACGGGGCCGAAGCGCACCACCTGCAGGTCCTTGTAGTCCGTATAGAAAGCGGTGACATTCAGGCGCAGCCGATCGCCGAAGTCACCCTTCATCCCGACCTCATAACTGGTTGCAGTCTCCGGATCCACCGGCTTCGTCGCCGCGGCCTCCACTCCCTGCGAGCCGGCGAAACCGCCGCTCTTGAATCCCCGCGAGATCGAGCCAAAGAGCATGACGTCATCCGTCACGTGATGCTCCAGCGCCACCTTCGGCGAGAAGTCCTGCCAGGATTCCGAAGGATTCACCTCGAAAGTCTCCGCGATGATTGCCAGGCTGCCGCCCACCCCTCCGCAGGCCGGGAAGTTCTCGAACTTCGTGCCCACCAGCGAAGGGTCGTTCATCGCGACCATCCAGCAATTGACGGAGACCGCCGTGTAGTCCTTCTCATCGATCGTGTAGCGGGCCCCGAAGGTGAGCTTCCAGTCCTCGGCGAACGTCCACTCCCCCTGGCCATAGACGGCATAGCTGGTCGTCTGGTTGGCGGTCCGCGCATACTCGTTGCCAATGAAGTCCTGCGGACCCGGATCCGTCAGGCGCAGCGGCCTGGCCGGATCCCCGTAGGTTCCGGCTCGCGTGATCCGGAAGATTTCGGTCCGGTCGGTATCTTCGCGGAAGAAGAAGGCGCCGGCCGTGTACTCGAAGTTGCCGCCGAATGCCGACGTCCACCTGAATTCCTGCGAAAAAGTCTCGACGCTTTCGACGATATCATCGACCACCTCGTCGAATGGCAGCCCCAGGCCGCCGACCGGAGCGCCGATCGACGCCATTTCCCAGTCGGTGTCGACGCTGCGATAGGCGGTGATGGAGGTCAGGCGCCCGCGGCCGAGCTCCATCTCGCCCTGCAGGCTCACGCCGTGGGCGCTCCGGTCGGAGAAACCGTCACGCGGGGCCGCCGACTGGCGCGGTCCGGTCACGCCGTTTTGCGCCATGATCAACTGCAGCGGCGCGTTGTCGACCACTGGCGTGCGCCCCATGTCCCCGCGCTCATCCTCCATCCAGTCCGCCGATAGCAGCCACTCGCCGCGATCCAGCTTCCAGAGCAGCTGTCCGCGCACCGAGGTCTGGTCTTCGTCCTGCTGGCGCTTGCCGAGCACGATGTTGCGGACGAAGCCATCGTGTTCGCGATGCGTCGCCGACAGCTTGCCGGCGACCGCAGGCCCGATCGGACCACTCACGGACCCCTGGTACCGGAGGATGCCCTCGTTGCCGGCGGTCGCTCCGAACCTGAACTGCAACTCGTCTGTCGGCCTGGACGTGACGAGCCGGATGGCGCCGCCGATCGCATTCCGCCCGGACAATGTACCCTGGGGACCACGCAGGATTTCGATGCGCTCGAGATCGAACATGTCGAAGTTCACGCCGGCGCCACGACCGACGTAGACGCCGTCCAGGAACAGTGCAACCGAGTTATCGAGACCGGCGCCATCGTCCCCTGATCCGATGCCGCGCATCGAGAAGTACGCCTGGCCGGGCGCGAATTCAGCATACGTCAGGCCCGGCGTATTCTCCGCGATCGAGGCGGCGTCGAAGATGTCCTGCTTGATCAGCTGATCGGAGCCGATCATCGTGATCGCCAGCGGGACTTCCTGCAGATTCTCGTCGCGGTACTGCGCCGTGACGACGACCTCCTCGAGCTGCTGCGCCACCGACGTCGAGGCCGCCAGCAGGCCGATCGCCGTCATCAGGAAACGGTCACATCCGGAAAACCGCTGCATTGGAATTCTCCCGCACCGACATTTGTGCGGAACCAGCCTAGTTGAATGGCTTTGCGCCCGGTATCCTGCATTTGCGGGAGCTTCGGAAGCCTGCCCTTCCGCGCCGCGGCCGGGGTGGCGCGCGATCAGCCTGCGGGCGCCTGGGAGCTCCTGCCGCGTCGGGCCTCGTTACCGGCACTGAAGCCGACCAGTCGCGCAAGTTCCGCCTTGTCCGAAATGGACAATTTCAGGTACATCTCGCGCAGGTGGTGTCGCACGGTGTTCCCGGCAATGCCGAGCGCCGCGGCGATATCGCGGTACGAGCGCCCCTCTCCATAGAGGTCTGCGATCAGCCGCTCCCGCGGCGTCAGGACATCGAGCCGGGACCGTCTTCGGATCTCAACCAGTCGAAGCCCGAGGACCGGCGTGCTCCTCAGGGAGACCTCCCGGCCGACCTGCCCGTCGCCCGCCGCAACCAGCGCACGTACGGGTGACGGCAGCTCCGAGTCCCGGCATTGCGGCCATTCGAGCCGGAGCAGTTCGAAGAATGCCTCCTGCACCGCCAGCGGTCCGCCGCAGGAATCGAATACTCCACACGCAGCCTCGCAACCGCACCCCAGCCGGGAATTGTCACTCAGACTCGCCTCCCAGCTGGCAGCCCAGGCCGAGACCAGGTGCGGCATCAGGAGTTCCACGAGCCGGCAGTCGGCCCTGGTGAACGGCGGGCTGTCCGGTCCACGATAGAACGACAGGAAAGCCCCCCGCGGTCGCATCGTGTGCGAACTGACGGTGAGCACGTGGTTGATGCGGAACTGCCTGCTGAATGCGCACAGCCCCGCCTGGAACCGGCGATCCGTGACCTCGACGCTGATGCTGCGACCATCCTCCCTGCGCGATCGGTCCCACAGCGTGTCCTGGTGCTTGACGCGATCCCACTCCGCGTCAAACGTCCCTGGCAGGTCGAAGACATACGAGCTGAGTAATTCGTGGCGTTCCGAGCCAATGCCCCACCACGCACTGTCGAACCCGACCGCGGGTCGCAGCCGCTCGAGAACCTTAGGCTGGAACTCCCCAAGACGGAACTGGCGGGAACCGCTGTATACGTCGTACAGCAACGAGCTGAGCGCTTCGGCGTCCACTGGCGGCTTCATCAGACTGGGCAGTATACGTCCTCATCGAGGTCGGCGGTCATCGGGACGGGCGGCGCCGGACGCGTCCGCGGGCCGCCAGCGGTCCTGGCAGGCGGTGTGGTCTTCCGATAGCCTGTTCGACATTGCCACTCCGCACGGGACCGGGCGCTGATGAAAAATCCAGGAGCATCCCGGGCCGGAGAATTGACGGTGGAACACTTCGGCTACACGCAGGAATTGAAACGCGTGCTCGGAGTGACCGACCTGGTGATCCTCGGCCTGTGCATGGCCGTACCCATCTCGGTGAGCGTCATCTACGGGTACGTGGTTCAGGCCGCCGCGGGGTCCGTGGCCACGGTCTACCTGCTGGCCGCCATCGGCATGCTGCTCACCGGCAACAGCTATGCGCGGCTGGCCGAGGCCTTTCCGCTGGCTGGCGGCGGCTATGCATTCGTATCGCGCGGCCTGAGCCGCCTGGCGGGCTTCCTCATCGGCTGGGCCATGGCGGGCATGTACATCGTACTGCTGCCGTTGCTGTACATTTTCGGCGCGTATGCACTGCAGGCCATGCTGCCCGCGGTCCCGGTGCAGGTATGGCTGCTGGCCTTCATCGTCGATCAACACCTGGGCCAACTACCGTGGCCTCGAGGTCACCCGGAACATCCTGAAGTACATCCTCGGTGCGGAGCTCTTGATCTACCTGTGGACGGTGATTGCCTGCCTGGTGGCGGTGGCGCACGGAGTTGAAGGCGCCGCATTCACGGCGGCTCCGTTCTATGCCCCGGGACAGTTCGAACTGCTTGCGGTCATGGCGGGACTGTCGATCGCGGTGTTCAACTTTGGCGGTCCGGAAATGCTCACCACCCTCGGCGAGGAAACCCGTGGAGGAGCGAAGACGCTCGGCATCGGCGTGCTGGTCGCGTTCGCGGCGCTCGGATCTCTGTACCTGCTGCTGGTCTACGTCGCGGCGCTGGTCTGGCCGGACTATACGACGCTGGGCGACCCCGATACCGCCTTCTACGAGATTGCTGCGCGCGCCGGCGGGCCAGCGCTGAAGTCCGCGTTTGTTCTCGCCGTCGTGATCGCGACCTTCGGCAGCTGCATCGGCGCCCAGGCCTGCAGCTCGCGCCTGCTGTATGCGATGGGGCGCGACCGGATGTTCCCGAAGGTTCTCTCCAGGGTCCACCCGAAGTACCAGAGTCCGTACATCGGCGTCGTCGCCATCGGGGTCACCTCGACGATCCTCTGCCTGGCCTTCCCGGACCGGGCGGAGGTGATGACCGAGATGGTGAACTTCAGCCTGCTGCTGTGCTGGTCGGCCGTCAACGTCACGGCGATTGGCTACTTCATGCTGAAGCAGCGAAGCCGCAATTACCTGCGCGACCTCGCCTGCCCGATTCTCGGCGTCGCTGGTCACCGGGTATGCGTTCTACAGCCTGGACTCCGCAGCCATGAAGGCTGGCCTCGCCTGGCTGGGCCTCGGGGTCCTGTTCGCCGCCTGGCTCAGGTACGTCCGCAGGGTCGACCTGTCGTTCGCGTCGGATTCCGGGATCTGAATGAACCTCACAACAGTCCCGCGGATGGGAGTGCGGTGCGGTATCGGCTTGTGGGTTAGTCCCATATACGTTACCATTAAATTATGAACATCCGGGTTGAGGAGTACGTTCGCCCCGATGGATCGAGTCCCTACACGCCGAGTACAAGGCTCGGAAGACACTCACACCGGTCAGCGACAAAGACAGGATGCGAAGGAGGTGACACACATGGCGTTGACTCGCGATTTCAAGAGGACGGTACTTGCTCGAGTCGAGCGCGATCCCGCGTTCGCCAGAGCTCTTCTTGATGAGGCGGCCACGCTCTTCCTGAGTGGTGAGCCGGAAACCGCGCGTCTCATTCTGCGCGACCTCGTCAATTCAACGTTAGGCTTCGAGCGGCTGGCGAGCGAAACGGCCATGCCGAGCAAGAGTCTTCATCGCATGTTGTCAGCCAAAGGGAATCCAGGCATGGATAACCTGGCGGCGATTTTCGACGCAGTAAGGAAATACCTCAAAGTGCACCTCACGGCCCATGCAGTCAGCTCACGGAAGGTGGCGTAACCCAACGTGCCCACACCCCGGCCGGGGGCTGGGCCCACGCACATCTCGAAGCAAGCGCAGATCAGGAAATCTACCGACCCTGGCGTCATCGCCATCGGGGTCAGCTCGACGATTCTCTGCCTGGCCTTTCCGGACCAGGCCCAGGTGATGACCTCGATGGTGAACTTCAGCCTGCTGCTGTGCTGGTCGGCCGTAAACATCACGGCGATTGGCTACTTCATGCTGAAGCAGCGGAGCGGCAATTACCTGCGCGACCTCGCCTGGCTGGGCCTCGGAGTCCTGTTCGCCGCCTGGCTCAAATACGTCCGCAGGGTCGACCTGTCGTTCGCTGTCGGATTCGAAGTACACCGAGGCCAAGGAGTATCGGTCCGGGCCAAAGAGTCACGGTGATAGCCGGCGCTACGCCTTGCGGAAAAGACCGAGCTTGCCCAGGATGAAAATCAGCGGCACCGCGCCTACCAGCACATTGGCGATCAAGCCCATCTGAGCGTTGGTCTTCATAACGATGCTCGCCAGCCAGCCGACGATTCCGCCAATAATCAAAGAGATGATCCAACTCATGTCGGTACGCCCCAGGTGACTATGAATTCCCGCCTGACCGGTATCGCTAACGCATCGCCTTCCCGGCCATCCGCAGGACATCATCCAGCGGATTGCCGTCGCCATTCAGGTCGAGCATCGAGGCCAGCTCCGCCGTGGTCCTGGCGGAAACCGCCACCATGCCCATACGACCAGCAGGCCAAACAGCGTATAGGTCGCCGTGAAGACCCACAGCGGCACCTCGTAGTACAGGACTTGCTGCAACCAGTGCTCGATGAAACTCTTCTGGTACCCGAGCTGACCGGCTCTTCGACGCAATGCGGACTCGACATTGGTGAGGGCGCAGTACTGCCCGAGCCAGGCCTGCAGGACCACGACACCGATGCCGACAAGGTGCGCCAGGCGCCACCAGAGGTTGTTGACCCAGGACCAGCCGAACCTGTTGCCGAGCAGGATGGCTGGCAGACCCAGGACGACGAACAGCACGATTCCGAAATGAACGAGCAGAACCGCATCGGCCAGCAATTGGCACGGCAAGACAAGGCACGACCGCGGTAACCAATGGAACTCATTACAGAATGGCAACATGCTTATGGTCAAAGCCCCGCCTGCCCGACCTGGCGGCTGGTCTCATTCCGGCCTGGCCAGCAACGCTCGGGCTACACGCGCTCACTCCGCGGTCGTCGGATCGATTACTGAGCGAACCTCGGCAACGGAATTCGCGGGAAATCCACCCATTTCGGCATGCCTCCGAACAGCCGCTTCGTCTGGAGCGATGTACACACAGTAGATCTTGTCGTCCGTGACGTAGCTGTGGACCCATTGGACCTGTGGTCCGAGCTCCCGTAGGACGCTACACGACTTCTGCGAGATGCCCTGCAGATCCAGCGGCGAGAGTCTGCCTGCGCCAGGGATCTCACGTTCGATCACGAATTTCGGCACTGGATTTCTCCTTTCGTTGTTGGACTGGCCGTTCTCGTTTCATTGAGGACGAGACAGCTCGCCCTCAATGAGGTCGGTGTTCTGTGCGTCGAGGATGACCCAGCCAGCTGGGGTAAGCGACAGCACGTTGAGCAGGATGCCAGTACGCGCCGGTAGCGCCGTGCCTTGTGGCGAAACATGCCCTTCAAGAACCCGACCGAGCCCTTGCAATGGCGAATGTTTCCGCGGGAAATCGCACCTTCACTTCCGTGATGGTCAAGCGGCTGTTCTTGAACATCGTTGCGTGCGTGAATTCATGTCGTGACGGTTCCAGCATTCGGCGAACGCCTGAACTACGGCAGCAACTTCCGCGACGTGATTAGACATCGGCTTCTCCTTTCCAGATAGAACGGCCAGGACACCCAACGAACTGGACCCTATCTGGCATGCGGCAGCACCATGAATAGGGTCCGGTTTGACTGAACCGCCTGAGTCAGCCGTGGAATACTCGGGAATTGAATAGCCACCGTGATGCGCGGTGAGCCGTGTGGGAGGCTGTGCATCGTAGCGGTTGCAAACATTGGTGGTGGGCCGGTCGGCGATGACTATGGCGCGGGACTGATGAAGCGTCAAGCGGCGACGCGCTACCAGAACGCGGCCACGGACTCTGGTGCCGGTGCCGATTCGAGTAACGGTTGGTCAAGCGCCAGGCGGCACTCGCCGAGGGCGCACGGGTAGTCCTTGTAGCGGAAGCGGAGAGCCTATCCGGGATTTTGTGTGCGAGGCATAACATGAGGGAAGATCATGGATATGCCGACCAAGAAGAGAACCGTAGCCGCCCAGGCGGCAGCCCGCGGCCCGCTGCGGGAGATGCCGGCTGAGCTGATTGAGCAGCTGGTGCAGGGCCCGATGACCCCAAATGAGGTCCAGGACCTGTTTCTGTCGTTCCAGAAGGCCGTCATCGAACGGGCGATGAGCGCAGAGATGAGCCATCACCTGGGCTACAAGCCCGGTGAGGACAAGCCAGAAGGCCAGAGCAACGAGCGCAATGGGGCCAGCGGCAAGACCGTGCTGACCGACAAGGGGGCCGTGCGCATCGACGTGCCGCGCGACCGCGCCGGCAGCTTCGAGCCGATCCTGATCCCCAAGCACGAGCGGCGCTTCACCGGTTTCGACGACAAGATCATCGCCATGTACGCCCGCGGCATGAGCGTACGGGAGATTCAGGGCTTTATCGCTGAGAGCTACGGCACGCAGGTGTCACCGGATTTCATCAGCTCGGTGACCGATGAGGTCATGGCCGAGACCCTGGCCTGGCAGAGCCGCCCGCTGGAGCAGATGTATCCGGTGGTGTTCTTCGATGCGCTGCGCGTCAAGATCCGCTCCGACGGCGGCGTGACCAACAAGGCGGTGTATCTGGCGCTCGGCATCCAGGCCGACGGCCAACGCGACGTGCTGGGCCTGTGGATCGAGCAGACCGAAGGGGCCAAGTTCTGGCTCAAGGTGTTCAACGACCTCAAGACCCGCGGCTGCCAGGACATCCTGATCGCCGTGGTCGACGGGCTCAAGGGTCTGGCCGACGCGATCAGCACGGTTTACCCGAAGACCACGGTCCAGACCTGCATCGTGCACCTGATCCGCAACAGTCTGGACTACGCCGGCTGGAAGGATCGCAAGCTCGTCGCCCAGGCCCTGAGGCCGATCTACACGGCGGTCAGCGAAGAGGCCGCCAGGGACGCGCTGCAGGCCTTTGCTGCAGGCCCCTGGGGCCTCAAGTACCCCTCGATCGTGCAGTCCTGGACGCGGGCCTGGGAACACGTGATCCCGTTCTTCGTGTTCCCACCCGATATCCGTCGCGTGATCTACACGACCAATGCGATCGAGAGCCTGAACATGCAGCTGCGCAAGATCATCAAGACGCGGGGCCACTTCCCGAACGACGAGTCGGCGATCAAGCTGCTATGGCTGGCGCTGCGCAACGTGCTGAGCAAATCCGTTCGCAGGGCATTCGACTGGAAGGTCGCCATGAACCAGTTTGCCATCTTGTACGGCGAGCGGTTTACACTGGCAAAGAACTGACGAGACCGATTGAATGATTAATCCGCCTCGCCCACAGAATTACGGATACGCCCGAAGCGGACGCTGTGCTGGTCCATAAACAGCAGCCGCCCATTGGAGAGCGCGACTCTCACCAATGTCCACGCCGCAGACAATCTCAGCGACGTCGCTGCACACACACCGCGACGCAGTTTAGTTCAACGCCCCGGCTGACCGTCCGGCAGCGAGTGGGGGAACGCTGAACGAAAACACTTTATCTCGATCATCGACCGTCCCTGATCTCACCGAAGCTACCGGCCACCCGTGCGGTCGAGCCGGTAGTTAGCCGGAAGCTCGCCGGGACGCTCGAATTGATCTCTCCAGTAGAGCAGCCATTCGCGTCTGCCAGCCCGGGCCACTTGCCTTCCAGCTGGCGATGACATCCGGAGGCAGGCGCAAAGACAAGAGCTTGCGCGGACTCTCCAACTTGGGTCGTCCACGCCGGATCAGCTCGTTGCCGCGATACAAATCAGCGCCCGCAGCCCACTTGGCCGTGAGCTCCGGCGTTTCATCACTCTTGTGTTTCAAGGTACGGCCTGAGCCGCTTCGCTTCACGTTCATGGCAGTGCCTCATGCTGACAATGCGCCGCGCCTTACCACGCGGCGTCCACACAAATGCTACAAGTCGCGAATCCAACCAGCCCGCGGTAATGAATCGCAGTTCACCGTAATCGAACCGATCGTCGATGCGCGTCAGATGCAGCCCAGCAAAGATCTCCTTCGCTTGACGCATGTCGAGACCGCGGTCCCGCAGCGTGCGTTCGCGCTTCGCACGGTTACATGTGATGCGCATGATTAAGTGTAGCTACAGCAAAGAGAAGCGTCAAGGCCTGACGATTGATCCTTGATGCCGGCCAATGAATGCAAGGGACTTTCGCCACCCGATTCGGCATCGAGGTGCCAGGATTGAGGTGTGTCGTCATCAATCACACTCAAGAGGGGAAGTCTATATAGAGTTCAGGGCGCGGCCCACCAGGGCCATCGACCCTGCAGCGAATGGTCATGCGGCAGCACGCGTCGAGACGCGAGTTTTCGACGCATGGCTACAAGCACTAGCCCGGATCATGCGCGAAGCGCTCTGAGATACTGAAAAACAAAAGCCCCCATTGTGCTAAAAAGGCTTTGCTACAAGGCTTTTCGGCACGCAAGAGGCTTTTGCATGAGAGACGATAGCACACGACAGGGTGTCCTTTTTTCCGATTTATGCGGCCGCCCGGTGGTCGCCACGTTCGACCAGCAGCATGGCAGCTCCGACGGCGGCGCGATTCTGCTGCAAGCCTGCGATCGGCGCCAGGCGGGCAAGATCTGCCATGCGGTCGGTGATCTGCTGCGCCAGCGGCTGTACGCGATCGCCTGCGGCTATCCGGACGGCAATGATGCCAGCCGCCTCGCAGCCGACGCTGTCGCGGTTCGAGAACGCGGTACGCCGGGCGGATCTGTACCGGATGGGCCGCGCGCTCGCCGAGACCGTGATCGAACGGCATCGCCGGCGATTGAAGCGCAAGGTCAAGCGGATCACGATTGATCTGGACCCCACGGACGATCCGACGCATGGCGCCCAGCAGCTGACCTTCTTCAATGCTCACTACGACAGCTGGTGCTACCTGCCGGTGGCCGGGTTCCTGACCTTCAACGACGAGGCCGACCAGTATCTGTTTGCGGTGGACAACATTACTACCGTCAGAATTGATTTGGCAAAGAATGGCTGTCCCCGGGAGCGGCGGCAGTGGCGTATTCCGTCAAAATCCTTGTCACTGAACTCGGGAAAGCACGGCATGCCCCGCGGGAGCAACGCGCCCCGCTTTACCTTGGCCTCATCCAGCGCGAAGGCACGATCGTCCAACTGAAAGTCACGTCCCTGCTGGATCGGCGACATTATCCCGCCAGCGGCCGAAGAGTTGTGTGTGCATGGAGGTTTCCTCCTGTCATTGCCGGGCCAGGGCCGGCATTACCTGTTCCTTGAGCAGGCGCAGGGTTTCCCAGCCGACGTCCGGGTGCAGGCCCGCCAGCAGGGGATGGATGTACATCTGGCCCTGGGGACCCAGTTGCCGGGCCAGGCCGATGCACTGCGCCGGCGTCAGCACCTGGTAGAGGCCCGTGGCCCGCAGATCCTCGGCGCTGTCGAAGTGGCTGTAGGGACCGGGAATGTTGCCTTCCCTGTACCAGCGGGCGTAGCAGTTGGTTTCGTGCAGGGCGTGGGGCGCGATGCGCCGCCAGGCGGCCTCCGGATCTTCGCTGACGAAGATCGCCAGGGGGCCGAACACCGGTTCCGGCGCCGCGGTCTTCCCCATTTCCCGGCAAGCCGTCGCATAGGTGTCATAGAGTCCGGCGACTCCCGGAACGAAGCCGTCTCCGCAGCGCGCAGCGCGCCGCGCCGCCAGGGGCGTGGCGCCGCCCAGCAGCAAAGTTGGACCTGCCGGCTGCCAGGGGCGCGGAGTCACCTGTACTCTGCGCCCGCGATAGTCGAAGGGCTGCCCGCGCCAGGCCTGGCGCAGGAGGGCAACACCCTCTTCCAGCAGCCGGCCACGCTCGCCCAGCGGGCATCCGAACATCTCGAATTCCGAGGGCAGGAAGCCGGCCACCAGCACCAGATCCAGGCGTCCCCGGGCGATGCGGTCGAGCACCGCCGCGTCCTCGGCGAGCCGCAGGGGATCGTGCAGGGGCAGGATGATGGCGGAGATGCGCAGCCGTAGTTTGTCCGTGCGGGCCGCCACGGCGGCGCCATAGACCAAGGGGAGGGCAGGTAGCCATCCGCGGCGCCGTGGTGCTCCGACAGCATGCAGTGATCGAAGTCCAGCGCATCGACGAAGGCCGCCATGTCCAGGCCGGTGCGATAGAGATCCGGGTCCCCGCCGACAAAGGCCGGCGACCGCAGGTCCAGACGCAGGACCCACTGGGTCATGGCGTGCCCTGTGCTCGTGGTTGTTCCAGCATCCGGGTCAGCCTGCCCAGGGGGCGACCAGGCTGGCGGCGGAGGCCTGCTCCAGCAATTGATCGACACCGGGATAAACGGCTTCGGTCATGAACGGCTCCTCACCAGCGCCGATGATCATGCCTTGCAGGTACCAACCAGGTCCAGCCAGTCAGTTGGGCACGGCGCGGAATTTCCCGTCGCTGTCGAAACTGGCCTGGTGGCCGTGCGCACCGCTACTGACGTACTCAAGCGCATCGCGGAGCTCGGATAACACTACGGTCACACGGTGCGTCATCTTGACCGCCGACGCTCCGCCTCACCGGCGCGCAGCCGGCCAGCGCAGCGCCACCGGTTGAGCGCCCCGCTCACTGCGGGTAGACCCTTACCCACGCTGTTCTCCTCGCTGCACGCTCCAGATCGGCCTCGATTGGATGCCGATCGGATGTAAGACCGATGTCGTAATACGGGGCATCCTGCGGGAAGTGACCGAGGAACTCTCCGAGCGCGTTGCAAATTGCTTCGGGGTCATCTGTTACAGCTTCGGCCCGATAGGCACCGTCCTTGCCCTCGATGCGCAGGCGAACCGACGCTCCACCTCTGAGGTTCTTCCACCAGCTGTTCTCCACCGACGTGAATGCCCAGACAGCATCACCGGTCTTCAGATACCGGACCGGAGTAATGTAGACCTTCCCCGTCTGCCGGCCAGTGAACGTGATGAGCATCAGGCTCTTGCTCCAGAACCGATGCAGAGGTGACTGAAGCAGAAACCGTACGGTCGGGTTGATGATGCTGAAGAGACGGTCAGGAATGCGCATGGCGGTTCTCGCGCGGTCCGGCTGGACGCATGGTGAGACAACGGTACTCTGGCAATCAACGAAGCGGAGAAAAGAGCAGTGCGATGTAGACCAAAATGACAGTCGCCGTGAAGAAGGCGATGAAGCGGTGTATCGCTTCACGCGCAGTGATAATCCCGCAGATCGCCAGAATCAGGAACAGAGCATGAAAGAGCAGGTTTGGGGCCGACGGGAGCGCGGCGGTGAGGGCCACATCTCGTCCAACGCTTACGAAAAGCAGGGCGATCAGCAGGCCAAAGAACCAGCGACGCTGGGCAAAGTAGTTGGATTCGAGATCGAGCGCTGCTGAAGTCGAGTTCGGCAGTGTGATGGTGGCGAGCAGGAACAGAACTACGGGTTGCAGCAACACCACCGAGAACTCGAGAAACGTCCAATCCTCGTGGTAGCGCATCCCAGACATGGACCACCACGTCTGGATATGCATGACCAGCAGCATGACCGCCCAGACGATTGTCGGTGCGTAAGCGGGGAAGGCCGAACGATTCCCGATCCAGCGACCAAACCCAGAGAGAATCTGGGTGATGCCAAGCCCAAGGACAATAGAGATCAGGACGGCCAGGTAGTTGAAGTTGTCCATCCGATCAGACCCGCGGCCGAAGTGTGGTCGCAAGCACTACAGCACGGCACGAGCACGCGGTCAAATCTCCGCGCGGAACCGCTGTTCGCCGTTCGGATCCGCCCTCAACAGACCTCGAACAGCCCGGCCGCGCCCATGCCGCCGCCGACGCACATCGTGACGACGCCCGCGCCGCGCGCCGCGCCGCCGGCCCTCGATCAGCGCGTGGCATCACGAGCCGTGCGCCGCTCATGCCGAACGGATGGCCGACCGCGATCGCGCCGCCATCGACGTTGAGCCGCGCCGGGTCGATGCCGAGCCGGTCGCGGCAGTAGATCACCTGCACCGCGAAGGCCTCGTTCAGTTCCCACAGGTCGATGTCGGCGACGCGCGAGGCCGTGCGCGCGCGAGCAGCTTCGGCACCGCGAACACCGGGCCGATGCCCATCTCCTCCGGCGCGCAGCCGGCCACCGCCATGCCGCGGTAGACGCCGAGCGGCGCGAGCCCGCGCGCGCGCCGCCTCGCGCGGCCTCCATCAGCACGACCGCCGCCGCGCCATCCGAGAGCTGCGAGGCATTGCCGGCGGTGACGTGCCGCGCCCTTGCTTCACCAGCGTGCCGCCCTCGCAGACCGGCGCCAGCGCCGGCGAGGCCGGTCGAGCGTCGTCGTCGGCGCGGATGCCCTCGTCGCGGCGCGAGCGTCACCTCCTCGGAGCTGGTCGTCGCCGGTCTCGCGGTTGACGATCGCCTTGCTGCGTCGCGCAGCGGCGCGAGTTCCGCCGCGAAGCGGCCCGCCGCCTGCGCCGCCGCGGTGCGCTGCTGGCTCTGCAGCGCGAATTCGTCCTGCGCCTCGCGGCGAGATCGCCGTAGCGTGCGGCAACGACCTCGGCGGTCTCGATCATCGGCATGTACATGTGCGGCGAGCGCGCGAGCACCGCCTCGGACAGGCGCGGATAGGCGTTCTTGTGCTGGTTCTGCACCAGGCTGATCGACTCGACGCCGCCGGCGACGACCACCTTCATGCCATCCGGCCAGGATCTGCTTCGCGGCGATCGCGATCGCCATCAGCCCCGAGGCGCACATCCGGTCGATCGACATGCCCGGCACGGTGTCCGGCAGGCCCGCCGCGGCCGCGGTCGAGGCGGCCGATGTTGTAGCCCTGCGTGCCCTGCTGCGCGGCGCAGCCAAGCACCACGTCCTCGACCCGCGCGGGGTCGACGCCGGCGCGGCGCCACGGCCGTCGGCGACGACGTGGCCGGAGAGCGCCGGCGCCTCGGTGTCGTTGAAGGCGCCGCGATAGGCCTTGCCGATCGGCGTCCGGGCCACGGCGACGATGACGGCTTCGCGCATGCGGGAACCTCAGGAATTGAAGAAGCGACTCACGGTGTCGGCGACGCAGGCGGGCTTGCCACCACCCTCGCGCTCGACGGTCACCCGCACCGTGACCTGCACGCCGCCCGTGCACGGCCTCGGCGGCGACGATCTGGCCGCGGCCGCGGATGCGGCTGCCGGCCGGCACGTAGTCCGGAAAGCGCACCCGCTCCAGGCCGTAGTTCACGCCCATCGACACCTGCTCGACCCGCATCAGCCGCGGCAGGAACCAGTTGACCAGCGCCAGCGTCAGGTAGCCGTGCGCGATCGTGCCGCCGAACGGTCCCGTCCGCGCGCGCTCGACGTCGACATGGATCCACTGGTCGTCGCCCGTGACTTCGGCGAAGCCATCGATGCGGTCCTGGTCGACCGTCAGCCACTCGGTCGGACCGAGCTCGGTGCCGACCGCGTCGAGCAACGCCGCCGGAGTTGCGAACACGCGGGTCATGGATGCTGGCTCGACACCGACAACACCTCGCCGGTCAGGTAGCTCGCGAGGTCGCTCGCCAGGAAGACGATGACATTGGCCACTTCCCGGACATCCGCCGGGCGGCCGAAGGCCTCGCGCCGGCAGAGCTCCTGCAGCAGTTCGGGCGTCGTCGTCTTCGCGAGGAAGGCGTGCATGGCGATCGACGGCGCCACCGCGTTGATGCGCACCTGGTGCTGGAGCGGACTCGATCGCCGCGCAGCGCGTGAGCGCCATCACACCGGCCTTCGCCGCCGCGTAGTGGGCCTGCACCGGCCTGCGCACGCCAGCCGAGCACGGAGGCGTTGTTGACGACCGCGCCGCTCTTCCGCTCGTACATGTGCGGCAGCACCGCCCGGCACATCCGGAACACGCTGGTCAGCGAAACGTCGAGCACCGCGCGACCACTGGTCGTCCGTCATCTCGACCAGCTTCGCGGTAGCCGCCGAGCCCCGCATTGTTGACCAGCACGTCGATGTGACCGAGCTCTGCCCGGGCCGCGGCGACCAGCGCGTCCACGTCCGTCTGCCGCGTGACGTCGCAGGGCCGCGACCCCGGGCGCTGATGCGCCGGCGCCCTCGAGCCGCGCGACTGCCTCCGCGAGCCTGCGTTCGTGAATGTCGCTGATGAACACGCGCGCGCCCTCCTCGAGGCAGCGCTCGGCGGTCGCGAAGCCGATGCCGGTGCCGGCCGCGGCAGTGACCAGCACCGTGCGGCCGGCGAGCAGCGCATGCCCCGAGGGCAGGGATGGAATGACTCGGGCGCGGATTCAGCGGTCACCGCGCGGCTCCTTGGGCAGGCCGAGCGCGCGCTCGGCGATGATGTTGCGCTGGATCTCGTTCGTGCCCGCGTAGATCGTATCGGCGCGCGAGGACAGGAACATGCCGCGGCAGGTCGTCGAACTCGTACGGCGCCGCGCGAGCGATCTCGCCGGCCGGGCCGAGCACGTCCATTGCGAGCTCGCCGAGCCGGCGCCGCCAGCTCGCCCAGTAGATCTTGTAGGTCAGTGCCTCGGGCGGCAGCGCGCCCTCGCCCGGCCGCCGGACAGCATCCTGAGCGCGCTGTAGCGCATGATCCGGAGGCCGATCCAGGCCTCGGCGAGGCGCTGCCGGATCAGCGGGTCGCGCGCCGCGCCGTTGGCGCGGGCCGCGGCGACGAGCTCGTCGAACTCGTTGCGGAACGTCATCTGCTGGGCGAGCGTCGAGACGCCGCGCTCGAAGGCCAGCGTGCCCATCGCGACCTTCCAGCCGTCGCCGGGACGCGCCGACGCAGTTTCCGGCCGGCGTCCGCGCGCCGTCGAAGAAGACCTCGTTGAACTCCGCCTCGCCGGTGATCTGGCGGATCGGACGGATCGTGATCCCCGCCTGCTGCATCGGCACCAGCAGGTACGAGAGACCCGCCGGGCCGCGGCTGCCCTCCTCGGTGCGGCAGCACGACGAACATCCAGTGCGCGAACTGCGCGAGCGAGGTCCAGGTCTTCTGGCCGTCGATGACCCAATCGTCGCCATCCGGCCCGTGCTCGAGACGCGCGCGGGTGCGCACGCTCGCGAGGTCCGAGCCGGCATTCGGCTCGCTGTAACCCTGGCACCAGAGCTCCTCGCCGGCGGCGATCGTCGGCAGGAAGCGCTCGCGCTGTGCCTCGTTGCCGAAGTGCAGGATCGTCGGCCCGGCGAGTTCGGTACCGAGATGCCCGATGCGTCCCGGGCGCGCCGGCCCGCGCGTATTCCTCGGCGAAGATGACCTGCTCGGCGAGCTCCGGCGCCGCGACCGCCATAGCGCTCAGGCCAGCCGATCACGCTCCAGCGCGCGCCGTCCGAGCGCCCGCTCCCACTCGAGCCGCTCCTCGGCGCAGGCCTACGAGCCCGGTGACGCCGCGCGATCGCGCGGAAGGGACCGGCTGAGCTGCTCCTTCGAGCCACTGCGGCGCACTCGCGGCGGAACGCCTCCTCCCGGCGGCGTGAAACCGAGTTTCATCGACTGACCCCCCGGCAACGCCGACGGCCCGTCGTCGAGGCCGATCAGCCGTGCGATCTGCTCGCGATGATAGTCCGGCGAGCCGAGGTAGGTCGAGCGACGAGCGCGCGCGCTTGAAATAGAGCTGCGCATCGTGCTCCCAGGTGAAGCCGATGCCGCCGTGGAGCTGGATCGCATTGGCGCCGCACTGCATGAACGCCTCCGAGCAGCAGCTCCTGACCAGGGCCGCAGCCTCGGCGAGATCGCCGGGCCGAGGCCGTGCCGGCGCGGTACTCGTCCACGGTGCAGGCCGCGTAGTACACGGCCGACTTCGCCGCCTCGCAGACCACCAACAGGTCCGCGAGCCGGTGCTTGATCGCCTGGAAGCTGCCGATGACCCGGCCGAACTGCACGCGCTGCCGCGCATACTCGACCGTCATCTCGAGCGCGCCGAAGGCGCCACCGAGCTGCTCCGCCGCGAAAGCGACCTGCGCGACCTGTACGCCCCGCGCGAGAGCCGCTCCGGCCTGCGCCGATGCCGCCGACGACGGCACCGGTCTCGACGCGCACGCCATCGAAGCATGAGTCGCGCATACGGCCGCGTCTGGTCCAGCGTCACGAGGCGCTTCGCGGTGCAGCCGGATCGCCGCGCGGCAGCGCGACCAGCGTGATCGCCTCGTCACCTGTGCTCCCCGTCGCGCGCGCCGCGACCAGCACGAGGTCGGCGACGTCGCCGTACGGGACGAACGACGCATGGCCGTCGAGCCGGCCGCCGCCGCTGCCATCCGGTGTGAAGCTCACCGTCGATCGCCTCCGGGCCGGCCGGCCGCTGTCGCCGGCTCAGCGCCGCAGTCGCAATGCACTCGCCGGCCGCGAGCGGCCGCAGCCAGTGCTCCTGCTGGTCGGACGGCGCGCATTCCCCCAGCAGCGAGGCTGCGAGGCCGCTGGTCGCGAAGAACGGCGACATGAACAGGCGCCGCCCCGTCTCCTCCAGCAGGATCGCGAGCTCGACCGCGCCCTGCCCGCCGCCGCCGGCTGCTTCCGGCAGCGCCAGCCCAGTCCAGCCAAGCTCGACTGCGAGTTCGCCGCCATGCGTCCGGATCGTAACCCTGCCCACCGGCCAGCACCGCGCGCAGCTGGTCAGAGCTACCGTGGCCGGCGACGAACTCGCGGGCCGCGTCGCGGATCATCTCCTGCTCCGGCGTGAACGCGAACTGCATCGCCGTCAGGTTCCCCAGACTTTCTTCGGCGGCGGGCGTTCCGCCAGCAGCCGCGCGACGACCGGGCCGACCTCCGCTGGCTCCCAGCGCGCGCCCTTGTCGAAGGTCGGGCCATCGTTCCAGCCGTTGCACAGCGTGATGCGGCCGCCCTCGAGGTCGAACACGCAGCCGCGTCACGGCGCGCGATCCGGCGCTGCCCAGCCAGACCACCGAAGCGGCGCGATGTTGGCCGGATCCTGGCGATCGAAGCCGGCCACCGGCGCGCGCATCTTGTCGGCGAAGGCCGATTCGGTCATCCGCGTGCGCGCCGCGGGCGCGAGCGCATTCGCGGTGATGCCGTAGCGGCGCGAGTTCCGCGGCCTGCACCAGCGTCAGGCTGGCGATGCCGCCCTTCGCGGCCGAGTAGGCCGACTGGCCGATGCTGCCCTGCAGCCCGCGCCGGAACTCGTGTTGATGATCCGCGCATCGACCGGCCGCCCGGCCTTCTGCTCGCCGCGCCAGTGCGCGACCGCGTGGCTGGTCACGCAGAAATGCCCGCGCAGGTGCACGCGGATCACCGCGTCCCACTCCTCGACGTGTCTGGCTGACGAACATCCGGTCGCGGACGCACGCCGGCGTTATTTACGACGACGTCGAGCCGGCCAAAGGCATCGAGCGCGGTCCTGCACGATGCGCCCGGCGCCGTCGAGCTCGGCGACGTCGTCGCCGTTCGCGACCGCGCGGCCGCCGGCCGCGACGATCTCGTCGACGACCGCCTGCGCCGTCGCCGTGTCGCGCCCCTCGCCGGCCAGCGACGTGCCGAGATCGTTGACGACGACGCTGGCGCCCTCGGCGGCGAAGGCGAGCGCATAGGCGCGCCCGAGGCCGCGGCCGGCCCCGGTGACGATCACGACACGGTCATTGCAGATTCCAGCCATCCCCTTCCAACTCCTTGCGCCGCGGCCCCGCATCAGAGCCGCTCGATGACGGTTACGTTCGCCTGGCCGCCGCCCTCGCACATCGTCACCAGCCCGTAGCGCCCCTGCCGTCGTTCCAGCTCGTACAGCAGTGTCGTCATCAGCCGGGCACCGGTCGCGCCGAGCGGATGGCCGAGCGCGATTGCGCCGCCATTGACGTTGACCCGCGCGTGGTCGGCGCCGAGCTCGCGCTCCCAGGCGATGCACGACCGACGCGAAGGCCTCGTTGATCTCGACCAGATCGATGTCCGCGAGCCTGCATGCCGAGCTTCGCGAGCGCATGCCGCGTGGCCGGGATCGGCGCGGTCAGCATCCACACCGGGTCGTCCGCGCGCACGGACAGGTGCACGATCCGCGCGCGCGGCTTCAGCCCGTGAACCCGCACGGCCTCTTCCGAGGCGATCAGCAGCGCGGCCGAGGCGTCGGCGATCTGGCTCGCGACGCCAGCGGTCACGCGCCCGCCCGGTTCGAGCGGCTGGAGCGTCGCCATCTTCTCGAGCGAGGTGCCGCGCGCGCGGCGTCTCGTCGCGCCGGAAATCGCCGACCGGCGCGATCTCGGCATCGAACCGCCCGGAGTCGATCGCCTCGATCGCGCGGCGGTTGCTCTCGAGTGCGAACTCCTCCATCTCGCGCCGGCGTGACATTCCACTTCTCCGCGATCATCTCGGCGGAACGGAACTGCGACACTGGCTGCGTCGCCATAGCGCCGCACCCAGCCCGGCGAGCCGCTGAACGGATCCGCGAAGCCCAGCGCCTGCCCGGAGATCATCGCCTGCGAGATCGGGATCGCGTTCATCTGCTGGACCCCGCCGGCGACGACCAGATCCTGCGTGCCGCTCATGACGCCCTGCGCCGCGAAGTGAATGGCCTGCTGCGACGAGCCGCACTGGCGATCGACCGTCGTGCCGGGAACGTGGTCCGGCAGCCCGGCGACCAGCCAGCAGGTGCGGGCGATGTCGCCGGCCTGTGGCCCGATCGTGTCCACGCAGCCGAACACGACGTCGTCGACCGCGCCCGGGTCGATCCCGGTGCGCTCCATCAGCGCCTGCAGCGAATGCGCGCCGAGATCGGCGGGATGCATCGCCGCGAGGCTGCCCTTCTTGCGACCGATCGGCGTGCGCACCGCATCAATGATGTAGGCCTCGGCCACGCGCAGTCTCCTGTAATCAGTTCGTGAACAGCCGGTCCGGACCGGTCTCGATGCCGCCGCCGAACAGCAGTTCCTGGACGCGCCGCTGCAGCTGGTTGCGATCGCCGTTCAGCACGGCGAGCGCCCAGGCGCGCTTCGCGTAGAACTGCAGATCCAGCTCCCACGAATAGCCGATCGCGCCGTGCACCTGGATGGCCGTGCGCGCCGCGAGATCCGCGGCGTCCGCCGCGGCGAGCTTCGCCTGCAGGACGCGCGCCTCGACGAGCGGAGGCAGGCGGCCGCGAGGTCGCCGGCCCTGAAGGCATCGGCCAGCATCGCGGCCGCCGCATAGACGACCGGGCGCGCGAACTCGAGCTTGCACCTGCACCGTCGCGAGATGGTGCTTGATCGCCTGGTTCGCACCGATCGGCCGGCCGAACTGCTGGCGCTGCCCGCGTAGCTGACCGCGATCCCGACCATGCGCGCGGCAAGACCGAGAGCTCCGCGGCGGCGAACAGCATCGCCCGCATCCGCGCTCGGCGCCACGAGCCCTCGCGCGACCTGCGGTGCCCGGCAGCAGCGACTCGCGGCCGGCCAGCAGCGTGATCCGCGCGAGCGGCTGCAACGGATCGAGGCTGGCCTGCGGTCAGCGCGATTTCGTCCGCACCGGCACAGCGCAACCTCGTCCGACACTGGTCCCCGCGAACACGAGCTCCGCGGTATCGACGCCCGCAACGTAGGCCTCGAGCGGATGCGCGACGACGACGCAGGCCGCGCCGCTGACGGCCCGCTCGAGTGCTTCCGGCACGCCGCCGCGGACACCGGCCGCCACCAGTTCCGCGAGCATCGGCACCGCGACCCCGGCGTGCGCGACCAGTGGCTCCGGCAGCGCGGCGCGGCCGGTCTCCTCGGCGATCAGCACGAAGTCACGTTCGGTGAGTCCCATGCCACCAGCAGGCTCGGGTCCGAGCGCCCCGGCAGGCCGATCGCGACGAGCCGCTCCCAGCGCCCGGCACCTCAGCCACAGCACCGTCCGCGAGTCCGCGCAGGTCGGCGCCCGTGCAGACATCGTCGAGCAGCTCGCGCAGAGCCGCGCCATCATCCGTGCTCGTCGGTGAACGTGAAGTCCATCGCCGCCCCTCAGGCCGGTCCGCGCGGCAGGCCGAGCAGCCGCTCGGCGATGATGTTGCGCTGGATCTCGTTGGTGCCGGCGTAGATCGGACCGGCGAGCGCGAACAGGAAGCCCTCGACCCAGCCGGCGACATCGGCGGCGTCGGGCGCTTGCCGCGTCAGCGCGGCGCGGGCGCCCAGGATCCCGAGCGCCGCGCGCTGCATCGCCAGGTCGAGCTCGGACCAGAACACCTTGTTGAGGCTGGCCTCGACGCCGATGCGGCCGCCGGCGATCAGCCGCGCAGCGGTCATGTAGGTCGCAAGCGCATAGGCATCGGCGTCCATCCAGCACTTCGCGACGACGGACGCAAGCGCGGGATCGCAGTCGGCGGAATGGCGCCGATAGAGCTCGACCAGTCGTGCCGCGGTGCGCTGGAACCGTGCCGGGCTCCTGAGCATCAGCCCGCGCTCGAAGCCCGCGGTCGCCATCGCGATCTCCCAGCCCTGCCCCTCGGCGCCGATCCGGTTCGCGGCCGGTACCCGCACCTCGTCGAAGAAGATTTCCGCGAATCCGGGCTCGCCATCGAGCTGCGCGATCGGCCGGATCCGGACGCCGGCCGCGGTCAGCGGAACGACGACATAGGAGAGCCCGCGATGCCGTTCCGCGGTGGGATCGGTACGGAACAGTCCAAAGCACCAGTCCGCGTACACCGCGCGCGACGCCCAGATCTTGTGGCCGCGGATCACGTAGTCGTCGCCGTCGCGCGTCGCGGTCGTGCGCAGCGCCGCAAGGTCCGAGCCGGCCTGCGGCTCCGACCAGGCCTGGGCCCAGATGTCATCCCCGGCCGCGAGTCGCGGCAGGAAACGCGCCCTCTGTTCCGGCGTCCCGTACTCCATCAGCGTCGGCCCGAACAGGAACAGGCCGTTCTGGTTCACCCGGCCGGGCGCATCGACGCGGTGATACTCCTCCTCGAAGATCAGCCACTCGACCAGGTTCAGGCCGCGGCCACCGTACTCCCGCGGCCAGGTGACCATGCTCCAGCCACCGGCGTGCAGCTCCCGCTCCCAGCGGCGATGCGCGTCGAATCCGCCACGCGTATCGAACGACGGCAGCGGTTCGCGCGGCACATGCGTGGCCAGCCACTCGCGCGCCTCGCTGCGCAGTGCCCTCTCAGACCCGGTGTAGTGCAGCGCAATCGCCATCGCCGGTCAGTACTCCGCGCGGCCCTTGTGCTCGACGAACGCGTCGCGGGCCTTCTGCGAGTCCTGCGACATGTACATCTCGAAGGTGAAGCCCTGCTCGAAGCGGTAGGCGCGGTCCACGTCGACCGGCTCGATGCCGTTCAGCGACTCCTTGGCCAGCACCAGCGCGCGCCGGCTCTTGGCGGCGATCACGTCGCAGAACGCGCGCGCCTCCTCGAGCAGCGCCGCGCGCGGCACGACTTTCTCGACGCCGCCGAGTCGCCAGGCCTCGGCGGCCGGGCAGTTGCCGCCGGTGAAGAACAGCGCGCGGACCTTGTGCAGCGGCAGCATCCGCGACAGGTGCGCGGCCCCGCCCATCGCGCCGCGGTCCACTTCCGGCAGCGAGAAGAAGGCGTCATCCGCCGCGATCACCACGTCGCTGGCCCCGCAGATGCCGATGCCACCGCCGATCACGAAGCCGTGCACCGCGGCGACGACCGGCACCTCGCAGGCGCGAACCGCGCGAAAGGTCAGGTAGTTGCCGCGATTGACCGCAACGATGCGCTCCGGGTGGGCCTGCAGCTCCTTGATGTCGACGCCGGCGCAGAAGCCGCGGCCCTCGCCGCGGATCAGCACGCAGCGGACCTCCGGATCGCGCCCGGCCGCCGTGATGATGCCGGGCAGCTCATTCCAGCCGGCTGAGTCGAGCGCATTGACCGGCGGATGGGCAAGCACGACCTCGGCGACGCGCCCGCGAATTTCCACGTTGATCGGCATGGTTCAACCTCCCGTTGCGAGCGCGGCCAACCGTTCCTCTGCCTCGCGGACCATGCGTCCGACGAGTTCCTCGCAGTCCGGCAGGTCGGCGAGTACGCCGGCGACGACGCCGGCCGACATCACCCCCTGATCGGGGCGACCGGCGACCATCGAGCGCTGGATCAGCGCCGGCGAGTTCGCCGCCATCAGCGCCTGCCCGAAGGTCAGGCCCGCCTCGCGCCGCATGCCGCGCGCCGAGCTCAACAGCTCGCCAACGCTCGCACCGGTCAGGCGCTTGATCCGCAGCGCGTTCGCGGCGGCCGTGAACAGCATCCGCACCGGCCCGCTGCGCTCGATCCGCGCCAGCACCTCGTTGCGGATCAGCCGGTGCGGCAGCCCGTCGAGCCGCGTCGTCAGCACGATGTCGCCGAGGCCGGCGGCCACGTAGCGCTGCTTGGTCTCATCCGGAATCGGGCAGTCGCGCGTCATCAGGAAGCGTGTGCCCATCGCGATGCCGGCCGCGCCGTAGGCGAGGGCGGCGGCGAGACCGCGGCCGTCCTGGAAGCCGCCGGCCGCGACCACCGGCACGTGTACCGCGTCGAGCACCTGCGGCAGCAGGATGGTCGTCGGCACCGAGCCCGTGTGACCGCCACCCTCGCCGCCCTGGATCGTCACCGCGTCCACGCCGATCTCGACCATCTTCTGCGCGTGGCGGAGCGCGCCGACCGTCGGAATGCAGACGATGCCGGCATCGCGGAAACGCCTGATCGCAGCTTTGTCGGGGCCGCGCCCAAAGCTGACCGCGCGCACGCGCTCCGCGATCAGCGTATCGACGATCTTCGCGGCGCCGGGCTGGAACAGGTGAAAATTGACGCCGAAAGGCCGGTCGGTCAGTTCGCGAATCCGCGCGATTGACGGCCCGACCTCGTCGGCGCGCAGCGACGCGGCGGCAAGGAAGCCAAAGGCGCCGGCGTTGCAGCTCGCCGCGACCAGTTCCGGTCGCGACACCCAGCCCATCGCGGTCTGGATGATCGGGTACCGGCAACCCAGGAGCCGGGTCAGCGGTGTGTCGAGGGCCGGATGCATCGGGTCTGCTCCTTGCGATCAGTCATGGCGTGGCGGACGCCACCGCCCTCCGGTCCCCGGGCGGGTTGCCCTTGAAAACCGTTGCGCGCAGGTTCGCCGGGTCGAGCCGCTCCCGGATCAGCCCGAGCTGCGGCGCCGTCGGCGCGGGTGTCGCCGGCGGCGTCCCCTCCACAAGGAGCGGGAAGCCGGTCGCGGCCTCGACCTCGGCCACGCTGACGCCCGGATGCAGCGAGCACAGGCGCGCGCAGTGTCCGGGTCCGTTGAAGTCGAGCACTGCAAGATCGGTGATCACACGGCCGATCGCGAACGACGGCGGCACACGGCCTTCGGGCCAGCGCGCCGGGTTGAAACCCGCGCTGCAGACCATGTCCACCTCGCCGGCGACGAACGCGCGGGGCGAGTGACCGGGCACGAACATGCTGTTCGCATGCGAGATCGAGTTGCCCGGAAAACCGCGGGCGCCGAGGATCGCGACCTTCGGCCGCGCGTAGTCGCCGATCGCGCTGATGTTCGCCTGTCCGTAGCGATCGAGCTGCACGGGCCCGACGAGTGCGTGCCGGCGACCGTGCCACAGCAGCTCGAAGACGCGCGCATAGGGCATCCAGCCCTCCACGACCGGCGGTTCGTTGCGCGGTCCGAGTGGCACCGGTTCACCGAGCAGCAGGCACTCGCCGTCGGTCATCAGCAGGTCCGGATTGAACGTCAGCTTCGCGAGGCCGACAGCCAGCCGCGGAATCACTCCGATGCCGGTCGCAAGCAGTTCACCCTTGCCGCGCCATTCCTCGGCGCAGGCGACGATGCACAGTTCCGCGAGCGTGTAGCCGGCGGCGGTCGTCGTGGTCGTTGCAGCTGGACCGGCCATCAGAACACCGGTGCCGGAAGCGCCGCGAGGCGCTCCGGCCCGCCGGCGGCGGCGACATAGGCGGCGTGGGAGTCGAGGTCGACATAGCGCGCCCGGTATGCCGCCCACAGTTCCGGCGTCGTGGCCGCCGCGTATTCGCGCAGGTGTTCGATGTCGATGCCGTAGCCAGGCACGCCCGCAGTCGGGTGAGCCCCGAACGGCGCTTCGACGACGCCGGTGACCAGCGAGCGTTCGAAGGACTGGAAGCGCGCGCGCTCCGGACTGCAGATCGCGGTGTTCGGCAACACCCGCTCGCAGCTGACGTAGACCCGCTCCGCGGCCCGCGCCATCAGGTCGTCGAAGAACGGATCGGGGCTCAGCGTCACCGTGTTGCCGAGGGCGTCCGCCTCGGTGACGTGCAGCAGCGCGGCGTCGAGTGGCAGCGCCGGCATCGCCACCAGCGTCTCGCCATCGTCGTACGGCGACTGCACCAGCCTGATGTCCGGGTTGTGCCGCAGGATGTCGGTGCCGAGCCCGATCCGCGTCGGCAGGAACGGTACGCGCATGCCCGCGGCGCGCAGGCCGAGCAGCACCATGCCTTCATCGAGCTCCATCGTCCCGAATGCGCCGGCCTGGCGGGCATTGCGGAAATGCGGGTCGATCGGCAGCAGGTCGAGCGAGACGAAGCCGAATACCAGCCGGCGCAGCCGGCCCGCCGCCGCGAGCAGGCCCACGTCCGGACCGCCGTAGGACACGACTGTCAGGTCCCGGAGCGATGAGCGCAGGATGGCGCGCACCAGCGCCATCGGCTTGCGCCGCGTGGCCCAGCCGCCGATCCCGATCGTCATGCCATCGCGCAGCTGCGCGATGGCCTCCGCGGCCGTCATCAGCTTGTTCATGTCACGTGGACCGCCGCTTCGCGCTCACTTGCCCTCCGGGATGACGGGCAACATCGGCCGCCACACTGCGCATTGGAATGCTTCGGAGTTTACGCATCCGAAATGTGCAATAAGAATACACGTAGTTCTTGCGTTGTAATCGTCCGATTGGCCTACGCGGCACCGACAACCGGCCCTGCCGGTGGAGGGATTGCACTACTCCGCCTCCACGCCCCAGCTCTTCCCCAGCTCGAACACCGGCGCCTGGCCGGCGATGATCGCGGCAGCCTGCTGCGGCAGCGGCGCGAGCATCTCCGGGTGCGGGAAGATCCAGAAGCGGTTGGCCCGGATCGCGGCGAGCACGACGCCGGCAACCGTATCGGCGTTGATGCCGGCCTCCTGCATACCGGCGCGCATGCTGTCGCGGACCGTACTGCTCGCCCCCGCGACCCTGGGCGCGCCATCCGGCCGGTTGCGGTCGGCGTCCATGATGCGCGTGCGCACCGCACCCGGCGCAAGCAGCGAGACGTGCACGCAGGCGTCGGCCTGCCGCAGGTCGTGGTGCAGCGCCTCGGTCAGCGCGCGGACCGCGAACTTGGAGGCACTGTATGCACCGAGCATCGGCGCGACCATGAATCCGCTCATCGAACTGGTGTTGACGACGTGCGCCTCCGCGCCGCGCGCGATCATCCGCGGCACGAAGGCCCGGATACCGTTCATGACGCCGGTAAGGTTCACGTCGATGAGCCAGCGCCACTCGAGGTCGCCGTGCTCCCACAACGGCCGGGGCACCAGCACGCCGGCGTTGTTGAACAGCAGCTCTACGCCGCCGAAGCGGGTGAAACTGCGCGCGGCGAGCGCCTCGACCGCGGCGGCGTCGCGCACGTCCAGCAGCTCGGTCAAGGCCTCGGGTCCGCCTGCGGCAGCGAGCTCACCCGCCAGCCCTTCGAGCGGTTCGCGCTCGATGTCGGTCGCGACTACCCGCACGCTCGCCCGGGCGCAGGCCAGTGCAAGCGCCCGCCCGATGCCGCTCGCGGCACCGGTGATCACCGCCGTCCTGCCTTTCAGGTCCTGCATCGTTTTTCCATCCTGCCGGCCGGAGAATCAGGTCGCGAACTGCCGCCTCAGCACCCGCTTGTCCACCTTGTCGAGATGGTTGCGCGGCAGTGCGGCGGCCTGTACACGGACCGCGGCGGGCACCTTGTAGGCAGCGAGGTGCTGCCCGACCTCCGCCTGGATGGCCGCGGGAGTCAGGCGTACCACCGCATCGGCGCGCGGCACGACGACGGCCACCAGCCGCTCGCCGAGCCGCTCATCGGGCACCCCGAACGCAGCCGCCTCGAGCACCTCCGGATTCGCGAGCAGCACGCGCTCGACCTCCGCGCAGTAGATGTTCTCGCCACCGCTGATGACCATGTCCTTCTTGCGGTCGACGATGTAGAGGAAACCGTCCGCATCGACGTAGCCGATGTCGCCGGTGCGCATGAAACCCTCGGCGTCGACCGTACGTCGCGTTTCCTCCGGCTCACCCTGGTAGCCGAGCATGTTGGTGATGCCGCGCAGGCAGATCTCGCCGGGCGTGCCCGGCGGTGCGACCGCCTCGTCCGGACCGAGGATCCGGACCTCGGTCGTCGGCAGTACGCGCCCGGCCGCGGCGGAGTGCTCGAGGAACTCGTCGCCGACCGCGAGCGCTACGGCGCCGGTCGACTCGGTCAGGCCAAAGCCGGTTCCGGGTACCGCGCTCGGGAATCGGCGCACGAGTTCCACCAGCAGCCCGGCCGGCAGTCCCTGTCCGCCGGTGGAAACGTTGGTCAGTGTCCGGCAATCCGGCGCGCCCCCGGCCGGCTCGCGCACGAGATCCCAGAGCATCGTCGGCACTGCGGGAAACTGGGTCACGCGCTCGCTCGCGATCAGGGCCAGCGCCTCGCTGGCGTTCCAGCGACGCATCAGCACGATCTTGCCACCGCGCGCCAGCGTCGCCAGGAATCCGGAGTGCACGCCGCTGGTGTGAAACAGCGGGAAGACCAGCAGCTGGCTCACCTGCGGCATGCGCGCAGCGAGCTGCTCGAACGGAATCCCGAGGCGTGCGGCAAACCGCCGGCCGACCAGCGCGCCGGAAAAGAGGTTGGCCCAGATCGCGTTGGTCGTGCCGATGTGGCTCAGGATCGCGCCCTTCGCGCGGCCGGTCGTGCCCGACGTGAACAGGACCATCGCCGGGTCCATCGGCGCGACGCGGACCGCTGGCAGCGTGCCGCCCGTGCCCCGCTGCAGGAAACCGGCATAGTCGCCGGCGCCGGCGGCGCGCGCCGCCTGCAGGTCGGCGGCGTCCCGTTCCCGGTCGGCGCCCTCCGCAGCGCTGTCGGAAACGACGAGCCAGGGAACCGGCGAGGCGCCGGCACGTGCGAGTTCGCGCCCGCAGCGCCCGTCGGTGATCATCGCCGCGCAGCCGCTGGAATCGCGTGCGTGGACCAGTTCCTCGGACGAACCGCGGCTGTTGCAGAGCGCCGGCACGGCACCGAGGCGCGAGATCGCGAGGAAGGAGACGATCCACTCCGGGAGATTGCGCATCGCGAGGCCCACCCGCACACCCGGGCCGATGCCGAATTGCTCGTGCAGCGCGGAGCCGAGCGCAGCGGCCTGGGCCCACGCATCCGCGAAGCTCAGGCGCCTGGTGCCATAGATCAGGAACTCGCGGTCGGCCCGCCAGTCCAGGCCGGCGAGAAACTCGGGCAGCGTCGGCGGGGCCCGGCGGAATACCCGGCATCGATAGCCCCTGACCTCGGTATCGACCAGCTCAAAGGCGGCTCCGGACGCCGTCAGCAACGTTGAATCCGCGCTCATGGGGCTCCCCGGCGGGTATCCGGGCAGTGTAGCAGTAGCAGCCACGGGCGAACCTCGCCGACGGCCCGTCGGCTGCCGATATACCGCAGGCGCAGGGACCTTGTTATGGTGGTGCGCAGTTGCGGCAAGCGAGGATCGGGACATGGGAGACCGCCTGCACGGCCGGGTAGCACTCATCACCGGTGCGAGCCAGGGCATCGGCGCGGCGATTGCCCGACGCTTCGCCGCCGAGGGCGCGCATGTCGCGATCTGCGCCCGGCGCGCGGACGTCCTGGCCGCCGTCACAGCGGAAATCCGCAGTTCCGGCGGCAGCGCCAGTCACCAGGCCCTCGACGTCGGCGACGACGAGGCGCTCGCGGCTTTCGTCACCGCCACTGCCGCGGCCAATGGCCGGCTCGACATCGTCGTCAATAACGCCCCGTCCGTGACCTACGGCGCGATCACCGACATGACCATCGAGACCTTCCGCCGCGATTTCCGCATCAACGTCGACGCGAGCTTTGTGACGACGCGTGAGGCTTTCAAGGTGATGCTGCCGGCGCGTCGCGGCTCGATCGTCAACATCGCCTCGATCAACGGGCTGCTGGCACTGACCGGGATGTCCGCCTATGGCGCTGCCAAGGCGGCGCTCATCCACTTCACGCGCTGCGCCGCGATCGAGGGCGCGCCCGCGGGCGTGCGCGTCAACGTGATCGCGCCCGGCGTCATCAACACGCCGGCGACCGAAGCCGGGTTTGCCGGGCCCGGCGCCGGCTGGGGCCGCAAGATCGCGGCTGCGGTGCCGCTCGGGCGCTTCGGGGAACCCGCTGAGATCGCCAGCGTCGCGCTGTTCCTGGCCTCCGACGAGTCGTCGTACGTGACCGGCGCCTGCCTGTCCGCGGATGGCGGCAAGACAGCGGAGCTTTTCATCCCGCCGCCCTGAGGGCATCGCAATCCGGGTTCACGGCGATTCGCATCGCGGGCCGTTGCAGTAAAATGCGCGGTGTCCACCGACCACGGCACCCGATGAACGCTGCGACCTGCTTCCGACTGCCTCGGCTGTTGCTGCCCCGCCCTGGAATCGACTTGGCGAAATGGGCCGTGATCGCCTGCGACCAGTACACCTCGGAGCCGGAATACTGGCGCCGCGTCGAACGCGAGGTCGGCGACGCCCCCTCGACCCTGCACCTGATCCTGCCCGAACTGTACCTCGGGACCCCGGAGGCGGCGGCGCGCACTGGCCGGATCCAGAACGCGATGCGCCGCTACCTCGCCGAAGGACTGCTCCGCGAGCACGCGGGCGCCGTTTACGTGGAGCGCACCGCTGGTGGACGGCTCCGCCGTGGCCTGATGCTGGAGCTCGACCTCGAGGCCTACGATTTCAGCCCGGAATCCAGCAGTCCGATCCGGCCGACGGAAGGCACGATCGTCGAGCGCCTGGGCCCGCGCATCGAGGTGCGGCGCGGCGCGGACCTTGAGCTGCCGCACATCCTGGTATTGATCGATGACCCGGAGAACACAGTCATCGGGGCCGTCGAGGCCGAGCGCGGCGCACTGCCCGGACTCTATGAGACCGAGCTGATGCAGGGCGGCGGACACATCGCCGGCCGGGCGTTGGACGCGGTTCGCGGCGAACGTGTAGTGCAGGCCCTGCGGGCGCTGGCGAGCCCGGAAACATTCGCCGCGCGCTACGGCGTGCCGGCCGGAACCCCGGTGATGCTCTTCGCGGTCGGCGACGGCAATCACTCGCTGGCGACCGCCCGCGCGTACTGGGAGAGCATCCGTGGCTCCGTGCACAGGAACCATCCGGCCCGCTTTGCGCTCGTGGAAGTGGTGAACATCCACGACCCGGCGCTCGAGTTCGCGGCGATCCATCGTCTGCTGTTCGGCGTGTCGGCCGGAATCCAAGCGGCCCTGGCCGCCGAATTCGGCAGCCGCGTGTCCTGCACCGAGCTGCCGTCGGCGGTCGCGATGCGCGAGCGGGTGGCTGCCGCCCAGGGCGCGTGCCACGTCGCTGGCCTGATCGGGCCGGGACCACGCTTCAGCGTGATCGAGGTCACCGACCCTGAATCGACCCTTGCGGTCGGGACCTTCGAGCCCTTCATCGAGCGTTTCATCGAGCGCGGCGGAGCAACGCATGTTGACTACGTCCACGGTGACGGCGCCCTCGAGCGCCTGGCGCAGGACGCCCGCTGCGTCGGCCTGCACCTGCCGGTTCTCGGCAAGGACGAACTGCTCCGCCGGGTCGTGCGCGAGGGACCCCTGCCGCGCAAGGCGTTCTCGATGGGCCAGGCCGACGAGAAACGGTTCTACGTGGAGGCCCGGCGGATCCGCGAGACGGGCGAGGCGCCGGGCACTGGCTGATGGCTGAACTCGCCGTCAGGCTGAAGCTTTCGGCTGCCGCCCCGGGTGGGCGTCGCATTCTGTGAAATGGATCGGGGAGCCTGGCGGCTGAAACCTCCAAACTGGCTGATACGCATGGGTTTTCCCGACGGAACGAACGACGGCAAGGGTTTCGATGCGGCATGAGGTCATCCGGAGTCCGGACCAGTGGCGAACCCTCAGGGGCCAGTGGAATTCCCTGCTGGCCGCCAGCCGGGCCGACCAGCTGTCGATGACCTGGGAATGGCTCGACAGCTGGCTGCAGGAACAGCGATCGGTCACCAGCCTCGTGGTCATCTGCGTACGCGGCCCCAACGATGAGTTGCTGGGCGTTGCCCCCTTCTACCGGGCTGAGTACCGGCTGCTCGGGCTGTGGCGATACCGCGCGCTGCGCATCATCGGCGACGTCGATTCAGGCGCCGAGTACCAGACCTGGATCCTGCACGAGGCGTACGAGGACCGTGTTGGCGCCGTGATCGCGGAGGCGTTGCGCGCGCTGCGCCGGGAATGGGACCTGATCTGGATGCCGATGATCGGGTCCTGGTCCGGCGCCCACGAGCCGGTCTTGCGGGCGCTCCGGCACGGGCGACTGGGCGTCAGGAGCCGGCCGAAGGACTTCTCGGCCGTGACGCTGCCGGCGGATTACGAGACCTACCTCGCGGGCATGTCAGCGAATCGCCGCCAGCAGCTCCGGCGAACCTCGAAGAGGATCCTGTCGCAACCGGGTGTCGAAGTGCGGCGGGTCACCACGAAACAGGAACTGAACGCTGCGCTGCAGTCACTGTTCCTGCTCCATGGCAAGCGCTGGCGAACCGTCGGCCAGCCGGGAGTGTTCGATCGCAACGCCAGGGAAAAGGACTTCTACGAGCGTTTCGCGCCGGTGGCGCTCGACCGGGGCTGGCTCGCGATGTTCACTCTCTCCGACCACGGGGAGCACAAGGCGGTGCAGATCGGCTACGTCTATCGCGGCGTGCTGCTGCAGCTCCAGGAAGGCTTTGACCCGGAGTACTCGCCGCACGTCGGCAACGCGCTGAGGGCGTGGGTCATCCAGGACTGCATCCGGCAGGGCCTGACGGAGTACGATTTCCTCGGCGGTCACTCCGAACACAAGCGCCGCTGGCTCGCCGTGGAACGCACCGGCATGGACCTCCTCGGTTATTGCCCGGGCTACCGCGGGCTGCCGCTGCGGATCGGGGTCTGGCCAACCGGCGCCTACCTGCGCCCGGTCCCGAACCGTGTCGTGGAGCGGCCATGAGACATGCCATCCGCTGCGCCATCATGCGAGGCGGCACCAGCAAGGCGGTCGTCTTCGCTGCGGCGGACCTGCCCGCGGATCCGGCCGCGCGGGACGAGCTGATCCTGTCGGCATTCGGCAGCCCGGATCCGCGACAGATCGACGGGCTCGGCGGCGCCGACCCGCTGACCAGCAAGGTCGCGATCGTCGGACCCCCGACCGATCCCACCACCGACGTCGACTACACGTTCGGGCAGGTCGGCATCCGCTCGCCGACCGTCAACTACGCAGTGACCTGCGGTAACACGGCGGCGGCGGTCGCGCTCTACGCGCTGCAGGAACGGATGGTGGACCCAGTGGCCGGCCAGGCCCTGGTGCGGATCCACTGCACGAACAATGACCGTCGGATCCACGTCTCGGTGCCGGAGACGAGTGACCGGGTAGCGGCGACAGAGCTGCATCTCGACTTCATGAACCCTGCTGGCGGCGATACCGGCCAGCTCCTGCCCTCGGAGCAACCGGTCGACGAAATCCGGACGGCCGGCGGCCGGCGGGTCCGTTTCTCACTGGTCGACTGCGGGAACCTGTATGCGATCCTCCCGGCGGATGCCTGGTCGCTGAGTGGAGCCGAGAGCGCGGAGGAACTCGAGGCGATGCCGGCCCTGAAGCGGGAGATCGAGGAAATCCGGACAGCCGTTGCCGAGCGATTCCTCACGAACGACGGCCGCGCCGTGCCCGGGAGTGGTCGGGCCGCCCGGCTGAAGGTCGCGATCGTCGGGCCACCCGACCGGGAATCCGTGGATATCGTTGCGCGGATCATCAATCAGGAGCGGGTGCACCAGGTATTCGCGGTCACCGGCGCCATGTGCCTGGTCGCGGCGGCAAGTACCCCGGGCACCATCGTGGCCGGGCTACTGGCCGCGCCGCCCGGCACCGGGCGCAGCAGGTTGCGCATCGGTCATCCGCAGGGCGTCATCGCGCCCGCGATCGACTGTTCGCGCGACTCGGGCCGGCCGGTCATCCACTCGATACGGATCGACCGGACCGCGCGCCGGATCATGGACGGCATCGTGTACGCGGCTGCGCAAGGCCCTGCCGGATGAGCGCCTCCCCGGCCGTGAGCCCCGGCACCGCGTTCGTCATCAGCCACGAGCCGGATCCCGCGCGGCGCAGCAAGAGCATCAGCCTGATCGCCCTCGCGGTGACGCGCTCCCTCGGGCGGCACGGCGTGCCAGTCGTGCGCGTTCACCCAAACTACCTGGACCACAGCCTGGGTTCCAGGTACTGCAGCGCGATCGCCATCTGCCCGAACCAGTACGAATCGGGACCGGCGCTCGTGGAGTACCTGCTGCAGCTGGCCACCCGTTATCCGGGGCCGCGCGTGCTGATCCCGGCCAGCGACGATTGCGCGGAATTTCTCGGCGCGAATCGCGCCGCCCTCGGGAGCGCCTACCGGATGTGCGTCGCGCGACCGGAAGTCATGGCGCTGCTGGTCAACAAGCGCCGGCAGTACGAACAGGCAGAGCGGCTCGGGATACCGATCCCGGAGACCTATTTCCCCGGGAGCCAGGCGGATGTCAGGCGGCTTGCCGCAACGATCCGGAACTACCCGTACATCATCAAGCCTCTCGTGGCCCACAGCTGGCGGCTGGCCTCGATGCAACGGGTCTCGCAGGGCCGGAAGGCGCTGATCGTGCGCACGCCCCACGAACTGCAAAGCACCTGCGAGGCCATGGGTGAGGACTTCAGGGACGTCATGCTCCAGGAGGTCATCGGCGGACGGGATGAGCAGCTGTACACGTTCCTCGGGTACCTGCGCGAGGACGGTACCCCGCTTGCGTACTGCGTTCGGCGCAAGGTCCGGCAGCTGCCGCTCGACTTCGGCTACTGCACGATGACGGTTTCCTGTCACGACGACCGGGTGGTTGAACAGTCGCTCCGGCTCCTGCAGGGAATGCGCTTTTCCGGGATCTGCGGTGTCGAGTACAAGTACGACTCCGCGACCGGCCAGTACAGGCTGATCGAGATCAACCCGCGGCCGGTCAACACGATTGGCCTGGCTCCCGCCTGCGGCGTCGACATCTGCCATGTGGCCTGGCGTGACCTCGCCGGCCATGCCGTCGATCCGGTCACCACATGGCGCGATGACATCACCTGGTACCGGATCTGGTCGGACATGGTTGCCGTCAGGCGGCTGCGCGATGCTGGCGGACCGTCGCTGCTCGAGTGGGGGCGCTCACTGCGGGGTGCCCCGCGCACCGAGGCCGTGTACGCGCGCGACGACTTCCGGCCGGCGTGGCGGCACGCCCGCCAGGTGCTGTGGACCGACCTCAAGTCCCGGCTCGCGCGTGTATTCCGCGCCAGGCCGGCGGGACTACCCGCGGTGCAGAAGCGTCCGACCGCCGTCTAGCCGTCTGCCAGCGCATTTCGAGTGCGCCGGAAACTGCTATCGTGACCCGCAGTTGAAGCTCATGTTCCGGGACCGGAGACTGACCTGATGGACCCTGCCGCACCCGATCCACTGTTCACGCCCGTGACGTTCGGCGAGATCGCCTGCGCGAACCGCGTCGTGATGGCGCCGATGACGAGGAGCCGGGCGGTGGCAGGCGACCGGCCGGATGAGCTGCACGTCCTCTACTATGGCCAGCGCGCGAGTGCCGGGCTCATCGTCACCGAAGGCGTGCAGCCCTCGGTCCACGGCAAGGGTTATGCGCGCACGCCCGGCCTGCACGATGAGGCGCAGGTCGCGGCCTGGCGCGCGGTCACGGCGCGGGTCCACGCCGGATCCGGCCGCATCGCCGCGCAGCTCATGCACACAGGCCGCGTCGGCAGCCACTACAACAAGGCCGCGGGCGCCCGCACCGTCGCACCCTCGGCCATTCGGGCGCAGGCCAGGGTCTTCACCGATACCGCAGGCATGCAGGATTGCGACCTGCCGGAGGCGCTGACGGCCACCGGCATCCGCGAAGTCGTCGCCGAGTACGCCGCCGCCGCAAGCAACGCGCATGAGGCAGGCTTCGACGGCGTCGAGCTGCACGCGACCAGCGGCTACCTGCCGATGCAGTTCCTGTCGGCCAACGCCAACCAGCGAACCGACGCCTACGGCGGCTCGGCCGCCGGCCGCGCACGTTTCGTCGTCGAGGTGATGGAGGCGCTGTGCGGGGCGATCGGCGCCGGCCGGGTCGGCATCCGCATCTGCCCCGGCAACCCCTTCAACGATGTCGCGGATTCGGACCCGTCGGCCACCTATGCGGCACTGCTCGAAGCGATCCGGCCGCTGAACTATGCCTGGCTGCATGTGATCCGATCACCGCTGCCCGGCCTCGACGCATTCGCGCTCGCGCGCCGGCACTACGATGGCATGCTGATCCTCAACGACGGCTTCGATCCGGGCAGCGCGCGCGCGGCGCTGCGCTCCGGACAGGGCGATGCCGTGTCCTTCGCCCGCCTGTTCGTCGGCAATCCGGACCTCGTGCGGCGCATTCGCGAAGGCCTGCCGCTTGCGGAGTTCGACCGCAGTACGCTCTACACGCCGGGCGCGGCCGGCTACACCGACTACCCGGTCCTATGAGTCGCCGGATGGCCATCGTCACCGGCGCCACGGGCGGCATCGGTTCGCTGGTGGCCACGAGACTTGCCGACGCCGGCTGGGACCTCGTGCTCGTCTATCGCACGTCCGACGACAAGGCGCTGGCGCTGCAGGCCGCGATCGAGGCGCGCGGCGGCCGCTGCCTGCCGGTGAAGGCTGACATCGGCCACGCGGAGGAGGCGGAGCACTGCGTCGCGCGCGGCATCGCGGAATTCCGCCGGGTCGACCTGCTGGTACACGCCCACGGCTGGCTCTCGCAGCTCCGGCTTTTCCACGAGTGTCCCATCGAGACGCTGCAGCGGGCGATCGAGGTCGAGCTGATGGGCGTGATGTACTGCTGCCGCGCGGTGATTCCGCGGATGATCGGGCAGCATTCGGGCCGGATCGTGACCATCGCCTCGGACTCCGGCAAGGTCGGCTCGACCGCCGAGGCCGCTTCGGCGGCGGCCCGCGGCGGCGTGATCGCGCTGTCGAAATCACTTGCGCGCGAAAACGCGCGGCACGGCATCACCGTCAACGTGGTCTGCCCGGGGCCGATTGCGACCGAATCACTGGTGCAGAACACGGCCGGGGGCGGGCTCACCGCGAAGCTCACGGAAGGCATGATCCGGGCCACGCCGATGCGGCGGCTCGCTCAGCCGGAGGAAGTGGCCGACCTGGTGATGTACCTCGCGACCGGTGGCTCGAGCTTCATCACCGGGCAGGCGATCAGCGTCAGCGGCGGCCTGACGATGTCCTGAGCCACCGCCATGGCGGCCTGAGCGGGATCAGTAGATGACCTGCTCGGCGATGTGGCCCCGGTACTCGTCCTCCGGCAACTGCATCAGGTCCCGGAACACGTAGTCGTTGTTCTGGCCAATCACCGGGCCTGGCTGCACGTCGACCCGGCTGCGGCTGGCCTTGACGTAGGCGCCGTAGATCGTCTCGCGGAAGCCGAGCGGATGCGCCACCTCGATGAAGGTGCCGCGCGCACGATAGTGCGGGTCCTTCAGCAGGTCGCCGACGTCGAGTACCGGCGCCGCGCAGACGCCGTGCCCCTGCAATAAGGCTGCGAGCGCGTAGTCGTCATGGCCACTGGTCCATTCGGCGAGACGCTCGTGGAGCACCTCGATGCCGGCGATGCGCCCGGTAGCCTGTGCGTACGCCGGGTCGCTGGCCCAGTCCGGCGAGCCCATGGCCCGGCACAGCCCCTGCCACTCGGCATCGCTCATCACGGCGATGCTGACCCAGCGGTCCTCGCCACGCGCCGGGAAGACGCCGTGCGGCGCGGCGGCCGCCGTCGGGTGGCGGTTGCCGATCGGCCCGGCCGTCCGGCCATTCATCACGTTGTCCATGAACGCCGGGCCGATCAATTGAATGATCGATTCCTGCTGGGAGAAATCGACCTGCTGGCCGCGGCCGGTGCGCCTGCGGTGATGCAGCGCCAGCAGGACCGCGAGGCCACCGACAACTCCACCCAGCGGGTCGGCGTAGGCGTTTTCCATCGGTATCGGCGGGCCGCCCGCGTAGCCTGTCAGGCTATCGAGTCCGGCGATGCTGCTGAGGCTCATGCCGTAGGTACGGACATCCTTCGAGTCCGGGCGACGTCGTGCGCTCGATGAAGGGCGACACGATCGAGGTGATCAACACCGACGCCGAGGGCCGCCTCGTGCTGGCCGACGTGATGTGGTACGCGCAGGAGACGCTTCAAGCCCGCCGGGATGATCGACCTCGCCACCCTCACCGGCGCCTGCATCATCGCGCTCGGCCACGAGAACGCCGGGGTGTTCTCCAACGACGACGGCTTCTGCAAGGCTTTCCTCAAGGCCGCCGAGGCCGAGGGCGAGGGCGCCTGGCGGATGCCGCTCGGCGCGGCCTACGACACGCTGCTGAAAGTCACGTGGCCGACATGAAGAACGTCGGCGGCCGGCCGGCCGGGCTCGATCACCGCGGCGCAGTTCCTCAAGCGCTTCGTCAAGGACGGACACCCCCTGGATCCATCTCGACATCGCCGGGGTGGCGCAGCGTCAAGGAGACACCACCCTGGCGCCGAAGGGCGCGACCGGCTGGGGCGTGCGCGCGCTCGACCGGCTGGTGCGCGACGGCTACGAGGGCGTGATGGGCCGGGCGGGGCCGCTGCCGGCGGGCCGGTCGCGCCTTTCGGTCGCGCCGGGAGGCTGAGCCGATGGGTGAGGCCTTCTTCTACCACATGACCCGCACGCCGCTGGAGGCGACGCTGCCGGTGCTGCTGGCCAAGTCGCTCGACGCCGGCTGGCGGGTCGCGGTGCGCGCGCGCGACGAGGCCCGGCTGGCCTGGCTCGACCAGAGGCTCTGGCTCGGGGCGACGAGGGCTTCCTGCCGCACGGGGTTGCGGGCGGGCCGCACGACGCCGACCAGCCGATCCTGCTGACCACCGCGGCCGAGGCGGCCAACGCGGCCAACTGCCTGGTCTCGGTCGACGGCGCCGAGGTCGCGGCCGACGAGGTGGCGGCGGCTGGCGCGGGTGATGGTGCTGTTCGACGGCAACGACCCGGCGGCGGTCGAGCACGCCCGCGGCCAGTGGCGCGCCTCACCGGGGCCGGGGCGACGGCGAAATACTGGAGCCAGGAAGGCGGCCGCTGGGAGATGAAGGCCGAGAGCTGAGGCGAGCGGTGCCGTCGCACGCCTGCGGCCTTGCGGCATCTCGACCGCCGTGCATTGAAAACCGCCGGTCAAGTACCAAGGCCTGGTCCCTATCGCAACCGGGCCTCGTGCCGCCGGGGCGGAGCGCCGCCCTCAGCGGGTCAGGATCAGCGTGTCCTCGGCGATCTCGATCTTCGAGAACCGGCGCAGATAGGACATCCCGAGCAGCGACTGTGTCCATCTCGCCCGCGTTGACGAACACCCGCAGGTCGCGGTCGGTGATCTCGCCGAGCGGACCTCGTCGATCCGCGCGCGGGGCGGTGCGCACGATGCCGTTGGCGGTGGTGGCGGTGCCGGTGAAGGCGAGGCTGGCGAGGTCGATCCCGGCGGTCGCGGCGTCGGCGCGGGTGAGCACCACGTCGGTCGCGCCGGTGTCGACCACGAACTCGATCGGCGCGCCGTTCAGCCGCGAGGGTCAGGTAGAAATGCCCGTCGAACATCCGCGGCACCTCGACGCTGGCCGGTGCCGACCATCGCCTGGCGCGGGGCGAGGTCGCGCTGGATGTCGGTCCACAGCCCGTAGCCGGCGATCACGCCGACGAAGATCAGCCCCCAGACCATCGCCTGCTGGGCGATCTTGCTCCAGTTGCCGCCGGTTTCTGGGCGATGAAATACCCCCCCACCGCCGCGAGCGAGGAGCACGAGATAGGCGAGCCGTCCAATGTCGTGCTGTCCATGGCTCCGATATAGGCGGCATTGCGCGCCGGGCGCCAATGCGACGCCGTGCCGGCTCAGCCGAGAAGGCCGAAATCCGCCAGCCCGTCGAGCACGAACTGCACCGCCAGCGCGGCGAGCAGCATGCCGAGCAGCCGGGTCAGCACGTTGATCCCGATCTCGCTTCAGCGCGCGTTCGAGCAGGCCGGGGCCGCGAACAGACCCCGAACCACGGCGAGCACCGCGAGCATCACCAGGTGGACGGCGAGCAGTTCGAGCGGTCCGCGGTCTGGCCGGCGAGCAGGATCATCGAGGCCATCGCGCCCGGGCCCGGCGATGAGCGGGGTGGCGAGCGGGAAGACCGAGGGGTCGTCGCCGGGTCGAGCCCGGTTTCCAGCTCGGCCCTGAACTTCGCGATCGGATCGCTCGGATTCTCGCCTTCCCACACCGGCTGCGTGTCCAGAGTCAGACGCACCGAATCCGCCAACCCGTAATTCCACCCTTGCCGCGACATTCAAAAAGAAAATGTCGTCGCCGAGTTCGTCGCGCACGGCCTCCACGCCGCGCCGGTAATACTCGCCGCGCGTGAGATTCGGATCGAGCCAGCTCTTCGTCATCGGGCACAAATAACCGAAATCCAGCTTGAGCCAATCGATCCCCCATCCTTTGACCATGCCGACAACGTCGTGAATGTGATCGATGACGACCGGATTCGACAAATCGAGTCTGCTCGCCCTCGACATCAATAAGTCCGAAAAGCATCGGATCCGTAAACCAGTCGGGATGATCCGTCACGATTTGCGCGCTGGACTGTGCATCGAAAACGCGAATCCACAGGCCCGCATAAAAACCCAGATCCTTCGCACGGTTCAAAAGCCACTCGATGCCGTTCTGGTCGCCGTGATCCGGAAAACGGTCCGCGTTGACGACCCAATCCCCGTTCTTGGTCGCCCAGCCGTCGTCGAGCTGAAAATAGTTCATGCCGAAACGCCGCAACTGCTCGTCGGCGAAATCCATATTC
>CAVPJJ010000003.1:0-230709 GCA_963705405.1 uncultured Gammaproteobacteria bacterium | reverse complement strand
ACCCGCGCCGTGGAAGCGGTCAACGATCTCGACTGCGAGTTCGAACTTGACGTCGCGCGGATTGCGCCCTTCGGCCACCGACGCCCGCAAGTTCCGGATTTCCGACAAGGGACGGGCCGACAGCAATTCGAAGTACCGCCACATCAGCTCGTCCGAGATGGACATCAGCTTCCCGAACATGTCGACGGCGGGCTCGTGGATGCCAATGTAGTTGCCGAGCGACTTCGACATCTTCTGGACGCCATCCGTCCCCTCGAGCAGCGGCATCGTCAGCACGACCTGCGGCTCCTGGCCATAATCCGGCTGCAGCTGGCGCCCCACCAGCAGGTTGAACTTCTGGTCCGTGCCGCCGAGCTCGACATCGGCCTCGAGCGCCACCGAGTCGTAGCCCTGCACCAGCGGATAGAGGAATTCGTGCACGGCGATCGGCTGGTTTGACTTGTAGCGCTTCGCGAAATCATCCCGCTCCAGCATGCGTGCCACCGTGTACTTCGCAGCTAGCTCGATCAGTCCGGTCGCCGTCATCGGTGAAAACCAGCGTGAATTGAAATCGATCACCGTCCGCTCGGGGTCAAGGATCTTGAAGATCTGCTCCTGGTAAGTGAGCGCGTTGGCCTTGACTTCATCCGGTGTCAGGCGCGGCCGGGTCGCGTTCTTGCCGCTGGGATCGCCGATCATCCCGGTGAAATCGCCGATCAGGAAAATGACCTGGTGCCCCAGCTGCTGGAACTGGCGCATCTTGTTGATCAGCACCGTGTGGCCCAGGTGCAGGTCCGGCGCAGTCGGATCAAAACCGGCTTTCACCCGAAGCGGCCGCCCGCGCTCCAGCTTGCGGATGAGATCCGGCTTCGGTCAGCAGCTCAGCGGCGCCGCGGCGCAATTCCTCGATCTGTTGTGCCGGCGGCAGCATCGATCCCCCAGGCCAGCACCCTTCTGGCGGTCAGTCTGCAACTCTAGGAGCGCGGAGGGGCATAAGCAATGCGCGGCGGGGCCCCACGGCGCCAATATCCGTGACGCAGTACAAAGGCCAGACAATCAATAGGTTGACGTGAACTGCCGCCTTGATTACCGTCCCGCCTCTACCTGACAGGGGACCCGCGGTGGATTACGGCAGGCGCAGGGAAGGAATTCGGCAGGTCAGCGTTGCAGACGTGCGTCCGCACCGCTTCGGCCTGGTCGCGTCCTGCGTCGTTGCCGGTTCGATCTTTGCCGCCGCCGGGTCACAGCTGCAGAACCCGGTGCCGGAGACGCTGCAGCGGGAATTTGCGCCCGACACGGCCGATGCAAGCGCGACGACGGCAGCCACAACGCCTTTCGAATTCGTCGCCGTCACGATCGGCCGCAATGACACGCTCGACCGCATCTTCCGCGAACTGCGGCTGGATGTCGCGGACCTGGCGGCGCTTCGCAACCTGCCCGACGTCCGCAGGAGCCTCGATATCATCCGCCCCGGTGACGTGATCCAGATGACCCACCTCGGCGGCGAGCTGAAGTCGCTCACCCGCCGGATCAACGAGACAGCGACCCTTTCGGTCACGCGCGCAGAGCAGGGATTTTCCGCCAATATCGTCGAGAACCCGCTCGAGACCCAGGAGCAGAGGTTGACGGGCACCGTCGACAGTTCGCTCTATCTCGCGGTCAACCAGGCTGGCGGAACTGATCGCCTCGCCGTGTCGCTCGCCGATGTCTTCAAGTACGACATCGATTTCGTAAACGCAGTGCAGCCGGGCGACCGCTTCGTCGTCACCCATGAACAGCAATGGCAGGACGGCGAGTTCGTGCGCGACGGCGACATCCTTGCTGCCGAATTCGTCAATGCCGGTCGCAACTATCGCGCCGTGCGCTACGTGACGCCGGGCGGCCGCGCAGACTACTACACGCCCGACGGACGTCCTGTGCGCAAGGCCTTCCTGCGCTATCCGGTCGACTACGCGCGCATAAGTTCAGGCTACAGCCGGCGACGCTGGCATCCGGTCCTCAACCGCGTGCGCGCGCATCGCGGCATCGACTTCGCCGCGCCGACCGGCACGCCGATCAAGGCCGCGGGTTCCGGTCGCGTGGTCATCCGCGGTTCCAAGGGCGGCTACGGCAACGTGGTCGAGATCGCGCATTCAGCATGGCATCACCACCCTCTACGCGCACATGTCGCGCTTTGCGCGCGAAGTTGGAGTCGGCGACCGCGTTGCCCAGGGAGAGGTCGTCGGCTATGTCGGCATGACGGGACTCGCGACCGGGCCGCACGTTCACTACGAATATCGCGTCAACGGCGTGCACAAGAATCCGGCCAGGGTCACGATGCCCAAGGCCGATCCGATTCCGGCGAACCTGATGGAAGACTTCCGGGCGAAGACGGCGCCGCTGCTTGCGCGCCTCGATGCGCCCGCCGCCGAGCCGATCCGCGTCGCCCACGCCGGGCGCTGATCCCTGAACTCAGGTCGAGAACGAGGACCCGCAGCCGCAGGTTGTTGCGGCATTCGGATTGCGGATCACGAACTGCGCGCCCTCGAGGTCCTCGCGGTAGTCGATTTCAGCCCCGGCGAGATACTGGAAACTCAGGGGATCCACCAGGAGCGTGACCCCCTGATTCGGGAATTCCGCATCACCCTCCTCGATCTTCTCGTCAAAGGTGAAGCCGTACTGGAATCCCGAGCAGCCACCGCCTGACACGAACACTCGCAACTTCAGGTTCGCGTTGCCCTCTTCACGAATCAACTCACCGACCTTGCGGGCGGCGGCATCGGTGAATACCAGATCATCGCTGTTTCGGACTGCTTCGAACATAAATCCTTAATACACAAAGAAAAATTCCTGCTTCGTCATTCTAGGTCAGGGGCCGGGGCAGGTCAAAGAACCGGGGTTTCGGGTTCGCCCTCCACCCGCCAGGTGAAAATCTGTCTTGCCGGCTCGCCGCCGCGTCCCTGGCGATACTCGACCTGGAGGCTCGCGGGCTCGAAATCCTCCGGCAACTCGATCGGCACATCGATCTGCTGGAAGAATCTGCAGCGAGAACGGGAGCTCGCGCCGCTTGTTGACCTCGATCTCGGCGAGCGCCAGCTGGACCAGTGCGCCGCTCCGTGTACCGTCAATTGCAAAGCTTATCGAGCCGTTGGCGATGCTGTTGCGTGCAGCCGCCTGGACCAGCGTTATCTGCACCAGGTAGCGGCGCCCCTCATCGGGGCGGATCTTGAGTTCCTGGACACGGAGCGTGCCGGCACCGAACTGGCGGGCAACGAGCCCTCGGTAGAACTGCAGCTCCTGCTGCTGGCGCGCCGTCTCGGCCTGCAGGTCGCCTATCATGCGTTGCGTCTCGGACTGGGCCTGGCGGTCGACCCGCTGGCCGATCTCGGCTGCCGACACGCGGTGTTGCAGCGCCTCGTTCTCCGCGCGAAGTTTGCCGAGCTGGCGCCGATGCTCGATGTGGTCCCGCAGCGAATCGCTAATCGAGTATCCGCTGCGCGCTCGTCCCAGTTCGAATCCGCCATAGAACACGAGCAGCGCAGCCAGGGCAGCGAACCCGATGTGATACCGGCGGGACCAGGACATGCGACTGACCGCTCCCTCAGGCCCCGGCCCGGCTAGAATCTGCCGGAACGCGTGGGAGATGCCGGATGATCTGGGTCAAGGCCTGGCATGTGATATTCATGGTCACCTGGTTCGCGGGGCTCTTCTACCTGCCGCGGCTCTTCGTATACCACGCCGCGGCAACTGACAGTGTCGGCATCGAACGGTTTCGCGTCATGGAACGGCGGCTGTTCATCATCATGACAATCGGCGCGTTGCTGACGGTGCTGTTCGGCGCCTGGCTGCTCGCTTTGAATCCTGCGCTGCTGTCGGCAGGCTGGATGCGCGCCAAGCTGGTGTTGCTCGCCGCGCTCATCGCATATCACCTCTGGAACTGGCGGCTGGTCCGTGCATTCGCGGCCGGGGGAAACCGGCATCCTGCGGGCTGGTTTCGATGGTTCAACGAAGTGCCGACGCTCCTGCTGATCGGCATCGTGCTGCTGGCCATTGCGAAGCCGTCCTGATCAGCGCCCGGACGCGGTCTTTGCACCGGGCCACCCGCGGGATATGCGCTCTTCCCACCAGTCCGGATACGGTGGCAGGCCTTCCGGAAATGCGTGAGCGCCTAGTTCGTGCAGGGCGCGCGCATAAACGCGACGCTTGAAGTAGATGACGTCGTGCACCGCCTCCCACCAGTCCGCCCAGCGCCAGCGGTCGAATTCCGCAGGCTGTTCGGTCGCATTGAAATCGAGCGCCGAGTCCTCGGTTCCGAGACGCAGCAGGAACCAGCGCTGTTTCTGGCCGATGCAAAGCGGGCTCGAGTCACGGCGGATGAATTGCGGCGGCAGCCGATAGCGCAGCCATCCACGCGTGCGTGCGACCTCCTTGACCTGCCCGCGACGCAGCCCCACCTCTTCCTCAAGCTCCCGGTACAGGGCTTCCTCGGCGCGCTCGCCGCGTCGTATTCCTCCCTGCGGAAACTGCCAGCCGCGCGCCCGCGCGCGTCCTCCCAGGAACACCTGGCGATCGCCATTCATGATCACGATGCCGACATTGGCGCGGTAGCCGGCCTCATCGATGTAATCAGTTTCGCGGTCCATCGGCGTGAATTCTTCCACAGCGGCCGGTCGATAGGTACGACCCGGAAAATCACCGGCGGTTCATGAATAATGCAGGCTCGTTGCCAGGAGGCAAGCGCCGATGACCCGGATGCCCGCGCCGATCCTGATCGCACTGCTCGCGGTCGCGGCAATAGTGGCAATCATCGCATCGCTCAGCCTGGGAAGCTCGGGGCTCGACGCTCCCTGGGCAGGTCTTGCCGGCGGCGATCCGCTGATCCGTACCATCGTCTTCGAGTTGCGGCTGCCACGCGTTCTCGCCGCATTTGGCGCGGGTGTCGTGCTCGCGCTCGCCGGCGTCCTGATGCAGGCGCTGCTGCGCAATCCACTCGCGGATCCCTATGTGCTCGGCATCTCCGGGGGGGCCGCCGTGGGAGCCCTCGGCGTGATGCTGGCGGGGCTCGCCGGGCTCTTCGTCGACATCGGTGCCGCCGCCGGGGCCTTCGCCGCCATGCTGCTCGTATTCGCCGTCGCGCATGGCCCGGGCGGCTGGACCACGACGCGGCTGTTGCTGACCGGCGTGGTGGTCGCGGCGGGCTGCGGTGCGATTGTCAGCCTGCTGCTGTCACTGTCGGACGACCTCAGGCTGCGCGGCATGCTGTTCTGGCTGCTGGGCGATTTTGCCTATGTTCGCACGCCCTGGCCCCTGCTCGTGCTTGCGCTCCTCGCGATCCCCGCCTGTCTGCTGGCGGCCCGGCCACTGGATGCGCTTGCCCGCGGTGATTTGCAGGCGCAAACACTCGGCGTGCCGGTGCGGGGCCTGCGCATGGCGATCTATGTCGCCGCTTCAGTGTTGACAGCGGCGGCAGTCACGACGGCGGGCAGCATCGGATTTGTAGGCCTTGTGACACCTCACCTCGTGCGGCTGGTGGCAGGATCCGCACATCGCATCGTGATTCCGGCCGCGGCGCTCGCCGGCGGTACGCTTCTGGTCGTGGCGGATCTCCTGGCACGCACGATCGTGGCGCCACGCCAGCTGCCGGTGGGCGCACTCACGGCGCTGGTCGGCGTACCCTTGTTCCTGCTTCTTGTGCGTCGCCGCCAGGCCTGATGGAAACGAGGCCTGCATCGGCGGTCAAGTCTGGCGCGCGGCGGCGCGATCCTGAAGATAGCTCTGGCCGCGCCGCATCAGGCGCGCAAAACCCGCCGCATCCTGATCCTTGACGAGAGCCTGCAGCCGCCCGACCGCCTCGGCGAGTGCCGCCAGGGATTCGCCCCCGTATTCGTTCAGCGCCTGGATCTCAAAATAGAGTGCGGGGCTTTCGCCCGCGACCATCGAGGCGACGCCGAGTTGCGCGTCGAAGGTGATGCTGGAGAGCCGTGCGAGTCTGGGCGCTGCCTCCCCACTGTCTGCCAGCGCGGAGAAGAACGCGATATTGACAGCGTGCGAGAGGCCCAGCACATAGGCGATCAAGCGGTCATGGTCATCGAGGGTGGTGACGACCTGTTCGGCCATCGTCGAGGTGAACAGCGTTTGCGCCTCGGCCACGGCATCGGGCCGGCCGACATCGACATGGATGACATGCCGTCCCGACAGCAGGTCGGTTTCCGGGCCGAACATCGGATGCACCGAACTCACCCGTACGCCGGCCTGCTTCAGTGCGGTGAGCCCGGCACGCAGCGGCGTCTTGAGCGATCCGATATCGAATACGAGACCGGGCGGCCGGTGCCTTGCCAGCTGTTCCAGGATCGCCTGGGTGATGCCGAGCGGTGTGGCGACGACGATAACGTCGTGAGTCAAGTCGTCGGACTGCCAGTCGGCGCGATGCGCATGGGGTTCCACGGTGCCGGCCGGGTCTGCCACCTCGACGACAAAGCCCTGGGAGTGCAGGAAATCGACGAACCAGCGCCCCATCTTGCCGGCGCCGCCGATCACGAGCGCGCGCCTGCCGCTGCCCTGGCTCCGGGCCGCCACCTGCATCTGTTCCTGCGTTGCCAGCGAACTGCGGATCAACAGCCGCAACACGTTGTCTGCCAGCGCCGGCGGCAAGCCCAGTTTTGCCGCCGTCGAGCGGGCATTCATCAACACGTCCCGTTCGCGCTGGTAGTCGCGGGTTGGGTGGCCGGTTCTGCGTTTCACACGTGCAACTTCGGTGGACAGGCGCTGGCGCTCGGCGATCAAACCGAGCAATTCTCCATCCAGCCGGGTCAGCTGATCACGCAGTTCCTGTAGATCCATTCGGGCAGCAGCCTCTCTTGTGTCTGCCCTATGTACCGGCCCGCCTGCACGGACGCAAGCGGGCCGGTGATCTTTGCGTCAATTGCCATTGCGGTCAGCCGTCGAACTCGAAGCCAAAATACCAGTAGCTGTCGCGCCGGTCACGGTACCAGCGGCCCGGGCGATAGTCTGCGCGGCAACTCCGCGCTGCGTCGCGCCAGCCGTACTCGTAACCCAGCCTGTAGCCGCTGTTGCTGCGATAGTGGACTGGCGGAACGTGGCGCCAGTGGCGATCGTACTGCCGGCCGGGATCATGCCGGTCGTCATGGCGGCGATCATCGCGCCGGTCGTCGTGGCGATAGCTGTGGGCCTGGCCACGGTAGCGATCGTCTCCGCGCTTGAACTTGCCGTCCGCGAGCGCCGGGCCCGCGAGCAGCGCCGCCAGTGTCGCCGCCGCCAGCAATCTTGACTTGGTCATCATGGCTCCTCCTCAGGGTGCGTGGAGCCAGTGTCCGCCCGCCAAGCTGAATCGTGGCTTAATCAGTCATTCAAGGCCGACAGGAAGGTCAGGACCACGCGGTTTAGCTCCCTGGGGGAATCGAGTTCCGTGTGGTGATGACTGCCCCTGATTTCAATGAAGCGGGCACCCGGGATAAGCGAACTCCAGCGGTTTTTTTCCTCGCTCGTCGTGAAATCGTGCTCGGCGCCGATGACGAGCGTCGGCGTACGGATAGCGTGCAACCGCGATTCGGCATTCCAGCGCGTGAGAGACCTCAACGTCGCGAGATAGACCCAGCGACTGGTGTGACTCGCGCGCCGGATGAACCGCCGGCGCAACCGGCCCTGGTTGCGCGCTGGAAATACGCCCTGGCTGAACAGGCGCGCGACGCCGCCAACGCCTAGCACAAGCGCCACCAGCATTCGAAGCCAGGCCATGCGCCGGCGCTGCCAGTCGGTCAGCGTGAATCCCGGCGCCGTGTTGACGAGTACGAGCGATGCAACGGCCTGCGGCGCGCGCAATGCAATTTCGATTGCGACCGCACCGCCCATCGAAAGCCCGACAACGTGCGCCCGTTCCAGCTCGAGCGCAGACAGCAGTGCCATCATGTCGCGGGCATGACGCTGGATGGTGAATGGCTCGCGCCGTTCGCTTGCGCCGAAGCCGCGCAGGTCTGGCACGATCACCCGGTACTTCCCAGCAAATACGGGAATCTGCAATCGCCAGTCATCATGACTGCCGCCGAGGCCGTGCAGCAACAGAAGCGGTGTTCCATTACCGGTGTCGACACAGCCGATCCGGATGCCATTGATGGTGATGCGATGCATGGAAGCTGCAAATTACACCGCTCCGGCGGTGCCGCGTTAACATCGCCCCATGACAACGCGAGTCCAGCCGCTGCCCGACCCGTTGCCGGAGGACCCGCTGCCGCTGGCTGCTGCCTGGCTGGATGAGGCCTGGAAAGGGAAAATCCAGCGCAATCCAAACTCGATGGTGCTGGCGACGACGGATTCTGGCGGGCGACCCTCGGCCCGCGTGGTGCTTTGCAAGGAAATCGTGACCGATCCCGGCTATCTCGTCTTCTACACGAATTATGACTCGCGCAAGGGCAGAGAGCTCGCTGCGCGGCCCTGGGCGGCCGTCGTATTCCAGTGGGACGAGCTCGGCCGGCAATTGCGCGTCGAAGGGCCGGTTGCCGCTGCGCCCGCAGCCGAAAGCGACAGTTACTTTGCAAGCCGGCCCTGGCAGAGCCGCTTGGCGGCCATTACCAGCCAGCAGAGCGCGCCGATCGCCTCGCGCCATGCATTGGTCGAGAAGCTTCGTGACACCGCGGTCCGTCTCGGGACGCCGAATCCGTTCCAAGCCGCCGGCGACGATGAGGACGCCGACTTGCGCCTGCCGCGACCGACCGGCTGGGGCGGTTATCACTTATGGGCGGAGGTCGTCGAACTGTGGGTCGAGGGTGAGCACCGGCTGCATGACCGCGTCCTCTGGACGCGCGAACTGACGTCTACTGGCGGCACGCACAACCAGACCCGGCCATGGCAGCACCAGCGCCTGCAGCCCTGACCGAACGTGCCAGTGTGCGGCTCGCCGGCAATGGCGTCGATGTCGAGGCCGGCGGCCGCAGGCTGGTGCACCGGCTGACATTCCGGGCGCGGCAAGGCGAATTCATCGCGGTTCTCGGCCGCAATGGCGTCGGCAAGACACTCACGCTGCACACCCTGGCCGGACTGCGCGCGCCGGCCGCGGGCTGGGTCGACCTTGATGGCCGTGACTTGACTGAATGGAGCGGCCGCGAACGCGCGCAACGGCTTGCGCTCCTGGCACAGTTGAACGAAGACCCGTTTCCGTCAACGGTTTTCGACGCCGTGCTGATCGGGCGGCACCCGCACCTGCCATTCTGGCAATGGGAAGGCGCAAACGGATGTCGCGAGCGCGCAGGCGGCGCTCGCCGCGGTAGGACTTGCCGGTCTTGCGGCGCGCGACGTGACGACACTCTCGGGCGGCGAACGCAGGCGCCTCGAGATCGCAACCCTGCTCGCACAGGACGCGCCCATATGCCTGCTGGACGAGCCGACCAATCACCTGGATCCGCAGCATCGCAACGAAGTGCTGGAACTCTTCCGCACGCGGGCCGACGCCGGCGGCATCGTCATTGCTACGTTGCACGATGCGACGCTCGCGGCGCGCCACGCGGATCGCGCCCTGCTCCTGTATGGCGACGGGCGCTGGCAGTACGGGGACGCGCGCTCGACCTTGAATGCGGAGAATCTCTCCGCCCTGTATCGCGTGCCCGTCGAAGAGTTGAGTTCGCGCGGCAGGCGGGTGTTCGTCAGCGCCTGAGTTCCTCGAGTATCTGCTCGTGCAGCAATCCGTTGCTTGCGAGGATACTCACCGAGTCCATCCCGAGTGGCGCGCCATCGAGATCGGTCACGCGACCGCCGGCCTCCTCGACGATGACAGTGAGTGCGGCGACATCGAGTATGTGGATATTCGACTCGATGACGGCCTCGATCTTGCCGGCCGCCAGCAGGTGATAGTGGAGGAAATCACCGAAACCGCGGATCCGGTCCAGGCGCGTGACGATGCGCCCCAGCGCCGCCCAGCGCGGGCCGCCCGCGAGAGACTTCAGATTGCCGGTGGAAATCGTCGCGTCCTCGAGGCGGCCGATCCGGCTGACCGCGAGTCGCACGCCGTCGAGCCAAGCGCCCTGGCCGCGCTCAGCCCAGGCGATTTCGCCGTAGGCTGGTGCCGAGGAAACGCCGAGCTCCATGCGTCCGTGCCGCATCAAGGCAATCTGCGTCGAGAACATCGGGTACTCGCGCACGAAAGACTTCGTACCGTCGATCGGATCGACCAGCCACAGGCATTCCGCGTCCAGGCGCTCGGCAGCGGATTCCTCCCCATAGAAGCCATCGGCCGGAAATCGCGACTGCAGTACGCTGCGGATCGCGGACTCGGCCGCGACGTCCGCCGCAGTCACCGGTGATCGATCGGCCTTGATGCGCACCTCGATATTGCGCCGGTAGGAATTGCGGATGATTTCCGCTGCCGCAGCGGCGGCGGTGAGCGCCGCATCCAGCCTCGCCGAATTCTCCATGGCGCAACACTGCGTTCTCGACCCGATGCCGTCAACGGCCGCTTGACCGCGGCAGGCGCGCTGCCTACATTGGCCCCGATGACAGGTGTCCCGGGTCCGATCCCGGGCTAATCGGGAAGCCGGTGCGCGAGACGCTCGCTAGGCCGGCACTGCCCCCGCAACGGTAATCGGCGCAAGCCGCATCACGCAGGTTTCCCTGCAGCCACTGCCGGATCCTCCGGTGGGAAGGCGATGCGACAGGCCCCCAGGGCCCGCCGTGAGTCCGGAAACCGGCCTGTCAGCTGGCGCCAGTCGCGGTGGGCGGCATGGGGTGCGGGCTGTCCGCTCCTCCTCTTCCCATCGCCCGCTCGGGAGGAGCATGCATGGACTCGTTACCCCCAGTCGAACCCGTCGTCGTCACGGCGACGCGCACCGAAAGCCCCGTGGAAGACGTGCTGGCCAGCGTCGACATCATCGGCAGCGCGGAACTCCGCCGGCAGCCGGCCGCGGATCTCGGCGACCTTTTGCGCATGCGCGCTGGCGTCGAGGTCGCGCGCCTCGGCGGGCCGGGGCAGCAGACATCGCTGTTCCTGCGCGGCACGGATTCCAACCATGTGCTGGTGCTGGTGGACGGCGTGCGCATCAATCCCGGCACCATCGGCAGCGCCGCAATCCAGAACATCGCGCCAGAACTGATCGAGCGGGTCGAAATCGTCAAGGGGCCGCGCTCGACACTGTACGGCTCGGATGCGCTCGGTGGGGTCGTCAATATCATCACGCGCCGCCGCACGAAGGGCGGCGCTACCGTGCAGGTGGGCGCAGGCCACTATGACAGCAAGAGCGCCAGCATCAATGCCGGCACCGGCGGCGAACGCGGCGATGCGTCGCTCGGCCTGTCCTGGGTCGACAGTGCCGGCTTTCCGACCCGCAGCAGCGATGCGACGGATCGCGGATACCGGAATCTGTCGCTGACGGCAGCGGCCCGCACGGATATCGGCGCCGTCGAGCTCAGCATGCGCGCCTGGCATGCCGAGGGCACGTCGGAATACTCGGATTTCTTCGTGACGCCTGTGGACCAGGACTTCGAAAACTCGGCATTGGCCGTGACCGCCGGATTCGCGCCGGCAGATTCCTGGCATTCGAGTATCACCGCCTCTCAGATGCTGGACCGGCTCGCGCAGAACCAGTCGCCCGATTTCCTGCGTACCCGGCGCTGGCAGATCGACTGGCAGAATGACATTGCGGTTTCAGACAATCACGCGCTGACGGCCGGCCTGATCTGGCAGGAAGAGAACGCCGATGCGGAATCCTTCGGCCTGCCCTATGCCGCGGATACCTGGACAAGGCAGTTCTATGTCCAGGACCAGATGTCCTACGGCAGGACCCGGCTGCTGCTGGCGGCCGGCTACGCCGATCACGAGACCTTTGGCGGCCACGAGACCTGGAATGCCGAATTGGGCTACCGGTTCGGTAATGCAACGATGCTGACATTCTCGGCCGGGCAGGCTTTCCGCGCGCCCGATGCGACCGATCTCTACGGCTTCGGGGGCAACGCCGCGCTCGATCCGGAGCGTTCGCAGAGCTACGAGCTGAGCCTCAGGCATGACACGGTTGGCGGGCAGCACTTCACGCTGGCCGCCTTTCGCAACGAGATCGACGACCTGATCGAATTCGTGGTCACGGATTTCAATACGTTCGACGGCGAGAACCGCAATGTCCTGCGGGCGCGCATCGACGGCATCGAGGCGGGCTGGCGCTACGAAGCCGCAAGCTGGGCCGCGCATGCAACGGCAACCCTGCAGGATCCGCGGGACCTGGCGACCGGCGCAAGACTGCTACGCCGCGCCAGGGAAAACGTCACGCTCGGCGCCCTGCGCCGGTTTGGCGCCGGCGAATTCGCCGTGGACCTGCTGTACGCCGGCAATCGCAGGGATTTCGGGTTCCCGGCGGTCACGCTGCCCTCGTATTGGCTCGCCAACCTGTCTGCGAGCGTGGCGGTCAATGAAAACTGGACATTGCTCGCGCGAATGGAGAATCTGCTGGATGAGGATTACGAACTTGCGCGCGGCTTCAACACCATGGGCCGCAGCCTGTTCGTCGCCGCCCGCCACGAGTTCCGGTGAGGAGACCCGATGGGCAACCGGCTGTCGAAAATCTACACACGCACCGGCGATGACGGTACGACTGGCCTCGGCGACGGCAGCCGCGTACCCAAGGACGATCCGCGGGTCGAAGCCTACGGCTGCGTCGACGAATGCAATAGCGCGATCGGCGTCGTGCTCGCGGTGGCCAACCTGCCAGTTGACGTCCGCGAAGTCCTGACCCGTGTCCAGCACGAACTCTTCGATTTGGGCGGCGAACTGTGCATTCCGGGCCATCGCGCAATCCAAGCGGGCCAGGTTTCGGGGCTCGAGCAGGCGCTCGACGCCTTCAACGAGCAACTGCCGCCGCTCAAGGAGTTCATCCTGCCGGGCGGAGGCACGGCGGCGGCAGCCTGTCATCTCGCGCGCACGATCTGCCGGCGCGCGGAACGACGCTGCTGGACGCTTGCGCGCTCGCAGACGGTGGCAGCGGAGCCGCTGCAGTACCTGAACCGCTTGTCTGATCTCCTGTTCGTGATTGCGCGTGTGCTGGCGCGCCAGGAATCGGGCGACGAGGTGCTCTGGAAGCACGAGCGGCGCTGATCGCGGCGCTAGGGCCTACGCTGCCGGCATCACCCTGGCGCGCCGGCGCGCATCGTCAAGCGCCGAGCAGACTTCGGCCGCGCCCTGGCTGATGCGCGGCGCCGGCCGCACGAGCAGGTCCGCCGGCGCACGATAAATGTTGCCAGACGCAACCGCCGCAAGCCCGTCAAAGCGCGCCCAGTACTCGACAGGATCGCCGTCGTCAGTGGACAAGATCACCTGTGGCGCGCGCACCAACACCGACTCAAGATCCACCGGCATGGCGAGCGCCGTCGATTCCGCGAACACATTCACGCCGCCGCACAGTTCGACTATTTCGCTGATCATGTGGCTGCCGCCGACCGTGAACAGCGGCGCATCGTCGACCTGGATGAATACCCGGAGCTTCGGGCGATCAAGGTACCGGGCCCGCAAGGCGGCTATTTCCGAGCGGAATGCGGCCGCCGCAGCCAATGCGACTTCCTCCGTGCCCGCCAGGGCACCCAGCGTCTCGAGTGCCGCGGCGATGTCGTCGAGCTTACGCGTCGGAATGCCGACCACGCGGATGCCGAGGGCTTCGAGTCGCACCCGCACTTCCGGTGGCGTGCCCGATTCCCAGACTACGGCAACTGTCGGCGCGAGCTCAACGATTCGCTCATAGTCGAGCCGGAATGCATCGCCGATCCGCGGCAACAACTTCGCCGATTCGGGAAAATCGCTGTATTCACTGACCGCGACGAGTTGCCGCGCAGCGCCCGCAGCGTAAAGCATTTCCGTGAGATTCGGCGCGACGCTGATGATGCGCCCGCCCTCCTGTGGCGGAACATCTGCCGTGCAAGCCGCGAGCAAGGCGGCGAGCAGAACCAGGATCGGCCTCAAGCAACCCATGCGGCGAGCGACATGAGCGCGATCATCGTCAGCCAGATCAGCAAGGACCTGCGGATCAAGCGGAGCGCGCCCATGGCCGGCACGGTGGCATCTGCCGTCGCCGCCTCGGTCCTGGCAAGCGCCCCGCGCCCTGCCAGCGCCAGCAGCAGGTCGTTGCGCTCCAGCATCCGGCCGACCGCGCCGGCACCGCGGCCCATTTCCCTGCGCGCCTCCTCGAAACTGCCGGCGATGGCGTAACTGAGGGCGACGAGCCGGGCCGGCACCCAAGCAAGCAGAAAATGCATGCGCTCGAAGGAGCCCGCAAGGGCTGGCAACGGGCTGGTATCCGCGATTGCCGCGCGGCGAAGCAGGTCGCTCGCGCGGAACAACCAGGCGGCGACCGGCCCGAGCCCCGTGGGCCCCAGCAGCACGAACCAGAACAGCACGCCGAACAGCCGATTGTTGGCCTGCACGAATGCGGCCTCTTCCACGCTCTCCGCGCGCGCCTCGCGGCGCTGGGCGGCGTCGTGCTCGATGATGACGGCGGCGACAGATCTCGCGCGCTCGGTATCGCCGCCCGTCTCGGCCGCGATGTAATCCTCCAGTTCCTGGTCGAGATCGCGCGGCCCCAGCGAAAACACCAGCACCAGCGCCGCGAAAATCACCCAGGTGAGCGGCGGCAGCCAGCGGTCCAGCAAGATCGCCGCAAGCGCCACCGGCAACACCAGGAGCAATAGCGCGGCGATGCTGCCGATCGCCTGGGCCATGTCGCCCGAACCTTCTACGCGGCCCTTCAACCACCGGTAGTAGCCACACACCCAGCCCGACTGGCGCAGGTGCAGCGCATGCCAGAGGGCGCGCTCCAGCAGCAAGGCGAGCACGACGGCGATCACGGTCATGTGCTCGTCTCACGCACCAGGCGCCCGCCGGCAGCGGCGACCCGGCGGTCCAGACGCCGCCAGTCAAAAGCCGGGCCGGGATCGGTCTTGCGCCCCGGGGCGATGTCGCCGTGCCCCGCAACGGCGCCCGATGCCAGCGCGGGGTAGGCGCGTTGGAGCGCTGCGATCAAATCCGCCAGCACCGGGTACTGCCGGTCGTCGTAGGGCTCGTCGTCCGTGCCTTCCAGCTCGATGCCTATCGAAAAATCATTGCAGGTTTCGCGCCCGCACCAAGTCGAAGCCCCCGCATGCCAGGCGCGCATGTTGAATGGCACGTATTGCGTAAGTGCGCCGTCGCGCGCGATCAGCACGTGCGACGAAACCCGCAGATCCTGAATCGTCGCGAAATAAGGATCGGCATCCGCCGGCAAGGAATTCATGAACAGCCGGTCGATCCAGGGGCCGCCATAGCGCCCCGGCGGCAGGCTGATGCCGTGGATGACGATCAGTTCGGGTCCGCAACCCGCCGGCCTGGGATCGCAATTGGGCGACGCCAGCCGTCGGACATCCGACAGCCAGCCGGCCGGGAGATCGATGCTCAACGAATCGGCAATCGCCGATTCCGGGGTGCGCATGCCTACAGCTTACAGCCATTCGATATTCGCGCGCATGGCGCTGATACCATTTGCGGATGCGCCCTATCAGTTTCCCTTCCCGCAATGCGAAGATCGCCGCCCGCGACCTCGCAGTCGTCTGGCATCCCTGCACGCAGATGAAGGACCACGAGCGACTGCCGATGATCCCGATCGCAAGTGGCTCGGGCGTGTGGCTGCAAGACTTCGACGGCAATCGCTATCTCGACGGCATCAGTTCCTGGTGGGTCAACCTGTTCGGCCACGCGAATCCGCGCATCAACGCGGCCGTGCGCGAGCAGCTAAACCGCCTCGAGCACGTGATGCTGGCCGGTTTCACGCACCAGCCGGTACTGGAACTGTCGGAGGCGCTGGTGGCGCTCCTGCCAGACGGACTCACACGCTGCTTTTATGCCGACAATGGCTCGGCTGCGGTCGAAGTCGCGGTCAAGATGAGCTTCCACTACTGGCAGAACTGCGGAAAGCCAGGCAAGCGCCGATTCATCACGCTCTCCAACAGTTATCACGGCGAGACGCTCGGTGCGCTCGCGGTCGGTGACGTCGAGCTCTACAAGAAGGTGTACCAGCCGCTCCTGATGGACGTCATCACCGTGCCATCGCCTGACTGCCACCCGCGCGAGCCGGGATCGGACTGGGAATCGCACAGCCGGCAAATGTTCAACGCCATGGAGCAGGCGCTCGCCGCGCACGCGGATGAGGTTGCGGCGGTCATCGTCGAGCCATTAGTGCAATGCGCGGGCTCGATGCGCATGTACCATCCCGTGTATCTGTCGCTCTTGCGCGAAGCCTGCGACCGTCACGGCGTGCTGCTGATCGCGGACGAGATCGCCGTCGGCTTCGGGCGCAGCGGCACGATGTTCGCCTGCGAACAGGCGGGAATCCGGCCTGACTTCATCTGCCTTTCAAAGGGACTGACCGGCGGCTATTTGCCGCTGTCGGTGGTCGTAATGACCGAGGACATTTATCAGGCCTTCTACGACGACTACCTGCGCCTGAATGCCTTCCTGCATTCGCACAGCTACACGGGCAACCCGCTCGCCTGCGCCGCGGCGCTCGCGACGCTTTCGATATTCGCCGAAGATCACGTGATCGAGCACAATCGCGCGCTCGCGGCCCGCATGAAAGCGGCCACCGCGGCGCTCGCCGATCACCCGCATGTCGCCGAGGTCCGCCAGACCGGCATGATCCTCGCGATCGAGACAGTGAAGGACCGTAAGAGCGGCGAGCGCTACGACTGGCGCGAGCGACGCGGACTCAAGGCCTACGAGTACGCGCTGTCGCAGGGCGCACTGTTGCGCCCGCTCGGCAATGTGATCTATCTGATGCCGCCCTATGTCATCGAGCCGGAACAGATCGACTGGCTGGCGAAAATCGCACAGGGCGCCCTGGACGCAGCATGCGCGTGATCCGGGTATTCGTCGAATCCGCCCTCGCCCAGGGCGCGCAGGTCGCGGCCGGCGGCACGGCGGCCGCCCACATGGCACGCGTCCTGCGCCTCGCTGCAGGCGATCCGGTCACGCTTTTCAATGGCGATGGCTGGGACTACGCCGCAAGAGTCGTCGCGGTGCTCAGTTCGCGCGTCGAGGTCGAAGTACAGGAACGCAGGCCGGCGCGGCCGGAATCACCGCTCGCACTCACGCTGGTGCAGGGCATCGCACGCGCCGAGCGCATGGACCTGATCGTGCAGAAAGCGACGGAACTCGGCGTCGCGGCAATCCAGCCGGTAGTCGCAGCGCGAAGCGTCGTCAGGCTTGATGCGAAGACCACGGAGCGCAAGCTTGCGCACTGGCGTGGCATCGTGATAGCCGCCTGTGAGCAGTGCGGCCGGGCGCGGCTCCCGGAGCTAGCTGCCCCGTTGCCGCTAGCCGAGTGGCTGGCGCGGTCGGTGCCACCGGCCGTGCGCAGGCTGCAACTCGCCATTGACGCGCAAGAATCGCTGACGACTGCGGCGGCGGACGCCGCAGTCATCGAACTCCTGATAGGCCCCGAGGGCGGCCTCGATAAAGATGAGCGAATGTCGGCCACGCAGGCCGGTTACGGCGCCTGCTCGATCGGTCCGCGCGTGTTACGCACCGAGACCGCAGCGCTCGCGGCGCTCACCTTGCTGCAGGCCAGCGCCGGTGACTTGCGGTGAGCGCGGCCGAGCGCGACGCATCCGCGGATCGCAGCCTGCGCCTGCTGCTCGATCCCTATCTTTGCTTCGGCCCGGGCATGGAACCCATGGCTCCAACGCTCACTGCCATTGCGGCGCGTTCGGCCGCGCTCGGTTTCGCGCTATGTGTCGAGGACCGCAGCTGGACCGAGGCCGGCGGCGATCCGGATGTTGTCAGGCGCGGTGTCGATCTTGCGCGCTTTGAGCCCCTAACCCGCATCGCTGAACTGTCGCTGCCGAGCGCGCGCGACCTCACAGCGCGCTTCATGCCGGCGCGCAGCGAACTCGACAGGACAGACCTGCGCCTGCTGGGCGCTTTGCATGCACGGCGCGCCGAACTTCTCGTCGCCGAAGACGGCCGGCTACATCGGCTCGCCGAGCGCGCCGGCCTCGGCGCGCGCGTCGTCACGCCCTGGGATACCCTCGCCTGGCTGGATTCGCTCGCGGGCCGGTCACGCGAACTCGTCGTCACTGAAGCCGCGCTTCCTGACTCGCTCGCCGATCCGCTACTTGCGGGCATGATCGAGGCGGATTGCGGGCCATTCGATCCATATCTGGTGGCGCACCTCGAGTCCGAGGGCAGCCGCATGCTCGTGGCCAGCGAGGCCGGCACGCCGGTCACGCTCGGCCTGCTGGTGCCGGACGCAGGCGGAATGACGCTGGCCGCACTGGCCAGCGCCGAGACGGCGCGCGGCCATCGTGCACTCGAGCCGGTCGTCGCGGCGGCGCTCACGGCCGCAAGGCGGCGGCGCGTCGCGCTGACGGCGTTCCTCCCGCCGCACCAGGATCATGCCTTGTCATTGCTCGACCAGCTGAGATTCGAGCGCCGCGGCCGCGACCGCCACGGCCGCGAGATTTTCTGCCACGCTCTCGACGAGACGAATGCACGGACGGCAGCCGAACAGCGGGCATGGCTGATGCCGCTCGACGCCGCGGGCCACGATGAACTTGCACCCGAACTGACGGGCGCAACGCAGACCGAGTTGTTCCGCCCTGGTCTGGCCGCGCAGACACTCGGCAGCGTGATCCGCAAGCAGTTGCTGCGAACGACCGCGTCGCGCGAGCCCGGTGACGGCGACCTGCTGCTGTTCTTGCACCGGCGCATCGCGGACCGGATCCGCTCGGTCTCGGTGACAGCTGCGGCGCGAGTCCTGCGCGTGCGGCAGGCGCGGGATCTTCCGGAACTCCTGGAACTGACCGCCGGTCGCGAGGGCGCTTCGATGACCCGCCAGCGCGAGATGCTGGATGCGGGACCCGTATCGGTGCTGGACCTGCAGTGGCTCGGACGGCTGGCGCGGCCGATTGCGATTTCGGCCCTGGTCGAACGGGGAATCATCGTCGCGGCGCCTGCGGGCGCGCTTGCGCTCGAGCCAGAGGCTATACGGCGACTCGAGCCGGAACTCGTGCTCGCCTAGGCAGCAGTGACCGTCGTTTCGTCCGCAATCATTTCCTCGAGCCGCTCAAGGTCGGGAATCAGCGGCAGCTCGTTGACCATCCGGACCTGGCACAGCACGGGTGCGCGCTCCGGAAAGACGCGCGACGAGTCCGGCGTGACAACCGTAGGGCTGACGCGCACCAGCTGAGGAAAGCCCTGCGTCGCAATGCCGAAGTGGCCCGCAGGCAGCTTCTGGCCGAGACACATGAAGATCACGATGCGCGTGCGGCCGCCGATCACGGGGATGCGCTTGCCGCAGGCGCCTTCAAACGACACGACCGGTATGCCGCGGCCGTTCCAGGCCGCGATCCCGAGGTACCAGGGCGGCGCACCTGGCATTTCCTGCAATGGCTGGAATCCCGTGACCTCGGCGACACAGGCGCGCGGCACCAGCAGTCGCTCGTCGAGGAGCGGCACGAGCAGGCCGTAGAGTTCCTGTTCGGCGTTCACTTCGGGGTCCGCCGGACCAGCGGCTCGATCGCCTGCAGCAACTGGCCCTCCTGGTAGGGCTTGCCGAGGTATTCATTGACCCCGAGCTCGATGGCGCGCGCGCGGTGCTTCTCCCCGACCCGCGAGGTGACCATGACGATCGGCACGTCCTTCAGGCGCGGGTCATTGCGCACGTGCGAGGCGACCTCGTAGCCGTCCATGCGCGGCATCTCGATATCGAGCAGGATCACGTCCGGGACCTCGTCCTGCAGCACCGATACGGCCTCGAGACCGTCCTTGGCGGTGACCACGCGCATGCCATTACGCTCGAGCAGGCGCTGCGTCACGCGCCGCACGGTGATCGAATCGTCCACGACCAGCGCGAATACGCGCCGGTCCACCTGGCTTGCGAGCCGCGCATCGGGTGCGGACGGCTGGCGCCATTCGGAACGCACCAGTGCACCGACGTCAAGGATCACGCAGATGCGGCCGTCGCCCAGTATCGTCGCCCCGGAAATGCCGCGGATGCCCGAGATCTGCGGTCCCACGGATCTTGACGACGATCTCCCGGCTGCCGATCAACTCGTCGGTGACGATCGCCGTCGAGTGCTCGCCGGCACGCACCAGGATCACGGGTACGGCGATGTCCTGGTCAGGCATTGCAGAAGGCGTTCCGCCGACGAATACGGCAAGATGCTGGAAGCGGTATTTCTGGCCGCCGTAATCAAAGCTCGCCGCGTCCTCGGCCAGGTGGCGCATCACTTCCGAGCGCGGCACGCGTACCACCCCTTCGACGGTCGGCAGCGGCAGGGCAAAGAGTTCCTCGCCGACTCGCACCACCAGCGCCTGGCTGATCGCCAGCGTGAAGGGCAGCCGCACGGTGAAGCGCGTGCCCTTGCCGGCGTCGGTTTCCGTGTAGAGCGAGCCGCCGAGCTTCTTGATCTCTGTCGCGACGACATCCATTCCGACACCACGGCCCGCTGACTGCGTGACCTTGCCGACCGTGGAAAAACCGGGTTCGAGGATCAGCTGCAGCGCCTGCTCGTCGGACAGTTCCTGCTTCGGCGTCATCAGGCCGAGCGAGACCGCGCGGTCGCGGACCGCCTTCAGATTCACGCCGCTGCCATCGTCCGCGACGGTGATTACGACTTCGGACCCTTCCCGCCGCAGGTTCATTTCGATGAGTCCGGTCTCGGACTTGCCAGCGGCGATACGCTCCGCCGGCAATTCGATGCCGTGCACGATAGCGTTTCGCAGCATGTGCTCGAATGGCGGCAGCATGCGCTCGAGCACCTGTCGGTCGAGCTCGCCGGCCGCGCCGCCGACCTGCAACTCCGCCTTCTTGTCCATTTCCGCCGCCGCCTGTCGCACGATGCGGGTCAGCCGCTGGACGTGGCGCTGGAATGGCACCATGCGCGTGCGCATCAAGCCGCCCTGGAGCTCGGAGACGATGCGGCCCTGCTGGGTCAGCAGGTTCTGTGCTTCGCGTGTCTGGCTTGCCAGCAGGTTCTGCACGCTCGCGACGTCGGAGCTGGTCTCGGACAGCGCGCGCGAGTACTGCTGGATCGACGAATACTGGTCGAGTTCCAGCGGATCGAAGTCGGCGCGCCGAGTTCCCTGGTCGACATGACGGTGAAGGATCTGCGCCTCGGTCTCGATCTCGAGCTTGCGGAGCTGGTCGTTCAGACGCTGCACGACCCGGCCGAGTTCTGCCAAGTTGAATTCCACGGATGAGATCTGCTGCTCGAGCCGCGCGCGGAAGATGCTGACTTCGCCCGCAGCATTCAGCATGTTGTCGAGGAGTTCAGCGTCGACGCGCGCCACTTCGCCGCGATCCGCGCTTACATCGCGGGCCGGTTTTGCGGCGGGCGCCGGCGTTGCAGCCGGGCCGGCCACCACCATTTCGCCGGCTTCGGATTCCGCATCGCCCTCCGGCTCTTCCTCCGGTTCGATTTCCACCGGCGGCACGACCGGAGGAGGCGCAGCGGCCGTCTGCGCGGGCGCGGCTTTCGGGGCTGGTACCGACTTCGTGAGATCCGCTGGCCGCGCGCGCCCGATCAGCCGTATGCGCGTGATGAGGTCACGGGCCTGCTCAACTGGGCGGCCAGCGCCAACGTAGTCGCGCATGCGGTTCAGCTCGTCGAGACTCGACTGCAGCACCTCGAGGCTGCGCTCGTCGAGATGCGCCGTGTCGTCGCCGATGTGCATCAGCAGCCACTCGACCTCGTGGCTCAGGTCGCCCATGGCCGTGATACCGGCCATGCGCGCTCCGCCTTTCAGCGTGTGCAGCGCGCGCTGCAGCTCGACCATGCGCTCGCGGCTGCCGCGTTCGGCCCTGCAGTGCGCCGAGCGCACCGTCGGCGGCTTCGAGCAGCTCGGTCGCCTCCTCGCTGAAGATTGCGGCGATGTCGGGATCGTAGTCTTCGGTGCGCGCGGGCGCAGGTTTCTCCGCCGCAGACTCGCCCGATTGGAGATAGGGCGGTGCGCCGATGACACCGCCTTCGCCTGCCCGCTTTGGCAGCAGCCTGTTGACATCGCGCTCCGGCACGATGGCATCGGCGACCACGCCCGGCACCAGCGCTTCGAGCGACAGCGGGCGGCGGCCGCGGCGGGCGCCTGCTCGACTACCGGCGGCGGTGCTGGCGCCTCCCGCACCTGCGTCTCGACCTCGGAAGCGAGCGCCGAGTCTGCGGCGCCTCGGCCAGACGGCGCTCGAGTGCCGCATCCTGCTCCTCGACACGCCGCACTCAGGCGCTCCAGGTTGGTGAAGCGGCCGGTCGATCCTCGTGCACCGCCGTCAGGATGTCCTCGAAGCCGACGACGCAATCCGCGAGCACGGCAAGACCAGCCTCGTCGAAACAGCTGTCATGGTCGAACATGCGCCGCAACCAGCGGTGCAGCGGCTCCGCGAGCCGCACGCTGTGGCGGATGTCCGCCGTGCGCGAGGCGCCGCGCAGCGTGTGGCAGGCGCGGTAAAGATCCTCGGTTACCACGTGCGTGCCGACCGCGAGCCAGGCGTGCCGCAGGTAGGCGCGGATCACCTCGAGGTGGCTCTGCACTTCCTTCTGATAGATCTCCTGCAGCGACGAGTCGCCACCCTCGCGCATAGGCAGCGGGTCGTCCGAGCCAGGCGTCGTCGGGCGGCGCTGCCGGCGGCGGCGGCGGGAGTTCTCCGGCGCATCCGGGCGAGACGCAGCAGCCTCGGCCGCAGGCGGCGCATCAGCCTCCGGCAATACGACCGTGCGCTGCGTCAGCGAGTCCTGTTCGAGCTTCGCGATGACGAGGGTCGGCTCATACGGCTCGCGGTTGCTGCCGCCCCGCGCGCAGCCCGCGCGGACGACGGCGGGCCACCGGCATGCGCCTCGGCGCGCGCGATGATTGCCTCGACGCCCGCGACTGGCGCCGGACTTTCCCTCGAACTCCGCAACCAGCGCCGGCAGGACGGCGCATCGCATCGCGAAGCGTCGTCAGCATCGCGCCGTGCGCTCGCGCGTGCCGTCGATGATGCGATTCAGCAGGTTCTCGACCGACCAGGCGAAATCACCGATGCGGCGCGGCGCCGACCACGCGGCCGCTGCCCTTCAGCGTGTGGAATGCGCGACGCACGCGCGTCAGCGACTCGCGATCCGACGGATTCTCCTCCCACAGCGGGAACAGGCGGCCGATGGTCGCGATCTCCTCGCCGGCTTCCTCGATGAAGAGCGCGAGCAGTTCCGGATCGACTGCGCGGCCGCGCGCAGTGGCGTCGCGCGCGGGCTGCGCGGCGCTTCGGCGGCAGCGGGCGCGGCGGGCAGCCGGCGGCAATCGCCGGTGCGCCGCCATCGACGCGCGTCTGGTCGAGCGCGCGCCAGGCAGCGTTCCGCGTTGTCCAGCATGTACCAGGGATCGCCGCGTCCGGCCTGCAGCGTCTCCATGTAGTACTCGATGCCGACGATCGCATCCGCAAGCCGGTCGATGAACTCCTCGCTGCGCGACCTGGCGCCGGGTCCGAGCATGGCCGACACGTGCTCCGCCAACGCGCCGCATGACCTCCATCGCGCGATTGCGGCCGAGCAGCAGCAGGCCCGCCGTGATGCCGCGCGCGAGCGCGGGCGCGGCGTCGAGCGCGGACCGGGTCGGCGATCGGATCGAGCGACTGGCCGAGCAGCTCCTTGATGCGCGCGAGATTGACGATGCATTCGCGCAGCACGGTCTCGGTGACCTGCCGGAACTCCGGATCGACTCGGCGCCGGGGGCCGGCGCGCCCGGCGGCATGATCAGGCGCACCAGCGCATCGTCGAGGCCGTCCTCGACGCCGATCAGCGTCGCGGCGATGTCGATCAGCGTGTCCTGCTCGGCCGGCGCGCGGCGCGCCGATGATGTCGGCGAGGCGCGCCAGCTCGCCCTGCACCTGTTCGCGCACCGATCCCAGGCCGAGCACCGCGAGCGTGTCGCCGATCTTCTTCAGCATGTCGACCTGCGGCGCGAGTTCCTCCGGCGGCCCGCCCTTGCGCGTGTAGAGATCGAGCGCGTCCTTGACGCGGCCGAGGTCCTCCTTGATCGCCGCGGCGACCGTGCGCATCAGGCGCACCGACGGCGCCGACAGCGATTCGCGTTCCTGCTCGACCGACTCGTCGATCGGCAGCAGTTCGTCCAGCCGGAATGACGCGCGGACCGCGTCGATGCGGTCGCCGCGGGTCTCGGCGCGCGCGACATAGAACAGCAGGTTGTTGAGCAGTTCGATCGGCGGGTGTTCCGCGTAGCCGGGTTCGCCCAGCTCGTAGAGGCGCTGCAACTCGCGATCCGCATGGCCCAGCAGGCGCTTGACGGTCACGCTCGCCGGCAGACCGCCGGCCTGCAGGGCATCGATCAGTGCGCCTGTCACCCACCAGAGCTGGAATACAGCCACCGTCGTCGCCGCCGTTTCAAGACGGGCGGCCGCCTCGGACAGCGCTTTGAGCCCGGCCTCTGCGCCTTCGCCGCGAATCAGTGCAAGAAGCCCGGCCTGGAATTTCGGGCGCAGGCGACGTGCCCATTGCGGCACGGTCAGCTTCGGCTCCCCCGCCCTGGGTTCGCCGCCCCCGGGTGATTTCTCCGAACTGAGATTCAGCGAGAGCAGTGTGCCTTCGGACAGCAGCGGCGCCCCGCGCACGGCGCGCAGGTCATTGAGCAGCGGCAGCAACACGAGCGCGAGGTCGCGTCCGCCACCCAGCACGCGCTCCAGGTAGGTCGGCAGCTGGACGCAGGAACGCATCAGCGCGTCGAGCCCATCCACCAACTGTCGCGCGTCGGTCGTCGTTGCCGGCGAGCCAGCGCGAGGTGTGTTCCATCTCCTCGGAGAGGAGCGCGGCACCATAAACCTCGACCACGCGCAGCACGCCGCGCGCATCGTGCATCAGCGTTGCCGCCTGCGAGATCGGAGCCTTGTCGGCAGGGGTCTCCGCCGCGGCCTCGAGCGCGATACGGACTTCGTTCAGCGTCGCGGAGAGTTCTCGCGCGACCAGGTGAAGGGCCTGCTCGTTGACCGAGGGGAAGTCGGCCACGCCCGGTCAGCCTCCCACGCTTGCGATGCGCCTCGACTTCCGGTTTTCGGCCGCTTCCGCCACGGGCGCGGCGGTCCGCTTCGCGGCCACCGGCAGTTCCTGCGGCAGCCGGAAACCCGCGGCCGACTTGCGCAGCTGCGCTGACAAGTCGGCGAGGCGGCCGATCGCGTTCGAGGTCGCGCTCGTGTTATCGGCGGTCTGCTGGCTGATCTCGCGCAGCACCTGCATGGTCCGTGAGATGTGGGATGACGTCGCGGCCTGCTGGCGCGCGCTTGCGGAGATGTTCTGCACGAGCTGCGCGATCTGGTTGGACACGTCTTCGATCTCGCCGAGCGCGGCGCCGGCATTTTCCGCCAGGAGTGCACCGCCGACCACGTCGGTCGTCGTGCGCTCCATCGAAACCACGGCCTCGTTGGTGTCGGTCTGGATGGTTCGGACCAGGACCTCGATCTGGCGCGTCGCGTGACCAGCGCGCTCGGCCAGGCGCTGAACCTCGTCGGCCACCACCGCGAAGCCGCGGCCAGACTCGCCGGCCATCGACGCCTGGATCGAGGCATTGAGCGCCAGGATGTTGGTCTGCTCGGCGATGTCGTTGATCAGCTCGACGATGTTGCCGATTTCCTGCGAGCTCTCGCCCAGCCGCTTGATGCGCTTGGACGTGTCCTGGATGTTCTCCCGGATCGTGTTCATGCCGTCGATCGTGCGGCGCACTGCATCGCCGCCCTTGTGCGCGACGTCGACGGCATGGCGTGCGACGTCAGCGGAACGCTCGGCATTGCCCGACACTTCCTCGATGGACGCCGCCATCGCGCTCGACCGCATCGGTCGCCGCAGCCACCTGGCGCGACTGCGCAACGCTCGCCTTTGCCAGGTGCCCGGCCGCCGCCTGTGTCTGGCGGGCGGCGGAATCGAGCTGCATCGCGGTCTCGTTGATCGTCGCGACCAGTTCGCGCAGGGCCTCGATCGCGTAGTTGATCGAGTCGGCGATCGCGCCCGTGATGTCGTCGGTCACCGTCGCCTGCACCGTCAGGTCGCCGTCGGCGAGGCTCGACATTTCGTCGAGCAGGCGAAGGATCGCGTCCTGGTTGCGGCGGTTGCGCTCCGCCTCGATGTCGGCGACGCGGCGCACGCCCGCCGCGGAGACCCAGGCGACCAGGGCGCCGGCCAGCATCAAGGCCGCGAGCAGCACCGCGATCAGGGCCGGCTCGGGCCCGGTCATCGGGCCATCGTCCACTTCGGCGGCCGCTTGCCGCTCCAGCGACTTCGACAGTTTGTCCGGCCGCCGCCGCAAGCTCGCCGCCTGCGCGTTGCGCGGTCGCCAGTGTTCCGGCGCGCTCGAGCGTGCCCTGTAGCTGTTTTCTCATAGGCCGCAAAGGCGTCGCGCGCGTCAGCCAGGCGCGTCGCGGCTTCGCCCGAAACCGCCTGCACGCCGGCGGTCTGGTCGAGACCGGCCAGTCCCGCGAGGAACTGCGCGAGTAGTGCCGTGTTCTCGGTAATGCGGCGCGCAACGGCCGCCGGGTCGCCCGAGGCATCAGCGAGCTGCCGCAGGTCGTCGCCGGCGCGCTGCGCCACCGATTCGAAGCGCGGCAGGGCACGCAAAGCGACCGTGCCCCCCGGTGCGGATACGGCGTCGCCGGTCGCCGCGAGCACGCGCCCGAGGGCCGTGCGCGATTCCTCGGCCCAGGTCTTCAGTTCGCGGGCCGCATCACGGCCCGCCAGCACCTGCCGCGCGTCCTCGAGCGCGGCATTCCAGCCCGGCTCGGCGCCGAGCTGCTGCGCACTCGGGCTCGACAGCGCCGTGATCGGCGAGCGACCCTCCTCGATTTCGCCGAGTAGTTTTTCGAGCTTCGAGCGCGACTGCGAAAGCTTCTCGAATGCCGCGTCGTCGCCGCGGCCCGCCGCCGCCGACTGGGCCGGCAGCGCGCCCGCGAGTACGGTCAGCTCCGCGAGCTGCGCGCTGTAATTGCGATCCTGCTGATGGGCACGACCGGAGAGCAGCAGCAATGCTGCCGCCGCGAGCGACAGCAGCAGGCCGCCCCACAGCATCACCGGCATCCATCTCGAAGCCTGTTGCCTGTCAGGCACGTTGATCATGCAATTCTTCCTTCACCATAACCCCAGCTCACGAAGTCCCGTGCAGGAATGCCGGACTCTCGACCAGCGTCCGCAGGCTCAGGACCGGCCAGGCCTCGCTTCCTCGCCGGAATGAGCCCGGCCAGGTAATGCTCGCAGCGGATCATCGTCGGCGGCGACTCGGTCTTGAATTCGCGGTCGGCGAAACGCCGGAATCCGAGCACCTCGTCAACGACCAGGCCCGCCGGCACTTCGCGATGATTCACCACGATCACGCGCATGTTCCGACCGGCCACCGATTCTCCGCTGCCAAAATACTGTTTCAGGTCGATCACCGGCAGCAACTGGCCGCGCACATTCGCAAGACCAAGTATCCACGGCCGCGCCCCGGGAACGCGGGTGATCGGCGCCGGCACGCCCATGACTTCGCGTGCCTCGTCGCGCTCCACGAGGAAGGTCTCCCCGCCCATCCGGAATGCCACGCCGATCCATTCCTGCGCCGCGCCGTCCCGTCGCGCGCGCCGGCTGCGACTTCGCGCGCCTGCTTTTCCAGCGCCAGCAACAGCTCGAATGGCCGGTCGCGCAGGGCCCTCAGGGTCGGCTCAGGCTGCATCCGTTCAGCCCGTCGAGCAGCGCAGCCTGCGCCTTCTCCACGAGCTGCGCCGGCGTGACCGGCTTGACGAGGTAATCGACCGCGCCCTGGCGCATGCCCCAGATAGCGGTCGGTTTCCTGGCTCTTGCTCGATACCATGATGACCGGAATCGCCCGGGTCGCCGGGTCGTTCGACGAGTGTGCGGGTCGCGCGGAATCCGTCGACGCCGGGCATGACGATATCCATCAGGATCAGGTCGGGCCGGATCTCGCGCGCCTTGCGGATGCCTTCAGCGCCGTCGGCGGCCGATTCCGTCTCGAAGCCGTGATTCTCCAGCATGCGGCGCATCTGGAATACCTCGGTCGGCGAGTCGTCGACTATCAGTATCAGCGCCATCACCGTTTCTCCCTGCTCCTCATGTGGCCGGCTGACATGCCGTTCGATCGCCGACAGGAGCTCGTCACGGGTGAAGGGCTTCGTCAAGTAATGCTCGGAACCGACAATCCTGCCGCGCGCACGATCGAACAGGCCGTCCTTGCTGGACAGCATGATCACGGGTATCGCAGCGGAAGACCTTGTTGTGCTTGATCAGCGAACAGGTCTGATAGCCGTCCAGGCGCGGCATCATGATGTCCACGAATACGATGTCCGGCTGGTGGTCGGCGATCTTCGACAGCGCGTCGAAGCCGTCCACGGCCGTGAAAACCTCGCAACCTTCCTTCGCCAGCAGCGTTTCTGCCGTCCGGCGAATTGTCTTGCTGTCGTCGATGACCAGCACTTTCAGCCCGTTAAGGCGATGCCCGTCATTGACGGCCGCTGCACTTTCCATCGGGTACCTCCGGCCCCGGCGCTGCTCCGGCCGGGCGCTGTCAATGCTCGCCTGGAGACGCCCACGGTTTCGACGCCGGAGCGGCCTCCTTTTAACATATCGGTCTACCCCCCGCCACGGCATAACCTGGTCCGGCGGGCGGTCAGGACCATTGACAGGTGTACTATGACAAGCCCCCCTAACGTGCAGTATCCGCGTCACATTCCCGTCAATCGGCCGGAGCAGTCCTGATGCAAGACCGCCCCAGCCTTGCCGTGCTGATGGATCCCGCTCGAATCCATCAAGCCCGCCAAGGATTCCACGATCGCGATGCTCGTCGCCGCCGCACGGCGCGGCTGCGCGACCTGGTGCTTCCAGCAGTCGGACCTCTGGCTGCGCGACGGGCGCGCGATCGCCCGCCTGAGGCCGCTGGAAGTCGTCGGGGACGGCAAGGGCTGGTATCGCGCCGGGGAGCCCGTGGTGCGGCCGCTCGCCGGAATCGATGCCGTCCTGATGCGCAAGGATCCGCCATTCGACCTGGAATACATCTACACGACGTACCTGCTGGAACGCGCGGAGAGCGAAGGCGTGCTGGTGGTCAACCGGTCCGCAGGGCCTGCGCGACATGAACGAGAAGGTCTACACGGCCTGGTTTCCGGACTGCTGCGCGCCCACCCTGATTACGCGCGACATGGACGGCATGCAGGCGTTTCTTGCCGAGCACGGCCGGATCGTCTGCAAGCCGCTGGACGGCATGGGCGGCCGCTCGATCTTCGTGCTGACCGAAGGCGACAAGAATGCCGGCGTCGTATTCGAGACGCTGACGGACTACGGAGAGCGCTACGCGATGGTGCAGCGCTACCTGCCCGAGATCGCGGAGACCGGCGACGCGAGGATCCTGCTGATCGACGGCGAACCCGCGCCGCATGCCCTTGCCCGGATACCGGGCGCATCGGATCACCGCGGCAACCTGGCGGCTGGCGCGAAGGGTGTCGGCCGCGCGCTGTCGGATCGCGACCGCTGGCTGTGCTCCCGGATCGGGCCGGTCATGCGCGAACGCGGCATGCTGTTCGTCGGACTCGACGTCATCGGCGGTTTCGTGACCGAAATCAATGTCACGAGCCCGACCGGCATCCGCGAACTCGAAACGCAGTTCGACGACGACATCGCGGGCCAGCTGATCGACGTCGTCCTGGCGAGGACCGGGCGCGCATGAGCCGCCCCGCCCGCGTCCAGCCGGGTGGCACGGCAGACGACCGGCTGTTCGTCACGCTGTTCCTGGCCGGGCTATTGCACCTGATTGTCATCCTCGGTATCACGTTCGCACCGAAGCCGCGCGACGAGTCGCTTGTACCGACGCTCGAGGTCTTGCTGGTCGCCGAGGCACTGCCGGAAGCGCCGATCAACGAGCGGGCGAGCTACCTTGCGCAGCGTACCCAGCAGGGCAGCGGCAATACCTCGGACTCGACCCGTCAGCCTGGGGCGGCCGGTGACGATGAGGAATCACCGGGCGATTTCGCCGGCCACGCAGCGGCCAGTCCGGCGGCCGGCCCTGCCGGTGGTGAAGCGAGCATCCTGACCGGCACAGACCGCGGATCGCGCTTCATCGCGGATGCCCGGGACCCGGCACCGACGCTTCCCGCCTTGCCGCGGCGTTCGCTGGCGGGTGACCGCTCGCCACTGGCAGGCATCGACGACGACGCCGAACTGTCGCTCAAGGGAGCCGCGCGCCGGGAACTGCTGGTCACGCCCAGCACGCGTTCATCCGAAGTCGCGGTCTATCTCGACGCCTGGAAACGCCGCGTTGAACAGGTAGGAACGCTGCATTTCCCCGACGAAGTCCGTCATCGGGGCCTGAGCGGCAATCCGGTGATCGAGGTCGCCCTCGCGGCGAATGGCGGGCTCGTCAACGCGACGGTTCGGCGCTCCAGCGGTCATGTGGAACTCGACCGCGCCGCCATCGCAATCCTGAAGCTGGCGACGCCTTTCGAGGCGTTTCCCGCCGAAATGGCCGCCCGTCACGATGTGCTGCGCTTTGCATACGAATGGCAGTTCGTCGGCGGCCGCCTCTCGGGCTCGGCCGTCGAGGTGCCGGCGCGCTGAATCGCGTTAAGTCAGCCCGCAAGCACGCTTTGACCGCCGTCGGGCGGAGACCGATACTAGCGCCATGGCAGGTGGCGCCTACCTGAACAATCAGTTCCTCGTCGCGATGCCTTCGCTCGCGGATCCGAATTTCTCGCAGAGTGTCACCCTCGTCTGCGAACACACCGACCGCGGTGCGCTCGGTATCGTGATCAACCGGCCGCTCGAGATGAAGATGTCCGAAGTCCTCGAGCAGCTGGCGCTCGACAAGCAATGACCTGCGCCTGCGCGACATGCCCGTACTGCGCGGCGGACCGGTCCAGAATGACCGCGGCTTCGTGCTGCACCGGCCCTGCCCGCAGGACTGGGATTCGACATTGCCGGTATCCGACACGCTGCACGTAACGACCTCGCGCGACGTGCTCGCCGCGATGGCGCGCGGCGAGGGGCCCGCCCAGGCCGTCGTCGCGCTCGGCTATGCCGGCTGGGATGCCGGCCAGCTCGAGGACGAAGTGCTGCAGAACGCCTGGCTGACGGTGCCCTGCGACGATTCGCTGATCTTCGAACTGCCATTCGAGCAGCGCTGGCAGGCGGCCGCGCGGCTGCTCGGTGTCGACCTTTCCCGCATCAGCCCCCAGGCGGGGCGCGCCTGACGGATGCCAGCGCCGGCCACGCGCACGGTGCTCTCCTTCGACTACGGACTCAGGCGCATCGGCGTCGCGGTCGGCAATACGCTGACCGGAACCGCGGAAGCGCTGGCGACCATCGATGCCTTCGACGGCGTACCCGACTGGCATGCGATCGGGCGCTGCATCGCCGACTGGCGCCCGGCGGCGATCGTGGTCGGCGTTCCCTATAATATGGCCGGCCAGAACGCCGGCATCACGACGGCGGCGTTGCGGTTCGCCGACCAGCTCGGCGCAGCGGTACGGGATCGAGGTTCACCGGGTGGACGAAAGACTCTCGTCGCGCGAGGCGGAGGATGACCTGCGCGAGCGGCGCCGCAGCGGCGCAAGACGCGCCGCGTGCGACGCGGCGACGTCGATCGCGAGGCGGCGCGCATCCTGCTGCTGCAGTGGCTGCGGGCGCAGCCCGGCGAACCGGCACGATGACTGACGCGCTCCCGCAACTCGACGCCAATGGCCGGCTGCGCCACCTGATCACGCTCGACGGTCTCGAGCCCGGCCTGATCGAGGAGCTGCTGGAGCGGGCGCAGGCCTACCTGTGCCCGCCCGGCCAGCTCCCGCCGCGCGGCGACGAGCTCTGCCGGCTGGACGGTCGCGAACCTCTTCGCCGAGCCCTCGACGCGCACGCGCGCCTCGTTCGAGCTCGCCGCGATGCGCCTGGGCGCCGACGCGATCAATCTCGACGTCATGCTGTCGTCGCGCGTCAAGGGCGAGTCGATCATCGACACGATCTACACGCTGCAGGCCATGCAGGTGGACGTGTTCGTGATCCGCGACGCGCGAGCCCGGCATCCACGAGTTCGTCGCGCGCCACGTCGGCGACCACGTCAGCGTGATCTCGGGCGGCGAGGCGCACATTTCGCACCCGACCCAGGGCCTGCTCGACGCGCTGACCATCCGCCAGCGCAAGGGCGGCTTCCGGGACCTCGCGGTCACGATCGTCGGCGACATCCGGCATTCGCGCGTCGCGCGCTCGGCGTACCGCGCGCTCGACGACGCTCGGAGTCGCCGAGCTGCGCCTCGTCGCGCCGCGCAGAGATGATGCCGGAGGCACGGCGAGTTCGCGGGCGCGCGGCGCTTCGACTCGTTCGACGACGGCATCGCGGGCGCCGACGTCGTGATGATGCTGCGCATCCAGCGTGAACGGATCGCCGGCGCCGATGCCGACCGACATCGATCGACTACCACCGGACTCTACGGCCTGACCGCCGCGCGGCTCGCGCGCGCCGCGCCGCAGGCGATCGTGATGCACCCGGGGCCGATGAACCGCGGCGTCGAGATCACCTCCGATGTCGCCGACGGGCCGCAGTCGGTGATCCGCCGCCAGGTCGCGAACGGCGTCGCGATGCGCATGGCCGTGCTCGCGCACGTCGCCGAAGCCCGCCGCAGGCGCGCGCCGTGAGCAGCTGCCGCCAGGCAGCCACCGCGGCACGATCTTCCTCGAGGACGCCGACGTCGTCGGTCACCGAGGCATTCGAAGGCGGCCAGTTCGTGCTGCGCCTGCGCGCGCCGAAGTGCGCCGCGGCCGCGACGCCCGGCAGCTTCGTCCACCTGACCTGCGGGCCGGCTGTGCCGATGCGCCGGCCGCTGTCGATCATGCGCGCCGACGGCCAGCGAGGGCTGGATCGAGATGCTCTACAAGATCGTCGGGCACGGGCTTGCGGAGCTCGCGACGCGCCGGCCCGGCGACATGCTTTCCTGCCTCGGCCCGATCGGCAGGGGCTTCGCCGCGCATGCCGGCGCGGCCACGCACGCTCCTGATCGGCGGCGGTGTCGGCATACCGCCGCATGGTGTTTCTCGCCGAATCGCTTGCCGCGGCGCCGGGGCTGGCTGGCAGCCGCTGGTGCTGATGGGCTCCGAACTGCCATTTCCATTCGAGCTCGCGCGCTCGCAGCATCGCGGTGCCGGGCATGCCCGCCGGCCGCCACCGCCTGCGATGCCGCTGCTCGAGGACTGCGGCGTGCCGAGCCGGCTCGCGAGTCTCGTCGGGATTCGCCGGCTGCCACGCGGGCTACGTGACGGAACTCGCCGATGCCTGGCTCGCGAGCCTGATGCCCGCGGAACGCCGCCGAAGTCGAGATTGTTCGCCTGCGGGCCGGAGCCGATGCTGCGCGCAACCGCCGCGCTCGCGCGCCAGTACGTCGCTGCCCTGCCAGGTCTCGCTCGAGGAGAACATGGCCTGCGCCGTCGGCGGCTGCGCGGGCTGCACGGTGCTCGTGCAGACGCCCGACGGCCCGGCGATGAAACGCGTCTGCGTCGACGGGCCCGTCTTCGACGCCGCAACCGTTTTACCGGTGACCTGAATTAGACGCCGAAGACTCCAGCACGTGGATGCGGCGCGGCGCGCGCGGACTCGCGGACTTGGTGTCGCGGCACGGCGCGAGGTCGAGCGGGGCGTTCCCGAGCGAAGCATACGAAGTTCCGGGCGGAGCGAGCGAAGGACGCCACCGACGGATGTCCGCGCGCCGCGAGGCTTAACCGAAGTTGATCCGCGCCTCGAGGTTGGTGCGCGAGTCGGCGTTGTTGAGCGCCTCCTCGATGTCGATGCGCCCCTCCTTGTAGAGGTGCAGCAGCGCGATGTCGTAGTTCTGGATGCCGCGCTCGTTGGAGGCGAACATCGCTTCCTTGACGCCGATGACGTCGCCCTTCTTGATCAGGTCCTGGATGTGCGGCGTGTTCAGCATCACCTCGACCGCCGCGCACACGCTTGTTGTTGCGGCCGCGCACCAGGCGCTGCGAGACGATCGCGCGCAGGTACTGCGACAGGTCGAGGAAGATCTGCGTGTGCTGGTCGCGCGGGAACATGTTGATGATGCGGTCCAGCGTCTCGGCGCAGTTGTTGGCGTGCAGCGTCGCGATGCACAGGTGGCCGGTGCCGGCCAGCGTAATCGCGGCCTCCATCGTCTCGCGGTCGCGGATTTCGCCGATCAGGATGACGTCCGGCGCCGCGCGCATCGCGGCGCGCAGTGCCCGTGCGAACGTGCGCGTATCGAGCCCGACCTCGCGCTGGTTGACGATCGCCTTGCTGGTTCTGGTGCAGGAACTCGATCGGGTCCTCGATCGTCAGGATGTGGTCGGAGCAGTTCTCGTTGCGGTGATTGATCATCGCCGCGAGCGTCGTGGACTTGCCGGAGCCGGTTGCGCCGACCATCAGCACCAGGCCGCGCTTCAGCATCGCGAGTTCGCTCAGCGTGTCCGGCAGGCCGAGCTCGTCGAGCTTGGGCGTGTCCACGCTGATGTAGCGCAGCACCAGCGCCGGATAGCCGCGCTGGTGGAAGACGGCCGCGCGGAAGCGCCCGACGCCGGGCTCGGAGATCGCGAAGTCGATCTCGAGCTCGTTCTGGAAATGCTCGAGCTGCTCCGCGCTCATCAGGCCGTAGCGCGATCTCGCGCACCAGTCTCGGCGGTCAGCACCTGCTTGTTGATCGGGTAGATCAGGCCCTCGATCTTGATCTTGACCGGGGAATTGGACGTGAAGAAGAGGTCCGAGGCCTTCTTCTCGACCATCAGCTTGAACAGCGGCTTGATATTGAAGCGACCCGACTCGACCTCGGCGGCCACCGTCGAGTCGGTCGCCGGTTCAGTAGAGCTGTACCCTCGTTGGACTCATCGACAATCCTCAGGTGCTTGATGCCTCGGCCTGGAGGCGGTCCTCGCGCTTGCTCTCGAGCTTGATGCGCAGCCGCAGTTCGTTCTTCGAATCGGCGTTGCGCAGTCCCTCTTCGTAGGAGATCGTGCCCGGCCTCGTACAGCTCGAACAGCGCCTGGTCGAATGTCTTCATGCCGAGCCGGTTCGAGCGCGACATGACTTCCTTGATCTTCGGCGACCTCGCCGCGGAAGATCAGGTCCGCGATCAGCGGCGTGCCGATCATGATCTCCATCGCCGCGATGCGGCCCTCGGCCTTCTCGCGCGGGATCAGCCGCTGCGAAATCAGCGAGCGAATGTTCAGCGACAGATCCATCAGCAGCTGCTCGCGCTTCTCCTCGGGGAAGAAGTTGATGATGCGGTCCAGCGCCTGGTTCGAGCTGTTGGCGTGCAGTGTTGCGAGCACCAGGTGGCCGGTCTCGGCGAACTGGATGCCGTATTCCATCGTCTCGCGGTCGCGGATTTCGCCGATCATGATGACATCGGGCGCCTGGCGCAGCGTGTTCTTGAGCGCCGTGTGCCAGCTGTCGGTGTCGACGCCGACCTCGCGATGGGTAACCACGCAGCCGCGGTGCTGATGAACGTACTCGACCGGGTCCTCGATCGTGACGATGTGGCCGCGGGTCTTCTCGTTGCGGTAGCCGATCATCGACGCAAGCGTCGTCGACTTGCCCGAACCGGTCGCGCCGACGACGATCACGAGGCCGCGCTTGGACATCACAATGTCCTTCAGGATCGGCGGCAGCTCGAGTTCCTCGATCGTCGGGATCTTGGAATTGATCTGGCGGATCACGCAGCCGGTGTGACCCTGCTGCTACGAATGCGCTGACGCGGAATCGGCCGATGCCGGGCGGCGCGATCGCGAAGTTCGCCTCCTTGGTCGCGTCGAATTCGCGCGTCTGCCTGTCGTTCATGATCGAGCGCACGAGCACCGCGCTCTGCTCCGCGGAGAGCGGCTGCTCGGTCTGCGGCCGCACCTCGCCATCGACCTTGATCGCCGGCGGGAAACTCGCCGTGATGAAAAGGTCGGAACCCTTTCGGTCGACCATCCGCCGCAGCAGGTCCTGCATCAGCCTGATTGCCTGTTCGCGATCCATTCGGTTCTCCCGTAGGCGGCGTAGCCGCTTAGACCGTGTCCTTGTTCTGCGCCTTGTACCGCGCCTCTTCCTTGCGCGATCAGACCCTTGCTGAGCATCTCCGCGAGGCACTGGTCGAGCGTCTGCATGCCCTGCGCCTGGCCGGTCTGGATCGCCGAATACATCTGCGCGATCTTGTCCTCGCGGATCAGGTTCCGGATCGCGGGCGTGGCGATCATGATCTCGTGCGCCGCGATGCGGCCGCCGCCGATGCGCTTCAGCAAGCGTCTGCGAAATCACCGCGCGCAGCGATTCCGACAGCATCGCGCGCACCATTTCCTTCTCGGCTGCCGGGAACACGTCGACGATACGGTCGATGGTCTTGGCCGCCGAACTCGTGTGCAGCGTGCCGAACACGAGGTGGCCGGTCTCGGCCGCGGTCAGCGCGAGGCGGATGGTCTCGAGGTCGCGCATTTCGCCGACCAGCATGACGTCGGGGTCTTCGCGCAGCGCCGAGCGCAGCGCCTCGCTGAAGCCGAGCGTGTCGCGATGCACTTCGCGCTGGTTGATCAGGCAGCGCTTGGATTCGTGCACGAACTCGATCGGATCCTCGATCGTGATGATGTGGTCGGGCCGGTTCGTCGTTGACGTAGTCGACCATGGCCGCGAGCGTCGTGGACTTGCCGGAGCCGGTCGGCCCGGTCACCAGCACGAGGCCGCGCGGCTGCATGCAGAGGTCCTTGAAGACCTTCGGCGCATTCAGGTCGTCGAGCGTCTTGATCAGCGACGGAATGTTGCGGAACACGGCGCCGGCGCCGCGATTCTGGTTGAACGCGTTGACGCGGAACCGCGCCAGGTTCGGGATCTCGAACGAGAAGTCGGTTTCGAAGAATTCCTCGAACACCTTCCGCTGCTTGTCGTTCATGATGTCGTACACCATGCTGTGCACTTCCTTGTGCGTCAGCGGCGGCATGTTGACGCGCTTGACGTCGCCGTCCACGCGGATCATGGGCGGCACGCCGGCGGACAGGTGCAGGTCCGAAGCGTTGTTCTTGACCGCAAAGGCCAAGAGTTGGGCGATATCGACGGCCATCAGTACTCCCCGGCTCGGTGCAACAAACGAGGACCCCAGCGGCCAGTCATTGGCTGCTTCGGGGCCGGGGGCAGTATATCCCCGACAAGCCGCACTCCAATATGTTAACTGCTCCGCAGAATCAGGCTCGAAGGCTCGGCTTTCGTGCGAGAAAAGATCGCCACTGCCGCCCGCGCCGCAGGCCGTGATCCGGCCGCCATCCGGCTGGTCGGCGTCGCCAAGTCCCAGCCGCTGGAACGCATCGTGGCGGCCGTCGACGCCGGTCTTGGCGGACATCGGCGAAAACTACCTCCAGGAGGCGCGCGACGCATTCCGCGGCGCTCGCGGGCCGCGCGCTCGCGTCGGCACTTCATCGGCGCGCTTGCAGGCGAACAAGACACGGCAGGTCGCCGAATTGTTCGACTGGGTGCACACGGTGGACCGGCTCAAGATCGCCGAACGCCTGGCGGCACAACGGCCCGGCAGCCGGCGGCCACTCGCGGTCTGCATCCAGGTGCAGCTCGGCGGCGAGGCGACGAAATCCGGCGTCGAACCCGGTAATCTCGCGGCGCTTGCGGGGCAAGTCGCCGCACTGCCGCGCCTGGCGCTGCGCGGCCTGATGTGCCTGCCGCCGGAGGAAACCGATCCTCGCGCGACAGCGGCACTGGTTCGCGCGAGTTGCGGCTGCTGCTGCTCGAGCTCAATGACGCCGGTCACCGCCTCGATGCGCTGTCGATGGGCATGAGCGGCGATTTCGAGGCGGCCATCGCCGAGGGCGCAACCCATCTGCGCATCGGCTCCGCATTGTTCGGGCCGCGCGGCTGACGGCGAGCCTGCGGCTACAATGTCGCCCCATGACTGGTAACGGGCCCCGCACCAAATGATAAATGCCCTGGATTTCATCGCCGATTCGATACTGAGCCTCGCGGTCTACGCCTTCCTGCTGCGGTTCCTGCTGCCGCTCGCGCGCGCCGACTTCCGCAACCCGATCTCGCAGGCAATTCTTTCGCTGACGAGCTGGCTGGTGCTGCCGCTGCGCCGCGTGCTGCCGCCGATCGGCCGCCTCGACACTGCCTCGCTCGTGGCCCTGCTGGCGGTGCAGCTCGTAGCGACGCTCGTCATGTTCCGGCTGCGCGCCGGCGTCCTGATGCCCATCGCTGCCGCTGCTGTTGAACGGGACGCTTTCGCTCGCTTGTCATGACGATCTGGTTCTACATCTGTCCTGATCATCGTCTACGCGCTCCTGTCATTCATCGCGCCCGGAGCCTACAGCCCGGTGGCCGACCTGTTGTCGTCGCTGTGCGAGCCGCTGCTGAGGCCGCTGCGCAGCATCCTGCCGGTGGTCGGTGGCCTCGATTTCTCGCCGCTGGTCGCGATCATCCTGCTGCGCGCTCTCTTGTTCCTCATCGCCTGAGCATGGGCGAGTCCTGGTGCCGCAGCGGCCCGGCGGGCCTCACGATCGCCGTGCGCGTCCAACCGCGGGCCGGCGCAGACCGCGTCTGCGGTGTCCAGGCCGGTCGGCTGAAGATCCGGATCGCGGCGGCGCCGGTTGACGAGGCCGCAAATGAGCGGCTGCAGCGGTTCATTGCAGGGCTTTTTGGCGTTCCCAGGGCTGCGGTAAGGCTGTTGCAGGGCGGCAGGTCACGCGACAAGCTGCTGGCAATTGCCGGTGTAAGCCGGCTGCCGGCAGCTCTTTCCGGTCTGCGGGAGCAGCCGTCTTGAGGGCCGCCTGAGGTGTTGCTGCGCACGCAGCTTGTCATTCTTGCCTGCCTGACCGCCGGCGGCTGCGGCGACAATCCGGATGTCCCGCCGCCGGCACGCGAACTCGCCGATCCCGGGTTCGTATCCGCCGCCGGTGTCCGGCTCGATTACGCGCTGACATTGACCAGCGATCTGGCTCCAGCGATTGCAGGCGGTTACGGCATTGTGTCGAGACGCAATCTAGCTTTGCTCGTGATCACTCTGACGCCTGCGAACAGCTCCGGCACGGAGCGTCTCACCGCAGACGAGTTGAGCGCGCTGGCCGTGAGCCTCGTCGGTCATCGGCAGGCATTGTCGTTGCGTCGCGTCGACGAACGAGGCGGCCCGACTTATCTGGCAACGGTCATGGTGCGCCATCGCGAGCCTGTCACGATCGAGATCAGGGCACGCGCGGCCGCAGACGGACCGGAATTGACCGCCCGCTTGACCCGGGAGTTCTACCTCGAGTGAAAATCGATGATTCGTTCCGAGCCGTAAAAAACCGCTCGAAATAGCTCTCGAACCACTTATGCCGCGGGATTTTCCGTGGTATCGTGCGCGCCGACATCTGATCTAGGCGGGACGCTCCCGCCGCTGCCAAAACCACAGGAGACAACTCAATGGCGAAGAAGAACGCGGCTCCGACGAAGTCGCAGATCGTATCAGCGGTCGCAGGCGCAGACCGATCTCAGCAAGAAGCAGGTCGGTGCAGTGCTCGATTCGCTCAATGGCGTCATCAAGAAAGCGCTCAAGGGCGCCGGCGTGTTCACCATGCCCGGCGTTTGCAAGATGCGCGTCGTGAAGAAGCCCGCCACCAAGGCGCGCGAGGGCGTCAACCCCTTCACGGGCGAAAAGATGATGATCAAGGCCAAACCGGCCTCCAAGAAGGTGCGTATCCGCGCCCTCAAGAACCTCAACGAGATGGTCGGCTGAAGCCAGCTATCGAGTTGTACCCAGGGTACTGACGGGGCGGCCACGGCCGCCCCGTTTGCTTTTCAGGCCGCCGCGTTCCGATGCCTGCCGAGCCACTCCCCGACCAGTGATCGCACCGCCGTCAGGCGGCCGTGAAAAAAATGCTCGGCACCGGGCAGGATTTCGACCTCTGGCGCGGGTTCCAAGGTGCGGGTCCAACCCAGCACGGCTTCGTGATTGACGAACTCATCGGCATCACCCTGCACTACCAGCCAGGGACAGGGCGGGACTTGCAGCTGAGCGAAATCAAAACGTTGCACAGGTGGCGCTACCGTGACCAGCAGCCGGGCGTCGCGGGCCGCCGCAAGGCGAAACGCGACATGGCTGCCGAATGAGAAACCGAGTGCCCACAGCCGGTCGGCGCCGAGTTCGCTTCGGCACCAGTCGGCGACGGCAATGGCGTCGTCTGTTTCGCCGACCGCGTTGTCGTAGGTTCCGCCGCTTGCGCCCACGCCCCTGAAATTGAAGCGCAGGCTGGTGACGCCCTGGTCCTGCGCCGCCCGCGCGAGCATATGCACGACTTTGTTCTGCATCGTGCCCCCGTAGAGCGGATGCGGGTGGCAACACACGGCGACAATTCCTGCGGCTGCGCCCTGTGGCTGCTCGATCAGTGATTCGATCGGTCCGGCCGGACCGGCGATCGACAATTTCCGGACCGTCGGAGCCTGCCGGTTCACTGCGCCTGCGGGGCGACTGTCACGCTCTCGACGGCGAGCAGCTCGATCTCGAACACGAGCGTCGAGCCCGGCGGGATGGTTCCATTGCCGATATTTTGGTCGCCGTAGGCGAGAGCCGGCGGAATGATCAAACGCCGCAGACCGCCGACCCGCATGCCGACAACCCCGAGATCCCAGCCCCTGATCACGTGGTGGCCACCCAGTGGAAAGGACAGTGGTTGCCCGCGTGCGTGGGAACTGTCGAACTGGCGGCCGTGGAATTCTCTGGCCTTCCCGTCGTACAGCCATCCCTTGTAGTGCACGACGCACACCATGCCCGGCAGCGCTTCATCGCCGATCCCGGGCACGAGATCGGTGATCACCAGGGGTTCATCCGGTGGCGCCTCGGGCGGCGCAGCTTCCTCGCCCACAGCCGGCAGCACGCAACATGACAAGACACCTGCAAGCACGGCCGACCGCATCCACGCTTTCACTTCGACTGTTCCGGCTCGAAATCGAGTGCTGCGGAATTGATGCAGTAGCGCTGACCGGACGGTTCCGGCCCATCGTCAAATACATGACCGAGGTGGGCGCCGCAATTCGCGCAACGGACTTCAGTGCGCCGCATACCGTGCGAGTCGTCCTGCCTGGCATCAACCTGCGATCCGGCAACAGGCTGCCAGAATGACGGCCATCCCGAGCCGGAATCGTACTTGGCGCCGGATGAGAAAAGACTCTCGCCACAGCAGACGCACAGGTACATGCCCGTCTTTTCGTTGTGGCAATGCCCGCCCGTGAATGCGCGCTCGGTGCCGCCCTGCCGCGTCACGTAATACTGCTCCGGCGTCAGGCGGGCCTTCAATTCATCGTCGGTCGGTTTCCGGCCGCTCATGAGCCAAAAGATACCAGCTTTGCGCGGACCCGCACACGCAGACCGGTCAGTACTTTCCGAGCAACCAGTCGTTGAGCCGGTGGACGAATCCCGCCGGATCCGGCGGCGCGTTGCCTTCGGCAATGCTGGCCTGGTCGGCGAGCAATGCCGCGAGCGAGTCGAAGGCCGGGCCGTCCGGCAGCAGGTTGAGCCGCGCGACCAGCGGATGCGAAGGATTCAACTCGAGCCAGGGCCGGGACTCCGGCAATTTCTGGCCGGCGGCCTCGAGCAGGCGGCGCAACTGCGGTCCGGGATCGGTGGCATCGCGCACCAGGCAGGCGGCCGATTCGGCAAGGCGCGCGCTCGCGCGCGCGCCCGCGATGCGCTCCGTGAGCCGGGCCGCGACGCGCGTGTACAGTCCGGCCATCGTCTGGTCCTGCACGATGCCGGTGGCCGCGGGCGGCAGGCCTGCAAGATCGAGTTCGCCGCTCGCAATATCCTTCAATGGGCGACCGTCGAACTCGTCGAGATGGGCGACCAGCCAGGGATCGATGCGATCCGACAGCAGCAGGACCTCGACGCCGCGTGCCCGCAGGCCCTCGAGCTGCGGACTCTGGCGCGCAGCCACCGGATCGTCCGCCAGCAGGAAATAGAGCTCCTTCTGGCCGGAGGGCATGCGTGCAACGTAGTCAGCCAGCGACTGCGGAACTCCGTCACCCGCGGTCGAAGCGAAGCGCAGGAGCGGCACGATCCGGTCGTGATTGCCCGGATCCTCGATCAGGCCCTCCTTCAGCACGTTGCCGAACTCCCGCCAGAACGTCAGGTATTTCGCGAGCTCATCGGCCGCCAGGTGCGCGAGCATTTCCAGCACGCGCCGCGTGATGGCGCCCTTGATCGCCAGCACCTCGGCATCCTGCTGCAGGAGCTCGCGCGAGACATTGAGCGGCAGGTCCGCCGAATCGACAACGCCCTTGATGAATCGCAGATAGAGCGGCAGAAACTGCTCGGCATCGTCGAGGATGAACACACGCCGCACGTACAGCCGGAGGCCGCGCGCCGATTCGCGATTGTAGAGGTCGAAGGGCGCAGCCGAAGGTACGTATAGCAGTGTCGTGTATTCGCGCCGTCCCTCGACCTGGTTGTGGCTCCAGGCCAGCGGCTCGGCATCGTCGTGGGCGACGTGCCGGTAGAACTGCCGATAGTCGTCGTCTCCAAGTTCCTGCCGTGGGCGTGTCCACAGCGCCTGCGCCTGGTTGACGCGGTCGTACTCTCCCTTGCCGCCGTCCGGGCGCAGCAGGACCGGGAAGCCGATGTGGTCCGAATAGCGCCGGATCAGCGTGCGCAGCCGGAATGGATCGGCGAACTCCGAAGCGTCTTCCTTCAGGTGCAGCGTAACCGCCGTGCCTGGATCCTCACGCGTGATCGTACCAATCGTGAACTCGCCGTCGCCGGTGGAACTCCAGAGGACCCCTTCGGCGGGCTCGCTGCCGACGCGGCGCGAACGGACCTCCACGCGGTCAGCGACGATGAATGCCGAATAGAACCCGACGCCGAATTGGCCGATCAGCCGACTGTCCTTCTGCGCATCGCCGGTCAGCCGTGAGAAAAATTCGGCGGTGCCCGATTTCGCGATCGTGCCGAGGTGTTCTGCCGCCTCTTCGCGGGTCATGCCGATGCCGGTATCGGTAACGGTCAGCGTGCGAGCCGCAGAGTCGAAATCGACGCGGATCTCGCAGGCCTTTTCGCCGCCCGCCAGCGCAGGATCAGCGAGCGCGGCGAATCGCAGCCGGTCGCAGGCATCGGAGGCATTGGAAATCAGCTCCCGGAGAAAGATCTCGCGGTGGCTGTACATCGAATGGACCATCAGCCGCAGTAGCTGGCTGACTTCGGCCTGAAACCCGCGGGTTTCGGTCGCTTGCTCGCTCATCAGCGCCTCCAGGGACGGGGAGTGCGCCAATGGTGGCACGGATGGCGGGATTCAAGTGCGGGACCGGCGGGCGGGATCAGCTGCGGTGGGGACTCCGGGCCGCAGGCCACAGGCCCAGGCGATGCCGAAGGGCACAGACCAGGTCGTCCAGCTCGTCCAGCATCTGAGCAAGCAATTCCATCGGTGACGGCGTCCGGATGCTCAGCGCCGGCCGGTGCCGGATTCCGGCTCGTCCGGCTCGTCGGCCTTTTCGACATTCCAGGCGCTGCGGACCTTGTCGGCCCAGGACTTGTAGCTTGCGTATTTCGTGAGTTCGCGCGAGATCGTGCCGTGCCGGCTTACCGCGGCACCGCGCCGCGGCAAGCGCGGAGCCGCGTCCGCACCGCCGCGATCCGTGCGGCCGTCGCCGGCAGACAACTTGATGTCCGTCACGTTCCGTGAACCTGATGGCGCGCCATGCCATGCAAGTTACGTGTACCAAAGGTGGCTAGACAGGAACTGGGTCACAGGTCGCGGGACACGGCGCCCCGCGGCTCTGCGCGGTCAGGCAATACGGTAACTGGGGCGGTATTCGCCGACCAGTTTCATGCGCCCCTGCGCGACAAAAGCCCTCAATAATTCGTCGAGTGGCCGGGCGATTTCCTTGTCCGCATGGATCACGAACGGCCCCTGTTCCTCGATAAGGCGGATGCCCTGCTCCTTGACGTTGCCGGCGACGATGCCCGAGAAGGCGCGACGCAGGTTCGCGGCGCGCTCGTGCACCGGCTGCTTCATCGAAAGCGACAGCCCGGCCATCGCCGCGTGGCTGACTTCAAATGGCTGCTGGTAGGCAGGCGGAATGTGCAGCAGCCAGTTGAAATTGTAGGCATCGCCCGCGCGGCGGCGTGAGCGGCGCACGGCATCGAAACCGCGCTGCATCTCGCGCGCAACCTCCGGCGGGTCCGCGATTATTATGCGATAGCGCTTCTGCGCCTCCGGGCCAAGCACCAGCCCGATAAAACGGTCCAGCTGCTCGAAGTATCCGGCGCTCTCGCGAGGACCGGTGAACACGAGCGGCAGTTTCTGCTCGGCGTTGGCGGGCTCGAGCAGGATGCCGAGCAGATAAAGGATTTCCTCGGCCGTGCCGGCACCGCCCGGGAACACGATGATGCCGTGACCGAGGCGCACGAATGCCTCGAGGCGCTTCTCGATGTCCGGCAGGATCACGAGTTGGTTGACGATCGGATTCGGCGGCTCGGCGGCAATGATCCCCGGTTCGGTCACGCCAATGTAGCGCCCTTCCCGGATGCGCTGCTTCGAATGGCCGATGGTCGCGCCCTTCATGGGCCCCTTCATCGCGCCCGGACCACAACCTGTGCAGACGGACAGGCCGCGCAGGCCGAGCTCATATCCGACCTTCTTGGTGTAGTCGTATTCCTCGCGCGGGATCGAGTGGCCTCCCCAGCAGACCACGAGGTCGGGCCGGCCCTTGTGGTCCAGGACCCGCGCATTGCGCAGGATGCAGAAGATCGCATTTGTCACGCCCGCCGGGTCGCGCAGGTCGAAGCGCGCGACGATCTCGTTGTGCGTATACACGATGTCGCGCAAAACCGCGAACAGGTGCTCCTTGACGCCGCGGATCATCTCGCCGTCGACGAATGCACTGCCCGGCGCGTGGTGCATCTCGAGCTTGATGCCCCAGGGCTGGCGCATGATGCGCAGCTCGAAATCCTTGTAGGCCTCGAAGATGACGCGCGCGTCGTCAATCAGCGTGCCGGAATTGAGCACCGCCAGCGCGCAGCGCCTGAATAGCGGATAGAGACCACCCTGACCGCGGTCCAGGAGCTTGTCGACCTCCTGCTGCGAGAGATTGTCGAGCACGCCCTTGGGCGACACCCGCGCACGCACGACGGCCGTCAGGTCTCGATCGGCGGCGGGGATCACGGACGGATCTCGATCGGCGTACCGGGCCCTGTGAGTAGCCAGAAATCAAGCATGTCTTCATTAGACAGCGCGATGCAGCCATCGGTCCAGTCGGTGTTGATGTAGCGCTCACGCGAGTACTTCGGCGCGTTCGGCAACCCGTGCACCATGATCAGCCCGCCCGGCGACCAGCCATTGCGGCGCGCGAGCGCGATATCGGGGGCCTCGGGGTACGAGACCATCACGGACAGGAAGAAATCGCTGCGCGCGTTGCGCCTTGTCAGGCTATAGCTGCCTTCCGGCGTGCGGAAGTCGCCTTCACGCTGCTTGTGGCCGCTGGGATTGAGGCCCAGAGAGACCTTGTAGTTCGCGATTGTGCGCCCGTCGCGCAGGAGCTCCATCCTGCGTTCCGACTTGTGCACGATCACGCGCTCGGCCGGCAGCAGCACGCCGGAGGGCGCGGCCTGCTCCGATATCGAGTCGGCCGACACAGGCAGCGCAAGCAGCGCTGCGAGAAATACTGACTTGAAAAGGACGTGGGCCATTCGGCGCGAGAGTATAGCGCCGCGGGCGGACGATGGCCGCTCAGTGCTCGATCAGTTCGACCACATCACAATTTCGCGACGTTGCGCGCGCCACGAGGCGGTACTCGAGGCCGGCATCGAGATCCGCCTCCACCACGAACCGGCGTGTTGCGCCACTTTCCAGCACGCGGCAATCCACCAGCAGCGAATGATGGCCCGGTGGAAGCTCCACCGCACTCGCGTGCAAAGCAAGCTTCCTGCCATCCGCCTGGCGCAGCCGTAACTGGACCGGAAGACCGGCGGAAAATGCAGGGTCGGCGCGGACTATCGCAATCGCAGTCCGCGGCTGCGCCGGGCCCGGATATGCGCGCTGGGTCATGCAACCCGCAGCCAGCGCCGCGAGAAGGAAAACCAGCGACCGCGGCGCGGCAGTCCGGCGGCGGAAAAAAGGCGGCCCGAAGGCCGCCTGGGAGTTCACGCGCAGCACCTGATGTCAGTTGCCGCCGGGCGGGGACCCGGCACGCGCGTGGATCAAAATCTGGCGCGTCAGCCGCATTTCGATTCGCCGCATGCGAGGCAGGTCAGGCAGCCATCGAGCTTGACCACCGCCGCCGTGCTGCATTTCACGCACAACTGCGCACCCTCGGGATAACTGCTCTTTGCGAATGCGTCCGCCTGGCGATTGCGGAGCTCCCATTCGCTGCGTTTTTCCTCGATCAGCTGCAGGCGCGCGGCATCCATCACGGGCACCTTCATCAGCCCGATGGACTGCAGGTGCCTCTCGACCACGTAGCCGATCTCCGCCACGATCGACGGCATGAACTTGCCGCCAGGCTGCCAGTAGCCGCCACGCGGGTCGAATACGGCCTTCAGCTCCTCGGTCAGGAACGCGACGTCGCCACCCTTGCGGAACACTGCAGAGATGATGCGGGTCAGCGCGACGATCCACTGGAAATGGTCGAGATTCTTCGAGTTGATGAAGATTTCGAAGGGCCGGCGATGCTCGTGTTCCGTGCCTTCATTCAACATGATGTCGTTGATCGTCAGGTACATCGCGTGATCGGAGACCGGGGTCTTGATCTTGTAGGTCGAGCCGATCAGCACCTCGGGGCGCTCGAGCTTCTCGTGCATCCACACGACCTTGCCGCTGCCATCCTTGCGCGCCTTGCCTTCGCGCGCCGTTGCCGCCGCGCGATCCGGCTCGGGCTTCTGCACCCGGTACTTCACAATCTTCTTGTCGAACTTGAGTCTGCTCATGCCCCTGATCTCCGGCCCCGTCAGAATCTTCCGTAATAGCCTTCTTTCAATGCGTCGAACAGATTCGCCGCAGTATGAACCTCGCCGTCGTACTCGATCTCCTGGTCGCCCTTGGCCTCGACCTCGCTGCCATCCTCGAGCGTGAACACGTAGGTCGTGTTCTTCAGGTCGTCCTCCTTGACCAGCACGCCCTGGTGCGCCTCCGGATTGAAGCGGAATGTCGTGCAGCCCTTCAGTCCCTTTTCGTGGGCATAAAGGTAGATGTCCTTGAATTCCTCGTAGCGAAAATCTGTCGGCACGTTGGCGGTCTTGGAAATCGACGAATCCACCCACTTCTGCGCCGCGGCCTGGATATCCACGTGCTCACGCGGCCCGATGTCTTCGGCCGTGATGAAGTATTCCGGCAGGCGTTCGCCGGCCAACGTCGATCCGGGCATCGCCCGGGGATTGATCAGTTCGCGATAGGCCAGGAGCTCAAAGGAATAGACATCCACACGCTCCTTCGACTTCTTGCCCTCGCGGATCACATTGCGGAAGTAATGGTGCGCGAACGAAGGCTCGATGCCATTCGATGCGTTGTTCGCGAGTGAGAGCGAGATCGTGCCGGTGGGCGCGATCGACGAATGGTGCGTGAATCGCGCGCCGACCGTCTCGATCTCCTTGACCAGTTCCGGTGCGGCTTCGGCGAGCCGACGCATGTAGCGGCTGTAGCGCGCGTGCAGGACACGGCCGGGCACGCGATCGCCCACCTTCCAGCCGTCGCGCACCATCTCCGGGCGCTTTCGCAGCATCGCGCGGCTGACCGTGAACTCCTCATTCATGATCGGCGCCGGGCCCTTCTCGCGGGCGAGCGTCACGCCGGCCTCCCAGCCAGCGATCGCCATCTCGCGCGCGACATTTTCCGTGAAAGATACCGACTCCGCGGCGCCGTATTTCATGCCGAGCATCGTGATCGTCGAACCCAGTCCCAGGAAGCCCATTCCATGGCGGCGCTTGCGGGCAATCTCCTCGCGCTGGCGGCCAAGCGGCAGGCCGTTGATCTCGACGACATTGTCGAGCATGCGCGTGAACACGCGGACGACCTCGCGGTATTCGTCCCAGTCGAATTTCGCCTCGTCGGTGAATGGCTGGCGCACGAATCGCGTCAGGTTGACAGAGCCCAGCAGGCAGGAACCATAGGGGGGCAATGGCTGCTCGCCGCAGGGATTGGTCGCGCGGATGTTCTCGCACCACCAGTTGTTGTTCATCTCATTGACGCGGTCGATCAGGACGAAGCCCGGCTCTGCGAAATCGTAGGTGGAAGTCATGATGACGTCCCACAGGCGCCGCGCCGGCAGCGTCTTGTACACGCGGCAGGCAACCAGGCCTTCCTCATTGGTCACGTAGCCCTCGGACTCGGGCCATTCACGCCAGACGAAACTGTGCCGGTCATCAAGGTCGTGCTGATCCGGGTCGTATTCGCGTGCCGGAAGCGGGAACGCAAGAAGCCATTCGCGGTCATTGCGCACGGCATCGACGAATTCGTCGGTCACCAGCAGCGAAAGGTTGAATTGCCGCAATCGGCCGTTTTCGCGCTTGGCGCGGATGAAGTCCACTGCATCGGGATGACCGACATCGAATGTTCCCATCTGCGCGCCGCGCCGACCGCCTGCCGAGGATACGGTGAAGCACATGCGGTCATAGATGTCCATGAATGACATCGGGCCGGATGTATGCGCGCCCGCACCGGAAACATAGGCGCCGCGCGGCCTGAGCGTCGAGAATTCGTAGCCGATTCCGCAGCCGGCCTTCAGCGTCAGGCCCGCTTCATGGACCTTGTTCAGGATGTCGTCCATCGAGTCACGAACCGTGCCGGAAACCGTGCAGTTGATCGTGGAGGTCGCCGGCTTGTGGGCGAGCGCGCCGGCATTCGACATGATGCGGCCGGCCGGAATCGCGCCCTTGCGGAGCGCCCAGAGAAATCTTTCATTCCATTGTTCGCGCGCGGGCTCGTCCTCGACATTCGCGAGCGCCGTCGCGACGCGGCGCCAGGTATCGTCCATGGTGGCGTCGATCGGCGCGCCGTCCTTCGCCGTCAACCGGTACTTGCGGTCCCATATGTCGAGCGACGCTTCCTGAAACGGTATCTGCTCCACGTTCTTCGGCTCGATCTTGACCGCGGTGCTCATTTTCTCTGCGTCGCCCCCTCATTCTGCTGATCAAGCACGAATCCCGAAGAAATCAAGGCCCGCCCGGCGCGTGGCGCGGCCGCAAGCACTCGACTTCCTTAGGCTCCCTGACTCTTTTTCTGACGCCCACCGTGTTCGCATCGGCGACCACAAGATGTTGTGTCAGGGCTCTTAAATTATTTTCGCGGGCGGGTTGGTGTCAAGGATTTCCTTGGGTAAAAAAGACCATCAAAAACAGGCTGATATTTCAAGCACTTACAGACCGCACTTCAGGCGAATTCCGACCGACCGGCACGCCGATGGCCGCATGGGCCGATATTCTGCGCAACACAATATCTGGTATGCGTCAATTTGGCATAAAACAAGCCCTGTCAGCGCGTGCAATCGCTCGCACAGCGGAAAAATAGCCGCGCCGCGCATCGGAACTTGTGGCAATCAGCGCCGGTCAGACATCCCGCATCACCGAGGTCACGCCCCATGAGACAGTTTATCGTCGCCGTCGCGGCCGTGTTTCCCCTGCTGGCCCCGATCGCCGCAAACGCCCAGCCACGCGACGGGTCGCAACCGAGTTTCGCGCCCCTGATCAAGCGCGTCGCGCCCGCGGTCGTCAACATCGCCGTCCGCGGCACGGTTGCCGTCGAACGCAATCCGTTCTTCGACGATCCGGGATTCCGCCGCTTCTTCGGCGTGCCGCCCGATGCGGCGCCGCGCGAACGCGAGTTCCGGAGTGCGGGCTCCGGCGTGATCGTCGATGCCAAAGCCGGCTATATCCTGACCAACGCTCACATGGTGGAGAACGCCACGGAAATCACCGTTTCGCTGATCGATGAACGCGAACTGAAAGCTGAGGTCGTGGGCCAGGACGCGCGGTCAGACGTTGCCGTGCTGCGGGTCAAGGAAGGCCGTTTGCCCGCTGAAATCCACCTGGCGGACTCTTCAAAACTGGAAGTCGGCGATTACGTGATCGCGATCGGCAATCCCTTCGGACTGCAGCACACCGTCACTTCCGGCATCGTCAGCGCGCTCGGCCGTACCGGCATCACGCCGGGACGGTTACGAGGATTTCATACAGACCGACGCCGCAATCAATCCCGGCAATTCCGGCGGCGCGCTCGTCGACCTCGACGGCGAACTGGTCGGCATCAACTCGGTCATCCTGTCGCGCTCCGGCGGCAACATGGGCATCGGATTCGCAATACCGTCGAACCTGGTCCGTTCGGTCATGGAGCAGTTGATCGAGACAGGCACGGTGAATCGCGGTCAGCTCGGCGTCACGGTGCTGAGTCTGACGGCAGATTATCGCAAGAGCCTGGGCCTGGCCGATGACGTGCAGGGCGCGCTCGTTTCCTCGGTTTCGGAGGGCTCGGCTGCGGCACGCGCGGGGATCGAGGCCGGCGACATCATCACGAGCGTGCGCGGCCAGGCCGTCAAGGGATCCGCGGAATTGCGCAACCTGATTGGCATGCAGAAGGTCGGCGAGTCGGTCGAAGTCGGCCTGCTCCGTGACGGGAAGCCGAGGCGCGTGACAGCCGTGCTGCGCGAGCCGGCCCAGCTCGCCGATGCCTCATCCATCAACCTGGCGCTCGCCGGGGCGGATCTCGTCGAAGCGCCCGAGGGTTCGGGTGGCGGTGTCATCATCAGGAGTGTTCAACCCGATAGCCCGGCTGCCCAGGCGGGCCTCAGGGCCGAAGACCGCATCGTGGCGGTCAACCGCAGCCGCATTTCGAGCCTCGCGCAGCTGCGCGAGGCGACCAAAGATCAGGCCTCGATGCTGCTGCAGGTCCGCCGCGGCAATCAGGTTCTGATCCTGCCGCTGCGCTGAACGGGCGCCCGGCCTGGCAGGGCCGGTGGCGGCCCACGCGGTTGCCAGCCGTATAATTGAGTCATGAAGACGCGATCGCTCTGCGTTCTCGGGGGCTCCGGATTCGTCGGTGCGCGGCTGTGTGCGGTGCTGGCTCGCGATGGCTGGCGCCTCACCGTGCCGACCCGCAATCCCGCCGCGGCTGCGCGAAAACTTGGAATGATTCCGTCGCTTTCCCTGGTCGGCGCAGACATCCACGATCCGACCCGGCTCGCCGCCCTCTGCGCCCATCAGCAGGCCGTGATCAACCTGGTCGGCATACTCAATGAAAGCGGTCGGGACGGCAGCGGCTTCCGCCGCGCGCATGCCGAGCTCGCGGCCTCAGCTCGTCGAGCGCCTGCCGCGAGGCGGGCGTGGACCGGTTGCTGCAGATGAGCGCGCTGAACGCCGATGCAGATCACGGCGCGAGCCATTACCTCAGGAGCAAAGGCACGGCGGAGCGCATCATCCGCGATGAATCGGGTCCGGACCTGCGCTGGACGATATTCCAGCCCTCGGTGATCTTCGGCCCGGAGGACGACTTCGTGAACCGGTTCGCCGGCCTCCTGCGGATGATCCCGGTCGCCCTGCCGCTGGCGCGCCCGAACGCCCGATTTGCCCCGGTATGGGTCGAAGACGTGGTCGCGGCGTTCATGCGTGCGCTCGCGGATGAGGCAACAGCCGGCGAGGTCTACCAGCTCTGCGGTCCCGAGCACCTGTCGCTGCGCGAGATCGTTTGCATGGTGCGGGACGAACTGGGTCTTTCGCGCGCAGTCATCGGCCTGCCGGACTGGGCCGCGCGCCTGCAGGCGGCGGTCTGCGATTTCGTGCCGGGCAAGCCGTTCTCGACGGACAATTACCGGTCGCTCACGGTTGACAGTGTCTGCTCGGTCAATGGGCTCGCGCGGCTCGGCATTCACCCGCAGCCTTTGTCGGCGATCCTGCCGAGGTACATCGGCGGCGAGGGCGTCGCCGCGCGTCGCCTGCGCTACCGGCAGAGCGCCAGCCGCTGACCAGCGTCAATCACTCCGCTTCGCTCACGGTCATGCGGCGACACAATCGGGATCCGGTTGTGCCGCGCGCAACAACCGGGATCCGGTATTGCCGCGCACCGCGATCGGGATCCGGCGGGGTATCCCCCTCGCTGCGCCAGAACTTTATGCTCCGCTCGGGGATACCCCGCCACCTCGATCGCGGCGCGGATAGGTAGCGAAGGGACTCACAGCCAACATTGATTGTCAGCGCTGTTCGCTTGGGCAGAGAGCGGAGCGGGCGGGGGCGTCGCGGGCGAGTGAGCGGATTGCTGCGTAGTACGCGGGGAGATCGCCGTCGTGTTCAGCGAGCAGAGCGGTCAGGGCGGGAACGCAGCGGTGGTAGGTGGCGACGGCGGCGAGGCGGGCATTGTTGAGCTCGCCGGCCGGATCGACGCCGAGGGCCGACAGAGAATCGCGAAGGCCCGCGAATTCGGTGGCCTTGGCCGCGCGCATTTCGGCGGCGGGTGCGCCGCTCTGCGTAGAGCGCCGCGAGGCGCCGGCGCGCAGCGACCATCAGTTCCGGCGAGTTCCTGCTCACGTCGCGCTCGACGCCTGGAATGCGGCCAGTTCGTCGTCGCGGCCGAGGTGGGCGAGCCAGCGGCGCGCGCCCTCGTTCTCGACGACGGTTGCGAATGCCTCATTGAAGTCGCTGTCGCCCGGCACGTAGGCCGCCTGGTGCGCGAGTTCGTGAAAGATGAAGCGCGGCGAGCTCGGCGTCGCCGTAGCGCAGCATCGTATTGAGCACCGGGTCCTTCAGGTGGCCGAGCGTCGAATAGGCGAGCGATGGGCCGACGTAGACGTCGTGGCCCCGGTCGGCCAGGTGTTGCGCTGCGCGCCTGGCGCGCTCCTCCCTGAAATAACCGCGGTAGGTCGACGCAGCCGGCGACCGGAAAGCACCAGCGTTGCGGCCTGACCGAGAATTCCGGCGCCGCGAACAGGTTCCAGGTCGCATAGGGACGGCCGAGATCCGCGTAACTGCGGTAGCTGCCATTGTCCGGCAGCCCGAGGCTCGGTCATCGGCGAACTCGCGCGCGCTGCGCCGCGTAGCTCGAGTCTGCGGCGCAATGCCGCGTCGGTGTCTGCGCGATCGACGCAGATCGGCGATCGGCTCGCGCCGGCGGTTCATCTCGAGCTGTCCCGCGGCCAGGTGCAGGTAGTAACAGCCCGAGCAGCGCGAGCAGTCCCGCTGCAAGCAGCGAGGCGCGCGATCGGGCGCAACTGGGCATCGCGTAACATGGTGAAATGGAAGTCTATCTGGTCGGCGGCGCGGTCCGTGACGAGCTGCTCGGCCGCCCGGTGCGCGAGCGCGACTGGGTCGTCGTCGGCGCGACGCCCGCAGGCGATGCTGGACGCCGGCTACCGCCAGGTCGGGCGCGATTTCCCGGTATTCCTGCACCCCGATACCAACGAGGAATACGCGCTCGCCCGCACCGAGCGCAAGACCGGCCGCGGTTACCACGGATTCGAACTGCGCTTCTCGCCCGACGTCACGCTCGAGGACGACCTGCGGCGGCGCGACCTCACGGTCAACGCCATTGCGCAAGGCTTCCGACGGCAGCGCTGATCGATCCCTGCGGCGGCCGCGCCGACGTCGAGGCCCGTACATTGCGTCACGTATCGGACGCCTTCGACGAAGATCCCGGTGCGGATCCTGCGCGTCGCGCGTTTCCTCGCGCGATTCCAGCCGCTCGGATTCAAGGTCGCAGCGGAAACGCTGGTGCGCATGCGCGCGATGGTCGCCTCTGGCGAGGTGGACGCACTGGTTGCCGAGCGCGTCTGGCAGGAAACCGACAAGGCGCTCGGCCGAGCCCGCGCCCGAGGCTTGGCTCAAGCTCCTGCACGACTGCGGCGCGCTCGCCCGGATCTATCCTGAACTCGACGCGCTCTACGGCGTTCCGCAACCGGAAGAATGGCATCCGGAGATCGATACCGGCCTGCACATGGAACTGGTGCTGCAGGCGGCCGCCGACCTGACGCCCGAGCCGCGCGTCCGGTTTGCGGCGCTGATGCACGACCTCGGCAAGGGCCGCACGCCCCGCTCGCAGTGGCCGACGCACCGCGGTCACGAGGAACGCGGCGTGGCGCTGCTGCGCGAGCTGGCCGAGCGCCTACGCGTTCCCGGCGACTATCGCGATCTCGCGATACTCGCCGCGCGCTGGCACGGACTCGCGAATCGTGCGATGGAACTGCGACCACGGACGATGCTCGAGCTGCTCGAGGCCTGCGACGCGATGCGACGCCCGGATCGTTTCCGCGAGCTGCTGCTCGCCTTCGAGGCCGACTGGCGCGGCCGCGGCGGCTGGCGGCAACGCGCCTATCCGCAGGCCGGGCGCCTGAATCGCGCGCTCGAGCTTGCGCTTGCAACGACACTCGACGACAAGGACCGCGCGGGGCTTCCCGGCGAACAGATCGGCGTGCTGCTGCGGCGGCGGCGGCTGGCGGCGCTGCGCGAAATGGGCTGAGGCGAGCGGCTCAGCCCAGCAACAGCACGATCACCGCCGCGAGCGCCACCCTGTACAGGGCGAAGGGCAAAAGGCCGATGCGCTCGATCATCTTCAAGCAGCACGTGAATGCACAGGTAACCGGTCACGGCCGACACCACGAGGCCGAGCCCCATCATGGTCCAGTCCGTGCCATTACCGGGCCCGGTCACCAGCTTCAGGAATTCCCAGCCGCCAGCCATCGCGATCCCGGGCACCGCCAGCAGGAAGGAGAATCGCGCAGACGCCCACGCGCGTGAGCCCCAGTGCCCGGCCCATCGTCATGGTCACGCCGGAACGCGACGTTCCCGGCATCAATGCCAGCGCCTGCGCGCAAGTCCGATCAGGATCGCATCGCGCCAGCTCACCGAGTATTCATCACGGTGTTCTGCACCCAGCCAGTCGGCGATCCACATCAAAATTCCGAAGCCCGCAAGCGTGGCGGCGACGAACAAGGGATTGCGCAACATGTGCTCGATGACGTCGCCGAAGACGAGGCCCACCACCGCCACCGGAATCGTGCCGACGACGACGCACCAGGCGAGCTTGCCGTCGGGCGTCAGGCCGCCGCCGGTCAACGACCGAACCAGGCGCGGGCCATCTGCAGCAATTGCACGCGGAAATAGCCGACCACCGCGACCAGCGTGCCGACATGGACGGCGACATCGAAGGCGAGACCCTGATCGGGCCAGCCGAGCAGGCTCGGCATCAGGATCAGGTGACCTGAGCTCGAGATCGGCAGGAATTCGGAAAGCCCCTGGACGATCGCGAGCACGATGGCATGAACGGAATCCATTCAGCGCACTCTACAGGCTTGCCGAAAGATCGCGGAAGCCGAAACCGGCAAATGTGACTCCGATCCTGCGCGCGAGTGCCATCACCTTGAAGCGTTCGCCCATCTCGCCGGGCAGCAGGAGTGTCGCTGCAGCCTGTTTCAGTTCGAGTGCCTCGCGCGTGCCGGCGCCATCGACTGCGGCAGCAAGTTCCCGCTCGATACCGAGCGAGGCGAGGAAATGCGCCTGGGTCGCAAATCCCGCGAGTTCGAGGCCGGCGGCGTCGGCTGCCTCCGCCACCGACGTGAAATCGACCCATGCGGTCAGGTCCTGCATGCCGATGCGCGCGAACACGTCCTCTACGCGCCGATGGCGGTAAAAGGCACACAAGCTGCCGCCGTCGCGCGACGGATGATAGTACTGCGATCGCGGAAGTCCGTAATCGCAGATGAGCAGCGCGCCTTTCTTGAGCGGCGCGGTGGCGGCCGGATCCAGGCGGGCAGCATCGGCCGCAATTCCGATACGTAATCGATCTGGCAGTGGTTCAGACAGTGAGTCGCTGACGTGCCGGACGGCTTCGGCGAGCGCCGCGCCCGCCGGACGCGCCTGCCAGGCAAATCCATTCCCGGCGACGACGACACCGATGGCTTCACAGGAGCCGCGGCCGGCGCGGAAGCGATCGACCGGCATCGCATCGAGCACTTCATTGGCGATCGCCACGCCCTGCCAGCTTGATGCCGGCGGTTCGTCCATCCATTCGACACGCTCGCCGAGCCCCGGCAGCTTTGCGATCCGCTCGCGTTGCAGGGCGCGTAGCGGCGCACTGATCTCGACGATGCGATAACGGCGCGGCATGACGCCGGCCGCGGCCAGCGCCTCGAGAAGACCGGCGGCCAGTGCGCCGCTGCCCGCGCCGAACTCGACCAGGTCCCCGCCGCTCGTCAGTTCCAGCATTTCCGCGACCTGGGTCGCGAGGCAGCGCGCGAACAGCGGCGATATCTCCGGCGCCGTGATGAAATCGCCGCCGGCCCCGAAACGAACCCGGCCCGCCATGTAGTAACCGAGCCCCGGCGCGTAGAGCGCCGCGTCCATGAATTGCGGGAATGGCAGCCAGCCCCCCTCGCCCGCGATCAGCGCCCGGATGTGCGCGGCGACTTGCTCACTGTGCGCCGCCTCGTCGTCGGTGAGGGGCGGTAGCGTCACCGGCGATCAGCACCAGCCGCTCCGGCGCCCATGATATCGTCGCCACCCGGCTCTCCCAGCGACCAGAACGCGATGCCCGAAGCCGCCGCACCATTGAATGGCAAGGTCGTACTGGTCACCGGCGCCGCGCGACGCATCGGCGCTGCTCTTGCGCAGGCCTTTCATGCCGCAGGCGCCAAGGTCGCCGTGCACTACCATCGTTCCGCTGCCGAGGCTGGCGCGCTGGTGGCCGCAATGAATGCGAAGCGACAGGGTTCCGCCGCGGCGTTTGGCGCGGATCTCACGGATCTTGCCGCGCTCGAGGCACTCCCAATGTCCGTGATTGGCGCCCTTGGCGCACTCGACGTGCTCGTCAACAATGCCTCGACCTTCTATCCGACGCCGGTCGGGAAGATCACGCCGAAACAATTTAATGACCTGGTCGGCACGAATCTGCGCGCGCCGCTCTTCCTGTCGCAGGCGGCGGCCCCGGAATTGCGGCGACGCAAGGGCCTGATCCTCAATATCGCCGACATCCACGCGCTGCGGCCGCTCGGCCGGCACGCGGTGTACTGCGCGGCCAAGGCCGCGCTCGTGATGCTGACCCGGTCGCTCGCTCGCGAACTCGGTCCCGACGTCCGCGTCAATGCCATCGCGCCCGGGCCGGTGTTGTGGCCCGAGAATGGCGTCGACGAAGAACTGCGCGAGCGCATCGTCGCCCGCACGGCACTGAAGCGGACGGGCTCCCCGGAAGACATCGCCAAGGCCGCCCTTTTCTTCGCGATCGACGCGCCATTCGTGACCGGCGAGGTCCTGGCCGTCGACGGCGGCCGCCTGCTGGGCGGCGAAGAGCGCTAACCCGCGCATCAGTCTTCCCCGTCGAGCGAAATTTCGCGCATGGCGTGAGCCCCGCGGTCGAACTGGTGCCAGAGGTCGCGGAATGTCCTGCCCAGCACCGGATGTTTCCGCTCCGGCGCGAGTTCCGCGAGCGGCCCGAGCACATAGGCGCGCTCGGCCAGGTCCAGGTGGGGAAGCGTGGCGCCATGGAACTGCCCCACCAGGTCCGCGTACAGCAGCAGGTCGAGATCGAGCGTGCGTGCTGCCCATTTCTTTGCGCCACGCTCGCGCCCGCCCGCCTCCTCGACCGCTTTCAGCCGCTCCAGCACACTGGCGAGCGGCTCTTCGGTCTCGAATGCCACGACCAGGTTGATGAAGTCATCGCCCGCAAAGCCGACCGCGGGATTCGACCAGGCACGCGAGACGCGCAATCCCGGATACGCATCCCTCAGTGCTGATATTGCACGGCGCAGACTGCTTCGCGGCCGGATATTGCTGCCGGCCGCAACGAATACATCAGGCATCGCGGCTCCGCTCGATGATCACGCCGACGTCCCTGGAGTGGCGAATCGCGCCCGGCTTGTGCACGGCAACGCGCACCTTCGAGACCGGGAACTCCTCAAGCACCAGCACTGCGATTCGCTCCGCGAGCGCCTCGACGAGCTTGTAGCGACTCGCCTCGACAAACGCGAGCACACGCTTTGCGACCAACTTGTAGTTGAGGGTGTCGTCGATGGAATCGCTCTTTGCTGCCGCCCTCAGGTCGAACGACATCTCGAGATCGATATCGAGCCGCTGGCGGACTTCGCGCTCCCAGTCGAAGATCCCGATCACGGCCTCGGTGGAGAGCGACGTCAGGAAGATCTTGTCCAAGGGCCCTCTCAGTGCCGCGGTGCGGCCAGTTCATCCAGCGGCCAGCGCGCACGCGCACGCACGGGAAGCGCTTCGCGTTCGCCATTCATGAGACGTTCATGACCGGCCAGCGCGATCATCGCGGCATTGTCGGTGCAGAATTCCGGTCGCGGATAGTGCACGCGGCCGCCGGCGCCTGCGACCGCGGCGGCAAGCTCCGCGCGCAAGCGCCGGTTCGCGCCGACGCCGCCTGCCACGACGAGGGCCCCGATGCCTGTCTGCCGCATGGCACGCAGCGCCTTCACCACCAGGGTTTCGACGATGGCCGACTCGAATCCACGCGCAGCGTCGGCGCGCGCCTGCGCATCGAGCGTCCGGTTGCGAAGTGCCACGACGACCGCGGTCTTGAGGCCGCTGAAGCTGAAGTCGAGGCCCGGCCGGTCGAGCATCGGCCGTGGGAACTCGAATACCCCGTCGCGGCCGGTTTCGGCGAGCCTGGCGAGCGCCGGCCCGCCGGGGTAGCCAAGCCCAAGGAGCTTCGCGGTCTTGTCAAAGGCCTCGCCGGCCGCATCGTCGAGCGTTTCGCCGAGTATGCGATAGCAGCCGAGTCCCGCAACTTCGACCAGCATCGTATGGCCACCTGAGACCAGGAGCGCGATGAACGGGAACTCCGGCGCCCGCGGCTCCAGCTGCGGCGCCATCAAGTGGCCTTCGAGGTGGTGGACACCGACGACCGGCACGTCCCAGGAATAGCCCAGGCTCCTCGCGACCGTCGCCCCGACCAGGAGTGCCCCGATGAGGCCGGGTCCTGCCGTATAGGCAATGCCTTCAATAGCTTGCGCGGCAATACCCGCCTCCGCCAGGGCCTCGTCGATCATCGGCAACAGCCTTTCCACGTGCTCCCGCGAGGCAAGCTCCGGGACCACGCCGCCATGGGGCCGGTGCAGCTCGATCTGGCTCCACACGCGATTCGCCATAAGCCCGCGAGCGCCGTCGTACACGGCGACCGCGGTCTCGTCACAGGAGGTTTCTATTCCAAGCACGATCATGGGCTAGTCTTTTGATTTTCCGGGGGCAGATCACTACAATTCCCGGCCCTTTCCCCGGGGCGGTTTCGGGGGGTCGCCCATTAGACGAGGTTTGAATGCCGAGTGTCCGTATCCGCGAGAACGAGTATTTCGACGCCGCGTTGCGCCGTTTCAAGCGCGCCTGCGAAAAGGCCGGCGTGCTGACTGAACTGCGTCGCCGGGAATTCTACGAGAAGCCCACCCAAGAACGGAAACGCAAGAAGGCAGCGGCGATCAAGCGGCATCTGAAGCGCTCCACTCGCGACGGCGGCACCCGCACCGCGACCCGCTGATCCCGGGATGAGCCTCAAGGCCCGCATCACCGAAGACATGAAGACTGCGATGCGCTCGGGCGAGAAAGACCGCCTCTCGTGCATCCGCATGCTGCAGGCGGGCATCCAGCAACGCGAAGTGGATGAGCGGATCACGCTCGATGATGCACAGGTGCTCGCCGTCATCGACAAGATGATCAAGCAGCGCCGCGATTCGGTTACGCAGTTCGAGGCCGGCAAGCGCGCTGACCTCGCCGCCAGGGAATCGGCCGAGATCGCCTGGCTCTCGGAGTACCTCCCTGCCCAATTGAGCGATGCCGAACTCACCGCGCTGATCAGCGAGGCCATCGCCGCCACGGGCGCGACATCGATGAAGGAGATGGGCAAGGTCATGGGCGTGCTGAAACCCAGGGTCCAGGGCCGCACCGACATCGGCGCGCTGTCGGCGCGCATCAAGAACGCGCTCGGCGGCTGAGTCCATGTCACCCAGCAAGGTTCCCGAGGGCGAGACGCGTGGTTTCATCGTGCCGATCGGCGGCGCCGAGAACAAGGAAAACGATCCGCGCATTCTCGAGCGTTTCGTGCGGGTTTCGGGCGGCGCCGACGCCGACATCGTGGTGATCCCGACCGCAAGCCGCGCTCATGAGACCGGCCCGCGTTACGAGCAGTTGTTCCGGGACCTCGGCGCGCAGCACGTGGCCGTGATGGATTTCGACACGCGGCGCGACTGCCAGGAAAAGGGCCGGCTCGAACGGCTCGCCCGGGCGACCGGCATCTTCTTCACTGGCGGCAACCAGCTGCGCCTCACGACGCTCCTGGGCGGCACGCCGGTCGCCAAGTTGATCCGTGCGCAGAACGCCCGTGGCGTGAACATCGGCGGAACCAGTGCGGGCGCCAGCATCCTGTCCGAGCACATGATCGCCTTCGGCGACGACGGGTCGTCGGCCATCGCCGGCAGCGTACGGCTCGCACCCGGCCTCGGCCTCACGAATCGCTTCATCATCGACCAGCACTTCCGCGAGCGCGACCGCCTGGGCCGGCTGATCACTGCGCTTGCCTACAATCCGTTTGCGGTCGGCATCGGCCTCGACGAGGACACCGCCGCATTCATCGGGCCCGGACGAGACGCTTGAGATCGAGGGCAGCGGCGGCGTTACGGTCGTTGATGCATCGAAGGTCACGTTTTCCTCGGTCGACAGCGCGGCCGAGGGCCAGCCGATCTGCATTCTCGGCCTGGTCGTGCACCTGCTGGTCGCCGGCGCGACATTCAACCTGCACACAAGGGTCGCCTCGATCGGCAGCCATTAGCCATGCGCGTACTCGACCGCTCCGTCTACGTCGGGCCATCGCATTTCGCCCACTTCCCTGTCATCCGGCTGGAACTCGACCTCGGGCCGCTCGAGGCCTGGCCTACCGCCAGACTCGGCGAATCCTTTGTGGCAAGCCTCGTCGAGGCACTGCCCGGCCTCGCAGAACACGGATGCTCTTACCAGGAACCTGGCGGCTTCATCCGCCGCATGAACGAGGACGATGGCACCTGGCTCGGCCACGTGCTCGAGCATGTCGCGCTCGAACTGCAGAATGTCGCGGGCGAAGACGTCAGCTTCGGCAAGACGCGCAGTCTCGATCGCCCGGGCACCTATTCAGTCGTCTACGAATACGCCGAACGCGAGGAAGGTATTGCCGCGGGTGAACTGGCCCTCAGGCTCCTGTGCTCGCTGCTTCCGGAGGCGATCCGCCCGGCCGGGACGGTGCCAGCGGGCTGGGACTGGCCGACGGCGCGCGATGAATACATCCGCTATGCACAGCGGCGCGCTCTCGGGCCTTCGACCGCGTCGCTGGTGCAGGCCGCCGAGAAACGCAACATCCCCTGGCTCCGGCTCAATGACCAGTCGCTGGTGCAGCTCGGTCACGGCCGCTACCAGCAGCGCCTGCAGGCGACGGTCACCGGCCGCACACCGCATATTGCGGTCGAACTCGCGAGCGACAAGGAAGAAACCAACCGGATCCTCGGATCGCTCGGCCTGCCGGTGCCGCGCCAGGAACTGGTGCAGTCGGAGGGCGAAGCGGTGCGCGCGGCAGGCCGGCTCGGTTTTCCGGTCGTTACCAAGCCCTACAACGGCAATCACGGCCGCGGCATCTCGATCCGGCTGACGAGCGATGGGGAAGTCGCACGCGGCTTCCTCGCCGCGCGCGAGCATTCGCGCTCGGTGATCGTCGAGAGCTACCTGGAGGGCGACGACCACCGGCTGCTGGTGGTGAATGGCGAGCTGGTGGCCGCCACGCGGCGCACGCCGGGCCACGTGACCGGCGACGGCAGGCACAAGGTTGCCGAACTGATCGAGATCGTCAACCAGGATCCGCGTCGCGGCGTCGGCCATGAAAAAGTACTCACGCGCCTCGAGCTCGATGAACAGGCGCAGGCAATGCTGGCGCGCGCCGGGCTCACGGCCGACTCGGTTCCCGCTGCGGGCGACAAGGTCTACCTGCGCTCGACCGCGAATCTCTCCACCGGCGGAACGGCGACCGACGTGACCGACGTAATCCACCCCGACAATCGCGATATGGCCGTGCGCGCGATCCGCGCCATCGGCCTCGACGTCGGCGGCGTCGATTTCCTGTCGAAGGACATCACGCTGTCGTACAAGGAAATCGGCGGCGGCATCTGTGAGGTCAACGCCGCGCCCGGATTCCGGATGCACGTCGCGCCTTCCGAAGGCACACCGCGCGACGTGGCCACACCCGTCATCGACCTGCTGTTTCCGCAGGGCGCACCGGCGCGGGTACCGATTGCGGCCATCACCGGCACGAACGGCAAGACGACAACGGCGCGCATGCTGACGCACATCCTGAAGATGGCCGGTTACACGCCCGGCATGACCACCACTGACGGTGTGTACATCGACGGCCAGCGCACGGTGTCGGGCGACATGACCGGCCCGGTGTCGGCACGCATGGTACTGGCGGATCCGCACATCGACGCGGCGGTGCTCGAGACCGCACGTGGTGGATTGCTGCGTGCCGGCATGGGCGTGCCTAGCGTCGATGTAGGCGCCGTGCTGAATGTGCAGGCGGATCACCTCGGTCTGAAGGGCATTGAAACGCTCGAGCAGCTGGCCGAGGTCAAGCGCGTGGTCGTCGAAGTCGCTTCCGGATGCGCCGTGCTGAATGCCGATGACCCGCTGGTCCTCAGGATGTCGGCGCACACCGACGCGGAATTCATCTGCTACGTGACGCTCAATCCGCAGCACACGCTGGTGCGCGAGCACATCCGCGCCGGCGGTCGGGCCTGCGCGCTCGAAGCGGGCGTCAATGGCCAGATGGTCACGCTCTACGACCGCGGCAGCCACATCCCGCTGGTCTGGACCCACCTGATACCGGCGACACTTGAAGGCCGCGCGACGCACAACGTCCAGAATGCGATGTTCGCCGCGTCGATAGCCTTCTCGCTCGGCGTGAAGCTGGACGCAATTCGCCAGGGACTGCGCACATTCGACACGACATTCTTTCAGGCGCCCGGCCGCATGAACATCTTCAACGAGCACCCATTCAAGGTGCTGTTCGACTACGGGCACAATGCCCATGCGGTTTCGATGCTCGCCGATCTCGCGAGCCGGCTCGATGTCACCGGGCGGCGCATCGTTGTGCTGGCCGGGCCGGGCGACCGCCGCGACGAGGACCTGCGCGCAATTGCCCAGGCGGTCGCGGGCCGTTTTGATCACTACATCTGCCGGCGCGACGACAATCTCCGCGATCGCGCGGGCGACGAAGTGCCGCGCATCCAGGCTGCAGCGCTGATGGCGGCGGGCGTTGCCAAATCCGCGATCTCCATCATCCCCGATGAACAGGAGGCGATCGATGCCGCGCTCTGCATGGGCCGGGCCGGCGACCTGCTGCTGATATTTGCCGATGCGCTGGTGCGCTCGTGGAAGCAGATCATCCGCTTCCGGCCGGAAGGGGCGCCGGAACCGGCGGCGGTACCGGCTCTGGAACCGATCGTCGCGACACGCGTTGTCGAGGCGGCCCCCGAAAGCCTGGCGCCGCTCTCCCTCGACGGGCTGATTCGCGATGAGCGCGGCATTCGTTACGCGCCGGAGGCGTCCGACTGATCGGATCACCGGTACCGCCATTCACCGACTCGCGGCGTCTGATCGGCCACAACCGGTTTTTCGACGGCCCTGGGGCCGTGCTCGAATCCGCGGCTCCGGACACCGACGCCGCACTTCTCGAGGCCTGGAAAGCCCGCGTGCTGCGTGCCAAAAAGAAGCTGGGCTGGCCGGACGCGGCCGTCGCCGCAATGCCGCACGCCGGCGGCGCCTCGCTTGCGCTTGCTGCCGCACCGGACCAGCTCATCACCGCTACCGAACTCAATGAATGGGCGCTCGCTGCGTCGCTCCTTGAGCGCAACCCATCGCGCGAAGCCGAACTGCTCGCTGCGCTTGCGTTCGAGCAACCCGATGCGACCGAGCCACCCGGCATCGAGGAAGCCGGCGCACTTCGAAGGCTGGCCGCCCGCGCTGCCGGCGAAGCGAACCCGCAGCTTTGCGCATTGCTCGCCGCGGCTCGCGATCGCGGCCTGCCCTGCCTGCTGGACGATGATTCCCTGACCATCGGTGCCGGCATCGGCGGCCAGACCTGGGCTCTTGCCGATTTGCCGGCGGTCACCGCCGTGCCGTGGGCGGAACTTGGCGCGATTCCGGTCGCGCTCGTGACGGGCACCAATGGCAAGACCACGGTCGTCCGCCTGATCGCCGCCTGCGCGCGAGCAGCAGGATTGACTGCGGGCCACAGCTGCACCGATGGGCTCTACATCGACGGTGTGAGCATCGAGTCCGGCGATTACTCGGGGCCCGCAGGCGCGCGCACGGTGCTTCGCGATACCCGTATCGAGGCAGCGATCCTGGAAACGGCCCGGGGCGGCATGCTGCGCCGCGGGCTCGCCGTCCCGCAAGCAGACGTGGCAGTCGTCACTGGCGTCAGCGCGGATCACTTCGGCGAATATGGCGTGCATGATCTCGAATCGCTCGTCGACGTGAAGCTCGCCATCGCGCGCGCGCTCGACGGCAGGGGCCGCCTGGTCGTGAATGCCGATGACCCTATGCTCGCGGCGCGCGCGCCTTCCACCGGCAAGCCGCTCGCCTGGTTCGCACAGGACGTGAATCATCCGCTGCTGGTCGCGCACCGCCGTCAGGGTGGTGCCACCTGTGGCGTCGATCATGGATACCTCAAGCTCTGCGCGGGCGCTAAGGAACAGGTTCTCGGCGCGGTCGCCGCGCTGCCGCTGACGGCGGGCGGCCTTGCCGCTTTCAACGTCGCCAATCTCGCCGCCGCCGCGCTCGCCGCCTTCGACTCTCGCCATCAGGCCCACGACGATCGCGGCGGTATTCGCGCGCTTCGGCGCCGATCCGATGGACAATCCGGGCCGGTTGATGCGCTATGAACTGGACGGGCTGCAGCTGGTCGTGGATTTTGCGCATAACCCGGCGGCACTGGCACTGCTGCTCGAGCTCGCCGGCCAGCTGCGCCGCGGCCGCCTCGCGCTGCTGCTCGGTCAGGCTGGAAATCGCGCGGATGACGACATGAAGCAACTGGCGAGCGTGGCGGTGGCCGCCCGCCCCGACCTCGTCGTCATCAAGGAGCTCGCGGATTACCGGCGCGGCCGCGACGAAGGCAAGGTGCCAGCGATCCTGCGGGGAGCTCTGCTGGACGCGGGCCTGCGCGAATCGGCAATCCGTGAACAACCGGATGAATTTGCGGCCACGCGCGCGGCGCTCGCCTGGGCGCGAAAGGGCGACGTGCTGGCACTACCCCTGCATTCCCGGTCCGGACGCAGGGCGGTCCTCGCCCTGCTTGACCGGCTGCGCCGCAAGGGCTGGCGCGCCGGCGAAGTCTTGCCCGCCTGAACGCGGGCCGTCGCCATCAACTGCGGTATCTTGTCTCATGGCCGGCCGGATTCCACAGTCCTTCATCGACGAGCTGCTAGCCCGTACCGATATCGTCGAACTGGTCGGCGGACGCGTGCAACTGAAGCGCGCCGGCCGCGAGTGGAAGGCCTGCTGCCCGTTCCACGCGGAAAAGACACCGTCATTCTGGGTGAGCCCCGAGAAGCAGTTTTATCACTGCTTTGGCTGTGGCGCGCACGGCACGGCACTTGGCTTCCTGATGGAACACGACAAGCTGCCATTCCCGGATGCGGTGGATGAACTTGCGTCACGACTCGGCCTCGAGGTGCCGCGCGAGGACGACGGGCGCGGTACGCGCGCGCGACCGGGAGACGAATCTCTACGAACTGCTGGCCCAGGTATCGCAGTTCTATCGCGACTCGCTCCGCGAATCCGCCCGCGCCAAGAAGTACCTCGCCGGCCGCGATATTACGCCCGAAACCTGCGTCAAGTTTGCGATCGGCTACGCGCCGGATTCCTGGGACGCAGTGCTGAAGCGCTTCGGCGGCAGCGCCGAGCGCGAGCGGCAGCTTGCGGACGTCGGTCTCGTCATCGAGCGCAGCGGCAAGGGGGAATCGGGCCTTCTACGACCGCTTCCGCGATCGCGTGATGTTCCCGATCCGCGATACGCGCGGCCGGGTGATCGCGTTCGGAGGGCGCGTCATCGGCGATGGCGAGCCGAAGTACCTGAACTCGCCGGAGACGGCCCTCTTCCACAAGGGCCGCGAACTATACGGCCTCTACGAGGCGCGCCAGGCGCTCCGCAAGATCGAGCGGCTGCTGGTGGTCGAGGGTTATGTCGATGTCGCGAGACTTGCGCAGGCGGGTATCGCGTATTCGGTTGCGACGCTTGGCACGGCGACGACGATCGAGCACCTGAACCGGCTATTCCGGGTGACCAGTGAACTCGTATTCTGCTTCGACGGCGACCGCGCGGGTCGCGCGGCTGCCTGGCGGGCGCTCGAGAATGCACTCGAACACGCGCGCGACGGCCGGCAGCTGCGCTTCCTGTTCGTGCCCGAGGGACATGACCCGGACACGCTGGTCGGCGAGGAAGGAGCGGAGGCCTTCGAGGCGCGCGTCGCCACGGCGCAGCCGCTGTCGGAATTCCTCGTGACGCAACTCGCGGCGCAGACAGATCTTGCGAATGTCGACGGCCGCGCCCGCCTGGCTGAACTTGCGCGCCCGCTGCTCGCGCGCGTTCCGGCGGGCGTCTATCACGAACTGCTGCTCGAGCGGCTGGCCGAGGAAGTCCGCATGCCGGCCGGACGCCTGGCGGAGCTGCTGAAGGCGACGGCCGGGAAGACCGCGAGGCCGCCGGTCAGCGCCCGGGCGCAGGACGCCGCGTTTCAGCCGGGCGGCAACCGCTCCTGACCCAGGCCATCAAGCTGGTCCTGCACCACCCATCGGCCGGCGCAAGCCGTGCCGGAGCCGCCGGCGTTCCTGCACGGCGACCACAAGGGATTCGCCGTGCTGCTCGAACTGCTCGAGATGGCGAATGCCGGGCCGGAACTCAGCACCGCGCAGCTGATCGAACGCTGGCGAGACCGGCCCGAAGGCGCGCGGCTCGCCGAGCTCGCCGCCGAGGAATCGCTGGTGCGCGACGGACGCGCCGCGGCGGCGCGATCTGGTCATGGCGCTCAAGCGCCTGGCCGCGGAATTCGGCCCCGACAAGCGACTTAATGAGCTGATCGAGCGTCTCGCGGCGAGCGCAAGCTCACGGGCGAAGAACAGCAGGAATTTCAAGGACTTCTGGGCGATCGGGGCGGCCGGCCCGGGCGCGAGCCTGAGCGAGGCTTGCATGCGACGCCCGACGACTGTATAATGCTCGGCTCTTTTGCGGCCGCCCCAACACCCAGGTGACCCACCCTTGAGCGAGAAAAAGCTCCCGGTCATCCCTGAAGACCGCCAGTCGCAGCTCAAGCTGCTGATCGCGCGCGGCAAGGAACAGGGCTACCTGACCTACGCCGAGGTCAACGACCACCTGCCGCCCGAGATCGTCGATCCGGAGCAGATCGAAGACATCGTCAACACGATCAACGACATGGGCATCACGGTGTACGAGAAGGCACCGGACGCCGAAGCCCTGCTGCTGACCGACGCCGCCGCGCCCGACGAAGAAGCCGTCGAGGAAGCCGCCGCCGCGCTCGCGATCGCCGACTCCGAGTTCGGCCGCACCACCGACCCGGTGCGCATGTACATGCGCGAGATGGGCACGGTCGAGCTGCTGACGCGCGAAGGCGAGATCCGCATCGCCAAGCGCATCGAGGAAGGCCTCGACCAGGTGCGCTCCGCGCTCGCCTACTACCCGCCGACCTACGACTTCCTGCTCGGCGCCTACGAGCCGGTCAAGGCGCGGCCAGGGCCGCCTGACCGACATCATCGTCGGCTTCATCGACCCGAACGCGCCGGACGAGATCGCGCAGCCGCACAACCCGAAGACCGTCGTCCGCAAGGAAGAGCCCAAGCCCGAGGACGAGGAAGCGAGGACGAGGATCCGACGAGGAAGAAGAAGCGATCGACACCGGCCCGGATCCGGAGGAGACCGCGAAGCGCTTCGCCGCGATCGCAGCGCCTGCACAACCACGGTCGCCAAGGGCCTCGACGACGGCGCGCAGCGCGCAGCGAACCGAAGATCGTGCGCGCCCGCAAGCGGCTCGCCGAGCAGTTCATGGAGCTGAAGCTCGCGCCGAAGATGTTCGACGCGCTGGTCGCGACACCTGCGCAGCCACGTGGACGAGGTGCGCCGCCTCGAGCGCGAGATCATGATGATCTGCGTGCGCCAGGCCGGCATGCCGCGCAAGGACTTCATCGCGACCTTCCCGAAGAACGAGACCAACGTGCGCTGGATCGACAAGCACATCCGCGCCAAGCGCAAGCATTCGGCCGCGCTCGGCCGCCTCAAGGAAGAAGTCATGCGCCGCCAGCAGGAGCTGCGCGCGCTCGAGAAGCGCCTGACGCGCTCGATCCAGGAGCTGAAGGCGGTCAACCGCGACATCGCGACCGGCGAGGCGATGGCGCGCCGCGCGAAGAAGGAGATGGTCGAGGCCAACCTGCGCCTCGTGATCTCGATCGCGAAGAAGTACACGAACCGCGGCCTGCAGTTCCTGGACCTGATCCAGGAGGGCAACATCGGCCTGATGAAGGCGGTCGACAAGTTCGAATACCGCCGCGGCTACAAGTTCTCGACCTACGCGACCTGGTGGATCCGCCAGGCCATCACGCGCTCGATCGCCGACCAGGCGCGCACCATCCGCATCCCGGTGCACATGATCGAGACCATCAACAAGCTGAACCGCATCTCGCGGCAGATGCTGCAGGAGATGGGCCGCGAGCCGACGCCGGACGAACTGGCCGAGCGCATGGAAATGCCCGAGGACAAGGTGCGCAAGGTGCTGAAGATCGCCAAGGAGCCGATCTCGATGGAGACGCCGATCGGCGACGACGAGGATTCGCACCTGGGCGACTTCATCGAGGACGCAGCGGCCGAGAGCCCGCTCGATTCAGCGACCGTCGAGTCGCTGCGCGAGACCGTGCACGGCGTGCTGTCGCAGCTGACGCCGCGCGAAGCCAAGGTGCTGCGCATGCGCTTCGGCATCGACCTGACGACCGACCACACGCTCGAGGAAGTCGGCAAGCAGTTCGACGTCACCCGCGAGCGCATCCGGCAGATCGAAGCCAAGGCGCTGCAGCAAGCTCCGGCACCCGAGCCGCAGCGAGCAGCTGCGCAGCTTCCTGATCGAGGATTGAAAGAAAGGCCCCGCAAGGGGCCTTTCCATTTCTGCGTGGACGCTGGCCATACATGGATATCTCGGGCTAGTCTTGGCCCGATGTGGGCACTTCGTTCTCGGTTGCGATCGCTCGCGCCGGCAAGACCGGGTTGATCAATAGCAACGGCTTAACCCTGCTATCTGCAGCGAGTGACCCCGGAATCCCACCAATTCCGTGCCTTTAGCGAAATATTTCTGGCGCTAATCAAGCAGCGTAAAGTTCCGCTTCGTCATGGCGAGCTTTGATCCTGGTCCCCCTCCGGCAGTGGCCAAGCATTTCGGCCAGTTGCCTAGTTATGCGGCCTCCAAGTCAGCTTTCTGGTTTGACTGGGGGCCGATTTTTTATCGGGGCCGGTTGAACAAGTCCGCCCGTGTTCTCTGTATCGCGCAGGATCCGGGGGCCACAGAGCGGATCGCGAATCGGACGCTCGTCGGTGATGCGGGCCAGCGGGTCCAGGGATTTCTGACGAAGCTTGGGCTCACCAAGTCTTATGTGTGCCTGAACGCCTATGCGTACGCGATGATTCCGTCAGAGGCTCCGACCGTCGCGACACTGCTTATGGATCCGGCGCAGGTGGCCTGGCGGAACAAGCTTTTCGAGCTGGTCGCCGGGCCCAGGTTGCAGGCGGTGGTGGCGTTCGGGAACAAGGCGCATGAGATGGTTGATCTCTGGCCGGGCCATGGCGGCGTGCCAGTCTTCAAGATCCTGCATCCAAGCAGCCACATTCCGATAGCGCTATTGAATGACTGGCGGGCGGCGATCAAGGCATTGAGGGCAATCGTCACGCCGGACTCGAAGGCCAAGGCGCAGCTGCCGAATTACGGTGCGAACCTGGTTTCGGCGGACTATGCGCCGATTCCGCGTGCGGATCTGCCGTTCGGTGTCGCGCCGCATCTGGGGGATGATGCGTGGGTAAGGACGCTGAACCCGATGCATCCGACGAGTGTCGAAAGGCCGCAGCCGGATGACAGGCATACGCTGATTTGGAAGGCGCCGACGAGTTAGATAGCCGATGATTGCCACCGTACGATCTGAGATCGCTTCCGCGTAATTCGGAAACCCCGTCAGATCGCGTTCGCAAATTGACCGGATCTGCTCATGTGCCGCCGACAGCGGCGATTCGCGCTTCCACGTCCTTCAACAACTTGAGAGCCCTTTCGGTGTTCTCGTTGCGATGCGGACTGTACGCAAGCGGGGCCAGGGTCAGTGCCGCATCGGCCAAACGGTCGTCGGAAATCAACTGCTGCGCAACCAACCAGCGCACCGAGGAATCGAACGGCGCCAACTGCATCGCCCATGCCAGGCCGTCGATTGAATTCTTTGTCGGCTGCTCACCCTGCACCAGGTAGCTGACGTAGTACTCGACGAGCGGGATCGGGTTGTCGTTCTCGATCTTGTTAGCCTTGACAAACTGGCTGCGAACGTCGACCCACGACTCTTTCGGCAGGACACCCGTCTTAACCTTATGAAAGAGTGCGTACCCCTTCTGGATTTGGGCATTGATTTGCTTGGGGTCGCTTGCAATAGCGCGATCCGCTGCCGCGATCGCGGCATCATCATTGCCAGTATCAAACTCGGCCCTCGCCAAATCTGCGAGCACAGCGGCATCGTCGGGATACTGTGCGGCGATTCGTCGAGCCTCGGGCAGCAAAGCCACCGCTTCTTCGGGCGTGACGCCAACCTTGAAACGGATTGCGGTCGGCATCATTTCGGCCGATCCCGGTGAGAGCCTGACGACGTTTATCGGGCCAGTAACAAGCGTATTTCTGTCTAGCACCAGGTAGCTCAGGAGCCTGCGCCTCCAATAGGCTCGCACGTCCTTCTCGAGCGTATCCAGATCGCCAAAAGCGCCCTCGGCCGCCTCCAGCGCGGGAGTTCCTTGTGCCAGCAGATCTTGATATTTGGTCAGCTGCCCCGCGCGCGCGGGTTCAAACTCAAGGCAATGGAACAACGCCCAGCTCTCGCCATAGAACGCGTCGGACCCGAACTTCGGGTCTTCCGCGCCACCATCATATGAGAGCAATTGTCGTATCGGCACACGCCGCGAAAATTCCAGCTCCAGGGCGCGGTGAGTTGCCGGCATGCCGAGATCGACGTTCTCCGCACGGAACCGGACACCCGCGAAGAACTCGGCGAACCCCTCGACGAACCAGCGCGGGTAGGCGCGGACCGTAATTCCCGCCATGAAGTGATGTGCGTACTCGTGGTAAAGAATCGTCTCCGGAGACAGTTGCAGTTTCGACCTTGCCCCTTTCAGCTGCGGGATCAGCGCAACCGTTGAACCGGCGCGGGGCAGATACACGCCCGCGAGAAATCGACTGTTGGCCCGCACAAGCTCGCGCACTTCACCTTCGTTGGAAACGACGTAAATCGTCACTCGATTGGATGGACTGGGTTTGGTCAGCTGCTTGCGAAGCACCTGCGCCATGGCCGCGTGAAACAGTTCCAGGCGTTCGGCGAATAGTCTTAGCGATTTCTCGGACTGATCGCTGTAGATGACGAAGTGATCGCTGTTGGCCTCCAGCCAGTCGGCCTTTGCGACCGACGCAAAAAGCAGCAGGGAGCAACACACAGAGGCAACCCAGCGCATAATGCCCTCATTCTACTCGGGGCGAGAAGCCTCGCTTTTTCCGATACTTAATAAGCCCGTTCTCAACCAAATATCCGCTCGGTCCTGCCAGGATGCGCCGAATGCACGCGCGGTCTTACGCAAAATGCCCGTTCTTGGCTGGCCGCTGGATGGCGTAGGATTCCCTGAATCACCCCTTGCTCCGGAAACATGCGCTTCTTTGGAGACCGATATGACGCACCGCCGATTCGCCCCGCTCGTTCTTCTCTCTCTCCTGCTTGGCGTGCAGGCACACGCGCAAGTGGCACCGCCTCTCGCACCTGAGCGACCAGTCTCCGACGAATACTTTGGCGCGCAGGTTGCGGATCCCTACCGCTGGATGGAGGCAGACAACAGTGCCGAAGCAGCCGCCTGGATGAAGGCGCAGGACGACTACACGCGCTCGATACTAGGTCGGATTCCCGGTCGCGAAGCGCTTTTCAATCGTGTTACCGCGCTGTCCGAGGCCGGGACACTGGTGTACCAGGTCTCTCAGGCGGGGAGCCGCTACTTCTACATGAAGCAGGCGCCGGGCGACGATAACGGCAAGCTTTACGTCCGGGAAGGCCTGCGCGGCAAAGAACGGCTGCTGGTAGATCCAACGAAGACTCCGGCAAATGAACCGCATTTCTCGATCGACTACTTCGTCCCGTCCAGGGACGGTCGCTATGTGGCCTATGCAATCTCGCCCGGAGGCTCGGAGGAAAGCGTCCTGCACGTACTGGATAGCGCCACAGGCAAGGACCAGGGCGAAGCCATCGATCGAACCCAGTTTGGGGTCGTCTCGTGGCAGCCCGACGGTCGTTCGTTCCTGTATTTGCGACTCCAGAAGCTGGCGGCGGACGCACCGCCGACCGACAAGTACCTGAAGAGCCGGATCTACAAGCACTCGCTCGGCATCAACAAAAATGGCGACGGGGATTTGGCCGTGTTCGGCTTCGGCTTCTCGTCTCGCGTGCCGGTGGCGCCTGACGAAGTCAGTTTCGTTGTTTCGTCGCCTGCTTCGTCGTGGGCGCTCGGCGTCGTCGTTAAGTTCGTGAAGAACGAGGTTTCGATTTACGCGGCGCCGCTCGATTCAGTGGATCGGGCTGACACGCCTTGGACAAAGATTGTCGGCGAAGAAGACGAGGTGACCAAGTTCGACCTGCGTGGCGACATGGTCTACCTCCTGACGCACAAGGGTGAGTCCCGTTACAAGGTCGTGCGGACGAGTCTCGCGAGCCCCAATTTCGACAAGGCCGATGTAATTGTTCCTGCGGGGCAAGCTGTCCTGACCAATCTTGGGGTTGCCGAGGATGCGCTCTATGTGCAGCAGCTCGACGGCGGCATCGGCCATGTGCTGCGAGTCGGTTTCGGAAGCGATGGAGATACGAAACCCATCCCACTCCCCTATGAGGGCGCCATCGGGGAATTCGTCGTGAATCCGCAGAACCCGGGGCTGCTGATGAAGCTGACTTCGTGGACCGAGCCGCAGCTATGGTACTCGTACGATCCCGCTGCCAATACGGTGGCCAATACGGGCCTGCGCCCGCGATCGCCTGTCGACTATTCCGGGATCGAATCGCGCGAGGTCAAGATTGTGAGTTACGACGGAACGCTCGTACCGCTTTCGATCGTGATGAAAAAGGGGCTGGCGCTCGACGGCAGCAACCCGACGATCCTGAACGCCTATGGCGCGTATGGAATCACCCTGGACCCGGGATTCAACCCGATGCTACTCGCCTGGCTCGAGCGCGGTGGCATCTTTGCCGTCGGCCACGTGCGGGGTGGCGGTGAATATGGAGAGGACTGGCACACGGCCGGCCAGAAAGGCACGAAACTCAATACGGTGTACGACTTCATCGCCTGCGCCGAGTACCTCATCGACCACGGATACACGAGTTCCGCGAAGATTGCCGGCGAGGGCGGCAGCGCGGGCGGCATTACGGTGGGGCGCGCACTGACGCTGCGACCGCAACTTTTTGCGGCCATCCTCGACGAGGTCGGCGCTTCCGACACGCTGCGCTTCGAGCAAACGCCGAACGGGCCGCCGAATACCCCGGAGTTCGGAACCGTCCAGCTCGAGGGCGAGTTCCATGGGCTCTATGCGATGAGCCCGTACACGCATGTGCGCAAGGGAATGCCCTACCCTGCCGTGCTGTTGACCACGGGTGTCAACGATCCGCGCGTCGCTTCCTGGGAGGCAGCGAAGATGTCGGCACGATTGCAGGCAGCGACTTCGAGCAACCGGCCCGTGCTGTTGCGCGTCGACTATGACGCCGGCCACGGCATCGGCTCGACGAAGTCTCAGATCAACGCCGAAACCGCCGACCAATGGTCGTTTCTGCTGTGGCAGTTTGGCGATCCGGGGTTTCAGCCGCGGCCCTGAGGAATTGGCGCGCGCAGTTCGAGCGGCTGCCCGCGCAGCAAGGGCGCTGCGCAAGCTCCGCCACCCCAGCCGCAGCGAGCAGCTGCGCAGTTTCCTGATGGAGGACTGACCGTCGATGCGACTGTCGTTAGTACGCTGAATAAGTGAGGCCCCGCGAGGGGCCTTTCGTTTCTGCTAGTCAGACGGGGTATCTTGAGTGCGGGCGGGAGTGGCCGCGTCACGGGCGCGACCAAAGTCGCCGTGCCTGGCCATCGTCGCCCGGTGTTGCCCGGCACGCCAATAAATGGTTCCATCGTAGCCAGGCAGTGGGGAATCGAATCCATGGCACACGTCGCTCCGCTTCCCAGGGAAGCCGTTCCCGAGTTTCGCGAACGGTTCGACCACTACGCAAGCACTCGTGGTTTCGTGCCTAACAGCATCCTCACGATGTCGCGCCGGCCCGCCATCGCCAGGGCCTTCATGGACCTGAACCGGGCGGTGCTGTACGAAGGCACGGTACCCGAAGAGCTCAAGATGCTCGTCAGCCTCATCGCCAGCCAGGCCGCCGGCTGCCGCTACTGCCAGGCGCATATGGCGAACCTATCCAGCATCTTCCGCGCCTCCGATGCAAAGATCGCCGCGGTCTGGGAGTTCGAGACCAGCGAGCTTTTCAGCGATGCCGAGCGCGCAGCGCTGCGACTGGCACTGAAAGCGGCGATCGTTCCGAATGAGACCGGCCCGCAGGATTTCTTAGAGCTGGCCAGGTACTTCGATGACGGTGAGCAAGTCGAAATCGTCGCCACCATAGCGCTCTTTGGCTATCTGAACCGCTGGAACGACACCATGGCGACCGACCTCGAGGAGCGCGCGGCCCATGTCGCCGGCCGCACGCTGGGCTCGACAGGCTGGGACGCGGGCAAGCACGGCGCACGCGGTTGAGTCTCCCGGTCAGCCGTCAATGCAAAACTCATCCCGCTTCGGCCCGCCACCAGATTCCCTGATCAGGATTCCCGGGGCGATTTCGCTGCGCCATAGTCACGCTGCGCACTCTCGGCGCTCACCTTGCCCTCGCGCAGGTCGCGCGCAAGCAGCCCGGGGTCGCGCTCGCGCGGATCGCCAAAGCCGCCGCCGCCCGCCGCGTCCATGACCAGCGTGTCACCGGGCTGCAGGCGCGTCAGCCCGTACGGATCGCCCGGCCTGCCATTGACGAGGAAACGTGCGAGCGCGCCCGGCTGGCCGCCGAACAGGCCCTCGGGCGGCAGGCGAAACCGCCCTGACTGGATCGCGAGGCTCACCGGCGGCTGCGGCGCGTAAGCGTCGTCGGGCACGCGGAACACCTCGCGCCGGCCGAGCGCGCCGCGCTGCTTGCCGGCGCCGCCCGAATCGGGGAGCAGTTCGCGCCGCTCGACGATGAGGGGCGAGTCGCTCTCGAGAATCTCGACCGGAGTGTTGGCGCCGTTGGCCGGGAAGATGAAGCTGCCCTCGCCGTCGCGTCCCGCGCTTGCGCCCAGGCCGCCGCCGCGGATCAGCACGGTGTGGAACGGGCGGCCGTCGCCGTGCCGGCCGTAGAACATCTGCATCGTCGCCGGCGTGCCGCCGCCGCCGGCGACCACGCGATCCGGCAGCGCCCCGGCGAGCGCGCGGTAGATGATCTCGGTGATGAAGTGCCCGATCTGCATGCGCGCCGCCACCGCCGCCGGGATGGCGGCAGTTGACGACCGTGCCTTCCGGCGCGACGAGGCGGATCGGCGCGGCGATGCCGTCGTTGTTCGGGATCTCCGGGTCGAAGATGCTCTTCACCGCCATGTGCACGTAGGCGTAGGTGAAGTTGTAGACGACGTTGCCGCCCCACTCCACCTGCGGCGAAGAGCCGCTCAGGTCCACCGTGATGTCGCTGCCCTGGATCGTGACCGCGCAGCGGATCAGGACCTCCGGCTGCCCTTCCATCTGCTCGATCACGCCCTCGGAACGGTAGACGCCCGCCGGCACCTTCGCGATCGAGGCGCGGATGCTCTTCTCGCTGCGCGCGATGATCTCGTCGGCCAGATCGTCCAGGCCGTCGAGCCCGTACTCCTCGAGCATGCGCACGACCTGCGCGGCGCAGACGTGGTTGGCGGCGATCTGCGAGCGGATGTCGCCGTTCACCTGCTCCGGCGTGCGCACGTTGGCGCGGATCATGTCGAGCACACCCTGGTTGAGCTGCCCGCGCGTCGTAGAGCTTGACCAGCGGGATGAACAGGCCTTCCTCGAATACCTCGCGGTTGTCCGAGGCGACCCGCCCGCCGATGTCCGAGTGGTGCAGGATGCAGGCGGTAAAGGCGGCGAGACGGTCGCGATGGAAGATCGGGCTCAGCACGCAGACGTCGTTCAGGTGGCCGGCGAGCGCCCAGGGGTCATTGGTGATGTACACGTCGCCCGGCCGGAAGGAGTCCGGCGGCAGGCCCTGCACCAGCTGCTTGATGCCGAGCGCCATCGCGCCCGACTGGCCGGGCGTGGCGAGCGTGCCCTGCGCAAGTTCCCGCCCGCGCGCGTCCGTGAACATGCAGGTGTAGTCGTGCGCGTCGCGCAGCAGGCTGGAGAACGCCGTGCGTGCGACCGCCGCGTCGGATTCATCGACGATCGAGATCAGCCGTCGCCAGAGGATCTCCAGTGTGATCGGGTCAAAGCGCGGCTCAACGCCTGTCGCCACGGCTTCGCTCCTTGGGCAGGTCGATCCACAGGAAGCCGAACTCGTCCACCCGCGCCCGCGCGTGCTCGCCGATGATCACCGTGGACTCGCGCTCCTCGACGATTGCCGGTCCCGACAGCTCGGCGCCCGGGGAAAGTCGATAGCGGTCATAGACGGCGTGCGGGATGAAGTCGCGCACGCTTGCGCAATAGGCCCTGCGCTCGCCCTTGAAGGCATCCTGCGTGCGCCCCCGCTGCGCGATCCTGGGCAGGGTAAGCTGCTTCACCGGCAGGCTGGCGCGCACGCAGAAGTTGACGAATTCGACCGGCGACTCCGGATAGGTACGGCCGTAGAGCCGCGCGTAGTTGTCGTCGAAGCGGCGACGCAGTTCGATGGGATCCAGCGCGCCGAAATCACGCTCGGCGATGGCGAGGCTCGGTCTCCGATCCCTGGCCGATGAAGCGCGCCTCGACCGAGCGCGAAAATCCGATCGGCCCTTCGGCGCCGGCCCGGCGCAATGTGCGCTCGCCTTCAGCCTCCAGCTCGCGGAACAGCATCTCCAGTTTCCCGAAATCCGCCGCCGTGAGCGGCACCTTGTGGCTGCGCACCAGGTCGAATGCACGCGGTGCAGTGAAAAAGCCAAGCGCCGAGCCGACGCCAGCGTTGGGCGGCACCAGCAGGCGGGGTGCGCCCAGCTTACGCGCGAGCCCACAGGCATGCACGGGCCCGGCGCCGCCAAACGCCGCCACCGTGACGAGCTGCGGATTGCCGCCGCGCTCGGCGATGTGCGTCTTTGCCGCGGCTGCCATGGTTTCGTTGATGAGGTCGTGGATGCCCCACACGGCTTCCAGGCTAGGACACGCCGAGCGGCCGCGCTACTCGCGTCCTCGATGCCGCGCTGTGCCGCGTCGGCATCCAGCTGCATCGTGCCGCCGAGAAAGTAGCCAGGATCGAGATAGCCGAGCAGCAGGTCCGCGTCGGTCACCGTCGGCTCGACACCACCGCGTCCGTAGCAGATCGGTCCGGGCTCGGCGCCAGCGCTCTGCGGGCCGACCTGTAGCGTGCCGAGCCGGCTCAGCGCGTGCAATGCTGCCGCCACCGGCACCGATTTCCATCAGGTCGACCACCGGCACCTGGATGGTGAGGCCGCTGCCTTTCTGGAAGCGCTGCACGCGCCCGACCTCGAAGGTCGGCACCACTCCGGCGATGCCGCCCTGGATGAGGCAGGACTTTGCGGTCGTGCCGCCCATGTCAAAGCAGAACATCTCGGGGCACTGGAACAGATTGCTGTAGTACTGAGCGGCGATCACGGCCGCGGTCGGGCCAGATTCGATGATGCGCACCGGAAACTCCGCAGCCGTCTCGGCCGACGTGACGCCGCCGGAAGAAAGCATGATGAACAACCGGCCGCGAAAACCCAGGTTGCCCAGGCGCTCGCGCAGCTGCCGCAGATAGGTCTCGGTGAGTGGCTTGACGTAGGCATTGGTCACCGTGGTGCTGGTGCGTTCGTACTCCCGGATCTGCGGCAGTACATCGTAGGAAATGGAAACCGAGGCCTGCGGGAAATCCTTGGCGAGCAGGCGCTTGAGGGCCTGTTCGTGCACCGGATTCTCGAAGGAATTCAGCAAGCACACGGCGACCGACTCGACGCCAAGCTGGGCCAATTCGCGCACTGCTGCATTCGCCTGCGCCATGTCGAGTGGCACAAGCACGCTGCCGTCGGCGCGCACGCGTTCGTCCACCTCCAGCCGTCGCTCCCGCGGCACCAGCGGTTCTGGCATCTGGGCAAAGGCGTCATAGGCCGCATAGCGCATCTCGCGGCCGAGCTCGAGTACGTCGCGGAAACCGCGCGTGGTGAGCAACCCGGTGCGCGCGCCCTTGCGCTCGATGATGGCGTTGATCACTAGCGTCGTGCCGTGGATCACTTCTTCCATCCCCGCGACGCAGCCCGGAATCTGGCTTGTCGAGGGCGCGCAGGCCTTTTTCGATGGCGTCCGACGGGTCACGGGGCGTGGTCAGGCACTTGTAGGTATGAGTGCGCCCGCTGGCATCCTCCAGCAGGACGAAATCGGTGAACGTGCCGCCGACGTCAATTCCGATGCGCATCAGGCTTGCCCGATATCGGTATACCGTATACTGTACATGCAATGGCCGGGTCCCGTAACCCCCTGCTCCAGGCTCCCTCGCGGCCGATTCCTTCGCGGGTTGCGGTGATCGGCGCAGGCACCATCGGGCCCGACATCGGTTACTACCTGAAGAGCGCTCTCCCGGACCTGGACCTGGTGCTGGTGGATGTCGCGCAGCCGGCTATCGACCGGGCCCTGGCGCGCTTCGGGGAGTATGCCGACCAAAGCCCGCGCACTCGGCAAGATGAGCGAGGCCGACGCTGCCGCGGTGACGCGCGGCGTGCGGGGCAGCACCGATTATGAAGCGATCCGCGGGGCCGACTGGGTCCTCGAGGCCGCGACCGAAGACCTCTCCCTGAAGCAGAAGATCTTCGCGCAGGTCGAGACGCTGGTGCCGGCCGATGCCCTCATCACCTCCAATACCAGTTCCCTGCCGGCGGCGCGAGTGTTCTCGGGCCTGAAGCACAAGGCACGCGCCACGGTGACCCACTTCTTCGCACCCGCGTGGCGTAATCCAGTAGTCGAGGTGGTACGCGCGCGCGAGGCCGACCCACAAGTCGTGGAATACCTACACTGGTTCTTCTGCGTCACCGGCAAGGTGCCGCTCATTACCGCGGACGTGGAATGCTTCATGCTCGACCGGGTATTCGACAACTGGTGCAATGACGCCGCGCATTGCCTGACGCGGGCCACGGCGGCGCAGATTGACAGCGTGGCCGGGGAATTCGTGCATGCGGGCCCTTTCTGCGTTTTGAACCTCGCGAACGGAAACCCGATCATCACTGAGGCCAACACGCTGCAGGCTGGGGCCGAAGGCGGGCATTACGATCCCGCGCCGATCTTCCGCTCAGTTGCAAGTTGGGCCACTTGCGCCATCGGCAAGCGCGTCCCGGTGCCCGCCGACGTCTCCGGCGCGGTGCGCGACCGGCTGCTCGGCGTGCTGTGGTCGCAGTCCGTGGATATCCTCGATCGGGACATCGGCGAGGCTCCGGACCTCGATCTGGGCTGTCGCCTGGCACTCGGCTTCCGGCACGGCCCGCTCGAGTTGATGCGAATGCTGGGCGAGCCCGAGGTACGGCGAGTATTGCAGCGTTTCGCTGCAGAGCGCCCTGGGATGCCGATGCCGCAGCGTGCGCTCGGCGAATATCAACGCTTCGAGCGCAGCGTACTGATAGACAGGCTGGACGGCGTGATCGTCATCACCCTGCGCCGGCCCGAGGTGCGGAACGCACTGCATGATGAACTCAATGACGAAATCTGGCAGGTCATCCGGCGTCATGAGGCGGATCCCGCGGTGCAGGGCTTTATCCTAGTCGGCTACGGCACGCGCGCGTTCTGCGCCGGCGCCGACGTCGGGCGCTTTTCCGGCGTGCTCGGCGATGCAGCGGCATCGGCGCAATACGCGCGCGACTGCTCGCGGCTGCTCGTGCACCTGGACGCGATGGAAAAACCGGTGGTCGCGGCGCTGAACGGCATGGCGCTCGGCGGCGGGCTGGAGCTGGCGATGCGCTGCCACGCCATCGTCGCGCAGCGCGGTGCGTGGCTGCAGTTCCCGGAAATCACGCTGGGAATTGCGCCGGGCATCGGGGCGATGGTCGTTCCCTATCGACGCTGGCCGCAGGCGGCGGCGCTTTTTCACGGCATGCTGCGCCGCGCCGAGCGGCTCGACGCGACCAAGGCGCATGAGGCCGGAATCATCGCGGAACTCGCCGACGATTATGCATCGTTGATCCGGCAGGCCGTGGCGTGCGTGCACGCGCTCGCCGGCAAGCGGCGGGCGCCGCTGGATCACCCTGTCGCGATCGCGCCATTCGACGCAATGGCTGCCGCGCAACCACTCAGCCGCGAAGTGGTCGGGATCATCGAGGACGCGGTCCGCACCGCGGCGGCAGCACCGACATTTGCCACCGCACTGGATGTCGGCTACCGGGCGTTCGGACGCAGCGCCTGCACGGCGGCCGCGCGTGAAGGCATCATCGCCTTTCGCGAGCGGCGCAAGCCGGATTTTTCGCGGACCGGTTAGGGAGGCGCCGCCACATGATCGCCAGGCTGCGCACATTGCAACGATCCGAGCCGCTCGGCGAGCGCGTTTATACGACGCTGCGCGATTACCTGCGCGCGGGCCGCATCCGCGCGGGCCAGCCGTTGCAGGAGGGCGTGCTCGCCACCCAGCTGGGCGTCTCCCGCACGCCGGTGCGCGAGGCGTTGGCGCGGCTCGCCAGCGAAGGCCTGGTGGCCGCCGATGGCCGCAGCTTCACCTTGCCATCACTTTCGATGGGTGACATCGAGGACATCTACGCGCTCAGGTTCCTGCTCGAGCCGGAGGCGCTGCGGCTCGTGGCAGTGAGTCAGCCGGGTCGTAAGGCACTCGCGCCGCTGCGCGCTGCGCTTGAGGACATGGCGGCCGCGAACCAGGCGGCGGACGGCGCGGCTTTCATGGAGGCCAATTACCGGTTTCGCGATGCCTGGACCGCGCTGGTGCCGAACAAACGCCTGGTCCGCGCGATCCAGCTTTATGCCGATCACGTACGCTACCTGCGCGCCTTCACGCTCGACACTGCCGCAGTGCGCGTTCTCGTCCTGGCAGGTCTCAGACAGCTTGCCGCAGCGCTCTCCAAAGGCGATGGTGCAGCCGCGGCACAGGCGATGCGCACGCACCTTGGCAACGCGAAGCGCATCCTGCTCGACATGACGGAGTCGAACTGATGGCTTACAAGGCAGAAATTCCTTACGGCTGTTATTGGAGCACACCGTTTGCGCGCTGGCAGGGCGCCCTCTCGAACCTGCACTCGATCGAATTCGCGGCGCACGTCGTCAGGGCCGAGCTCGCGCGGCGCAGCATCCCGCCGGAGGGCTTCGATCACGGCGTGCTCGGCCTCAGCGTGCCCCAGAAGCACGCGTTTTACGGCCTGCCGTGGCTCGCTGGGCGCGCGGGTATCGGCCAGATTGGCGGCCCGACGCTGATGCAGGCCTGTGCTACCGGCGTCCGCGTGCTGCTTGCAGGCGCGCAGGAAATTGAATGCGGGCTCTCGTGTGTCTCGCTGACCGTCACCTGCGACCGCACCTCGAACGGACCGCATCTCTATTACCCGAATCCGCGTGGCCCCGGAGGCACGGGCGTGCACGAGGACTGGGTGATGGACAATTTCAACTGTGACCCGCTCGGGCCGCATGCGATGCTTGCGACCGCGGAGAACGTCGCTAAGACACACGGCATCGGAACGGCTGAGCAGCACGAGGTAGTGCTGCGCCGCGAGTCGCAGTATCGCGATGCACTCGCCGGTGACGCGGCGTTCCACCGGCGATTCATGACGTTGCCGTTCGAGGTGCCCGACCCCAGCTATCGCAAGGTGGTGGTCACGCTGCCGGGCGACGAAGGCATCACCGCGTCCACGCCAGAGGGACTCGCGAAACTCAAGCCCTTGCTGGAGGGCGGCACCGTGACCTTCGGCGGCCAGACGCATCCTGCCGACGGCAATGCGGCGATCGTGCTCGCGACCCCGGAGCGCGCGAGGGAACTGTCGAAGGATCCGAAGATCCGCGTCCGGCTGCTCGGATTCGGCCAGTCACGCGCGGCACTCGCCTGCATGCCGGAGGCCACGGCCCCCGCGGCGCAGCGCGCGCTTACCGCAGCCGGGCTCCCGATCGAGCGCATGGATGCGATCAAGACGCACAATCCGTTCGCGCTCAACGACATCCTGTTCGCGCGCGTCACCGGCGCCGACATCGCGCGCATGAACAACTATGGCTGCTCGCTCGTCTGGGGTCATCCTCAGGCGCCGATGGGTACGCGGTCGATCATCGAGCTGATCGAGGAACTGGTGACGCGCGGCGGTGGACGTGGCCTGTTCGCGGGCTGCGCAGCGGGCGACACGGCGATGGCCGTGGTGCTCGAAGTGAGCGGGAACTAGGCACCGACCATGGATCTGTCGCACTGGATCGAGGGACACGCGCGGAATTCGCCCGACGCCGTCGCAATCCGCTTCGGCGGCGAGGACATCAGCTATGCGGAGCTCGCGCGCCGTGTCGCGCGCGCCGCGGCGGCACTCGCCGGGCTCGGAGTAAAGCGCGGCGACGCAGTTGCCTACCTCGGGCTGAACCACCCGCTGGTGCTGGTGTTGCTGTTCGCCTGCGCGCGCCAGGGCGCGATGTTCGTGCCGCTAAACTGGCGGCTCGCGCCGCGCGAGCATGCGCAGGTGCTGGCAGATTGCCCGCCACGCATCCTGTTCGTCGAGCCAGCCTTCGCCGCGCACGCGGCTACCATCGACGGTGCGATCTCTGCGACCGGGCTGTCCGTGCTGAACGTGGACTGCGCCCGCCTACCCGCCCCCGAGGGCGACGAGACCTCGCCGCTGCTTGCTTTGCTACACCTCGGGCTCGACCGGCGCGCCCAAGGGCGTGGTGGTCACGCAGCGCGCGATCCTGTGGAACGCGCTGAACAGCACGCACATGCACGACCTCAGCAGCCAGGACCGCGTGCTGACGACGCTGCCGCTGTTTCATGTGGGCGGCATGAACATCCAGACCACGCCTGCGCTGCACGCCGGCGCGAGCGTCACGCTGCACGCGAAATTCGACCCGGAGGCGACGCTCGAGGCCATCGAGCGCGAGCGCATCACGCTCACTGTGCTGGTACCGGCGCAGTTCGAGGCGCTGATGGCCCTGCCGCGCTGGAGGCGCACCGACCTGTCGAGCCTGCGCGTGATCAGCACGGGCTCGACGATCATTACCGAAGACTTCATTCGCAAGGTCAGCGAATGCGGCGTGCCGGTGATCCAGGTGTACGGATCCACCGAAACCTGCCCGATCGCGACCTACCAGCGTGCCAGTGATGCCCTGCGCAAGGCCGGGTCGGCGGGCGCGCCCGCGCTGCACTGCGAGCTGAAGGTCGTGGACGAAGACGGCGCCGGACTGCCCGCGGGCTGCGACGGCGAAATCCTGGTGCGCGGGCCCAATGTTGCGATGGGCTACTGGAATGCTCCTGCCGAGACCGCGCAGGCGTTTGCCGACGGCTGGTTTCGCTCGGGCGACATCGGCCATTTCGACGACGAAGGCCACCTGCAGGTGGTCGCACGCAAGAAGGACATGATCATTTCGGGCGGCGAGAACATCTACCCGGCGGAAGTGGAAAACGTCCTGTTGAAGTGCCCGGCGATCGAGGAGGCATGTGTCGTCGGCAGGCCCGACCAGCGCTGGGGTGAGGCGGTCGTCGCGGCGGTGGTGCTGAAACCCGGCCACCGCCTGACGGAAGCCGAGGCGCTGGCGCTGTTCGAGGGAAACATCGCGCACTACAAGTGGCCCCGCGAAATCCGCTTCGTCGACGAGCTGCCACACAGCGCACTGGGTAAGGTACAGAGGGAGGCGGTGCGGAAGGCGCTCGGAGCGCGCACCGGAGCGCAGGCATGAAAGTCAACAAGCTCGATCACATTTGCATCGCCGTCAGGAACTTGGCCGAGGCACAGAAGATCTGGGAGCCGATCCTCGGCAAGGAAGGACCGGACGACGCCTACGTGGACGAACCCGAGAAGATTCGCGTGGCCCGGTACTGGGTGGGCGGCGTCGGCTTCGAACTGATGGAGTCGCTGACGCCGGATGGCGATGTCGCCAGGTTCATCGACAAGCGCGGCGAGGGCGTGATGCTCGTGTCGCTCAACGTGGACAACACCCGTGCGGCGAAAGAGGAGCTCGAGGTCAAGGGATATCCGTTCATCGGCGGCCTCAGGCGCTTCCGCGACTGTGACTTCGCGTTCGTGTATCCAAGTGCGGTGAATGGCGTGCTGCTCGAGTTGATCGATTACCAGTGGCGCGAGCTCGGGAGCAAATCCTGACATGGACTACGAGCTGAGCCCCGAGCAGCAACAGGTGCGCGACTCATTCGCGCGCTTCTCCGACGAGCGCATCGCGCCGCAGGCCGCGGCGCTCGACGAGGCGCACGCGTTCCCGCGTGCGCTGTTCGGTGAACTGGCCGCCCTGGGTCTTTTCGGCATGCGCTATCCGGAGGACGTGGGCGGCAGCGGCATGCGGCTGACGGAATTCTGCCTTGCGCTCGAGGAGATCGCGCGCGGCTCGATGTCGCTGGCGGGTTGTGCCGCCATGCAATCGCTGATGGGCACCAAGTTCCTGCACATGCTCGGCAACGCGGACATCCTGGAGCGGCTGTTCAAGCCGGCGCTGCGCGGCGAGAAGATCGGCGCCATCTGCATGACCGAGCCGGACGCCGGCAGCGATCTCGATGGTATCGCGACGCGCGCGCGCAAGGTCGATGGCGGCTACGTGATCAACGGCCAGAAGAGCTGGGTCACCTCGGCTCCGGTCGCGGATTTCTTCACCGTGTTCGCCAGGGTCGGCGAGAAAGGTAAGCTCACCATCTTCCTGGTCGAGCGCAGCTTCGCAGGCGTCAAGCTCGGACGCGCCATCGAGAAGATGGGCGTCTGGGCGCTGCCCACTTCGGAACTGGCGTTTGACGAGTGCTTCGTGCCCGACGGTCACCGCCTGTCGGAGACCGAAGGCGATGGCGAAGCGCATCTGCGCAAGACGCTCGCCGAGATCCGCATCATCACCGGGGCGATGGCGCTGGGCCTGGCGCGCGCTGCGCTTGACGCCGCGGTGCGCTACGCTGGCGAGCGCAAGCAGTTCGGCAGGCCGATCAACCGCTACCAGGCGATCCAGATGAAGCTCGCCGAGATGGCGACCGGGCTCGAGGCGGCCACTCAGCTGGTCTATCGCGCCGCCTGGCTGCGCGATGTGGGCCGGCCGCACCACAAGGAGGCGGCGATGGCAAAGCTGTTCGCCAGCGAGTGCGCAGCAAGCGTCGCAGACCAGGCGGCCCGGGTGTTCGCCTCCTACGGCTACGCGATGGAGTACCCGGTGCAGCGGTACCTGCGCGACGTGCGCTTCACCCTGATCGGCGGCGGCACCAGCGAAATCCTGAAGCTCATCATCGCCAAAGAAGTTACGGCATCATGACTGCGACCAAGCGCATCAGAGTGGTGCTCGCCAAGCCGGGGCTCGACGGCCACGACCAGGGGGCGAAGGTGGTGGCCCGGGCCCTGACGGACGCTGGCTTCGAGGTGACCTACACGGGGCTGCGCCAGACACCCGAGGCGATCGTGCGCATCGCGCTCGACACGGACGCGGACGTGATCGCGCTCTCCTCCATGGCCGGCTCGCACCTGCCGATCTGCCGCAAGCTGAAACCGCTGCTCGAGCAGGCGGGCCTGGGCGGCAAGCTGTGGATCATCGGCGGCAACCTGCCCGCGCAGGATCACGACGCCCTGCGGGCGCTCGGCTTCAAGGGGGTATTCCAGTCCAGTTCGCGGCTCGACGACATCGTCGCCTTCATCCGGGCGCACGCGCCATGAAACCAGAGGACCCGCCGGCAATGGAAACACGCCCAGTGATCAATGAATCGGGGATCGAGATCAAGCCGCTCTACACCGCGGCCGATGTCGAGGCCAGCGGCGGCGACGGCATGCTCGGGCTGCCGGGGCAGTACCCATTCACGCGCGGCATCCATCCGCTGATGTACCGCAAGCAGCCCTGGACCATGCGCCAGTACACCGGCTTCGGCAATGCGGCGGACACCAACAAGCGGTTCCATTACCTGATCGCCAACGGCCAGACCGGACTCAATGTCGCTTTCGACCTGCCGACGCAGTGCGGCATGGATTCCGACGACCCGCAGGCCGAGGGCGAAGTCGGGCGCGTCGGCATGGCCGTGGACACGCTGCGCGACTTCGAGATCGCCTTCGAGGGCGTGGACCTCGAGCGCATCACCGTCTCGCTCACCATCAACGGCGCGGCGGCGATTCTGATCGCCATGTACCTGGCGATGGCCGAGAAGCGCGGCTACGACATCACCAAGCTGCGCGGCACGGCGCAGAACGACATCCTGAAGGAATTCATCGGCCGCGGCACCTGGGTGTACCCGGCGGAACCTTCGATCCGGCTGGTCGGCGACACCATCGAGTACTGCGCGAAGCACGCGCCGAAATACAGCCCGGTGTCGGTGTGCGGCTATCACATCCGCGAGTCCGGCGCCGACCCGGCGCAGGAGATGGCGTATGCCTTCTGCATCGCCAGGGCCTACGCCGACGAGGTGATTCGCCGCGGCCTGCCGGTGGACGAATTCGCCGGACGGCTGTCGTTCAACTTCAACTGCTTCGGCAACCTGTTCGAGCAGGTCGCGAAATTCCGCGCCGGGCGCAGCCTCTGGGCAAGGATCATGAAGGAGCAATACGGCGCGACCAGGCCGGGATCCATGTGGATGCGCATGCTCGCGGGCGGCGGCGGCGGCGGGCTTACCTTCGAGCAGCCCGAACTCAACATCGTGCGTGGTGCCTATTACGCGCTGATCTGCGCGCTCTCCGGCGCGCAGACGATGGCCCTGTGCTGCTACGACGAGGCCTACACCATTCCCTCGGAATACGCGCAGCGCATCTCGCTGCGCACGATGCAGCTCCTGATCGAGGAAATGGGCCTGACCGACACCGTCGACCCGCTCGGCGGTTCGTACTACGTCGAGACGCTCACCAACCAGATGCGCGAGCGCATGCAGGCCATCATGGCCGAGGTGGACGCGCAGGGTGGCATCGTCAAGCTCGTGACCGAGGGCGCCATCCAGGCCAAGGTTTCGATGCAGGCCTACCGGCACCAACGCGAGATCGAGAGCGGGACCTTTCGCAAGCTGGGCGTAAACTGCTACCGGACCGACGAGAAGGTGCCCGAGATGGAATTCCATCCCTACAGCGAGCAGGATGCCCGCGCACAAGTCCAGTCGCTCAATCGCGTGCGTGCCGAGCGCGACGCGGCGCGCGTGCAGGAGGCGCTCGGGCGCGTGCAGACCGATGCGCGCTCGGGTGCGAACCTGATGCCCGCCATCATCGAGGCGATCAAGGCCTATGCCAGCGTCGGCGAGATCACCAGCGTGCTGGTGGGCGTGTTCGGCCGATTTCGCGAACCCGTGGGGCTCTGAATGGCAGGCATTGAACGCTATGTGGCGCCGACCACGCTCGAGGAAGCGGCCGGCATCCTGCGCGCCGGCAATGTCACCGTGCTGGCAGGCGGCACCGATCTCATGCCGCAGACGCACGCCGGGCGGCTGCAGTTCCAGCCAGTGCTGATGAACGTGCGGCGCGTGCCCGAACTGTCGGGCATCGCCGACCAGGGCGCCGTGGTGCGCATCGGCGCACTAGTCACGATCACCGAGCTGCTGGAAAGCGCACTGGTGCGCGAGCGGCTCAACCTGCTCTGGCAGGCCTGCGACCACTTTGCGAGCGACCAGATCCGCAACGCCGCGACCATCGGCGGCAATATTTGCAACGCCTCGCCCGCGGGAGACACTCTGGTGCCGCTGCTCGCATTGAATGCCTGCGCCGTGCTCGTGGCAAAGCCGAATGGCGTCCTGCAACTGCGCCGCGTGCCGCTCACCGAATTCTTCCTCGGCCCAGGGCGCAGCTGCCGGGCGCCCACGGAGCTGCTCACGGCTGTCGAGGTACCACTGCCACCGGTGGGATTCGCGGGCGAGTTCTACAAGCATGGCACCCGGCCGGGGCTGGACATCGCGGCGATCTCGATCGCGCTTGGCGCGCGCCGCGACGGCGCGGTGCTGCGCGATGTGCGGCTCGCATTCGGAGCAGTGGCGCCGACGCCGGTGCGCGCGCCGCGCACCGAAGCGGCGCTCGAAGGACGACCCCTCCGATGCGGCGACGCTGGAAGCTGCGGCACGAACCGCGCTCGAGGAAGTGCATCCGATTTCGGACGTGCGCGCCAGCGACTGGTATCGGTGCGAACTCATCCACAACATGCTGAAGAGAGTGCTGACGCATGTCCGCCAAATGTGACATCGCATTCACCCTGAACGGGGTGAAGAGGGAACTGACCGTGCCCGCCGACATGAGCGCGCTCGAGATGCTGCGCGAGCAGCTCGGGCTCACCGGCACCAAGTACGGCTGCGGCGAGGGCGAGTGCGGCGCCTGCACGATCCTCGTGGACGGCGCGACGGTGAATTCCTGCCTCATGTTCGCGGCCGACTGCGACGGTCGCGAGCTGGTGACCATCGAGGGCGTGGCGGCAAGACGCGGCGGGCGAGCGCCTGCGCGATGCCTTCGTCGCCAGCGGTGCGGTGCAGTGCGGATTCTGCACGCCAGGTCTGGTGGTGCAGGCGAGCCACCTGATCGAGCGCGATCACGCCAGGGACGAGGCGGCGATCCGGCGCGGCATCGAGGGCAATCTGTGCCGCTGCACCGGGTACCGCAAGATCATCGAGGCGATTGCGGCAGCGGCAGATGCCGCGACGCAGGGAGCCGAACATGGGAGCCGCTGAGGTGCCCATCGTGAAAGACACGCTGATCGGCAAGCGCATTCCGAAGCTGGACGCGCCCGACAAGGCGAGCGGCAAGACGCGCTACATCCAGGACCTCGAGGTGCCGGGCGCGCTGCACGCAAAGATACTGCGCTCGACGCAGGTGCACGCGCGCATCGTCTCCATAGATACCAGCGCGGCGCGCGCGCTGCCCGGCGTGCACGCAGTGATCACGGCGGCAGACGTGCCGTGGCAGCGGCCGATCGGCGTCGCCAAGGACCACCTGCCGCTGAAGACCGACCGCGTGCGCAGCCTGCGCGACGAGATCGCGGCAGTCGCCGCCGACAGCGAGGCGATCGCCGAGGCGGCGCTGAAGCTGATCCGTGTCGAGTACGATCCGCTGCCGGTGGTTATCACGCCTGAGCAGGCGCTCGCGCCGGGCGCGCCGCTCATTCACCCCGAGCCGCGCGGCACCGGTGAGGGCCCGCAGCTCAAGACGTCCGGAGCGTCAGTTGCCTTTGCCGGCAAGCCCGACAACATCGCCATGACCTTCGAATACGCGCAGGGCGACGTGGTGCAGGGCGAAGCGGAGTCCGACTTCGTCGTTGAGGACGTCTTCCGGCTGCACTACGTGACCCACTGCTGCATGGGCGTCTCCGGGGTGATCGCGGAGTTCGACCCCGGCGGTAACCTGCTGCTCCATTCGAATACCCAGGTGCCGTTCCTGCACAAGCGGGAGTTCGCGGAACTCCTCGGCATCGATCCAGGGCGCATCCGCATCATCCAGCCGCCGATCGGCGGCGGCTTCGGCTCCAAGCTCGACATCTACCCGTTCGAGCCGATCGCCATCTTCCTCGCCAGGATCACCCGGCGCCCGGTGAAGCTGGTGTTCACGCGCGAAGAGGAATTCATCGCCTCGCCCACGCGCCAGCCGGTGCTCCTGAAGCTGCGCTCGGGATGCCGCAAGGACGGCGCGCTGACCTTCCGCACGGTCGAGACGGTGCACGACAACGGTGCCTACACCTCCTGGGGCGCAACCACGCCGTTCGTCATGATGCAGACGATCTCGTCGCTCTACCGCGTGCCGCACTGCAAGTACTACACGAAGGCCATCTACACCAACAACCCGTATGCCGGCTCGTTCCGCGGCTACGGCAACCTGCAGGCGACCTTCGCGGTGGAAGCGCACATGGACAAGCTGGCCGAAGCGGTCGGCATGGACGGGCTCGCCTTCCGGCTGAAGAACGCGCAGGACCCGGGCGAGGTCACGCCGCAGGGCATGCACTTCAAGAGCTGCGGCTTCAAGGAATGCCTGCGCACTGCGGCCGCGCGCAGCGATTACCTGCGCAAGCAGGCGGAGAACCGCGCGCGCTGGAACGATCCGGATCCGATCAAGCGCGGCATCGGCATTGCTTCGATGCTCCACGTCGGCGGCGGCGCCAAGATCTATCCGTCGGACGGCTGCGGCACGATCCTCAAGATCGACGATTTCGCACACCTCACGCTGATCACCGGCGCCTCGGAAATCGGACAAGGCTCGGAAACGGTGCTTGCGCAACTGGTCTGCGAAGAGCTGGGCCTGCCACTCTCGGCCGTTACGGTGGTCAACAACGACACCGATATCACGCCCTGGGACGTGGGCGTGCATGCCTCGCGCACCACCTTCATCGCCGGCAACTCGGCGATCGGCGCCGCGCGCAAGGCCAGGGCGAAGATCCTCGGCGCGGCCGCGGCGAAGACAGGTCATGCCGAAGACACGCTCGAGCTCCGCGGCGGCCATATCGTGTGCAGGGACGGCGGCGAGAAGCTTTTCGAGCTCGGCAAGTTCCTGCGCGGGCTGCATTTCTCCGATCGCGCCGAGCTCGTGATGACCACTTTCTACTACGAGCCGCCGAGCCACCACCAGGACAAGCTGTTCAAGGGCGACGTCTCGGCGGCCTATGCGTGGGCGACACAGGTCTGCGAGGTCGAGGTGGATACCCAGACCGGCATCGTGCGCCTGCTCAAGGTGACCGGCGCGCACGACGTCGGACGCGTGCTCAATCGGCTGGGCATCGAGGGCCAGATCGAGGGCGGCATCGTCATGGGTCAGGGCTACGCGCTCACCGAAAACCTGATGGTCGAGAACGGCGTGGTGCGCAACCCGAATTTCCGCGACTACAAGCTGGTCACTGCGCCCGAAATCCCGGAAATGGACGTCAGTTTCATCGAAACCATGGACGGGGAAGGACCGCAGGGCGCCAAGGGCGTGGGCGAAGCGCCGGCAATCTGCATCGCTGCGGCGGTGGCAAACGCGATCTGCAACGCCACCGGCGTGCGCATTACCGCACTGCCATTCACGCCGGAGAACGTGTACCGCGCGCTGCACGGCGCGGCGCAGCCGCCCGTCTGGAACGACGCGGCGTGAAGCGGCGCACGGTACTCAGCCTCGAGCAGGCGCTTTCCATGCCCTATGCGACGCTGCGCTTCGTGCAGCTCGGCTGGCGCGTAATCCGCATCGAGGCCCTGGATTCCGACAGGGGCCTGCCAGGCGACCCAAATCGCTACATTGGCTCGCGCGTCGCGGACGACGACCGGCGCAGCTATTTCATCGCGCCCAACGTCGGCAAGGAGGCGATTGCGCTGAACCTGAAGAGCGCCGAGGGGCGCACGGCGCTCAAGCGCCTGGTGCGCGGGCTGAATGTGGATGTGTTCTGTTGCAACACCGCACCGGGACGTTACCAACCACTCGGCATCGACTACGCGACGCTCGCGGCGGTGAAGCCGGACCTGATCTGGGCCGGCATCTCGGCGCTCGGGCCCGAATACCCGGAGGTGCCGGGCTACGACCCGGTGATCCAGGCGATGGCCGGTTACGTCGAGCTGACCGGCGATCCGAACGGCACCCCGGTGCTGTGTGGCGTGCCGGTGATCGACCTGAAGGCGGGTGACGAAGTGTACGCGAACGTGATGCTCGCGCTCGCCGAGCGCGCCGAGTCCGGCCGCGGCACCGAGATCCACGTCTCCATGCTGCAGGCGGCGGCTTCCTGGCTGATCACCACGTTGCCGCTGCTGGATTTCGGCTGCGAGCCCTGGGAAGTCGCGCGCGCCGGCAACGAGCACCGCAAATTCGTACCGACCAACGTCTTTCCGGCGCGCGACGGTTTCCTTTACATGGCGATCGGCAGCGACGGGCAATGGCGGCGACTTACCACGATGACACGCTTCGCCTCGCTTGCAAGCGACGAGCGTCTGACCAACGAGGGCCGGATCCGCGACCGCAGCAAGCTGCAGCGCGACATCGCCGCGCTGACGGCAAAGGCGAGCGCCGAGGAGCTGATTGCGGATCTGCGAACCGCGACAATCCCGCATGCGCGGATCAACGGCATTGCCGCGGTGCGCGAGCTGGAAGCGCTGCGCGGGCGCCTCACCACTACCGTGATGCCGGACGGCAAGCCTGTGCGCATGCAGCCGATGGCGGTCGACCTGCCGGGCGCGGCGCGCGAATTCCGGTTTCCGCCGAAATGGGGCGAGCAGACACGCCCGGTGCTGCGCGAGGCGGGCTTTTCCGAGGACGAGTGCCGCGCGCTGGCGGCGGCCGGGGCGATTCCGGATTGAGCGGCCGCGCGCTCTGGTCAAGCGGCTTCCGGCCGTTTTTTCTCGGCGCCGCTGCCTATGGCCCGCTGCTGCTCGTACTGTGGTTCGGGGCACGGGCAGGATGGTGGGACGCGCCGGGTGCAGGGATTGAGCTGCCGTTGCTGCATGCACACGAAATGCTGTTCGGCTTCGCGACCGCCCTGGTGTGCGGTGTCCTGCTCACCGCACTGCCAAGCTGGTCCGGCGCAGCCGAGTTGCGCGGCCGGCCGCTCGTCGCGCTCGCGGTACTCTGGCTGGCGGGCCGCATGGCGCTGCTGGGGGCGGGGTGGATCGCGCGGCCGCTGGTCGCGATCATCGATTGCGCGCTGTTGCCGATGCTGTGCGCAATGTTGTTCTGGACCATCGCCTCGGCGCGTCGGCGCCTGTTCTGGTGGACGCTGCCGCCGCTGGTCGCGCTGGCCGGCGCAAATATTGCATTTCATTTTGCACAGGCACGAGGCTCGGAGCCCGATGCGCGCTGGGCACTGATACTCGGGGTCCACGCGCTGGCATTTCTGTTCACCCTTTACGGGGGCCTGTTCATCGCGGCATTCACGCGCCGGTGGCTGCATGCGCGCGGCGAGCACGCGGCCTCGATGCTCCCGCAACTCGAGTACGCGACGGCGCTCGCCATGGTCGCCTTCGCCTGCGCCGACCTGCTCGGCGCGCCGCCGGGCTGGACCGCGGCCGCGGCGCTCACAGCCGCTATCGTGCATGGCTGGAGATTCGCGCGCTGGCGAGGCTGGCGGACGGTCAGCGAACCGCTGCTGTGGTGCATCCATCTCGGCTATGCGTGGCTGATCGCCGCGCTCGTGCTGCGCGCGCTTGCCGAATTCAGCCTGGGCGTGCCACGTGACGCGTGGATCCACGCGTTCACGCTCGGTGCCTACGGCATGCTGAAAATCGGCCTGATGACACGCGTTGCGTTGCGCCACACCGGTCGCCCCCTGAAGGCCACGGCTGTGATGCAAGTCGCCTTCCTGATGGCGTTCACGGCTTCACTGCTGCGGCTAGCGTTTTCGGTGACCGATCTGGGTGAGTGGACGCTCGTCGGCTCGGTGTTGCTCTGGTCGGCCGCCTTCCTCGTCTATCTTGCACGCCACGGGCACATGCTGCTCAGCACGAGTCTGCCCCAACGATGACAGGAGCCGGCGGATTCCGGCCCGCGGTCACCCGACTACTGGTGGAGCCCCTCGCCGCGCAGTACCTGGGCGCGCGTCGACGAGACCTCGAGCAAGGGTCGGGATCGCGCCTCGGTCACCTCATCGGCTGTGAATGGAGGAATCGAGCGCAGGGCCTCGGCCGCGCTGAATTCGCGCAGCGTCCAGTTGAGCACTTCGGCCGTCAGTTCCGCATCGAGACTGGACATGGAAACACCCGGCACACGCAGCAAAAATGAGCGCCCGTCCGGCAAGGTTGCAAGCCGGACGAGTGCGCCGCGCATGCTCGGCACTTGATCCTTGAATCCCTCGCCCTGCGCGCCGTGGCAACCCATGCAGTGAATCATGTAGTTTTGCCGCGCGCGATTGTCGTCGGCGACAGCTCCCGGGGATCCGGCCAGGCCGCACAACGGAACCAACCAGAGCAGTGACTTCGCGCCCACCAGGTGCCACATCACTTCGTGACGACGCCGACGACGCGCGAGACGGTGCAGTGGTACGGCAGGCTGGCCTGGCTCCCCACGCACCAGTTGTAGTCGTTGGACCTGCCCGCCATGTAAAGCGGCCGGTCGCCCTCGTTGCGGTTGCACAGGCAGCGCCCGCAGGAACTCTTGCCACAGCAATCGTTGTACGAAACGATGTAGTCGAGTCCGTCTGCGGCGTTGCGGCAGGTGCCGATCCAGGTGATCGGCGCTGGCTCCGTGCCGGGCGGACACGCGCTAACCGTGCCACCGCAGCAAGCACACAGGAAACCATCGATGGCGCAGTAGCGCCAGTAGTCGCAGGACGCTGGGTCGCCGGATTCCTTCTCGGCGGACTGCCCGCGCGCCACCGGCAATAGCGGCAGTGCGGCGGCGCCGATCATGATGCTGCCGAGCGTGCGCAGCACGCTCCGCCGGGCCACGGTCTTCGCGAGTCGCCGCGTCATGCGTTCGATCATGTCGTCATAATCCGGCATGGGACACCCTCATTAATTCCATGGCCATCAGGCGACGTGGCGGCGCCCGCTCCGCTCGAGGAATTCCTGCAGCGACGCCACGCCACGTTTGCGCGCTTCGAACAGGCTGTCCAGGTGTTCGCGCGAATTGACGAGCCCGCTGGCGCGTACGATCCCACGACCATCCAGCAGCACCGCGTGCGGCAGGCGGCCCGCGCCGAACGCCAGCCCCAGTCGCTCCGAAAGCACGTATGGGAATTCCTGCAATGACTCGGCTGCAATGAAACTGCCGTGCTCGGCTGGCAGTCCATCGCTCGCCAGAATGACCTCGACCCTCGGCTTCTCACGCCGATGAATCGAGCGCAGTGCTGGCAGCAGCGACTTGCATACCGGACAGCTGGGCGAAACGAACATCACCAGCGTGTCTTTGCCGTGTGGATCGGGGGCGCCGATGTGGAGCGTATCCCCGGCCATCGTGGCGACGTCAAGCTGTGGTGCCGGATCCCCGGCTTTCAGGCCCTTGGCAAGCGTCAGCGCGCCGACCGGCTGGAGCCTCTCGTGGAGCACGCCGATTTGCCGTGCCAGCGCGAACACCATGATTGCAAGACCGATCACGACCGCCCACAGCGCGCTTATGGCAATCCATCCAGCCGCACTCATGGCGCACCCCCGCGCTCTGCGGGCAGCGCGCCAAGGCGCACGAAGGTGGCCGCCAGCACGGCGCTGGCCACGAGGCTCGCACCGACCGTCAGCCCATCGAGTACCACCAGATCGCGCTGCGATTCCGGCAGAAGCAATGCCAGCGCCAGCGCGACCAGGGCCAGATTGCGGATCACCATAGTCCACGCGATGTAGTCGTGGCGACCGAAGCCGAAGCAGCCACAATCGATCCGTGTCCGCCCCCGCAGCAGATTGACTGCGATCGCAAGTGCATAGGCTGCGAGCAGCGCCACCGAAAGACACGCGCCGAGTGTGCGAACCGGGGGCAGCGCGAGCAGCAGGACCGCCACGACTTCCGCGGCTACGATGACCGCTCCCGCCAATGGCACCAGCCGTTCCGGCACCAGCCTGTAGTTCCCGAGCACCCCCAGGAACCGTTCGCGGTCCGCGAGCTTGTGACCTGCGGCGATGCCGAATAACAGTGCGAGCCCCAGCCCGAGGAGCCAGGAGACGGCAGGATCGAGCGTCACGGATTGACCTCCCGGTTAATAGGTGACGAGGATCGTCGGCGAAAAGCCGACCTCGCCCGTCGTCCGCAGCGCGGCGCCCGTCCTGGCGTCGAAGACGCGCAGCTCCGGTGCCGCAATGAAGAGGCCGAACAACAACGGAGCATCGTCACCGGTCACGGCGATGGACGTCAATGGCGCCTCCAGCATGATTCGCTGCTTTCGCTCACGGCTCGCCAGATCGTACACCCAGATCTCCGAGCCGGGGTCCTTGTGCGAATCCGGCCCTCCTTTGTGCATCAGGCTGTAGAGGCGCCGGCTCGCCACATGCAGAGCCAGGTGCTGCAAGCCGCCAGGCTTCCAGCCTTCCTTGCGCTCCTCCGCGGTCGTCAGCGACCAACGCACCCCGGCGCGCGTCCTGCCTTCGACCGTCTCAACGGGGACGATGTCGCCGGCGAACGAAGCAAACAGCCAGGTTTCGCCGTCACGCACCGCTTTCTCGGTCACCGGATCCTGCTCGGCATCGAACAAGCTCGGCGTGCGTTCCATGGCGATGGCCAGGCCGGCATCGTCCAGCTGGATAGCGAGCGCCGTACCGTCGCCGCAAAGCGAGAAAAAACTTCGTGGGCCGGTCGGATAGACCAGCGCGCAGCCCGGCGTGCCCACCTCGCCGACAAACTTGCGCGCGCGCAGGTCGACCACGGTGACGGACTGTGCGGGCGTGAAATTGTAGATCAGCAGGAAGCGGTCGTCGTCTGTAAGCGCCGCAGATGCACGCATCGGCATGGTGCTTGCGCGCTTGGCCGGAATCACGATCTCCTCGATCGGGTCGAGCGTTCGCGAATCATAAAGCGTTACGACGTCAGTGCGCGTGCCACGAGTCCCGCGCGAGAAATAAGTCTCTGGCGAAGCGATTACGGAACCATTGCCGGGGACCACCACGCCGCCGAAGCCAAAACCAGTGCTCAGCATGCCGAGCATGTTCCCGCTGTCGCCATCGAACAGGAACGCCTTGCCGTCCGCCATGTGATGAAAAACGATGTCGTTGACCCACACCCAATGTGCGCTGCCGGTTGCCGGCAAGTCCTGTCGCACCAGCGGTTCGGGTTGCAGCTGGGCTTCGGCCGCGCCGCCCGTCATCAGGAGCGTGAAGGCGACCGCCAGACCAGCAAGTCCTTCGTGCCGCCGGAAATAACCCGACGGAGCGGGTCGCGAATGAAGATTACTCGGCATGGCGATCGCCTTCATAGCTTGCGGTGGTCGATTATGCGCTTCGCCTTGCCCTGGGATCGCTCGACGCCGCCCGGCGGAAGCACATTGACCCGCACAGTGATACCGACCAGTGTCTTGACGCACTGGGCGAGTCCACGCGCCGCGCTGGCGGCATCGGCGCCAGCCTGGCCCTCAACAACGACCATCAGGTCATCCAGCGCCTTGTCGCGGGTCACCTCAAGATAAAAATGGGGCGCAAGACCGGCGCAGCGCAATATCGCTTCTTCGATCTGGGTCGGAAAGACGTTGACGCCGCGGATGATCAGCATGTCGTCCGAGCGGCCCGTGATCTTGGCAATGCGGCGCATTGAGCGCGCCGTCGGGGGCAGCAACCGCGTGAGATCCCGGGTGCGGTAGCGGATTACCGGCAGGGCTTCCTTGGTGAGGGACGTAAACACGAGCTCGCCCTCCTCGCCGTCTGGCAGCACCACCCCGTTCACAGGATCGATGATCTCCGGGTAGAAGTGATCCTCCCAGACACAGGGGCCGTCCTTGGACTCGGCGCACTCCTGCGCGACACCCGGTCCCATCACCTCGGACAGGCCGTAGATGTCCACGGCGGAAAGGTCGAGCCTCTCCTCGATCACCGCGCGCATGCCTTCGGTCCACGGTTCGGCACCGAAGATGCCGATCTCGAGCGAGCACCGGCGTGGGTCGAGCCCCTGCCTTTCGAACTCGTCGGCAATCGCCAGCATGTACGAGGGAGTGACCATGATGATCCGCGGGCCGAAGTCCCGGATCAGCGAAACCTGTCGCTCTGTGGCACCGCCGGACATCGGGATCACGGTGCAGCCGAGGCGCTCGGCGCCGTAGTGTGCGCCGAGACCGCCAGTGAACAGCCCGTAACCATAAGCCACGTGCACCATGTCGCCCGGCCGCCCCCCGGCGGCCCGGATCGAGCGGGCGACGAGCCCTGTCCAGATGTCGATATCCCGCGCCGTGTAGCCGACGACCGTCGGCTTGCCGGTCGTGCCGGACGAGGCATGAATCCGCACGACGCGCTCACGCGGTACTGCAAACAGGCCGAACGGGTAGTTGACGCGAAAATCCTGCTTGGTCAGGAACGGATAGCGGGCAAGATCCTCGAGAGACCGCAGGTCGCCGGGATGCACACCCGCCGCGTCGAAGGCCTGCCGATAGTGGACAACGTTCTCATACGCATGCCGCAGCGACCATTGCAGGCGTTCGAGTTGCAGGGCGCGAAGCTCCGAGGTCGAGGCCCGTTCGATCGGCTCGAGTTCCGCTAGCGCCGCCTGCATGTCTAGAATCGGTAGGAAACCGTCACGCCCAACTGCCGTGGCGGGCCGAAAGCCTGTTCGATGAAGCCGATCAGCCCGAGGTCGAGGTCGTACAAGCGATATTCCTCGTCGAACAGGTTGCGCGCGTAGACTGACATGCCGAATCCACCATCACTGGCCGCGTACGAGAGACTCGCATTCCACACCGAGTAGGCGGGCTCGAACGACACCTCGGAGTTCGTACCCTCGAGGAACTGGTCGTCGTTCCACTTGCCGTCAAACTGCACGGCGAGGTTGCCGCCAAAGGCTGGCCACTCATATCTCGCTAGCAGGTTCAGGCTCATGCCCGGTGCGGTCGGGAACTCCGCCTTCACCGTGCCGCCGAACACGTCGGGGACGGCATCGACCGTGGAGTCGATGAACGCGGCTCCGAACATCAGGTTGAGGCCTTGCGTGGGCGACAATGTGAGCTCGATCTCGCCACCCTGGGCATCGGCATTTGAGTTCGTCACCTGCGGCGTCAGGCCCACGAGCGAGAAGGCTTGGTAGTCCTCATAGTCGTAGTAGAACACCGAGGTGTTTAACCTCGCGGCGCCGTTCCAGAACTCGGTCTTCCAGCCAAGCTCGAGAGCCTGCAGAACCTCTTCCTTGTGCTTCAGATTCTCGTCCGCGACGCCGCCCAGCGGGTCAAGTGACCAGTTGCCGCCCTTGATGCCGCGGTTGTAGGCGGCATAGAGAAGCGTGTCCTTGCCCGGCTTGAAATTGAGCTGCAGGCGCGCCGCATAGTCCCCGTAATTGATCTTGTCGACGCCAGGTATCGCGACATCGCTGATGTTGAAGATCTCGGTCGGCGGAATGCTGTTGAGCGCGTCCTCATAAATGCGCCGCATCGCGATGTTCTTGTCATCCTGCGACCAGCGCAGCCCTCCGATCAGCGTCCAGCGGTCCGCGAGGTCGAACTCGGCCTGGCCAAACACCGACCAGTTCTTGGAATTCACCAGGCCAAGGGTGGTCATCTTCTGCGCGTCGCTGGTGCCGCCGAGAATCAGGGCGCCCTCGACGCTCTGGAACGTGTCCCACTTCATGTCGAGGTAATACGCACCCACTTGCCAGCGCGACCGCTCTGCCGACCCCGAGAGGCGGAACTCCTGCGACCACTGGTCGAAGGCGGCGACGGTGTTGTAGGGGAAAAAGCCGAAGCCACCGGCCGCGTCCTCGATGTAGAACTTGTCGAGCGTCAGCCAGTTCGATATCGAAACAAACTCGGCTCCGCCAAGCCGCGCCGTGACCTGCGCGGTCAAGGAGGTCGTCTCGCGGTCGAAGTAGGTATCCTCATTCGACCAGTGACGGTGCACGTCGCCCGTGATCGGCGTGCGCGGGAAGTCCATCGGGCCGGCGCCGGGGTCTGCCGGGTCTAATGCGTTCGTAAAGGCGCCGAGCCCGGTGTTTTCGTCGAATCCAGTCAGGGTGACGACGTACTGGCCGGTGGGAACATGGTCGTCCTTGGAGTACGCCGCACTCAGGTCGACCTTGACCGCGTCGCTCGCATCGATCTGTAGCATGCCGCGCAGGGCGAAGCCGTCGGCACCCTGTGAGGTCTGGCCGGTTGCCCGAATGCCGAACGCGGTGCCAGCCTTGAGGTAGCCATCCGATTTCTCCCATCTCCCGGCGATCCGGCCACGCACGCGGTCCGAGAATGCGCCGCCGATCGCGCCTTCGAAGCTGTAGGTCCCGAAGTCGGCCGCGCCGGCCTCGATATAGCCGTTCGTTTCGGTTTCGACGGGCCGGTGGCTCAGGAAGTGGATCAGGCCGCCCGTGGCATTGCGGCCGAACAGGGTCCCCTGGGGGCCGCGCAGCACCTCGATGCGCTCGAGGTCAAACATCTGACCATTGATCGCGTTCATGCTGGCGACGTACGCGCCATCCATGTACACCGCAACCGGCGCCTCGAGGTTGTCCTGAAAGTTGTTCTGCGAGACGCCGCGCAGGCTGAAGGTGGTGAATGCGGGGGTCCAGGTCGAGTACTGCATGGCCGGCACCTGCTGGGCGATGTCGACCGACCTGCTGGCGCCCAGTTGCCCAAGCTCCGCAGCGGAAATGGCGGCCACCGATATGCCGACATCCTGAAGGCTTTCCTCACGCTTCTGCGCCGTGACGGTTACGCTCTCGAGTGTCACCTGTGCCAGGGCGTTACTGCTCAGGACTAAACCCGTGCTGACCAGCAGGACGCTGGAGCGATGTTTCTGTGACATTTCCCCCCCTCAGTCCGGCCGACCAGGATCAGCCGGCAAAGCCCACCTTCATGGTCATTGAAGTCAACCCGAGCCGCCCCGTCTTGGCGTTAAGCGCAGCCGGCTTGTACCAAGCTGCAATCAGTCGTTGCGCTTGAGCGACAGGAACCGACGCGGCGGCTCCCCGTACTCTTCGCGGAAGCAGCGCGTCATGTGGGGAAGGTCGTAGAAACCCCATTGCAATGCCACGTCGGTCAGCGAGGCATGCGCCGGCTGCTCCGATTCGAGCGTACGGCGGCACGCCGCGATCCGCTGCGCCCGGATGTAGCGGCCGACCGTCGTCGGCTCCGTCTCGAACAGCATGTGCACCGAGCGTGTGCTGATGCCGAACGCTGCAGCGATTGCCGCCGGCCCCAGTCCACGGTCATGCAGGTGATCCTGAATGTAGACCTGGACCTGGGCCAGCAATTGCTCGTGGGTCAGCAGGCCGGACCTGGCACGGGCGCTCAGCACTGCGCCCAGCAGGTCGAGCACGTTTGCCTCGATCCGGTGCACCATCGGCTCCGACAGCTGGTGCATGCGCGCGACGATCTGCGCGACGAAGCTGCTCAGGAGCCCGCAATCCGCTTCCTCGGCGGCCATTCTCCGCCCCAGGAACTGGTCCGGATCGGGGGTCAGCCGGCGCATGATGGCGTCGGGGATCACCATCACCGGCATTTCGTAGTCGCCCCGGAATGTGAGCGAATAAGGTTCCGCCGTGGATGCGATCACGAAGTCCCCCGGACGGGCATGCACCTGCCTGCCGCGCTGGCTCCAGAGGCTTTCACCCTTGAGCTGGAATTTAACGAGATAGGGCGGCGATGAGATGTGCGCCAGATCCTGCGGCCGCCGGAGGACCTGCAGCGGGTCTGTCGACACGCGGACCAGATTGACGTTACCGAGATTCACGGCATCGATGCGCGCGCGGAAAGCATCGCGCACGCTCCGATCGCTGACGACTTCCATCGGACAGAACACGTCATTGACGAGCGCCCTGAAGCTCTCGAACCGCTCACGAGGGCGGCAGTCGGCGATGGCGTAGGACTGGTACATGCCGCCCCGATCTTGCGCCTCGCGGCGCTCATGGACAACTAAGGCCGGGCCCGGGGGGCTCGTACGGCTGTTACCGGTGGCAAGGTCCGCCGCGTTCGTTTCAAGGTGCCTGCACTCTTGTACAAGCGCGCTGCACATTGCGCCAAGACCCTGTTTGACCGGGTCTGCCTAATGTCAACATTCGACCGCTGACTTATCTCATAAACACCACGTACAGGCAGTGCATCCATGAGCCAAAAGTACGACATGACCATCGGCGGGCGCCGAGTCGGCGCCGACAGCTATCAGGAGATCCGGAACCCCGCCAACGGCGGCGGTGTCGGCCTGTGCCCGGTGGGCGCCGAAACCCACCTCGAGCAGGCCATCGCCGCAGCCCGGAAGGCATTCGCCAGCTGGCGCAATTCGGATGATGCGGCCCGCGCGTCCGCTTGCCAGGCAATCGCCAAGGTCCTCGGCGACAACGCGCCGGAACTCGCGGTGCTGCTGACCAAGGAACAGGGCAAGCCGCTCAAGGGCCTCGGCTCGGAGTTCGAGCTCGGCGGTTGCGCGGCCTGGGCCGGATTTACCGCGACCCAGTCCCTCCCGGTCAAGGTCCTGGAGGACAGCCCGAAGAACCACATCGAAATGCACCGGGTGCCAATCGGCGTCGTGGGCTCGATCACGCCCTGGAACTGGCCCCTGCTGATCGCCATCTGGCACATCGCGCCAGCCATCCGCACCGGCAACACGGTGGTCATCAAGCCCTCGCCATTCACGCCACTCAGCACGCTGCGCATGATCGAGCTGATCAGCGCCGCACTGCCGCCAGGCGTCGTCAACGTCATCGCCGGCGGCGACGAGCTCGGCGCGAAGCTCAGCCAGCATCCGGGCATCGGCAAGATCATCTTCACCGGCTCGATCCCGACCGGCAAGAAAATCATGGCGAGCGCCGCGCCGACGCTCAAGCCGCTGACGCTGGAGCTCGGCGGCAACGACCCGGGCCTGGTGCTGCCGGACGCCAATGTCGAGCAGCTCGCCGAAGGCATGTTCTGGGGCGCGTTCATCAACTCAGGGCAGACCTGCGCCGCCCTCAAGCGGCTGTACGTGCACGACAGCCTGTTCGATCGCACCTGCGCCGCGCTGGCCGACATCGCCCGCAAGGTGCCGGTGGGCGACGGCATGGTCGAGACCAGCCTGCTCGGCCCGCTGCAGAACGAGCGGCAGTATCGCAAGGTGGTCGAACTCGTCGAGGACGCGAAGCGGCATGGAGCCCGGGCGCTGATCGGTGGCGAAGCCGATAGACGGTCCCGGCTACTTCTATCCCGTGACACTCATGACCGAGATCGAGGACGGCACCCGGCTCGTGGACGAAGAGCAGTTCGGCCCGGTGTTGCCAATCCTCCGCTACCGGGACGTCGACGACGCGATTGCACGCGCCAATCGCGGTGATTTCGGTCTCGCCGCCTCGGTGCTGGGGCTCCGACCGCGCGCAACTGTCCGCGGTCGCCGCACGTCTCGAGGCCGGACACCGTCTACATCAACAAGCACGCCGACATCGCGCCGCACGTTCCATTCGGTGGCATCAAATGTTCCGGCATTGGCCGCGAGTTCGGCGAGGAGGGCCTCGAGGCCTTCACGTCCATCAAGGTCATTAATGCCGCCGCCTAGCAAGAAACGATAGGCATGAAGCCCTTCGCGTCATCCGCGGACCTTGTGGCGAAGACCGAGACACTCGAGATCCTGGCCGACGGCGTCTATGCGCTGACCGCCGAGGGCGATCCCAACGTCGGCGCCATCGAGGGCGAGGACTTTCCTCGTCTGCATTGAGGCACGGGCGACACCCGTCGTCGCGCGCGAATGGATCGCCCAGTTGCGCGCGCACACCGACAAACCGATCAAGTATCTCGTGCTCACCCACTACCACGCGGTACGCGTGCTCGGCGCGAGCGCGTTCGACACCAGTACCATCATCAGCAGTGCGATGACGCGCCGGCTCATCGCCGAACGCGGAATGCAGGACTGGGCGAGCGAGCTGGGCCGCATGCCGCGTCTTTTCAAGGAGCCCGACTCGATACCGGGACTCACCTGGCCGCAAGTCACTTTCAGGGACCGCCTGACCATCGAACTGGGCGGCGATCGCGGTCAACTCGAGTTGCAGTTCCTTGGCCGCGGCCACACGGCTGGTGACATCGTCGCCTGGTACGACCGGCACAAGGTGCTGTTCGCCGGCGACCTGGTCGAGGCGCAGGCGGCGCTTTACACGGGCGATGCATTTCATCGCGACTGGGTGGGCGACACGCTCGACCGGGTCAAGGCGCTGCGGGCCGAGGCGTTGGTCGGCGGGCGTGGCGCAGTCGCACGGGGCACCGCCGCCTGCGATGCCGCCATCGAGCAGACGCGCGAATTCCTGCACGGGATGATCGACGAGGTCGGCGCTGTGCACGGACGGCAGGGGACGCTGCGCGACGCATTCGCGGCCACTCACGCGAAGCTTGCGCCGAAGTTCGGCCGCTGGCCGATCTTCGAGCACTGCCTGCCCTTCAACGTGCAGCGGCTCTGGGACGAGCTGGACGGCGTCGACTGGCCTCACATCTGGACCATGGAACGCGACCGCGAGGTCTGGGCACGGCTGCAGGGGTGAATGGCGACCCTTCAGAGGGACCGACGATGCGATACATCAAGATGATGGGAATCGCCACCGGCCTGGCGCTGCTGGCCGTGGCCGGCAGCGTGCAGGCATTCAGTCAGGATTCGCTGGTGTGGCGGAAGTGCAGCGGCTGTCATATCCCTGCAGCGAGCGGCAGGATTCCGCGCGTGGAGGACCTGCGAACGACGCCAGAGGAATGGACGGTCATCGTCGACCGGATGAGTCGGCTGCACGGCATGCCTCTTGGGAAGGGAGACATGGACACCCTCCTGAAAGAACTTTGTGCCACCCAGATCCTCACACCGGAGGAGCAGGCTCAGGTGTCCTACCTGAGTCTCTGGCACAACTCCCAGCAGATGGAAGTTCCCGCCGACAGCGCCGAGGAACGGCTGTTCGCGACCTGCGTGCGGTGCCACACCGCGGGCAAGATCTATTCGTACCGGAGGACCGCGGGACACTGGGCGAAGCTCAGGGATTTCCACCTCTTCGTCGTGCCCACGGTCATCGCGCAGATGCGCGAGATGCACTGGATTTCGGAGGCCGACGCGGTGCTCAGCTACCTGGACGGCAAGTTGCCTTACGGCAAGGCGTGGTCGGCCCCGAAGGTCCGGCTTGACGGCGTGTGGGGCGTGTTCGGCTACCAGCCGGGTCGCGGAACCTACCGGGGCGAAGCCCGCATCTCGGACGTCGGCAATGCCGAGTACAAGCTCACGGGTCACCTCGCTTATGCCGATGGCACCTCCGAAACCTTCGACGGCGAGGGCACACTGTATGGCGGGTACGCGCTTCGCACGCGGACCAGGAACAATGGATTTGCCGCAAATGGCGCTTACCTGGTTTCCGGCGACGAAATCCGCGGCGAAAATCATTTCCCCGCTCCGAACTTCCGCACTTCCAGCGCCAGATGGCTGCGCAAGGGTGACGGCGCCATCATTGCAAGGATCCTGCCGGGATTTCTGCTCGCCGGCGAGAAGACTACGCTGACCGTCGAGGGTCTGAATCTGCCCGATGTCACGGTGCGCGACGTGTCCTTCGCCGGCGGATCGGTCGAGGTGCTCGGCGCCAGGCGTGTGGCGCCCGACGTGCTCGACATCGAGGTCCTGAGCAACGCTGCGCAGCCCGGCGAAGCCCGGCTGAAGGTGAAAGGCCTCGATGCCGGGACCGTGAAACTCGCGTCACGGATCGACCGCATTGTCGTGAAGCCGGCCATGGGGCGTGCGCGCTTGTCCGGCGGACTGCACTACCCGGCCGAAGGCGTCCAGTTCGAGGCGATTGCCTACGCGAATGGCGACGATGGCACGGACGGCGTGGCCCTCGGGCCGGTTCCTGCCAGCTTCACGCTGGCCGAAGAAACGACACGGGTGGACGACGATGACCTGCGCTGGGCCGGTGGCATCCTGCCGAATGGCATCTACCTGCCTGTCGGCACCTACGGTCCCAACCCACTGCGCAATTTCTCGGCCGAGAACAGCGGCTTCGTCAAGGTCGTGGCACAGTACACGCGGGGGACACAATCCTTCACGGCCGAAGCGCAGCTGGCGATCACCATGCCTGACTTCATCGGACGGATCCGATGAGCGGGATTTACGCCTGGGCGGGTCACCGGATCTTCGAGGCCGCCACCGAGCCGGGCGGCAAGGCCCTTCTGTTCGGCACGGATCACGCCAGCCTGTTTGCGCTCGATGCGTCGACCCGGGATGTCCTGGCGCGGTGGCGGGAGCGGGAAACTCTTGATTTGCGCGAGGCGCCCGCTCCGGACCGGGAGGTCCTCGAGGCGTTACGGGATGCCTTGGTGCTGGTCCCGGCCACATCGCAACATCGGCCGGCGCCGGCACCGATCGACCCTGCCGATATTCCCCTTGGGACGCTCGTACTCGAGGTGGCCCAGGCGTGCAACCTGCGCTGTACCTACTGCTACGCGGGCGGCGGCTCGTATGGCGGCAAATCGCGATTGATGCGCCCCGAACTGGCGCGGCGAGCGGCGCAACACCTGGTCGAAGCGTCCGGCGACCGCCAGCAGGTCACCCTCGTCCTCTTCGGCGGTGAACCGTTGCTGAACCTGCCGGCCCTGCGGGCCGCGGTTCTGGAAGCGGAGGACGCGACAAGAAAAGCGGGCAAACAGCTGGTCGTCTCGCTCACGACCAACGGAACCCGGTTCACACCGACGTTGCTCGTTTTCCTGCGTGAGCACCGTATCGGGATCACCATCAGCATCGATGGCCCACCCGACATCCACGACGCCAACCGCCGCTACGCGGGCCGAACGCGGCGCGGCAGTTACGTCGATGTCGTGGAGGGGCTTGCGCTGATGCGCGCACACGCGTTGAGGCCGCCCGCGGCCCGGGTGACCCTGACGCCCGAGCAATGGCTGCGGATTCCCGAGGTCTTCGGACACGTGCTTGGCCTGGGATTCCTCGAGGTCGGCATCGCACCGGTGAGCCCGGTGACGACCGGGCTGCTGCCCACTGCCGAGCAGGACGAGGCCTTGTTCGCCGGCTTTTCACTGCTGGCCGGGCGATTTCTGCAAGAAGCCGCCGAGGGTCGCGTCCTGCCCTTTTCCAACCTCCTCGACCTGCTCGCCAGACTCCACATCGGCCGCGTGAAGGACTCGCCCTGCGGCGCTGGTCTCGGGTACCTGGCCGCGGATGCCGACGGCAGGTTCTTCCTGTGCCATCGCCTCGCGGGAGAAGATGGGTTCCAGGTCGGTAGTCTGGACGCTGGCGTTGATCACGCGAAGATCCGGGCGAGCCTCGCGGACCAGGCGGCAACTCGCGCGCAGGCGTGCAGGGCTTGCTGGGCGCGCAGCCTCTGTGCCGGGGGCTGCCATTACGAGAACCACCTTCGGGAAACCAAACTTGGCCTGCCGCCCGGCGGATCGTGCGATTTCATCCGGCGGTGGCTGGAAATCGGCGTTCGCACTTATTCAAACCTTTGCCGCGATCCCGACAACCCCGTGTTCACCTTCCTGAAGACACGGACTGACGGCTGAGGCCCTCCTCACAGGAGCAACTCATGAAGAAGAAGATCATCGACGCGTTGAACGAAAAGGCGCGCGCCATCGAGCGTCTGGCAGAGGGCGAGGAGCAGACGGCCGAGGCGCTCGGCGGTCCTCCCGCGATGCCGCAGGGCTGCACCACGATCTTCGACACCGGCTGGGAAACGAACCCGCGGCCCACCTATCCGATCGGCAATTGCCAGTCGTCGGCCCGCGATTTCCACGGCTGCGCCGGCGACTGCTGGTGGCCCGCCCAGGTGCCGGACGGCCTGACGAATCATTCGGATTTCGACGTGGCCTGCCCGAACATCGCGCGCGACTGGCGCAACCTGAAGTACGAATAGGAGGACGATATGCGATGGCAGCCACTGCTATTCGTGGGCCTCGCCGCAATCCTCTACGTCGGGGGCGCCGCGGCCGGGGAGCGGTTCTACTATCTGGGCTATGAAATCATCCAGGTGATCGACGGCGACACCGACGCCATCGTGGCCGACATTCCCATCACCGGTGCCAGCCGCGAGGTAGCTCTCAGCGCCGACCGGAAGTTCCTGTATGTCGCCACCAACCGTCATCTCGTGCACACCGTGGATCTGACGCAGAACCGGGTCGTGGCCACAATCGATTTGAGCAATGACGGCTGGGACCGGGTGATGTTCGGCTTCGCGCTCGATCCCGATGGCAAGACTGCCTATGGCGGCTTCATGTCCCGCAGGACGGCCGGGGGAGAGGTCATCATCGGTGGGCCCGTGGTCGCCCAGTTCGAGCTCGAGACCGGCAGGTTCCTGCGCAGTGTCGAGGTGCCCTGGGGCGTGACACACCTCGTCAGTGTCAAGGGCGGCACGGTGCTCTACGCTTTCGCGCAGGACCTCTACAAGATCGATACGACCGGGCGCGACCTGAAGATCGCCGAGACCGTGCCGATGTTCGACAGGAAGATGAACATCCTGCCGTTCTGGGATTACGCGTTCGACAACGGCGGCATCGCGAGCATGAACTACTACACGCCCGAGTTCATGGGACTCATGCTGGTCGACCAGAAGACCGGCGAAATCAGCGAAATCCCGCTGAAGGGCGACCCGGTGATGGCGTACTCGGTGGTGTTGTCGCCCGACAGGAAGCTGGCCTACGCGGTCATGGACGAGCTCACGGTCATCGACCTCGTCGAAAAGACGTACCTGGAGTCGATGCCCATCGCGGAGGGCACCTGCTACGCCGTCAACGTGTCGGGCGACGGCAAGAAAATCTATGCCGGAGGTGGCGGATCCACAGTGACTGTCTACGACTCGAAGACGCTGAAGGCGCTGAAGGTGCTGCAGATGGCCTCTGACGGCATGGATATCCGCCGGGTCAGCTTCTGACCCGGGCGCACGATTTCCCGCCGGAGAAGAAACGCATGGAATACGGACTTCGCCTGACGAGCCCCGCCGAACCGCCCCGCGATCTGCGGGACGCGTGCCCGGCCGCGTGGCGCAGTCTGCTACCGGACGGCTCCGACCGTGGCGCTGTACTTCGGCACGGAATTCTGCGAGGACCGCCTCTCCGATTTTCAAGAGGCCGAGGCGTTTTGTCTCGCTGGCGCGCGACCTTGAGCTCGAACCCACGCTGCTCACGCCGATCGTGACGCCCGAAGGGCTGCGCACCGTGGGTCGGCTGCTGGCCAGACTCACGGCGAGCGGCCAGGAACCGGCGGTTGTGTTCAATGACTGGGGGATACTTGGGCTCCTGCGCGATCTCTACCCTTCGCTGCCTCGGCGCGCCGGCCGGCTGATGAACCGGTCACTGCGTGACCCGCGGGCCTATCGCGATCGAACGGTCGGCGATGCAACCCACGAAGCATCCCGCTACGCGAGGCTGCGCGGCTTCCTGGCCGACCTCGGCGTCACGGCGCTCGAAAGCGATGCGGATCTCGACGGCGGCTATCTCGGTGACGGACCTGACGAGACGGGCGTGGGACTTCTCCGGGCCATTCACCTGCCCTTCACGTTCGCCGCCTCGGGCCGCGGTTGTCCGCTGAAGGCACGCCTCTACGCCGAGGGTGGCGGTTTTTCCAAGACACTTGCTGACCGCTGTCCCGGGCCTTGCCGGGCCGGCCCGATTCGGGTCCAACGCGATGACTGTCCGATGCCCCTGTGGAGAGGCGGCAACACACTCTTTCTATGAGTTGCCGCCCGAGGCAGCCGAAGCGTGGCTGCTTCATACCGACCGCGTCGTCCTTCACGAGGCGGCCACGCCATGAAGATCCTTGCGCCGCTGCGAAGCTCCGAGGAAGTCCTGCCGCTCCTCGCCGAGGGTGCCCACGAGTTCTATTGCGGCCTGACCCCGCCCGGCTGGGAGGAAACCTTCGGGCAAGCGTGGGTCCATCGCCGCAACCCCAGGTCCGCCGGCGTTCCGGATCTCGAGGACCTGCGCCGGATCGTGGACCTGGCGCAGCCACGACCGGTCTACGCGACGCTCAACTCGCCTTCCTATCCGGCGGGGGCCGTGCCCCGCCTGGTGGAGTTCGGCAGGCTGCTTCTCGATGAGATCGGCGTTGCCGCCCTCATCGTCGCCGAATGGGAACTCCTGCTGGCCCTGTGCGAGCAAGGGCTCGGCCCACGCCTGCATGTCTCCAGTCTCGCGACTTGCCGCAACCCCGGCGCCGCCGCCTTCTACCGCAGCCTCGGCGTGTCGCGTGTGATCCTGCCCCGGCACATGACCTTGCGGGAGATCGAGGAAACCGCGATTCCCGGTCTCGAGTGGGAGGTTTTCGCGCTGAACGACGGCTGCGTTTTCGAAGAAGGAATCTGCGCCACCACCCATGCCTTCGGCCCCTTCTGCATGGACGACCGCCTCGCGGCAAGATCCGGCCGTCTCGACAGGCGCTACGAGTTCTGGAAGTGGACCTTGAACAACTGCGGCTGCCAGACGAGCCGGGGCTATACGCTCGGCCCCTGCGGTCTGTGCGCCCTGCCCCGCCTGGCTCGCATCGGCGTTGCGAGCCTGAAGGTGGTCGGTCGCGAGGCGTCACTCGCACGCAAGACCGCATCGGTGCGGCTGGCCGCCGTCGTGCTGAAGCACGCCGAGCGCGGTGCCGGCCCCGATGACATTCGTGCGTCCGTGGTGTCCATGCGGGGAGCTCCCGAGCTCTGCGAGAACGCCCACCTCTGCTATTACCCGGACGTATGGGCCGGCGAACCAGGCTCGTGTTGAAAGACCTCCTGCGGTTCGCGCGCCATCTGTCAGGCAAGCGGGGCAGCCTCGCCGCCATCCTCGCCCTGGGGCTCGCAGGCGCAGCCGTGTCGCTCTCTACACCGCTGCTGGGCAAGGCGTTCGTGGACGCGGTGGCAAGCCGCGGCGACTTCACCGTGATCCCGAAGATCGCCGCGGTACTGCTGGTCCTGGCAGTCCTCGACCTGCTGCTTGCGACACTGTCACGCCGCGTCCACGCGCGCCTTTCGGCGGACCTGTTGGGCGAGCTGCGATCGTCGCTTTTTGAGCGCTGCCTGAACGGGCCGCTCGCGACGCTGGAGCCCATCCGCCACGGGGATCTCCTCACGCGCTTCGGCACCGACCTGCCGCGAATTCAGACCCTGCTGGTCGACGGCGTACTCGGAGCACTGCAGAACGTTCTTTTCCTGGCCGTGGCGGCGGTCATCACCTTCAGCCTGTCGCCGACCCTGGCGCTGTGGAGTTTTCTCGGCCTGCTCCTCGCGCTGCTCGCTACGACCGCATTTCGCCGCTCCATCGAGGAAAGAAGCCGCAGCGTGCGCGAGGCTGTGGCCGACCTTTCCCACTTCCTGTCGGAGCGCATCGCCGCACTGCGCGCGATTCGCTTTCACCGCACCGAGGGCGAGGAGCAGCAACGACTCGCTGCCGCGAGCGAACGGCTTAACCGCGAGGTTGTTGGCTTCCAGGTGCTCGACTCCATGTCGACCGGCGCGCCGGGCCTGCTGCTCACGCTTGCGCTGGCGTGGATCTACCTCCTCGGTGGCAGGCTGCTCGAGGCCGGTACGATCAGCCTCGGCACGTTCGTCGCCTTTGTGCTCTACCAGGGACGCCTCTTCGCGCCGGCCCAGGGATTACTCGGTCTCGTCCGAAATCTCCAGGAGGCGCGGGTGAGCTTCGCCCGGGTGGTCGAGGTCTTCGGTCCAGACGACAGCGCTGCGGCACCGGCTGTCGATGTTGCGATGACTGCCGCCGACAATGACGCCATCGTGTTGCGCGACCTGACATTTGCCTACCCGGGGAAGCCGCCGGTATTCCGGGGTGCGAACCTCCATATCGATCGGGGCGAGCGCGTAGGCCTGTTTGGCGCTTCGGGTGCAGGCAAGTCCACGCTGATACACCTGCTTTTCGGCCTGCGGCAGCCCACCGAAGGCTCCGTTCACATCGACGGCCGGCCAGCGCACCGCAGGCGTTCGGTGGATGACCGGGATCTGATCGGGTATGCGGGCGCCGAACCGTTCCTGCTGCACGCCTCCGTGGAAGAAAATCTTCGTTACGGCAATCCCGGAACGACCCGCGCCGACCTCGATCGGGCCGCCGCGCTGGCCGAGGCCGATACCTTCATCAATAACCTGCCCGACGGTTACGCCACCGTCGTCGGTGGCCGTGGGCTCGCGCTCTCCGACGGCCAGCGGCAGCGGCTGGGCCTTGCACGCCTGTTCTTGCGCAAGCCCCGGATCCTGGTGCTCGACGAGGCTTTCTCCGGTCTCGACCTGGAGACCGAGGCCCGGATCCGACAGCATCTATGGGAAGCATTTCCTGATTGCACCGCGCTCGTCATCTCCCACCGGCCTGTGGGTCTCACGGACTTCGACCGGCTCATGCTCCTGCATGCAGGCCGCTTTGTTGCGGTTGCTGCGGAGCAATTCGGCTCGCTGCTGATGCCGGATCATTTTAGTCGCGGCGTCACGACTTTCGCGGCGACGCCCGGCATCGACCGCGGCAACTGACCATTTCGCAGAATTCTTCAATGGAGCGTCGCTTGGGTCGGGATTTGCTGTCGGCTCGTCGCATCGGAATCGTCGACACCGGCGTGAATCCATGGCATTCCCACGTGCGGGGAAGCGTGACGGGCTGCCGCCTGTACCTGGGACCGGACAGGCTGGTTCGCGAGGACGCGGACTTCTCCGACCCTGTTGGTCATGGGACGGCCGTGGCCGGAATCATCCGCGAGGCGTTTCCCGACGCGGTGATATTTTCGGTGCGGGTGTTCGGCGTCGCAGAGGCCACCTATCCCTCGCTCGTCGCCAGGGGAATCCTGCGGGCCGCAGCCGAGGGCTGCGACTTCGTTAACCTGAGCCTCGGTGTTCCTCCGGGCCCGGGGGACGAGGTGCTGGCCGCTGCCTGCGCTGCCGTCATCGAGTCGGGCTGCGTACTCGTGGCGTCGGAGCAGCCCGACCGGCCCGGCTGGTTGCCCGCGTCGTTGCCCGGCGTCTACGCCGTCACGGCCGACGATGCGCTCGAGTTCGGAGAAGTGCTACGCGACGGCCCGTGGCGGCTGCGTGCCCCCGGACGGCCGCGGGATCTCGGATCTGTGCCGCGCAAGGCAAACCTGTCGGGTCACTCGTTCGCCTGCGCACGGGCACTGGTTTACCTGGCAACCGTCAGGCGGGCCGACGCCGGCGCGGTGCATGGAGCCGTCAGCGCATGAGATACGCATCCGTGCCGCCATGTGAGTCACCGCGGCGAACCAGCGCAAGATAGCTACAAGGCACCAGCGCGCAACACGCTGCGATCGTCATCGGCATGACCGTTGCGTTGCTCTCGACGCCATGGCCAACGACGATGCCAATCAGAGCCGCTACGCTCATCTGCGAGAAGCCCATCAGAGCCGACGCGGCACCAGTCATCTTCGGGTACGGCGCCAGCGCCCGCGCGGTGGCGTTCGGCATCACCACCCCGATCGACACGGTGACGACGAACATCGGCGCCAGCACTGCGGCGAGATGGCGGACACCGGCAAGATCGAGGCCAAGCATCGCCGCCCCGGCGAATGCCCCCAGCCAGGCGCCGGACCGCAGCAACCAGTCGGGGCCGCGCCGGGGCACGAGCCAGCCGGCAAGCTGCGTACCGGCGATGTAGCCGGCGACAACAAACCCGAAGCACATGCCGTAGACGGCCGGCGAAAGCCCGTACCTCCCGATCAACACGAAGGACGACCCGGCAATGAAGGCGAACAGCGCGCTGTACGACCACGCCAGCGCCAGAAGACAGCCGAGATAGCCTCGATCTGCCAGCAGGATCCGGAAATTCATCAGCATGCGGCCGACGCGGGTCGCCGTCGCATCCGGATACACGTTGCTCTCGCCCAGCCAACGCCAGACCACCACCAGTTGCACACCGGAGAACGACGCCAGCAGCGCGAAGTTGGACTGCCAGCCAAACCAGACGGTCAGCGCGCCGCCGAGGACCGGAGCGACCAGAGGCGCCAGCGCCATTGCGCCGCCCAGGTAGGCCAGGGCACGGGCCGCCTTGATTGGCCCCCAGACGTCGCGGACGATCGCGCGCCCAAGTACCGGTCCGGCACAGGCGCCGATCGCCTGCGCGAAACGGGCGACGATCAGCTGATTGATGCTGGTGGCGAAAGCGCAGCCGACCGACGCCAGGAAGAAGATCGCGAGCCCCGCGAGCATGATCGGTCGTCGCCCGACGCGATCAGACAGCGCACCATAGGCCAGCTGCGCGACGGCAAAGCCCGCAAGGAATACGGACAGCGTCAGCTGGACGCGCGCCGCATCGGTGCGAAACACTTCGATCAGTGTCGGCAGCGACGGGATGTAGAGGTCGGTGGAGAGCGGCCCGAGCGCGACCAGCGTGGTCAGCAATGCTCCAAGCCTGAGTGTCGGAGCTGTCAAGCGCTGTCGCGGAGTAGCGGGCTTCACAAAGCTCTTATTCTCCAGCGCAGCTGCCGTCGTGCATCCGGCGCGCGTGCCTTAAACGCCGGCGCGGGCGATCTGCATGGCTTCGCGCAGCACGGCGATGTCGCCGATGTGATTGGCCAGCAGCAGGATCAGCCGGGCGTTGACTATTGCGCTCTGTTCGTCGCTCAGGTCGCGGTGAGTCTCGATCAGGCTCTCGTAGAAGTCGTCCCCGGGCGTGAAGGCGCGGATATAGCGCTTGCCCGGTTCGTAGAAATTCGGCTCCAGCTTCAGGGACATCTCGCTGCTCCTCACTATTCGGTGTTGCGGGTCGCACGCGCCAGCGAAGCCCGCACAGCTTGCGCGTCGAACGCTCGCCACCTCGCGGCAACATGCTGGTCGGGGCGAACCAGGTAGGTCGTGCCGGTGCGGGTGTCGTAACGCTCGGCGTAGCGGCCAACGCGATCCCGCCACACTCGCAGTTTCTGCGGACCGGCGCCTCCCATTGGTGACACGAGCACGGCCTCAACCGGGATTGGCGCGTCGGCCAGTGCAGCCATCGCGCGCGCCTGGGCCGGCCCGACGGCTGCCGGGTCGTCGACAAATACCAGCGCCATGAAACGGTTGCCGACGCGATCCAGCAGCCAGCCGACCTTGCCATCCTCCTCGATCGGCGCATCGTCCATCGGCGCACCGGGCTCCATGTCGCCGGCGAATGCGGCGACGTCCGGCGTGTTGAGGCGCGACCCGGTGAGGAAGGACGGCACCGACAGACGGCCCGAATTCACCAGTGCGCGCGCGAAGGCGTGATCCCCGGCCAGTCCCAGCACGGCGTTGCGGAAAGTCAGCGACGTCGCTGACTTCGGCGTCATGAAGTCGGTCGAACGGCTGGAATTCAGGATGTTCTCGTCGGCCGCGATGCCGCGTTCTTCCGAGTAGGTATCGAGTAGCGCATCCGGCGCCCGGCCCTCCATCACGAGCTTCAGCTTCCAGCACAGGTTGTCGGCATCCTGGATGCCGGAATTGGCGCCGCGCGCGCCAAAAGGCGATACCTGGTGCGCGGCATCGCCGGCGAACAGCACGCGACCATGGCGGAAGTCCGCCATGCGGCGGCACTGAAACGTGTAGACGCTGACCCATTCAAGTTCGAACTCGCGGTCGGCGCCGAGCATCGCCTTGATCCGCGGAATGACCTTCTCTGGCTTCCTCTCCTGTTCGGGATCCGCCTGCCAGCCGAGCTGGAAATCGATGCGCCACACATTGTCGGCCTGGCGATGCAGCAGCACGGACTGGCCCGGATGGAATGGCGGATCGAACCAGAACCAGCCTCTCGGTCGGGAAATCGGCCTTCATGAGGACATCGGCGATCAGAAAACGGTCGGTAAAGACCTTGCCCTCGACCTCCAGTTCCAGCATGCAGCGGATATTGCTGCGCGCGCCGTCGGCGACGATCAACCAGTCGGCCTGCAGCGTGTAGCCGCCGTCCGGCGTCTCGACCTGCAGGACCGCGCCGTCGTCCCGCGGCGTCGCCAACGTGACCTTGTTGACGAAAGCGCAGGTCCAGATTCGCCAGCTCGCGGGCGCGCCTGACCTCGTACTCCTCGAGGTAATACTGCTGCAGGTTGATCATGCCCGGTCGCTTGTGATCGGGCTGCGACAGCAGCTTGAAGTTATAGACTTCTTCCTCGCGAAAGAAGGTCCGGCCGACATTCCAGCTCACACCCTTCGCGACACTGGCATCGCCCACGCCGATGCGATCGAGGATTTCCAGCGTGCGCTTCGCATAGCAGACTCCGCGCGAGCCGACCGACACCGTGTCATCGTCGTCGAGCACGATGACGGACACGCCGGACTGTGCAAGATCAATGGCGGCGGCCAGGCCGACCGGACCAGCGCCGACGACCACGACCGGGTAGCGCCCGGTATTGCCGCTCTTCTGCTCGGGCGGCTGGCGATACTCGTATTTCGGATATTCGTAGGTACGGAGCATCAGCACCTTCGGTCCGGGCCGCCCCCATTCGTGCCATGATAATTCTCAGGCTTGCAGCCGGTGCGGGTGTGAGTAGACCACGTGCTGGCCAGGGCGGGCAAAGCCTACGAGCGTAAGCCCGCAGGTCTCGGCCAGCCGGACCGCAAGCCCCGTCGGCGCAGAAATCGCGACCAGCAACGGCACACCTACGGTCGCCGCTTTCTGGACCATCTCATAGCTCGCGCGACTGGTGATGATGACGTAGCCACTTGCGATGTCGGCCTTACTTTGGATCAGCGCGCCGATCAGCTTGTCGAGCGCGTTGTGGCGCCCGACATCCTCGCGCACGATGCGGATGCCCTCATCCGGCAGCACCCAGGCCGCGGCGTGGACGCTGCCGTGCGCTCGTTCAGGGGCTGGCGCGCGGCGAGTTCCAGGAGCGCCGCGTGCAATGCCGCCAGGGAAACGGAGAGTCCGGCACGCACCGGCGGCGGCCGGCGATATCGCTCCCTCGACGGTCTCGGCGCCGCACAGGCCGCAACCGGTGCGGCCCGTGAGATTGCGCTGGCGCTGCAGCAGTTCCGCGAAGCGTGGCGGCGCGATGTCGATGTGGACCTCGAACGCGTCGCCCGTCGCCTGTTGCTGCACGTGACGGATCTCATCAGGTGAGGCGACGATCGCTTCGCTCACCGTAAAACCAATCGCGAGATCCTCGAGGTCGGCCGGTGTCGCCAGCATCACGACGTAGGGAGTGCCCTGGTAGCGCAGCGCGACCGGCAATTCCTCCGCCACCACATCGGTCGCGCGCGCGGTTCCCTCATCGCGCCAGCGCTGTACGCGGACCTCGACGCTGGTCGGCAGATCAGTCTGCCCGGCCGGTTTCGAATTGCGGATCAGGAGCGGGCATCGCTCGCCGTGTGCGGCGATGCGGCGCGCGCGCGCCTGGAGCGCTTCTTGCCGGCCTTCCTCAGTTCCTCATCGACCCAGGTAAAGGCGGCGACCGCATTCGGCAGGCCCAGGGCGCCCGCTGCCAGCGCCACCACCTGGTAGATTTCCTCCGGGCGCGCTCCCGCCAGCAGCGCCTTGCGCACCGCCGCGTGGGTGCCGCCCTCGGAACGCGTGGCGATGTGGATGCCGAGTTTCACCAGGCGAGTCATCTTCGGATCGAGCGGACCGGCATTGCCGGCCTCGCCCAGGAGCTCCCAGGCCTCGCCGATCTGCGGATATCGCCGCGTGAACGCGAAGAAAGTCCTCGGCGGACTACTGCCACGACGTCGGTTCATGTGAAGTCACTCTCGGGCAACGGCCTGTTCTTCCAAGGCCCGCGCCGCCGGATTCTCGGCCAGCTGGTCGCGTCGCGCAAGGAAGTCGGCGAAATGGCTGCGCGGACTGGTTCGCCCGCTCAGGACCTTGGCGGCCTCGAGCTCCTTTGCCTTCGCGAGCTTCGCCCGCAGCCGTTGTGCGGTCTTATCCGGGCTCACGATGAACCGATTGTGCCGGCCACGCGCGATGTCCTCAATCGCGTCCCGCGCGGAGAATTCGAAGGTGACTGCATTGCCGTTGATCGCGGTCAGCTTGACCGTGATCTCCGCCCACATGCCGAGCAGCGTCGCGGCGAGGTGATCCAGCTCGATGCGCGTGCCGACCGAATCCCGGCCGGGCTCACCGTGCGCAAGCAGCAGGTTGCGGCAGGCGATCTCGATGTCGTACAGCAGCTTCGGCGTCGAATAGACGCGGCAATCGTCGCCCAGGAAGCTGATCGTGCGATCGCGGTCGATCGAGACGCGTTCGGTTCTCGTCAGTCCCGGCTGGAGTGGTTCATTCATCGCTGACCTCGCTTGGCGGTAAAGACCGAAAACTGATTCATTGCGGCGCGCGTGAGCCATGTTGCATGAGCGCTTCCGCGTGGAGACGCGCGTCCACGTAGCGCACCAGCGCCCGGGTGCCGCGCGCGCAGTTGCGAAATACGCAGACGCCCCGATCCATCAGGCGCGCGGACATCGCATCGTACAGTTGCCCAGCATCGACGATCCCGACGACCGGCTTGTCGTAGCGGTCAACGAGTAGCGGCATCAGCTGGACCGTGCTCTTCGGATCGCCGATGTCGTAGCCCGGGCGAAGTTCGCTCTGCGCGAGCGCCCGGACTGCCGGCGCGGTCGGGTCCAGCCCGACCACCACGGCATCGACATTGGGATCCTGCAGGAATGCCTCGACGATCCGCAGGTGTGCCTCGTCGTCGGCGCCGGGATTGATGTCGATCGGATTGCGCACTTCCACCAACGCGTCGAGCCGGCTCGCGACCAGGATTTCCAGCACGCGCCCGACGGTGTCGGGCTCGAGCTTTCCCATCTCCATGGAGCACGCGCCGATTTCGAGGGAATCGGCCATGCCGACCGCCTCGAACCCGGCACCGCTGATGGCGCCGAGGCGCCGGCCGCCGATCCGCTTGCGATGCAGCGCGCCGGCCAGGTAGAGCAGGTCGTCGAAGGCCGTGAAATCCGGCGCCACGATTGCGCCTGCGTGGCGCACTATCGAATCGAACAGCTCCGGGTCGCCGGCAATCGAGGCCGTGTGGCCCATGACCGCGTCGGCGCCGGATGCGGTCGTGCCGGCCTTGTAGACGACGACCTGCTTGCCGTTGCGGACCGCGCGGCGTACTGCCTTCACGAAGTCGAGCCCGTCACGGTCCCTGAAGCCTTCGATGTAGACGCCAATGGTCTCGATCTCGGGCCGGTCTGCAAAATATGCCATCAGGTCGCCGTGCGTGAGGTCGATCTGGTTGCCGACCGCCAGCATGTAGCGCGGATCGAGCCACGGGTTCTGGCTGATGCGCGTGATCATGAACGCGCCGCTCTGGCTCAACAGCACGGAGTTACGCTCCGGCTTCTTGCTCGGCTTCGGCAGCCGCTCGAGGGGAATGAACCACGAGTCGTACGAGCCGGGGTGCGAGACGACGCCGAGACAGTTCGCGCCGAGGAATATCGGGCCGCCATCATGTCCCTGGTGCGCGGCATTGATGCGTGCCGCCAGCAGAGCGGCGGGTTCCCGGCTCGCCGCCGTCTCGCCGAGGCCGCCGGGGATCAGCATCACGGCTTCCGCCGAGTCGGTCGCGATGATCTCGTCGACTATGCCGTAAACGGAATCGGCGGCGACCGCGACGATCAGCAGATCGAGCTTCCGGTCGAGCGCCTGCAAGCCTGCAACGCATTGCACGCCGTCGACTTCGGTCGCGCCGGGCCGGATGACCCGGAGTTGCTCCCTGGGATACCCGCTGCCCATCAGGTTACGCAGGATGATCCGGCCGAAGTTCATGCCCGTAGCCGAGACACCGATCAGCCCGATCGATGCCGGATGGACGAGCTTGTCGATCTTGTGGATCGGGCGTGGCAGGCGGCCGGCGACCGGCGCGCCGAGCTCGCAGCGCGCCGCCTGTGCCGTCACCGCGCCGGCGACCTGCACCGGATCGAGTTCCAGAACCTCCAGCACCGGCTCGGTACCCGGATGGCCCACCGCCTGGCGACGTGCAAGGTCCAGCAGACGCACGAACACGGCTTCAAGCTGTGCATCGGGCGGGGACGCTCCGTCACGTCCCGAGGTCGCAGCGAGTTTCCGGTAGGCCAGCGTGCGCCGGAATCGCAGCAGGAAATCCTGCGCATCGGTCAGCTCAGTCGAGGCGTGAACGCACGCGCAATCCTGGCCATGGTTGTGGTCAGCAAGGGCTCCGTCCAGGCCGCCGAGTCCGGCGCTGATAACCAGGCCGAATTCGCGCGTGTTCTCGAGGCGGAATCGCAGCTCGACGGCAGGCTGCGTCACGGGCGACGCAGCGCCCATGCCGAGGCCAACGCCGAGGCCGGCGAGCAACACGTGGAGTTCCTCGGGATTCAGGGAGCGGCGCCCGTCGCTCTGGGCCTGGCGGAAGATCGCCGCTGCCGAGGTGTCTGCACGGGCGTTGCCCGGTTCAGACGATGAAACGCCCACCATCAAACGGGCTCCCCGCAAAGATCGATTATTGGTCAGGCTGAATTGGTATCATGATACCACAATTGTTCCGCTCCACGACTTGAGGCCTTTGGTGGCGAGGATCCGCACCATGTCCGCGATCGAACCGACACTCGAGGCTCGCCATCCTGCGCGTGCGGATGCCGGTGCGCGCGTCCTGCTGTCGGGGAACGAAGCCATCGCGCGCGGCGCATGGGAAGCGGGGCTGCGGCTCGCGGCCGCGTATCCGGGCACGCCGTCGACCGAAATCCTCGAGACGCTCAGCCTGTTTCCCGGCGTCTACACCGAGTGGTCGGTGAACGAAAAGGTCGCGTTGGAAGTCGCGATCGGCGCGAGTCTCTCGGGTGCACGTGCACTGTGCGCGATGAAGCACGTCGGCATGAACGTCGCGAGCGATGCGCTGATGACGATCACGGTGGCAGGCATCTCGGGCGGGCTTGTGCTCGCGATCGCCGATGACGTGGGCGTGTCGTCGTCGCAGAACGAGCAGGACTCGCGCTTCTGGGGGCGCTTCGCGCACGTGCCGGTTCTCGAACCCGCCGACCCGCAGGAAGCGCTGGAGATGGCGAAGTTCGCGTTCGAATTGGCGCAGGCGCACGCGACGCCCGTGATTCTCCGCCTCACAACACGTGTCTGCCACGTCAAGGCGCCGGTGATCGTTGGCGCAAGGGTCGAGCGGGATACGGCGGGCTTCCAGCGCGATCCAGCGCGCTGGATCCTGAGCCCAATCAACGCGCGGCGCCAGCTGCCGGCACAGGCCGAACGCGAGCGCGCGCTCGCGGTGGTCTCGGAAGCGACGCCGCTGAACTTCATCGCGCCCGGTTCCGACCGGCGTCTCGGCATTGTGACCTCGGGAGCTGCCTACCTGCACGTCCGTGAATGCTTCCCCGACTTGCCGGTGCTGAAGCTCGGCCTGAGCTATCCGGTGCCGCTCGGGCTCGTCGGCCGTTTCGCGGCCGGGATCGACGAGCTGCTGGTCGTCGAAGAGACCGAGCCGTTTGTCGAACAGGCCATCCGGGCGGGCGGCATCGCGGCGCGTGGCAAGGACGTGCTGCCGCGAACCGGCGAACTCACGCCCGAGGTCCTCAGGCTGGCGGTGGCACCATTGCTCGGAGAGCCAGCCCCGTCCCTGCCGCCTTATCCGGTTGGCAACACGTTTCCGCGACCGCCGACGCTGTGCGCCGCCTGTCCGCACTCGGGCATCTACTACGTGCTGGCGAGGCTTCGGAAGAAAGTCCTGATCTCCGGCGACATTGGCTGCTACGCGCTGGGCGCCGGGGCGCCATGGCACGCGCTCGACACGGTGGTCGCGATGGGCTCATCGATGGGCATCGCACTCGGGCTCGACAAGGCCCGCGGCGATGCCGACCGCTCCAAGGCGATCATCGCCGTGATCGGCGACTCGACCTTCCTGCACATGGGCATGCAGGGATTGCTCAACATCGTTTATCAACGCGGCAACATAACGGTCATCATTCTTGACAACCGCACGACCGCCATGACCGGCTGTCAGGACAATGCGGGTTCGGGTCGCGGGGTGCATGGTGAAGATGCCCCGCGTGTCGATTTCCCCCAGCTCGTGGCGGCACTCGGCGTGCGGGCCGAGCGGATCCGCGTTGTCGACTCCTACCAGTTGCCAGTGCTCGCAAGGACCGTGCGCGAGGAGACGGAATTCGCCGAGCCATCAGTCGTGATCGCACAGCGGCCTTGCGTACTGTCCGACTTCTACCAGGCCAGCCCGCCCTTCCAGGTCGTCGACGAAGACTGCACCGGTTGCAGCAACTGCTTCAACGTCGGTTGCCCGGCGATTCACCTCAGCCGCTCCGAGCAGAAGACCCTGGCTTCGGGAGCGGTCACCGAGCTCCAGTTCGCCGTGATCGATTCCATCGCGTGTACCGGCTGCGGCCTGTGCGCACGGGCCTGCGGACCGAAGGCGATCGTCGCGACCACGCCCGCCGACGGCGGCGCGGCCGACGCGGCGGCGGGAGCCAGATGCTGACGTCCGCGCCGCTCAACGTGTTCCTGTGCGGCGTGGGGGGCCAGGGCGTGATGACCGCCGCGGACCTGATTGCGCAGGCGGCGGTTGCCCATGGATTCGACTGCAAGAAATCGGAGATCGCCGGCATCTCCCAGCGGGGCGGCGTGGTGACTTCGCAGGTGCGCTTCGGCGCGAAGGTCCTGTCCGCGGTCATCACTCCAGGCGCGGCCGACCTGCTGCTTGCGTTCGAACTGGCGGAGGCGCTCCGCGCTGCGACCTACCTGAAGCGTGGCGGCATCGCGCTCGTCAACGTGCTGCGGCTGCCGCCACCGGTCGTATCGCTCGGACTATATCGCTATCCGGACGATCCACTCGCCGAGTTACGCGCCGCCGGGATATGCGTGCACGAGATCGACGCTGGCGCGATTGCGCGCGCGCTCCACGATCTGCGGCTGGTCAACACGGTCATGCTCGGCGCCGCGGCCGGCTTCCTGCCGTTTCCGGCGGAGGAACTCGAGTCGTTGGTTATCGAGCGCTTCGCGGTCCGCAAGCCCGCGCTCGTCATCGCCAACCGCCAGGCATTCGCTGCCGGCCGGATTGCGGCGGAAAAGATGCGCATTGGCGCGTGATTAAGTTCGGTTCAATTTTCGCGGCCGGGTCGATGCCGCTCCGCCTCAGCCATTGACGGTATAGGCCTCGTACAGACTAGTATCGACCGCCGGGTCGAGACTGTCCTCGAGCAGCGGCAGCAACATCATTTCTTCCTTCTGCACGTGGCCCAGCAACCGATCGCACAGTTCGCCCGCGACGCGCTGGAATGCCTGCCAGCTGTGCGCGTCGAATCCACCGGCCGCTGCAGCGCGGGCGAGCGCGCCCAGTTCCCGGCCGAGCGGCCGCATCGCCTCGTGCTCCTCGGTCAGATGCGCACCAATCGCGGCGTCACCGATTCCGGCGAGGTAACTGAAGAGATGCGCTTCCTCGAAATCGAAATGGCGCGTGACTTCCGACTCCAGCGCGGGCGGGATGTCCCGCAGCAGCTGGACCACCAGGTCGTCGGCCCCGTCCGGCGGTGCCTGACGGCACCGATCGAGCAGCGCGCTGAGACGCTCGAGCAGCCGGATGGTCGCGAGGTGTTCGTCATGCAGAGTCTGGCAGACGCGGCTTGAAAACATTGCTGGTAGCGCTCCCGGGCCACGTCTTGACGTCACCCTGGCTCAAAAGTACTATAATAGTACCATATTACCATTTTAACGCGCTTGTCAACGATACGCTGCCCCGTACACCATGATTTCCACGGCCATCTCGCGGTCGTGACCGGCGCCGCGCGCGGCATCGGCGGGTCGATTGCGGACGCGCTGGTGGCGGCCGGCGCCATCGTGTACGCCTTCGACATTGAAGCACCCGGGCATTCGCGCTTCGAGTACCGCCAGGTCGACGCCAGCGATTCAGCGATCGTCGAGGCGGCGGTCGCGGCGCTACCGCGTACGCCCACCCTGCTCGTCAACAATGCCGGTATCACGCGCGACCGGACGCTCGCCAAGATGTCCGACGCCGAATGGTCGAGCGTGCTGTCCGTCAACCTGACCGGCGCCTTTCACATGATCCGCGCGATCGGGCCGCGGATGGCGGCCCTGGGCTTCGGCCGCATCGTCAACATCACCTCCATCAACGGCCTGCGAGGCAAGTTCGGGCAGGGAAATTACGCAGCCTCCAAAGCGGGCCTGATCGGGCTGACGAAGACGGCGGCGCGGGAGTTCGGCCGCGCCGGCGTCACGGTCAACGCAGTGGCGCCTGGCATGGTGATGACGGCCATGGCACGCAACCTGCCCGCCGAAGTCATCGCCCAGGCCGGCCGCGAAGCCGCGCTGGCGGCGCTCGCCGAGCCCGACGATATCGCCCAGGCGGTGCTGTTCCTGTTGTCTGATGGCGCGCGCGTCATCACCGGGGAGATCCTGCGCGTCGATGCGGGACAGTACATCTGAGAACCGAACTGACTTCCACCCGGAGCCGGCGCAATACATCAAAGCTGAACACGGCGTAGGCCAGGGCGCCAACAAGCCCGATTGCACAGCCGGCCTGCACGAGCAGGGCGTGATTCGCGGCGCTGCCCGCGATGACACCGGCAAGAGCCAGCGCATGGCATCCGACGTGCAAACGCAGGGAGACGCGCCGCAAGCCGTCCGCCGCAAAGACGGGTCCCAGTCGTGAGCCCGGTCCGACGTGCATTGAGACAAGCATTGGGAGGATCCGCTGCAGGATGCCCAGCAGGAATGTCAGCAGCCAGCCCGCAAACAACAGGATGCCGAATTGCAGAGGGCCCACCGCGGGATTTCCGAAAATCAGGGAGACCAGCGCTGCACCCAGCGTCGCCGGCAGCAGTACCCAAGCCGTGCGCACCAGTACGAAGGAGAGCCCGAGGCGCCGCAGCATGCCGAGGCGCCGCGCCTGATGCATCAACCGCAGGTGGATACCGCTGGCAACGAGGCCGAAGCCGACCGCAACTGACAGCAACGCTGGAGAACGGCCGAGGGCGCCCGCGGCGCCGAGCGCGACTGCGAGCACCGCAGTGCCGAATCCGGCCCACGCGAGCCGACGATCTGGAACGGCAGCAAGCGTAAACATCGGCACGAGGACGTGGCTGAAGCCGAGCGCAAACAGTCCCATCCCGCCGAAGCCGCCGAGAATCAGGTGCGCGAGCGCCAGCGCACCGCGATCATCCACTCCACCCCAGCGGAAACCGGTAGTCAGGGCAACACCGAGCAGCACAGTGATCACCAGGGCAACCAGTGCGGCCCAGCCATAGGCCACCACGATCGGCAAATCCTTCGTGCGCCGCAGGTTGTCGGCGAGCACGACTGCAAACAGGCAGACTCCCGCGGCGACCATGCCGCCACCGACGCTCGCCAGGCCCGGGCGAATCGCAGAGAAGCCGACCACCAGCAGCACGAGCCCCGGCAACAACAGCCAGAATATGAATCGGATGGGCCAGACCGCGACCAACGGCTGACGCGTCACTACGGGAAGAATCTGCACGGCGGCTCCGATCGCCGTACACACCAGCACGCCGATCGTCAACAGATGGACGGCGGCGAGTAGCGGCGCGAACCCACCGCGGAAGCCAGCGAGTTGCTTACCCATGGCGAACAGCACCGTCCAGAACGCGACGTGCGACAGCACGGCCATCGCAAAGAAGCGTAACGGCACCGATGGTGGCAGCAGACGACCGCTAGCGCCGCGAATCAGGCGGGCGGCGAGCATCACGGATGCAGGCGGGTCACGCGCAGCTGCACTCCGTCCGAATCTGCGAGCAGCATCTCATGGTTCCATCCGCGATCTTCGAGTTCCGGGTACAGCAGCAGCGGTTCCTGGTCCAAGTGCACGATCAAGGTAGTGGCCTCGCCGCCGTCGATCGTACGTAGGACTTCGACGAGCGGCTGGGGACATTCGAGTCCGCGCACATCGAGATGCAGCCCGTCGGCCGCGGTCCAGCTGCGCGTGCCAGCCGCAGGTCCGCCGACGCAGCTCACCGTGCAACTTGCTGGTTCGCCGCCAGGCGAACAGCCAAGCGGCGTGCGAGAGCGGCAGCAGCCACGCGCCGGTAATTTGACTGCAGCAAGGTCGTGCGCATTGGCTGGACCTGCTTCTGCACAAGTCGATCCAGCTGTTTCAGCACATCGGCGTCAAGCGGCCGGCCGAGCAGGTCGCCAGTGCCATCGAGCAGGAAGGGACGGGAATTCGTGCCGGTCAGCGCAACCCGCAAAGCGGCCAGCTTTCCCTCCTCGGCGCGCAAGGCCACGGCGACCCCCGCCAGCGGGAAGTCGACGGAGCCACGTACGCGCAGCTTGGCGTAGGCGGAATGCGGGGGATCAGCAGGCAATTCCACCGCGACCACGAGTTCGCCGGCGGCCAGCGTCAGGTGATCCAGGCCGTCTTCCCGGTAAAGCTCGGCGAGCGGCATGCGCCGGCGCCCGGCGCGGCCCGCAACCTCGATCGAGGCGCCGAACACTAGCAGCGCCGGGGCCAGATCGCCGCAGAAGGCGGCGTGGCAATGCTGCCCCTGCGGCGCAACGTGACACATGTCGCCGCGGTACTTCAGGCAGTAGGCATTCGCGCTGCGCCACCACTCGCTCTGGTTGTAGTAGATGCAGCGGGTGTCGAGGCACAGATTGCCGGCGACGGTCGCAGCGTTGCGATGCGCCGGACCGGCGACTGCACCAGCAGCCTCGCAGATTGCCGGGTAGCGCGCACGAAGCTCCGGATCCGCAGCAATCCGGGCCAGGGTGACGCCCGCACCGATGCGGGCCGCGCCTGCTTTGCAGGCCAGCCCGTCCAGCTCGGCGATGCCCCGCAGATCGATCAGCAGCGAAGGCGAGCCGAGACCGCGGCGCAGGTTGACCAGCAGGTCGGTCCCGCCACCCAGGTAGCAGCTGCCGGGCTCGCCTGCATGAGCCGCCATCGCCGCGTCAATGTCCGCGGGCTCGACGACCCGAAACGCCACGGGAGGGGCGATCACGGCGCTGGCTCCTGCGCGGACTTCAGGCGCCCGCGCCGGCGCCGCGCGACGAGCGCTTCCACGACCCGGTCGGGAGTGGCCGGCAATTCGTCGAGGTCGATGCCAATTGCATTCGCGATAGCCGCCACGAGCGCCGGCGCGAAGCCGGCCAGCGCCCCTTCGCTCGCTTCCTTGGCGCCGAAACGGCCCGAGTGGATCGTGACTCTCGACGATCTGCACATCGATGGGCGGAGACTCGATGATGGTCGGCACGCGGTACTCGAGCAGGCTGGCGTGCGCCGGCAGCCCGTCCAGATAGCAGGTCTCCTCGCTGAGCGCCTGGCCCATACCCATCCACACCGCGCCCTCGACCTGGCCAGTCACCGCGAGCGGATTGATCGCGTGGCCGCAGTCGATCGCGGCCCACACCCGATCGACCGTCACCTGGCCGGTGTCCTCATCGACCGACGCCTCGACGACCTGTGCCACGTAGCTGAAGCCCATGGTCGCGCCCACCGCGCCGCCCTTGTGCTTGCCGCCCTGCGACTCGGGCGGACAGGTGAACGTGCCCTTGACCGTCAGTGTCCCCTCCCCGACCAGAGCCGCCCTGGCGATCTCCTCGAAAGACACCGCCGTCGAATCGCCGCCGCGGGTCGAGGAACATCCCGGCGGCGGCGTACACGTCCTCGCGCCGCACGCCCAGCTTGCGCGCGGCCACTTCGCCCAGCAGGTCCTTGAGGCGCTGCGCGGCATCGATCGCGGCATTGCCGACCATGAACGTGATGCGCGAGGAATAGGCGCCGTTGTCCTTGGGCGTGATGGCGCTGTCGGCTGCGATGACGCGAATGCGCTCGAGCGGCAGGCCCAGGGTCTCGGCGACCGTGATCGCGACCATCGTCGAGGACCCCTGGCCGATGTCGGGAGCGCCGGTAAACGCCGTCACGCCGCCGTCCCAGTCGAGCTTGAGGTTCACGACTGCATGCGGCTCGCCCGTCCAGTGAATCGGCTTCGCGGCCCCGCTCACGTAGTGCGAGCACGCCATGCCGAGCCCCTTGCCGCGCGGCAGCCGTCCGATGCGCTCGCGCCAGCCGCTCGCGCGCTCGACGCGGTCGAGGCACTCGGGCAGACCGTAGCTGTTGACCAGCAGGTCGTTCAGCGTGCGGGTCGGCGCGTGGAGCAGGTTGAGGCGGCGAACGGCAAACGGATCGAGCCCGAGTTCGCGCGCCATGCGATCGAGCAGCACTTCGAACGCATGCCGGGTGTCGACGCTGCCATGGCCGCGCATGGCGCCGCAGGGCGGCAGGTTCGTGTAGACCCGGTAGCCGTCGTACTTGACTGCCGGAATCGCATACAAGCCGTGCAGCAAGGCGCCGGCATAGAGAATCGTGACGATGCCATAGCCGGCGTAGGCGCCGCCGCGCTGCACGACCTCGCACTCGCAGGCGGTGATGCGGCCGTCGCGGCGCATTCCCAGCCTGAGCCGCACCGTGGTCTGCGGGCGGGCGCGGTGCGTGAGGAAATTCTCCTCCCGCGTGAGCTGCATCAGTACCTTGCCGTGCGCGGCGCGCGCGAGCAGCGCGGTGACGATCTCGAAGTTGAGCACCTCGACCCGTGCTCCGAATCCGCCGCCGACGAATGGCTTGATGACGCGGATCCGCGACTCGTCCATCTGCAAGCAGCGTGCCAGCATCATGTGCAGGTAGAAGGGCACCTGCGAAACACTCTGCATGGTCAGCTGCCCGGTCGCAGGATCGTAATCCGCGAGGGCTGCGTGCGGCTCCATCTGCGCGTGGTTCACCTCCGCGCAGTCGATGCTCGCGTCGCGGATCAGGTCGGCGGCGGCGAAACCTGCCTCCGGATCGCCGAAGCTGTGGTGCACGGCGCGTTCCACGTTGCCTGGCCGATTCTCATGAACGAGCACGGCGCTCTCGGCACGCGCTGCTTCCGCGGTATAGTGCGCGGGCAACTTCCGCACCTCGAACTCGATCAGCGCGAGCGCCCGCTCCGCGGTCTCGGCGTCGACCGCCGCCACCGCGGCCACCGGCTCGCCGCGATAACGGACCTTGTCGCGCGCGAGCGGATGTTCGTTCATCGCCACGGGCAGCACGCCGTAGGTTTGCGTGCAGTCCTCGCCGACCACGACGGCGACCACACCCTCAAGGCTCCGCGCCCGCGACACGTCGAGCCGCAGGATTTCTCCATGACTGACCGGGCTGCGGAAGATCCGCCCGACCAGCGCCCTGCGATGGTCGAGGTCGGCCGTATAGCACGCGCGCCCGGTGACCTTGTCGATGCCGTCGATCAGCGGCACGCCCGGTCGTGGCCAGCCCCGGGACGAGACGCTTCCGCTCACGGCGCTTCGTCCACAGCAGCGCGCACGGACTCGACGATCTTCACGTAGCCGGTGCAGCGGCACAGGTTGCCGGACAACGCCGCGCGGATCTGTGCATCGGTAGGCCGCGCATTGCGACGCAGCAAGGCCGCGGCCGACATGATCATGCCGGGCGTGCAGAATCCACACTGCGCGCCAAGGTGTTCGTGGAAGGCGCGCTGCAGCCGGTGCAGGCCGTCGCCGGCGGTGAGTCCCTCGATGGTCTCCACCGCGCGCCCGTCGCAACGCACTGCGAGCGTGATGCAGGCTGGTACGGGCACCGAGTCGACCAGCACCATGCAGGCGCCACACTCGCCGCCATCGCAACCCGTCTTGGTGCCGGTAAGCGCGGCGGTCTCGCGCAGGTATTCGACCAGCAGCAGGTGATCCGGTACGGCGTCCTCGCGCCAGCGACCATTGAGGCACACCCGAACGAGGCGCTTCCTGGATGGAGGTCGCTGATCCTGTCGCATCTTCCCTTCCTGGTTGCCGCCGACCGCCCGCGCGGCGGTCCCCGTAGCGAATGGTGCTGTCGAGATTCCCTGCCTGGCGGGTTTGCCCCGCCCGCGGCCTCGGCGTATTATCGTACCGAATTACCTGTTTTGAGTCCAGACGCCTGGCCGCTCTGGAACAGGAGGCGAACATGGCAGCAACGCCCGCGCCCTCGTCGCGACTGGTCCCGACCTACTGCTACAACTGCGTGGCGGGCCCCGACCTGCTGACGGTCAAGGTCACCGATGGCGTCGCCACCGAGATCGGGCCGAACTTCGCGGGCGCCGGCATCCACCCGGGTGACGGCAAACCCTGTGTGCGTGCCTACGGCCTGATCCAGAAGATCTACCACCCGGCGCGGATCCTGACGCCGATGAGACGGACCAATCCGCGCAAAGGCAGGGACCAGGATCCCGGCTTCGTCCCCATTTCCTGGGACGAGGCCCTCGACACCGTGGCGGACAAGCTCAAGTCCGTGCTGGCACGCGGCCATCGCGACGAGACCGGGCCTGCCGCGCGTCGCCGTCAGCTTCGGCCATGGCGGCACGCCAGCGCACTACATGGGCAGCTTCCCGGCGTTCCTCTCGGCATTCGGGCCGATGGACTACAGCTTCGGCTCCGGCCAGGGTGTCAAGTGCATGCACTCCGAGCATCTGTACGGCGAGTACTGGCACCGCGCCTTCACCGTGTCGGCCGACACGCCGTATGCAACTTCAACATCTCGCTCGGCGCCAACAACGAGATCACCGGCGGCGCCGGCGCCACGGCGCGTCATGCGGCGGCGCGCTGCGCGGCATGCGCCGCGTGCAGATCGAGCCGCATCTGTCGACTACCGGGCCGCCTCCGCCGAGTGGGTTCCGATCAAGCCGAAGACCGACGGCGCCTTCATGTTCGCGCTGATCCACGTCTGCTGCACGAGCATCCGCGCGAGCGGCTCGACCTCAGTTCCTGACCGCGAACGACCTCGTCGCCGTACCTCGTCGGACCGCACGGTTACTACCTGCGCGATCCCGACAGCCTCAAGCCGCTGCTGTGGGACGACCCGGAACGCGACGCCGCCGTGGCCTTCGATGACACGCCGATGTCGTGCCGCTGCTCGAGGGCCGCGTGCCGGTGGCGCACGCCATCGAGGTCGGCGCCGACGACGAGCGCTGGGTGCACCACGACGTCGTGGCCGAGACCGCGTTTACGCACCTGGTCGTGCACATGCTGCAGTTCCCACCCGAGTGGGCGTCGGCGAATCTGCGATGTTCCGGCCGCCACGATCCGCAGCATCGCGACGAATTTCTCGACGACGCGCGCGTCGGCGAGACGATCGAGATCGACGGCGAGGTGCTGCCGTATCCGGCCGGTCGCGGTGACGCTGGGCAAGACGGTCAACAACGGCTGGGGCGCGTTCGAGTGCGTGCTGGTCGCGCACCGTGCTCGCGGTGCTGGTCGGCGCGCTCGAAGTGCCGGGCGGAACGCTGGGCACGACGGTGCGCCTGAACAAGCCGCACGAGAACCGCCATGCCAGCGTCGATACCGGGCCCCGACGGTTTCATGCAGAACGTCCTCAACCCGACCGACCAGGACACCTGGCTGAAGAAGGCCGACGTCGCAGCGGGCACCGCACGCTGGTGCCGCTGGTGCGGCAGCAGCCGGCGCCTGGAGCCAGGCGCTGGGCCCGACGCACCTGGCTGGCTGTTCCAGAAGCGACGTGCCGGAGAACTGGCAGCGGCCGACGAAGCCCGAGATCTGGATCGCGTATCGCACCAATCCCGCCATCTCGTTCTGGGACTCGACGCGGTCGCCGCCACGATGGCGACCTTTCCGTTCACGGTCTGCTTCGCCTACACGCAGACGAGACCAATCACATGGCGGACATCCTGCTGCCGGAGGCGACCGACCTCGAGAGCACGCAGCTGATCCGCCTCGGGCGCACGAAGTTCGTGGAACAATTCTGGCTGCACGAGGGCTTCGTGCTGCGCCAGCCGGCGGTGGCGCCGCAGGGCGACACCCGCGACTTCACCTGGATCGCGACCGAACTTGCGCGGCGCACCGAGCTGCTCGAGACCTACAACGCCGCCATCAATCGCGGCGCCTGCGGCGTACGGTTGAAGAGTGCGACTGCGGCGATTTTTCGCTGGACACCGGCCAGGGTCAACTCAGTGGACGAGATCTGGAATGCCGTGTGCAAGGCGGCCAGCCACGAATCTACCGGCGGCCGCGGAAGTGCACGATCTCGACTGGTTCAAGGAAAACGGGCTGATGACCGAGCCGTTCCGCACAGCGGCTGGTACCTGTATCCGACGCTGAAGCGACAGGGGCTGCGCTTCGAATTGCCCTACCAGGAGCGGCTGACGCGCTCGGCCGTGAGCTCACCGCTCGCTTGCACGAAACCGGCATCCACTGGTGGGACCGGCAACTGCGCGAATACCAGGCCGCTGCCGGTATGGCACGACTTCCCGGCGCTGTGGGAAGAAGACCTGGTGCGCCGCGGCCACCGGCCCGAGGACTTTCCGTTCTGGCTGCTCACGACCAAGAGCATGCAATACCACTCGGGCGGCAACGCGATGATCCAGTTGATGGACGAGGTCGCGCGCAACGTGCGTCGGGCATCGCGGCATCATCATCAACGCGGCCGCGGCCGAACGGCTGGGGATCGCCGACGGCGACCTGCTCGAGATCAGCTCGCCCACCGGAGCGACGCGCGGTCCCGCCATTCCGGTGCAGGGGATCCGTCCCGACACGCTGGTCATCGTCGGGCAGTTTGACCACTGGGCCACGCCCTACGCGAAGGACATGGGCCATCCGAGCCTGAATACGGTCGCGCCGATGTCGCTGGAGATGACCGATGCGACCGGTTCCGGCGCCGACCTCGTGCGTGTCGCGGTGCGGCGCGTGGGCGCAGCCGCTGCTGCCTGAATGCGATTCCGGTCGCGCGACCCGCGGCGGGCCCGCGCTCCGTGAATCCTGTTTACCAGCCCGGCCGGGCGCCCGGCCGCGTCGTGCCGAAGCCGCGCACCGGCGTGAGCGAGAGCGCGAGGCCCTGGTGATATGCCGCGCGGGTTACCAGCGTCAATTTGAGCCAAGCGCCGGCGAGCGCGGCCAGGAGTCCTGCCAGGCCGACGGCCCAGGCGAAGCGCGGTTCGAACGCTCCGAGCGCCGCGGCGACGATCGCAACCACATCGAGCCCGATGAGCCAGCGTCCAGACTGCGCAAGCGTCGCGCGCGCTTTCATCGGTGCCTCGGCGGGACCCAGACCCGCCAGATAGGTGAAATACGCCAGCTCCCGGATCAGCACCAGGCCGACCAGCGGCAGCGCCGCCCAGCGCGGCAGCGCTGCCGGATCCAGCAGCAACTGCGCGACGATACAAAGCCCGGTGCCTTCCGCAAGGCCCGTCACGATCATCAGCGGCACGACCCGCGGATGGCGCCACGCCGGGATGCCGCGCGCACCCTGGAGCATACGCGCCTGGCTGTAGACATAGGCGAGCGCGAGCGCCGCCGTAATCCATGGCAGCCACCGGCCGCCGTACCAGGCGGCGCCGAGCCCGACGCCGAATAGCGGCAGCAGACGATCGACTCACGCGACATCCATGAGCTGCGCGCGTGGCGGAAGACGTTCAATGCCCGCCAGGGGCGCCCGATTTCGAACCAGACGCAGAGCAGCCCGCAGCACACGAGTACGAGGCCGAGCAGGCCCGGTCCCGCGCTCGGCGACTGACATGACCGCCGCGCAGACGAGCGTGCCTGCACCCGCGCCGCCGAAGATGAAGTTGCAGGCCGCCCGCCAATCCCAGAAGCCCTGCCGTCCTGGCGCAGCCGAACCGGACATCGATGCGCTCATGGCCCGCCGTCCACGAGGTAGTACATGCCGGGATCAGTGCCGAGCTCCTCATGCATGCGGAAAAACTCATTTTCGCGCAGCAGTCTCGACACGTTGCTCTGCGGATCGTCGCGGTCGCCGAAGTGCAGCGCGCCCGAAATGCAGGAATTGACGCAGGCCGGGGTCACTTCCGGGTCGATTCCCGGAGTTCGCCCGGTGCCTCGCGCGGCATCGATGCGGTCACTGCAGAAATTGCACTTCGTCGATACGCCGAGGCGCGCCGGATCGAACTGCGCGGCTTCCGCCGGGCTCGGTTCGGCGCCATAGGCGAATGCCGGGTGCTGCACCTTGAAGCGTTGCTGGTACGGGCACGCGACCGCGCAGTAGGCGCAGCCGATGCACAGCCCGTAATCGATGCCGACGAGGCCGTCGTCACGCTTGAATGTCGCCCGGGTCGGGCAGACGTCCATGCAGGGCGGATCGCCGCAGTGCATGCAGCTGACCGGCACGAAGGTGCGACGGACGTCCGGGTACGTGCCAGTCTCGATATCGACGACCCGCCGCCATTGCACGCCCGGCGGCGTGCCGTTTGCCTGCTTGCAGGCGGCGGTGCAGGTCTGGCAGCCGATGCAGCACCGCAGGTCGACGACCATGACGTACCTAGTCATGGCGGGAGCCCTTCCGCACCCGCGGTCAGCCTGGCCCTGCCACACCCGTCCATGCCCATGAACACCTCCATTCCCCTAAGCCTGCGAGACCGGCGGATCGGGATCCCCGGCCGGTCGGCCACCGGCCGGTGGCGGATAGCGCAGCAACAGACGATGGCACAGCGCGACGTGCCCGGTTTCTTCCTCGACCAGCTCCGCGGCGAGGTGCCTGACGTCGGCATCCGCTGCCGTTGCCAGCAATTCCCGGAAGAACTCCAGTGCCCCTGTTCGGCGGCGAGCGCCATCTGCAGCGCATCGTGCGGCGTCATCTGGTATTGGGCGGCACCCAGGTCGGCGGATTCAGGGCTCTCGCCAATGCGCCAGCGTGCGACCTTGTGGGCATGCGCCGCGACGTCGATGTCGCCGGCCATGCGGCAGATCTGGTCGCGGTGGATTCCCTCGGCGCGTGCCAGGTCGCGGAAGACATCGACGAGCGCCGGATTGTTGTGCATCTCCATCTGGTCGGCGAGCATCGTGTACCGCTCGACCGCGTCCGCTTCAATCTGGTAGGCGATCGCATACAGATCGACCAGCGACGAGGCGCGCGGGGCGTCGGCGCTCATATTCGAACTCCTGCTCCAGTTCCGCGAGGTCGCTGACAGCCCTGCCGATGGGCGGTGCATACGGCGGCCGGTTGCCCCGATACAGCACCCCGAGGTTGAATCCGTCATCGGTCATCACCCGACGCGCCGCCCGCGCCGCGTCGTCGGTGGCGTCGACGGGCGCGCGATGCACGCGATCCTTCCAGGCCCGCTGGTCCGGCCGGTAGGTCACGCACGGGCTCAGGACCTCCACGAACGAGAAGCCGGGATGGCGCACGGCTTCGACGATGATCCCGGCGGTCTCGGCCGGATTGCCCGAGAACGCGCGCGCGACGAAATTCGCACCGGAAGCGAACGCGATCACGAGCGGATGGAATGGCCGCACGCCGGTGCCGCCCGGCGCGAGTGCGGTGTCGAAGTCGGGCTCGGTGGTCGGTGACGGCTGGCCCTTGGTCATTCCATAAATGTGGTTGTCCATGACCACATAGGTCAGGTCGACATTGCGCCGGCAGGCGTGCAGGAAATGATTACCGCCGATCGAATAGCCATCGCCGTCGCCGCTTGCCACCACGACCGTCAGGTCCGGACGGACGATCTTGAGTCCGGCCGCGACGGCAAGCGAGCGGCCGTGCACGCCGTGGAAGCCGTAGCAATTCATGTACGCCGGGATTCTCGACGAACAACCGATGCCGGATACCACCGCGATCTGTTCCGGACGCACGCCGAGCTCGGCGAAGGCCCGCGTGAACGCCATCAAGACATGGTAGTCCCCGCAACCCGGACACCAGATCGGCTTGACGGCCGAGCGATAGTCCGCGGGACGGCAGGACGGGGCAAGGGTTGCGCTCATGAAAACTGCTCTCGCAGAAGCTCGCGGCAGATCTCGCCGGGACAAATCGGCAAGGGACCCGGGCGGTGCAGCACCGCCGTGTCGGTCGGCAGCGAGTAATGGGCGCGCAGGTAACGGTAGAACTGGGCACCGTGGCTCTGCTCGACGACCAGCAGGCGGCTCACGCCCTCGAGTGCCGCCGCCATCTCCGTCGGCCGGGCCGGCGACAGCAGCCGCGGAGCGATCAGTCGTACCCGGCGGCCGCCTCGAGCCAGTTGCGCAACCGCTTCGCGGGCTGCGCCGGTCAGGGAACCCCAAGTGATGACGGCGAACGTGCCCTGTCCCTCAATCGTCGCCCACAAGTCGCCGAACGCAAAGTGTTCGAGCTTGTCGCGGCGCTTGTCCAGCTGGGCGTGGTGATCGCTCGCGCTGGTGCTGGGCAGGCCGCGTTCCGTGTGCGCGAGGCTCTCGGCCGTGTATTGGCCGTCCGGCGTGCCGGGGATTGTCATCGGCGAGACGCCATCGGCAGTAAGCGCGTAACGGCGGTAAGGCACAACGACGGCGGTCGCCTTCTGCCGCTGGCTGATGAAGCTGACGTCGGCCGGCCGCGCAATCGCGGCCAGCGCCTGTCCCATGAACTGATCCGACAGCAGGATCGCGGGCGCTTGCAGGCTTTCGGCGAGGTGCACCGCCCATTGCGTCGTCAGCAGGCAGTCCGGAATCGACTGCGGTGCGACGACGATGTGGGGAGCGTCGCCGTGCACGCCGTAAACCGCAATGTTGAGGTCCGATTGTTCGGACTTCGTCGGAATGCCGGTCGACGGCCCGCCTCGCATGACGTTGACGACGACGATCGGCACTTCGGCCGCCGTGGCCAGCCCGAGTGCTTCGACCATCAGCGACAGGCCAGGACCCGAGGTGGCCGTCAACGAGGGCGTACCACCGTAAGAACCGCCGATGATCATATTGATCGAGGCCAGTTCGTCTTCCGCCTGCACCAGGCTGCCGCCCACTCTCGTGAGATTGGGTGCCAGCCATTCCAGCACCTCCGAGGCGGGCGTGATCGGGTAGGCAGCGGCAAATCGGATTCCACCGCGAATGGCGCCCAGGCCGACCGCCTCGTTGCCGGTAATCAGCCAGCGCCCGGTGTCCGCGGCTCTCGGCCGAGCCAACCCGAAGCCAAGATCGTGGTGCGCGACTGCCGCGGCGCCGGCGCGGGCCGCCGCCAGGTTCGCGGTCACAATCGCTGGTCCCTTGTCCCGGAAGCGCTTGTCGATCAGGTCCCCCAGCACCTCCTGATCCAGCCGCAGCAACTGGGCCGCGGCACCGACCGCGATCATGTTCGGTCGCCATCCGGGTTCGCGGTCGAGAGCTCCTTGAGCCGCAACTCGATCACGCGTGCACCGGACGCCGACACAATCGCGGGTGGATCGCCACCCTGCGGGTCGCTGACCACGACGCTGTCCGGGCCGAGCGCGATCTCGGTCTCGAAGCGATGTGCGTTCAACCAGTCCACGCCGACCAGAAGGTCGAAGCGATCGCCATGACACTCGACGGAATCGACGGCGATGCGCAGGAGTGCCGCCGCCTCCCCCCCGCGGATCTGCGGCCCGACGGATCGCGTCAACAGGCCATGCCAGCCGGCAGCGCAGGCCGCTTCCAGCAGCAGCCGGCCGGTAGTCAGCGCGCCCGCGCCACCGCTGCCGACGAATGCGACCGAGACGCTGGATGCTTCCACCATCACTGCCTTCCGATGCTGAATCCGGATCTGGTACGGTCCGCCGCGCACCGCGGCCCTCAGTCATTGACTCGAGATACGTATTCTGGTACTAGTTTACCCTAATCGCCCGGTCATGTGCTGTCAATGCAGTCGAATCGGCCGGGGTGGCGCGCCGGCGCGACCGGGGGCGCAGAATGGAGGAGCGCAAAGTCATGTCGATGACGGCCGCACGCTGGCTGATGCACACCACGGGGCAACCATTCTCCGCGGCTACGTTCGAACCGGTTCCGGACCGGGCGAGGTCGTCGTCGCCGTCGCCGGTTGCGGCGTCTGCCACACGGATCTCGGCTTCTTCTACGACGGGATCCGGACCAACCATCCCCTGCCACTGTGCCTCGGCCATGAAATCAGCGGTCGCGTGGTAGCGGCCGGGCCCGGTGCCGATACCTGGCTCGGGAAAGCGGTCATTGTCCCGGCCGTGATTCCCTGCGGCGACTGCGACGCCTGCCGCCGCGGCAAGGAAACGATCTGCCCGAACCAGAAGATGCCGGGCAACGACCTGCATGGCGGCTTCGCCAGCCACCTCGTCGTCCCGGCGCGCGGCCTGTGCCCGGTCGAGATCCCGGCACTACAGGCGGCAGGACTCGACCTCGCGGCCGTCAGTGTCGTCGCCGACGCAGTCACCACGCCCTACCAGGCGGTCACCCAGGCCGGCGTGCAGTCCGGCGACCTCGTGATAGTCAATGGCGTGGGCGGTGTCGGCGGCTACTGCGCGCAGATCGCGCGCGCATTCGGCGCGACCGTCGTGGCCATCGATGTCAGTGACGACAAGCTCGCGGCCGTGGCAGACGGCATCGCCGCCTTGACGCTCGAATGCACGCCAGGTCAGCGGACGCGAACTCAAGGGCGCGATCCAGGCATTCGCGCGTGAGCGCGGCCTGCGCCACAAGTCGGACTGGATCATCTTCGAGTGCTCCGGCACCGCGCGCCGGCCAGGAGGCCGCATTCGGCCTGCTGAACCACGGCGCAACGCTGGCCGTCGTCGGCTTCACCATGGACAAGGTCGAGATCCGGCTGTCGAACATCATGGCCTTTCACGCACGCGCGCTCGGCAACTGGGGCTGCGCACCGCGCCTCTATCCCGACGCGCTTGCGATGGTGCTCGACGGCCGCGTGCAGGTCGGCCGGTTCATCGAAATGCATCCCCTCGACGACATCAACCGCGTGTTCGCCGCCGTTCACACAGGCGAGATCAAGCGCCGCGCCGTGCTCGTACCCACTCCCGACGCAGCGTCGTCCCTGTCAGTCACCCGGAGTTCCACACATGGCCACTGAGAGCGCCATCCGTCCCGACACCGACGCGAAGGATCACAATCTCGTTGTCGATGCCGCGCGCAAGGCAGTCAGCCAGGGCGTGCACTACGAGAGGCGCCCCGTTCGCGCGCAGGATGGCAGCTCGGTCGATGGTCTCTACAACGCCTGGATCACGCTCGATAACCCGTCGCAGTTCAATTCCTACACGACCGACATGGTCAAGGCCAGCGATTCTCGCCTTCCGCGCCGCCAGCGCCGCACGCGACGTGGTTGCGGTGGTCTTCACCGGTGCCGGCGACAAGGCCTTCTGCACCGGCGGCAACACCAAGGAGTACGCCGAGTACTACGCCGGCAACCCGCAGGAGTACCGGGCGTACATGCGGCTGTTCAACGACATGGTCAGCAGCATCCTCGGCTGCGACAAACCGGTCATCTGCCGCGTCAACGGCATGCGGATCGGCGGCGGCCAGGAAATCGGCATGGCCTGCGACTTCAGCATCGCGCAGGACCTGGCGCGCTTCGGGCAGGCCGGCCCGAAGCACGGCTCGGCGCCAATTGGCGGCAGCACCGACTTCCTGCCGGTCATGGTCGGCGTCGAGCGCGCGATGGCAGCGTGCGTGATGTGCGAACCGTTCTCGGCGCACGAGGCTTGTTTCATGGGCCTGATCACCGATGTCGTGCCGGCACTCAAGGTCGACGGCCGCCACGTCCCCAATCCGCTGATCGAAACCTCGCGCATCGTGGACGAATTCGGCCGTCTCGTGTTCGGCAAGCCGCTGACCGGCGAGGCGCTGAAGGCCGGCCAGGCGTTGGTGCGCCGCGGCACTGTCGATCTGGCGCCGCTCGACGAGGCCGTCGAGAAACTGTGCACCAAGCTGCTGTACATGTTCCCGGACTGCACGACCAAGACGCTCGAGGAGCTGCGCAAGCCCAAGCTCGAGACCTGGAACCGCAACAAGGAAGACTCGCGCGCCTGGCTCGCGCTCAACATGACGACTGAAGCGCGGGCAGGCTTCCGCGCCTTCAACGAGGGCACAAAGGAGACCGGACGGGAGGTCGATTTCATCTGCTTGCGGCGCGCACTCGCGGCGAACACGCCGTGGTCCAACGAGCTCACCGACAGCATCCAGCCGAGGGTCCGGCGCCCATGACGGAGCCGCTCAAAGTCTGGCTGGAGGCCGATGGCCGCCTGCTGCGACTGCGGCTCGCGCGGCCCAAGGCCAACCTGGTCGACGCGGCGATGATCGCGGCGCTCGACGCGGCACTTGCCGCGCACCTGGAGAAGCCGGTCCTCTCGGCCGTGCTGCTCGATGCCGAGGGCCCGAATTTCAGCTTCGGCGCGAGTGTCGAGGAACATTTGCCCGGCGCGTGTGCGGCCATGCTCCGCAACCTGCACGGATTGCTCGGCCGCATGCTGGATTCGCCCGTGCCGATCCTGGTCGCGGTGCACGGGCGCTGCCTCGGCGGCGGGCTTGAACTGGCGCTGGCAGGGCACCTGATATTCGTGACTCCGGAGGCTGAGCTCGGCCAGCCGGAAATCAAGCTCGGCGTATTCGCCCCAGCCGCCTCCTGCCTGCTTCCCGAGTTGATCGGCCCGCAGCGCGCTTTTGACCTGCTGATTTCGGGCCGCAGCATTTCCGGCTCCGAGGCCGCTGCGCTGGGACTTGCCGCCGCGGCCAGCGCAGATCCAAAGCAGGCGGCGCTCGACTACTTTCTGGAGCACCTGCAGCCGAAAAGCACGCAGTCCCTGCGCCATGCCGTGCGCGCCGCGCGCCAGGAGCTTGCCGGCCGCGTCCGCACGCGGCTCGCAGCTGTCGAGCGCCTCTATCTGGACGACCTGATGCGAACCCACGATGCCGTCGAAGGGCTATCAGCATTCATCGACAAGAGGACCGCCAGGTGGGAACACCGCTAAGTTCGGGAAGCACTGCCGTCATCATCGATCGCGCCACCCAGATCTTCGAGGATCTGAACTTCAGCGCCGCACGGGAGTGGAAAGCTGCGCAGCCCGACCGCAAGGTTGTTGGCTATCTGCCGATCTACGTGCCCCGCGAAATCATCCACGCCGCCGGCATGCTGCCGTTAGGGATCGTCGGCGGCGGCGACCGGCTGGAAGTCGTCCACGGCGATGCCTACTACCAGAGCTACATCTGCCGCATCCCCCGTTCAACCGTCGAACTCGGCCTGTCCGGCCGGCTGGATTTCGTTGACGGCATGTTGTTCCCGTCCATTTGCGACGTCATCCGCAACCTGTCCGGCATGTGGAAGCTGATGTTTCCCCACGTGTATTCGCGATACTTCGACGTCCCGCAGAACTACGCCGACGAGATTGGCGGCAACTATTACGCAAATGAGCTCGCGGAGCTGCGCGACGACCTGGCCCGGTTGCGCGGTGAGCCGATTACCGACGAGGAGCTTTGTCACTCGATTGCGGTCTACAACGAGAATCGCCAGCTGGTCCGGGAACTGTATGCCTATCGCGCCGAGCAGCCCTGGCAGGTGCCGGCCGCCGAATCCCACCTGCTGATGCGCGCCGGTCTCGTGCTGCCCGTCGAGCAGCACTCGGAGATGCTGCGCGACTACCTGGCCGCGGCCCGCCTGCAGCAACGCCCGCGGCGAGACAACTGCCGCGTCGTCGTCACAGGCCTGTTCTGCGAGCAGCCGCCGCTCAACCTGATCAAGTCGCTGGAACTGGCTGGCTGCTATGTGGTTGACGACGACTTGCTGCTCGTCACGCGCTGGCTGACCAGCGACGTGCCGGTCGAAGGCGATCCGCTGCGCAATCTGGCAACGGCCTTCCTGCATCATTCCGAATCGACCGCCGCGAGATTCGAACCGGACCCGCGCGAGAAGGGGCAGCATCTGGTCCGCGCCGTGCGGCGTACCGGCGCCGAAGGCGTCATATTCGCCTCCCCGAGTTTCTGCGATCCGGCACTGCTCGACCGGCCGATGCTGCAGCACGTCCTCAACGACGCCGGCATTCCGTACATCGCCTTCAAGTTTGCCGAGAATTCCGGCCAGATGCAGCCGATCCGCGAACAGGCAGGCACGTTTGCGGATTCCATCAAACTCTGGAGTGGACAATGAACGCAGCAATTTCCGCCGCCAAGGATGTCGAGAAAGACGCCTCGATGCAGAAGCAGAAGGCGATGATGGCGGCTCATTATGACCGCCTGACGTCCGCGCCCGAGACTGGCGCAAAGGTCTGCAGCACCTTCGTCCCGGGCAACCTCAACGAGTTGATTGGCTGCTTCGATCTGCTCAACAACCTGCCGGAAGTCAATGCGATCCAGAGCGGGCTGCGACGCATTTCGGGGCAATACGTCATGGAAGCCGAGAAGATCGGACACTCGGAAGACGTCTGTACCTACGTCAAGTCGGACATCGGCATGATGGCCAAGGGCAATATCGCGCCCAATGGAAAGAAATTCCCGAATCCGGACGTTCTGCTGCTGTCGTACACGGGCTGCTTCACGTTCATGAAGTGGTTCGAGCTGCTGCGCGAGCAGTACCAGTGCGAGACGATCATGCTGCACACGCCGTACATGGGCGATAGCCGCATTACGCCCAACATGATCGAGTACATGGTCAAGCAGTTGCGCGACGAGGTGATCCCGAAACTCGAACGTGTCTCGGGCGTAAAATTCGACATCGACCGGCTGCGGGAGCGTCTGAAGAAATCGGCACAGGCCGAGGACGACCTGGTCCACGTGCTGCAGACGGCGCGGAACACGCCCTCTCCGATCGACGCCTACTTCGGCGGCATTTATTACATCGGCCCGATCTTCGGCGCGTTCCGCGGCACCGATGACGCTATCGAGTACTACAAATTCCTGCGTGACGAGATTGACGAACGCCTCGCCCAGGGCCGCGGCCCGGTGACACCCGAGGGAGACATGGGCCAGGAGCGCTACCGGCTGGTCGTCGAGGGGCCGCCCAACTACACGCATTTCCGCCAATTCTGGAAGATGTTCTACGACGAAGGCGCGGTGGTTGTGGCCTCGAGCTACACCAAGGTCGGCGGCGTCTATGACTTCGGCTTTCGCCACGACTCGAGCCGGCCGCTCGAAACGCTCGCCGAATACTGCCTTGGCGTCTATACAAATCGCAGCCTGCCGATGCGCATTGACATGCTGACGAACTACGTCGATGAGTACCGAGCGGATGGCCTGTTGATCAACTCCATCAAGAGCTGCAACAGCTTCTCGGCGGGGCAACTGTTGATGATGCGGGAGGTCGAGAAGCGCACCGGCAAACCTGCAGCATTCATCGAATCCGACCTGGTTGACCCGCGTTACTTCTCCGCGGCCAATATCAAGAATCGCCTCGAGAGCTACTTCCAGATGGTCGAGCAGCGGCGTTCCGGCGCCCGGCCCGCGGCGTGAGGCGTCGGCCATGAGGACCTACGTCGGCATCGACCTCGGCTCCACGACCACGAAGGCCGTGCTGATCGACGGTGACAGTCATGTGCTCGGTCGCGGCATCACCAATTCGCGCTCCAATTACGCCACGGCCGCGCGGGTCGCCAGCGAGGAAGCGCGCATCGACGGGCGCTTCACGCTGTTCCGCCGCGCCCTGCAGCAGGAAGGCGATCTCGGCGACCGCATCGACGAGTTCCTCGCCGCGCTCGAACGCGCCTTCCGTCTCGAGCAGTTCCTCGAGCAACTCGCCGACCTCGAGCGGACCTGCGACGGCCAGTTTCATGGCGGTCGCTTTGTGGACCTCGAGACCGACGTACGGCACGCGATCGGCGAAGTCTTCGGGCGGATACGCGCCGAGGCCGCCGCAATGTTCGCCCCGGGGGCAAAGCGCAAGTCGGACTTCTTCCGCGATATTGCCGGGTCCCGTTACTACACGCACGCGGAAACCGTGGGCAGAGAGCTTTCGCTGCCCTACGAGCTCCTGCTGAACATTTACGACAAGTCTATCCTGGAGGTCGAGAACCGGCCGCCATCGGGCGACCTGAGCGGAAAGTTCCGCCGGGCGCGGCAGAAGGTCCTCGCAGAAGACGGCGGCATCGGCCGGCAGGCCGGTCACCTGCAGCATGTCATCGACGATGCACTCGACGTCGACCTCGAAGAGGGCTACCTCGTCGGCACGGGTTATGGACGCGTGACGCTGCCGTTCTCCAAGGAGCACATCCGCTCGGAGATCCTGTGTCACGGGCTCGGAGCCCACATGATGTACCCGAACACGCGAACCGTCCTCGACATCGGCGGGCAGGACACCAAGGGCATCCAGATCGACGCCGCCGGCATCGTCACCAACTTCCAGATGAACGACCGCTGCGCCGCCGGCTGCGGCCGCTACCTGGGCTACATCGCCGACGAGATGAGCATCGGATTACATGAGCTCGGCCCGATGGCGATGAAATCGGACTCCCCGTCACGGATCAATTCGACATGCACCGTCTTCGCGGGCGCCGAACTCCGGGACCGGCTTTCGCTCGGCGAGAGACGCGAGGACATCGTGGCCGGGTTGCACCGGGCGATCATCCTGCGCGCGATCTCGATCATCTCGCGCTCCGGCGGTGTTACCAATGAGTTCACGTTTACGGGCGGAGTCGCAAAGAACGAGGCAGCCGTGCGGGAACTGCGACAGCTGATCAAGCAAAACTACGGCGACGTGGTCATCAATATCGACCCGGATTCCATCTACACGGGGGCGCTCGGCGCCGCCGAATTCGCGCGCCGCGCCTACGACGCCGGCGCCCGGACGGAGGCGCAGGCATGACGATCACCGCAGGAATCGACGTCGGGACCGGGGCCGTCAAGGCGGCGCTGATGCGCGTCGAAGGCGACCGCACGGAGTGGCTGTCACGCGCCACGATGCGCATCCGCCAGCGTGACCCGATCGAACTCGCCCGCACCTGCTTCGATCATGTTCTCGAGGACGCCCACCTTGCGGAAAAGGACCTCGACTACATCGCCACGACAGGCGAGGGCGAAAGCGTGCCCTTCCACACCGGTCACTTTTACTCGATGACGACCCACGCGCGCGGGGCCATATACCTCGAGCCATCGGCACGCGCAGTGCTCGACGCCGGCGCCCTGCACGGCCGCGCTATCGCCATGGACGAGCGCGGCAAGGTGCTCAAGTACCGGATGACGAGCCAGTGCGCGTCGGGCTCGGGCCAGTTCCTCGAGAATATCGGCCGCTACCTGGGCATCGCGCAGGACGAGATCGGCACGCTGTCCTGCCAGGCCGACAAGCCCGAGGTGGTTTCGTCGATCTGCGCGGTGCTGGCTGAAACCGACGTCATCAACATGGTTTCGCGCGGGATTTCGACATCCAACATCCTGAAGGGCATCCATCTGTCGATGGCCGGCCGGTTGACCAAGCTGCTCAAGTCCATCGGTGGCGCGGGCGGCGTGGTGCTGGTTACCGGCGGGCTGGCTCTCGATGCCGGCCTCATCGCGGCACTCCAGGAAGATATCGCCGCGATGAAAGATGTGAAGACCGTCATCAGCAGTCATGCCGATTCCGCCTACGCCGGCGCGCTCGGCGCGGCGCTGTGGGGCGCGTATCGCTTCGAGAAGTTGCTCGCGCGCGGCGAGATTCACCGGGCAGCCTAGACCAGGAGAACACCCCGTATGGCACTGATGATCACGGAGACCTGCACGGCCTGCGATGCCTGCGAACCCGTCTGCCCGAACAAGGCGATCAAGGCTGGAGATCCTATCTACGTGATTGACGCGCTGACGTGCACCGAGTGCGTGGGCGCCGAAGACGAGCCGCAATGCCGGCTGGTCTGCCCGCAGGACTGCATCGTCCAGCATCCGGATTTCATCGAAAGCAAGGATGAGCTCCAGCAGAAATATGAGTCGCTGCACGGCTGATCGCATGGGCGGCGCGCGTTTGCTTCGCACGCACGCCACCAGTAGCATGGCACTGAAATGCAAAAACGATCGGCGAAGAAGCCACGCAAGCGCGTGCGGCCCGCTGCCGGTGCGACGACCCGTGGCGCCGGCAGTGCACCGGCCTCCGCCGCCCGGTTCACAATACGGCCTGCGCGACAGGGCGACATCCCGGCCGTTACCGCACTGGATGCCGGCATCACTTCGCTCGCCAAGGGGCCTCACTGGCAGGATCTGCTCGAGCGCAGCAGGGCGCGCCAGACGGGACACTTCTTCCTGGTCGCGACTTCGTCCGCGAATTCCGATGCATTGCTCGGGTTCATCGTGGGCGAGATTCGCGCCTGGGAGTTCGGGTCGGCGCCGTGCGGCTGGGTGTACGCCCTGGGTGTCGCCGCGGGTGCACGAGGGATCGGAGTCGGCGAGGCCTTGCTCGATGCCATCGCCCGCGAATTCAGACGCCTGGGCATGACCAAGATGCGCACGATGGTCGCCAAGCAGAATGCGCTGCCCATGATGTTTTTCCGAGCCGAGGGAATGATGGCCGGACCGTACATTCAACTCGAGAAGAACCTGGAATGACCGCAAGCCAGGCGACGGACGGCTCCTCATGAAGCTCCAGGTCTCCAGTCAGCTTGCTGTATTTGCGATGGTGGAGCTGGTCGCGAATGCCGATCGCCAGTTGACCGTCGCCGAGATCGGCGCGAAATATGGTGCGTCGAGTCACCACCTGGCCAAGGTCATGCATGTGTTGGGTGACGCTGGCCTGGTGCGTGCAATCCGCGGTGCGGGTGGCGGCTACCAGTTCTCCGGCAATGCGCGACGCACGACGCTGCTCGACGTCATCGAACTGTTCGAGAGGCTCGGCCCCAGCGGCCAGGATGTGGGCGCGGCAGGTGAAGGGACCGGCGAGGGCCTGGCGCTGCACGCGGTGCTGCGCGAGATAGACGACACGGTCCGCGCCACTCTTGGCTCGATCACGCTCGCGACATTCTGCGGACTCATGAGACGGCGGCAAATGGAACGCCCTGCGCCGCGATCACGCCCATCGTCCGGCCTGCCCGCGAATCGTTGAACCCGAAGTCGGCCCGGGCGGCTATCGTGCCGCCCGGCGATGGCTCCACGTTTCGTTCAGTTCGTGTCCTGCGCTGACTCGGCCGACCGAAGCGTCGCCGCCGGCAAATGATTACGTATCATCAACAGGCTGGCGCAGGCCAGCAGCATCACCACGGCGATTCCGCCGAAGAATCCCCGGCTGCCGCCCCACGCCAGCAGCAGCGCGCCGCCGAACGAACTCAGGATCCCGCCAAGCCGCCCGACGCCAAGCGCCCAGCCGACGCCTGAGGACCGGCAAGCCGTCGGATAAATGTGCGCGGACACCGCGTACATGCCGATCTGCACGGCGTTGATCGCCAGCCCCGCAACCGCGACGCCCGCCATCAGGGCGGGCAACAATCCGGCCGGATCGACCCCGCCCAGCGGCAGCTGCGAGAGGTAGAAAAGCGCTGCGGCGGCCAGTGCGGCCATCAGGCCCAGCGGCCAGCGCGAGCCGAATCGCGCGATGATCCAGGCGTTGGCCACCGCCCCAATCACGCCGGCCAGGTTGAACACGAGGCTGGCGCGGACGGCGGTGGCGATGTCCAGTCCCACCGAGGTGAGCACCACCGGTATCCAGTTGAAGAACGCGTAGACGGCCAAGACGTTGGTGCCGAAGACCAGCCAGGCCGCAATGGTGTCGCGCACGAGCCTGTGCGAAAACAGCATGCGCAGGCCCCCGGACTCGATCTCGGCCGGTGCCAACAGCATGAAGGACTCGGCGCCCGAATAGCTGCGGCCCGGGACGATCCGGCCGAGCAGGAGCGCGAGCTCGCCGTGGCGGCCGGCGCGCGTGACCAGGAAGCGCGCGGACTCGGGCAGAATGAAATACATGATCACGGCCAGCAACAGTGGCAGCGCGGCACCGATCACGAACAGCAGGCGCCAGCCCTGAGTCGGTACGATTTCGGCAGCCATGGCCGCACCGACCATGCCCCCGATGGGTACGCCGACGATTGTTGCCGAGATGGCCTGGCTACGCCAGCGTCGCGGCGCATATTCCGCCATCAAGGCAGTCGCATTGGGCAGCGTGCCGCCCAGGCCGATTCCCGTGATCAGTCGCCAGAACATCAACGACTCGATGCTCGCGGCCGTTGCCGCGGCCAACGTCGCTGCGCCGACCAAGGCGGTACTCGCAATCAGCGTCGGGCGGCGGCCCCAGCGGTCGCCGGCCAGTCCGCCGACAAACGCACCCACCGCCATGCCTAGCAGTGCCGCGGCGAGCACCGGGCCCAGGGCCTTGCGTGCGATGCCGAACTCCTGCGCCAGGGCCGGAGCCGAGAAACCGATGATCTGGATGTCGAAGCCATCCAGGATCAGGACGGCCACCGTACAGATCATGACCAGCAGCGGCAGCCCCCGGAATCGCACGCGATCCAGGATGTCGTCGACGTTCACGACTGGCCGCGTCGTCATGCGATCCGGATATGCCGTCCGTCATCCCGTTGCGGTTGCCACGGTGGGCTGACCGACTACGACCCGTTGCATCAGCCTCGACCAGCCGTCGTCGACCTCGGCCTGCAGGGCCTCGATGTCGGCCGGCGTCATGTGCCGGTAGCGGCGCTGCAGCGCCAGGTAATCGCTCACCGGGCGCGTCCTGGTGGTGTGGTTGAGCGTATAGGTGCGCCCATTCTCCACTTCGTACAGCGGGAACGCGCCACTCTCGACCGCGTAGCGCGCGGCGGTGAGGCCGGCGTCGTCCGGCAGGCCCCAGCCGTCGAGACAGGGGATCAGCAGCGTGATGATGCGCGTGCCGCGAATCGCCTTGGCGCGCTCGACCTTGCGTATCAGGTCGGGCAGAAAGCCGATGCTGGCGGTCGCGACGTAAGGCACGTCGTGCGCGGCCATGATCTCGGTGAGGTTCTTCTTGCGCGAGACGTTGCCGGCCGGGGTCGAGCCGGTCCTGGCGAAATGCGGCGTCGACGAGGACCGCTGCGCGCCAGTGTTCATGTAGCCCTCGTTGTCGAGGCAGAAGTAGATGAAGTTCTCGTTGCGCTCGGCCGCGGACGACAGGCACTGGAAGCCGATGTCGTAGGTGCCGCCGTCGCCAGCGAGCACGATCACGTGCGTGTCGTGCTTGCCCTTGGCGTCGAGTGCCCGGCGCAGGCCGGTTGCCGCCGCCGCGCTCGCCTCGAGCGTGGGCTGGTAGACCGGAATCCGCAGCGAACTGAACGGCTGCGGGCCGGCGATGATCGCCATGCACGACGGGGGAATGACCGCGATGGCGTTGTTGCCCACCGTGGCGAGTATGTGCCGGACCGACAGCGCCTCCACGCAACCCGGACACGCGGCATGCCCGGAACAGAGCATGGGATCGGCGTGCAGTTCGAGCTTGATCATCACGTTCACCTCACCCACACGGAATCCGGTTGCGGCTCGCTCGTGCCGGCCATGCGCACGAACTCGACGATCCGCTCGCGGCGACACGTTGACCCCGCCGACCCCGGCGAGATAGCCGTGCACGCGCGGCGCACCCGGCATGCCATACAGCGCCGCCAGCAGTTCCTGGTGCAGCACGCCGCCGTGGCCGGGCGAATAGTTGCGGTCCAGCACCAGCACCTCGGGCACGCCGGCCAGCGCGGCACGCAATTCCCGTACCGGCAGCGGCCGGAACAGTCGCACCTTCAGCAGGCCGACCGCCTGGCCGGCATCGCGCAACGCGTCGACCGCATCGCGCGCGGTGCCGCACATGCTGCCCATGGTCACGATGACCGTGTGCGCCGCCTCGCACCGGTAGCTTTCGACCACGCCGTAAGCTGCGTCCGGTCAGTTCGCCCCATTCGCGATCCGCCGCCGCGGCGATCGCCGGGACCTGGCCCATCGCGGCACCGATATCCTGCCGATGGCGGCAGTACATGTCCTGCGAAACCACGTTGCCCCAGGACTCCGGGGCCTGCGTATCGAGCCGGTGCTCCGGCGCATAGGGCGGCAGGAAGGCATCCACCGCCTCCTGCGGCGGTACACACACCGGCTCGAGCGCATGCGAGACGTAGAACGCGTCGTGGCTCACCATCACCGGCAGCAGCACCTGCTCGGCGACGCGGAACGCCAGGATCGTCGTGTCCAGCGATTCCTGCGCGCTCTCGGTATAGAACTGGATCCAGCCGGTGTCGCGCTGCGAGAGGCTGTCGGTCTGGTCCGGCCAGAATGCCCAGGGCGAGGCCACGGTGCGGTTGATGTTGGCCATCACGATCGGCGCGCGCGCGCCGCTCGCATAGTGCAGCAGCTCGTGCATCAGCAGCAGGCCCTGCGAGGCGGTGGCGGTGAACACGCGCACGCCCGCCAGCGAGGCGGGAATGCACGCCGCCATCACCGAGTGCTCGGATTCGGGCGCGATGATCTCGGCGTCGAACTCGCCGTCGGCCTGGAATTCGGTCAGCTTCTCGAGCACCGGCGTCTGCGGCGTGATCGGATAGACCGGCACCACCTTGGGCCGTGCCAGTCGCGCTGCCCACGCGAATGCGTCGTTGCCAGTCATCAGCACCGGTCGGCCCTGTGTACTGTCTCTGGCAGGTTGCGACAGCTTGACTGTGGGCGTTCATCGCACCTCCGCGACCATCTTCATCGACCCGGTGGGGCATTCCTTCACGCAGATGCCGCAGCCCTTGCAGTAGTCGGCGTCGACCACGTAGCCGGCGACGCGCCGTCGGGCAGGCGCTTGACCGCGAGATCGGGACAGTAGTTGACGCAGTTGTCGCAGAAGATGCAGGTGCCGCAGGAGAAGCACCGTTCGGTCTCGGCCAGCGCCTGCTCGAGATCGAAGCCGAGCTGCACTTCGGTCGTGCTCGCGAGGCGCCGCGCTGCATCCAGCCGTTTGCTCGGTCGCGCGTCCCTGCTTCGGGTAATAGAAGGTGTTGATCGTGCCGATCCCCACCACGGGTTCGTCCTCGGCAACGGCGCCGCGGCGCCGGCGCGCAGCGCGCGATCGATCGCATGCGCGGCACGCTGGCCCATGCCGATCGCTTCGGTCACGAACCGCGCCATGCTCGACACGTCGCCGCCGGCATAGACGCGCTCGACGCTGGTCGCCTGGCGCGCGTCGACCTTCAGCAGCGCACCATCGCCTTCGAGCAAGGCCTGGACCGGCGCCAGATCCGGGTCCTGCCCGATCGAGACGACGACGGCATCCGCCGCCAGCGAAAATTCGCTGTCCGCCACGGGCGTGACCGTGAACTGGCCGCGCTGGGCGCCCGCCTCGAACCGGACCCGCACGCATCGCAGCGCGACACCCGCCGTTGCCGGATTCGACCGCGGCGGTGAGCATCGCGCCGGCAAGCAGCTTGACGCCCTCTTCGGCGGCCTCGATGACTTCCTCGCGCTGCGCCGGCAACTGCGCGGTGCCTTCCAGCGCGAGGATCGTGACCTCATGACCGGCGCGACGGGCACTGCGCGCGACGTCGAGTGCGGCGCTGCCGCCGCCGATCACGACGACGCGCCGGCCGAGCGCCGGCGGGGCGCCCGCATTGGCACGGGCGAGATAGTCGGCACCGTCCATCACCCAGGGCCGGGTGTAATCGAGTTGCGGCAGGCGCTTCTGGCGCCGGGCGCCGATAGCGAGGTAGACCGCGTCGTATTCGGCGCGCAGCCGTTCGAAGTCCGCAGTGCGTGGCCAGCGCTTCGCCGCAACGCACGTCGATTCCCAGCGCGACGATGCGGGCGATCTCGGCATCGAGCACGCGAGCGCGCCAGGCGATACGGCGGTATGCCGTAGCGCATCAGGCCGCCGAGTTCGGGCTGCGACTCGATCAGCGTGACCGCGTAGCCGAGCCGGCGCAGCTGAAACGCCGCCGACAGTCCCGAGGGGCCGCCGCCGACCACCGCGATGCGCTCGCTGCGCTCGACCGGGGCCGTTGCGAACGACCAGCCCTCGGCCAGCGCCAGATCGCCGACGTAGCGCTCCAGCCGGCAGATCGCCAGCGACTCGTCGAAGGAAGCGCGATTGCAGGCCGTTTCGCAGGGGTGGTGGCAGATGCGACCGGCGATCGCGGGAAACGGATTGTGGCGGGTGAGGATATCCCACGCGCCGCGAAAGTCGCGGGCGCGCGCGCGACCGATCCACTCGGCGATGTCGCCCTGCACCGGGCAGGCCGCGTGGCACGGCGACGGGCGCGTGGATGTGCTGCGGCAATGCCGAGCGCCAGGTGCCGGTCTTGAACACCTCGGTCGTGCCGGTGGTCCAGATGCTCGGGACTGGATCGCCCGCGCTCATGATGCCGCCTTTCCAACAGCATGCCTCGCAGCTGCGCATCGACGCAGCGATAGCCCTCCTCGCAGGCGGCGACATTCTCCGCATGCATCGTCGGCGCCTCCTCGATCAGCGTGCGCGGTCAGCACCTCGAGAGAGGGCGCCTCGATCGCGCGGGCGAACGCGCCGAGCAGGCTGGAGTTGACGATGCGCCCGAGGCCGTGACGGCGCGAGATCGAAATCCCGTCGACCGGAATCACATGGTAGCCGGGCAGCGTCGCGGGCGTAGTACTCGGGCGGACGCGACGAATTGACCACGATCAGCGTGTCGGCGCGGCGCGGTCGCGAGCAACCGGCCCTCGAGCAGGCTGGCGTCGAAACAGAGGATCGCGTCGGCCTGCTCGATGTCGCAGCGCACGCGGATCGGCCGGTCGGCAACGCGAATGAACGAACTCACCGGCGTGCCGCGCCGCGCCCCGCCGTAGCTGGAGAAGGCCTGCACCTGGCGCCCCGCAGCAAAAAACGCCATCGCCAGCAGGTTGCCTGCCGTCTGTGCGCCCTGGCCGCCGCGGCCCTGGATGATGATCTGCAGCACGAACTTGCGTCCTCTGGCGTCAGCCGCACCGAGACGCGTCGACGTGCCCAGATCCTGATTTCCAGGCGGAGTCTAGGCCGGGTCTGGTCATTCGCATAATTGATTGTCAGAATCAGCGACATTCATCAAATGGATACGCAGCTCAGCATGAACTTCCGCCATCTCGACCTGAACCTGCTGCGCGTGCTCGTTGCCGTCTATCGCACCGGCTCGGTGACGGCGGCCGGCCGCCAGCTCGCGCTGTCGCAGCCCGCCACCAGCAATGCGCTGGCGCGCCTGCGCCAGTTCTTCGGCGACGAGCTCTTCGTGCGCTCGCCGCGCGGCCTGCATCCCGACGCGCACCGCGCAGCGCATTGCGCCCGGCGGTGATCGCACAGCTGCAGGCGCTGGAGTCGACCGTGCTCAGCGCCGAGACCTTCGACGCGCAGAGCAGCAGTGCGCACTGGCGCCTGTCGCTGTCGGACCTCGGCGAGATCCTGTTCCTGCCGGCGCTCGCGCAGGCCTTGCGCAGGAATCGCCGCACAGCCACGTCTCGAATGTCGCCGTGGCGGAAACCCAAGTGAGCGCGGCGCTCGAGGCGCGCGAGATCGACGTGGCGATCGGCATCCTGCAGCCGGCGCACAGCGGTATCGACAGCGAGTCGCTGTTCCAGGAGCGGTTCGTCGCGCATCACCGGGGCCGACTGGACACCGGCGAGTCGGCCGCGTCGAAAGGGCGCTGACCGCAAGTCAGCTGGCCGGAGCATCGCTCGTCGTCGCAGCGCCGACGGCGACGTTTCACGGCAATGTCGAGTTGATGCTGAAGCAGCTCAAGCTCATCGATCGCGCCGTGCTGCGCACGCGCCACTACGGCGCACTGCCGGAACTGGTAACTCGCACCGACCTGCTGGCGATCGTGCCGCAGATGTACGCCGAAACGCTTGCCTCGCGCTACAGCGTGCGGGTCTGGGAACTCCCGGATGCGGCCACCCGCTACGACGTGCGCATGCTGTGGCACCGCTCGGCCACGAGCGACGCCGCGCACTCCTGGCTTCGGGCAGTGCTGCGCCGCCTGTTCCACCGGGCTGAAAGCGAACTTGCGGCACCGTGACACGAGCGCACCCAGCAGATAGAAGCAGAAGCGCCAGGGAAGTACTGGCACCCGAGCCGCAGCGAGTAGCTGCGCGGCTTCCTGGTGGAGGACTAAAATCCCGGCAGGAGACTTGGACCCAGGTCACACTACTGGCCCGCCTTCGCCCCTATAGTCGCATCGACCTCCAGACTTTCGTGCCGCGTGATGGCCCAATTATCCCGACCCGGGATTCGTGTCGAGTTGGGGAGCGAAATCCATGAGCGACAAGCTCAACATGAGTCTGTCACTCGATCTCGACAACAAGTGGTCTTATCTTCGGACCTACGGCAACGAGTCCTGGCGGGAATTCCCAAGCTACCTGGACCTGGTCGTTCCCAGAATCCTTGATTTCCTCGCCAAACGTGATTTGAGGATTACGTTCTTCATTGTCGGCAAGGACGCGGCCCTCGAGAAGAATCGGGCTGCGATCGCCAGTTTGAGTGCTGCGGGGCATGAAGTCGGCAACCACAGTTATTTTCACGAGCCCTGGTTGCACCTGTATTCCGAGGCGGATCTCGAGCAAGACCTGCGTATGGCGGAAGAAGCCATCCAGGAAGTCACCGGCGCACGCGTCGACGGCTTCCGTGGACCAGGATACAGCCTGACGGAATCTACCCTGAGCATTCTCAGAAGGCGCGGCTATAAGTACGATGCCACAGCATTTCCCAATATCCTGAATCCACTCTCCCGCGCATATCTTTTTGCAACCACCAATCTTTCGAAAGACGAAAAAAGGCGGCGTAAGGCACTGTTCGGCTCATTCGCCGACGCGCTGCGGCCTGTCAAGCCGTATCGCTGGCAACTGGATGATGGGTACCTGCCTGAACTGCCGGTGACGACGATGCCGGTCTTCAAGACTCCCATTCACTTCAGTTATCTGACGTATCTCGGCACGTACTCAAAACTGCTGGCGCGTCTGTACCTGCGATTCAGTATCGCCATGTGCAGGCTTACGCGAACCGAGCCTTCACTCCTGCTGCATCCGCTGGATTTCATGAGCAAGGATGATGACGGTGACCTTGCCAGTTTTCCGGCCATGGGATTGCCGCTGGCAAAAAAGATGGAACTGATGAGCATGTTCTTCGCGCAGTTGCTGGAATCGTTCGAGCCATTGACGATGGGCGAGCATATGGATCGAATCCAGAAGGAACAGTCCCTCAAGTCCTTCCGGCCCACATTTTCACGTTAGTCATCGCCATGCAGAATGAGCGCATACGGATACCAAGGATGAGCAATTCGCCACTACGGAGCGTGAAGATATTCGTCGTCATTCTCGCCTTCGTAACCGCCATGTCCTACTTCGGAGAACTGCATTTCCTGCTGGATACGCTGTCCAATTTCCGGGTGCATTTTGCGGTGGTGTTCCTGATTCTTGCCGTAGTCCTGTCCTTTGCAAGAGAATTCCTGTGGCTGGCCGTTTCCGGGATCGGGCTTGCGGTCAACCTGGTACCCGTAGCGCCCTGGTACTTGCACGATGCGGAGCAGCCGGTGGCAGCTGCCAATCCTGGCATCAAGGTGCTTGAATCCAATGTCTATCTGCGGAATACCGAATACGAAAGGCTGGAACAGTTGATAAAAGAGGAGCAACCGGATGTGCTGGGTCTCGTCGAAGTAAGCTCCCCGTGGCTCGAACGCGTACCGGCGCTGCACGAAGACTACCCGTTCAGGTTCGAAGCGCCAGACGACAGGTACATAGGCCTCGCGCTCTACAGCAAGCTGCCGCTATCTGATTCGCGGATCATCTACTTCGGGGAATCGGCGACTCCAGCCATAATTTCGACACTGCACGCACCAAATGGTCAAGTCGAGCTAATTCTGGCGCATCCAATGCCGCCAATGAATGCCGCGTTCGCAGAAAGGCGCAATGCCCAACTCGATGACATGGCCATGTACCTGCGGGCAACCAGGAAGCCGATATTGCTGATCGCGGATCTGAACGCAACGATGTGGAATCTGCACTATCGTCGGTTTGCCGAGCATTCCCGCCTCCAGAATGCCCGCGCGGGTTACGGAATTGGCCCGACATGGCCTGCCATTCCGCCACTCGGGATTCCGATTGATCACATCATGGCAACAGCACCGTCGCAGCTCCGTAATTTTCGGGTCCACCACAGCATTGGCTCCGACCACTTGCCAATTTCCGCCGAATACAGCCTGCCCGATCAAGGTAATGAGCAGGACGCCACGGAAATTGCAAAACATTAGCGGAATGCTGGACTTGCCATGAATGACCATGACTTCAAGGGCTTGCGCCAGGCATTGGGCCAGTTCGCGACGGGCGTGACCATCGTGACCACAGCGGGGCCTGCCAACGAGCCTGTCGGTATTACCGCCAACAGTTTCAGCTCGGTTTCGCTCGAGCCACCCCTGGTGCTTTGGTCCCTGGCTACTAGTGCGCTCTCCAGACAGGCCTTCGAGAGTGCCAAGTATTTTTGCGTCCACGTGCTGGCGGCCGCACAGGAAGAACTGTCGGAACGATTTGGCTCGCGTGGCAAGAACAAGTTCGGCGGACTGCAATGGACCCCGGGCCTGGGTTCCGTGCCGCTGCTGGAGGAATTCGTAGCCCGGTTCCAATGCCGAATGACAAGCCAGTATCCGGTGGGCGACCATATAGTCTTTGTTGGCGAGGTCCTCCGATTCGACAAGACAGAAATGCGTCCACTCATCTTTCACGGCGGTGATTACGCTCTCGCTGAGCGCCGCATGATGGCCGGATTGGCCCGCAGGTTGGGCGATGTGAATTTCTATCCTGACGACAGGAGAAAACAAAAATAGCTTTTGTGGCCTGGCTCCTTATCCCGCGTACCAGTGCGCCGCCGTGACGTCAGGCGCAATCAACAGGCATGGTTCGGTGACATGGACGCTGGTTGGCACCGTGCTCGGACTGAGCCTGCTTTATGCGTCAACGCGCAAAGTCGATTTTGCGGCGCTCACGACGACGCTAAGGCTCGTGGAATGGGTCTGGGTAGCCGCGATCCTGGGCGCAACGATCGGCTTTATCGCGATCAAGGCCCTGCGTTGGGGAATGCTCCTGCGGTTTGTACCCGGGCTGACATTCCAAGATCTCCATGCGAGCGTATATGTCGGCCTGGCCGCGAATTTCCTCGTTTCCCACCTGGGCGAATTCGTGCGCGCCACAATAATCGCCGGCCAGCGTCAGGTGGCGGTCAGCACCATATTCGCATCGATCATGGTGGAAAGGGCACTCGATTTCATTGCCTTGCTCTTGTTGCTTGCCCTGGTCCTCTTCACGTCGCCGGACCTGCCCCGCATTGTTGCTGTAGCAGCTGCTGTTGCAGGCGCAATCGTCATAATCGCCATGACCGGACTTCTTCTCCTCCTGAATCCGCCGGCCTGGCTGGAGCGACTCGTCCGCGCACTGACCCGCCGAGTCCGGGAACGCCTGAGGGATCGGGCACTGCAATTATTTGAGCGGTCGCGCCAGGGACTCGCTGCGATCACGAGCTTGCGGCTGATGATGCTTGCCATTGCCGCGTCCGTAGCACAATGGTCCCTGGTCGTCGTCGCGATCTTCTGCAGTGGCATGGCCATCGGAGCGCCGATGTCTCTTGCCGCCGCAATTGTGACGTTTGTCCTCATTGTTATGGGCTTGACGCTGCCAAACTCGCCGATGCAGATCGGTACGACGCAACTAGCGTTCGCCGTCGGGCTGGGGACCGATGGCGTGCAGGCAACGACATCGATTGCCGCTTCGCTCATTTACACGGCATTCCTGATAATTCCCATCATGATTGTCGGCGGGATTCTCATGCTCCGCATTCGGCCGACCACTAAATAGCAATCGCACCAGATGGACGTAAACACCTTGGCTCAGACACCATCAATGGCAACGCTGATACTCCGCTGTCCTTCTTGTGCATCCGACGCGGCCGATACGCTCGGTGTAACGGGAAATTTTGACGGCTTGCTTGAAGCAACGGTAGTGATGCGCTGTGAGACTTGCTCGACGGTCTACCTTAGCCCGGTAGCGGCGGATACCACCGTTTTACCACCGAGGAAACCTGTCGCCGCATTTACGAAGCGCCGAATCAATCGGTGGACCCGAGGACTGCCGCCAACAGCCAGGATTCTGTGCGTCGATGCCGTAGCAGGTGAGCGTCTGGGAGCGCGCTTGGAGGCAGGTTCCGGGGACTGGACCGTAGAATGCAGAGACCTCGAACATGACATGTCTGCCGCCGGCACAGCGGAGCGCTACGACTTGATACTGCTGACGCATTCACTGGAATCGGCGCAGGACCCGAACGCATTGCTCGGACGGGCGTCGGATCTTCTGGCAGTCGGAGGACGAATCGTTGCGATTGTCAGTAACTCCGGCTCATCCTGCTTTTCCGCCTTTGGCGGGCGCCACTGGTGCGGATATCGGTTCCCGATGACCCGGCAGCACTTTTCACCGCGGGCCCTTAACGGACTTGCCGAAAATGCGGGCCTGCACGTAACGGAAACGCAAACGCTGTTTGCCCCCGAGTTCTGGCTGGAATCCACAGCGAACTGGCTGCGTGACTGGGAAGCAGGCAATGGCATGATCCGCCTATTCACCGGCCGCTGGATCGTGCCGCGAGCCGTGACTTCTGCCATCGAAGGCGTTGCTGCAATCAGGGGCCGCGCCTCCCTGCTCGTCGCACAAATGGGGCGGAAGTGACCAATCAGGAGCCCATCGCAATCCTTGGCGCCGGCATCGCGGGGCTGACCGCCGCCAATGATCTTCATCGGCGCGGACTTCCGGTTCGCGTGTATGAGGCCGGGAAGGCCATCGCCGGCATGGCCCAGAGCACCACTGATGATCGGGGTTTTACCTACGATTTCGGTGCGCACCTCATCACGAATCGTCTGGCAGCGGCGCTCGGCGTGACCGCCAATTGCCACACCGTCACGCACTACAACGAAACCGTCTACCTCGGCGGCAAGACATATAGCTTTCCATTTGGACTGCTCCGGTCGCCGGGTTTCGTCATGAGCGCTGTCTCAAGCCGGCTGGCGCTCGGCGCCAAGAGTCGCGTGGAATCTGCGGCGGATTGGTATCGCAGCAACTACGGTCGCCGAATGGCCGATGATGTTGCAATTCCACTGGTGGAGGCGTGGTCTGGCGTACCTGCTGACCAGCTTTCATCGGCTGTCGTCCCGCCGCACGTTGATCGCGGCACCATGAATATCCTGAAGCTGAAACTATGCGGCTGGGCGAGTGGCCGTGCCGTGGCGAACGGATTCTCGCGTGAGAAGGCTGAGAGTCCGCACGTGTGGCACGTGTACCCGAAAGGTGGCGTAGTCGAACTTTGCCAGCAGCTGGCCAGCGGACTTGCCGAGAGGATTGCTCTCGAGACGCGCGTTGAAGCCATCCATGTGCACGACGACCGGGTGCGCAGCGTCACGGTGAATGGTCGTGAACAGCCAGTTTCGGCCGTTGTCAGCACCGCACCTTTGCACATCCTGCCGCGGCTGGTCCAGGGCACCACGGCATTGAACCATCTGAGCCGCTTTCGCTATCGCCCCATGGTCCTGGGAAGCCTCAGGTTCCATGGCCGGCCGCTATTGCCGGCGGTCACGACCTGGGTTCCGGAACGACAGCACCCATTTTTCCGCCTTACCGAGGTCCCCCAATCCGTGCCCTGGCTCGCCCCGGAAGGCATGACGCTGATCAACGTCGACATCGGATGTGAAACGGACAGCGAATACTACAAGATGGGTGACGATGCCATCGGCGAACTGTGCGTCGAGCATCTGGAAGCAATGTTCCCCGGCGCCAGGCGTCGTTATGACGGCTGCCGGGTCGTGCGCACGCCGATTGGCTATCCGGTCTATCTGCGCGAATACGAACCTGAGCGGTTTGCGCTCGAATCCGGCCTGCCAATCCAGGGCCTTTATTCCGTGGGGCGAAATGGCGAGTTTGCCCACGTCTTGATGGAAGATATTTACTGGCGCACTCTTGAAAAAATGCGGCAACTCAGGGACTGGCGACAACGAACATCGGTGCAATACGAAGGACCGCAAACATGAGCAAATCGGCCGGGTCAACTGAACCAGCGGGGACGCCTGACGAAACCGCGCTGAAGCTCGAGCGGTCCTACTGGGAATCGTATCAGGATTACGACTGGTCATCCGATGAAGCCAAGGCTCGGGCGATTGCGTGCATTCCCCGTCTTGACGGTGACATCCTGGAATTGTGCGTCGGAGGGGGGGCGTTTGCGCGCAAGATCCCGAAGCGCTACCGATCATATACCGGCCTCGATCTTTCTCAGTCGCTGCTGAGCGCCCTCAAGGAACACATGCCGCACGTAAACGCCGTGCACGGCGACGCGCAGGCTCTGCCGTTCGAAGATTCCTCGCGTGATGCCATCCTGGTTTTCTCCGGACTGCATCATTTGCCGTTCTTCCAGAAAACGCTCAATGACTCATATCGCATCCTGCGGCCGGGAGGCTGCTTCTTCTGTTTCGAACCGAACGATCGCGCCTGGTACCGCGCACCGATGCGCTTCCTGCGCAGCAAGAAATTCGTTCGGGACTTCATCAAGATCTACTCCGAGGACGAGATCTATCTTGATCCCACGGAAGTCAGACAGGCATTTGAGGACGCCGGATTCACGGATATCAGGATCAATTTCATGACTCCACGTTTTAATCCGGCATTCCTGGGTGTCGCCAATCGGGTATTTGCAAGCATGATCTACATGGCGGCCGCATTCGGAAACTCCGCGCATACGCAGTCCTATTTTGCAATGTCCGGCCGAAAAGCCTGATGCCCGTTCGAGTCGAAGACCAGGGTCACCTTGGCGTAAATGTTCAAGTATTGGAGAGCCGATGGATTCGCAAATCCGGCACGATTGTGAACTCCATCAAGGTTTTGCCTCCGCGATCTTGCGGCTGGCGCCAGCCTGATTGCCACAATTGGAGATCTGGTCAGCACCGTCAATTCGGTAAGGGATAGACTCTGATCCAAGGGGAACCTCCACAATACAGTGGGGCACGGAAGTCAGATGCCTACCAGACCATTTCCGCCTGACCTGTTGTCAAGCACCGGCGGCGACTCGAGCATCACCGGGACCTTCCTGACCGACGATGTCTTCGGCGCCGATAGATCCGATCGACCGCTTGTCTCGATTGTGCTGCCCGCCTACAACGAGGCGGCGATCCTGCGGGAACACGCGATCGTACTGCTCGAGTACCTCAAGACGCTCTCCCGCCACTTCCGTTTCGAAATCATCATCGTGAACGACGGTAGTCGCGATCAAACTGGCGCGATAGCCGAACAGCTGGCGTTGGAATTCGACGGAATCAGGGTATTCCATCATCCACGCAATTTCGGCCTCGGCCAGGCGCTTAAAACCGCCTTCGCGCGCTTTCGGGGCCGGTACGTAATCGTCCTTGACATCGACCTCAGCTACGGACCCGAACACGTGAAGCTGCTGCTCGATCGCATTACGGCGACCGGCGCCCGCATTGTCCTCGCCTCACCCTACATGCGGGGCGGCAGAGTCCTCAATGTTCCCTGGATGCGAGTAATCCTGAGCCGGGCGGCCAACTGGTTTCTGGCGCGGGCGGCGGGCCATCGAATCAGCACTTCGACATGCATGGTCCGCGCGATTGACGGGAGGTTCCTGCGCTCGCTGCATCTGCGCAGCACGGGCATGGATGTCATGCCGGAAATGATTCACAAGGCGAAGATTCTGAAGGCGAGCTTTGAAGAAGTTCCGGCGGAGCTCAATTGGAGTCTCCAAAATCGCCTTGGGGGCCGCCGTCGCTCGAGCTTGAGGATTCTGCGACAGGTTCTCGGCACGATGATCTCGGGTTTTATGTTGCGGCCCTTCACATTCCTGCTGATACCCGGTCTGCTGCTTCTCGTCTTCGCTATCTACGTGAACACGTGGGTAGTCATTCATTTTTTCGAAGCACACGCGCACTTGGCAACTTCATCGGATACGGCACGATCCTTTTCGGCGGCCGTCGCGGTTGCCTACAGTCAATATCCACACACCTTTATCGTTGGCCTGCTGTCCCTAATGTTGGCGATTCAGCTCACCGGGATGGCCATGCTGTCGCTGCAGAACAAGAAGTACTTCGACGAGTTATTCCACCTCGCGTCGACTTTGCTGCGAGAGCAGCGTGAATCTGTGCAGCCTCCCCCGGACTCTACGGAGGGCATCAGCCAGGACACGTCGGGAACGTAGACGAGTGATCTGCCGAACAAGACATGAACTAGACCAGAGGAGTTGTGCGTGACGGCACCTTATCTCGTCACTGGTTGCGCGGGCTTTCTTGGCTCAAATCTGGTCGGGCGCCTGCTTGCGTCCGATCACAACGTAGTCGGTATCGATAATCTGTCCATGGGCAGAGTCGAGAACATCGAGGAATTCCGCGGTCATCGCGGATTTCGATTTCTAGAGGCCGATGTTACGGATCCGCAGTCCCTTGAAGATCTCCATGGAGAGTTTGCCGCTGTTGTTCACCTGGCTGCTTTCAAGATTCCGCGCTACGGCAAAGCCATCGACACGCTGAAAATCAACTACCGCGGCACCGAGAATGCACTCGAGCTGGCGCGCAGGCAGGGCTGCAAACTAGTGCTGGCGTCCACTTCCGATGTCTACGGTCGCAATCCACAACTCCCATTTAGCGAGAGTCACAGTGATAGCGTGATCGGCAATTCAAAATCGCCGCGGTGGGCCTACGCTGTTTCCAAGCTTTTCGATGAGCATCTTGCGCTTGCATACCAGGACGCCTACGGTTTCCCGGTAACTATACTGCGCTTCTTCGGCTCCTATGGACCGAAGCAGAATCTTAGCTGGTGGGGTGGCCCGCAGTCCGTGTTCATCGACTGCGTACTGAATGATAAACCGATCCCCATTCATGGCGAGGGCACCCAGACTCGCAGCTTTACTTACGTAACTGACACCGTAGAAGGCATCTATCAGGCGGCAATGCGACCCGCAGCCAATGGTGCGATCATCAATATCGGCAGCACGCAGGAGATAACGATACTGGACCTCGCTCGTCGCATCAAACGCCTTTCCGCGACACCTGGAGATATTCGCATCGAGTTCGTGCCGTACGAATCTTTCACCGGCAATAAATATGAAGATGTGATGCGCCGGGTCCCGGATGTGGCCCTGTGCGAACAGTTGCTTGGCGTACGCGCCCGGGTCGATATCGACGAGGGCCTGTTGCGTACGATCGAATGGCAGCGTCATGTCGGCACATCGGCGAATGCCAAGTGAATCGAATGCAGGACAACGTGCACACCACGCGAAACCTGCGAATCGGCATCGTCGGCGGCGGCCTCATGGGGCTCGCGTTGGCAGAGCGACTCGGATCGCTTGGCCATCAGGTTTGTGTCTACGAGCGCGCGCAACAGCCGGGCGGTCTCTCAACCTGGCATGATTTCGGCCCATTCATCTGGGATCGTTTTTACCACGTAGTCCTGCCTTCGGACACGTCGCTCGTTGGTTTCATCCGCCGGATCGGCCTCCTGGATCGGCTGCGCTGGCGCGCCGCACGCACCGGCTATTACGTTGACCGGCAATTCCATTCGCTCAGCAGCGGGCTCGACTTCCTCCGCTTTCCATTGCTGGGCCTGTGGAGCAAGTTGCGCCTGGCCGCGACGATCCTTTACTGCTCAAGAATCAGCGACTGGCACCGACTCGAGCACATGTCGGTTGAAGATTTTCTGGTTCGCTACTCCGGACGCAAGACTTTCGAGAAAATGTGGAGGCCGCTGCTCCTAGCGAAGCTCGGCGAAAACTACCGGCGCGTTTCCGCCGTGTTCATCTGGACATATGTCAAGCGGCTGTTCTCAGCCCGTGACTCCACAGCTCAAAAGGAGCAACTTGGCTACGTATCCGGCGGCTACCGCACGATTTTTGAGCGCCTGCTAAAACTCATCGGCAGGAACGGCGGTGTCGTTCGAACAGGGATTGAAGTCGAGTCGGTGCAGCCAGGTGCCCCGAACGGCATCCAGATCACGGCTGCCGGCGAGACGGAAACTTTTGACAAGGTCATCTTTACCGGACCGGTGAATGTCCTTCGAGGGATCGCGGATTCCAAGCTGGTACAGGTCCCCTCGCAGGGTGACATCGAGTACCTCGGCGTCATATGCATGGCGATTGTCACTCGCAAACAAGTCGTTCCATATTACGTGCTGAACATCGCGGACGAGCGCATACCGTTCACCGGCATCATCGGCATGAGCTCCCTGGTCGCAACCGACGAAACCTTCGGTTTGCATCTCACTTACCTTCCGAAGTACGTCCTCTCCGATGACCCCATGCTCCGGCGACCGGACGACGAGATTCGAGCCGAATTCATGCGCGGATTTCACGAGATGTTCCCCGACTTTCCAGACAGCGACATCGTCTGCGTGCACATCAGCCGCGCAGCCAAAGTCCAGCCGCTTCAAGTGCTCGACTATTCCAGGCGTGTCCAGCCGCCCAGGACACGGCATCGGGACTTCTACGTGGTCAACTCGGCACAGTTTGTCAGCAACACTCTCAACAACAACGAGGTCATCCGGACGGTGAATGCATTTCTGCAACAATTCGGAGCGGAGTTCCCTGAGGTTTTGCAGCCAATTGCGGGTCGCGGTGCGGCGACACGCAACCGCAATGTCGCATGACGTACGTTCCCGGACTCGCCCGGACCTTTTTCGCGCACGATACGGCCGTCATTGACGAGCCCTGCGAGATTGGTGCCGGAACGAAAGTCTGGCACTTCAGTCACGTCATGCGCGACTCGCGCATCGGCGAGCATTGCATCATTGGACAAAATGTCGTTGTTTCACCGCATTGCGTGATCGGCAACAATGTGAAGATACAGAACAACGTCTCGATTTATACTGGCGTGATCATCGAGGACGACGTCTTCTGTGGACCCTCCATGGTGTTCACAAACGTAATCAATCCTCGCAGTTTCATTGAGCGCAAAACGGAATTCAGGAAGACGCTTGTCATGCGTGGTGCTTCGATCGGAGCCAACGCCACCATTGTCTGCGGCGTCACGCTCGGTTGCTACTGCGTTATCGGTGCCGGCGCCGTCGTTACGCGTGATGTCCCGGCTTATGCTGTTGTCTTTGGAAATCCTGCGCGGATCCGCAGCTGGGTATGCTACTGCGGTGTGGGACTGGATCTCGGCGGCGACGACTCGGAGTCGCGGCGTTCCGTCTGCGGTGCTTGCGGGCGGCAGTATCGCCGCGAGGGTCGTAATGTCACGGAGGCTTGAGTCCAGAGCGCCAGACGCGGTGCGAATCGTGCACGTCGTCGGCGCGCGACCGCAATTCATAAAGCTTGCACCAGTGTGCCGCGCGATTGCTGCTGCCAATGTCCGGGGCAATCGCATCGAGAGCCTGATCATCCACACCGGGCAACATTACGACCCATCAATGTCCGACGTGTTCTTTGAGGAACTGGATATCCCACTTGCCGACGTGCATCTCGGTGTCGGCTCCGGATCACATGGTCAGCAAACCGGACACATGCTCGAGAAACTCGAAGTGGCGCTGCAAGGGCAACAGCCCGATATCGTCCTTACGTACGGAGACACAAACTCGACTCTCGCCGCCACCCTTGCCGCAGCCAAGCTGCAGATGCCTCTCGCGCACGTGGAGGCCGGCTTGCGAAGCTTCAATCGCAGGATGCCGGAAGAGACTAATCGCGTAGTGGCCGATCACCTCTCGGATCTTCTGTTTGCTCCAACGCCGGCGGCAGTGCGCAATCTCGCGACAGAGGGGCTCACGGCACGCGTCTGCCTGACTGGCGACGTCATGCTGGATGCCATCCGGTATTATGAGACACGGGCCCGCGCAAATTCGAACGTGCTGGAACGGCTAGGCCTGACCAGGGACGGCTACCTCGTTGCGACACTTCATCGCGCCGCGAATACCGAGGGCGGCCGCCTGCGAAGCCTGCTCGAAGCACTCAACAGCGTTGCCAGGGCCGATCGACCTGTCGTGTTCCCGGTGCATCCGCGGACTGCGAAGAGTATCCGTGAAGCGCATTTGAGCCTGCCGCAGACCGAAGGATTGCGCGTGCTGGAGCCCCTGGGCTATCTGGACATGATCCGACTCGTCGGCAGCGCCCGAATCGTGCTCACCGATTCTGGCGGGCTGCAAAAGGAAGCTTTCTTTCTCGGCCGCCCCTGCATAACACTGCGCGACGAGACCGAGTGGATCGAGACTGTCACAGAAGGCGGTAACATCGTCGCGGGCACGGAACCTCACAAGATTCTGGACGCCCTGCGGCAATGGGATCACACACTGGCCGCGGGGCCATTCGACCTGTCGGCTGCGGTAGAACGTGTTTTCGGTGTTGGCGAGGCATCGGCACAAATTATCACCCGGACGACGGAATTCCTGGCGTCCCGGGTGCCATCCTGAATATTGAGTCCGCTGCGGGAGCAAATACGATGGATCCGGTGCAAGTTGCGGTCGTCGGCGTTGGAGGCTGGGGCAAGAACCTGGCGCGAAATTTCCATCAGCTGCCCGATGCCAATCTCCGATACGTATGCGATCTCGACCTGGCAAAACTCGAATCCCTGACGCGTCAATTGCCGGGAACGCAGCTGACGACTGATTACGATCTGGTGCTACGCGACCCTGCCGTACAGGCAATAGTCGTTGCCACGCCCGCACCTCGCCATCACGCGATCTGCAAGTCCGCACTGGAGGCAGGCAAAGATGTTTTCGTAGAAAAGCCCTTCACACTTGATATCGCACATGCCAAGGAACTCATTCAACTGGCCGAGACAGGCCAGCGCGTGCTCATGGTCGGTCATCTCCTCGAATATCACCCCGTCGTGACCCGACTCCGGGAAATGATTGGAAGTCAGGAGCTGGGGAAACTCCATTACATTTACAGCCAGCGGGTAAACCTCGGGACGGTTCGAGGCGACGAGAATGCCTTGTGGAACTTCGCGCCACATGACATATCAGTGATCTTGTTTCTTCTTGGCATTGCTCCAACCGACGTCGCCGCCCGTGGCCAGTGCTGCCTGCAAAAGGGGGTGGAGGACGTCGTCTTCCTGACGATGAACTTTGCCGGTCGGGCGATGGCACACGTGCATGTGAGCTGGCTGGACCCGCACAAGATACGAAAACTGACGATCGTCGGCGACCGCAAGATGGCGGTCTTCGATGATCTTGAGGCCACGGAAAAGTTGCGCATCTACGACAAGGGCGCGCAGGTCACCCAGGACTACAATACGTTCGCGGAATACGTGGGCTTGCGATTCGGCGATATTACGATTCCGCACATCAAGGTCAGCGAGCCCTTGCAGATCGAATGCTTGCATTTTCTCGACTGCGTTCGTAAGCGCAAGCAACCGCTGAGTGATGGCCAGGACGGGTTGCGCGTGGTCAAGGTCCTCGATGCCGCACAACAATCACTTCGGCTCAATGGCGAGCCTGTGCCTCTGGGCTGAACGGAACATTTACATTTCAACAGACGATTCGCCGGTCAGAACCTCACTCCACGGGTGATTCGACGGCGTAGGCATCACCGTAGAACTTGGCGGTTGTGCGCGTGTGGAAGGTGATGACCCGGATCGCTTCGTACTTCGGGTTCGGGATCCCGGGCAGCACTTCCAGAATCTCGTCCGGCTTTAGGTAGGCGGCCAGCGGAAAGCTGACGCGCGCCTTCGCCGCCAGTGCCGGATCGCGTGGCGGACTCACGCGGTGTGTCGTGGATGGCAGCAGGTCATTCGAGATCCTCTGCAGGTAGTCGCCCGTGTTGAGCACGATCGTGCCCGGCGGCGCCTGCAGGCGAACCCACTTGCCATTCCTATTGAACACCTGAAGTCCCTCGACCGCCGGCGCCGGCAGCAGCGTAAAAAGGTCTACGTCCTCGTGCGCCAGCAGCCGCCCGGCACCGGTCTCGGCATCCGCGCGCTGGATCGGCGGATAGTAATTGAGCCGCTGGCCGAAATCAGGCCTTGCGAGCCGTGCGTCGAACAACTGCGGGTCGCAGCCGAGAAACTGCAGGATGCACCGCATGATCGGCAGGAAGAGCGGCAGTTCTGCCCGGACCAGGCGCCGGAATCGCGGCTCGAAGCCGTCGGCCGGCCAGAATGCCCGCGCGTCGAATGCAGGGTCGCCGTCCAGGTCGAATGCGCGGCACCCGAACACCCAGCCCTCGACAAGGTCCGGATGAATGTCGCTCGTCTCCTTGACCGGAAAGTAGCCCTCGCTGACCGCACCATGGCGGGCGGCGCGATAGGCGAGTTTTTGCGCGAGCGGCGTCGCGGTGAACAATTCCTCTACCCAAGCCGCGGCCTCCTCGAAGCTGTGCGGGTCGATGCCATGCCCCTCCAGGATCACGAAGCCGATGTCCTGCATAGCCGCGCCGAGCTCCTGCGCGCAGGCCTCTTGGTCCTGTGCGTTGCCGCGCAAGTAGCGGCCGAAGTCGCAGCTCGCGATGGTGAAGCTCTCGTCGAAGGACTCGGGCCCGTCCGCGGTCTCGGCCAGGTGGTAGTCCGGCTTCGGGACCTGGTCGTAGCGCGCGAACTCCGCACTCGACGCTTCAGGTCCGTGTCGCTTGTCGCGCCTGTTTGAATCCATGGACTATGGTAGCGCGGTCAAGTGGCCTGGCGCCGGCCGCTCCAGCGGAACAGCAGCAGCCCCAGCGCCACCCAGACCACCAGCAACTCCAGGCTGGTCAGGTCGAATTCCCTCAACCGGGTCAGGAATGATGTCTCGAACATGCGCCGCAAGTCACCGTCGAAGCGCAGTGCAACGAGTATCCCCATGGCGACGACCGAAATCCACGCGGCAGCAAGTTGCAGCCGGCGCGGAATGCGGATCGTGACCTGGTCGTAGAGCGCCGGATTGAGTCGCGGCAGCAGGATCAGCGCCGCACTGTGCAATGCGTAGAGCAGCATCAAGGCAACGACCGCGATACCGAGAGCAAGCCCCATGCGCCCCGAGACCAAGAGCGCGGCCATGACGGCGAAACTGACCGACAGTCCGAACACCGGCGTCCGGGCGGTCGCGTGCAGTTTCGCAAATGGCGCCGGCATGTGGCCTTCGACTGCCATGAGCCAGGCGAGGCGTGCCGGCACCATCATCGTCGCATTCAGCGATGTGGAGACTGCCATCACGGCGCCCAGTGTCACGACCGCTGCGGCACCGAATGGAAGATAGGTTGCGGCGGCCCGCGACATCGGCACACCCGTTGCTCCCAGCTCGGCTGCGGGCAGCACGCCAAACGCCACCAAGGACATCGCCACGAAAATCGCGGAAGTCGCCAGGATGCCGAATACGAAGACACGCGGCAGCCGGGCGCGGCTGTCACGCACTTCGCCTGCCGCCTGCGACAGGGCCTCGAAGCCGGCGTAGGCGAAGAATAGCGGCGGCAGGGCCGAGCCGAAGCCCGCCGCGCCGTGCGTAAAGAAGGGCCGGTAGTTGGCCGGGTCGATGGCAAACAGGCCCGGGACAATCAGGATCGCCAGTGAAACGGCAAGTATCACGCACATGGCGAGTTGCAGGCGCCCGACCCAGCGCACGCCCACGACGTGCACCACAAGGAAAAGGAGAAGCGTGCCCAGCGCCAGGAGTCGCGCTGCGATGATGCCGTATTCCCAGGCAGGTGCGACCAGCTCGAGGAGATTGACCGCCAGCGCATCCGCAAGGTAAGCGCCAGCGCCCAAATAGGAGATGATCTTCAGCCAGGCGGAAAGAAATGTCAGGCGCCGGCTACCCAATGTTTTCTCGATGTGCAGGATTTCCCCGCCCGGCAGGAGCCCGAGCGGTGTCGACAGGAAAACCATGTAGGCCACCGCGGAGGCAAGCACGACCGGCGCAAGTAGCAGGTGCGCCAGGATCACGCTGGGGCCGGTGGCTGCCGTGGCATCCGACGTAACGCGGAATATGCCCGCGCCGACGAGGATGCCGATCAGGATGGCATAAGACTCGAGCGTCCCCAGGTCGCGCTTGAGCCCGGGGCCGGAAGCATTCGACGCGTTCACGACCGGCAGTCTAGGCGAAGATCGCCAGATCCGAACGGCCGATCGCTTAGACTCGGTGCCGTGCATCAAGGCAGTGCCGACGACAAGCCGCCCGGACGTATCCGCACCGCGGAGATCGTGCTCCCCTGCGCCGAGCTACAACCGACGCTCGACTTCTTCGTCGGGCGGCTCGGCTTCCGGCTCGAACGCATCTCCCCGGCCGACGATCCACGCACTGCCCTGATTTCAGGTCATGGACTGCGAATCGAATTGCGGCGCGGCGGCGCCGGGCCCCCGGGCACACTGCGCCTCCACTGCGACGACCCTCTCGCCCTGGGCCAGGGCGCACGCGAAATCCACGCGCCCAACGGCACGCGCATCGAGCTGGCAGAGAAATCGCGCGCACTCGTGATCCCGGCCGGCCGGCAGGAATTGGTCGTCGGCCGCGCGGCAGGTGCCGGTTCGGTCAGCGGCAGGGCCGGCATGCGATACCGCGACCTGATCCCCGGCCGGCTCGGCGGGCGATTCATCGCGTCGTTGATCCAGATCAGCGATGCCGGGCCCGTGCCCGATCACGTGCATTTCCACAACGTGCGCTTCCAGATGATCTATTGCGCGATGGGCTGGGTGCGCGTCGTCTATGAGGACCAGGGTCCGCCGTTCGTCCTCGCGGCGGGCGATTGTGTGCTCCAGCCGCCGCGAATCCGTCATCGCGTGCTGGAATCCTCGGCCGGCTTGGAGGTGATCGAGATTTCCTGTCCAGCAGAACACGACACCTACCTCGATCATGAACTCGAACTTCCGACTGCCACCCTGCGGCCCGATCGCGATTTCGACGGGCAACACTTCACGCGCCACGTGGCCGGTTCACCGGCCGGCCTCGAAAAATCCCGCGATCTGGGGCTCGCTGCGGCAACCGCCCGCCTTGCGGGCGCACGGGTCATCCGCGCGCCGGGCGCGGAACTTGCTGCCCGGAAGTGGAGGCACGACGGCGAACTGCTATTCGTCTACCTGCTCGCGGGCCGGCTGGCGTTGCTGGGCGCCACACCCGGGGAACTGTGCCTGGACAAGGGCGACAGCCTCGTCCTGCCCGCCGGACTCGATTGCGTTCTTGCCTCCCTGAGCGACGATCTGGAGTTCCTGGAAGTGCGCCTGCCCGGCGTGCAAAGCTGAATCGCCCGGAAATGCCGGCGCGCCCGATGCTGCCGTCATCACGTGATACCTGCATAATGCCCCCACAGATGCTGCCAGGGCGTAAAGCGGTGAATTCATGACTCTGAGTGACGATTTCGCGATGGTTATCCAGATCGCCAACGATGTCTGGACGCACACCCTGACGACTGTCGACAACGTGCCCATTACTGTCGGCTCCCTGGTACTGGCGCCACTGATATTCGGTATCGGCCTGTGGATCGCGCGTCGCGGCTCGAGCCTGCTGGCACGCATCGCGCAATCGCGGATGACCCTTGATACCGGCGGGGCCAACGCGATCGAGACACTGTCTTTCTACGCAATCGTCGTCGCGTTCACATTGCTCTCCATGCGCGTCGTGCACCTACCGCTCACCGCCTTCGCCGTACTGGGCGGTGCGCTCGCAATCGGCATCGGCTTCGGCAGCCAGAACGTGATGAACAATTTCATCAGCGGCCTGATCCTGCTGCTCGAGCGCCCGGTCAGGGTCCATGATCTCGTCGAGGTCGACAAAAATCACGGCAGGATCGAGAAAATCGGTGCGCGCAGCACGCAGATTCACTCGACCGACGGCCGGTTCATCGTCGTGCCGAACAGCTTTTTCCTGGAGAGCAATGTCGTCAACTGGACCCTTTCGGACGACCTGATCCGCGCGAAAGTCACGGTCGGCGTCATATATGGTTCACCGACGCGGCTTGTCGAAGAGCTGATCCTCCGCGTCCTGCAGGAGAACGAGCAGGTCCTGAAGGCACCCGCCACAGCCGTCATATTCGAGGAATTCGGGGACAACTCGCTCAACTTCGACGCCTATTTCTGGGTCAAGGCACGATCGCCGATGGAGGTGCGCAGGATCCAGAGCAGCGTCCGGTTTGCCATCGACGAATTGTTCCGGCAGCACGAACTGATCATCGCGTTCCCGCAGCGCGACGTGCATTTGGATACCACCCGGCCACTGGAAGTACGGATGATCGATAGCGGCGGACGCGGCGGAAGTTAGCGGGGCGGGCCGGGCATGTTCCAGAAGCAGAATCCCGAGATTGGCGCGCGTCCCGGCACGCTGTCCATACCGGAAGGCTCGCCGCCACCCAGGATTTTCGTCGCACAGTACGACCCACAATCCGTGACTCGGCATGAGGTCGAGGATGTTGAGGCGCTGCGGTCGCTGCGCAATGCCGATCGCATGACCTGGGTCGACATCCAGGGCTTTGGCGATGAGGCGAAGCTGCGCGCGATCGGCGCCATTTTCGAGTTGCACCCGATCGTGCTCGAAAACGCGGTCAATGTGCCGCAGCGGGCGAAGTCCGAGCTGCACGAGCAGCACCAGCTGATCATCGCACGCACTCCGCAGATCGGCGACGACGGTATCGTGCGGACGCCGCAGGTCTGCTTCATCTTTGGCAAGCGCTGGTTGCTGACATTCCAGGCGCGTTATTACGGCTTCTTCGACCCGGTCCGGGCGCGCATCGAGTCCGGCATCGGCGTCATCCGCCGCGAGGGCTCCGACTATCTCGCCTATGCGCTTATCGACGCCATGGTGGACCGGTATTACCCGGTCGCCCAAAGACTGTCCGACCAGCTCGAGGAACTCGAGGATCTCGTGGTCGAGGAGCCGCATCCCGAGCTGCTGGCGCGCATCCATTCGACCCGGCGCCAGCTGGTCGTCCTGCGCAGGGTCGGGTGGCCACAGCGCGAGGCGATCAATTCGATGCTGCGGGAAGACACGCCATTCATTGGCAAGCAGGTCAAGGTCTACCTGCGGGACACCTACGACCATATCGCCCAGATCGTGGAATTGATCGATTCATCGCGTGAGATGGCATCCGACCTGGCGGACGCCTACCTGTCCAACGTCAGTCATCGAACGAACGAGATCATGAAGGTGCTGACATTGATTGGCAGCATTTTCATACCGCTCACATTCGTCGCCGGAATCTACGGCATGAATTTCCAGAATATGCCGGAGCTGGCATCACGCAACGGATACTTCATCGTGTGGGGCGTCATGATCATTCTCGCGGTCGGCATGACGCTCTATTTCAGGCGCCGGGGATGGATCGGGTTCTCATCGCCGCCCCAATTCAGGTCCGGCCGGAAAACCAGTTAGTCAGGGGTAGCATGCATGGACAAAGCTGCGAATGCAGTGTTCCGACAGGCGCCGGGCGCTGCCACGCTATGCGCGTTGCTGCTGTTCCTGTCATCGCCAGTGGCGGGCGCCGGCACGACGGACCGGAACATCGTCCTGGTTACGCTCGATGGCGTGCGCACTCAGGAGCTGTTTGGAGGCATGGATCTGCGGATTGCCGCCGCGGAGGCGGATTCCGACCTCGAGGAAATCGACGTCGCGCGTGAACGCTACTGGCGCGACACCGCCGAAGAGAGGCGCGAAGCCCTGATGCCATTCTTCTGGAAGACCCTGGTGCCCGCGGGCATGCTGCTCGGCAACCAGGCGCGCGGCAGCAAGGCCACGGTGCGCAATACCCAGTGGTTTTCGTATCCGGGTTATTCGGAGATCCTTACCGGTCAGCCGCAGCCCGACGTGCTGAGCAACGATCTAGTGCGTTACAAGCATGAAACTGTGCTCGACTACATCCACCGAACACTCAAGCTGCGGCCGACCGAGGTTGCGCAATTCGGGGGATGGGACGGCTTCAAGATGGCAGCGTCGCAGAGCGACGGTACATTCTTCATGAATGGAGCCTACGAGCTCGTGCCACCGGAGCTCAGCACGCCCGAGATGGACATGCTCGGCGCGCTGCGCAAGCAGGTCATGGAGCTCTGGGATGAGGGCAGTAACGACGCGCTGTCGTTCCGGATTGCGCTGGCTTACCTCCAGAAGCACCAGCCACGCGTCCTGTGGCTCGGCTTTGGCCAGTCGGACGACTGGGCCCATGCGCGCCGCTACGACCGGCTGCTCGACTACCTGCACCTGGTCGATGGTTTCATCAGGGAACTCTGGCAGACATTGCAATCGCAGGAGAAATACAAGGGCCGCACGACGCTGATCATCACGACCGATCACGGCCGCGGCCGCACACCCAAGGACTGGGTCGATCACGACGCAGGCATCGAAGGCAGCCAGGATATCTGGATCGCCATCATCGGGCCGGATACGCCGGCGCTCGGCGAGGTGAGCAACTTCCCGGACGTCACGCAAAGCGACATCGCGGCAACCATGCTTCAGTATCTTGGCCTCGACTACCGCAAGTTCAATCCGGAGGCCGGACCGCCCATTCCCGGCAGCCTGAAAGCGCGCTAGCCGCGCAAAAGGACTTCAGGAGTTCAAGGCCACGACAGCGTCGTGGAATACCTGCGTGTGAAGATCGACGTCCGCTTCCGAGTGATAAGGCGACATCAGCGCCATGTTGTGGAAGGGCGTCAGCAGGACACTGCGGTTGATCGCCCATAAATGCATGAACGCGTCCAGTTCATCGTCAGTCGCGGCGGCAGCGGTGGCGCCGTCCTGCGGCAGCGGGCAGAACCAGTATTCCGCCCGGCAGCCCAGCTGCTGCACATTCCAGGGCAGGCGGAATTCATCGATCGTGGCCTGCACTCCCCCGCTCCAGCGGGTAGCGAGCGGGATCATCCGTGCAAAGTCCGCCTCGTGCAGCGTGCTTCCCAAGGTCGCGCGTACGGCGGCAAGGGCGAGCGCATTGCCGGTGAGCGTTCCGCCCACGCCGCTGGTATCGAAGCCCCGGTCGGCAAAAAATTCGTTGATTCGCCCGGCGATTGTGGCCGAGCAACCGTAGGCTGCCACCGGCATGCCGCCGCCGATGGTCTTGCCGATCACCAGGAAATCCGGCTGCAGCCCCCAGGCACGCGTGGCGCCGCCGGGCCCGGCACAGATCGTGTGCGTCTCGTCGATGACCAGCATCACGTCATGCCTGCGCGTCAGGGCCCGCAACGCATCGTGGAAACCGGGCGCGGGCAGCACGATGCCGATGTTGGTGAGCGCCGGTTCCGCCAGCACGCAGGCGATATCGCCTTTTGCGAGTGCCGCTTCGAGCGCAACAACATCGTTGAACGGCACAACCACGGTGGTCAGTTCAGGATTCACCTGCGGACCGATGTGGCCCAGGCGTGAAACCGTCTTTCCGTCAGGTCCGAGCACGACGAGCGTCTCGTCGAGGCTGCCGTGATAGCACCAGTCGAACACCAGGACTTTCGGACCGGCCCGTCAGGCAGCGGGCGAAGCGCAGCACGAAGCGGTTGGCGTCAGTCGCCGTCATCGCCAGCTGCCACAGGGGCAAGCCGAACCGGCGTGCCAATTCGTTGCCGACCCAGACCGCATCTGCGTTGGGCAGCATGGTGGTGATACCCCGCGCGGCCTGGCGGTGCAGCGCCTCCGCGAGCTGGGGCAGCGCGTGGCCGGTCATGGCGCCGGTGTCGCCGAGGCAGAAATCCACGTATTCGATGCCGTCGACGTCGGTGATCCTCGCGCCTGCCGCCCGCTCGAAGAACAGCGGAAACGAACCGGGCCAGCGGCTCATCCAGGCCATCGGCACGCCGCCCAGAAGGCTGCCGCGGGCCTCTGCGAAGTGCCCTGCCGAACGCGGGTGGGCGGCGACGAAGCGCTCTTCTTCTGCGGCGTAGAGGGTGGCCAGGCGTTTACGGTCGATCATCCGGGGAAACTTATTTCATGCCGGGCAGCGCCGGTCAAATCCGGAAGCGCAATAAGTAGGATTTCGACTTGATTCCCTGATTGGTCCACAATCTGCCAGCCGTGACCAAAGACTTCGTCAAGACCGTCATTATCCGCAAGCCCGCGAAGGTCGCCACCGACGACCGTGGCCGCACCGTCTGGGTCGGCAAGGTCGAGAATGTGGAACTCGAACTGGTTTCCACCACGGCGTTGCAGAAAATCCTGAAGTCCGATGATGGCAAGACCCGCAGCGAGATCAGCCGGCTGGCCAGGGGCAGGAAGGACGGCGTACTCGCGAAGGATACCGCAACGGGCGTCTATCAGATCGTCAGCAAGGATGACCTCCGGGCGGCGCTCGAAAGCGACAGCCCACAACCGCCAGCCGCGCGTGCCGCCGATGTCACCGCGGCGCCCATCACCGATAACTTGAAACAGGCGGCAGATGAACTCTCGCTGGTGAGCACGCAGATACTGCGCAAGGTCCTGAAGCCGGATGGCAAGGTCAAGTACGAGAAACCGAAGGCCGGCAAGAAAGACAAGTTCGGCGGATTCAATCCCTACGACAACAATTGAACACGGGGGCCCCATGAAGCGATGGGCCGTTCTTGTGGCTGCGTTATACCTCGTGATCCTGGTCGCACTGACCGTGCCGGTCCTGCTGGCAGCATTCGGCTCCGAGCTTTCGACAGACTCGCCGCTCGGCCAGGCGCTGAAGGTCTACGCCGAGGGGGCCTACTGGGCCTGGATCGTCGCCATGGTCGCTTCCCAGTTCGCGCTGTTGTCAGTGCCCGTCCGGGTAGACAGCAGCCGGCCGGTCACCCGGAGTGCACTCTGGCCTACGATCCTGACCGCCGGCTTGATGATGGGCGTCCTTGTACTGGCTGCGTTTCTCGCCATCGACGAATTCGTCTATATGGGAATCAGGGATGCGACCAATGACTGGATCGGCTGGAGCGGTGTTGCCGCCGGTCTCGCGACCTGGGGCGCCTGGGCAATCGTATTCTCCAAGGCCGCAAGAACACAGGAGCCACGCGACCTCGTCACCAGGCAGTGTCGCCTGTTATTCCAGGGCAGCATCCTCGAACTGCTGATTGCCGTGCCCACGCACATCGTTGCCCGTTATCGGGATTATTGCTGCGCCGGGTTCATGACATTCGTCGGACTGACGATGGGAATTTCCGTGATGCTGTTTGCCTTCGGCCCGGCCCTCTATTTCCTGTTCGCCGAGCGCTGGCGGCGGCTGCATCCTCAGGCCGGATGATCAGGCGCGCCGGCGCCTGGAATCGCGCCCGTAGTAATCAGGGTAGTCGGGCGAGAGCCCCTTGAAGCGGCGGTGCATCCACAAGTATTGCTCCGGGTGGTGCCGGACCTGCGCCTCGAGCAGGGCACCGAAACGTACCGTATCCGCTATCGGGTCATCGCTCGGAAAATTCTCGAGCTCCGGCCCGATGAACACCCGGTAACCCTGGCCGCCCGGCAGGCGCTGGGGAAAATAGGTCAGCACGGCAGCGCCCGTCATGCGCGCCAGGCGCGATGTCGCAGTCGCGGTGGCGGCTGGCGTACCAAAGAAAGGCAGCATGGCTGCACCCTTGTTGCGATAGCTCTGGTCGGGCGCGTACCAGACCGCGCCATTTTCTTTCAGCGCCCGCACCAGGGTGCGGATATCGTCGTACTGGATCGCGCGCTGGCCAAAATGCGCGAACTTGCGTGCCATGACCGCCGACAGGACCTCGTTCCTGGTCGGCCGGTACAGCACATTTAGGGGCACGACCGTTCCCAGGACGCGGGTGCCGATCTCGATGGTCGTGAAATGTCCGCCGACCAAGATGGCGCCACGGCCCCTGGCGAGCGCCCGTTGAAGGTGCTCCAGCCCCTCGACCTGCGCCAGTGCACGTACTCGTTCATTCGGGCTCCACCAGGTGATCGCCGTCTCGCAAAGACCGATGCCAAGACTCTCGACGTGGCGCTTCAAGAGCGCCGCACGCTCATCGGGCGTGAGATCGGGCAGGCAGATCTCGATATTCCGGCGCGCAATCCGAATATAGGAGAGCGGCAACAAACTGATCACGCGGCCGAGTAAGCGGCCGATACGCAACTGCCATCGGTAGGGCAGCGGCTCGATCAAGCGCAGGATTCCGAGGCCCAGCCAGGTCAGCCAGTATCGCGGGCCCAGCATGCGCAAACGGCTTTGCAGGCGCGTCAGATCCAATTGAAGCCACCACGATGAACGCGAACACATATATTACATGCCCATACGCGATCGGCTGACTCGTTTCTCGCATGCGGCGGGCGCCGAAGTCGGCATGGAAATCTACGGTACCAAGCAGCACCTGAATGTCGCCTACTGCCGAAGCTGGTGTTCGACAACGAGGAATGTACCGGATTTGCGCGACAACAAGGCGCGGTCAATCGACATGCGTGTCGGCGTCAGACAGCATCATCGCGGCAGCGGCGTCGGCGATTACCGTTGCCTGTGCACGCGCCACTCGCCCGGCAGGAATCGTCGCGTCACCGTCCACGAGGCGGCGCAGCATCTCGGACTTGGCCGCGCCGGTGATCAGCCACAGGATGCGCCGGGCCCGATTCAACGCCGCAAACGTCAGGCTGAGCCGCCGCGTACCCTGATAGGGACCGCTCACTCCCACCTCAGCGTCAGTCAAGTCCAGCAGTGGATCGCCAGGCACCAGCGATGCGGTATGCCCGTCGGGCCCGAGACCAAGTTGCACCACGTCGAGCACCGGCGGCGTCCCTGCGTGTCTGCGCCAGTGCCCTGCTGTAGTCGCTGGCGCAGCGTGCGAGCGCAGCGCCATCGACCGGCATTGCATGAAACTGCGCGGCGGGCAGCGCACCGGGGCGGACGAGCAGTTCGCGGATCCGCCGGGCGTTGCGGCGCTCGTCGTCGATTGGCACGGCGCGCTCGTCGACCTGGAAGACGTGCAGCGCATGCCAGGAAACGGGCCTGCCGAGCAATGCTTCGAGCATCTGCCAGGGCGTCTGGCCACCGCTCAGTGCAATCGAGCAGACGCCGCGCGATTCTGTCGCCGCCTCGATCTCCGCAGCGAGCGTCGCGGCCGCCGCCGTCGCGGCTGCCGCCGGGTTTGGCACAATGATCACCTTCATCCAGGCTCCCCCGCCACCGTCATCGCTCAGACCGAGTAGGACTGCGAGGTCGTCGACCCGCCGCGGCCGGTCCAATTGGTATGGAAGAACTCGCCGCGCGGACGATCGATGCGTTCGTAGCCGTGCGCACCGAAATAGTCGCGCTGCGCCTGCAGCAGATTCGCGGGCAGCCGCGCCGAGCGGTAGCCGTCGAACCAGGCGAGTGCCGAACTGAGGCAGGGCACGGGAATGCCGAGTGTCACCGCCGTGACGACCACGCGTCGCCAGGCAGCCTGCCGACTCTCGACCGCCTGCTTGAAGAACGGGTCGAGCAGCAGATTGACCAGCCCGGGATCGCGATCGAAAGCCTTCTTGATCTCGCCAAGGAATGCCGAGCGGATGATGCAGCCTCCGCGCCAGGTCAGGGCGATGCCGCCAAAATTCATGTTCCAGCCGTGGGTACGCGCGGCTGCACGCAGCAGCTGGTAACCCTGCGCATAGCTGACGATCTTCGAGGCATACAGCGCCTGACGCAAGATCGTCGACAAGGCGACCCGCGTCGCCGCTGAACTTGCCCACATCGGGAGCGATGTGCTGGGACGCTTCCACGCGCTCCGCCTTGGCCGCCGACAGGCAGCGCGAAAACACGGCCTCGCCGATCAGGGTGAGCGGCATGCCCTCGTCGAGCGCGGCGGCCGACGGTCCACTTGCCTGTGCCCTTCTGGCCGGCGACATCCAGGATCAGGTCGATGGTGGCCTCGCCATCCTTGTTCCGGAAGCCAAGAATGTCCCGCGTGATCTCGATCAGGTAACTGTCGAGCTCGCGCGCATTCCAGTCGGCGAACACTCGATGCATCCCGACATTGCTCATGCCGAGGCCGCGTTTCATCAAGTCGTAGGCCTCGCAGATAAGCTGCATGTCGCCGTACTCGATGCCGTTGTGGATCATCTTCACGAAGTGACCCGCCCCGTCCTCGCCCATCCAGTCGCAGCAGGGCTCGCCTTCCGGCGTTCGCGCGCAGATGGCCTGGAAGATCGGACGGATGTGGGGCCATGCGGCGGGGCTGCCTCCTGGCATCAACGAAGGTCCACGCAGCGCGCCCTCCTCGCCACCTGAGACGCCCGAACCGACATACAGCAGACCCATCGCTTTCCGCCTGCTGAGCGCGACGAATAGTGTCCGTGAACAGGCTGTTTCCGCCGTCGATCAGGATGTCGCCAGGCTGCAGCATTGGAGTGAGCTGGTCGATCAACTCGTCCACCGCCACGCCCGCCTTCACCAGCATGATGATCTTGCGTGGCCGCGCTGATTGCGGCGACAAACTCCGGCAGGGTATTCGCGCCGGTAAAGCGCTTCCCGCTGCCGCGCCCGTGCATGAAGTCCCGCACCTTCACGGCCGTGCGGTTGTAGAGACAGACGGAGAATCCCTTGCTCTCGATATTCAGGGCCAGGTTCTCGCCCATCACGGCCAGGCCGATCAGACCGATGTCAGCAGTTTGCGTGTTCATAGTTGTCAGGATATTCCAGCGGTGTACGGAAGCTGCGATCCGGCGCCCGGCAGCCCGATCGGCGACGGCGAGCACCGACGCGCGCAAGTCGTTCACGGTCCTCGAGGCTCGTCATGAGCGTCGGCGCAGAAACGACCTCGATGCCGGCGGGAACGGCCGTGGCTGCGTCGACCTCGTCCACGACGAAGACGTCCAGCAGGTCGGCGTACCGGCGAGCCACGTCCGCCGAGCCGGATTCGAGCCCCAGCTCGCGCATGATCTTGGCGGTCGGGCCCTTGACCGCCTGGCCGCCGATGACCGGCGAGACCGCGACGACGGGCGCGCGGCATCCGCAGAGCGCTGCCCGGATCGCCGGGATGGCGAGAATCGGCTCGATACTGAGGAACGGATTGGACGGGCAAATGACGACCGCCCGCAGGTCCCCGCTGCTGAGCGAAGCCATCACCTCGCGGCAGCGGTCGTGCCGTATCGGCACCGGGGAAGTCGAGCTTGCCGGACTCTGGGCTGGCAATGCCGGCGCACGAAGTAGTCCTGGAAATCGAGCCAGCCGGCATCGGTCTCAAGCCGCGTACGAACGGGATCGTCGCTCATCGGCAGGATGCGCGCCGCGATCCCGAGTCGCCGCCGCAGCCGGTCGGTCACCGCCGAGAGCGTTTCGCCCGCTGCCAGCCGCCGCGTGCGTTCGACATGCATCGCGAGATCGGCGTCGCCCAGCCGGAACCAAGTTTCGCCGCCGAGCTGCTCGAGCGCGGCCATGAAGGTCCAGGTCTCGTCCCGCCGGCCCCAGCCCTGCACGGGATCCGCGAGCCCGGCGAGCGTGTAGACCAGCGTGTCGATATCCGGCGAGATGGCGAGCCCAAGGTGACTGAAGTCGTCGCCGGTGTTGGCGATGACCGTGAGCTGCGTCCCGTCGCAGCACACGAGCGAGGCCGAGCGCGAGCTTTGCGCCGCCGACGCCGCCTGAAAGCGCGACGACTTCGCCCATCATCGGAACAGGTCCTCCTCCGGCGGACGGATCATGGAGCTGGCCGGCTGGTGCGCTCCTGACGCGGCAGCCCCCGCACGATGACGACCGGGCGCGCCTCGTCGGCCTGGCCCATCAGCAGCGACGCGGCCGCCGCGATCTCGTCCGCATACGCGACGACCGTCACCTGCAGCGACCGGCCGAACAGATCGGGATCACCTCGCAGGTCGAGCAGCGACGGCAGTCCGGCGCACCCGATCGCTACGCCGACGGTACCCAGCCGCCAGGGCCGCCCGAAGCTGTCGTTGATGACGACCGCGACCTTGCAGCCGGACCTGAGCGTCCAGCTCTTTCTGAAGTCGCGCGGCGCTGGCATCCGGGATCCTGCGGCAACATCAGCGCGAGTTGACGGTCGTGCGGATCCGCCACATTCGACTGGTCCACGCCGGCATTCGCCATGACGAAACCGAGGCGATGCTCGACGATCAGCACGTCCTTTCCGGAACGCACGATGCGCCGCGATTCGGACAGGATGATCTCCACGAGGCGCGGGTCCTTCTGCACCTCGCGCGCGAGGGTCTCGGCTCGCGGCGAAGGGCACGATGCTTGCAAGGTCGACGAACCGCCCTTCTGCCTTCGACACGATCTTCTGCGCAATGACCACGACGTCGTGGTCCTGCAGCGCGAGGTCCGCGGTGGCCATGCCGGCGACGATCAGCCCGGCCAGGTCGTCGCCGGGGCGCACCAGCGGGATGCCGGGCACGGCGATCAGCTGCAGAGTGGCTGTCACTCAGGTGTCACCGGCGGCGGACCCGCTCAGCCAAACTCTGCGCGCAGTCTCGGCAGCACGTGCTCGGCGTACAGGCGGATGAACGTCTCCTGGTCCGGCCCAGGCGCATGGAAGACCAGATGGCGGAATCCGAGCTCGACGTACGGCCGGATCCGTTCGACATGCTCCTCGGGATCGGCTGAGACGATCCATCGCTTTGCCGCGCGCTCGACCGGCAGCGCGTCGGCGAGGCGTTCCATCTCCAGCGGATCCTCGACCGACATCTTCTCCTCGGCCGACAGCGCAAGCGCCGCCCAGAACCGCGTGTCCTCGAGCGCGCGCCGCGGATCGAGGTCGAAAGACACCTTCATCTCGATCATGCGGTCGATGGCATCGGCCGGCCGGCCCGCCGCCTGCAGGCCGGCCGCGACGTTGGGCAGCAGCGTGTCGCGGTAGAGTTCCGGTGCCTTGCCGCTCGTGCAGATGAAGCCGTCGGCCACCCGCCCGGCGTACTTCGAGATCATCGGCCCGGCGCCTGCGATGTAGATCGGCGGCATGTCGTCGGACCGGTCGTAGATCGTCGCCTTCTCCGTCCTGTAGAACTCGCCCTCGAAGGTGACGCGCTCCTCCGACCACAGCAGGCGAATCAGCTTGACCGCCTCGCGAAGCCGTGCAAAGCGCTCCCTGCGGCTCGGGCCACTTCATGCCGGTGGCCGGCACCTCGTTGAGCGACTCGCCGGTGCCGACGCCCAGGATCATGCGACCCGGAAACATCGCCGACGAGCGTGCCGAACGCCTGGGCGACGATCGACGGGTGATAGCGGAAAGCTCGGGGTCAGCACGCTCGTGCCGATGGCGACCCGGGACGTGCGGGCCCCGAGCGCGCCCATCCAGGCGAACGCGAAGGGCGCATGGCCGCCCGTGTGGCGCCACGGCTGGAAGTGGTCGCTGATGAAGACCGAGTCGAATCCCTGCTGCTCCGCGAGAACCGCGAATGTCCAGCAACTCGCTCGGCGCGAACTGTTCGGCTGACGCCTTGTAGCCGAGCCTCAGCAATGCTTCCTGCTCCCGCGATCAGTGCGCGCGCGCTCTGTTTTCATATCCGCCTGCATGGCAGCTCGCTCGCTCCGGCGGCGGGCGCCCATAGAGAGTCGTACGCTGCACCGCCGGGCGGCCGATGCGGCGCGCGAGATCCTCCATGGCGACGCGCATCGAGCACCTGCCCGTGGACACCGCCGGCGGCGCGGGTAATGGACTCGTTCATCAGTGTTCCGCCGAGGTCATTGGCACCGGCCTCGAGGCACAACGCCGCGCCCTCCGGCCCCATCTTGACCCACGACGTCTGGATGTTGGAGATCGAGCGGATGCAATGCGAGTCGCGCCACCGCGTGCATGAGCACGGCCTCGCGCAGGGTCGGACCCGAGCGTGCGCGGCCCTTGCGCCAGAGCGGCGCCTCCATGTGCACGAACGGCAGCGGCACGAACTCGGTGAAACCCCCGGTCTCGGCCTGCAGCCTGCGGATCCGCAGCAGGTGCCGGGCCCAGTGCACCGGCTGATCGACATGTCCGAACATGATGGTGGCGGTCGACCTGAGCCCAAGGCATGCGCCGTTCGCATCACCTCGAGCCACTCTTCGGTGTTCAACTTGTCCGGGCAGAGGATGGCGCGCACCTCGTCATCGAGGATCTCTGCGGCAGTGCCTGGCAGGGTCGCGAGGCCCGCCTCGCTGGAGACGAGCTCAGGTAATCCGCGAGCGTCAGGCCGAGCGTCTGGGCGCCGTGACGGATCTCCAGCGGCGAGAACGCATGGACATGCATGCTGGGCACCGCCGCCTTCACCGCAGCGACGATGTCGAGATAGGTGTCGCCGGTAAATCTCGGGTGAATGCCGCCCTGCAGGCAGACCTCCGTGGCGCCGGCCTCGCGCGGCCTCGACGGTGCGGTGCGCAATCTCGTCGAGGTCGAGGTCGTAGGCTGGGCCGCGCAGGCTGCGCGAGCTACGGCCTTTTGAGAATGCGCAGAAGCCACAGTGGTAGGTGCAGATGTTCGTGTAGTTGATGTTGCGGTTGACGACGTAGGTAACGCTGTCACCCGCGACCGCCGCTCGCAGCCGATCGGCCGCGTCGAGTACCGCCCGCAGATCGGAACCGTCCGTGGCGAAGAGCGTCAGTGATCGCGCCTTCGCGTCAGCTCTTCCCCGGCCTGTGCGGCCGCGAGCAGCGCCGCAATCGCCTTCGAGGCGGCCACAGGATCGGCGCTCGCGACGGGAGCCAGTCGCAGTCGACAGGTGGCAGAGCGAGTGGCGGTCCCCGCATGCCAGACATCCGGGCGCGCGAGGCCCTAGGCTGTCGGTCAGATGGAGAATCCTGGGCACGAGCGCGGCGTCGACCCAGTCGAGCCGGCGCACGGGCATAAGCGCGGGCCTAATGCAAGGCGCTCGACGAGCTGCCGATCGGCCGCAGCTGTCTCCTGCTCAAGGTCCACGAGCTGCGGCCAGGGCGCTTCCGGGATTTACGTGGTCCGGCGTCACCGGTGACACGCCACCCCAATCGTTGATGCCCGCCCGGATGAGGGGTTCAAGTTCGCCGCGCGCAGGTTGGGCGGAGCCTGGACCGACAGGCTGTTGCCGAACAGGAGTCGCGTGACTGCGACGGTCCACAGCTGCTCCTCGAGGGCGGGCTCCGGCGCATCTGTCATCCGCGTGCCAGGCTTGGCGCGGAAGTTCTGGATGATCAGTTCCTGCAGGTGGCCGAATTCGTTGTGCAGTTCCCTGAGGCAGAGCAGTGCCTCGATCCGCTCCCGGCGCGTCTCGCCGATGCCGATCAACAGACCGCTGGTGAAAGGGATTGCAAGTTCGCCGGCCAGCCGCAGTGTCTCGAGCCGGCGGGCCGGCCACTTGTCCGGCGAGCCGAAGTGCGGCCCGCCCCGTTGTGACAGCCGCTCGGAGGCCGTTTCGAGCATGATGCCCATCGATGCCGACACGGGCCGGAGCCGCTCGAGTTCTGCGCGGTCCATGACTCCGGGGTTGAGGTGCGGCAGCAACCCGGTCTCCCGCAGCACCAGGCCAGCCATCTGCTCAAGGTAATCGAGCGTCGTCGTCAGGCCCCGCGCTTCGAGTGCACGACGGGCAATTGTGTAGCGCAGCTCCGGCTGGTCGCCCAGCGTGAACAGCGCTTCCTTGCAGCCCGCAGCCTGGCCGGCGCGCGCGATGTCCAGCACGGCCTCCGGCGACAGGTAGGGACTCGCGAGCTGACGCGGCGCCTTGGCAAAGGTGCAGTAGTGACAGACGTCTCGGCACAGCTGCGTGAGCGGGATGAAGACCTTCCGCGAATAGGTGACCGTCCGCCCGAAACCAGCAAGCGTGAGGGCCTCGGCGGCGCGCATGAGCGGCTCGAGCGGCGCGTCGACGAAATCGAGCGCCGCGGCGCCATCCGGCGCGCGGCCGTTGGCAGCGTCTTCGATCAACCGAGTCGTGTCTGTGGCAGCCATGGGCCTCCAATCGGAAAACAGTGGCAGGGACCCGTAGCGTGGATCTGCGCATGCCTGCAGACGAAGCAGATCCTCCACCACGTCGAGGTCGAACTCCAGGCCGCGCGCCCGCACGAGTTGCGGCTTCAGCCCGAGTCGCATGGCTTCCTCGATATGGTGGCGGCGGCTACCGGGACCGAAATGAAACCGAAAGGCTGCGGGAGCCGCGAGGTACAGGGCATTGGTGCTCGTGCCCGCGATGTCGGTCGCCAGCGCAAAGCCCGTGCGCCGCCCGCTCTCGACGAGCGCATCGATCTCTGCGGCCGTGACCACCGGCAGATCGGCCGGCAGGACGACGAGCTCACTCGCTCCCTGGTCGACGAGCACCTGCCGCGCGGCGTCCAGCGCCGCGTTGAGGCCATGACCAGGGTCCTCGAGTACGGAAATGTCGGACGTCACCGTATCCCGCTCGGGACTGACGATGGCGATGCGATCGATCGTCCGCGCCGCCCTGAGCGCCGCGAGCACGTGTTCGAGCATGAGACGCACGAGCGACAAGCGCACCGCCGCGGCAAGCGTGCCAGCGAGGCGGCCCTTGCACTCCGCCCGCTGCTTGACGGCAACCAGTGCCCAGCAGGCTTTAGTCATTGGCGGCATCCAAAACATCCGCTTCGGCTCTCCAGCGAAGAGATGACAACCGCACAGCGGCGCTGCTCCGCCACTTACGACGGCGCGGCCATCTGGGCACCAGGTATCGGGTTGAAGTAGTGAATGACTACCGCCCGCTTGGCGATCTTCCAGATGCCGTCGCGCCGCTCGAAGTCGTCAGTGTAGGTGGCACTGATCATCTGCACGACATTGTCCTTGGTCGCACCCATGCAGTCGACGTTGCAGATTCCATGCGCTTGGTCTCGATCCTTGAATGTGAGGCGCAGGTTGGACGTCAGATGATGAGTCTCGCGCCAGACCGGGTACAGAACTTCCTCGACCGCCTTGCGAATGCCCGCATGCCCGTGAAACGTGCCGAAAGGCGGTCCGATTTCCCACACCGCGTCAGGATGCCAGATCCCGATGAACCGGTCCCAGTCGTGCGAGTCAAAGCCCAGGCAATAATCCGTGACGAGATCGCGCAGCGCAGCCCGGCTCTCGAGTTCGTCGACCCGCTGCAGCAGGGTATCGATCTGCGCCTGCATGTCATTGCTGCCGGACATTGCTCAACCCCTTGTTCGCCTTGGTCGCGAGCGCCCTACGCGTTCCGCGCCCCACGGATTCCCGGTCAGTTCCGTTTCGCACCCTGCTCGATCCATCGGCGTATCGCTTCGATCAGGGCATCTTCCAGCGGCTGGGTCGGCGGCATCCGCAAGCCGCTTCCACCCACCGTTTCCTGCATGCCGATCAGCTTCAGGTACATGTAACTCTTTTCCGGCACACCAGGGTCGACCAGCTTCAGGGAACTCTGCTTTCGAGGCAATCCCGACCAGGCTGAGCCACGCATCCGGGTACAGGCTCAAGCCGCCGAGCTCGGCGCCCGGAAGATGGCACATGACGCACTGGCTGTTCAGGATCGGCAGCACGTCCGTTTCGAAGCTGCCTGCGTCCGCCCGCCCGACCGTCGGCGCCATCGCCACGGCCAGCGCCAGTGTCCGCAAGAGCATTCGGGCCATGCCTCGCACTCAGCCGTTGCTCCCGTGATTCTCGATGGGCCGCGTTCGCGGCGATATAGCCGAAAGTGAGCGACTGACCCAGGGTGTGGCCAGCGCCCCAGTAAGCCAGTCGCGACGGGCTCGCGATGCAGTTCCCCGCCCCGTACAGTCCGGCAATCGGTTGGTCCGTGGTGTCGAGGACGCGCGCACTGGCATCGATCATCGGGCCGCCGTTGGTGTCGAGGGCGCCAGCCGCGAGGATGATCGTGTAGTAGGGGCCCTGGTCCCGGAGCGGGTGCATCGTGTTGTTCGGAGCGTCGTTCGCCGGCCACTCGGTACCAGGCCGCATCGGCGAGAAAACTGGCTGCCACTCGCGATCATAGGCCGCGGCACCGCGGCTGAAGTCGTCGTCCTTGCCGGCACGCGCGAAAGCGTTGAAGCGCGCGATCGTCTTCCTCAGGTTCTCGACGAAACCGGGTGCCAGCGTGAATCCGCCGGTTCGCGGCGCGATTTCCGCCAGATGCTGTCTGCAATGCGGTGCCGAGACCGTCGAGGGAGTCGGCATGCAGAACGTACGATGCGCCCGTCGGGCTTCGCCGGTAACGGATAGGCGCCGGCGAAGGCATCCGCGGTGCGCTGGTCGTAGATCATGAACAACAGGTGGTTGGGAAACTCGGCCTGCGACGGATCGAAGATGCCGTGTGCCTCGGTCCGGTCGTTGTAGTTGCGCTTTTCGTTGACCACGCGCACCCCGTACCGGTTGACCTGCAGCATCGAATCGCCGGGCGGGAAGAACACGCCAGCCGCGAGATGCGAATCTTGCAGTGCCTCGTCGAGCAGTACCTGGGTCCGCCAGGCGCCCGACATGTTGCCCATCCGTGCGCCGGCAGCGCCGGCGATATTGATGAAGTCGCCAGTCGCCCACGGCATGGCGCAGGAACCGTAGATGCGGTTGCGCTGGTAGTTCTCCACGAACTCGGGATTGTGGACGTAGCCGCCGGTGGCGAATATCGCAGCCTTGCGCGCGCGGAACGACACGACCTTGCCGGCCGATTCGGCCTCGATGCCGACGACCCGCCGGGCATCGTCCAATACCAGCCGCACTGCTCGGTGATCGAACAGGATCGGGATGTTGCGCTTCACGGACCGCATCTCCCAGCTGCTGCCATCAGGTCCACGCCGAAACCGACGCTGCCGTCGGCTTTCAGGGGTCCGAGTGCGCGGCCGGCAGGAACTTTGTTCTCGGGAACATGGTCGAGGTAATCCGTCGCAGACCTGTCGAGCGCGAACATGCGCCACTCAGCGACATTCAGCGCGCCTGCCTGACGCAGCCTGTCGATTGCGGCCGAGGCATTGTCGTAGAAGGCTTCGAGCAGTGCGTACGCATGCGCGCTGAGGCCGAGATTGGGCTGCGTCTGATTGTAGTGTTCCGGATAGGAAAAGCGCGCGAGGTATTTCAGGCAGTCTTCTTTGCGATCGTTGATGCCCTTAGCCCTGAGCGTGAAATTGTTCGGAATCCACAGCACGCCCGCGGATTTCGCCGAGGTGCCGCCGGGAATCGGGGCCTTGTCGATCATCACGACGCCGTCGCCGTTCTCGTGGGCGGTGACGGCGGCAGAGCAGGCACCGACGCCGGTGCCGACCACCACGATGTCCGCCTCGTGATCCCAGCTGCCGGCCGCCCGAGCCTTCGAGGCGACAAGCGATGTGACGCCCAGCGCCGCAGTCGCGGCACCCGCGCCCGCCAGCACCTGTCTTCGCGTCAAGCCTTCACGTGCGCCGCCCATATTCCGTCTCCCGTGACGTGTGACCAGTCGCAGCTAGCGCCGCAGGACGATTCCCGACTTTTCGCGGTCCCAGCAATCCGCGGTAATGCCTTCGGCCTTGAGCTTGAATTTCTCGACGCGCTCGCTCGGCGTCTTCGGCAGACCGGTGCGGATCGCGACATACCGCGGTATCGCGAAGTACGCCATGCGCGGCTCGCACCAGCGGATCAGTTCCTCCGGCGTGGCCTGCTGGCCGTCCTTGAAGACGACGACGGCCTTGACCTCTTCCTCACCGACCTCGGACGGCACGCCGACGACACAGGACTCGAGCACGGCGGGGTGTGACCCGACGACCGATTCCACCTCGAACGACGAGATGTTCTCGCCGCGGCGGCGGATCGCCTGCTTCTTGCGGTCAACGAAGTAGAAATAGCCGTCGGCGTCGCGCCGACCCATATCGCCGGTGTGGATCCAGCCGTTCTGGAACAGGTCGAGCGTGGCCTCCGGCTTCTTGTAGTAGCCCGTGGTGCCGACGAACATCTTGTTGGAGCGGGCGATGAACTCGCCGGTGACGTCCGGCGGGCAGTCGTTGTCGTCGTCATCGACGATGCGCACATCCCAGCCCGTGATCGCCTTGCCGCAGGAACCGGCGCGCGGTACATCGTAGGGACTCGCCAGGCAGCAGTAGCACTCCGTCATCCCGTACACCTCGAGCAGCTTGGTGTTGAAGCGCCGCTGGAACTCGAACCACTCGTCGGCGGGCGCCGCCGCGCCGACCATCAAGCGCACCGGGTTGTCGGCGTCGTCCTCGCGCGGCTCCTGCTTGAGCAGGATCGGGATGATGCCGCCGATGTAGTTGGCCTCGGTGCACTCCCACCGCCGGCAATCGTCCCACAGCTGGCTCGCGGAGAATCGCTCGACGATCACCGCCTTGGCATCCGCCAGGATCGCCGGCCCGATCGTGATGCCCTGGGCGTTGCCGTGGAAGAACGGCAGGCCCGTGTACAGCACGTCGTCGTCGGTGTAGCGGGAGTACTTTACCGATTCCGCCCAGATGTCGTACCAGTAGTGGTGGCTGAACTCGACGCCTTTCGACACGCCGGTCGTGCCCGACGTGTAAAGGATGGTCGCCATTTCACGGTACGTGACCACGATCGTTGGGCGCCGTGGACGGCCGGTCGACCAGGTCCCTGTACCAGAGCATTTCAAGGCGCGACCACTTCGGCAGCGCGGCGTGATCGCCGGAAATGTCGCACAGCGCGACGTGGCGCACGGAAGTGAGATTGTCCAGCGACCTCGCCAAGCCGGTCGAGGAACTCGGTGTCAGCGATCAGCACCACCGAATCGGACTGCACGATCTGGTACGCGAGCCCGGCACCCTTGAGCGCGGTGTTGATCGGGACCTCGACGGCGCCGATCTTGTTCGCGCCGAACCACGTGTACAGAAACTCGGGGCAGTTCGGCAGCATGATCGCCACCTTGTCCCCCTGCTTCACGCCGAGCGCCAGCAGGCCGTTGGCGACCCGGTTGATGCCATCGTTCAGCTGGCCGAGCGTGATCGGCGTGTCGCGGAACTGAAAGACGACGTGATCCGGGTACTGCCTCGCCTTGTCCTCGATGATGCGCGTCAGGACCCGCTCGTGCTGCGGGTACTCCTGCATCCGCCACGATGCCCACTTCCTCGCAGCTTTCTCGGCCTTGTCGTCCCAACGTCCCATCCCTGCCTCCAGGAAACCGCAACAGTCGCCCCGCCGACGCGAACCGATGCTCAGATGGGACGCGTCATCGACTGCATCTCCAGCTGGTGCGCCTCGCCGAACCACACGCCCGGGTCATAGGCCTCGACCATCTTGCCGAAATCCCAGGTCATGATCTTCTCGGGATGAACCTTGATGATCGCGCGCAGCGGCGTGTGCACCGCGGCAAAAGCCGCCTTGCGCTGGGTCTCGTTGCCCTTCAGCTCCTCCCAGTACTTGTCGATGATCGCCCAGTGGATCTCGCGCATCATCGCGTCATCGGTGTACACCTCGGCGTGGCCGATCATCAGGATCGCCTTCTGATGGCGGAGATTGCAGCCGTCATTGTGAATACTGACGGAGATCTTCGGGTTCTCGATCAGGTGGTGGACCTTGTGCCGGTACTTCTGGATGCTGCTCATCTGCAGGAAGCCGTCGTGGATGACGTAGAACATCGGCGTCACGATCGGATAGCCACGCTTGTTGACGTGCGCCATCTCGCAGTACGCGTTGTATGTGAACAGGCGCTTGAAGTCCTCCTGCTCCATCGGGTAGTCCTTGGAAACGTTGAGCTGCTCGAGTTTCGTGGGATCGAATACGACTCGGGATGCTGCTGTCTTGTTCTCGTTCGTCATGTGACGCTCTCCGCTATTGATCAGTTGATCGGTCGCTCGACCGGCGTTTGACCGTTTTCGAATCGACAGGACTTGAACTTAATTCAAACTTTTCACACAATGACTTGCTTGTCAAGATACAGCAAATGGGTCCGGTGGCTGCGCCAGACTATCCGCGCGGAGCAACGATCAGGGCCAGTCGGCCCGACTTTCAGTGGGGTTGAAAATGTCCGACATCACAACGGAACGAAAGGGAGAGGTTGCCTGGATCCGCTTGACGCGACCGGAGCGAATGAATGCCTACGACGCTGCAATGGCCCAGTCGCTCATAGGTGCCATCCAGCAAGCGGACGACGCCGGCGTGATTGTCCTCACGGGATCCGGCCGGGCTTTCTGTGCCGGTGGTTATCTGGCGAACCTGAGCAAGCCGGACGCTGGCGCGTTGCGCAGCATGTTCTACGGTTCGCTGCATCTCTACGAGGCGATCAGAAACAGCCCACGTCCGGTCATCGCAGCTGTCAATGGCGTCGCGGCCGGTGGTGGCAACGAGCTCGTGGTGGCCTGCGACCTGGCAATTGCTGCCGAGAGCGCGACATTCGGCCAGACCGGGGTGAGGGTGGGCAGCGCTCCGGTCCTGGGCGGCACGAATTTCCTTGCCATGAACATCGGCGAGAAGCGCGCCAAGGAGGTGGCATTCCTCTGCCGGCGCTATCCCGCCAGACAGGCGCTCGAACTCGGCTGGATCAATGCCGTCGTCCCGGATGCCCAGCTCGAGGAAGAGGTCACCCGTTGGGCCGACGAGTTACTGCGCATGAGTCCGCGCTATCTCGAGATCGCAAAGATCAGTTCGAACCTCTGGTGGAACCAGTGCCGGGATGGTTACCTCAGCGGGCTTGGCATGCTGGTGCAGGCGATCGGTTCCGCCGACATGATCGAGGGGGCAACCGCATTCATGGAGAAACGGCAACCCCGCTTCGCGGGGCGGACGAACAGGACTCCTGCGGATGAGCTTTGAACTCGAACCGGCGTACCTGGAACTGCAACGCGAAGCCCGGGCGTTCGCCCGATCGATCGAACCCCTGGCAGTCGAGGCCGACCAGTCCAGCGAAGTGCATCGCGGCATGCTTGGCGCCCTGCAGAAGAGCGGACTCAGTGGACTGATGGTTCCGACCCAGTACGGAGGACGAAGCGCCCGCCCTGATCCCCTGGCCATCTGCCTAGTGCGGGAGGTGCTGATGGCAACGTCCTCCCACGCCGATTCGCTGTTCGCGCTGCAAGGCATCGGCAGCTACGCGATTACCGTGGCCGGGTCACCGGAACAATGCGCGCACTGGCTGCCGCGGGTCGCCCGGGCCGAAGCGCTTGCCGCGCTTGCGCTGACCGAGGACAACGCCGGTTCGGATCTCAAGGCCATCTCGACCGAAGTCAAGACATCTGGTGATCGACTGGTCCTGCAAGGCTCCAAGTCATTCATCTCCAACGGCGTCAGCGCAGCGTTCTTCGTCGTCTTCGCGCGGGAGGGATCAGGCTACTCGATGGTACTCGTCCCGGCGGCGACGCCGGGTGTAACGGTGACACCCTCGCCGGAGCTGATCGCTCCGCACGTGCTCGGCGAAGTCCGCTTCGACCAGGTCAAACTGCCCCCCGATGCGCGCCTCGGCAAGGCTGGGCAAGGCCTGGATCTGGTTCTTGCAACGCTTGGCATTTTTCGGGTGTCCGTTGCGGGCGCCGCCGTTGGCCTTGCGCAGGCTGCCCTGGAAGAAGCGGTCCGGCACACCAGGACCCGCGTGCAGTTTGGTCGCCCGCTCGCGCAATTGGGGCCAGTGGCACAGATGCTCGCGGACAGTTGCGCAGAAGTCGAAATGGCGAGACTCCTGACGTACCGCGCGGCCTCCCGCGCAGTCGACGATCCGGCTGCCGCGCTAAACCACTCCTCGATTGCCAAGCTTGCGGCAAGCGAGATTGCATCCCGCGTGGTGGACCGCTGCGTGCAGATGATGGGCCGCTACGGCCTGATCCGTAACTCGAAGATCGAGCGGCTCTACCGGCAAGCCCGCCCGATGCGCATCTACGAAGGCGCCTCGGAGGTGCTGCGCCTTGGCATCGCACGCGAACTCGTCAAGGAGGTTCCGTGATCGACTTCGAACTGGAAGGGCAAGTCGCGATCGTGACCGGCGCCAGTCGCGGACTTGGACACGCAGCGTCGGTGGCGCTCGTCGAGCAGGGTGCGCGGGTGCTGGCTGTAGCCCGATCCCTCGATGAACTGCACAAGCTCGAGTCCATCGCGCCGGAGCGCATCCGGATCATCCACTGCGACATGCGGGATGCGGCCGCTGTCGTCCGATTGCCTGACGAGGCGGTCGCCGCGTTCGGACAACTCGATATCGTCGTGAACAACGCCGGTATTGCGCCCGCTGGCGATTTCCTCGAACAGCCCGACCACATCTGGAATGAGGTGATGGCCGTGAATGTGCTGGCGCCGATGACGCTGACTCGAGCCGCAGGCAGGCACCTGGTGGCACGCGGCTCGGGAAAGATCATCAATATCGCCTCGACCTCCGGAATTCTCGGCAAGTCGACGCTGGTTGCCTACTCCGCATCGAAGGGCGCTCTGGTGCAGTTCACGAAGGCGCTCGCGGCGGAGTGGGCCGGCAAGGGCGTGCAGGTCAATGCCATCGCGCCCGGCGCCTTCGCGACCGATGCCCAGCGTGCAGTGCTCGATTCTCCCGAATTGCTGGCGCGCCGGACGCGCAAGATTCCTGCGCGGCGCATGGGCGAGACCACCGAAATCGGGCCGCTGGTCTGCTACCTGGCCTCCAACAAATCCAGATTCGTCACCGGGGCGGTGTTCGTCATCGACGGTGGTGAATCCTGCAAGCTATAGAGCGCGGATTCCCCGTCGACGTGGATCAAATCAGTGGATGAACAAGCGAACGCCCGGCAAATGCCAGCACCAATGGAGCTGCGCGGCGACAAGCGGCGTCGCGCAATCCTCGAGGCGCTGCATCATTGCGTGATCGAGAAGGGTTACCCGAAGACCACCCTGGCGGATGTGGCACGCACGGCCGGCATGTCGCCCAGCCATCTCCTGTATTATTTCCCCGGAACGGACGCGATCCTTGCCTGTTACTTCGAGAACGTCACGCGGCGTATCGTCGAGCGTCTGGAGGGTTTCCGCAGCGAGATTCCTGAGCGGCAGATCCAGCTCCTGACCGAACTGTTCTTTGCCGGCAAGGGCATCACCAAGACCGAGATCGGCTTCATGCTCGAGTCCTTCGGGGTGGCCGTGCACGACAAGGAGCTTCACGAAGAGAAGGCGGAGCTGGATCGATACTGCAAGGCCTACCTGCAACAGCTCTTCGAAAAGTCCCCATGCGGGGCTTCGGGAGCCGGGGCTTCCGCCGAGATCGCCTACGCGATGCTGGTTGGCCTGCGGACTGCGGCGTACTTTGACGAGCAACTCGGGCCACGCCACGCGCGCCGCCTTTTTCAAGACGAGATGCTGAATCTTGCGAACCTGCCCCGGGTTGCGCAGTAGCAACGATCGATGACCGAGCAGGTCCCGTGGCTTGCGCGCACTGTCGAGGATGCCATCGATCCGGCGCTGCCGATATGCGATCCGCATCACCACCTCTGGGAGTACCCGCAAAGCCGCTATCTCATCGAAGAATTGCTCGCGGATATCGGCGATGGACACCACGTCGAAAGCACGGTTTACGTCGAGTGCGACCGGATGTACCGGACGGAGGGCCCGCCCGCACTGCGGCCCGTCGGCGAGACAGAGTACATTGAGCACATCGCGACCACCAACGAGCAGCGCGCGGACAGGACACGCATCGCTGCCGGCATCGTAGGCTTCGCCGATCTGACCCTGGGTTCGCCAGTACAAGCGGTGCTCGAGGCACATCTGCAGGCCAGCCGCCGGTTTCGCGGGATTCGCCATGCGACCGCCTGGGATTCGAGCGACCAGATCCGCGCGGTGCATACGCACCCGCCGAGGGAACTGATGCTGGACCGGGAATTCCGCGCGGGCTTCGCTTGTCTTGGCAGACTCGGACTGTCATTCGACGCCTGGGTCTACCACCCGCAATTTCCCGAGCTTGCCGACCTCGCCCGCGCGTTTCCTGGCACCACGATCGTGCTCGACCACATGGGTGGCCCGCTTGGCATCGGTCCCTACGCCGGCAGGCGCGATGACGTTTTCGCCGCATGGCGGAGCGGAATCGCGGAGCTTGCGCGCTGCGCGAATGTGGTCGTCAAGCTCGGCGGACGGGCAATGGCCATGAGCGGATTCGGCTGGCACAAGCGCGCTGCGCCACCAGGTTCCGTCGAGCTCGCGGCAGCGATGGCCCCCTACTATGAAACCTGCATCGAGCACTTCGGAGCGGAACGCTGCATGTTCGAGAGCAACTTTCCGATGGACCGGGTGGCTTGTTCCTACACGGTCCTGTGGAACGCGTTCAAGCGCGTCACGCTTGCCTACCCGCAAGCCGAACGTTTGGCGCTGTTCCACGACACCGCCACGCGCGTCTACCGGCTGAGTCGTTGACTGCGCTGCTCGTCAGTCGAGTCTTTCGATGATGGTCGCTGTCGCGAGCCCGCCCGCACAGCAGATGGCCTGCAAGCCTAGGGTCGCGTCACGGCGTTCCAGTTCATGCACGAGCGTCGTCATGATGCGCGCTCCGCTGGCGCCTAGCGGGTGACCCAGGGCGATCGCACCACCATTGACGTTCAGGCGCTCGTGGCCGACCCCTGTCTCGCGCATCCACATCAGGGGCACCGGGGCGAACGCCTCGTTCACCTCGAACAGGTCGATGTCGGCGAGCGCAAGACCCGCACGCGCGAGGACGCGTTCTGTGGCGGCGACCGGTCCGGTCAACATGAGAGTCGGATCGGAGCCAACGGTCGCGACGGCACGAATGCGCGCCCTAGCGGGCCGGTTGAGGGCCTTGGCGGCCTCTCTCGACATGAGCAGCAAGGCCGCGGCGCCGTCGGAAATCTGCGATGAGTTGCCGGCAGTCACGCGCCCGTCCGGCCGGAAGCTGGTCTTGAGGGTGGCGAGCTTCTCGGCGCTCGTATCGCGCCGTATCGTCTCGTCCTGATCGAAAGTCGCCGCGGCCTCTGTACCGCGGGTCTCGCCCCATTCATGCACCGGGACCGGCACGATTTCCCGCGTGAAGTAGCCGAGATCCGCTGCAGCCGCTGCGCGCCGTTGGCTGTGGAGTGCGTAAGTCGTCGAGCTCGGCGCGAGTGAGCCCCCAACGGTCCGATACGCGTTCAGCCGCTTCCCCCTGAGGCACTTGTTCAAACCGTTCGAGCAGCTTCCACCCGAATGGCTGGCCATGCACGTCGCGATTGCCACCCATCGGCACGCGGCTCATGTTTTCCGCGCCGCCCGCGACGACGACGTCACAGACCCCGGCCAGGATCTGGCCGAATGCCACGTGGATCGCGGCCTCCGAGGACCCGCACTTGCGATCGACCGTCATGCCCGGAATCGTCTCCGGCCAGCCGGCGCTCAGCAGCGCGGTGCGCGCGATGTTGCCGCACTGCTCGCCGACCTGAGTGACGCATCCGAACACGACATCGTCGACACGTTGCGACTCGATGCCCGCGCGGCGCACAAGCTCATTGAGGACGATCGCCCCGAGGTGATCCGCGCGCACGTCGCGCAGCCCGCCGCGAAACTTGCCGATCGGCGTCCTGGCCGCTTCGACGATCACGACCTCGCGCATTACCTGACGCTCAGGCCCGAGCCCGGTACGCGCTGCCCGTCGACGTACTCGTAGACCCCTTTGCCCGCCTTCCGGCCGAGGCGGCCTGCCTTGACCATCTTGATGATCAGCGGGCACGGCCTGAATTTTTCGCCCAGCGTCTCGTGCAGGTACTTCAGCACCGCGAGGCGCGTGTCCCAGCCCGTGAGATCGCCAAGCTCCAGCGGGCCCATCGGATGATTGAAGCCGAGGCGCAGCGCGGTATCGATGTCCTCGGCGCTGGCCGTGCCTTCCATCAACATGTACATCGCCTCATTGCCCATCAGCGCCGACATGCGGCTCGTGGTCAGCCCGGGCGACTCGTTCACCAGGATCGACGTCTTGCCGATTGACTCGCCCCAGGCGCGCGCGCGCGCAATCGTCTCGTCGCTGGTGGCCACGCCGCGCACGATCTCGAGCAGCTTCATCTTGTGCACGGGATTGAAGAAGTGCATGCCGACCACCCGGTCGGCCCGGGTGGTCGCGGCCGCGATTTCCGTCACGCTCAATGCCGAGGTGTTGGTCGCGATCACGGCTTCGTCCGGCAGCAGGCGATCCGCCTCGCGCACGATGTCCTTCTTCACGGTGATCGACTCGACGGCGGTCTCGAGCAGCAGCCCGATGTCCGTGCTCTGCCAGGGATCCTGCGAGATCGGTGCTGGTCGCAATCCGTTCGATCGCAGCGCGCGCATCCTGTTCCGTCAACTTGGACAGCCGGACGCCGTCCGCCAGTATCTTGCGGATCGAGCCGGTGGCCGCCTCGAGCGCCCCGGGGGAAACGTCGACCAGCGTCACCGCATGGCCTGCCGAGGCAAACGCGTGTGCGATGCCCGTACCCATCAGGCCGGCCCCGACCACGACCACGCCTCCGGTCACGGAACTCGTCTGCATGCTGGTTCCTCGTGTCACTTGTTCCTGAACACGGGAGCGCGTCCTTCCCGAAACGCCGCGGCAGCTTCCAGGTGGTCCTCCGTCGACAGCAGCAACGCAAAGAGGTCCCGTTCGATGCGGAATCCCTCGTCGAGAGCGAGCTCGGCGCCGGCTCGCGCCGCCTGCTTGACGAACCGCGTTGCCATCGGCGGCCGCGCTGCGATGCGCATCGCCAGTTCACCAGCCTCGTCAGCGAGCGCCTCGGCCTTCGATGCCAGCCGCGAGACCAGGCCGCAGCGATAAGCTTCGCCGGCATCGATCCGATCGCCGCTCAGCAACAGGTCCAGCGCCTTGCCGAGACCGACGATTCTCGGCAGGCGCTGCGTCCCGCCGCCGCCGGGAATCAGCCCGAGTCCGGTCTCGGGCAGCGCGAACACGGCATCCGGCGAAGCGATTCGCAGGTCGCAGGCAAGCGCAATCTCCAGCCCGCCGCCCAGGCAAAAGCCGTGGATGGCCGCAATCACGGGCTTGCCGATGCGATCAAAGGACTGAATCCAGGTGGAACGGCCCTGCGGCCCGCGTGCGGCCATCGGACTTCCGCCCGTCCGCTTTTCCTTCAGGTCTGCGCCAGCACAAAAGCCACGGGGACCGGCACCCCGCAGCAGGATGACACGAACTTCCGGGTCCTCATCGAACGCCCGGAGTGCGGCGGGCAAGTCTTGTCGCACCGCGTCATTGATCGCATTGATCGCCTCGGGCCGGTTGAGCGTGATCCACCCGACCCTGTCCTGCCGCTCGACCAGAATCGCGCCGCTGCCGGGATTGTCCATCTCTGTCACTCGGTCGTGGACGGGCGAGCCGGCACGCAGCCCCTTCGGGGCTGCGTGCCGCTCACCAGGCGGGTTCAGAACTTCTGCGTCAAACGCAGACCGTAGGTCCTCGGCGGACGGGTCGTCGTGTAGGTCCACAATCCAGGGAATGTCCGGGTGGTGAACACGTCATAGGCCTGCGACCACGAATCCTCTTCCGTGAGGTTCAAGCCCCACAGGCTGATCGTGGTGTTGTTGCGCTGGTAGTTGATCGAGGCATCGACAATATTCTGGGACGGATTATGGCCCTGCGGCGAGTTGTAGAAGGTCAGCTCCAGCTCATCGATGTAATGCCAGCTCGCCTGCACCGACATCTGGCCGCCGAGCATCGGCCACTCATAACTCGGCGCGACCGTCGCGGTGACTTTCGGGGCGCGACGCAGCTTGAGGTAGCTGATATCCACCACGTCGGTCGGATCCGGCGTCGTGTCGTTCAGTTCGGTGAACTTCGTATATTCGGAATCAAGCAGGCCCAGCGTGAAGGCCAGCGTCCATCCTGTCGCCGGCAACATCAGCAGGTCGACCTCGAGTCCCTTGATCTCGGCGGTCGCCGCATTGAGCACGATCGTCTGCTGGCCGGTGCCCTGCGAGACCGGAACGCTCTGTTCCTCCTGCTTGTCCTTGTACTTCATGAAGTAGGCGGACGCGTTCAACCGCACACGGTGGTCCATCCACTCCGACTTGATGCCCACTTCGTAGTTATCGACGGTCTCCGGATCGTAGGCGATCGAAGCCGCTTCATACGTGTTCGGCCGGCCGGAGAAGCCGCCGGCACGAAAACCCTTGGAGTACAGGCCGAAGAACATCAGGTCGGGCGAGTACCGATAGCGCAGGCTCGCCTTGGGCGTGAACTCGCTCCATTCCTTCCTGAACGGATTGCTGAGGCTGCCCTCGGTCGCGAGCTGCGGCATGCCCGGGTCGATCAGGCCGCTGTCCTTCTTGTCCTTCGTGTAGCGCCCGCCGAGCGTCAGCGTCCAGGCATCGGAGAACTGGTAGTCGCCCTCGAAGAATCCGGCATAGGACTCGGTGTGCTGGACCACAGTCTGCGGAATCGTTGCGACCAAGCAGGTGTTCGTGAGGCTCGGGTCCTGGGGCCGGCAACGGGCAGGTCCAGAAACCAATGGCAGTCGCCGAAGCCGATGTAGCTCAGCAGGTCGATCCGGTAGTTCGACTTCCAGTAGTACGCGCCCAGGGTGTAGGAGAGCGGGCTGTCCGTCACGTGCGTCAGCCGGAGTTCATGGCTGGACTGCGCATAGGTTGCCGGCCGGTCCGTGTGATACAGCGTCAGCGCCGTGCCGTCCCAGTCCTGCGTGACTCCCTCGTCGGTCTCGAAGTCACCGAACACGTATTCGAGCCGGTAGCCCGGAGCGACGTCCCAGCGAGCATTGAAGACGTGCATGTCCGAATTGAAGAAAGCGTTCTTGCCGGGCTCATTCTGGAGCACGTCATAGCGATCCCCGGATTGCGGCGTGGTCAGACTCGTGGCGCACTGGTCATAGTAGAAACAGAACAACTGGTCAGGCTGCGCCATGTTCTGGACGGTATTCGAGTCCTGGTCCTGTTCGTTCCGGTCGTAGCGGTAGTAGAACTCCAGGTTTTCGGTCGGCCGCCACAGAATCGACGGGCTGATCGAGAAGAAATCCTGCTGGCCTGTGTCGCTTGCCGAGCGTGAGGTTGTGGAAATAGCCATCGCGATTGTTCACCGCGCCCGCCAGCTTGAAAGACAACTGGTCGCTCGCGGGAACGTTGACGTACGCCTCGAACTGCATGTCGTTGTAGTTGCCATAGCCGGCACGCATTTCACCGCCCAGCTCCGAACCCGGTCTCTGTCGCGTGATGTTGATGACACCCGCAATGGAATTGCGGCCGAACAGCGTGCCTTGCGGGCCACGCAGGATTTCGACGCTCTGCAAGTCGAGCGCCTTGACCATCGCGCCTGAATTCACCCCGATGAACACGCCGTCCACGACCACGCCGACGGTCGGATCGAAGTTCTTCTCGACGTCTGTCGTACCGCGCCGCGGATAGAGATGGCAGCCGGGCTGCCCGGACCCTGCTGCAGGTCGTCAATGATGACGCTCGGCGCAGCGTTCGCGAAATCCTGCAGATCCTTGTCGAAGCGGCGACCCAGTTCCTGGGCGCCCACTGCAATCACCGCCGCGCCGACGTCCTGCAGGTTTTCCTCGCGCTTGCGCGCAGTCACCACCACTTCCTCCAGCGCCGATTGCTGGGCATAGGCCAGATCAGCCGCCATCAGGCTGCCCAGCACCATCGTTGCGGTAGCGGCCAATCGCAGGCTCATTGATTGCTTACGCATTCCCCCCCCCTTGACCGGAGATCCGGCAACCCATCGTGGCATGTGATCGATATCGTGTCCGGCACTGGTTTTTGCGCTCCCGACTGGCGAGAATCTTGCTCTGGTCCGGGCCAGCGTGCCTGCACAAAGCTTCTGGTCGAAACTTCATTTTTCCGTGCAAAAATGCTCGCACACGATAATACTAGTTGTCAACCAACAATGATTTTCTGCGCGTCCCCTGCTGCAACCCAGCGTCTTGAATCGAGGAGATGATGGAGAAGAAGCGCCCCGCCACCGCAAACTCCCCGGGCGAACCGGTGGTCCGCCGCCGCCAGGCGGAACGGTCAGCATTGTCGGACCGGCGCTTGACCGAGGCCGCCACAGAACTCCTGGTCAAGTCTGGCATTCAGGGCACCACACTGCAGGCCGTGGGCAAATTGGCCGGTTACAGTCGCGCCCTTGCGACGCACCGTTTTGGCTCCAAGGCAGGGCTGCTCAGCCGGGTGTTGAGGGCGGCGACCGCCGATTGGCTCGAGAGGATGCAGACTGCGGTAGGTACCAAGGTTGGTGCCGATGCCTTGTGTGCGGCGACGGACGCAACGGAGAGGTTCATACGCGAACGTCCCAACGAGGTTCGCGCCATGTACCTGCTGTGGTTCCAGAGCATCGATCCCTCGGCAGAGTATCACCCGAACATCCTGAACGTGCACCGGGCACAACGCCGGGACGTAGAGAACTGGATCCGCACCGCGCAAAAAACCGGGCAGCTCGACACCGGTGTCAATTCCCGCCGGGTGGCGGAACAGTATTGCGCATCCATGGCTGGTATCGCCTACCAGTGGCTTGTGAATCCCGATATGCAGCTAGGCCTCATGTATCGCGAGCTCAAGACGAATCTTCGCAAACAGCTGCAGGCCGGCAACGACCAGCGTCTACTGGCAGGCGCGCCATGAGTGAGCCCGTTGACGAGATCCGGCGCCTGATGAACGAGTATTGCTATCGCATCGACGCGGGTGATCTCGATGGCTTCGCGGCGCTGTTTGCGCACGGGACATGGTGGGTACGGGGTGACCCGGCGGGCGGCGCGGCCAGTGCAGCGGCGGTGCGCGAACGGCTCGCCAAAGTGATTCTTTACGATGGCAAGCCGAACACCAAGCACGTCATGACAAATGTCGAGATCCGCATCGACGAGCCCGGCGTTCGTGCCACCGCGCAGTGTTACATCACCGTTCTTCAGGCGGTGCCGCCCGACTTTCCATTACAGGCAATTTTCAGTGGTCACTACCACGACCGCTTCGAGCGCGTCGACGGGTGCTGGCGATTCGTCATGCGGGAGATCTCCCCGGATTTGCTCGGCGACCTCAGCCGGCACCGCGCCGACATGGCCTGACTCCAGGCATTGGCGCACCCACGCGCCTCGATCAGTCATCCAGTAACGCCTTATGCAGGAGACTGCGATGGCGGCTGGTCGAGCGGGTCCAGGTATTCGCGAACGTAGGGCGGATCGCCTTCGAGGCAATCGAGCAGCGGCGGGGCGATCTCGGCCAGCCAGGCCGAGTGCATGTGCCGTTCTTCGGCAGCCTGGTCGGCAAAGGATTCGAATACGGCAAAGCGCCGGGGCTCCCGCAAGCTGAAGAACTCATAGTAGACGGTGCCCGGCTCATGCTCCCTTACCTGCGCCCGCAGCCGCTTGCACAGTCCGATGAACTCCGCCTCCCGGCCCGGTTTGACGGTCATCCAGGCAATGAAAGTGATGTTGGCCATGTCAATTCCCTCCCCGACCTGATGCTAACATCGCGGCCCGGATTAACGGAGCCAGGATGTTGCTCGTCACTGCCGCCCCATGAGTAGCCTGCTCACCCCTGAACTGCTGGCCCAAGTAGGCAAGTCTGGCCCGCGGCAGACCGAACTGGTGACGCGCCGCGACATCCGCAAGTACGCCGTCGCAACGGGCCAGCGCCAGCGCCGGTTCCTCGATGGCGATGTGGCCCCGCCACTTTATTACATCACGCTGTTCTGGCCGGTGGTGGAGCTCGACGAGTTGTCGCCGGATGGCGTTTTCGTCGACCGGCTGGTGCCGCAATTGGCACTGAACAGGGCGATGGCCGGCGGCATCAAGGTCGAATATTTCCGTGCGATCCACCCGGGAGATGTCCTGATCGCCAGCCGCACATTCACGAATCTTTACGAGAAGCAGGGTACGAGTGGGCTGCTGATTTTCTACGAGATCGTGATGACGGTGACTACGGAAAAGGGCGAACCCGTGCTGACAGAAACCACGACGCGGATAATGCGCTGATGACGACGGGTCGCATCGCGCGGATCCGCCCCGGTGATGTGCTGCCGGAAATTGTGCGCCGGTGCGACACGGTGCAGTTGTTCCTGTACAACGCGGCACTGTGGAACGCGCATCGCATCCATTTCGATTACCCGTATGCGACGGAAGTGGAGGGCTATCCGGGCCTGGTGCTCGCAGGTCCGCTGATCGGCGATTGGCTGACCCAGTGCGTCATCGACTGGCTGGCCGAGGACGGGCACCTGATTTCGATCGAGTACTCCAACCGCCGGGCAGCCTTTGTCGGCGATGTCCTGACAGCTGGCGGCGTCGTGCGCGCCGTGGATCAGACTTCCGGCAGGGTGGAACTCGAGATATGCGTCCGGACGGAGTCCGGGGAAATCGTGGCGCCGGGTTCCGCCGTCGTGGGTTTCCAGGCTGACTGATCCGGCATCGATATGCATCCATTGCGCGGCAAAACTGCGATCGTCGGGGCGGCAGACACGGAGGTCGGCGCCGTTCCACATTTGAGTGCGACGCAACTCTGCGTGGACGCGGCTTTTCGCGCGATGACCGATGCGGGAATCAGCAAGCAGCAAGTGGACGGACTGCTGACTTGCAACTCCATGGCCGAGCCCTACATGTATCACGCCGAGATGATCGCGGAGTATCTGCAGATCTTTCCGCGCTATTGCCTAAGCGTAGGTGCTGGTGGCGGCACCAGCTTTGCCCTGGTGCACCATGCCGCCTGCGCGATCGCCGCTGGACTCTGCGATACGGTTCTGATCGCCATGGCCGACACGCTGCGAACCGGACTCTCCCGGGAGCAGGCGTTCGCGCTGATGTCATCGGCGGGCCATCCGCAGTTCGAGAGCCCCTATGGCCCCAGCGTGCCGGCGTACTATGCCCTGATCGCACAGGCGCACATGGCCCGATACGGCACGACTGCGGAGCAACTCGCGTCGGTCGCAGTCAGTGCCCGGTCTTACGCGGCGCGCAATCCCGCCGCGCAGAAGCGCGACGCGATCACCATCGAAGACGTGCTTGCATCACGCATGGTGGCTGACCCGTTGCATGCGCTCGATTGCTCGCTGGTTTCCGATGGTGGTGCCGCGGTCATAGTGACTTCGGCCGACCGCGCGCGCGACTTTCAGGGAGCACCGGGATACCTGCTCGGGGCTGGCGAGGGCCACAGCCACGAACACATCAGCCAGGCGCAAAGCCTGACCACCTCGGCGGCGGTTGAGTCGGGCCAGAGAGCCTATGCCATGGCCGGCATAGGCCCGGGGGATATCGATGTCGCGGAACTCTATGACTGCTTCACGCCCGTCGTACTGATTGAGCTGGAAGACCTGGGTTTCTGCCGCAAGGGCGAGGCAGGCGCGTTCGTCCTCGCCGGTGAACTGGGCCCTGAAGGCCAGCTGCCGACCAACACCCACGGCGGACTCCTGTCTCACTGTCATCCGGGCAATCCTGGCTCGATGTTCGCGCTGACCGAGGCGGTCAGGCAGCTGCGCGGCCAGAGCACGAGTCAGATCGAGGGGGCCGAGGTCGTGCTGGCGCATGCCCAGGGCGGCATCATGTCCAGCCACGCCACCCTGATCCTTGGCGGAGCATCGACCCGGTGACGGAAATCGCCCGCAATATTCCCCGCCCCACACCTGAGACCGCGCCCTTCTGGGACGGCTGCCGGGAAGGCCGGCTGTTGATCCAGCAATGTGCCGGCTGTGGCCACCGGCAGTTTTATCCGCGCCTGGTCTGCAGCCAATGTCAGGGACGGCCGGTGTGGATCGAGGCGTCGGGCAAGGCGACGATCGAGAGTTTCACGATCGTCCGGCAGGCTGTCACTCCGGCCTACGCCGCGGACGTGCCCTATGTCGTGGCGATCCTTCGTCTCGCCGAGGGACCGGCGATGATGAGCAACGTCGTGCAGTGCGACCCCGGGATGCTGATGATCGGCATGCCCGTGACTGTCGTCTTTGAGCCGATGAGCCTGGAAATCACCTTGCCTAAGTTCCGGCCCGCCTGAAATCGCGCTTGCGCATCCCGGCGGGATCGATGACCTCGCGGATCAGTCGCACCTGGGCGACCGTCGGGACCGGCGTTTCGGGCACCTCGCTCCCGGAATCGGGCAGCGGGAAACCGGTTGCTTCCCGGACTTGCCGGACACTGACTCCCGGATGCACGGAACGCAGACACATGCGTTTGCTGTCGACCTCGAAATCCATGACCGCGAGGTTGCTTACCACCAGTTCCGGTCCGCCGGTGAGTCCCAGGCGTTCGCGTTCATCGCCGCCGCCGAGGTAGCCAGCCGCACTTATAAAATCGACCTTGCGCACCAGCGTACGTGGCGAGTGATTCGGCACCCAGTAATAGAGCGTCTTGCCGATCGAGCCCATGTCCGCAAGGCCCGCTGTGCCGGGCAACCGGATCGTCGGCCGCGTGAAGTTCGGCCCGATGACCGAATTGTTGGCATTGCCGTACTGATCGAGCTGAGCCGCACCCACGCAGAATTTTTGGATCCAGCGACTGTTGAGTGCCAGGTCCCAGAAGTCGCCGTATTGCTCAATGTACATCACTGAATCGCGCCAGAGCGGAGCTTCGAGAGTCGATGCGGGAATGCGGACGGGCCGTGGATCAAGCCCCGCGGCGCTCGCCAGCCAAACGAGATCGGGCGCATGAGTGAGCCGGGCCAGCATGAACGCTGCCACCGGCAGGAACGATGCCATGCCGTTACACGCCTGATCCCCGTCACGAAACTGCGCGGCGAGAATGGCGATCATCAGTTCGTCCACCGCGTAGTCAGCAGCCGGCGGACTGGTCCTCCAGTCGCCGGTCATGTGCATTCCTCCCAGGCCTCGATACGGCGCCGCGCATCCGGCCCGCCCACGGCTTCGAGATAGGCAGACTGATCCGGAGAGCCGGTCACGAAGCGCTTGAGAAATGCCATAGCGGCGGCATCGTCGCGCGCGGCTTCGGCCCAGACCCGGTGAAACCGGGCATCGTAACCGTAGCGCGGAAAGAACGATGTTGGGTGCGCGCCGTATGGCACTTCGACGACCGCGTCCACGACGAAACCCGGAAGAATCGTCCGCTCCGGGTGCTTGCGCAGCACCTCGGTGTCGACGATCTCCTCGGCGGACACGATGACGTGGCGGGCCGCCTTCGGCATGATGCCGATGTCGGGCCAGAGAACTGTCGGCTCATACTGGACATTGCCCTGGCGGTCGGCCAGGTGCGCATGGATCAGCGCGACGTCGGGGACCAGCTTTCGGCAAGCGAGAACCGGCGGCCCGCCAAAGGGATCCTCAAGCATTTTCAGGTTCTCGGGATTCTGCGCGATGAGGTCGGTGCCGATTGCGCCGCGCGTCGGCAGAAACGGGAGGTTGCGGGCGCCTGCGCCCAGTCGCGCGTTCAGGATGGTCTCCGAAATCTCCTCGACCGCGATTCGCCCATGCTCCACGGCTCGCCGGTATTGCTGGCAGAGGCCGAACTGCTCCATGGTCACGGCTGCGCCGATCAGCCGGTCGATGACACCCGCGGTTGCCAGCCAGTCCACAGCCATGCCGCCCACGAGCACGACCAACCTGATGCGTTGCCTGTTCTGACGAATCAGCTCGCGGACCAGCGCCATGGGCGAGGCTTGTGTCGCCATATTTTGCAGGGCCACGGTATCGCCGTCTCGAACCAGGCTGACGGCATCCGGGAGACTGGTGAGCTTGTCGCGCATCGCCTTCTTGTCCGGCAAACCTTCAGCAGTGGTCGACGTGAGCAGCCGAATTCAGATTATCAGGGCGCCATTTTGAGGCAGCAGCGCCCCACCATCGACGACGATCGTCTGCCCGGTCACGTAAGCAGCCTCGGGGCTCGCCAAATACAGCATGGCATGTGCCACGTCCAGCGGCTTGCCCCAGCGTTTCATCGGCACGTATCGCGCCATTTCCGCGCGCCGCGACGCGGAAATTGCGCGTTCCGTGCCCGCGGTGAGGACCAGTCCAGGTTCGACACCATTCACCGTGATCCCGAGTGCAGCCAATTCCAGCGCGGCAGCACGGATAAGGCCGTTGATGCCTGCTTTCGATGCCGCGTAGTGGACGCAGCCGGGCACTGCAACGCGATTTCCCTGCACGGAGGACGAGAAGATTATCCGGCCGCGGCCTCGCTCCTTCATGGCCGGCACGCAGGCCCTGATCAATCTGAAGCCACTGGTGAGATTGACATTGAGCACCTCCTGCCATTGACCCTCCTCCATTTGCTCCAGCGGCTGGTACGGGAAGATGCCGGCATTGTGCACGAGGATGTCGATGGCGGCGAAGTGCTCGAGAGCCTGCCCGACCAGCTTGCGAACGCCTGCGGCCTCGCCCACGTCCGCCGCCACGGCGATGGCCCGGGCATTTTCGGAGCGGATGGCCGCTGCCACGCACTCCACGGCTGATGGTGTCCGTGAATTGACGACGACGTTGGCGCCTTCCCGGGCAAACAGACGGGCGACGGCCTCGCCGATACCCTGCCCGGCGCCGGTCACGATGGCGGTCATGTCCCGTAGTCGCCTTGCCGGCGAAGCGCTCATGAATGATGAAGGATGAGTTCAGTCATCGGTGATTGAGTCAGGACAAACCAGGCGACATAGTATCCGCGTCGGCAGGAAAGAACAGTCAAGCCTGTTTCTTCGGGCGACGGGGGTTACCTATAATGAACCTCGTGATCGAATCACTGACACAAAAACTGCTGGAGCGCAGCGACGCAGCAAGAAAGCAGGGAACCGCGCAGGATTTCCCGGGCCTTCCGGAGATACCGGCCGGCCGCTACCGGGATCCCCGCTTTCTTGCGCTGGAGCGTGAGTCGCTTTGGTCCAGCGCCTGGCTCTACGCGGCACACCTAGACGAACTGCCGGACCCGGGTAGTTACAAGCTCTGGGAAAGCAGTGGCGTACCGGTCCTCATCTTGCGGGATCGGGATGGCCGGGTCCGGGCATTTTACAACGCATGCCGCCATCGCGGCGGGCCCCTGGTCTGCGAGCCCGCGGGGCGCATCGGCGGCCGCCTCGTCTGCCGCTACCACGGTTGGACCTATGAGCTGGATGGCAAGCTCACGGGCGTACGCGACAGACGGGACTTTCCGGCACTGGAACTGGCCGACCGGTCTCTGGCCCCGCTGAGATGCGAGTTGCTGGGAAAATGGGTTTTCGTGAACCGCGACCCCGACGCGCCCGAGCTCACCCGCCACCTGGGTCCCGTGCACGATTACTTTGGCAAGTTTTCACTGGAGACGCTGCGACTGGTCCACCGGGAAGCATTCACCGTTCGCTGCAATTTCAAGATGCTGCTCGAAGGCTTTCTGGAAGTCTACCACCTGAAAACCGTGCACGCCGGCACCGTCGATCGTTTTCTGGATTACCGGGGGACGCACATGGAGCTGTGGAAGAACGGCCACTCCTGCATGGTGACCGCCAACCGGAGTCCGGACTGGAAGGATCCGGGCGCGCGCGGAATGGCGGAGATTCCGGGCGCCGATGATCTCGAGCGCCTCAATAACCCGAGTTTCAACGTGTTCCCGAATCTGGTCACACCCGTATCGCCAACGGGCCTGCCGTTCAACCTGATCTGGCCGGTATCCGACGACGAATCCATGCTCGAGGTGGTGTGGTTCGCGCCGGATTGGGGCGAGGGTCCGTGGCCCGCGGGATGGGAGCGGCGCCTGGAGAATTACAGTCGCATCCTCCAGGAGGACATTGTTCTGTTGGAACAGATTCAGAAATCCGTGCGTTCACCGGGCTTCAAAGACATGCCACTCGGTCATCCGGAGCGGCGTATCTATCACTGGCATGAAGAACTCGACCGGCGCATTGGCGCAGCGAGAATCCCGGAAGCGCTCAGGGTCGAGCCCGTCCTCGGACCTTGGGTTACCGAAGGCTGGGCATGATCGAGCGCGGCAAATGCGTCGACGCGCCCTGCTATTTCTCCCCGCTGATGTAGCGGTCGAGTTCACGGTGGAAGTGCCGGATCCGGACTTCCTGCTCGCTCCACAAGGGTCCCTTGAAGCCATTCGAACGGCAGCCAACTCCGACGGCCGCAACGAGGTCGACATCCTGGTCGAGAACCTCGCCAAGTTTAGGTCTCTGGCCCTCAGGCACGCGCTCGACATTGGGCCGCAGCTTGCCGGTGACGTCGCAATTTTTCGGCAAGCCCATCCAGGCAGGCACCGTATAGGTGGGGTCGTCGACGTGGCGAAACATCGTGATGTTGTCGTAGAAGAATTTCCTGGGATCATCCGGATGCGGCAGGAAGCGCATGATGAAGACGCCTTCCGGATGCATGCCGATTTGCACGTTTGGAAACAGACCGGTCGCCCAGCTGTCCGTGAGCTGCCCGTCTGTCAGCCGATCGTAATGTTTCAGGCCCAGCCGCCTGGCGCGCTCGCGCTTCGATTTCTGGACCGCTGCACGGACCTCGCGGGCTGAGCCGGTGAATGTGTCGGGATCCATGCCGGCATCCTGCATCATGAAACGCAGGCCCGCGTCCACCGTCTCCTGGTCCTTGACGCGGTGCGACTTGACGCACAGAGGCACGATCATGCGACTGAAACCGCCATGATAGAGATCGTACTGGCTGAAGTCCTCCATCACGCCCTGCGTCTGCGGATGTATGTGCGGCAGGTGGTAGGTCTCGTAGAAGGAGTCGACGCCTACCTTCCAGTTCGCATTCCACGTGCTGCGAACCTGGCGCACCGCATGCATCTTGTCGATCTCGTAGTTCTCGATGTAACCCCTGGGCAGGCCGATCCATTCCGAAAGCGGCGGTGCCTTGCCGTCCATGTTCACGAAGATCAGCCCGCCGAGTGAGTCGCATCGCAACTCGGTCAGGCCGGGCCGGTGTGCGATGAGTCTCGGCGCAAAGGTTTCCTCGTCGGTGATGCACTTCAGCCGACCGTTGCAGTGGAATTGCCAGCCGTGAAACGAGCATGTGAACTGTGCGACGCTGCCAAATTCGTTCTGGGCAACGCGGTTTCCGCGGTGCGGGCAGACATTGTAGAAGGCCTTGATGCTGCCATTGGCCTGGCGCACGACCAGGATCGATTCGTGCCCGATTTCGAAGGTGAAGTAATCGCCTGCCTCTGGAATGTCGGAGGTGACGCCGGCGAGCAGCCACACGCGTGGCCACAGGCGGTCCCATTCCTGTTTCATGAATTCGGGCGAGTGGTAGCGCGACGGATTCGGCACGTCGAGGCCAAGGTCCACCGCTGGCTGCTTGGCCTCCAGCGACTCTGCTGGAGCGCCTGGGTTCACCTGGTAATTGAAGCTCATGTATCGATCCAGTCATGGGTGGCTAGCGCAAAATACTACGCCGCTACGGAACGCAAACCGACCATAGCCAGCCAACACGTATCTTAGTGGTTCGCGACAAGCTTACGAGGGCCAACGCGTTTTGCATTGCAAGAAGAACAAACAGGACGGATTGATTCTTTTGTCCAGCCGTAACACACTCGCCCTAGTCAGCTAGAGCGTGGCCGCCGTCAACTAGTCGTCCCGAGCGCCAATCTCAGCGTGCGGATACGCAAGCCGCCTGCACAACTCGAAGGGGAGCAAGCATGTCGATCCAATTGAGACGAGCCATATCCACGGCCTTGCGTGTGGCGCTCGCCGCGGGCACGGTTGCCAGTGCGCCGCAGGCCGTGGGGGCCGAGACCGAGGCGGCGAAACTCGAGCCGGTGACAGTGTCGGCCACCCGCGCAGCAGTCGAGACCAACCTGCAGGACACGCCGGTTGCGGTCAGCGCGATCGATTCCGTCACCATCAACCAGGCGAGCCCGCGCAACATCGGCGAAATCGCCAGCTTCGTGCCGAATTTCTCCGCCTCCACCATCACCGGCTTCAACGCGGCGTCCTTCGCGATGCGCGGCGTGGGCCAAAACGACAATCATCGTCTACTTTGAACCGCCGGTCGCGGTGCTGGTCGACGATTTCGTCAGTGCCCAGCGTGCAGACCCAGTTGCTCGATACTTTCGATGTCGCGCAGGTCGAGGTGCTGCGCGGCCCGCAGGGCACGCTGTTCGGCAAGAACACCACCGGCGGCGTCGTGACCGTCCGGACCAAGCGCCCGGTGCTCGATAGCTTCGACGCGGACGTGAAGCTGCAATTGGGCGAATTCAGCACGCGCGTCATCCAGGGCGCGATCAACGTGCCGATCGTCAAGAACAAGGTCGCGCTGCGCGTGGTCGGCGGTTACCAGGAGGATGACGGCTATTATCGCAATGGCGGTTGTTACGGCCCGGTCACCGGCTTCTTTCCCAGCAACAAGTGGCAGGGGGTGTCCGGTTGCCTCAACGGCGACCGTGTCGGCGGCAAGAAGGTCTGGAACGGCCGCGTCAAGCTGCTGGCAGAGCCGAGCGACAAGCTCTCGATTCTGTTGCAGTATGAGAAGTTGCACGACCGCTCGCAGCCGGTCCCCTCGGTCAACGAGAATTTCCGTTACCAGAACCCGGCCGATCCCTTCCTCACCGACCTGCTCGGCCTTGGGCGACGGGTGGACTCGGGCGATCCGCTCGACAATGCGATGATCACCAACCGCGACGATGCCATGCTCGAAATGAGCCGTGGCCAGCGGATCGATGTCGACGGCGGCTATCTCAACATTGATTACGACACCGGGTTCGGCAGGCTGACCTCGGTCACTGGCTGGCGCGAGCAGAAGTCGCGCCTGCCCAACAGCTATGCCGGTACTACGGCAATTGCGCCCGACGGCGACCAGCTCTCGGTGTTCGACGCGCGGCGTGACGATGATCGCAAGACCTACCAGCAGGAACTGCGCTTCGCGACCGATACCGGCACGGCCCTGGATGGCGTGGTCGGCGGCTTCTTCCAGAAGGACAAGACCAACTTCTGCGTCTCGCAGATCCTTGGCTTCCTGGACGTCGTCAGCGGCCCGCTACCGTTCGGCGCCTGGAACGATACGCCCTACATCCTGTGCAACGCGCAGAAGGCGCAATCCAAGGCGCTCTTCGCCGAAGGCACCTTCAAGGCAACCGATGAGCTCACCATCACCGGCGGCTTTCGCTACACCTGGGAAAAGAAGACCTGGTGGGGCCGCCAGCAGGTGTTCATCCCGATGCTGGATGGCGGCTTCGACCCGTCGATTGCGATCGACCAGCCGCTCGATGCCAATGTCTTCGATTACCCGGCAGGCGTGATCAAGGTGAAGGATTCGGTCAAGAAGCCGACCTGGCGGTTCAGCGCGGGCTATCAGGCGACGCCAGACATCTTCACCTATTTCACCTATTCGCGCGGTTTCAAGGCGGGCGGCTTCAACGACCAGATCGGCGGTTTCGCCCCGTTCGGTGCCGATACGGCAGCCTTCCGCGAGGCGGCGCAGGCGACCAGGCCGGAAACTGCCGACAACTTCGAATTGGGCCTGAAGAGTGAGTTCTTCGATCGGCGTCTGCGTTTCAACCTCACCGGCTTCCACGTGACGTACAAGGACCTGCAGCGCGAGTTGAACGTACCGATCGAAGTCAACGGCCAGCCCAACCAGGTGACCCGCTTCGTCAACGCTGCCAGCGCCAAGGTGCAGGGCATCGAGCTTGAAACCGTGGCGCAGGTTTCGCAGGAATTCACCCTGCGCGGGGTGCTCGGTTACCAGGACGGCAAATATTCGAGCTATGTCGTGGCGCCGGCGCCGGGCGGCCAGCCGGGTTCGGGTTATGACCTTGCCACCGCTCCGCTGCTGCGCACGCCGAAATGGACCTGGTCGGTCGATGGCACCTACAACCAGCCGCTCACCGACAATTTCAAGATGGTCCTCAATGCCAACATCAGCTACGTCAGCTCCAACCTGTTCTCGCAGTCGATCACTTCGGCGGCGGGCAACGCCTACCTCAATGCGCGGACGCTGCTGAATGCCTCGATCACGCTCACCCAGACGGATCACGACTATTACCTGCGGGTGGTCGGCCGCAATTTGACGGACGAGCGCTACCGCACGGCCAACCAGAACGTGGGCGGGTTGTGGCTCAACAGCCAGTATGGTCAGCCGCGCTACTTCGGGGTTGAGCTGGGCTTCCAGTTCGGCTCGAATTGACGCCCGGCAAGCGGACGGTATAGGGTGTGCTGGCGTTGCTCTTCGGGGCAATCGCCAGTTCTTCGCCGGACTTTGCGCCATGTGCCAAAGGATAGGAAATCCAAAGGCCACCGTTTGAAATTCCTATCCCTTACCGGCGCGGAGGATCGCTACTTCGTGCGGGCGTACGGCAGGAACCTCTCGGACAAGCGCTACCGCATCGCCAGCCAGTCGGTGGCTACTCTGTGGACGCATTCCCAGTTTGGAGCACCGCGCAGTTACGGAATTGAATTCGGCATGAATTTCGGCGGTCATTGACCACGGCGTTTGCCGACATTGAATGAAGGCCGGCGCGAGCCGGCCTTCTTCTTCCAGAGGCGGTTACGATGAGCGGCGGCAAGGAGAAGCTGGCAGGCAAGATCGCAATTGTGACCGGCGCGGCGAGCGGCATTGGTGAGGCCATAGCCAAGACGTTTCTGGCCGAGGGCGCGCGGGTGGTCGCAGCGGACCTGCCGGACTCACGACTGACGGAAATCTTCGGCACTGTGGCCGGCGCGCACTGCCTCGCGGCCGATACGACGGCGACCGATACACCCGACCGCCTGATGACCGCGGCTGCGGCGCTCGGCGGACTCGACATCCTGATCAACAATGCGGGCATCGCGGTCGCCGGCCAGTTCGAGACGCTGACCGACGAGCAGTTCGACCACATCATGGCAGTCAACGTCCGCTCGTACTTCCGCATCGCACGCGCGGCCGTGCCATTGCTGCGCGCACGGGGCGGCGGTCGCATCATCAATCTGGGCTCGATCATGTCCGAGATGGCAGGGCCGTCGCTCTCGATCTACGGCACCTCGAAACACGCGGTGGCCGGGTTGTCGAAAGGTATGGCGGTCGACCTCGGCAAGTATTGCATCACCGTCAACTATCTGCAGCCGGGCTCGATCTGGACCGGCATGTCACGGCCGTTCATGGCGGACGAGAAATTCCGCAAGTACTGGGAGAACAAAGCGCCGATGGGCCGCATCGGCGATCCCGAGGACGTGGCCGCGGCGGCGCTGTTCCTGGCTTCCGACGAGGCGCGGTTCATTACCGGCCACGGACTGCACGTTGACGGCGGTGCAATCATCAACTTCTAGTCGTGGGTCTCGCCCACCACATCACTCCGGCACGAACGGGCAGTAAGCTTCCTTCTCGACCAGCCCGAGAAGGAATGACAGCTTGGCCATGCCGCTGATGATGGCCATGACCACCCCGAGTTCCAGGATTTCCGCCTCGTTGAAGTGCGCGCGCAGCCGCGAAAATAGCGCCGGGTTCATGTCGCCGTGCATGTTGGTCAGCACCATCTGATCAGCGTACTCGAGCACGGCTTTCTCGGCGTCGGTGAATGGACCCGCGGCGTGGGCGCCTGCGATCATCGAGTCGACCTGCTCCTGCGTGATGCCCGCCTCGAGCGCACCCGGCACATTCTGCTTGTTGCAGGTGCGGCAGCCGTGCACGATCGATAGCCGCAGGCGGACGAGCTGCTTGTAACGCTGCGCGACACGGCCGCCGAAAAACATTTTCACGTAGAATTCATTCATCACGAAGCCGACCAGTTCCGGGGCACTGGCAAACACCTCGATAAATGTCGGCTCGCCGGTGAGGCGGTTCAGTGCGTCCCACACGGACTGGAATTCCGCGGGCAGGCGCGCGCGTGGCGTACGCGTGAATAGCGTGTCGGCCATGATTTTTCTCCTCGTGTACGGAAGTGCGCCCATCAGTTGGGCTGCCCTCCGCTACCTGAATGGCGCCAAGCAAACAGATTATGGGTTACCGGCATGAAAAGAAACAGGCCTGACTGTTTCTTCAAGAGCCTACCCTGTAGAGTCGTGACAAGTACCATCCGGTTGGGGGCATCTCCGTGTCGGAGTTGATCCTGCATCACCACGATCCGTCACCATTTGCGGAAAAGATCCGCCTGGTCCTCGGCCTCAAGCGCTTGCCCTGGCACTCGGTGCAGATACCGATGGTCATGCCACGCCCGGAACTGGCGCAGCTGACCGGCGGCTACCGCAAGGTTCCTGTGCTGCAGGTCGGCGCGGACATTTACTGTGACACGCGGCTGATCGCCCGCGAACTCGAGCGGCGCTACCCGGTGCCGAGCCTGTTCCCGGGTTGCAGCGCCGGTATCTCGCTGGCTCTGACATCCTGGAGCGATCGCACATTCTTCGATCCCGGCGCAGGGCTGTCGATGGGCCTTAACATTGCGCAGATCCCGAGCGAGGTCATTCAGGACCGCAAGGGCTTTTTCAATTTCATGGACTTCGACCGGCTGGAGGCCGACATCCCGCACATGTTCACCCAGTTCCGCGCCAGCCTCGATCTGGTCGAACAGATGCTCGCCGATGGGCGGCCGTATGTCCTCGGCGAGAGCGCTTCGTTCGCGGACATCGATGCCTATTTCGCGGTGTGGATGGCGCGCGGCAACATCGCCTCGGCCGATTCGCTGTTCGCGCCGTTCGCCCATTTGCAGGGATGGGAGGAACGCATGCGCAAGATCGGCCACGGCGAGCGCACCGAAATGCAGGCGCAAGCGGCGCTCGCTGCCGCGCGCGAGTCCACGCCGCTACCCGGCGTCAGCATCGATCCGCACGACGCCCTGGGCCTCAAAGCCTGGCAGTGCGTCACAGTGACACCCGATGATTACGGGCGCGTGCCGGTGGAGGGCGAGCTCGCCACGCTCACGGTTCAGAAGGTCGCCATCCGTCGCCGGCCTGCGGGTCTTGGCGAAATCATCGTGCACTTTCCGCGCCTCGGCTATCGCATCGAGCGCGTCGTCCGGCACGAAGTACCAACAACGTGATTGACCTGTATTATTTCCCGTCACCCAACGGGCTCAAGATCGCGATCATGCTCGAGGAGTGCGGCCTCGAGTACCGGGTGGTGCCGGTGGACATCATCCGTGGCGAGCAGTTCTCGCCGACGTTTCTCGAGATCTCGCCGAACAACAAGATTCCGGCGCTGGTCGACGATTCCGCGCCGGACGGGCCGCTCTCACTGTTCGAATCGGGGGCAATTCTGCTGTACCTTGCCGAGAAGACCGGCGCCTATCTGCCCGCCGATTTGCACGGGCGCTATGCCGCGATCAAGTGGCTCTTCTGGCAGGTTGCGGGGCTCGGGCCGATGGCCGGGCAAGCGCACCACTTCCGCGCATTCGCGCCGGAGCCCGTGCCCTACGGCATCCGCCGCTATACCGATGAGGTCAATCGTCTGTATGGCGTGCTGGACCGCGCGGTCGCAGCGACCGGCTACATCGCCGGCGGCTACTCGATAGCGGACATGGCGACTTGGCCCTGGGTGCAGCCCTATGAACGCCAGGGCCAACGCCTCGAAGACTTTGCCCACCTCAAGCGCTGGTTCGAGGCAGTCGGTCGCCGCCCGGCCGTACAGCGTGCGCTGACCCTGGGATACGAACGCCGCGCGGATCCTGAGGGCTATCGCTATCTGTACGGGCAGACCGCCGCGATGGTGGAAGAACACGCCGCGAACGGGAGAAAGGCCCTTGAGCCGACTGATCCTCTGGAGTTACGACGCATCGCCGTTCACGCAGAAGGCATTGCGGATGCTTGGCCTGAAGGGGCTCGAGTGGGGCTGGGTCGACACGCCGATGATGCCACCCAAGGACCAGCTGCTGGCACTGACGGGAGGTTATCGGGGCACGCCCGTGCTGCAGGTCGGGGCGGACATATTCGTGGACTCGCAGCTGATCGCCAACGAACTCGAGCGGCGTGTGCCGACGCCTTCACTGTTTCCCGCCGGTGCCGGCCTCGAGCTGGCGCTGGTGAAGTGGAGTGATGCATTCTTCCGTGCCGGCCTGAAGCTCGTGCTGGCCCTCTCGCTGTCCCAATGGCCAGCCGAGTTCCGCAGGGATCGCGAGTACCTCTTTCCGGATATCGACTTCGCCGGCGTCAAAAACGACTTCGAGCACGCCAAGTCGCAGTTTCGCGCGCATGCAGCCCTGCTCGAGCGGCAACTGGGCGATGGCCGCTGCTTCCTGAGCGGGGAAGCCGCGGGCCTGGCGGACATCCAGGCGCATCCTTTCATATGGCTGGCCCGCGGAGCGTTTCCGGACCTCGCAGCGGCGCTCCTCCAGGACTTTTCACGCCTGTCCGGCTGGGAGCAGCGCGTGACTGGGATCGGCGAGGGCCACCGGCATGCCCTCGACGCGGCAGCCGCTTTGGCGATTGCGAGGTTGGCTAAGCCTTCGGCGCAGGTCCGCGTCGATCCGCACGACGCCCAGGGCCTCGCGGCTGGCCAGCCAGTCGAAGTCGCACCGGACGACACGCGGCGCGGCGCGGTATGCGGCGAGATCGTGATCGCCACGGTCGACGAGGTCGCGGTGCGCCGTCGGGACCAGGCCGTCGGCGAAGTCATCGTACACTTTCCGAGGCTGGGCTACCGCGTCGCGCCGCTGGACTGACGGATCACGTAACGTCCGCGGGACGCGGCGCGAAGAGGGCCGGGCTCATCCGCCCGGCGACACTTCGACTTGACCGTCGACGACGCGCAGACGATGGCTGGCAAGCGCAGCCGTCGCGGGGGCGCCCAGCACGCTGCCGTCACGGATATCGAACGACCCACCGTGCAGGGGGCAAATCAGCCGGCAGCCACGCAGCCGGCCCTCGTTCAGGCGCCCGTAGGCGTGAGTGCAGATGTTGTCGAGCGCAAACCAGCCCTCGCGACTGTGGCATACGAGAATCTCGCGGCCACCGATGACAAATGCCTGCATCCGTCCTTCCGCAATATGCGCCGCGGGCGCCACTCGATGCCAGACATCAGTCATCCATTGAGACTCGCGCTCCGTCGTCAGCCGACCCAGTCGTAGAAGTGAAGCTCCATCCCGGCAGCGCCACCATCCAGACAATCGACGATCAGCGGCACCAGGCGGTCGTGGAACGGCGTCGTCTGGTGATACTGGAACGCCGCCTCGTCCTTGAAGCGTGCATAGACGGCGTACCTCCCGGGCTGCGCGCTGTGGCGCACAACGTCGTAGACGATGGTGCCCGGTTCGCCCTCGTGCGTCAGCTGCGACAGTTCACGCTGCAGTCGTTCGAACTCCTGCTCCTTGCCGGTCTTGACCTTGAGCAGCGCAAAGAACACCTTCATGACGCTTCCTCCTCAGGACAACTTCAGTTCTTCGATCAGCGCGTCGCGCAGCCGGAACTTCTGGATCTTGCTCGACGACATCGGCCATTCGGTCACGAAGCGCAGATGCCGCGGCACCTTGAAGCTCGCGATCTCGTGGCGGCAGAAATCGATCAACTCGACTTCTGACGCGGCCTGGTCGGGTCGTAGTTCGACGAACGCCGACCGGGACCTCGACATACTTCGCGTCCGGAATGCCGACGACCTGCGCGAGCTTCACGGCCGGATGGCGTTGCAATTGTGCCTCGATCTCGGCGGCGGCGACATTTTCTCCGCCGACCTTGAGCATGTCCTTGAAGCGTCCGTGGAACATGACAGCGCCATCAGCATCGACGGAGCCAATGTCGCCGGTGTGGAACCAGCCCTCGCTGTCGAGTGCCTGCGCGCTCTTCTCACGATCCCGGTAATAGCCCTCGAACAGGCTGTAGCCGCGCACCAGCACTTCGCCGCGGGCTCCGGCAGTCACGGCGTGTCCGGTCGCCGGATCGATTACTTGCAATTCGAGTCCGGGCAGCGGCCGGCCGAGACGGGTGATGCGCCTGTCTTCAGTATCGTCCGGCGATCCAGTCGACACGGTGCCCGCCGCCTCAGTCATGCCGAAACTTCCGACCTGCACGGCGTCCGGCATGGCTTTCATGATCGGTTCAGCCACACCGGGCGGCTGCACGGCGAAGTTCGAGTTCATCAGGCGGATGCCGGTCAGGTCGCGCTGCGGGAAATCCGGATGGTATATCAGGCCCTGCATGATCGTGACGAAGCACGGGTAGGTGACCGTGACCTTGTAGTCCTCGAGCATCCGGAGCGCCACTCCGGCGTCGAAGTAGCCCATCGTGATGTAGGTGCCACCCACGTCGAAGATCGCGAGCATCGGCAGTATGGCGGCGATGTGGAACAGGGGCAGCGGTGACCAGAGCCTGTCGTGGTGGGTGAGCCGATAACGGTGCCTGCCCAGCGCAATGGAGTTGCGGACCTGCGCCTCGTGCGTGATCTGGCAGCCCTTAGGATTGGCGGTGGTGCCCGACGTGTAAAGAATGAGCGCGACGTCGCGCACGCGAACCCGCAGGCGTGTCTCGTGCACGCGCTCTTCCGGCACTGCTTCGCCGGCGGCCATGAAATCAGCCTCATCGATGAATCCTGGCCGCGAGTTCGAACCGAGCAACACGATATTGCGCAGCTTCGGGGCCATCGCCAAGCGCAGCCCACGCGGATTCGACTGGCTGGACAGGTCCGGAAAGGTCTGCTCGACACGCTCGACGAAATTGACCTGCTCGGCAGTTGCATCGGTCGTGAGGAGCGTGACCAGATCGCCATTCTCCACCAGGTAGCTGATCTCGGTCGCCTTGTAACGTGCATTGATCGGCACGATGACAGCACCGCAGAACGCGATCGCGAAATACAGCTCGACGAATTCAGGGCAGGTATGCATCAGGATGCCGACATGGTCGTGCGGACGGACGCCAAGCGCCTGCAGGCCGCGTGCGCGACGTAATGCGCGCGATGCAAGTTCGGCATAGGTGTAGCGGGCCTCGGGAAACACCAGGGCCAGCTTGTCTGGGTCGCGGTCCGCGGCCGTCAACAGCAGGTCGCCGATCGTCGTTACGGAGATGCGCAACCGCTTGAGGTCCTCGCCGGCGTACGGCACGAACGGTACCGTCACTGGGTCGCCGGCCGAAGAGATTTTCGCCCGTTTTCGCGCTGCCATGAATCCCCCGTCAAGAAACAAAGGGCAGTGAATCCGCTCCGCGTAGGCTTTCCGCGGCGCTAGTCAATGCCAAAAGCCAGCAGGACATTGCCCGGCATGTGGAAATAGATCCCGTAGCCGGAGGCGGCGAATAGCATGCCGTCCTGCACGATGGGGCCCGCGCCGCCGCCGATGGACCCGCCGCGTGCGCGGGAGCCGTCGATGGTCCGTACTTCCGCTGTGCTGTCGTACTGCCACAGGATGCTTCCGGTTGCCGAGTCATACGCACGCAGTCGGCCGTCCATGTGGCCCGCGAGGATTGCCCCAGGGATCGCGGTAATCGCCGCCGAGATGCCCGGCTCGCAGAACTCGCGTCCAGCGCAGACATCGTCGGCCGGTTGCGACCAAACCAGCCGGCCGGTCGTCACATCGAGCGCATACAGGCCCGGGTGGGCTTCCTCCGTGTAGTTCTTGCCTTCGACGTGTTCGTCACGCATATCCGAGATCGGCACGAACAAGCGTTGTCCTTCCAGCGCCATGCCAAAGTGTACGCCGCCCTGGATGCCGCCGCGTCCGACCTTCGTGTGCCACACGGGCTCGCCGCCTCGGGTGAGGTCCAGTGCGTAGACGTCACCGGACTTCTGGCCGGCTATCAGCAAGTCGCGACCGTTGCGATCTCGCGCGATGATCGTACTGGCGCCGAAGTCGACATCGGGGCCATTTTCACTGGGGCAATTCGGATTGCCCAGCATCATGCAGGCAACGTTCCACGCGTCCCCGGCGGTCTTCTGCCGATGCCAGGCCAGCCTGCCGGTCGCGAGTTCGAAAGCGAGCAATGCGTCGCTACGATCGTTGGCCGGCGACGAATAGTTCTCGCCGGTGCCGACATAGAGCAGGCCACGCGCCGCGTCGATCGTCGGGCTATTCCAGACCGGTGCCCCGGACGGCGCCAGGATCGGCGTACCCGCAGTCGTCCGTCCCATCTCGCGGGGCGGCTCGTCGATGGCGTAGGACTTCCAGAGCGTCGAACCGCTTTGTCCGTCCAGAGCGAGTACCGAGCCGCGGAAGCTGCAGCATGGGTACTTTGGATCTGCCGCCGACGTGACCTCGAGCGAGGAAACCGGCACGTATAGACGCCCGTCGTATAGCACAGGAGCGCCGGTTACCGTTGCGTTGGGATGATCATCGGCCTTGACGACCCAGACCAGCTTGCCGGTGGTCGCATCGACAGCGTACACCCTGGCGATCAGATCGGCGAAGTACGCGAGCGGGCGGCGAGCAGGCGCCTGGAGCCGATCCCAGCCCTCGATAATCACTGGCGTGCGCACTTCGGCACTGGCGCGGTACGCCCATCGCACACAGCCGGTGTCCTTGTCGAGCGCGTAGACCGTGCCGTTCTGGCTGCCGACGTAGACTGCCCCCATCGCCACGGTCGGCTGGGACCGTGCCCGTTGCGCGTTCGGAAACGCGAATGCCCACTTGAGCTTCAGCTTCGGCAATTCCGCGGCGGAAAGGCCCGCGGATTCGCCGGAAATGAATCGCTGGTTTTCGCGATTGACGTCCCAGCCCGCCTTGGCTGGCGGGCGCGTCAAGTCAAATGCAGCGTGCGCGCCTTCGCAATGCGGCGGTTCGGCGTCAAGCCTGACATCATCGAGCGAGTATCCCGACAGATACTCGGCTACGACACGCCGCTCCCCAGCCGACAGGCTCCGCCGCCTGAGTTTTCATGATGCCAGACTCGAGCGCCGCGTCGATGACATCGGATGCCATCATCTGCAGGAACATCTTGTGGGGTGCCCTGGCCACGCCGCCCTCATGGCACTTTGCGCAGGTACGCGCGTATAGCGCCTCGCCGGTATCCGCAGCTGCAACGACACGTGGCTCGGTATGCCCGCATCCAGCGAGGTTGAGAGCCCATGCGACGAGTATCGAAATTGCGAGGCGGTTCACTGGATGGTCAGCGCGTTGTCGGCCACCAGCTCAGCGCCGTTGATGAATCGTGACTCGTCTGAGGCCAGGAAGACGACGATGCTCGCCACATCCTCCGGGCGTCCGAGGCCGGGGCCGCTGCTAGTGTAGTACTCATCCGGGATGCCGAGCACGCGGTTGGCCTCTGTGACCATCGGCGTATCGATTGCTCCGGGGTGCAGCGAATTGCAACGGATATTGTACTTCTGCATCTGGCACCATACGGCGATGGACTTGGTCATCCCGCGGATGGCGCCCTTGGCAGCAGAGTAGGCGAAAAACGCCGGATAGCCCAGGTGCGTCGCCACCGAGGCCATGTTGATGATCGATCCGCCGCCGGACTCGCGCATCGCCGGGATGGCGTGCTTGCAGCCGAGGAATGTGCCTTCACTCATCACGGCGTTGTGCAGCCGGAACTGCTCGAGTGTGGTGGCCTCGGGCGTGGCCGGAATCGCGATCCCAGCGTTGTTTACCAGCACGTCCAGGCGGCCAAACTCCCTGACGGTCCGTCCGATGACTTCCTGCCAGCGTTGCTCGTCGCGCACGTCCTGTTCGACAAACAGTGCGCAGCCAGGTCGCGCCTTGTTGAGTTGTGCGGCCAGAATCTCGCCATCAGCGACCTTTATGTCAGTGATCACGACCCGGGCCCCTTCACGGGCAAGCGCCTCGCAATCGGCCTTGCCAAGTCCCTGGGATCCTCCGGTGACGATCGCAACCTTGCCGTCGATGCGTCCCATGATTGCCGCTCCATTGTGGATACAAGTGTCCCCGTGGACACCGACGTTAGCAATCAGGCGCGTCGGTTTCAATCATCTTTGACTTTTTTGGTCTGCGCGGACATCCTTGATCCGCTGGAGAAAGCGATGCGCGCCGGCCCCGGTGCGCAGCAAGCAGCAGGCGTGTGACATGCGGCGAAACCGCCTCATCGACAACGGCAGGCGTAAGGCACAAGCGCCGGCCGGCTGGCAGGCCCAGAAAAGTGCCGCGACCCGGAGCCTGATCGTCGAAGCGGCAATCCGCTGTTTCGTCGAAATTGGCTATGCACGCACGACGACCACCGCGATCGCGAACAAGGCAGGCCTGTCGCGCGGCGCAATGCTGCATCACTTTCCGTCCAAGATGGCCATCGTGCGCGCCGCGGTGGATCACCTGCATGCCAAGCGCCTGCGTGCTTTCCGCAAGGCCGTTCAACGTACACCGGTTCAAGGCGACCGCGTCCACACGAACCTCGAGGCTTACTGGGAGCACGTTCGGCATCCCATGTTCGTCGCATTCTTCGAATTGGCGGTCGCAGCGCGTACGGATTCCAAACTGGCGGCGATCCTGAGGCCCGCGCAGGAGGCGTTGGAGGAGGAATTGCACCGTACTGCGCGTGAGGTCGTTCACCGAGTGGCGCACCAGTGATGCGAACTTCGACATGGCGCTCGACCTGACGCGCTATGTGCTCGAGGGCATGGCAATCAGCTTCCTGGTCCACAAGGAGAACGAGCGCGACCGCCGCGTGCGTTCGTACCTGGAAGAGAAACTGCGCGAGCTGCGGGACGGTCGAGGCTGAAAGGCTCCGACGGATCAGCGCACGACGCTCGCCGTTCCCCGAATTCATCTGCGCTGATCGAAACGTCTGCCAACCATCGCGCTCGCGATGTTGATCTTCTGGATGTCGATCGCACCGCCCGCGATACCCCAGCCCCAGGCATCGCGCAGGCGTCGCTCCATAGGGAACTCCTTCGAGTAGCCGTAGCCGCCCATCAGCTGTACGGCATGGCCACAGACGTCTCGGGCGATCTCATTCGCGAAGCACTTCGCGACGGAGGACTCGAGCATACTCGGCAATCCGTCCTGTGCATTGCTGGCGGCGCGATAAATGAGCAGGCGCGCAGCGTCGACCCGCATCTGCATTTCCGCGAGCCTGAGCTGTACCGCCTGAAATTCCACCAGCGGTTTGCCGAACTGCTCGCGCTCCTGCACATATCCAATCGTGTCCTCCAGCGCTGCGGAAGCCTGCGCGAGTGCCATGGTCGCATTGCCGCAGCGTTCCAGATCGAAAGCCTCCATCAGCTTCCGGAAACCACCCGCGGGCACGACGACGTTTTCGACCGGCACTTCGACCTCGTCGAAGTGAAGGTCAGTCGACGGCACACCCCGAAATCCCATCAGGTGCTCGGGCCTGCCAAACGTCAGACCGCGTGCGTCAGCCTCTACGTACACCGCACCAATACCCTTCGCGCCTGGATCATCGGACATGCGGCAGTAAACGACATAACCGCCGGCGTGCCCGCCGCCCGAGCACCAGCGCTTGGTGCCGTTCAGGACCACGGTGCTCCCGCGCACTTCGGCACGTGTCGAGAGATCGGTAAGCGCAGAGCCCGCCTGGGGTTCTGACATCGACACCGCGACCAGGAGATCGCCCCGGCAGACCGCCGGCACGACCCGGCGTTTGAGTGCCTGCGCTCCCAAAGCGTTCGACCACGCGCACCGGACCGACGCAGGACTCGAATACGGGAAATGCAACGGCCGAGGAAATCCTGGCGAATTCCTCGAGCACAAGTAGCGCCTCGAGATTGCCGAGACCCAGGCCACCGAGGGACTGCGGAACATTGATGCCAAGGAACCCAAGCCGGGCATATTCCTGCACCAGCTCGCGGAGCCGGGGGGTCGCCGCTCGTCTCGATTGCCTGCGCGATATCAGGCAACCGCTCCCGCGCATACCGGCGCGCCGCCTCTTGCAGCGCGCGTTGCTCGTCGGTCAATTGGAAGTGCATCCAGCCTACCTCAAGCGAGCGTCTTGGGTGCCATTATGACCGCATCGCTGTTCGGCAGTCTCCGGGTGCTCGAATTCGCCGGGCGCCTCGGCACAGCAAGGCTTGCTTGCGCTCGACGATAGCGGATCCTGACGCTCAGCGCCGTCCTGCCAGCCAGCGGTGCAGCCGCGCGTCGTGAGTGCGGAAATGCTCGGTGAACCATTTCGACAGGCGCCAGCCGAGCGCCTCGGGATCGTAGTCGTTCGGCGACTCGACGGCATCGATGATGTCCAGGATGTCGTCGAGCAGGCGTTCGTGGTCGTCCTTGTGCTCGCTGGAGTAAGTGTATTTGAGGCTGCGCATCTCGCGCTCCTCGAGCGCAAAATGCGCCGCGATGCGCGCATGAATCTCGCCGAGTGCCGCAACGATGCGCTCGATATCCGGGACGGGTCCGAGGGATTCATGCAGCGCATTGATCATCGAGATCAACTCGCGATGCTCAAAGTCCACCTCGGGCAGGCCGATCGTGAACTCGTCACGCCAGGCGATCAGGCCCACGACTTGTCACTCCTGTTCATTTCTTCCTCAACGCCAGGTAAATCCCTCGCCCGAACTGAACCCGATGACGAAATTCTGGCCTGGCTGCAGATCGATTGTGCCAGAGCGCACCTGGTCAAATCCGGTCTTGCGGCCGCTGTCGCGCATGCGCACGACGATGGACTGCGGGCCCGCCGGCACCCTGAATGTCCGGAACACCGTCGCGGCGCCGTCATTCCAGAGACCCGAGGGCTCGTGCGTACCGCTGTAGAGCAGCTTGCCGTCGCGTTCGAGTTCCACGTACACGGGCCAGCGCTCGCGGGCACAGTCCACCGGTCGGCGCATGTTGGGCTTCAGTTCCGCCATCTCCTGCGCCGTCAGCGGCTTGCACTCCTCCTTGGTGGCGGTCGCATGCCGTATGGAAAGACGCAGGACCGCTTCCTGCGATCCGAGTTGACGCAAGGGCGGCTCCGTGGCGAGAAGACCTGTCAGGCCGGCGAGCAATCCCAGGAACAGTGCGATGCCCGCGATCCGCACTGCTGCAGGCCATTGTGGCATCGCCATTGAAAGGCCTGTCTTCGCGGTCTTGTCCCCAGAGAGCCGGAGCGGCGGCAGGCCAGGAAGCCCGCGGCGAAATGACGCGAGATCGGTAGCCCAGGAAAGCGGCGATGCGTCCGCGCGGCACGCGGGCACGCAACCAGGGATCGCGTCGTCCTGCAATTCGCTCCTCGGTCCAGCGCTGGCCGAGGCGCTGGTAGCAGGCATTTGCCGCGCAGCCAGCGATCACGATGCCGTCGGCGAGACGTCGTGCAAACACGAAGTCGATGAATGACGGCGGCAGCATGCCAATACAGGGCATTGTCGCCACAGCGGAGTTGCGGCGCAGATCTGCGTCCATGGATCCCGCATGCTCGCAGGCGAAAATCACGAGCCGGTCGTCGCCGGTCAAAGCGGCGCAGGATTTCTTCAGCCGCTCGCGCAGGCCGACGAGCGGCAACTGCGGCAGCTCGATGCCCGCGGTGAACACGCTCGCACTCCGGAATGGCGTAGCCGTCGGGCAGGTACCGACGCAAAGACCGCAACTGAGGCAGCGGTCCGGATTCACGACGGCTTCTGCCGCATAGGACTGCCAGTCGCTGCGCGGCTCCAGCGATAGCGCACCATGCGGGCAGTCGTCTACGCATCGACCGCAGCCATTGCAGTTCAGGAGGCTCACGTGCGCCACCGGCGGACTGCGCTTGCGCGGCAACCACGGCACCAGTCCGAGCAGCAGCAGACCCCCGCCAAGCAACTGCCACACGGTGATGCCGCCCCAGCTCTGCACCAGCGGGTATACCGGCAGGTAGAACCAATCGAGCCCGATCATCGCAGGCACCATATCCAGATTGGCACGCGCCTGGCTTACGGCAGGCAGTGCGACGGAGAGCACGAGCAGGGATCCCAACACCAGCAGGCCGAGTCCGCGCGCCGGCTGGATCCTCGCTGCCGCGTGCCTGTGGATGTGGATCCACATGAACAGCAGCAGCAGGAGCGGCGCTGCGATGTGGATGAACGACATCAGCGTGAAGAAGCGGCTCGACAGCGACACTTCGTTGACGAAATTGCGGGAGATCGGCTCCCCGAACAGGGGCAGGATGTCGAGCAGTTCCGCGGTCGTGACAGCCACATACTGCGCCATCACGTCCCAGACCAGCCAGTAGCCGGTGATCCCGCTCACGTAGATCAGCATCAGGAGCGGCAGCCCCGTAATCCAGCCGAACCAGCGCTTGCCGCGCACGCGGTCGAGCCCGAACTCGCGCAGCAGGTGCACAAGCGCGACAACGACCAGGCCGTCCGAGGCGTAGCGATGCAGGCTGCGCATGATGCCGCCGGCCCAGGGCTGAGCGTTCGTGAGCGAATCCACCGAGTCGTAGGCGCGCGTGATGCCCGTGTCGAAGAACACGTACAGGTAGATGCCGCTGACCGCGACGATCCAGAAGAAGAACCAGCCGAGCGCCCCGAGCTGCAACAGCGGGTTCCACGCCGGCGTGAACGCCCGGGAACACAGCTCCTCAAGCGCGCCGAACCCGGCACGCAACCATCGCCGCGGACTTGTCATCACGCTGCGCGGCGCCAGCTGCGCCACAGGAACACGCCGACGCCCGTGAAACACATCACTCCGATCAATGCGCTGAGCACAATTGACCAGTCGAAGAGATATCGCCCGCTCTTCGGGTCGAACACGGTACAGAACAGGCGCACGCCCTCGATCATGGCCCCCAGTGTATCCTCGCGCGCCCGTTGGCCTAGCGCGAGCCGCTTCAGCGGATCAACCAGTTGCGGCGGCTCGAACTCCTGCCCGTAGACCTGGCGGTACACGACGCCCTCTCCGTCCAGGATCGTTGCCTGGATCATGTGATCGAAGCCGCGCGGCGACGGCGCGTACGTGAATCCGATCTCCTGCATCAGCGCCCGCGTGGTTGCGGCGTCGGCCGCGCCAAAGACCCAGTCCGGCGGGAAAGGCCCGCGTGCAGACGCGAACTCGCGCATGCGCCCGGGCGTGTCATTCGCGGTGTCGAAGCCGATGGTGAGCACGCTGAATGAACCCGGCCCCAGCACCGCCAGGGCCATGTTCGCCACCTTCCTCAGGTAGGTCGTGGTCGTCGGGCACACACCGAAGCAACTGGTGTAGACGGGGCTGATGATCAGCGGGTGCCCGCGGAATTCCGAGAGCGTCCGGAGCCGGTTGTCCTGGTCGATGAACGCGATTTCGGGCGCGAGGCGGCGTCCTATCGCCGCCTGGCTCGACTCCAGGGCGATCCGGGTATCGAAGACCGGTGCCTGCGGATCCGGCGTCGATGCGCCCGCCTTCGTAGCGAGCAGCATCGCCGCGAAGATGATGGTCGCGTTCCTCATGGCGCAACCTAGCGCATCGGCCAGATTTCTGAGAGGTATTTCCAGTTGACGAAATAGTAAAGCACGAAGGCGGTGAAGAACACGCCGACCAGCACCAGAGTGCCCTGGATGCGCATCGACCCCGCACTGCCGTAGGCGGCGACGGCGCCCGATATCGGTTGCCCGGATGGCGCCGCCAGGATGATCTTGTCGCGCACCGGCGTGCCGAAGAACACGGATGCCACGACGATCACGATGAACATCAGGCCACCGAGCGCGGCAGCGATCGCCGACAGGCCATTGAGTGCCATCATCAGGTACGCCGTCGGCGGATAGTTGAAGTCGAAGGGCGCGGTAGTGAAGGTGATGTCCCAGTGCCGCCGCGCGACGCCCAGCGTGCCGGCGCCCATCATGAACAGCGAAATGCCTGCGACGCCCAGCCCGAAGACATACGGCTGCCATCTTGCGAGTCCCGGGAATCTCACGTGGCGCTGGAACACCAGCGGGATCAGCAGGTAGGTCATTGCCATGAACGCCAGGGTCGTTCCCGCGACCACCGTGCCGTGGAAGTGCCCGGGCACGTAGAGCGTGTTGTGCATGATGAGGTTGATCTGTTCCGTGCCCATGACGACGCCCGAAATGCCGCCCAGGAACCCGAACATCACGAGCGACAGGAACATGCCGGAAAATGCCGGGTTGCCCCAGGGCGCTTTCCGCAGCCACTGGAACAGGCCGTTGTTGAAGCCACGCGCGCGCTGCGCCGCTTCCATCGCGCCCGGCACGCTGAGGCCGTGGATCATGCTGCCAAGCACCGCCAGGTACATCGCATAGCTGGTGTTGAACACTTTCCACTCAGAGCTCAGGCCCGGCTCGACCAGCAGGTGATGGGCGCTCGCGAGCTGCAGGAACAGGATGTACAGCAGGAAAGCGCCACGGCTGACCTTTTCCGACAGTGGCTTGGCGCCGAACAGCATTGCCGCAATGGCATACCAGATCGCGACATGGGCGGAAACGTTGATCTGCTGTGACGAATGCCCCATGGCCCACCAGACCAGCTTGTACATCAGCGGATCGATGGTGCTGATAAGGCCCATGGACCACAGCCAGGTCGGGATCAGGATGATCGCGCCCGAGGCCAGCGTGAACACGGCAATGATTGCCGCCGTCAGCGCGCCGAATGTTACGAGCGGGATCGAACCCTGGTAGGTTTTTTCGTCGCGCGCGATCACCAGCGTGCCGAAGAAGACCCCGCAGCCGATCAATGCGCCGACCGCAAACAGGATCAGGCCGAGGTAAAAATGCTGCGCCGCCATCATCGGCGGATAGGAGGTGAACATCACGGTCGACTGGCCCTGCAGGACGGCCACATTCGTGACCAGGCCACCGGTCAGCATCAACGCGAACGCCGCCCAGGCCCATCGCGGCGCGGCAATGCGCGAATTCAGCAGAATTGCGGAAGCAAAGTAGAGCACCGCCATCTCGAAAAAGATGATCCACAGCAGCAATACGTCCAGGCCGTGCGCGGTCAGCGCCAGGTAGAACCAGTCCGCCGGCAGCAGGTGCACCGCCGGCCAGCGCGTCAGCGCGACAGACAGGCCGAACAGCCCGCCGATGGCGAGGAAAACAACGGCTGCAACTGCATTGGCCTTGATCAGGGCCTGCGCACTCAGGTCGATTTTCAGACCCGTCGTCGGGCAGGTACGGAAGATGGTCTGGCTCATGCTGCGCTCCGTCACCGGTCCACGACAAAGATCTTGCCAAGCATCATGTGGTGACCCAGGCCGCAGAACTCATTGCAGACGACCGTGTACTCGCCCGACCTGTTCGGCGTGACGGTCAAAACGTGCTCATAACCCGGGTGCACCTGCACGTTGATGTTGATCGGTTGCAGGGAGAATCCATGCTGCAGGTCGAGCGATGACAGGTGCAGGCGGTAGGTCTGCCCGCGCTCGAGCTCCATCACCGGGTACCAGAGCCACATGCGACCGAGCATGTAGACATCGGCGCCGGCCGGCGGCTTGACGACCGGAACGCCGTTCAGCTCCCGTACTTTCCAGTCCGTGATGTTCTGCTCGACCTTTGCGTAGTAGGCATTCGGCGTGGTCCGGTAAGTCTCGGTCGCCAGGTTCTGTGCCCCGGTCGCATGCCAGTAGATCATCATGAAGAACATGACGAGGCCCCAGGCGAAGGCGACAGCGATCCAGATCAGCTCGACGCGGTGAACCGATTCGTTCCACCAGAGTTTGACGCTTGGAGGGGTGATGGCCACTGTGCCTCCGGCCGTTACGGAGCCACCGGGATCTGGGTCAGCTCGATGATGCCCCAGATGATGTAGAGCACCGTGGGCACCACGACGCCGAGGAACAGCAGCAGGAAATGATTGTCCAGGACCCGCTGCATAAACGGTATGCGCTCCGGCTGGTCGGCCGGATCGGATTGCCTGTCAGACATGCGCCCCCCTCGGAGATCGCCTCTACCGGGTACCCCAAGGGTTCCAGACTGGGGACCGGGCCGCCTTGATCTGGGTCAATTCCCGATCGCGGGCGGCACAAAGCGGCGGATCGCCGCGAATGTCACGAGTGCCAGGGACATCAGCAGGGCGAAGAAAACCAGCGTGCGTTGCTCGAAAACGCGCCCCGCGCGCGCCTCCATGAACCGGAGGATCCAGTCCGCAAGGAGGTACAGGACGACGCCCGTGATGGTGTAGTAGACGGCTTGCATCCGGAACCGGCGCGCTCAGCCGACGCCATGCCGGTCGGCGCTTTCCCTCGCCGCCACCCTGGCGGGCTTCGGGGAAATCCACATCTGCCACATCGACACGGTCCACATGAAGGCGAAGCTCAGGCCCATCAGTGCGCCCGCCGACATCACGACCCATGCAAACGGATGAAACAACTTGGTGAAATACCAGGAACTCACAT
>CAVPJJ010000002.1:0-566746 GCA_963705405.1 uncultured Gammaproteobacteria bacterium | reverse complement strand
TTCATTTTTTTAACCTCCATTATTCGGCTTCATTATCATGTCGGACTGTCGTGAAATGGCCGGTTTTCTGAGCGTTCCAAGTTTACCTGTGTAAGATATTTCCGTACCGCGTTCAATGGTAGCAGTGAAATAGACGCGTTCGCCATTGGAGTGAAAGGCCCCGGTTCCCCATGCGGTTCCGCTATTTCCAATCATGCTATGACCCATTTGAGTATTTGCCTTGAGTGAAAAATTAACGGTAATGCCCAGAACGATAACCCAAATTACAGCCCCAATGACTTTCTTCATAGTGCCCTCCTTTTTTCCATTACCGGGTAAGTGTATCTAAAATCTGCTACCCTAGAATGGCTTTTAAATCCTCATCCACTGTTGAAATTGGTTTAATATCGAAGTTCGCCACTAAGGTATCCAGCACATTGGGCGTTAAAAATGCCGGCAGCGATGGGCCCAGCCGGATTCCTTTGATACCCAGGTGCAGCAATGCCAGCAGTACGCAAACTGCTTTTTGCTCATACCAGGAAATGATCAGCGATAACGGCAACTCATTGATCTCTACATCGAATGCTGTTGCCAGTGCTGAAGCAATCTGAACAGCCGAGTAGGCATCATTACACTGGCCGGCATCCAAAAGGCGCGGTATTCCTCCGATATCGCCCAGATCTTTATCAAAGAAACGATACTTACAACATGCCAATGTTAAAACGATGCAGTCCTTAGGGACTTTTGCTACAAATTCAGTATAGTAATTCCGTCCTGATTTAGCGCCATCGCAACCGGCTACCAGGAAAAAATGCCGAATATCCCCAGATTTCACAGCCTCGATCACCTTGTCTGCAACACCGAGAACGGCATTTCGAGCAAAGCCGACCGTGACTTCCTGTTCGACGTGGTCTGTCGTAAAACCTGGAAGTTTAAGGGCTCTATCAATGACTGGTTGAAAATTCAGATCCAAAATATGCGGAATACCTGGCCAACCGACCATGCCGCTGGTAAACAGGTTCTCTTGATATTTTTTTTGGGGCCTCTGAATACAATTGCTGGTCATCAGAATGGCACCTGGAAAATCAGCAAATTCTTTGATCTGCTTTTGCCAGGCCGTACCGAATTGGCCATAGAAATGCGGATATTGCTTTAACTTGGGATAACCATGGGTTGAAAGCATCTCACCGTGAGTATAAATGTTAATTCCTTTTCCTTCACTTTGTTTTAGCAACTCTTCGAGATCTTTTAAGTCATGCCCGGACACAAGAATAGCTTTCCCTTTCTTATGACCCAATGGAACTTTTGTCGGTACAGGATGGCCGTATGTAGTAGTATTGCCAGCATCAAGCAGTTCCATGGCTTTATAGGCCGCTTCACCGCATTTGAGTGCCAGTCCGACCCAGTCGTCGACTCCCAGGTCATCGCGTTGAATGGCTGCCAGCCCTTCATGTACATATGCGTATACACTTTCGTCCTCCTGCCCTAAAATAAGGGCGTGGTCTGTATAGGCGCTCACACCCTTAATACCGTACAGTACTGTGTGCTTTAATGATAAAATATCGGGGTTGTCACCGGGGTATGATTTTATTCCGACCTGTTCACCTTGCTGAACTAAATCCTCCAAGGTTGCTTTGGGTTGGAAGGTGACAGGTCCGGCAGACCAGCTTGCTTCGCTTCCGGCAGTGCTAACTTGTGTTTTTAATTTTTCCCGCAAAGCAATGGTCTGGCTGATCAAATCCATAAATCGATCAGGGTCAAAATCGACGTTGGTCAGCGTAGAAAAAGCCGCTTTCACTGTGAAGACATTGACATCGTTATCAGAGATACCAACCTTTCTCCCTTCTACAGCAACCTGGGATAATCCCATGAGTGAATAAATGAGCAGGTCCTGCAAGGCAGCAACATCGGGCTGTTTGCCACATACTCCCTGTACCGTGCAACCTGTGCCTTTAGCTGTTTGTTCACATTGGTAGCAAAACATTGGTGTTTTCCTTTCTATCTTTCTTTGGTTTCAAAGCTTGGGAATGATGCGCCGGTCTATCTTGAAGGCCGGTTCTCTCCGAAATGAATCACCAGTTCATTGTCTCCGGAATCGGGCTCTCTTTTCATCTCAAACCCTAGTTTTTTTCCCAGCGCAAGCATGTTTCTGTTCTCCTTTAAGACGATGCCATGAACCGTTTTAAAGCCTTGCTTTTCTGCGATTGAGAGGCATTTTCCCAACAGATTGCCCCCGATGCCCTTGCCTTGCCAGGCATCTCCCACCAGAACGGCGAATTCACCCGTCTTGCCATCCGGATCACCGATGATTCTTGCTACTCCCAGCATTATATCGGTTTTTGAATCCTCATCGATGGCTACCAGCGCAATCTCCCGATCGTAATCGATCTGGGTGAAGCGGGCCAGCATCTCGGGATTCAGTTCTTTTAACGCGCCGAAGAAACGATAGTAGATTGTCGTAGGCGAAAGCGTCTTGAACAACGCCGTGAAAAGCGGGGCGTCTTCGGGCTTGACGGGCCGGATAAAAATGCGGCGACCATCGACGCTGACCATATGGGACTCATCTTCCTCCGGGTACGGACCGATCACCAGATGCAGGGAAGAGGGTATCGCAAGCGGTGAAACGAGGATGCGGGCATCGACCGCGACGGGTTTGCCATCCTTGATCAGAACGGGGTTCATGTCCAGTTCAGCGATGTCGGGGAAATCGATCAACAGTTGCGAAAGCCGGACAATCATTTCCTCGAGCCGCTGCATGTCTGCGGCGGGGCGATTGCGGTAGCCTTGCAACAGGGTAAAGGCTTTGGTTTCCTGCATCAGCCGCCGGGCCAGCAATCGGTTCATGGGGGGAAGCCCCAGGGACCGGTCTTTCAACACTTCCGTGTAGATGCCGCCCATTCCGAACAGAATCACCGGACCGAAATTGGGATCACGCTTGGCGCCCAGCAAAATTTCATAATCCGGGCTTGAGAAATAGGGCTGAATCGTCACACCCCTCAATCCGGGCATCGGGCTTGTATTGGCGGGCTGACGATATGATTTGGCGGTAGGCCTCGACAACATCCGCATCGCAACGCAAGTCCAGACGAACGCCGCCGGCATCGGTTTTATGGGTGATGTCCGGTGAGTGCAGTTTCATGACCAGCGGGTATCCCATTTCCCGGCCGATACTGCGAAGCCTGCGCCTCGGTCTTTGCAATTTGAGTTTTGATCACAGGCAAACCGTAGGCCATGAGCATTTCCTTGGAATCCGTTTCCGGCAGAAATTCCTGAGCCGGCGCAGCAGCGATCAACTTGCGGGCTTTTTCCTGATCAAACTCCATGTTCCCGGCCATTTTCGGCGGGACTTCCAGAAGCATTTCAAGATTTCTGGCGTATTCAACCATATACAGAAACGCTCGGACCGCCCGCTCCGGCGTGTCATAGGTCGGGATTCCCGCTGCATTCAACACGTCCACGGCCGTGGCGATGCGTTTGCCGCCCATCCAGCAGGCAAATACCGGAAACCGGCGTTTTTGCATCACAGCAGCCAGCGTTTCGGCTACGGAAAGGGGGTCGGTAAGGGCCTGGGGTGCAAGGATGACAAGCACCCCGTCCAGGTTTTTCGAGTTAAAACAGACCTCCAGGGCGCGGCGAAACCGCTCCGCCGAAGCATCACCAAGGATGTCGATGGGGTTACCCCGGCTCCAGAAGTCCGGCAGGAAGGCATCGAAGGCTTGCCGCGTTTCATCGTCAAGGGGTGCCGGCTCTTGTCCATACCGGGCGAGCGTGTCTGTCGCCATCACGCCCGGCCCGCCGCCGTTGGTGAGGATTGCCAGCCGGGGGCCGCGTGGTCTCGGTTGTTTGGCCATCAATTCCGCGCAGTCGAAGAGTTCTTCGATGGTGTCCACGCGCACGATGCCGGCGCGCTTGAAGGCGGCGTCATATACCGCATCTTCTCCGGCCATGGCGCCCGTGTGCGAGGCAGCGGCCCTTGCACCGGCGGGGCTTCTGCCGGATTTGAGCACGATGATGGGTTTGATCCGGGATACGGAACGCGCGGCACTCATGAATTTGCGGAAATTCGTCAGGTTTTCGATATACAACAGAATACTTTTGGCCGAAGGATCATTGCCGAGATAATCGATCATGTCGCCAAAATCGACATCGAGCATGGAGCCGATGCTGACAAAATGGCTGAAGCCGATGCGCTCCTTCAACGCCATATCGAGAATTGCCGTGCAGATGGCGCCGCTTTGGGACACAAAGGCCAGATTTCCGGCTACGGGCATCTCGGAGGCAAAGCTGGCGTTGAGGTTCACTCCTGGCCGAATGATGCCCATACAGTTCGGCCCTACGATACGAAGCCCGCCGCCATGAGCGATCCGCCGAATCTTCTCCTCTATCTCCCGGCCCTCGGTACCGACCTCCTTGCCCCCCGCCGAAATGATAACGGCGCCGCCGACCTTTTTTTCAACGCATTCGCCGACGATATCGATAACGCTATGAATTGGCGTGGCGATAACTGCCAGGTCCACCTCGCTCTCCAGGACGGAAACCGATTCGAAGCACGCCTGCCCGTGTATGGTCTTATATTGGGGATTCACGGACAGCAGTGTTCCGGAAAACCCGCCGTCAATAAAATTTCTCATCAGCGCGTTACCGATGGTTCCCGTTTTTTCGCTGGCGCCCACCACTGCAACATGGCGCGGTCTAAAGACGCGGTTCAGATTGTATTGGCCCATCTGTATCGTCCTTTATAATATTCTGTGATAGCCCCACCAAGCGTGCGTTTCCAAGGTTTAGGCCCGGCGACCGCGGCTTCGGCACACAGTGTCCACTGCCGTAAGCGACAGTGTTAGCCAAGCCAGACCTGCCGCGGCGGTTTCCAGTAAATCACTTAGATAATGAGCCCCCAGGTACACACGGCTAACCGGACAAATTCTTGAGTGTCTATTCAGGCCTTTCACCTGCCAATGTGAATCCCTTGGAGAGAGCCTATAATCCCGAAAACATTCAGTAGCCAGAGGATCACGGCTATGACCACCACGGCATTGAGAATTTTCTTTATTGTGGCCTGCATCGGTATGTAGCTGTTGATAACCCATAGAATCACCCCAACGACAACCAGAATAATGACTAACTGAATCAACGGCATTGTATTTCTCCTTTCATCGCCCGCCTATTTGACGATCAGATCATTCTTGACGGATTTAACCCCTTTGACGCCGCGTGCGATTTCGACCGCTTTGTCGACGGCTTTTTGCGTATTCACGAAACCGCTCAGTTGAACGGTGCCCTTGTAAGTTTCAACGCTGATCTCGAATGACTTGAGAAAATCATCAGCTGCAAGCTTAGATTTGACCTTGGTCGTAATGATCGAATCGTCAACATATTCACCTGTGCTTTCCCGTGTGGATGTCGATGCACAGGCCACAAAAACGGCGATAAATATAAGCAGAACAAAATAGCCGACAAACCGACGCCTCTTTTTCATAGCAGTTACTCCTTTCTGTAAACACCTCGCCTTGTCCGGCAAGGGTCCAAATGGTTACACTCATCTTCGTCCTTGAAACACCTGGATCAGCACCACAATGATGGCGATCACCAGCAGAACATGAATAACACCACCCATCGTGGTGCCGGTCAACAGTCCCAGCGCCCACAAAACCAGTAGAATTACAAATATGGTCCAAAGCATGGTAGCCTCCTTTCTTAAGGCCAAAGGCCGCCAGAATGTTTTTATGGAAGTCGACGCTTACTTCCCAACGACCTTCTTGATCTCGCCGATCTTTGTCCGTTCTGTGAACAGAAAGCAGCATACCGCCAGCCGGTTACGTTCAGCGTCCTTGTTTATTTGGACTTTGAGGCCGCTTCGTGATAGGCGGTCTTGAATTCAGTCCAGGCATTTTCCGCGCCTGCTTTGACGTCTTCCCATACCTCATCGCCGGCGGTTTTCAACTCCTGCAGCATCGTTTTGGCTTTATCCTGTTTTTTCTCCAAGGCCTCTATGGTCTTGTAGTAATCAACCTTCGCGTCGGCTTTGGCATTTTCCGCCTTGGCCTTGAGCAGAGCGATCTGCGCGTTCCATTCCTTCAACTGTGCATCGAATTTTTCTTCGTACGCTTTTCTTTTGTCTTTCATAATAGCCTCCCTGTTTGAAACGTTTTGCCTACCATCAGCCCTTCTTCTTTCCAACGACCAGCAGCATAATTGCCGATAACCCCATTTCGTATTGCCCTCACCCGAGCTAACGGCTCTCTTCAACACTTTCGTAATTTAGGCGCACCGAGGGGTAACCACAGCCGCGCTCTGTATCGAAAGCTTGAGAAAAACGCGGAGTCTCAAAGCGGGCCCTCGGAAAACCCAGTTTTGAACCAACAGTGTCGCCAGACTCCATCCGGGAGAGAATAACGCCCGCCTATTTCACGATCAGATCCTTTCTGTAAACACATCAATTAGTCCGGCAAGGGTTCAAATGGTTACACTCGCCTTCGTTTCTGAATGACTTGGATCAGCCCCACGATTATGGCGATGACCAGCAGGGCATGAATGACGCCACCCAGCGTGTGACCGGTCATCAATCCCAGCCCCCACAGAACTAAGAGGATCACAAATATGGTCCAAAGCATGTTGACCTCCTAATAGACGCCTTCAATTGTATTGTTGGCGTCTTTGATTACTTGCCGAAAACTTTCTTGATATCGCCGGCTTTCTTTTGAACCTTGCCGGCTGTGTTTTCATCTTTTCCTTCGGTTTCCAATTCGGTGTTGTCGGTTCTCTTGCCGGCTACCTCTTTGATTTTACCCTTGACTCGGTGAAGCTTGCCTTCCACTTCGTCTCTTGTGCTTGATTTCATGGTATGTCTCCTTTTGGATAATGGTTTGACGCCTGTTTACGTATCAAGGTCGAACAGGTGCGTTTCCAAGCTTGCTGCCAGTCCTTGCTTTCACATATGAATTCAATCTTTATGCCATAGATCAAATGCTCACCTGAACGCTCCCCAGCGTTCTGATTTTTTGATCAAAATGGATAAATGAGAACTCCCTCGATGTATGTTCCCGCTGTCAGCCGGCGTTTTGCAGGGCAAATTCCCAGTTGATCAGCTTATCGAGCACGGCGTTGACATAGTCAGCCCGACGATTCTGATAATCCAGATAATAGGCATGTTCCCACACATCGACGACAAGCAGTGGTTTCACTCCTGTCGTCAAAGGGACATCGGCATTGGCGGTATTGATCACCTTAAGCGTAGCGCCATCGAGAACGAGCCATGCCCAACCGCTGCCGAACCGCGAAACGGCCGCGTCGGCGATCTCTTTCTTGCAGGCGTCCACGCTGCCAAAAGAGACTTCCATTCTCTCCTTCAGTGGGGATGGCGGGACGCCGCCGCCCTTTGATTTCATGCTTTTCCAGTAAAACGTGTGGTTCCAGACCTGTGCAGCGTTGTTGAAGATCGCGGATTTTTCGCCTCGTTCCGCTGCAGCGTTGATGATCTTTTCCAGCGACAGGTCGCAGTATTCCGTACCCGCGACAAGCTTGTTCAGGTTGTCCACATAACCTTTGTGATGCTTTCCGAAATGAAAACCGATCGTCTTGGTGCTTATGACCGGCGCCAGGGCGCTTTCGACATACGGCAGTGGGGGCAGGACATGGGGAGACGACCCCTGGTCGGTCGTGGAACTGCCTGGGTCTTTTTTACTCATTTCGTCGTCATTGATATCGGCACTTGGGTGACGCATACCGCGAAAGGTGGCACTCAGGGTATCCCAGGCACTCTCCACACCGTCCTTAAGCCGTTCCCAGGTATCCTCACCGGCCTCGCCCAACTCTTTTAGCTTTGCTTTCGTTACTTCAAGCGTCTGTTCGAGTTCGTCCACTTGCTTTGCGTATTTGATTCGGACATCGGCCGCGGAACTCCTTGCGCCGGCCTTCCACTCGGCCAATTTGGCCTGCACCAGATCGACCTCGGTCTCTATCTTCTTTTTGTAGTCGTCTTTTTTACTCATACGGTATCTCCTTTATTAAGGTCCGACGTTCGCGGATAATCATCTACGATCGAAACCCCTCAAGGCGTTCAGGCTTGCAATGATCATAAGACCGAACCGGCTTCCCAACCCTTTTACAACCATCGCTCTTATCATTTTGATTATCTCCTTTCATGAAGGCATTAATTAACCGTGGTGTGTTCTGTAGCCTATTTTTTATCGTGGGTGATGCCTTTCCTTCTACTGAAGCTGCCATGCACCAGCCAGCCCAGAATCACGCCTACCGATAAAATCAGGAACATCAACAATGCTCCGGACATGGACAGCGTCCAGAATATAAATCTCAGGTCCATGACCGCGACATTCTGGATGATAAATACAATCGTCAGTCCGGCCAGGATTATGCTGGTAACAAGTTTAGCCTTCATGTTTATTCTCCTGAGTCTGAAGCTGTTCTTCCATTGCTGATGATTGCAACAGAGGACGGCTGCCCTTTACGATGTTCACCTGTGTCTGTTTTGCGGTTCTCCGAAAAACTTTTTTCTTCGTTGTTTTTGAACGAAAATTCTTTTTTAATTAATTTTCCAACATATGACCGCACATCGTATTTAATGATATCATTCATTTTTAACTCCTATCGTTTCCGGACGCATCGCGTACCAGTCATCAGGTGGTCCCAGGGAAAACCCGCTGATGGCGTCGACCACCGGCTTCAACATATCGTAAGGGTCCTGATCTTTATCCGGACCGCCAAGGTAATAGACCCACCCGTTTGATTTAACTGCCATCCGTTCGATGCCGTTTCTGCCGAGTTCGTCCCAATTGTACGCGACAATGAAGTGCTTGATATCAAGGCTCATAAGAATCGTCGTCGCCTCGGGGGTGACATAGGAGCCCAATGTCGAAACCACGACCGGTTTGTCCTGGTCCTGGAGCAGGTTGTAGAAGGCGAAATAATCAAAGATGCCCTCCACCAGTATGATCGTCCGGTACTGCCGGATATACGACGCTGCCTTTTCAATGCCGTAAAGCCACGCTCTATCGGAAAGGGGAACTTCTCTGCTCTGTTGTTTGAGCCAGCGAACGCCCCTGTCGCCCGGGTGCCTGCCGACCAATCCAGTCGTGAGAGCATCTAAATCATAAATAGGAAACACTATCCGTCCGGCTAAAGAATCACCGTAATTTCTTGAAAACGGATATTTGCGATTGAAATCGATCTGGTGGATATAATATCCATATCCCTTGACGCTGTTGTTGTTTAACAATCTGGCCAAGCCGGCATCCGTGAAGGCATTGAAGGTCTCGTTATCCTTTTCAAAGCGCGGTAGGAAGCCGTCAATCAGCGCCCTGCCTTGGTACTGTTCATCACTGTAAGGCGGCGCGTAGCCGATGTTGAAATTTATTATGGCGTCTTTTCCGACTCCCCGGCGGGCAAGATAATTCCAAATGTGTTTGAACCGGTTTTCATCCGAAATCAAAAGGTCATTGTAGAAGTCGGCGGCCTCTTCCAAAGTGGTGACATTCTTTTGATCAAGTTCCAACGGTTCGACAAAACCAACCGGGTCATCGGGCTCGGGTGTCTCGTCAGGTTCAGGAATACAGGAACTGCTACCCGCATCAAACTTGAAATCCGTGACACCCAAATGCTCAGCCCAAACCTGCTGTGCTTTTCGAAAACGGCATTTCTTCCGCAGCATGATCAGGTCGTAAATGTCCCAATCACCTTTGCAGGCACCGAAGCAGTGGAATCGGAGCTCATCTTTTTTATTGACATACGCCATGAAACTGTCTTTGGTGTCGGCGTGAAATGGGCATGGGGCGCTATACCGATTCTTTTTGACGCTCTTGAAACGAATACCCAGCAGCGTTTCAGTATAGGGTATTGCGGCATCGATGGTCGCTGCCGATTTTATCTCCTGGTAGGTTTTCATCACGGTCCCAGATTTGGCATAATGTCTAGTCTTCCTGCCTTACTTGACGCGGCTTTTTCCCGGAGCATACCCCGCGATTCCAATCATGAACCGCACCAACCCATAACTCAGCCAACTCGCCAGGCGCATTCCGATGGCTTGGGTCCTCCAGTTTTTCTCAATTATCCTCTGTGACCCCATCTCGATGGCCTGCTCCAGGCTCTGTTTTAATTTTTTCGCAAAGCTTTCATCGTCAACGACAACATTTGCTTCAAGTGAAAGCAAGAGGCTGAAGGGGTCAAGATTCGAAGAACCTACCGTCGCCCAATGTTCATCAATCACGGCGACTTTGGCGTGCATGATGCTCCGGCGGTATTGATGGATCTCAATCCCTGCTTCGAGAAAACCGCCGTACAGGGCATGCGAAGCATACTGCAGCAATGGGTGATCCATCTTCCCTTGCAGCAGCAAAACCACCCGGACTCCGCGCCCGGCTGCATCAATAAGCGCATGTCGAAAATTCAATCCAGGTAAAAAGTAGGCATTGGCAAGAATAATTTCGTATTGCGCCTGTTCGATCGCCTGCAGATAGGCATCTTCGATATCGCGGCGATGGTGGATGTTGTCCCGCACCAGGAAAGCTGAACGCATGCGTCCACGGGGTTCGATCGCAAATGAACGCCCGCCGATGTCCCGTTTCCGGAAATTACGCATTCGGCTCCAGGCGACTCGAGACCACACATGTCTGGCGGAAGCATGAATGTCTTCCACCAGCGGCCCTTCCACGCTGACAGCGTAGTCATAACGGGGCGAAGTTTGATTAGCCACACCCATATCATCGACAATATTAATGCCGCCGACAAAAGCAATCTCTCGGTCCACGACCACAACTTTGCGGTGCAGACGGCGTAGCCTCCAGCGGCGCAGCGTCCAAGGCGAGGTCTTGGGCCGAAATTTCAACACCATTACACCGGTCGCCTCAAGATCATCTATTATGGTTTTCGGCAAATCGATCGAGCCGAATCCATCGATCAGAAGGTGGGTTATCACACCACGAACGGCCGCCCGTTTGAGCGCTTCCGTAATGCTTCGTCCGGTGGCGTCATTTTTGAAAATATATGCTTCCAGATATATTTCATCGATCGCCCGGTCCAGCGCTGCTTCGATCGCCGGGAAATAGGCCTCGCCGTTTTGCAGCAGGGTGATTTGATTGTTTGGAATCATACGGGTCACAACAGGGTTGTCCTTTATCTCGGCGTTGCGGTGACATTTGCCAGGCAACTATAAGGAGCTGGTATGTCCCTGTACATCTATTGAACGGCTAACCAACAGGGAAAAGCAATCGCTTTTCCCAGATTCAGTCGATGCTTGGAACTTCCATATTTTTACTCCACTTTGACCTCGATGGCTTTCGGTTTTGCCTCCTCAGTCTTTTGAATCTGGAGATTCAGCATGCCATCCTTGAACGAAGCCTTAATTTTAGTTTCATCGACATTGTCAGGCAACGTAAAGCTACGGGTGAAGCTCCCGTAGTATCGCTCGACTCGATGGAACTTTTTCCCTTTCTCTTCTTTTTCCTGTTTTCTCTCTCCCTGAATCGTCAGGACACCATTGTGCTACAGTAACTTTGACATCCTCCTTATTGACCTCGGGAATCTCCGCCTTGATCTCGAATGCTTTGTCGGTCTCAGCGATGTCTACCCGGGGAGCCCAGTCGCCTGTTGCGATGACCTCTTGGCTTCCAGCCTGAGGTTGTCCCACCGCTCTCGTGTAGCGGTCGAACCATTCCGCAATCTCTCGCCACGGATCCCATCTTACTAGTGCCATTATGCACCTCCTTATTTGCGGGATTTAGTTTACCCCAATGGACAGTCCCGCATTCAGACCACCAGGGTTTTGGTTTTACTTTCTGCAACACCACCCTATCTGACCTGAAATAGGTCGGGGATGGATAAAATCGGTTTCTGTTAAATGCCATTTTCATCATCTGTTTTTCCGGCGATGTCTCCGGGCGGCTGAATGGGCAATGAAGATTCCGTTCCGGGTGTGGCGTCCGACAGCATCTGCCTCAGTTCCTCGCCCTGCACGCTTTCCTTTTCAGAAAGGAGACGGGCCAAATCATCGAGGACCGCTCGCCGCTCCGAGAGGATCTTGCGCACGCGCTGATGGGCTTCATCGACAAACCGTGTGACCTCGTCATCAATTTGCGCGGCTTTGGCTTCGCTGTAATTTTTACCCTGGGAAAAACTTTCCGGGAGAAACATCGACTGGCGCGGACGCTCATAGCTTACCAGGCCCAGGAGATCGCTCATGCCGTATTCCGTGACCATGGAGCGGGCAATGTCCGAGGCCCGCTGCAGATCGTTTTGTGCCCCGGTCGAGATTTCATTAAACACCAGCTCCTCAGCTACCCGGCCCCCTAAAAACACGGCCAAGCGGTCCAGCAGCTCCGAGCGCGTCAATAAATAACGGTCCTCCGTGGGCTGTTGTTGGGTGTATCCGAGTGCCGCAATTCCGCGGGGAATGATCGATATTTTATGCACCGGATCGGCATGCTCGACAGATTCGGCCACAATGGCGTGTCCGGATTCATGAAAGGCGACAATTTCTTTCTCCTGTGCATTCATCACCCGGTTTTTTTTCTGCAGGCCTGCGACTACCCGGTCGATGGCCTCGTCGAAATCGACCGCCTCCACGCTTTCTTTATCGTTGCGAGCCGCCAGCAGGGCCGCTTCATTAATGATGTTGGCCAGGTCTGCGCCCACAAAGCCCGGGGTGCGGCCGGCTATCTGTCGAAGATCGACATCGGGTCTCAACGCCACGTTTCTGGAATGGATTTTTAAGATGGCTTCCCGTCCGTTGATGTCAGGGCGATCCACCAGGACCTGCCGGTCCAGGCGCCCGGGGCGCATCAAAGCCGGGTCCAGAATTTCCGGCCGGTTGGTGGCGGCCATGATGATGACGCCTTTATTGGTTTCAAAGCCATCCATCTCCACCAGGAGCTGGTTCAGGGTTTGCTCCCGTTCGTCATGACCGCCCATCACATTCATCCCCCGGGCTTTGCCCAGAGCGTCCAGTTCATCGATGAAGATGATACAAGGCGCCTGCGCCGCGGCCTGCGAGAACAGATCGCGAACGCGGGCCGCGCCTACGCCGACGAACATCTCCACGAATTCGGACCCGCTGATGGAAAAGAATGGCACTTGGGCCTCCCCGGCCACGGCCCGGGCCAGAAGGGTTTTGCCGGTTCCCGGCGGGCCGACCAGCAGGACCCCCTTGGGTATTCTGCCTCCCAGTTTCTGAAATTTCTCCGGGGTTTTGAGAAATTCGACCACTTCCTCAAGTTCTTCCCGGGCCTCATCGATTCCGGCCACATCGGCAAAAGAGACCTTGGTGTCGCTTTCCGCGAAAATTTTAGCTTTACTCTTGCTGAAGGACATCACACCCATTCCCGGCCCCATCTTCTTCATGGCAAACCGCCAGATCAGGAAAATAAAGGCCAGGGGAAGCACCCAAGAGAGCAGGCCACTTAAAAACTTGTTCTCATATTGCCCGGAATAGCTGATCCCACGTTCATCGAGTTCCTTCACCAGGCCCGGATCTTCCACTCGGATGGTCCTGATCGCCCGACCCGAGGATCCTTTCAGCGTTCCCGTGATGTCGGTAGGCCCGATGACCACTTTACCCATAGTCTCGTTGGCGATTGATTGCTTAAACTGGCTGTAGGGGATCGTCTCTATTTTTGAAGAAAACAGCAACGGCTGCAGAGAATAAAATACAATCATGGCTGCTACAAAATACCAGATGTTGAAGCGCGTCTTACCTGGTAACGCAGCCGGATTGTTCGGATGATTGCCGAGGCCGAGGAATGAACGTAGCTTGTCCAGCAAATCGTCGATTGGACCTTTGTTTTTGTTGGGCGCCATTTTTATTTTTCCATATTATACAGAATGATTCGGCCAACATCAGGAAAGAAATTTTGTGAATCCCTGCATGGCCTTTACAATATCAAGAATCGCTTCATGAATACCTTCCGTGCCGAAGCCTGTTTTCGATGCTTTTTTCTTATCGATCCCATCCTGAACTTCGGATTTGATTTTTTTAAGTTTTTGAGCATGTATTTCAAACTGCAGCCGATGCTCTTCTTCCAGCTCGTTGAGGATATCGGAGTTGATTCGCTCGGCGAGTTCATCGGCTTCCACGTAGTAATCGTTCGATATCCCTTGCTGATAGACTCGTTGACATATTGTCTCCTTTGGACGGGTTTTTTGTCCGTTCCGGCATGAAGTATTGGATGTGCCATCCGATCGCCCCCCGTGTTGATATGTGCCTTGTTTATTGCTTTTCGATCGGGCATTCACATTCCGAAAATCTATTTGCCGACGGATACGATGGTCGCATCTTCTTTTCCCAGCCGGACTCATTTTTTCGTCAGCAGTTCAATCCCTTCGGCACAGGCTCGAGCGACGCCAGAACCCGCCTCTTCCTGCCCGGGCATTTTGTTCCAGCCGCCCTTTTCAACCAATTCATATCTTTTCCAGCTGTCGATCGTCTCAAATTCCACAAGATTGTCCGCTTTGCCGGAATCCGTCATGAATTGGGCCACGCAAATCGCCGTCCGGCTTTCCAGAATCGCGTTTTCGGTCATCTCTTGGGTAGCCGATGCGGTGGACCAGCCACCCCACCCGAAACCGATGATCATCGTGATGACGGCTCCAATCACAAGCCCCCAGCTTCCATACTTCATTTTACTTTGAGTTTCCTGTTTCATGAATAATACCTCCCTTATCTATTTGTTGAATTTTCCCCGGCAACATCCCGTCTCCCGGGAGTGGATAAAGTCAACGGATCGGCATTCATCGGCCCCGCCCTTTTCCGGGGCTCGCCTGCTTGATATATTGATAGAAGTCGCTGTCCGTGGTGAGGATCAGTACGGAATTCGTATTCGTTTTCTCCTTGTAGCTTTCAAGGGTGCGCAAAAAAGCATAGAATTCCGGATTTTTATTGTACGCTTGGCCGGGCACCGTGATCTTTTTTGGATGCGCCTTTCTTTTCGATCTTGTCCTGAACCGCTGATTTGATCTTTTTCAGGTGTTGCGCATGGATTTCAACCTGCAGGCGATGCTCCTCTTTCACGTTTTTTACAGCATCGGCATCAATCCGTTTGACCAGTTCATCGGCCTCGGCCATCAATTGTTTGATATCCTTGGATTCTAAGTATTCTGACATGATGTGTCCTTTCGACGGGTTTTTTCCCGTTCCGGCATGAAAATACCGGTCACCCAGCCAACCGGCTTGCCTCGCAATCACCATCGGCAATGGCACCGCAGACCGTTTTACTTCCTGACGTTTCCTGCCGGCGGCGAATCTCCTCGTGACTACGGAGCCGATGGGATCCGCACTTGGCTTGGATTCGCGTTTTTGATGTATTGATAAAAATCACTGTCCGTGGTGAGAATCAGTACGGAGTTCTTATTCGTTTTCTCCTTGTAGCTTTCAAGGGTGCGCAAAAAAGCATAGAATTCCGGATTTTTATTGTAGGCTTGGCCGTAGATTTGCGTCGCCTCAGCGTCGGCTTTGCCTTGGACCTCCTGCACCCGGCGGTAAGCGGTGGAGCGGATCTGGCGCAGCTCTTTTTCCATTGTACCGAGGATCTCGGCGCTGCGTCCCTCGCCTTCGGAGCGAAACTGCGCGGCGATCCGTTTGCGCTCGGAGATCATGCGTTCATAGACCTTTTCGCGGACACTTTCCACGTAATCCAGGCGCTTGATGCGCACATCCACCAGTTCGATGCCGTATTGCGGGATGATCTTTCGTGCTTCAGTCAGTATCGTTCGGGTGATCTCCTCCCTGCCGCGGGCAATCTCCCTTTTAAGCTCCTCTTCGCGCTCCTTTGGGATCTCCTTCAGGGCCTCGCCCTCAGGCACTTCCCACGATGCGCTGCGCACGAGTTCCACGAGTTCGCTGCTCGACACCTGGTCGCGCACCACCGAATCGAGAATATCGTTCAAGCGCGACTGGGCCCCCTCTTCGCTGGCCACATTCTCCAGAAATTTTTTCGCGTCGGCAATCCGCCATCGGGCGGTGGTATCCACCCAGATGAACTCGCGCCCCTTGGTGGGAACCTGGTTCGGATCACCGTCCCAGACCAGCAGACGCTTTTCGAATCGCCGGACCTCCTGCACAAAGGGCAGTTTCATGTGCAGCCCCGCCTCGGTTACCGGTTCCCCAACAGGCCGGCCAAACTGCACGACAATGGCCTGCAGACCCTCTTCCAATGTATATAGACCGCCATAGAGTACGACAGCGATCACCACCGCTATCGCGATGATTACTGCTTTCAAGGTAAACTTCATGGCTGCCTCCCTTGTGCTGATGGTTGCGCGCCGGATTCCAATGGGAGCCAGGGCACCATGGCCTTCTGGTCCTTATCCACGATATAGAGCCCTTTCATGTCTGACAGGAAACCGGTCATGGCCTCCAGATACAGCCGCCGGCGCGTAACCTGCGGCGCCTGTTCGTATTGTCCTAAAATGGCCTCAAAACGGGTGGCCTCTCCTTGGGCCCGGTTTACGCGTTCCAGTGCGTAACCTTCGGCCTCGCTGATGCTTTGCGTAGCCACCCCTCGGGCTTTGGGGATTTCCCGGTTGGCCTGTTCCTGGGCTTTATTGATCGTTCGCTCTTTGTCCTGACGCGACTCGTTGACTTCATTGAAAGCCGGTTTAACCGTATCCGGCGGAGTCACATCCTGAAGTTCCACGGTAACCAGACGCACGCCGGACTCATAGGTTGTCAGGATTTTCTGGATTTCGGTTTTGGCTTCACTGGCCACCGCCACCCGTCCGGTGGTCAGTACATCGCTGCCCAGACGGTTGCCGACCGCGCGGCGCATGACCGCCTCGGTAGTGTCGCGGATTGTTTTCGATGTGTCGCGGACCTGAAACAGGTAGCGGATCGGGTCTTCGATGCGGTACTGGACGATCCACTGAACATCGATGACGTTCAAATCCCCGGTGAGCATCAGCGACTCGTCCTTGTAGGCGCCGCGCGTATCATAGCGGGTCTTTTCACCGGGAACGGTGGAAACCGAGACCGTCCGAAACCCGAACTCTTCTTTGAGCACGCGAGCCGTGGGCAGCAGACGGACCTTTTCGATGCCATAGGGCAATTTGAAATGCAGCCCCGGACCGGCCGTGCGCATGACCTTGCCGAAGCGCTGTACAATCCCCGTCTCCTCCGGCTGGACGGTGAACCATGCGGTCCATAAGACCACCACCACCACCACACCGGCGACAAGAATGAAGACCGGACCGCCTTTGAATCTTTTAAACTGCTGTAGAATTTTCTCCAGCACGTCATCCAACGTCGGTTTGGATCCCCCCGGGGGTTGATTCCATTCAGTCATAACTTACCTCCTAATTAATGAACCGATCAGCTTCATCGATGCTTGTTTGTTCAGGGCGAATACCATTTAGTCTATATGGATTCTTGCTCCCCTTGCTTAAAGAATATGCAACTCGCATATCCTCCGGTAATGGTAGCCGTAGATGGACAGGGTAACCGCCAACGGCAGCAGCCTGGGCCTCCGCGCCAGGGTCCAGATCAACAGATACCAGTATTGGAATCGCTCTTTGCCCAATACGCCCAGCCGCAGGCAGGCACGAAAAAACGCCAGAAATCGCTGCCAATCGATGGGAACGGTCGCCGCCGGCGCCTTGAGTTCCTTTAAAATGGATCTGACCCGCTGGTAGTATTTGCGGGGCGAATAGATCTGCCGCATAATCGCCCGGTACCCATCGATCAGGTGATCCAGCCCCATGGCCGGGATGATATTGGTCCGGCCGTCCACATTATCCCCGGAAAAATCGGTGCATACACGCCGTTCACCCACCAGGCGATCGAACAGTCGGGTTCCCGGCGGCGCCTGGAGCATGCCCACCATGGCCGTGACAATGCCGCTTTGCTGGATAAAATCGATCTGTCGTTGAAAAATCGAGGGCGTATCGCTGTCGAAGCCGACGATGAACCCACCCATGACCTGCATTCCGGAGCGGTGTATCTTTTTTACATCCAGCAGCATATCCCGGTTTTTATTGTGCACCTTGCGGCACTCCGTGAGGCTGCTCTCATCCGGCGATTCGATGCCGATAAAGACGGAATCGAATCCGGCATCGGCCATCAGGGTCATCAATTCGGGGTCATCGGCCAGGTTGATGGAGGATTCAGTAAAAAAAACGCATCCTTTTTTGTCCCTGCGCCATTCGATCAGGGCCGGGAGCAACTGCTTCTTCAGCGAGCCTTTGTTGCCGATAAAATTGTCGTCCACAAAAAAGATATTGCCGCGCCAGCCGGTCTGATAAATGGCGTCCAACTCCGCAAGGACCTGCGGCGGCGTTTTTGTGCGCGGCCTGCTGCCGAAAAGACTGGTGATATTGCAAAAATCGCAGTTGAACGGGCACCCCCTGGAATACTGAATGTTCAAGGATGCATAGCGATTCATGTGAATCAAGTGCCATAGCGGAATAGGGGTCTGGTGGATGTCGGGATAGCCGTTGGCCCGGTAAATTCTTTGCGGGCAGCCATTTTCCAGATCCGCAATAAAAGCCGGCAGGGTAAGTCTCGGCCTCGTCCAAAACCAGGTGATCCACCTGCCCGAAGGCCTCCGGCTCCGCTGTAAAAAGCGGACCGCCGGCAACAATTGTCAATCCTTTGCCGTGGCATCGCGCGATGATAGCGGCAGTCGATTTTCGCTGGACCGCCATGGCGCTGAGAAAAGCCATATCGGCCCAGGCAAGATCGTCATCGGTTAGAGCGTCCACGTTTACGTCCACAAGACGCAAAGACCATGTTGCCGGCAGGAGCGACGGTGATCAACCCAAGCGGCGGGAAGGCCGACTTCTTTCCGATGAACCGCAACGCATAGGAAAAAGACCAAAACGTATCGGGAAACGCTGGGTATATGAGAAGAATGTTCATTGGATAGATGCCTTTCCTTATCCATTGCAAACGACAATGCTTCTTTTATGTTTGACTGCATTAGAAATTGCTAATGCCGCTCTCGATCACTCCACGATTTCGAGCACGGCCCGTTTTTTCCCTTTGGCCGAAACAGCGCCCAATAGGGTCCGCAAGGCAGCGGCGGTTCTGCCCTGCTTGCCGATGACTTTGCCAATATCTGTTTTTGCGACGGTGAGTTCCACGATGGACGTATGCAGGCCATCGATTTCGGTAACGGATACGCGGTCCGGTTGATCGACCAGCGCTTGGGCAATGGTTTCAATGATCTTTTTCATGATGACACTCCTGCTGTGGATTGAAATCAACTCGCCGATACTTCCTTCTGAAGGCCCACTGGTCCTTGACGGGGAATATTTTTCTCGGTTTGCGGAAGGGAGATTACGATCTGTGGCCAGATTTATTCGAAGCCTTTCTCAAATGCAGTCCACGAGTTTTCCAGCCTCTGCTTGAGATTTTTCAAGGCGCCCTCGCTATCTTTTTGAAGCTCCTTCAAATTGTCAAAGTCAGCCTTCCACTCGTCGAGCAAAGATTTAAGGTTTTCTCTATATTTGTTTCTCTCACGCATTGGGGTTCCAATCCTTTCGTCAAATGGTCTGTTATCAAAACTGACAGCTAATATCTTTTTTGGGGGGGTGGAAATAATGGCTATGTTAAATTTTACCCAACACGAGCAACACCACAAAGACGACCACCACCAGCCCAACCCCTCCGCTGGGTCCGTACCCCCATGACCGGCTATGCGGCCAAATAGGAACTATCCCCATAAGTACCAGAATCAGCAATATGACTAAGATTGCTCCGAGTGACATTTTTTTTCCCCGTTGGAAATGGTCAGCCATGCCGTAAAAGACCACAGTGATGGTCACAAGGCGAATTGACGTGACTTTATTTGCTTTCGGCGTCCAGATTTATTTTTTTCATCCGGATGATATGTTCAATCATGTGTTGCTCGAAGATCCCTCTCGTCTCAGAGATTTCATTCTGGAAACTTAAGGCGGTACTGGTGTCCGGCGATTTCTTGACAAGTTCGGCTTTCAGATAAAGCTCCTTTTCGTATATTGTCTGTCTGAGATCTTCGGTTGACGTGATGAAGGATTCCTGCTCGGCGTTCAGTTTCTTGATGGTCTCATCGCTCAAGCTGCTGTAATACCCCGGGTATTTGTTGGTTCCCCCCGGCATGCCCATTTCATGAAAACCATACCTCATCATATCCCGGCCGTATTTCATGAGGTCATCAGGATTCTGACCCATCGTCCCGTAGGAACCATAGCCTTCGCGATAACTGCCCGATCCCATTTCCTGGCCAAACACGTTCAACGCCAATAATAAAATCATCGCCAACGCGGGAATTATTGATACCCTGTAAAAAATTTGATTTCTCATCTCAGGTTCTCCTCGATAAACATTGGCGAGATCAAATTTTCATCGCCCTCTCTGCTCGAATGGAAGATGTATGCCGGCGTTGGTGTGGGGTCCACGGGAACCCTTATGCTGCCATCCACTGCTTCATGTGGTTTCAATCTTTGTGCCATAAATCTAAAATCAGCGTATCATCACCCATTCGATTGATTTATTAGATTTACTTAATTGCTTAGCGCTATCTGGGAAACATTAATGAAAAGAAAGAGGGTCACATTTGACCAATGGTCACATATGACCTTTTCCTGATGGCCTGGAATGGGTGTTGGAGGATGCGGGAGGTTTGAAATTCGGATGGAAATTTGTTGATCGTCAGGCCGCATACCAAAGGACTAAGAAATAATGGCATGTAGTGCCGGTGATGACAAAAAGATGCCAGATCAAGTGGCCATAAGGTACCCGCGAATCGGTTGCGAAAAAGGCGACACCGGCGGTGTAGGACAGGCCTCCCGCAATCAATAAAAACAAACCCGCAGTGGGCATGCGGTAAATACAACGGCTTCACCGCAATCACGAGCAGCCACCCCATCAACAGATAAAGGCAGGTGGAAAGTATGGGATGGGCGGTTTTATAGAATGCCTTCAGCACTACACCGGCTATGGCGAGACCCCAGATAAGTCCGAAGAGCGTCCAGCCCCATGCACCGCGGAGGATGCCAAGGGTCAACGGCGTGTATGTGCCGGCGATAAGGACAAAGATCGCGGAATGCTCGATGATCCGAAAACAGCGTTTGACTTTGCCGATTGGCCACGCATGGTAGAGTGTCGAGGCGAGATAAAGAAGAATCATGGACGCGGCGAAAACACTCGTACCGACAATGAATCCGGCATCCCCGTGCCTTGCAGCATGCATGACGAGAAATGGCGTTCCGACCAGCGCGCCGATCAGCCCTGCGCCGTGACTGATGCTGTTGGCGATTTCTTCGCCCTGCGACTGAACACGCTCGTGACCTACGGGTAATGTGCGCACTTCAGTTCTTAGGCCCTGTTTGGCAACCCCGCCTAAGGCCCCTCCTAACGGCGTTGGAAAGGGCTCCAAAATGCTCACATACCACCTGTATGCTCCGCTTTTGAACCCCTTTGCGCCTTGTTATCGTGCATGATCAGAAATTTTCAAACACGCGCTCAGTGGCGATCTCAAGGTATTCGAGAAACTTTTCTTATCGGGGGTTTATTATACATTTCTTTTCGCTCATTGCCAAGAGCCGTAACGTGATAAAAATTCACCGGGAAAGGCAATTCGTAACGGCCGGGTCACATACCACGGCTTATCATCGATCGCTTGACATTCCCTTGATGCCAAATGTAGCCGATCAAAGGCTATTTGTCGAATGGTTAGACTCGACCCTATTTTGTTGTTCGGACACAACAGTAAACGCCCATGACATCAAAAATGGTTTGCCTTTACCATCGGAGGCTATGGGGTCGGCCAAGGCATGATGGGCACCGTGCTGATGCTGTTTTTCGGGCTGCCCGCGATGACCCGGTCGCTGTAGGACACGTAGACCAGCACATTGCGCTCACGGTCGAAGAAGCGCACGACCTGAAGCGTCTTGAATACGAGGCTGCGGTGTTCGTCGAAGACCTGCTCGCCGTCCTTGATCTCGCCGAGAAACTGAATCGGCCCGATCTGGCGACAGGCGATGCTGGCGTCGCTCGTGTCCTCGGCCACGCCCATGCCGCCTTTCACGCCTCCGGTCTGGGCCCGGGAGATGTGGCAGGCGACACCCCGGACCTTGGGGTCGTCGAAGCCGTCGATAACGATCTTGTCATTGGGGCCGAGCCATCGAAAATTCGTGCTGATCGATCCGGTCGTTCCGCGTTCGGGGCGACTGAAAAACCACCAGCCGAAGAGCACGATGACCAGAAGGACTCCTGAGCCGATAATAATTGCAACCCTTTTCATGATGATTCACTCTCCTGAGGTAATCTGAATTGTTGTGCAGTCAGTCGCAAAATGAGATCAAAAGTGTTTTACCATGTTCTTCGTCTTTAAGATTGATTGGCAGTGCTTTACATTAACTCATGTCTACGAAATTATGATCTCATTAGTAATCCTTGCCTATTTCACGATCAAATCATTCTTTACGGATGTTACCCCTTTGACGCTACGTGCGATTTTATCCGCTTTATCGACCGCTTCTTGAGAACCGACAAAGCCGCTCAGTTGAACGGTGCCCTTGTAAGTTTCAACGCTGATCTCGAATGACTTGAGAAAATCATCAGCTGCAAGCTTAGATTTGACCTTGGTCGTAATAATCGAATCGTCAACGTATTCACCTGTGCTTTCCCGTGTGGGTGTTGATGCACAGGCCACAAAGTTTGCGATAAGCGTAAGAAGGACAAAATAGCCGATATACCTACAACTCTTTTTCATAGCAGTTACTCCTTTTCTGTAAACACCTCACCAAGTCCGGCAAGGGTCCAAATGGTTACACTCATCTTCGTCCTTGAATAACTAGGTTAAAATCCAAATGATTTTACCAATCATGTCCGTTCAGTAAACAGAAAGCAGTATACCGCTATCCTGATACGTTCAGCGTTCCTGCCTTATTTGAACCTTGAGGCCGCATCGTGATAGGCGGTCTTGACTTCAGCCCAGGCTTTTTCCGCGCCTGTTTTAACGGCTTCCCATGCCTCATCGCCGGCGGTCTTCAACTCCTGGAGCTTCGTCTTGGCCTCATCCTGTTTACGCTCCAAGGCCTCGATGGTTTTGTAGTAATCGATCTTCGCGTCGGCTTTCGCATTTTCCGCCTTGGCCTTGAGCAGAGTGATCTGCGCGTTCCATTCCTTCAACTGTGCATCGAATTTTTCTTCGTACGCTTTTCTTTTGTCTTCCATGATAACCTCCATGATTGAAACGTTTTATCTCCCATCAGCTTTTCTTCTTTCCCACGACCAGCAGCATAATTGCCGATAACCCCCTTACGAACATAACGCTTTACATTTAAAAACCTCCTTTTTATTTATTCTTGCTCTCTCGTTCTTTTTCGTATGGAATGGAGCGATAGCAGTCCGGCTAACCTTTCAAAGCCCCTTCCATACTTTTGGAATAGAACTTTTCAATGTATTGCTTGACCATCCGGCGAGCGGAGAATCCGGCTGCATTGCTTTTAATGGATTCCTTCATCAGCCGGACCCATTCGTGGGGAACGCCGTTTTCAGACGTCTTGTAATATAGCGGTATGATCTCATCTTCCAGAATACGGTAAATTTTTTCGGCATCACTGCCATCCGGGTTTGCGGAACTTGCGTCATGTTCCACAGCCCAACCGTTTTTCCCGTTGAAACCTTCCACCCACCAACCGTCCAGTATGCTCAAGTGGGGGACACCGTTCAATGCAGCCTTCATGCCGCTCGTCCCGCAGGCCTCGAAAGGCGGCAGCGGATTGTTCAGCCATATATCCACCCCGTGCACCAGGTACTGGGCCAATTGTTCGCCATAATCCTCCACAAAGGCGATTCTGCCCCCAAGCTGCGGATCACGTGCCAGGTTGATCAGGTTCTGCAGCAGCCGTTTGCCGGGATCGTCAGCCGGATGGGCTTTGCCGGCAAAGATGATCTGTATGGGGCGCCAGCGGTCCTTGAAGTGTTTTTTAAGACGTTCCAGATCCTGGAAGATCAACAGGGCTCTTTTGTATGTGGCGAACCGGCGGGCAAAACCGAGCGTAAGAACCGAGGGGTCGAGGAAGGCGCCTCCGGCAAGCATGATGGATGAGCTGGCCCCGCCATTGGCCCAACGCAGGCGGGTGCGCTCCCTGATCGCATCGATCAGTTTCACCTTGAGCCAGTAGTGCGTTTGCCACAACTCGGTGTCGGGGACGTTGTCGAGAAGCTGCCAGATGGCCGGATCGTCATGCTTATCCAGCCAATCGGCCCCGAGGTACTTGTCCAGCAGGAGCTTTATTTTCGGTTCGATCCAGGTGGGCACGTGGACGCCGTTGGTGACGTAATCGATGGGGACCTGATCTTCCGGCACGTCGGGCCACAGGCTTTGCCACATCTTCCGGGAGACCTCGGCGTGCCGTTTGCTCACAGCGTTGCGACAACCGGATAACCTCAGTGCAAAAGCGGTCATGTTAAATCCCGCATCCGGTTTTTCCGGGATGGATTCCCAATTGGAAAAACGCGTCGCGATCAAGACCCAGGTCAGGCCAGTAGGAATGAAAATACTTTTCGATCAACTGAAAGGGAAAAACATCGTGACCCGCGGCAACGGGTGTGTGTGTCGTGAAGATCGTGGCCTTGATATTTTTTTCGCAGGCCGCTGCAAAATCGTTGCCCGCTGATACCGTTGCCCGGATACGTTCCAAAAGGGCGAAGGCCGCATGGCCCTCGTTCAAGTGCAAGAGGTAATGATCTATCCCTAAAGTCTTGAGCACCTCGGCGCCACCGAGCCCTAAGACGATTTCCTGGCGCAGGCGTTGCTCAAGATCGCCGATGTAGAGCCGGGCGGTGATGCCTCTGTTCCACGGATCGTTGATTTCGACATCCGTGTCCATCAGATAGAGGGCAACACGCCCGACGGCGACCTTCCACACCGCGACATAGATGGGGGGATCGGTCAGCGGCACCTTAACGACGAGTTGCCGTCCATCCTTGTCCATCACTTTGGAAATAGGGGCGGCCTCGCGGTCGATGGACTCGACGAGATTCTCCTGCCAACCGTCATCCCGGATCTGTTGCCGGAGATAGCCCTCCGGATACATGAACCCCACCGCCACCAGCGGGACGCATAAGTCGCTGCATTCTTTTATGTAATCTCCCGCCAAAAAGCCCAGTCCGCCGGCATAAAAGGGTAAGGAGCGATGCAGACCGTATTCGGCGGAAAAGTAGGCCACGGCATACTTGTGGTCCGGCGAAAAAGGCGCCAGCAGACGGCACTCTTTTTGTTGCATGTAATTACGGAACACATCCATCACATCATCGTATCTGCGAATGTAGTCGGCATCGGCGCCGGCCTTTTCCAGAAGCTCGTGGGGAAACTCCCTGAGCATCTTGTCGGGGTTATGGCCGCTTTCCTTCCAGGCCTGCCGGTCGAGTGTCTTGAAGAGCATTCGTGCGCCCGGATTCCAGCTCCACCAAAGATTTTCCGCCAGCTCCTCCAAGCCTGCAAGACGTTCCGGCAAATGGGGAAACAGTGGTTTCTCGGTATTCATTTGTATATCCTCCCCGGCGACGAAGTGCATTTCGGGTGTTGATATGTATTCGATCAAATCCATTGAATCACCCTTCCTCAATTCAGATGAACAATGAACATTGCTTGCCGGGAGCATCAGCGAGTGTCTTGTCGGTTACAGCGCCTTATTTTGCGTGGGCGACGTTGCCCATTCCGATGTCCACCCTTATTTATTTTGCGGTTGTCCCAAAGAACTTTTTCTTCATTGCTCATCGGTCTTCAGGTGTTTCAGGGAAAATCCGCTTATGGCGTTGACCACCGGTTTCAACATATCGTAAGGGTCCTGACCTTCCGCCAGACCGCCAAGGTAATAGACCCACCCGCCTGATTTGGCCGCAATCCGTTCGATGCCGTTTCTGCCGAGTTCGTCCCAGTCGTACGCGACAATAAGTGCTCGATATCGAGGCCTTTGAGAATGGTCGCCGCCTCGGGGGTGACATAGGAACCCAATGTCGAAACCACCACCGGTTTGTCCTGGTCTCTGGAGCAGGTTGTAGAAGGCAAAATAATCAAAGATGCCCTCCACCAGTATGATCGTCCGGTACTGCCGGATATACGCGCGCTGCCTTTTCAATGCCGTAAAGCCAGCTCCTGGTGGAAAGAGGAACTTCTCTGGTCTGTTGTTTGAGCCAGCGAACGCCCCTGTCGTCCGGGCGTCTGCCGACAAATCCGGTCGGACAGGCATCTGCATCATAAATGGGAAACACAATCCGTCCGGCGAAATAATCACCGTAATTTCTTGAAAACGGATCTTTTCGTCTGAAATCGATTTGCCGACAATAGTATCCGTATCCCTTCACGGTCGCATCGTTCAACAATCTGACCAATCCGCCATCTGAGAACGTATTGAAGGCCTCAGTATCCTTTTCAAAGCGTGGAGAGAAGGCCGTCTATCAGTGCCCTGCCTTGGTACTGTTCATCTCTGTATGGCGGGGCATAGCCGATGTTGAACTTGCGTATGGTGTCTTTTTCGACGCCCCGGCGGGCAAGATAATCCCAAATGTGCTTGAACCGGTCTTCATTTGACATCAAAAGGTCATTGTAGAAAGTGGCGGCATCATCCAGGGCGGCAACCATCTTTTCATCAAGTTTCTTCGGTTCGACAAAAACAACCGTATCATCGGGCTCCGGTGTTTCGTCAGGTTCAGGAATACAGGGGCTGCCGCCATCATCAAACTTGAAATCCTCGACACCCAAATGCTCAGCCCAAATCTGCTGTGCCAGTCTGAAACGACATTTCTTCCGCAGCATGATCACATCGTAAATGTCCCAATCGCCCTTACAGGCACCGAAACAATGGAATCGGACCTCATCTTTTTTATTGACATACACCATGAAGCTGTCTTTGGTGTCAGCGTGGAATGGGCACGGGGCGCTATATCGATATTTTTTGACTCTCTTGAAAGGAATACCAAACAGCGTTTCAACATAGTGGATTATGGCATCGATGGTCGCTGACGATTTTATGTCCTGACAGGTTTTCATCACATATCCATACTTTTTATCAATGTTCTTAAAAGTCCCTGTAGTCACTACTTTTCTTGACTTTCAAGCTGGTTTCTCGATCGGTTTTTCCCCGGGGCATACACCGCAATTCCTATCATGAATCGCACCAACCCATAACTTAGCCAACTCGCCACACGCAGTCCGATGGGTTGTCGTTCTCCAGTTTTTCTTAATTATCCGCCGTGCCCCTACATTGATGGCCTGCTTCAGGCTATTTTTTAATTCTTTCGCAAAGCTTCCATCATCAACGACGACATTTGCTTCGAGAGAAAGCAGCAGGCTGAAAGGGTCAAGGTTTGATGATCCCACCGTGGCCCAATGTTCATCAATCACAGCAACTTTGGCGTGCATAATGCCCTTGTGGTATTCATAGATCTCAATCCCTGCATCGAGAAAGTTGCCATATAGGGCATGCGAGGCATAATGCAGCAATGGGTGATCCATCCTTCCCTGCAACAGCAAAACCACCCGGACCCCTCGCCCGGCTGCATTCACAAGTGCATGACGGAAGTTCAATCCGGGCAAAAAATAGGCATTTGCTAGAATGATTTCGAATTGCGCCTGTTCAATCGCCTGCAGATAGGCATCTTCAATATCGCGGCGATGGCGGATGTTATTACGCACCAGAAAAGCTGAGTGCATACGGCCCTTGGGTTCGGTTGAAGGAACTATTCTGTCATTGTCCCGGCCCCGGCCAGGACGCAAGCGGGTCCAGGCCACGCGCGACCACACCCGGCGGGCAGAATCATGAATTTCTTCCACCAGCGGCCCTTCCACACTTACGGCGAAGTCATAACGAGGCAATGTTTGACCTGGGTATATCCATATCATCGATAATATTAATGCCTCCGACAAATGCGATCTTCTGGTCCACGACCACAATTTTACGGTGCAAGCGACGCAACCTCCGGCGACGCAGCGTCCAGGGCGATGTCTTGGGCCGGAACTTCAGTACCATTACACCAGCCGCCTCTAAGTGATCGACCATGGTTTTCGGCAAACGAAGCGAACCGAATCCATCGATCAGCACGTGGGTTTTTACGCCGCGAAAGGCCGCCCGCCTGAGCGCTTCCGCAATGCGTCGTCCGGTAGTGTCATTTTCGAAAATATAGCTTTCCAGATAAATTTCATGCACCGCCCGGTCCAGCGCCGCTTCGATCGCCGGAAAATAAGCCTCGCCGTTTTGCAACAGGGTGATCTGATTCTTGGGCATCATGCGGTTCACAGCAGGGTTTCCTTTCTCTCAGCATTCAGGTGGCGTTTTCCGATCACCCCGATGAACCCGGCATTCTCCCCATCCATCACGAGTTGACCTGAAATGGGCTCGGTAGGGGGAAAAAGTGGAGGCCATTAAATTCCATTTTCAGTATCCGCTTTGATGGTAGTGTTTAGAGAAGGTTGAACGGGCGATGAAGATGCCGCCCCTGCCTTGGCTGCCGACAACATCTTTCTAAGCTCCTCTCCCTGCACACTTTCCTTTCTGCGAAAGGAGATGGGCCAAATCATCAAGGACCGTTCGCCGCTCCGAGAGGATTTTACGCACCCGTTGATGGGCTTCCTCGACGAACCGGGTGACCTCTTCGTCAATTTGGGCGGCTTTCGCTTCACTGTAATTTTTGCCGGGAGAAAAACTTTCCGGGAGAAACATCGGCTGACGGGGGCGCTCATAGGCCACCAGTCCCAGCCGATCGCTCATGCCGTATTCCGTGACCATGGACCGGGCGATGTCTGTAGCCCGCTGCAGGTCGTTTTGGGCGCCGGTGGAGATTTCTTCGAAAACCAGCTCCTCCGCCACCCTGCCGCCTAAAAGAACGGCCAGCCGGTCCAGCAGCTCCGAGCGCGTCATTAAATAGCGGTCCTCCGTGGGTTGCTGCTGGGTATATCCGAGCGCTGCAATCCCCCGGGGAATAATGGAAATTTTGTGCACCGGGTCGGCATGTTCAACCGATTCGGCCACAATCGCATGTCCGGACTCATGAAAGGCGACAATTTCTTTCTCCTTCGGATTCATCACCCGGTTCTTTTTCTGCAGGCCCGCAACCACCCGGTCGATCGCCTCATCGAAATCCGCCAGTTCCACCGCTTCTTTATCTTTACGGGCAGCCAGAAGGGCGGCCTCATTGATGATGTTGGCCAGGTCGGCGCCCACAAAGCCCGGCGTGCGGCCGGCGATCTTGCGCAAATCGACCTCGGGGCCTAAAACAACATTTTTGGAATGAATTTTCAGGATCGCTTCTCGCCCGTTGATATCCGGACGGTCTACCAGGACCTGCCGATCGAACCGCCCCGGGCGCAACAAGGCCGGATCCAGAATTTCCGGCCGGTTGGTGGCGGCCATGATGATGACCCCTTTATTCGTCTCGAATCCATCCATTTCCACCAGGAGCTGGTTCAGCGTCTGCTCGCGTTCGTCATGCCCGCCCATGACATTCATTCCCCGGGCTTTGCCCAATGCGTCCAGTTCATCGATAAAGATGATGCAGGGGGCCTGGCCGGCGGCCTGAGCGAAAAGATCGCGAACGCGGGCTGCGCCCACGCCGACGAACATCTCCACAAACTCGGACCCGCTGATGCTGAAAAAAGGGACTTTGGCCTCCCCGGCCACGGCCTTGGCCAGAAGGGTTTTGCCGGTCCCCGGCGGGCCAACCAGAAGCACCCCTTTGGGAATCCTTCCCCCCAGTTTCTGGAATTTACCCGGATTGCTCAAAAATTCAACGACCTCCTGGAGCTCTTCCTTGGCCTCGTCGATGCCGGCTGCATCGGCGAAAGTGACCTTCGTTTCACTTTCGGCAAAAATTTTGGCTTTGCTCTTGCTAAAAGACATCACCCCCATCCCCGGCCCCATCTTTTTCATGGCGAAGCGCCAGATCAGGAAAAAAATGCCAATGGGGATGATCCAGGAGAGAAGCGCGCTCAGGAATTTACTTTCAAAGTATCCGGAATAGTTTATTTTGTTTTCATCCAGCTCTTTCACCAGCCCGGGATCATTCACCCGAACCGTGGTGAACTTCTGGACCGAAGCTCCTTTTAGCGTTCCGCTGATAATCTCAGGGCCGATACTCAAGTTGACCACGTTGCCTTGGGCTACGTATTGTTTGAACTGGCTGTAGGGAATCGTCTCCACTTTTGAAGAAAAATAGTATTGCTGCAGGTAGCTAACTGTAAGAAAGACGATCAGGAAATACCAGATGCTGAAACGCGCCTTAGGGGGCAAGGCACTCTTTTTCTTCTGGGGGTCCTTAAGACCGAAGAAGGAACGAAACTGATCTATTAAATTTTCCATCGGCTCTTTTTTTCCATCGGATGGCATTTTTTTTTCCTCCTTCGGAATTCGATTCAAATTGCGTCGGGGACCGGGTGAAATGCGAGCGTCAGGAAATGGATCCAAAAGTTTCTTTCCCGATAGGGCGAAAATCCTTGACTTTGACAGCCAAATCATTTTTTGATAAGAAGCTCAAGCCCATCGGCGCATGCTCGGCTTACAGTATAGTCAGCCTTTTCCTGCCCGGGCATTTTATCCCAGCCCCCCTTTTCAATGAATTTAGCTCTCTCCCAGCTGCTTACTTTCTCAAGTTCTTTAAGTTTCTCCTCATGATTCGGTTCCTTCATAAATTGGGCGACGCAGATCGCCGCCTGACTCGCCACAGACCGCTTCTTCGGTCATCGTTTTGGTCGTGCTGGAGGTTGTCCAACCCCCCCACGCAAAACCGATGATCATTGCGATGACTGCCCCAACAATAAGACCCCAAACTCCATACTTAATTTTCCCTTCAGTTTCTGGTTTCATTGATAATACCTCCTTGAATTATGTTGTGATATTTTTGCCCACCATGACCTTGCGACCCATGGGTTTTTCCGGAAGCACGTTAATGGTAATTCTAACGACGATCATCGCGTCCACCTCCTGGTAATGCCGGTCTTTCCTGTTTATTCGACGATTTCGAGGACGGTGTGCTTTCCTGCCTTAGCCGAACTTGCGTTTACAGCCCTGCAAGAACATGGGCGTTTTAATTCACCAACTTTTGGAATGATCAAACTTCGTGCCACAGTTGGAACATTTAGCTTATTGTTATGCATCAACCTGATATTTAATAGGAATTGGCTTTAAAAGACATTGATATGGCAGGTTCAAACCGGCGCAAAAAGGGTGGCATTTGACCAATGGTCAAATATGACCCTATTTTAAAAAGGTTTCGTTATTGAAACCACGGAATGCTGTCGAGCATGCCAAGGCACTCTTTACCTGAAGGAAACTTTCGGTGAGCGTGTGTGATTTCAAAAGGCTATGTGCAACGCTTCAGTTGATGGGCCGGTTGAGGAGTCCGGCGACGACCCCCCCCCCCCTCCAAAATTGAATGTTAGGCCGCTGCTCGTCATCGATCCTTTGACATTCTCTTGATGCCAAACGTAGCCGATCAAAGGCTATTCGTCGAATGTCGAGGCCTGACCCTTTTATTGTTCCGACCCAACTATTTATTCAGGGAAGGGATTTTTAGATATTGAAAATTTTTCTTTATAATCAATGTGCTGGGTTTCCCCACACTTAAAAATCCTCATTATAAGCCAATTTATAGTAAAAGCCCGTCTTGACATTGAAGCAGATATATCGTTATACCGTAACCCAATCCTACTTGCTTGTATGATAATTAAAATTAGCGTTGGGTTTCCGGGATATTAATCAAGAAAGGAGTAAAGACATGGTAGATACGTTAAAAATCCTTGGTTCGTTGTTGGCCGGTGGTGGGTTGTCCTCCGGATCGGGAGAGTCGCTGTTAAAGTCAGTGATAGGGGCAGTGGCCGGAAGTTCTCAATCCAAGGGCGGGTTGGGTGATCTGCTGGGCAGCGTGTTGGGTGGCGCCCAATCAGGTTCGAGTGCCCAATCGGGCGGTGGGCTTGGTAGTATATTCGGTAGCGTTCTTGGCGGCAAACAGGTGCGTCAACAATCGGGTGGTGGCTTGGGTGAGTTATTGGGAGGCGTATTGGGTGGTGGCCCCAAGGCGGATATGCGTGGCTCCGGTGGCGGTCCCGATCTACGGCAGTTTGATTAGTGCCGCCTTGAATCAGTTCGGCCATAAAGAGCAAGCGGCACTAACCCATACGCAACCGAAGCGTTTTGAGGAACATTCACCTGGAATTGTCCATAGTGAGGCATCCGAGCAGGCTACATTGATGATTCAGGCAATGGTTAATGCAGCCAAAGCCGATGGTAGGGTTGACAAACAGGAACAAGATAAAATACTAGGGAAAATGGGCAATGTCACACAGGATGAAGTAGATTTTCTGCGAAATGAGTTAGCAAAACCCCTCGATGTTGAAGGTTTTATTCGCAGCATTCCAGCAGGTATGGGCAATCAGATTTATGCCATGTCGTTAATGGCTATTGATCTTGATACCAACCCGGAGGCGCAGTATCTGCATCAATTAGCGCAGGGTTTGAACATCACTCCGCAAGTAGTAAACCAGATACATACTCAACTGGGCGCACCGATTCTGTATTCCTGATCTGTCAAGCAGATGATCGTCAGCGCCTCATTGTGGAGGCGCCGACCCCAAAAAGCTCCTGCCGTTCCCGGCCTTAATCCGGTGAAAAGGTTAAGGTATCCTTACTACCGGCGGGAGTCGGGGCACCCAGCGATGAACCTTTTTAGCATAGTCCTCAAAATCCTTGCCGAAACGAGACCGGAGACGCGGTTCCTCTACCATGACGACTCTCAGATGGAAACACAGAGACACTAAACCTGCAATACGCAGCCAGCGTTACCGATCGCCAACATATGGCCCAACCCACCCATATAAAAAGGACACCGATATACATTGGGTTCCGAACCCATCGATATAGGCCACCAACCACAAAGTTCTTTGGTGGATCCCAGGGGGCCAACGTTCCGCGTCCCTCCACTAGGAAAACGCGAACACAGGACAAGAGGACAACAACCCCCATAGCAGCCGGCAGCAATCCGATCCAAAAGACACCTTCCGGCATAAACTGACCCTCGATGGCGACTAAAACGACCGGCACAACCATCGCTACAATACAGGGCAGCGCCAGTACGGCCAAGAACGCCCGCCAACCTATGCTCCTGAATCCTTCCATCTGCCCTAACACCGCAAAATATGCTACCTGTTTAAAATCCTTTGTAAGATAAAAAACCTACACACCAGATGGCTCAAATAAAAAACCCAGATCTTGGAGTCGCTTTGATTTTGCCTGTTAAGCGGCTTTCTTCTCAAAAATTCATTACACGATCTAGTCCGCGATGAACTCCTACCAATTCGCCAACTTTTCGGATTGCCAAGAGAGCACCATCGACATAAGGTTCCGCACTAGAACCCGACTCGTGGCGAAGCAAAAGTTTCTGGTCATGCATTCCGAAAATGGTATCCACTGAAATAACATATCCTGGAAGGCGAACGGAGTGATGCTGAGAATCCTCTAATTTGAGCCCTCGGCTCTCCGACCGTTTCATGTTAACAGGCGAAACGTCCAGTCGTGACTCTCTCACCTTGGATAGACGGTGTGCCAGTTCGCGGGCAGTACCGCAACGTGTCAATGAAAAAGAGGCACGGTTTTGAATAAATTACGCTCCAATACTAGGCTATGACGCATCGGTTTTTCCCATTGATCCCATTAATTTGTCGATAATGGATGTCCGGTTCACATACGGAATCATCAACCGATACCGAGCCCGGGTGATCCCCACATAAACCAGTCGATGAATCTGCTCCAAACTCCAACCCTTGTAGGATTCCGGATCCAGATCCATCCCTAAAAGAAAGACAACGGAATAGTCCAGCCCCTTGGCGCTGTGGATCGTGGAGATGGTGACCCGGTCGGTGGTAATATCGTAATTTTTTTTTGATGAGATATCTTCCGACACCCACTGGCTGAGTATGCCCTGTTTTTCAAGGGCATCACGGATCATTTCCGGCAGGGTTCGCCGATGACCTTCATACGGTTGCCTGGAAGTGTATAAAACCGCAACCTCCGATAGCGGATGCCCTTCCGCCCTGGTAATCGCCACCGTCTTTTCGGCCACATGGGCCGCCACCGCATCCAGGCTTTCAAGGTGAATCAGCTCGGGATCCGGGCCGCTTTTTTTTAAGGTATCGCTGAACAACGGCAACTGCACGTGGCTTTTTTCCGTTGAAGGGGCTGGCTTTTTCCCGATAAACCGTCCGGCGAATCCGGCAATTTCAACCGTGTTGCGGTAAACGGCTTTCAACGCGTGAACCCTTCCCCTGGCGTTGATACCCAATTGCTTCCAGACGGCTTTTTTTCTGTAAATGTTCTGGTTCTCATCCAGAACAATAGTCAAATTGTTCGTGGCGGGGTTTAAAAGCCCCATGACCACCTGAAACATCTCCTTGGTGAAATCCTGGCCTTCATCCACCAGTATCGCGTCAAACCCTTGGACGGCGGATGGGGTGCGGGACAGGACCTCCCGGGTGATCATGTCGTAGAAATCCGGATCTTCTTTTTCATAGGAAAACGACTCACCGAGAATTCGGGCGCATAGTTCGTAAAAATGGTAGACCGTCACGCCGTCATCGCCCATGGGCACCCGTTTATCCGACAACAACCGCTTTATGTAGTTGACCAAGGTAATATTGTAGCAGACAATCAAAATCCGCCGGATATCGGGATTGTATTGACGCAGCCAGGCGGCCTTGTGAACCAGCAGGATGGTTTTACCGCTTCCGGAAGCGCCGGTGATAATGCGATGCCCGCCCTCGTATTTTCGGGCAAGGGATTCCTGATGGTGGTCCAGGAGTTTGAGTCGGCGGGAAAGTTCCGGGTGGACCGCGGCTGCGCCACGATCAGGCAGTTGGATCCGAACCATCGGGAAGATCAACTGGCGCAGGTGGTTCAGGTCACCGGCGCCCGGGGTGAAGGCAAATCGCGGCGGGAACCGTTCGGCAAGCACCCGCTGGAAATCGCATCCGTGCCGTTTGCAACAGATATCGGAATTCGGGTTGAGGTCGTCCCAGAAAAATATTTTTTCCACGGGGATAACCGTGTGCAGGCCCATATCGGTGTATTCGAGTTTGTTGATATTCGGAAACACAACGCCCCAGTTGATGGGAATGCGGGGGTTGCCGAAGTGTGATGGATCCCTTGCCACGAGCGTGCCGTCGGATTTGATTTTTTCCATGAGATTCGATGCATATTCCCGTGCCTGCTTCAGCGGGTTTTTACGCGGATCCGGTTTTCCGTTTTTAACAATGGTAAACTGAAAAGGGTTTGAATCCCGTATCTGATCCAGACGCCAGTCCTTTACCTCGAAAACGATCAGGCCGACGCCTTGGGAATACAGGATAAAATCGGGTTCTTTTCCGTTTATGTCCGGAAGATACCAGACGATATTCGTGCGGTCCGGCTTGGCCACCTGGGCCAGAAATCGATAAAACCGCTCTTCACCTTCCGTGGAAAAGGATTGGACTCCGTCCGGAAGCATCGATGCCATTTTGTCCCCCCAGAAATAAACGGCCTCGGTTGTGAGGCCAACGGGTCGGCGTGGTTTCTCATGAAATCCACCTATCCGATAAACAGAGAAGGTTCATGATAATTCATGGTATTTCATCGGATCGGAAACACGCCGGGACCCTTGATTCAATAGTTCGTTTTCGGCCGAAGTTTTGTGAAAATTAAGCGATTTTTTTCCTGAAAAATCGTGGCTTTTCCTTAATTTATCACTTTTTCGCCATGCGTATCCGCCCTCGGGACATCTTCAGGCCCTATTTGAGCCATTCGGCAAAATCTCCCGTGGACCGCATTCTGCGGTGGCGCACAAAGGCATCGAGGCAGCGCATGGCCTGGCTGGCGGACAGGAACGTGGGCACACCGCCCCTTTCCAGGGTTTCCCCCAACCGGTTGTAGACCACATCGGCGCCTCCAGTGATGCAGATGGAAACCACGATGGGTTTGCGGTGTTTGTGGAACTGGCGCACGATGCGGGCCGATACGTTTTCGGCAACGGCCGCCATCTCCTCGTCGGTGGTCTTTAACGCCGGGGTCTGGGGAACGATGGAAACAAACAAATTGTCCACGCCCGGACAGTTCAACACAAGGTCGATGCATTGTTCAAACAGCCGGTCATCGGCCATGGGCGTGAGATCCAGCAGCGGATCGACGCTGACAAATGGGGGAATGATGCTCTCAAGAGCCTTGACGGTAGCCCCGTCAAAGTCGGCCACCTCCAGGTTGCCCAGGTGATCGGCGGCATAGGTCTTCTCGTAACCGGCGTTGGCCACGATGGCCACCCGGTTGCCGGTCACCTCCAGGTCGTTGAACAGTGCAAAGGTTTTGATCAGGTCCTTGTGCTCCATGACGGTTTCAGCCACCACGAGACCCGCCTGTTTCATGGCCGCCTTGGCCACGGCATATTCGCCGGCGATGCTGGCCGTATGGGATTCGGTGGCCTTTCTGCCGGCTTCGGTACGCCCGGCCTTGTAAACGATCACCGGTTTGGGGCATCGGCTGGCTACTTGGTAAAATCGGGCACCGGCACCGGGTTTAAACCCTTCGATGTAGCAGCCGATGACATCAATGGTCTCATTGCGGCCGAAGTAATCGATCAGGTCCGAAGGGTCGATATCCAACTGATTGCCGTAGCTGACGATGGCCCGGGGCCAAATGCCGTGACGCAGGTTGTGCAGTTCGGTCAGGCCGAAGGCCCCGCTTTGGCTCAACAACGCCACCTGTTTGTTCTGCCCCGGCGGCAGATGCAATTTGTTTTCGGGGATAAAGAACGTATTGATACCCGGACGCCCCGGGTCGCCCCCATAGAGCACACCCAGGCAGTTGGGGCCCAGGATCCGCATGGCGTACTTTCGTCCCAATGCCGCAATGGCCTGTTCCGCATCGTCGCCCCGACCGCTTTCGCGAAATCCACCGGGAATGATAATAAGGGCCTTGATCCCCTTGCGGCCGCAAGCCTCGACCACGGAAAAAACGAACCTGGCCGGCACGGAAATAACGGCAAGATCCACGGGATCGGAAATGTGGGCCACATCGGGGGCCATGGGTAGTGTTTTCCCGGCCAGAACAATCTCCCCGCCCTTTGGATTCACGCAATGGATGTCGTCTCTTCCAAGGGCCACTAGGTTGTTGGCGATGATGGTCCCCGGCGCCTGGGGGTTTTGGGTGCTCACGCCCACCACGGCCACACCCTTGGGATGAAAGATGGGCCTTAGCGTGTCGCACGGCGGCGGTTCGGAAAACGGCGCCATGGGCGTGCGTGGTTCGAACACGGCATAACCGTCCAGGGCGATGTGCCGCCCATAGGGATCGAAGATGAAGGGATTGACCTCGAACTCCTTGATGACGAAACGGGTGGGGGTCTGAATGAAGTTGGAAAAGCACACGGCCAGGTTGCTGAACTTTAAACCAGCGTCGATGATCTTGTCCGTATAGTCTGAATGCCCCTGCTGTTGATATTTCTCCTGGATTTTAGTGGAATAGAGCAGGGCCTGGGCCCATTTCCGATCAATGGGCGCCAGAATCAGGTTGGGCGGTGAAAAGTGACGCGCAAAATGCTCGGCATCGCTGCCGCCCTTGCTGAAGGAGATCACCGGCCCAAACGCGTCGCTTTCCCTGAAACCCAGCAAGTTTTCATTACCCAGATCCTGGGAATACTCGATAAATTCCACCAGCAAAATGCCGGCCAGTCGGTGGCCGGCCGCTTCCAGGGCGGTTTTCATTCCATGGAAGGTATACCGGATAAAGTCCAGATCCTTGACCACAACCCGCACGCCACCGGCCTTTTGCTTATGGGCGATGCCGGCGGCGGCGGCCTTCAGGACGATTTTTCCGCTGGAAAACCGCGACAGCAGGTCGGGGGTGATGTCGGCGGGATCGGTGACGAGGGCATGCGTCGGCACCGTTAAATCCATTTCGGATAACACCGCGTAGACTTCATGCTCATAGAGCATCCGGCGACCCTCGTCATGGGCCTTATGGAGAATGGGCTCCACGGTGTTGGTCAGCCGGATATCGATGGGTGCATTGATCATCATTTTCCCTTGGAATTGATACGTTGGGGTGGCCGAACGATCCATAACTCAGCTTATAATTTCCTTGTCCATATGAAATCAATAGGTTATTTTTTCGTTTTAACGCAAGCCGTACCCATTGCCGTGTTTCAAATAGATGAAAAAGGACAAGGTGGATCATGAAGAAAATCGTCGAGTGTGTCCCCAACTTCTCCGAAGGTCGCAACAAGGAAACCATCGAAACCATCGCCCAGGCGATCCGCAATACCGATGGCTGCACCCTGTTGGACGTGGACCAGGGCGCCTCCACCAACCGCACGGTGTACACGTTTGTGGGCGACCCCGATGCCATTGTGGAAGGCGCCCTGGCCGCCGCGCGCACTGCACGTCGGTGCATCGATATGCGAGGCCATACCGGGGAACACCCCCGCTTCGGCGCCATGGATGTCTGCCCCTTCATCCCGGTCCGCAACGTCACCATGGCCGAATGTGTCGATATTGCCAGGGAGTTCGGCCGCCGGGCCGCCGAGGAACTCGCAAGTGCCCGTTTATCTCTACGAGGAAGCCGCCGAGCATAACCATCGCCGCAAACTGCCCGATGTCCGCAAAGGGGAATACGAGGGGCTGGCCGAGCGGTTAACCGATCCCAAATGGAAACCCGATTTCGGACCGGCAACGTTCGTGCCGGAATGGGGTGCCACGGCCACCGGCGCCCGAATGTTTCTCATTGCCTACAACGTCAATATCCTGGGTACGTCCAATCAGGCCCACCGCATCGCCCTGAACCTGCGGGAGGCCGGTCGGGGTCCGGACCAACCGGGAAGTTTAAGGGACGTGAAAGGGATGGGATGGTTCGTGGAAGAGTACAACATGGCCCAGGTGACCGTGAACCTGAACAACTACAGGGTCACCCCCATTCATGTGTTGTTTGAGGAGGTCAAAACAGAGGCCGCCGTGTTGAACGTGGGGGTGGCCGGTTCGGAAATCGTCGGTCTGGTCCCTCTGGAATCGATTCTCATGGCCGCCGATTATTACATTGAAAAGGAAAACCTGTTCATTCTCCACGAGGATCAGAAGGTGCGTCTGGTAATCGAGCGCCTGGGCCTGAATGCCGTGGCGCCGTTCAATCCCCGGGAGCGTATCATCGAATACGTCGTGGCCGAACCGCCCGACGAACCGCTTGCCGGCATGAGCGTGCGGCGTTTCATCGAAGCGGTGGCGGCCCGGAGTTCGGCGCCGGGCGGCGGCAGCGTGTCGGCGGCAATGGCCGCCATGGGCGTCGGTCTTGGGGCGATGGTGGCCAAGTTGACCTACGGGGTACGTAAATTCGAAGCACTGGACGCCACGATGCGCACCGTCATTGCCCCGCTGCATGCCTTGACCCAACAGTTGATCCCCATGATCGACGCCGACACAAGTGCCTACAACGACTATATGGAAGGCCTGCGCATGCCCAAAGAGACCGAAGCCCAAAAAACCGCCCGCACCGCCAAGATGAGGGAGGGGCTCAAAACCGCCACTCGGGTCCCCTTGAAAGCCATGCAACTTAGCGACCAATCGTGGGATGCCATGTGCCAGGTGGCCCGCTACGGTAACATTTCCGCCAAGTCCGATATACAGGTGGGGGCCCGGGCTCTGGAGACCGGCATATGGGGTGCCTATCAAAATGTCCGGATCAACGCCGCCGGCATAACAGATCAGGATTTCAAATCAGAGATCCTTCGGGAGGCCCAAGCCGTCATGGCCCGGGCCACAAAAAAATGCGCGGAAGTTCTTAATATACTGGAAAAGCGTTGACGCCGGAATTTATGTCCATGGGAAGGATTTCTTCTTTTAACAGGCAGCAGGCGATCCGGTACCGGGGACGGCCATCTTCATCGTATTGCAGATTGCCCGGCTGGATGAGCTTGTTCATCACGCAGCCTTCGGGGATGACAAGGGAAAACAGGTCCGTTTCATTGATTTTCGGGGTTCGTTGCAGCCCCCCGTTCCGAATTTGGAAACCATGAAGCGGATAGTCTTCGCACAGGGGACAGCGGTAGACCCGCCCGTTGGGGAAGATAAAGTAGTTGTCCGCCACGTTTCCGGCGCATTCAAAACGTTCATTCGATTTCAGAAACACTGTGGGGTATACGGTGGTAATGCCCAATCCGGCGGCGGCTTCCGCGGTGGGGGGGACCACCTTGAGCCAATCGTTCCGAGTAAGTTGCGATACGGTGGCCTTTTGCATAACGGGCGGTACAGCCGCCGATGCACAGGGCGATTGCAAACGCTCCTGCCGGTCGTGCCCACATATTCATGATTTGTCTCCACCGGCCGGACGCTTGATGTGCGGCAACGGCATCTGCAACGTGATCAGTTCCGTACCTTTGCGCAATTGCACGCGGCCCGGCTCGATCGAAACGACGGTCGCACCGCCCACCTTGTTGCCCGGCGTGACGATGCGATCGTTGATTACTGCGCTCCGGCTCGAGCCAGACACCTGGGTCGAGTGGAGCCTGAGTGACAGCCCTGACATCGGGTCGGCCGCCACGAAGTCGGCGCCCGGCGCAATCGTCGGGTCCGTGATCGGTGGTTCATCCGCGATGGCCAAGCCGGCAACGGCCAGCAGGCCCGCAAGGATGAATCCGATGGACATTCGTTCAGACACGTATCCACTCCTTGTGCAGGCCGATGGTGTAGAGGTGCAGGCGGAAGGTCCGTGGCCCGGGCGCATCGGCGCGGACTTCGAGGCCATACCAGTAGAGCCGCCATGGCAGCTGCTCGAGCGCCTGAACGTAGTCAAGCAGCGCCAGGTAATCGCCCTGCAGGTCGATGAGCAGGCCGTGCCGGTAAAGGGCGGGCAGGTCGAGTCCCTCGGTTTCCACCAGCTGCGCCGGCGCATCAGTCTGCAATCCGACCAGCTTCAGTCCGTGCACGCTGGCGACCAGGGCGCGGAGCATCGATCGCGCCTGGTCCGGCGCAAGCAGCTGGATCGACTGCGCGCGGAGCTTGCCGTCCAGCGTTTCTGCCTGGCGGTCGAAGCTTTCGAGTTGACGGCGAACGGCAGCGTCGGGATCGAGCGCTTCCTGTTGGTCGAGCCGGGTGAGCTCGTGATCGAGTGCGCCGCGCTGCTCTTCGAGCGAGGCAATCTGTGTCTCGGCGGCGAACAGCCGCTTACGCGCGGGCGCCCAGGAAAATGCTTCGAGGGCAAGCACCAGGCCGATCGTCACCGCGCCAACCAGGATCATGCGCTCGCGCGGCGTGCGCGCCTCGAACCAGGTTCGTGCCCGGGCCAGCCACTCGTTCATGGCGTGTCCTCGGCCGAGGCACCGGCGCAGCCATCGGTCGTGGTGTCCGCGCCGGATGGGTCACAGGCAGTCGAGAGCGAGAAGCTGACCGGTCCTGCGCCGCTCTGGGGGCGCGTCATTGCAAAGTGTTCGAATGCCGTGCCCTGGAAGGCGGGTTCGGCCTGCAGCGCGTCGATGAAGCGCGGCACGAGGTCGGCGGAAACTGCGCGCCCGCGCAGCGCCATCTGCCGGCCGCCATCGGAGATCTGCAGGTAACGAAGCCACAGGCCGTCGGGATGGCGGCGTCCGAGCGCGGCCAGGTGGGCGGAGAATCCCGCGGTGTTGCCGAGCGTCTTGCCGCTCAGCACATCGAGCACGCGGCCCTTGTCGGTGGTCTCGCGCTCGAGCTGCCGCAACCTGGATACGAGCGCCGAATCCGCATTGCGTTGCGCCAGAAACTGGCTGCGTTCCTGCAGATTGAGCATCAGGTCATCGATTGCGGCGGTAGCGGCCACGATCCGTTTTTCCGCTCCATTGGCACGCAGGTCGAGCCACAGGCTGGAGACGAGCCCGATCGCGAGGACGACACCCACGAATGCCGCGGCGTGCATCGCCGTCGGCAGGTCCTGCGCGCTGCGCCTGGCCGGGCCCAGCAGGTTGATTTCCTGCCTCATGCGAGCCTCCGTTCACCGCCGTCGGTGCGCGTGCCGAGTGCGCCGCTGGCAGCCAGGTAAGCCTCCGGCAATCCGTAATCGGCCGTCTTGCCGGCAGCGCCCTTCAGGGACACGGGGAGCTCGAGCCGCTCAACCGGGAGTCCCGTGAACTCGGTGGTCTGCTGCATGAACTTCATGAATGGCTCATCGGTCGGGGCGGCGAGGACGCGCCGGATGCTGCCGATGCCGAAATGGCTGTCGAAGTAATCGACGGTACGGCGGAGCTCCAGCGGCAGCGTCATGTGTATACCGGTGGCAAGGGTGTCGGCGGGTATCACGCTGCCGAGCCCGTACTCGACGCGGCGCGTGAGGTAGAGTTCGTTGCCGCGCGTGATCTGGATGACGCCCTGGCGCGCATTGAGGAATACGGTCGCGACCGGTTCGTCCCGGTCGCTGACTCGGGCTACCAGGTCGCGCACGGCCAGTTCGACGATCGTTACCTTGTGCGGTTTCAGTCCGACGCGCTTGATCAGCGTCGTGAGCTCGCGCAGCATGCGCGCCGGTGCCGCCACGACATTGAGCAGCGGCGCGCGCTGGCGTTCGCCCTGTTGCATGTCAAATACTTGCAGCACGGCATCTTCAACCGGGTAGTCGAGCTGGCCCTTGATGCGCCAGCGAGCAGCATCCAGGAGTTCGCCTTCCTCGACGGGCGGCCGCTCGATCTGCATCAGTTGGTAGCTGCCGATCGGGAGCGTGACGGTCGCCGGGCAACCCTTGATGCCCATGTCGGAGACGGTGCGCGTAAGCGAGCGCACTTGTGCTTCAACTTCGGTCTGCAGCTCGACGACCTGCACTTCGGCAGCGCCGCGTCCGGCCGCGGGCACCGTTGCGACGGCCATGGCACGGTGCAGACAGACGCCGACGGCGGTGTCGTTGTCCGCGCCGCGCCCACCGAGCGATTTCAGCGATCGGAGCATTGATGAAGTATGCCGATGCGATGCACCGGCTTATGTGAAACAAGTCCCGGGCAATTCGTTATGTGCAACGCGCTGTGACGCGCGTCACATCATGTATGCAGCTCCGACCGGGACGGACTACTGGACGGCAGCGCTGATGGGCGCCGCAAGTTCCTTGCGTGCCTCCGAGATCACGTAGGCGCGGATTGCCTCGACATCCGCTTCTCCCAGGAACTTCCTGAAGCTGATCATGCCGTTCGCCTGTTTTGCGCCATCGAGGACCACGGAGTTCCAGGCCGCCGGCGCCAGCATCGGGCTCCAGCGCAGGTCCGGCAGCTCGCCATTGCCCTGCGCTGAATCGCTGTGGCAGCCGATGCAGTTCGTCTGATAGAGCAGCTTGCCCTGAAGCAGCGCCTTTGCGTCGTCAGTTGCGGGCGGTGGCTCGGGATGCTGCACCAACACGACTGGCGGTGTCGGTAGCGTCGCCTTGCCGCCCTGCTTGTACACCAGCAGGCGGCGCTGGTTGGAACCCGAATTCGCGGTCAGCCCGCCGGAGACCAGTGATATGGCGCCGCCCCAGCCCGCCATCACCGCGACGTACTGCTCGCCATCGATCTCGTAGCTGACCGGCGCGGCGACGACGCCTGCCTGTGTCACCGACTCCCAAAGTTTTTCGCCGCTGTCCGCGCGATACGCGACGAAGCGCCCGTCGGCCGTGCCCTGGAACACGAGGTTGCCCGCGGTTGCCAGCAGGCCGCCATTGCCGGGGCCGTCCAGCGGCACGCGCCATGCCTCCTTCTGGTTGACCGGATCCCAGGCGATCAGGTCGCCTTTCAGCATGCTCTTGATGGCGCGGCGCGTGGCCACGTCGTCCGGCAGGGCGACGACCAGCATGTCGATGCCGAGATTTGTCCGTCCTGGCCGGAACTCGAAGTTCGTGTTGTGCCCATAGGCCATCGGAATGTCGAGCGTCGGTATATAGACCAGGCCGGTCTTCGGGTTGAAGGCCATCGGGTTCCAGTTGTGGCCGCCGTAATAACTCGGCTTTACCAGCATCGGCTTGGTGAGATAGCGTGCTTCCGGATTCTCGATCGGCCGGCCGGTTTTCAGGTCGACGCCGGTGGCCCAGTTGATCGGCACGTAGGGAGTGGCTGAGAGCAATTCGCCCGTGCCGCGGTCCAGTACGTAGAAGAATCCGTTCTTCGGCGCCTGCATCAGTACCTTGCGGGTCGCGCCACCGATAGGCAGGTCGGCCAGCATGATGTGCTGCGTCGCTGTGTAGTCCCAGCTCTCGCCGGGCGTGGTCTGGTAGTGCCAGACGTACTCGCCGGTTTCCGGGCGCAGCGCCACGATCGAGGACAGGAACAGGTTGTCGCCCTTGCCGGCTGAACGGATCTGGTGATTCCAGGGCGAGCCATTGCCGACGCCGATGTAGAGCAGGTCGAGATCCGGGTCATAGGCCATCGAATCCCAGACCGTGCCGCCACCGCCGTACTTCCACCACTCTCCGTTCCAGGTCGGCAGCGCTTTATCCGCGAGTACCTTGTCCGAGGCGGCACCGTCCGCCGGAGCCGAGGGATCGCCGGGCACGGTGTAGAACCGCCATGCGAGATTCCCGCTCTTGGCGTCGTAGGCATCGAGATAACCGCGGACACCGTACTCGGCGCCGCCGTGGCCGATCAGCACCTTGCCTTTCACGACGCGCGGCGCGCCGGTGATGGTTCGCGGCGTCGCGGGATCGAAGGTCTCCGCCGTCCAGCGCACTTTTCCGTCCTTGGCGTTGAGCGCAATCAGGCGGCCGTCGAGCGCGCCGACGAATACGCTGTCACCCCACAAGGCGACACCGCGATTCACGACGTCGCAGCAGGCATCGAAGCCCTTTTCGCGCGGCACCTCGGGGTCGTAGCGCCAGATCGGCTTGCCGGTTTTCGCGTCGAGCGCCTGCACCACGGACCAGGGTTCGGTTACGTAGAGCACGCCATTGGCGATGAGTGGCGTCGCTTCCGCGCCGCGTGGCGCGGCGATGTCGAATGACCACGCGAGCCCCAGCCCGGAAACGTTCTGTTCATTGATGCGATCGAGCGGCGAGAATCGTTGCTCATCGTAGGTCCGGCCGTAGCTCAGCCACTCGCCGGGTTCCGGATTCCCGATGCGCGCGGCGTCAACGGGCGGCGACGATTTTGCGCAGGCACTGAGCAGCAGGAAAGATATGGCGTAGATGGCCAGTCTTGATTGACTCATGCAACGGTCTCCCGTCAGGGCGTGACGACGTTGAACCAGTAGGGGAACTCGTCGAGCGACGCCAGGTGCTTGCGGACGGCAGCCGGATCGCCGGTTATCTGGATCGAGCCATCGGCAACCCGATCGGCGAATTTCGCACTGCCGAGCAGTATTTCATCGAGTGTAGCGCGATTCATGCGCGTCGTGGCGACGGCCTTGGCCTCGTGACAGCCCATGCGAGGTATTGCAACGTCATCGCCGACAATCACGCAAAGTTTTTCGCCGCGGTCCGGAAATTCGAAGTTCAGCACGTAGGCGGCGGCCCCTGCCTTGGCAGGATTGAAGCGAACTGAAAGTGAATCGAACAGCATCGCGGTCGGCACGGCGCGCAGGAAATCCGCATTGCCGAGCTGCACGGCGCCCTTGCCGGCCGGGCCATGGCGAAGTTCCTGCGCGGCGACCAGGTAGTAGTTTCGCCAGATCGCAGACTCGGCCTGAAAGCCAAGCTGTTCGTAGCTTGCTGCGAGCCATTCGCGTGCGGCTGCATTGTCCGGATCGGCGAATACCAGGTGATTCAGCACCTCGGCGCTCCAGCGATAGTCGCCCTGGTCGAATGACGCGCGTGCCCTGGCGAGCAATTGCTCCGGCCCGCCCATGAACTCGACGTATTTTCGACCTGTTTCCTCGGGCGGCAATGCGTAAAGATGCGCCGGAACACCGTCCCACCAGCCAAAGTAGCGCTGGTACACGGCCTTGCTGTTGTGGTTCAGCGTGCCGTAGTAGCCACGCGTGGAAAAATCCTGCTTCAGGATTCCGGGCTCGGCCAGTTGCTCGGCGATTTCGTCCGGCGTGAAGCCAAGATTGGCAAGCCGCAGGGTCTGGTCGTGGATGTAGCGGTATACATCACGCTGGTGGGCCAGGTACTGTCGCGCGGGCTCTGCTCCAACCGTCGGCCAGCTGTGCGAAGCGAAGACAAGCTCCAGATCTTTGCCGTATTTTTCCAGGACCTCATCGAGATACCCGCTCCATGCGAGGCTGTCGCGTATCTGCGCGCCGCGCAGCGTCAGCAGGTTGTGCATCGTGCCGGTGGCGAGTTCCGCCGCGCAGAGCGCGTGGAATTTCGGCAGGTAAAACATGAATTCCGCCGGCGCCTCGGTGCCGGGCGCGCCGATGAACTGGAACTCGATGCCGTCGATCACGAGCCGCCTGCGGCCGCTGACGGTCTCGGTCGGCTCGATCAGGCCGATGACACCCCTGGAAAGCGCCGCGCCAATGCCGACGCCCACTTGTCCCGTGGGCCCCGGGGGCAGTGTCTGGCCGAACTGGAATGCCGCGCGCCGCGCCATGGCGTTGCCTGCCAGCAAGTTCTCGGCCACGGCCTCGCGCGTGAATCCTTCCGGCGCAATGATGCGAAGCCCGCCCTTGATGTCCGCCTCGGAAGCGATGCCGCGCACGCCGCCGAAGTGATCCGCGTGGCTGTGCGTGAAAATGACGGCCCGCACCGGGCGCTTGCCGAGGTGGCCGTCGGCGAGGGCGAGGGCAGCCCGCGAAGTCTCCGCCGTGAGCAGCGGATCGACGACGATCCAGCCGGTATTGCCGGCGATCAGCGTCATCACGGAAATATCGTAGCCGCGCAGCTGGTAGAGCCCCGGCTTCAGTTCGAACAGGCCGTGGATGCGGTCGAGTTGCGTGTGCCGCCACAGCGAGGGATTGACGGTGGCGGGCGCTGCACCGTCGAGGAAATCATAGCCGCCGGCATCCCAAACGACACGGCCATCGTCGGCGCGGATGACGCCGCCGGGAATCTGCGCCAGGAGCCCGCGGGCCGCATTCTCGAAATCGCGCCGGTCGTCGAGCGGCAGCGCCGCCGCCACTTCGGCATTGGCGAGCCTCGTCGCTTCTGTTGCGACACTGACGGGCGGTGATTCCTGGCTTCCTGCTATTGGAGCGGCGAGGACGGCGGCGGCCAGTGCAATGCAGAAAGGTAGACGCATGTCGGCTCCCATGAATCGGGCCGGGGCACCGTCCGCTACGCTTTATCGCGTGAGTAGCGTCGCCTCGACGAAGCCGCGCCGGCAGGAATTGCAGGGCGACACATACTTATAGGGCCCGGTGCGGGACGTGCCGATGACGACCACGGCCGTGCCCGGCGGATACGTGTCGATCGGCTGCCCTGCCTTCGACGGAGCGGTCAGCACTGGTGCCTCACGGGCGAGTTTCCACAGCTCGCCGGGCACGACATCCACGATGTTGCCGCGGTACTCGATCCAGGTGCGCTCGTAGGCGCCGCCCTTCCACTTATAGAAAGTGAACTCGCTGCAAGGACGCTCGCCCATGCAGCCGCCGCGGAGGTTTCCGGGTGCGCCCGGTTTGCCGCCCAGATTTCGATGGCGGGCGCATCGTCCGCATTCACGGCGCCGAGCTCCACCCAGGAGTCGCCACGCTGCGAATACAGGAAGTACGGACAGCCGAGGCTGCCGCAGGAGAGCACGGAGGGCGCGCCATAGCAGGTGAAATTCTGGTTGAGGTCGACGAGGATTTCATTGCTGCCGTCCGCGTCCACGTCCAGTGACCAGATGCTGGACTCCGGCATGGTCTGCAGCGCACCGCCGGCTGCGGTGCATTCGCTGACCATGTAGTCGAGCGACTGCAATACGTATGTGGGGCAGGTGCTGATTCCGGCATCTGCGCTCCCGCCTTCATCCGTCAGGCAGGCAGAAAGATCGATGTTCTTCTTCAGTACGGCGGCAACTGCCGTGCCGTCGGCCATCGCAGTATCCGGCCCGCCGCCGGATTTCGCCCGCGCAGCCGTGTCGGAATCGGTACCGCAGGCGGCAAGAAGGCCGAAGCAAATCGCCATCGCGATGAGACGGGCGTGGAGCGATTTCATCGCTGCATCATAATCTTAGTGAAAGGCAACTCAAGCCCCCGTCCATCTTCCTGAACTCCGACATTTCGACCACCTTGACGTGGAAGCGCTTGTCCTCGAGCGCGTCCACGATCAGTGGATATCCCGTGGCTACCAGCACCCAATCGTTGACCAGGATGCAATTGGCCGCGTAGTGCTCCTTGGCCTGCACGGGAATCAATTCGTACTTGCTGAGCGCCGGTATGCGCGCGACGTCTACCGTGGTGACCATGCGGTTGTTGCCGAGATAGGAGAGCCCCGACTTGAGATGCAGAAGCTTGGTACCGCGGATGTCAACGATGGTGGACGTGCACTGCAGGTCACCAAGGAGCCTCGTCAACTGGCGCGCACCCTGTTCGTTGGTCCGCGACGAGAGGCCGATCAGGAAATGCCCGTCGGCTTCGCAGAGGTCGCCGCCGTCCACCGTGCCCGGGGCGAATATCCGCGCGACTTCCCGGAACTGGCTGCCGAGCGCGGCGACGATGCTGTCCACCTCGCCGACCCGGCTCGGTGCGCCGGGGCGAAGCGCAATGGCTCCGTGCTCCATGACGATCGCCGTGTCTTCGACGAAACAACTGTCGGGATATTGCGGATCGGCCGGGAGCTCCATGATTTCGAGGCCGCATTCCTCGAGCGTCCGGCAATAGACACGGTGCTGCTCAAGCGCCAGCGCCATATCCGGAGGACCTTCCGCGGAGCGGGTCAGGCCCTTGGCGAAGCTCGAAGCGGGCGGGCGGACGATGGCGCGGGTGTAATGCATTGATATGCCATTAGTTTGCACTGGCTAGCATGCAAATACCGCAAGATTTACCAACCCTCTTGCGTCGCAAAAGACCGACGTTATGCATCCGAATTATCACCGACGCCGTAGTATTTTGGGCATCCGACCGGTCATATGAGTGACCTTCGGGTCTTTCAGCTGAATGTTCCAATAATGAGGGTACTGATAATGTCTATGAATCGTAGAGATTTCGGCAAAGTGATGTTGGGCGTGGCGGGCGGCCTGGTAGCCGGCGCGCAACTCGCGAACTGTCGCCTCCGCCGGTGAAGAAGGCGGCGACGACAAGCATGTCTGTAAAGGCCATAACGCCTGCAAGGGCAAGGGTGGCTGCGAGCGGAGACGGCGGCTGCGCCGGCAAGAACTCCTGCAAAGGCAAGGGCGGTTGCGCCACGGTCAAGCATGACTGCAAGGGCAAGAACGAGTGCAAGGGCCAGGGCGGCTGCAAGTCAGGTGACAATGGCTGCGCCGGCAAGAACTCCTGCAAGGGCAAGGGCGGCTGCAAGTCGCCGGTCGATCCGGCGCACATGGGCGGCTGAGAGCCCAACGCGATCGGGCCGCCATCCGGGTCCTGTAAACCCGGATGGCGGCCATTTGCTCGTGATGCTCTTTGATTCCTGATGACGCAGTCTTCGCTCCCCAATCGCTGGAATCTTCCGGACCTCGGCCTCGGGTGTCGGTCTGCGCACGCAGCATTTCCGGCACATCACTGAACGCTGGCCGGCGATGGACTGGTTCGAGATCCTGTCGGAGAACTTCATCGACACCGAGGGCCGGCCGCTTTATTTCCTGGACCAGATTGCGGAACGCTATCCGATCGTGATGCACGGCGTGTCCCTTTCCGTCGGCAGCACGGATCCGGTCGATTTCGAATTCCTCGACAAGCTGGCCGCGCTCGCGAAGCGCGTGAAGGCCGTGTGGCTGGGCGATCACATCTGCTGGACCGGCGTGGCGGGGCTGAATGGCCACGATCTCTATCCCGTGCCCTACACCGAAGAGGGCCTGCGGCACATGGTTTCGCGCGTCAGGACGATCCAGGACTACCTGGAGCGGCCGCTGGTGCTCGAGAATCCTTCGACCTACCTGACCTTCGCATCGTCCTCGATGCCGGAGGAAGAATTCATCGCGCGGCTCGCCGTCGAGTCGGACTGCGCGCTCCTGCTCGACGTCAATAATGTCTACGTGACCTGCCGGAACCACGACCTGGATCCGGTGGCCTACCTCGATGCGATTCCCTACGAGCACGTGGTGCAGGTGCACCTTGCCGGCCACACGGACAACGGCACGCATTGCATCGACACCCATGATGGCCGCGTGATCGACGAGGTCTGGAAGCTCTACGCGCGAGTGCACGGGAAGACCGGTGGGCGCGCGACACTCCTGGAGTGGGACGCGAACGTGCCGAAATTTTCCGTGCTGCAGCAGGAAGTCGGCAAGGCCGCGAAGTTCCGCAACGGCTCCATGCTCGCAAGGCCGGTGGCCGCTTGAGTCTTCGCGGCGCAGCCGCGGCTGGAGACGATCGAGCGCTGGATGCAGGCGGTCGTGATGCATCCGGAGGGCGCCGCCGGCGGCGTCACGGCCGAGGCCCGCGCGGCGACTGCTGCCGCAGGCGGCATCGCGGCTCGAAGACGTCGTGCTGCCGTCGAAGTCGCTGACGTCGCTCGAGCGGCTCGATATCTACGCGCACATGTATTACGCGCGGCTGCTCGAGATCCTGGACGGCGGAGTACCCGACGACGCGGCAGATCCTTGGCGAACGCGGCTTCGCAGCGGGCCTGCCGCAGATTTCGTGCGAGCGCAATCCCTCGCAGGCACCGGACGCTCAATCGCCTGAGCGAGAAATTCCCCGCATTACCTGGCCCGGCACCTGCCGCCGGGCAACCGGCGCGGCCTCGCCGTCGACGTCGCGCGCATCGAGCGGGCGCATGGAAGATGTATTCGACGCGCCGCGCGCCGATCCGCTGACCGCGGCCGAGTTCGCGGCGATCGGCGCCGACGAGTGGCATCGCGTGCGGTTGCGCCTCAATCCCGGCGCTCGTGCTCCTGAAGCTGCGATATCCCGGCGAACGACTACATGAACGCCGCACGCGACGGCGGCAAGCCGCGCTTGCCGCGCCCGCGCGCGACATTCGCGATCGTCTACCGTCGTGGATTCCAGGTGTTCCGGCGCGACCAGGCGCCGGAGCAGTTCAAGCTGCTCGCCGGCGCTGGCGCGCGGCCGCACGCTTGCGGAAGCCGTACGCGCGCAGTGTCAGCAGCCGCGGCGGCAAGCGCGGATCGCGCTCGCCGCGACGCTCGGCGGCTGGTTTCGCGAATGGGCGGCCGCCGGGATCTTTTGTGCCATCGAACGGAAAGGCTCTGGGCGGCGCAGTCGCTGAGGCTTACACTGCCGCGCAGGCAGGCGTGAGGAGACAGCTCGTGAACATTCGCAATCTGGCCACGGGTCTCAAGTACTGCGGAACGACCTCCGGCAAGAAGCAGACCTACTACGTCTTCGAGAGCGGCAAGGCGTACATGGTCATGTCGGCATCGCGTTCCAAGCGCGCGAGCGGTTACTTCAACCTGGTGAGCCGGGATGCCGTCAACCGCATCCGCAAGTCGTACGCGGGCCGCCAGGACGTGACGGCAAAGCAGCTCGCCACGCGCTCACGCGGCGCCGGCGTGCGCGATGCGCTGCAGGCACTCAATATCCTTTATGTCCTGGTCGCGACCGGCGCGGCGAAGCGCGACGACCGTTACCAGGACCAGCGGCTGCATTTCAACATCCTGCCGCGATGAAAAGAAAAGGCCCGCCAGGTGGCGGGCCTTTTGTCATCCGCGTCCTGCGGACTTCGTTCAGGGCTTGTATCTGTTCCAGATGTTGCGGGTGATCATCATCAGCGCTGCGCCGGAGGCGAATACGCCTGCCGCGCTGAATATCTTGTAGAGATATTCACCGGCCTCTGGGATGTGATTGAAAGCGCTCGACAGTGATGTCAGCACGAGTGCCGAGACCAGCACCCGCACGCTGTCTTCCGTTGCCATGCCGAAGCCGGCAGCCAGTCCCAGCAGGACCAGCAGCAGCCCCGCGTACTCGAATGACATGAATGCGGATACCACGGACAAGGCGATGGCCGCCCAACCGATGAGCTTGAATGGATTCACGTTTTCTCCCCCCTGAAGCTTTTTATGACGCGGCTTGGTAGGCCCTCACCGCTGCGCGATCCTACGCCGGGTATCCGGGCACCGCAAACCAGCCCCACAGCGGCTTGCTGGGCGTGTCCCGACTGAACCCTGGGAGCCCCGCCCGGTCGGACAGGGCAGGGTTGCGCGTGGAGTCCTCGTGCCGTCGAGTTGGAATCGATCCAGGACGACGGCGATCGTCGCGACCCTGCTGCTGCACCTGTTGCTGGCGGCATGGATCTTGAGCCTGAAGTCGGGCGAGCCGCCGGCCGCAGCCGAGATCGTAGATGTCGATTGGGTACCGCCGCTGCAATCACTGCCGCGGCTACCCCCACCCGCGATTCAGCCAATGCCATTTGCGGCTGAGCCGGTCGAGGAACCATTCATAGTGCTGCCGGCACCGGAGCTAGCGACAACGCCGCTGTTGCAATTCGACTGGTACGGCGATGCGCGAGCGGTCGCCGGTGTTCAGGGGCCATCCGCTGGACGGCGTGGTTTCGCACCACCCGAAAAGTCCAGCCGCAAATTGAAGTCCGCACCCGATGGGCCACCCCCGCTGTTCGAGCAGCCGTTGCCGCGCGTTGGAAAAACGGTGACGACGCCGGAAGGCGAAACGATCCTGTGGGTCTCGGATTACTGCTTCATTTCCCTGAGTTCGACCAGCCTGACGATGGGGGACTTCCACGCAGCGAGACGGGGCATCCGGACCTGCATCATTCCGCTCGGCAAGCGCAAACCGCGCGGCGATCTGTTCGATCACCTGAAAAAGCCGCCGTCCGGCCAGCCGCCCGCGCAATCGCGGGAACAGCAATAATCGGGTTGCCGCCGGTGGGTGCCTGACCGATGCTCTGCGCCATGAACTACACGCTGCACGGGCTCGAGCCCGCATTATTCCAACCGCTGTTTGGCCTCGACGAAGAAGCGCTGGCCGCACGCGGCATGCGCTGGATGGACGTGGACGCGCCTGTCGGTTACCCATGCCGCATCAGCCTGGAGGATGCGCCGATCGGCGAACGGGTGCTGTTATTGCCATTCGAACACCAGGACGGGCGCTCGCCCTACCGTGCATCCGGGCCGATATTCGTGCGCCCCGGCATCAGGAAATCGCGGCGCATCACCGGCGAGTTGCCGCCCTATCTGACGCGCCGCCTGCTGTCGGTGCGCGCTTATGACGCCGCGCACCTCATGGTGGATGCGGATGTCGTCGAAGGTGTGTCGGCGGCACCCTTGATCGAGCGCTACCTTGCCCGCGACGAGGTCGCGTACCTGCACCTGCACTTCGCGAAGCGCGGCTGCTATGCCTGCCGCGTCGATCCAGGCTGAGCCTCAGGCAGGATCACTTGCCCTTGTAAAAGACCGTGCCCGCATACATGGCATTCGTGCAATCCCAGAGTTCGAATGCTTCGGCAACGATATTGTTGCGTTTCCCGCCCGGATCGAAGTACGGGCCTGCCTGCCTGCCATAGGTGGCAAGGTCCGGCCATCTCTCGACCCAGTAGAAATCCGGGGTCTTCGGGTTGTTGCTGATGACAGGCGTCAGCACGCTGACCTCGAACTTGATGCCGTCCGCTTCGAATGCCGGCTTGGCATGGGTATCGAACCACTTCTGAAGGTCCGCAGGACCCTTGCCTTCCTTGTAGTTGCAGCCGAAGACCACATACTGTTCGGCCAGCGCCGTACTCGCGAATAGCAATAGTGCCAGCGCGGCAATTGTCGACTTGATCATTTTTCCCTCCATTCATATTTGCGCAGGATCTGCGCATTCATGATTCACATTAGTACCAGCCCACCATGGAGCATTCGGCGGGATCTGGCAACCCTGGAATCCGCTCAGGTTTCGCGGACGATCAGTTCCGTGGCAATGGCTTTCGATTCTGGCTGCGTGCCTTCCAGCATGCGCATCAGGTTTGAAACGAGGAGGGCGCCGGCTTGTCGCGTGTCCTGGCGGATCGTCGTGATGGGTGGGCTGAAATAGGCGGCTGCTGGAATGTCGTTGTAACCGACGATTGAAACTGCATGCGGCACTTCGAGCCCGCAATCGAGGCAGGCGCGAATGGCGGCCATGGCCGCTGTGTCGCTGAATGCGAAGATCGCGTCCGGGGACTTCGCGGTCGCCTTCAGGTAGCGCGTCGCGGCCTCGAATGCGGACTCGAACGAGAAATTGCTGAGCGCGAGGTCGTCGATCGCCGCGTCGCACCCACTTTCGTCGACTGCGGCCTGCAGTCCCTCGCGACGTCGCGCGATCTCGCGGAAACTTGTGTCGCCGACGAACAGGAAGCGGCGGCGGTTCCGCTTGAGGAAGTAGCGCCCCGCGAGCAGGCCACCGAGGAAATTATCACTGCCGATCACGCAATAGGGCGTGCTGCTGGTGCCGGCTCCCCATACGACGAAGGGCGCACCCGAAGCGGCAAATTTCTCCAGCATCTGCTCGCGGTGTCCCTGGCCGAGCACGATGAACCCGTCCGCCGCCTGCGCCGCGAGTATCTGGCTGAATGCGTCCGTGTCATTGTGGTTTGGCGCGCAGAGCAGCAGGTCCTGCTTGCGCTCGCCGAGCGCCTCGGACACGCCGGCCAGCAGGTCGAAGATGAACGGGTCCGAGATGTGGTTCTTGCGATGCGAGTGAAAATCGAGCGACACGGCGATCGTGTTGGTCCGCGTGCGCCGCAGCTTCTGTGCGTTGCGATTTACGGCGTAGCCGTGTTTGTTCGCGACCGCCAGTACCCGGTTCTTCGTTTTCTGCGTGACCAGCGGGCTGTCGCTGAGCGCGCGCGACACTGTCGGCTTGGAAACCCGCGCGAGGCGGGCCACGTCGTCCATCGTGATACTGCGTTTTCTGCTCATGCGGTCACTTGATTTGATTATCGGTGTTTGTGCAGTGCACAACCAAGCTTTGTAACGCGAATTGAAATGCATTTCATTCCGGTGTAACTTGCATTTGTCTGCGGCAATCGCCGGCAGTTCGCAAACCGGATGGTGCAATCATGAAACGCATGCCCTTCAATTCCCTGTTCAATGTGCGGTCGACTAGCCTGGTCGGACTAGGCGTCATGCTCGCGCTGGCGCAGGCCACAGCGGTCCAGGCGGCGGAGACCAAGGACGAGTCGAAAGAATCGGCCATGCTTTCAGAAGTGGTCGTAACCGGCACCGCCGGCGGCGCCGCAATCAAGAAACTGGACGCCAGCTTTGCGATCACCACGGCCGACGCGGAGGAGATCACGGAGTTCGCGCCGAAGAGCACGGCGAACCTGCTGGAGCTCGTGCCTGGCGTCTGGTCTGAGAGTTCAGGCGGCGTTTCCGGTGCAAACGTATTCGTGCGCGGCTTTCCCGCAGGCGGCGATGCGCCGTTCCTGACCGTGCAATTGAACGGCTCGCCGGTTTTCCCGCCGCCGACGCTCTCGTTCCTCGAGAACACGACCCTGTTCCGACTCGACGAGACGGTTGAGCGCATGGAAGCCTTGCGCGGTGGCCCGAACCCCGTGTTCGGCAGCGGCCAGCCGGGCCTGACGACGAACTTCATCCTGCGCCAGGGCGGCGAAGAGACAGAGGGTGTCGCAAAGTTTTCAACTTCCGACTACGACTTGCGCAGATTCGACGGCTACATGAGCGGCAAGCTGGCGGACCAGTTCTACTACATGATCGGCGGCTACATCTCGAGCTCGCCGGGCGTGCGAGATGCGGGTTTCAGTGCGGAGGAAGGGCGGCAGTTCACTGTCAACCTGACCAAGGAATTCGACCGCGGCACCATCAACGTCTATTCCCGCGTAACCGATGACCACGGCACATGGTACCTGCCTGCGGCGCTCAATGTGCCGGGCATCGATGCCTCCTACACCCAGGTCGGTACGCTCAATCGTCAGCGCCAGATCATGTTCGGCACGGCGAGCCCCGAGACCAAGACCATTGATCTTGGCAAGGGACGCGGCTGGGATGGCTCCATATCCGGCGGCAGCATCCGTCTGAACATGGCGAACGACTGGGAGCTCGTCGATCGCTTCAACTTCACGTCAGGCAATGCGGACACATACGGCCTCGTGCCGAATGGCGGCGCGATGCTGGCGAGCGATTTCGTCCTCGCCAATCCGGGCCAGGTAACCGGCCCACTGATTGGCCAGGCGACGGGTAACGCAATCGCCGGCACCGACTACATCCAGCAGTTCGGCGCCTGGCAAGTCCTGAAGGACATCAAGTCATTTACCAACGACATCAGCCTGGCGAGGCAATTCGACAAGGTGAAATTCACCGGCGGCTTCTATTCGGCCAGTGTCTCCACCGACGAATTCTGGTCGCTGGGCAACACGAAGTACCAGGTGGTCCGGCGCGGTGGCGAGATCGTGAGCGGTATCGCCTGCGACGACCCGAGCGTCGACAGCTGTGACTGGAACTACGATATCGACGCAACCGGCGATGCGACCACCAGCGCCCTCTATGCCGCGGCCGAGGTGAAGGCTACGGACCGCTTGACGCTCGATTTCGGCGTCCGTGGCGAGCAGCACAAGGTCGATTACTCGGTCGATGAGGGATTGACGGGTGTGGTGAGCAAGACAGTCCGTTTTGACGAGACGGAAGTGTCCTGGACCGCGGCAGCCAACTACATGCTCACGGACAACAGCGGTGCGTTCCTGCGCATCAACAGCGGCCACCGCATGCCGTATTTCGACGATTTCCGCGACAACTACGGCGCGTACACCGATGGCAACACGCTGATCCAGGACATCAAGCAGTACGAGCTCGGCTACAAGTACGTGGGCAGCAACATGGCGCTGTATGCGACCGGTTTCTACACCGAAGTGGACCCGTCGATATTCGTCGCGCTGTCCGGGACGACTCCAGGCGAGATCTCGACCAACGAGGCCTATGGCATCGAGCTGGACGGCAACTTCTACACTGACACCGGGTTCGCCGTGAACCTGAATGCGACGATCCAGGAGTCGAATATCAAGAAGGGCGTGAATGCGGGTAATGAGCAGCAACGGCAGCCGGGGTATCAGCTTCGCGTCACGCCGAGCTACGCATTCGACGCTGGCGCCACAAGTGTGAAGCTGTACGGCACGTTAACCGTGGTCGACAAGCGCTTCAGCGATAACGCCAACACTGTGATACTGCCTTCCTACAACAAGGTGGATCTTGGTGTAGTCGTTGGCATCAACGAGGCGCTGACGCTGCAGGTCTCCGCCGACAATGTTACGGACGAGCAGGCCCTGACCGAGGGAGACCCCCGCAATCCTTCTGCGCCAAACGGACGCTTCATCCTGCCGCGCAGCGTCGTAGTCAGCATCGGGTACAAGTTCTAGATCCCGATTCGACCGGCACGGGCAGCCACTCCGGCAGGATCGCGCGGATCACCGCCGCGCGATCCGGTATCGTTACCAGTCGACTGGCCAGCCCGGTTTGCCCCTGGGTCCGGTGGCGGAATGACTGCGGGGATTCCCGATGAAGCACCTCACGATAAAGCTCTCGCTGTTCATCAACTATTTCGTATTCGCCGTGCTCCTGAACAGCGTGGGCACGGTCATCCTCCAGGTGCAGGCCAGCTATGGCGTCAGTGCATCGGGCGCCAGCGTGCTGGAGGCGTTCAAGGACCTGTCCATTGCGCTGACGTCGCTCCTGGTGGCTTCGTTCATCGTGCGCATCGGCTACAAGCGCAGCATGCTGATCGGGCTCGCAATCGTCGGCCTGGCCTGCATGGCGATGCCGCAATTACCCGCTTTCTGGATGACAAAGCTGCTGTTTGCGTCGATTGGCGTGAGCTTCGCGCTGATCAAGATCTCCGTGTTCGCGACGCTCGGCCTGGTGACGGATAGCCGCAAGGAGCATGTCAGCCTGATGAACTTCATCGAGGCATTCTTCATGGTCGGCGTGCTATCGGGATATTTCATCTTCAGCGGGTTCGTCAATGACCTCGACCCAGGCTCGGCCGGCTGGCTGCGCGTCTATTACGTGCTCGGCACGCTTTCCTTCGCAGCATTCGCGCTGCTGCTGACGGCCAGGCTCGATGAGTCCCGGGTGGTGCCTGCCAGGAGCACCGGGCTTGCGAAAGATTTCGTGGCGATGATCAAGCTGTGTGCGCGGCCGCTGGTGCTCGTGTTCGTCGTCTCGGCGTTCCTGTATGTGCTGATCGAGCAGAGCATCATGTCCTGGCTGCCGACCTTCAATAACAGGATCCTGAAGCTGCCGGCGTCACTCAGCATCGAGATGGCTAGCATCCTCGCGGCATCCACGGCGCTCGGGCGCTTCCTGGCCGGTTTCGCATTCCGATGGCTAGACTGGCACAAGGTACTGACCGTGGGTATGTTGCTGGCTGCGGCGCTGGTGCTGATCTGCCTGCCGCTCGCCGACAACGTCGACGCGAGCCACGTCACGAGCTGGTTTGACGCACCGATCGCCGCCTATATATTTCCGCTGATCGGCTTGTGCATTGCGCCGGTCTATCCGGCAATCAATTCGGTGATCCTGTCGTCATTGCCGGCGCAGCAGCACGCACCGATGGCGGGCTTGATCGTGCTTTTCTCGGCGCTCGGCGGCACCTCGGGTTCGATCGTGACGGGGACGCTCTTCGAAGTGCTGGGCGGGCGCACCGCGTTCTATTTCTCACTGGTGCCGATCGCACTTCTTCTCCTGACGCTGTATTTCTTCAAGTCGAAGGCAGACAGCGAACAGCAGGTCGCCGGGCATGCTGCACATTGAGACGCCGAACCGGATCTATGGCGAACTGTTCGAGGCGGTACAGGGCGGCCATGTATTCGAGGACTCGAAGACATTCGCCGATGCAGTCGCAAGATCGGAGCCCGCCGGAATCCTCGAGGTCTTTCGCAGCGCTCGCGATACGCCGGGATTCGACCTGGGGGAATTTATCGCAGCGAACTTCGATCTTCCGGATCAGGCGCCGCAGAGTGAAGTAGTCAACTCGCGCCGGCCGATCCGCGAGGAGATCGACGTCCTGTGGGACATCCTCATGCGGGATGCGGATGTCCGGCAGAAGTATTCCTCGCTGATCCCGCTGCCGGGACCGTTCATCGTTCCGGGCGGCCGTTTCCGTGAGGTCTATTACTGGGACAGCTACTTCACGATGCTCGGCCTCGCCGCCTCGGGGCGCATTGCCCTGCTCGAGAGCACAATCGAGAACTTCGCCTACCTGATCGACCAGGTGGGCTTCATTCCCAATGGCAACCGGACCTACTACTGCACGCGCTCACAGCCGCCCCTGTTCGTGCTGATGGTGGAACTGCTGGCCGAGGTCAAGAAGGACCCGTCGCTCGTCGGACGGTATCTGGGCCATCTCGAGAAGGAATACGAATTCTGGATGTCTGGCTGGGAGACCCTCAGGGAAACTGCCGACGCGGTGCGGCGCGTGGTCAGGGTCGAGGGTGGCCTGCTCAACCGCTACTGGGACGACACCGACACACCGAGGCCCGAGAGTCATTTCGAGGACGTGCAACTGTCGAAAAATTCCGGGCGGGACGCGCCAGGCCTGTACCGCGACCTGCGCGCAGCCTGCGAATCCGGCTGGGACTTCAGTTCCCGCTGGCTGGGAGACGATCGGACGCTGGCGTCTATTCGCACCACGCAGGTGGTGCCGGTGGACCTGAATGCAATCCTGTTCAGGCTGGAATCGGTGCTGGCGAGCGAGTGCAGCCGCCAGGGCATTCATGATCGCGCGAAGCATTACAAAGAATGCGCCGATCGCCGCCGCCGGCTGATCCAGACGCGGTTCTTTGATGGGCAGAGCGGGATGTTCGTAGACCTTTTGTTGCCCGATTTCAGATTGAGCAACGTGCAATCCCTTGCCGCAGCATTTCCGCTGTTCATGCAGATAGCGACGCCCGCGCAGGCGCGCTCCGTAACGGACCGGCTGCACGAGCAGTTCCTGAAGCCCGGCGGCTGGGTCACGACGCTCATCCACAGCGGGCAGCAATGGGATTCCCCGCTGGGCTGGGCACCATCGCAATGGGTGACTTACGTCGGGATGAAGAACTACGGATTTTCGGTCCAGGCGAATGAAGGCGCAGGACGGTGGATCAGGAACAATCTCGCGGTGTACCGGACATCCGGGCGCCTGCTCGAGAAGTACAATGTCGAGGAGATCGGCGGCTATTCCGGTGGCGGCGAATACGGCACCCAGAGTGGTTTCGGCTGGACCAACGGAGTGCTGCTGCGGCTGATGGAGGAACTTGGTGCGGGGCCGGCCGAAGCCGGTCAGGCATGAGTCATGGAAGTCGCGAATCCCATACTGGTAGCCGACATCGGCGGCACGAAGGCCCGCTTCGCGCTGGTCGACCGCCCGCCCGGTTCGCGTGGCCCGCCGCAGATTCATGATCGCAGCGTGCTGCGCTGCGCAGACTATCCGGGCCTGGAAGAAGCGATTGACTCCTACCTGGCGCAAATCGCACCGCGGCGGCCGCAGCGCGCCTGCCTGGCGGTCGCCGGACCCGTCAGCGGCGATGTCGTCCGGATGACGAACCGCCCGTGGCAGTTCTCTGCCACAGCGCTCGCCAGCCGCTACGGTCTTGACCAGATCGAGATCATCAACGACGTCGCCGCCTTTGCCTACGGCACGGCATTTGCGCCGGCGGATGCCCTCCGCACGATCAAGCCCGGCTCTGCGTCCGGCAGGCATGCGCGCGTCGCCGTGGCGATCGGCACTGGACTGGGTGTCGCCGCGCTGTTGCCCGATGGCGATGGCTGGAGGCCGGTTCCGGGTGAAGGCGGGCATTCGGGCCTCGCGCCGCTCACGATGCTCGAAACGGAATTGCATCGCCGCCTCGGCAGCGAATCCGCGCACGTTTCCTGGGAGAGTGTCCTGTCGGGCTCGGGCCTTGTTCGCCTGCATCGCCTGCTTGCGGAAATCGAAGGGCGCCCGGCCACGGATGGCAGGGAGCGGGAAATCATCGAGCAATGTCGTGCTGGCGATGCTGCGGCGCTTGCCACGCTGGCCCAGTTCTCCACTTTTCTCGGCGCTTTTACCGGCGATGCCGTCCTTGCGGTGAATGCCCGTTCCGGTGCCTACCTGGGCGGCGGCTTGATGCTCGTGCTCGATCCATTCATCGACTACCGGAAGCTGGTCGACCGATTCCAGATCAAGGGCGCGATGTCGGTTGTAGTGCGCGACGCGCCGATATTCAGCCTGGATTCCGAGCACTGGCTGCTGGTCGGTGCAGCCGCGTGGCTCGACGCCAGGGTGCCGGCGGGTTAGGCGACGGGTCTCGGGTCCACGAAGTCGCTGGCGCCGGGATCCTCGAACCCGAGATTCGGGGCAAACAGCATCAGGTGCGGGTGCCAGTGCTCGATGTTCGGACCAAGCCACAAGCTGATTTTCCCGCTCTGAAGGCGCTGCGCTGAACATGTCATGCCGCAGCCGCGGCATGGATAAAATGCGCTTTTATGAAAACCCCGTCCCTCAGCCGCCGGAATTTCCTGGTGGGCTCCGCCGGCATCGCCGCTGTCACCATCGCAGGCGTCCTGGCCGCGCGCGGCACACGCCACCAGGCTGCACGTGTCGCCGCATCCGTGAATGTGCCGGGCCCTTATGGGCCGCTGCAACCGGTCGCCGACCTGGAGACCGGCCTGCCACTCGTGCAGCTGCCGGCAGGGTTCGAGTACCGGTCTTTCTCGTGGAGCGGCGATCCGATGGGCAATGGCGCGCCGACCCCGGACTCGCACGACGGCATGGGCGTGATTTTTGCCGGGCAATCCGGCGGTGAGCGCGAGCTCGTGCTCGTGCGCAACCATGAGCGCGAGCACGCTTCGCTGATCATTGCGCCGGCGCTCTACGACACTGCGATTCAGGCTGACAAGCTAGCCATGGGCGGCGGCACGACGACGCTCACATTCCGCGGCCGCCGCTGGGTCGGCGTGGAGCCCTCACTCGGCGGCACATTCGACAATTGCGCGGGGGGCGTGACGCCCTGGGGAACCTGGCTGAGCTGCGAGGAAACGGTCGTGGATTACTCGACGCGCGGCGGGCGCAAACACGGTTACGTGTTCGAAATTCGCCGCAATGCCGCAGAGACCACCGGCAGGCCCATCGTGCAGATGGGGCGCATGGAGCACGAGGCCGTCGCGATCGATCCGGAAACGCGCATCGCCTATCTGACGGAAGATGCCGGTGAGGTGCTGAGCAGCGGTTTCTACCGCTTTCTCCCCAATGATACGGGCGGCAAGGCGGGCAGCTTCGAGGCGGGTGGCCGCCTGCAGGCGGCTCGTGCGGTTGGCAAGCACCGGGCGGATCTGCGCACACCCGCAGTCGGCGATGAATATCGAATTGAATGGGTGGACATCGAGGATCCCGATGCCGATCCGGATGCCGCGCCGCCGGAAGTCACCGCGACTATCACGCCGGTCAGCGGCCCGTTCCGGCAGGCCTGGGCGCAGGGTGCACTGCGCTTGAGCCGAGGCGAAGGCATCTGTCACCTCGCGGGGAAGTTCTATGTCGTCGATACTGTCGCCGGCGTCAATGCGCTCGGGATGCGCGGCGGCGGTGAAGGCGCGGTCTGGGAATACGATGCGCGCGCCGCGATCCTGCGCGCGATTTTCGTTGCCGGCAGCCAGGCAGTCGGCGACAACATCGATAACATCACGGCGAGCCCGCGCGGCGGCCTGCTGATCTGCGAGGACGGGGACTCGATCGAGGACGCCTACGGGCGGGGCATGCGGCTCCTGGGCCTGACGCCCGAAGGCGATTCCTACACCTTCATGAAGAATAACGTCGAGCTGACGCAGGATCAGATTGCTACGGCCGGAAAGCACATTGCTCCGGGCAATTATCGCAACGAGGAGTTGGCCGGCGCCTGCTTCGATCCGGCGGGCGAGGTGATGTTCGTGAACATCCAGCGCCCGGGCATCACGCTCGCGATCTGGGGCCCCTGGGCCAAGGGCAACCTCTAGCGGCGAACTACGCGGTCAGGTCTGCGTGCCGCCGTTTCCATTTGCGATCTTGCGGCCTTCGATGAAGTAGAAGACCAGGTTGGCGAAGCCGATCGCGGCCGGAATCAGGCCGAACAGCGCGATTTCGTCACCTGCAACCCGATCGAGTGCGAAGTACAGGACGATGCCGACGGCCAGCCCGATCAGGCCGCTGCGCAGCGCGCCGGAACGAGACCGCTTGCCGGTGAAATCCGAATCTTCGAGTTCGGCCGGCGGTTCGAGGCCCTTTTCCATGGCCGCGAGCCTTTCCTTGTGACGCAGTTCGACACGCTGCATCTTCTGGCGATGTCCTGCGATGATCGAAACGATCGCCACGCCGATTCCGAACACGATCCCGAGGATCGGTATCAAGAGTGCCATCGTGTCTTCTTCCATCGACATTCTCCCGGTTGGTTCAGTTGCCCAGCAGCAGGCTGAGCGCCTGCCAGATGATGCTTGTATCCGCCTTCATTGCGGAACCGATCAGGAAGCCCGCGATCGCCACAGCCGTGAGTTCGAGGGCATGTATGCTGTTCACGGTACTTGATACGCTGCCGCCGCCTGGCAGGTTTCAGGCCGGCGCCGGAAAATTTCGCTGAAACCTGGCGGGTTGCCACTGCGTATCAACCGGGGAGAAGGTCCGACCCGCATGCCGGCCGATCAGGCGATCATTGAGCTGATCCAGGAAGGCCGGGCAGGCCGGGCCTTTGAGCGGCTGATGCCGGCCTATCGCAGGCGCGTTTTCGGGCTGGCATTCAGCCTGTTACGCGATCGCGCTCTGGCCGAGGATGTGGCCCAGGAGGTCTTCGTGAAGCTGTGGAAGGCGTTGCCACGCTACGACGGTCGGGCGAAACTCTCCACCTGGATTTATGCGATCACGCGCAACGCCTCGATTTCCGCGATGCGAAAGCAACGGCGGACGCTGTCCATGTCCGATGCGGCGGTGCAGGCCGAGGTCGAGAGCCAGGGCGCAACATCGGCGCCCGAACCCGGGGACGACTCCTTATGGAGGCAGGTCGCAGCCCTTCCTGACAGGCAGCGCCAGGCCGTGACACTCTATTATCAGGACGAACGGACCGTTGAGGAGGTTGCGACGATGATGGGCCTTCCGGTCAATACGGTGAAGACGCACCTGCACCGCGCGCGGGCAAGCCTTGCCAGTGCGCTGCGTGCGGGCGGCGGGGAGGTTGCGTGAACGTCGGCGATGCACGCGCCGCAGAGCTCGATGCGCGGCTTCGCCGGCTTCACGGCGGACTTGATGCCGCCCCCGGTTTCGAAGGCCGCGTCATGAAACGCATTGCCGGGCTCGGTGCCGAGTCGAAACGCGAGGATCTCCACGCGCAGTTCGAGTACCGGCGTGAGCTGCTGCGACACCGTCTGCGGCGTGAGGCCTGGATGAATGGCATTACGATCCTCGGTATCGGAGCCTGCGCCTTTGGCCTGTTGTGGCGTTACGCACGCGACTTTCAGCACCTCGCCACGGGCTCGGCCGCATTGATCGACCCGAACCTGCTGATCGGAGGCACGATTGCGTTCCTCGTTGGCACGATCTGGTTCGTGCTCCGACGCGGGAGCAGGTAGGAGCCGTGTTCATGGGTCATTTTGCCGTGGCCTACGCAGCCAAGCGCCTTGCACCACGCAGTTCCCTCGGCACTCTTTTCTTCGCGGCGCAGTTTCTCGACCTGCTGTGGCCCGTTCTGGTGCTCACCGGCGTGGAACGGCTTGCGCAGGCGGTTCGATGGATGACTGAAGGCAGGACGCGCAACTGGAAGTACGTGAATTGCTGAAGCAGGAGACAGCGGACGCCGTCGTCCTGGCGCCCACCTCGGCCGCGTCGGCGAGCGTCATCTGGTTGCACGGCCTCGGTGCCGATGGCAACGACTTTGTCCCGATCGTGCCGGAACTGCGCCTGCCGGCGACTCTGGCCCTGCGATTCGTGTTTCCGCATGCGCCCGTGAGGCCGGTCACGATCAACAATGGCATGCGCATGCGCGCCTGGTACGACATCAAGGAATTGTCGGTGAGCGGTGCCGCGGACGCAGCCGGTATCCGCGACTCCGCGGCCATCCTCGGGAAGTTCATTCAGCGCGAACGCGATTCCGGCATCGCAGCGAATCGCATCGTGCTCGCGGGCTTTTCCCAGGGCGGCGCGATCGCATTGCAGACGGCGCTGCGTTACCCGGTGCGGCTGGCCGGCGTCATGGCGCTCTCGTGCTACCTGCCGCTGCACGCGACGCTTGCCGCCGAGGCCGCCGAGGCCAACCGTGACCTTCCGATCCTGATGTGCCACGGTAGCTTCGACCCGGTCCTGCCGATGCAGCTCGGCGCGACGTCGCGCGACCTGCTGCGCGCGGCCGGCTACACGCATCGAGTGGAAGGAATATCCGATGCAGCACCAGGTGTGCCTCGAGGAGATCCAGGATGTCGCCGCCTGGCTCACGGCGCGGCTGGGCGCGGAACCCCGGCCCTGATGCGGTATCATTGAGGAGTCAATCAGGGAGTGCCGCCATGATCTGGGTAATGCTTGCAGTCGTCGTCCTGCTTGTTCCTGTTCGTGATCGGGATCTACAACCGGCTCGTCACCTCGCGCAATGGCTACAAGAACGCCTTCGCGCAGATCGACGTGCAGCTCACGCGCCGCCACGACCTGATCCCGAACCTGGTCGAAACCGTCAAGGGCTACCTGGCGCACGAGCGCAACACGCTCGAGGCGGTGATCTACGGCGCGCAATGTCGCCGTCACCGGGCTGAAGGCCGCCGCCGCAAACCCGGGCGATCCCGCCGCGGTGCAGGGGCTCGCCGGCGCCGAGAACGCGCTGTCCGGCGCGCTTGGCCGCCTGTTCGCGCTCGCCGAGGCCTACCCGGACCTCAAGGCGAACCAGAACATGATGCAGCTCTCCGAGGAGCTGACGTCGACCGAGAACAAGGTCGCATTTGCGCGCCAGGCCTACAACGACGCCGTGATGGGCTACAACAACACGCGCGAAGTGTTCCCGAACAGCATCGTCGCCGGTTCTGTTCGGGTTCATGCCGGCGCAGATGCTCGAGATCGAGTCGCCGCAGAAGCGCGAAGTCCCGAAGGTAAGCTTCCCCTGATCCACGCCGCAGGCTGAACCGGAATGGATTTCTTCAGGCGGCAGGCCGAAACCCGCCGGCTGTCGCGCTGGCTGGTGCTGCTGTTCATCATCGCGATCCTCGCCTGCGTCGTGGCGGTGGACTTCGTCGTCGTCACGGCTGCAACGATCCTGTCGCGCGATGCGCTCGAGTACGCACCGCCAGTACAGGGATTCTGGTTCCAGCAATACCCCGGGCTCGTAACGCTCAGCTCATTCGTCGTGTTGGGCGTGATCGCCGCATCGAGCTTCATCAAGTCGAGCCAGCTCAGCGCCGGCGGAAGCGTCGTGGCGCAGTCGGTTGGCGGCACACGCGTGACGTCCGATACCAGCGATCCGCTGCGCCGGCGGCTGCTGAACGTGGTCGAGGAGATGGCGATCGCCTCGGGCGTGCCGGTGCCGGCGGTCTACGTGCTCGAGCGCGAGGCCGGCATCAATGCCTTCGCCGCGGGCCATAACCCGTCAAATGCCGCGATCGCCGTGACACGCGGCGCGCTGACGACGCTGAACCGCGCGGAACTGCAGGGCGTGATCGCCCACGAATTCAGCCACGTGCTGAATGGCGACATGCGCCTCAGCACTCGCCTGATCGGCTGGCTATTTGGCCTGATGGTGATCTCGCTGATCGGCCGTTTCGTGCTGCGCCACGCGCCGCGCGGCGGCGGGGGCCGCAAGGGCGGCGGCGCGATCGTCGTGATCCTCGCGGCGGCCTTCGCGGTCATGATCCTCGGATACATCGGGCTTTTTTTCGGGCGGCTGATCCAGGCTGCGGTTTCGCGCAAGCGCGAGTCGCTGGCCGACGCATCGGCCGTGCAGTTCACGCGCGACCCGACGGGACTGCGCGGCGCGCTGGTCAAGATCGGCGCGCTCGGCGTGGGTTCGAGGTTGCAGGACACCGACGGCGAGGAGGTGGCGCACCTCCTGTTCGCATCCGGCGTGCAACGCGCATTTGCGACGCATCCTCCGCTCGAGGAGCGCATCCGCGAAATCGATCCCAGTTTCAGGCCGGGCGAATTCGAGGCCATGCGGATCAAGATGAACCAGGAGCGCGCCCAGTCGGTTACGGAGACGGCCGAGCCGAAGCCCGACGCCGCCGGGCGGCTGGAGGGATTGCTGAAGGGCGCGATCGTGCTGGCCCCCGCGATGGTTGCGAAGCTGGTCGCAAATCCCGGCACAACCCATGTCCAGCGCGCCGGGGAACTGCGGGTGTCGCTGCCGGAAGCGATCACTCGCGTGGCAGGCGACGCATTGCAGGCGAGGGCGCTGTTCCTCGGGCTCGCTCTTGACGCGACCGACGACGCCCGCGGCCGGCAGCTCGCATTCATCGAGCAGCAGATGAGCCGCGACCAGCGTCTCGCGATCGAGGCCCTGCTGCCCGCAATCGATTCCCTGGCGGCGGCGCAGAAGATGCCAGTGCTGCTGCGGGCATTTCCGGCGCTGCGCCAGCTCGGCCGCAAGGATCGAGAGGACCTCCTGAAGTGCCTGAATAGCCTGCTGATCCGCGAGGGCCGGGTTTCGATCCATGCCTATGCGCTCAGAAAGCTCGCGCAGGTGCAGTTGCGCGATGAATTGCAGCCCGGTGCGCGCGCCTTCGACCTTTCGATCGACACAGTCAAGGATGACCTGCAGACGCTCTTCTCCGTGCTGGCGCTGTCCGGAAGCGAGGACGAAGCAGAGGCGCGGCGCGCCTACGAAATAGGCATGTCCCTGCTGCTGCCGGTGCATCGCCCGCCGTTCCAGCGCCTCGGGAACTGGCCGCTCAGGCTGGATCTCGCGCTCAACCGCATCGACCGGCTGCTGCCGGCCGGCAAGGAACTCCTCGTCCAGGCCCTCGTCAGGACGATCTCGCACGACCTGCGCATGACGGTGGCCGAATCCGAACTGTTGCGCGCGGTATGTGCGGCAGTGCACTGCCCGCTGCCGCCGCTGGATGCGGCAGCGGAAAGCGAGGTTCCGTGATCACGGTCCATCACCTGAACAATTCCCGGTCGCAGCGCGTGCTGTGGCTGCTCGAGGAACTTGGCCTCCCTTTCGCCGCGCATTGGAGCGCGGCGGTAAGTACGACCTGGTCGACTAGATCGCGTCGAATTTACCGCTCGTGATGGCGGCAAGCATGCTATGTAAACAGGGGGGAGACTCGAACTAGTTTCGATATCGCCAGTGTTTTCATGGGCTTGAACGTGAGGTTGAATGAATCGCTGTTAGGCCGGGGAACGCCGCAATTGCTGCCGCGTATCTTTCGGGCGTAGTGTGCATGACGGCCCGCATGTCTCGCCCCGAGATACTGAACGGTTCGTGATTACTAACACGGGTTTGCCAGGTGGGGGAAATTCGAACATGAAATTCACATCGCTAATCGTCGGATCCACACCCTTTCTTGCGCTCGTACTTACTGGCTGCATGACGGCCGCCCAACACAGGGCTGATGTTGAGGCACCAGCAGGTGACCGGCTTACTGTTGGCACCGTTCAAAAGGAAATTCACGTCGGGATGTCCGGATCTGAGGTCGCAGAAGTACTTGGGTCGCCAAATATTGTAAGTACAGATGAGGAGCGTCGCGAAGTCTGGATTTACGACAAGATTGCTACCGATGTCGCTTACTCAACGAGTAGTGGCGGCCTGGCTGCGCTGATATTTGGCGCTGGCTCGGATGTGGCGGGCGGGATCGGGGGCAGTTCAAGCCGTTCGGCAGGTGCATCTTCTACGTCCCAAAGGACAATTACAGTCATTGTCAAATTTGACAACGACAAGAAAGTACGCGATTTCGCCTATCACACTTCGCGTTTCTGAGTCCGCCACGACGACAGGTTTTCGCAGATGCGTGAGAAACGCTTAGCGGCCTTTCTGATCGCAAGTTGCCTGCTGGCCGTTGTCGGCTGCGCAACAATTCCCAAGGATGCATTGGTTCTTGCGCCAGACTCGCTGGAACGGCGCGAGCTACAGACAAGGCGCATTGAAGGCATTGGCGAAAAGGAGTTGCTCAGCGCCGCGGCGGGAGTACTCCAGGACCTGGGCTTTAACATTGACGAGAGCGAGACGAAACTCGGAGTTATCGTGGCGTCGAAGGACCGGTCGGCCGTTACCGGAGGGCAGATTTTCGGCGCAGTTTTGTTGGCCCTGATTGGAAGTTATTCCGAAATCGATAAAACCCAGAAGATCAGGGTTTCGCTGGTGACGCGCCCCGCCATTTCATCGGATGGAGCAGTATTGCCCAATAACCATTTCCTGCGCATCACGATTCAGCGAATTGTCCGCAACACGGCAGATCAAGTCACGCGAATCGAGTCGATTGAGGAACCAGAGATATACCAGGAGTTCTTCGAGAAACTGTCCAAGAGTGTGTTCCTTGAGGTGCAGCAGATATGAGTAGCGTCCGCCATGCGGTCTTGTTGCCTTTTGCCCTGATGGTTTTGTCAGGATGCGCGCCATCGACGAAAGCCGTCATGGAGACCAGTCAAAGTGCGGTCGCTTTGCGTAGCTTCCAACAGCGCGCATTCGACACTACAGACAAAGAGAAGACGCTGCGCACAGTGATCGCCACGCTTCAGGATCTGAGTTTCGTCGTCGACAAGGCCGATCTAGACCTGGGTACCGTAAGCGCGACGAAGCTTTCCGGATATCAACTCAGAATAACCGTGACCGTTCGCCCGCGCGGCGCGACTCAATCGCTGGTTCGCGCCAACGCGCAATACATGGATAAGGCTGTTGAGGATCCCAAGCCGTACCAGGACTTCTTTACTGCGCTGGAGAAGTCAATGTTCCTGACCGCACACCAGGTTGACTAGTTCCGCTTGAAGCGTCTCGTCTGGACGCCGCTCCATTTGGATTGCGAATAGTCTTGGGCTGCAGTACTTGAAACTGCGGGTGCAGCGGCTCATTCGGCGTGTTGCAGAGTCCTCGGTCGCTCGCATCCGCTGCCACCGATCCGGGCGTGCACGGGGGGTAAACGTCCCGTCAGCGGCCCGGCCGACAAGCCAGGGCAATCCCGTGACGGGCGGCACTATCCAGCCGATGAACGGCGGTTGCTACCTTGAAATAGCGATGAGTCCGGGATAAGGATTGGTTTATGGAAAGCAATCCCGACGACCAACGGCCCCTGCCTGCGGCAGCCGCAGCGGCACTTTCGACAGGCCACCTGATCGAGGCGATCAAGCAGGTTCGCGCGGCCGAGGGAATCGGCCTGATGGAGGCGAAGCTGCGCATCGAGGCGCACGTCAATCGCAACCCGGCGCTGAAGGCGCAATTTGCCGAGCAGCAGCAGAGCATGAAGCGCCGAGTGATCCGCTGGGTGCTGGTCATAGACGTCCTGCTATTCGCGGCTGTCGCCTGGTACTTCCTGTTCAGGTGAATGTCTGGCAGTCCACGCCAGCCTGCGCTACCTTACGGCGCAGGGTTGGGTGTGGAATGCGGTCAGGTTGGTCTTACTTAGAATTCCCGGAGGTGCTTCATGCACATTGAGCGATTTCGTCGTAGTTGCGTCGCCCTGCTCAGCGTGAGCCTCGTATGGCTGGGTTTGCAGGCACCGGCATCGGCGGGGATAGTCGGCACGGCCGACGCCATCTCGATGACCCGGCACCAGAATGACCTGGCTGTCGTGCGGGATGCGCTGGCCCGCGTGGATGTGCGTGACCAGATGGTTTCGCTCGGCGTCGATCCGGCAGAAGTCGACGGTCGACTCGACGCGCTGACCGCATCCGAACTCGCAACACTTGCCGACAACATCAGGGAAGCACCGGCTGGCGGCGACTCGGTACTCGCCGTCCTCGGCGTCGTGTTCCTGGTCCTGCTGGTGCTCGAGCTGACCGGCACGATCGACATCTTCAAGAAGTCGTAATGCGGGCGGCGCTGCCGTCGGCAGCGTTGTTCGCCTGTATCTCGGGATGCGCGGCTTCGCCTCCGCTGGCGGAAGGGATTCCGCCGGCATTGCCACGCGCACTCGAGCTGCGCGACACGCCGTTCTTTCCGCAGGAAGAATATCAGTGCGGCCCGGCGGCGCTTGCCACGGTACTGGGCGCAAGCGGCGTGCAGGTGCAACCGGCTGAACTGGCGCCGCAGGTGTTCCTGCCAAAGCGTCGCGGCAGCCTGCAGGCTGAACTCGTCGGTGCAGCACGCCGCCATGGTCGGCTGGCCTACGTATTGCCGGGCTCGGGCCAGGCGCTGCTGGCGGAACTCGCCGAGGGGCGGCCTGTGCTGCTGCTGCAGAACAATGGTGTCAGGCAGATTCCGATCTGGCATTACGCGGTGCTGGTCGGCTACGACGCTGACCGCAACATCGCCGTGCTTCGGTCCGGCCGCCACGAACGCCAGGAAATTCGCTGGCAAGGCTTCGCGCGATCCTGGGATCGAGCCGGTCGCTGGGCTGTGAGCACTCTCGTACCCGGTGCCATACCTGGCCAGGCTGAACCCACGGGCTATCTGGAAGCCGCGGCTGGCCTGGAAGCGGCAGGTGACCGCCGGGCAGCCGCGCTCTCCTACGATGCCGCGATCGCGCGCTGGCCCGATGAACCGCTGGCCTGGATCGGTCGCGGCAATGTTGCCTACGCGGATGGCGACCGTGCGAGCGCGGCCGATGCCTATGCAAAAGCCGCGACGCTCGTGCCAACCGATGCGGCGGTACGCAACAATCTCGCCCAGGTGCTCGCCGATGCCGGTTGTCTTGTCGATGCGCGCCGCCAGCTGGATCGTGCCGCCGCGCTTGCCGCAGGCACGGCACTGGCAACGACGGTCGAAGCGACCAGTTCGGAAATCGGCGCCCTGGTGAATTCGGGCGTGGCGCATTGCGCACTGCCGGATCGCCGCTGGCCCGACTGAACCGCCGTCAGTGGATGACTCGCGCTTCGCCGCGCCCGCGCGGATCCGCGGCGGCGCGCCATTCGTCACCGTCGCGCCAGATCAGTTGAACGTCGCCGATCTCCCAGGGATGCGGTTCCGCGCGATAGCCGCGATCCGCGAGCGCGCGGATCACATCGTCCGGCAGCGGCCGGCTGATGCTGTAAGTAACCAGGTCCGGCGGCCAGAGCTGGTGGTGAAATCTTGGAGCGGATACCGCTTCCTGCGCCGACATGTGGAAGTCGAGCACATCGATGATCGTCTGGTACACGGAAGTGATGATCGTCGAGCCGCCCGGTGATCCGAGCACCATGGTGACGTTGTCGTTCGCGACCAGGATCGTCGGCGACATCGAGGAAAGCATGCGTTTTCCGGGCTGGATGGCATTGGCGTCGGCGCCCACCACGCCGTAGTAGTTCGCAACACCTGGCTTGGCGCTGAAATCGTCCATCTCGTTGTTCAGCAGGAAGCCGCCACCTTCGACAACGACACCGCTGCCGAAATCCGTGTTCAGCGTGTAGGTGATGGCGACGGCATTGCCGGCATGGTCCACGATCGAGAGATGCGTGGTCGCATGGTGATCCAGGCCCGGCCGCACCGAGGTAACCGGGCTGATCGACTTCGGGTTCACTTCCGCGGCCCTCCGGGCGACGTAGTCGTCCGCGATCAGTTCGTCGACGCGTTGCGGAACGAAATCCGGGTCGCCCAGGTACTCGGCGCGGTCCGCGAACACGCGCTTTTCCATCTCTGCGGTCAGGTGGATGTACTGCGGCGAGTTGCGCGTGAGCCCCGCGAACTGCGAGGCGAGTGCGTCCTTCATCTTGAGGAGCTGGATCACCGCGAAGCCGCCGGAGGAGGGTGGAGGCGCGGCGAGGATTTCATATTCGCGCCACCTGGTCTGCAGCGGCTTGCGCCACAGCGGACGGTAGCCCTCGAGGTCCTCGGCCGCGATGAGGCCGCCGCCGCGATGCATTTCGGCCAGCAGCAGGTGCGCAGTTTCCCCGCCGTAGAACCCGGCGGGGCCATCTGCTGCAATGCGCCTGAGCGTCGCAGCCAGTTCCGGCTGTCGCAACATGCCCCCGGCGCGCAGGCTGCCGAAGTGTTGCGCAAAGTTCGCCGTGCCGGCGAGACGGGGAAGCTCGTCACGCAGGGATCTTTCAAGTTGAGGCGGTACCTTGAAGCCCATTTCTGCGAGCAGGATGGCCGTCGACAGGAGGTCGGCCCAGGGTTTCGTTCCGTACTTCCGGTGCGCCTCCCAGAGCCCGGCGACTGTGCCCGGTACGCCGATGGCACGATGGCCGTTCAGGCTTGCGCCTTCGACGACATTGCCCTGCGCGTCAAGATACATGTCGCGCGTTGCAGCCCTGGGCGCCACCTCGCGAAAGTCCAGGAATGCCGCATCGTCGCCGAACCGCGCGAGCATGAATCCGCCGCCCCCGATGTTGCCGGCCTCGGGGTAAGTGACGGCGAGCACGAATGCGGAGGCGACCGCAGCGTCGACCGCATTGCCGCCACCGGCGAGGATGCGCGATGCGACCTCCGCACTGTAATGATCGGGCATCGCGACGGCGGCCGCGGCCGGCGCTTTGTGCTCCTTCGTCCCCGGCGCGCAACCGAACGCCAGCAACGCCGCCGCGGTGACAAGAAAGCGGCGGCGAGCTGGATTCCAGTTCGTCATCCGCTCTTCGGCGGCACGTTCGCATTCAGCCGGAACAGGTTCATCGGGTCGTACTTGGCCTTCAGCGCCGCCAGGCGCGGGAAGTTCGGCCCGTAATTGTCGTGAATCACACTGCCGCTCGTGTCGGGATCGGACAGATTTGTGTAGAAGCCGTGTGCCATCTGCTCGATCGGTTTCCAGCTGGCACGCAAGTCAGCGAGGTGTTGGTCGCTGGGCTCGCTGGCCGGCCACTGCGAGACCATCAGGGCGAAGAACTCCTCCTTGCGGTTGGGGAATGCGGTGGCATCCACGGCGACCCTGCGATACGCGCCGCCGAACGCTTCGACGAACAGGATGAATTTCGTCTTCGCCTCCAGGAATGTGGCCAGCATCTTGTCGATTCCGGCTTCGTCCAGCTTCGGCAGGAAACCACTCTTGGCGTAGTAGTTGTTTCCCGCGGGCAGGCCGGCATCAGCCGCCGATTGCAGTGCCACGTAGGACATCGGGCCGATCGTGTCGTCGATCGGTTTTCCCAGCGCGCGCAGCGATGCCAGCGCCTTTTCACCGGCAGCATGGTCGTCGGCCGACCAGCAGGCCTCGACGCTGATCAGGGGGCCGTCCGGCGTCCACACCAGCGCCGCTTCCAGGCCGAGTTCGTCCGGCATGGTCTCGCCGAATTCGACCAGGAAGCGAAGCACGTCGCGGGCTTGCTCCATCGGCCATGCGACGTCGCCCGCCAGCACGATCGGCTTGACCGGGTGCAGCCGGTACTCGAAATTGGTCACCACGCCGAAATTGCCACCACCACCGCGCAGGCCCCAAAGCAGGTCCGCATTCTCGGATTCGCTTGCATGGACCATCGTGCCGGCTGCGGTCACGACATCCGCACCGACCAGGTTGTCGCAGCTGAGGCCGAAGCGCCGCCCGAGCCGCCCGAGTCCGCCGCCAAGCGTCAGGCCAGCGGCTCCGGTATCGGCAACCGTGCCCGCGGTCGTCGCGAGGCCAAAGGCCTGGGTCTCGCGGTCCAGTTGCCCCAGCCGGGATCCGCTCTCCAGGTAGGCGCGCTGTGCTTTCGTATCAACGCGCACGCCTGCCATCGGCTCGAGGTCGATCATGATCCCGCCGTCGCAAGTCGATTTTCCGGAGAAACTGTGGCCACCCGCGCGAACCGCGGTCAGTAACTGATGTTCGCGGGCGAAGTTCACTGCCTGGATGACGTCCGACGCGCCGGTGCAGCGCGCGATCAGCGCCGGGCGCTTGTCGAACATGCCGTTCCAGATATGCCGCGCCCGCTCGTAGCCCTCGTTACCTGGCAGCAGCAGCTCGCCACTCAGGCTTGCCGCGAATGCCTCGACCGAAGAGCTGCGCAGCATCAGGTCGCCGCCGGCGAGCGACCGGGCGGGCAAGTCGCCGACATCCTTGAGAATTGCAGCCAGTCCGCGCATCGGCCAGGCGGCGGCAAGCGCAAAGCCAGCACCGACGAATTCACGCCTTTTCATGGTTCTCTCTCCCGGCAGTCGTGGTCAGGAAATTCTACGCCTCGCCGCAGCCCATCGCACCCAGGCCCTGATTGCGAATCCGGCGACGAGCGCTATCGCGACGTCGCGTACCGCCTGGAAGGTGGCCGTCGCCACGATGGCGGCGGAGGCGAGGATTGCGAGCACGGAGATGACGCTTCCGCCCGGAATATGCGCGGGAGCGCGGCCCTCGCGGCGGCGCAGCATGATGAGAGCCGCCGCAGTCGAGCCGTGGGCCAGCACGCGGGAGATCACGAAGAGGGCCAGCAGGTACTTGAACGTGCCGGTGACGGTCAGCAGCCAGGCAATCGACGCATAGGCAATGATCGCGACATGCGGCGTGCGAAAGCTGCGGTGCACGTCGATGATTGCGCGCGGCAGGTCGCCGGCCTCGCCCAGCGCGAAGCTGTAGCGCGGTACGACGAGCATTTGCACGGCGAGGCCACCGGCGCAGGACACGACCGCCGCCGCGGCCATCAGCGTGGCGCCGGCCGGACCGATGAAAGTTTTCGCGACGTCTACCAGCGGCAACGCCGAGGCGGCGGTGTCCGGCAGTACGCCGAAACAAGCCAGCATCAGCAGGAGGTAGAGCAGGCAGGCAATCGCAAGGCCGCCCAGGATACTCACGGGGAGGTCGCGGCGCGGATCGCGCATCTCGCCGGCGACGACCGCGGCGACCTGGAACCCGACGCAGGCGAAGATCGCGAGCTGCAGGGCGTCCGCGATGCCGCCGGGTTGGCGCGGCTCCGTCGCAGGAATGTCATTCCAGCCCGCGAACCAGAGCCCGGCGAGGGCAATGAGCCCGAGCGGCAGCATCTTGGCGATCGTCAGGACATTGCCGAGCCAGGCACCCCGCGTGACGCCGCGGAAATTGACCACCGCAAGGACGATCGTGAACACGGTGATGGCAATGGCGCGAGGCCAGGGTGGCGCGAGTGCGGGCCAGAGCGCCGCCGCGTAGTCGAGCATGACCTGCGATATCAACGCGGTGGACGCGAGGCTGGAGAGTACGAATAGCCAGCCCACGGTAAAGCCGGCCAGCGGCCCGAAGGTGACCTGTGCGTAGTACTGTGGCCCGCCGGTGACGTCGTAGCGGCTCGCGACCTCGGCGAGCGACAACGCAAGCAGGGCAACGACGACGAATGCAACGAAGATGACGGCGAGGCTGTAGCGGCCCGCGTCGATTGCAAGCCCCGCCGGCATCGCAAAGACGCCTGCGCCGACGACCGAATTGACCGTCAGTGAAATCACGTCGAACCGCCCCAGGCCGCGATGCAGCCTGGGCGGGTCGATGTGATCAGGTTTCATGCCGGCGACCACTCGGTGCGGCCGCCAGAATGATTCAGCCCCCCGCGGCAGCCTTGGCCGGCTTGCGTGCCGTGCCGGAATCCACCACGGCATGCCATGAGCCGTCTGACTTGGACCAGACGGTGACGTACTCGCCGGAAACGGCGGCTGCGACACCGGCGCCATCCGGGTCGAAGTTGAACGTGCCGAGCTCGTAGGCAAGTTCACCGGATTGCGCGACCTGCACATCCGTCGTCGACCATTCAATGGTGGAGTCGGGCGTTGCAGCGTTTTCAGCTTCCCCGCTCGCCAGGATCTCAGCCGTGCCGTGGCTGATGTTGCCGTCGAACATCGTCACAGCATTCGGGGCGTACACGGTGTTGGCGATTCCGGCAAAGTCCCTTGCCTGCGCCATCTGCAGCCAGGCTGACGAACGGTCGCGCACGGCCTGCGCTTCCGCGGCAACGTCAACCGCCGGCGCTACCGGCGCGGGCTTTGCGCAACCTGCGGCCAGTCCGGCACACGCCGCCGCAATCAGGATCAATTTTCGTCCGTGCATGATTCCCCCTCAAGTTATTGATTATGAACCAGAACCGGATTGCCACATCGGTGCGGACATGGTTCTCGCGGGGAACACATCTTAGACCTCGCCTCCGATTACACAAGCACTAATGCTTCGCAGGCTCGCTCACGTTCGCCATGTTCTTCGTCGCCTGCGGAATTCATGCTGCCCGTGATAAAAGCCAGCTGCGCTAGTTCTTTGGCGCAGGTGTCGCGCGCAGGAACACCTGGTGATTGCCTGGTTTCCAGGTCGCCCCGTCGTCCATCGTGAACTCCATGCGTGACTCGAAGCGGTCCGGCTCCACGCTGAAGCGCGTAAACCGCAGCTGCATCGAGCTGCCGTCGGACAGTGGCGTTGGCGGCGTGGTGCGCGTCTCGCCGTCGATGGGCCCCGTCATGACCCACAGATGGCCGTCGGCGCCGACCGATACCATTTCGATCGTCGCACGACGCTCGCGCACGTAAAACAGGATGCCGGAAGCGGTGCCGAGTTCCGGGATGTCGGAGCGACCGCTCGCGACGCGGTCCGGCACGACCCATTCGAAGTGATAGGTGCCGGGCATCGTGCGCGCAACGGAACCGTCCTCACCAAACTGGGTTGTCGTGACATTCCACTCGCCGATCGCGTGGCGAAGCTGGGCGACGCCGACAGCGAGCGCCTCCTGACTGGCCGGCTCAGCACGCAACATGGCCGCCGGTAGCGCGAAAAGCACCAGTGCCGCCAGCGCGACGCGTGCCGGGCGGGCCGCAAGGACTCGAGTTGATGACTGCATGGCGATCGCTCTCGTGGACTGCATTGATGAGCAGATGCGGGTAATCCTAACCTCGTATTCGCGGAGCGAACGCCAGTCTGTCGCTTCTCCGGCTCGCCTCACCGCAGCGTCATGGATGCGATACCACTTGAAATCAACACGCAATAACCGGCATTGTTAGCAAGGCCCGTCGCGCCACGGTCGGGTGAATCCAATCCCTAACGGGTTAGTCCAGCACACTATCGCGGCGCGGCGGCCTCCTCACCGAGGCTTCGATGACCAGTCGCTCGCTGCAGCGCCGCCAGTTGAGCCGTTCGAAGATCGATCTCTTCGTCGAGTGTCCCCGCTGTCTCTACCTGGATGTCGCGCTCGGAATCCCGAGGCCGAGCGGTCCGCCATTCACGCTGAACATCGCGGTCGATGCCCTCCTCAAGTCCGAGTTTGACCGCTATCGTGCAGCCGGCGAGCCACATCCGCTGTTCGAGGAAGCGGGTCTGGACGCCGTGCCATTTGCCCACCCGGAACTCGACAAGTGGCGTCAGAACTTCACTGGCGTGCGCTGGAAAGACGAGCAGACCGGCTGGACCCTGTTCGGCGCGATCGACGATCTGTGGCAGGCGGCGACCGGCGAGCTGATCGTCGCCGACTACAAAGCGACCGCCCGCAAGGAAGCGCCGACCTCGGGCAGCCTCTATCCTTCCTACCAGCGGCAGATGGAGGTCTACCAGTTCCTGGTTCGCCGGCGGGGGTTTGAGGTCAGCGATCGCGGCTGGTTTGTGTATGCGAACGGTGACGCCAGGGCGGGCGAGTTTCGCGACACGCTGCGATTCTCGACGCGCATGGTGCCGTACGATGGCGACGATGCCTGGGTGCTGGACACGTTCCGGCGCGCGGTCGCGATCGTGGGCGAGGCCAGCGTCCCGGAAGCCGGCGAAGAGTGCAAATGGTGTGGCTACGTCGTCAGGGCAGGGTCCCCGGATCAATCCGGGCGCAGCAGGTAATGCAGCAGGTCGTCGAGGAAGTCGCGGTTTCCGGTCAATGCCGTGTGGTCCTCGCAATAGAAAAAGGCCCGGTCCGGGTCCGCGGTGGCAAGTTCGTGCCGCGGATTTGACGGGTCCGCTTCCTGGCTTCCGAGCAGGGATGATTTCGTGACACTGCCGTCGCCCGGCTCGTACATCAGCTTGTCGTAGTCGACGCCGGGTACGTGCCTCAGGATCTGCTCCGGTATCAGTCGCGCGACGGCATCTTCATCAACGTCCTCGAATACCAGGCGCGCAGGCGTTGGCACGCAGTCGCCGCCAAACAGCAGCGGCTCGACGAGTGCGACGTCGCCGATCGGCACCATCAGCGACCAGGCAAAACGCTGGGCGCGCTTCAGGTGTTTTTCGAAATACTGCTCGAACACTTCCTGGGGCGGCCACATCCCGGGTTGGGACGCCATCCTCCGTTGCACCTGGTGGTTGAATACCGACCAGCCGAAATTCCTCCAGACCGAAATGTCGAAAGCGTCGAGGTTCAACGGCTCGCCCCAGGCGGTCGTGATCCAGGTGACCCGCGGATTCGGGAAGAACGCGTACAGGCCAGGCATGGTCGCGACCCCCTCGGTCACGAGGCGCGAGAGCGCAACCCGATAGCCATTGATGAAGTAATGGATCGCGCTCACGGAGCCGAGATTCGGAGTGGCGATCAGCGCCAGCCGGCGCAGCTTGCGCGCGCCCGCCCCGGTGACCTGGAAAGCATTGCCGTCCAGCACGTCGGCCGTGCCATAGCGCTGGTAGTAACGGGCGATCATGCCGCCCATGCTGTGCGCGACCACGTCGACGCGCAGTTCCGGGTCGCCGTAGTCGCGCCGGATCTGCTCTATAAACTCGTCGAGTTTCTGTGCCGAGCGGACCAGGTCCTGGCGCCAGTCGTAGGTAAATATGTACAAGCGCGCCTCGCCGCGCGCGGCGGGCTGGCCGGGGCGCGCCAGGCGGTAACCGCCGGCTTCCTGCAGCGCCGCGACGATCCGGCGGTAGTAATCTTTCCCGACTGCGCTGTCGAACAAGCCACCGGGCGCCAGCCCGTCATCCAGTGGCTCGAGCGTGGCGGGATCAATCTTCAACGCCAGTTCCTGGTAGCCGCTGGTCAGCAACTTCCGGGTGCTGCCGGGCCACGCTTCAACGCCCGACCTCCGGTCCACCAGTCGTGAGCCGAGCATCCCGGGAATCAGGATAACCGGCACCCGCTGGCTTTCGGCGGGATAGGCTTCGTACAGGCGCGGCAAGTCGGCTACACGGGTCGTCGCACAACTGGTCAAGGCACCCAGCAGGAGCAGAATCGCAAGGTGCATTGCGCGCGATGGCACAGTCATGACTCTCCGGAAATCCGTGCGAGAGGTTACCATTGCCGTGAACCGATATCCGCCGGAGGAGTCCGGGCATGACCACCGACAACATCGACCCGCGACTTGCCAACCGGATCCTGCTGGGGCTCGGGATCGGAGCAGTGGCCGGCGGGCTGACGCTGGCAGTCGGCGCCTTCTATCCTGACCTGCTGGAAGCCGCGCGGGAATTTTCGACGCTCGTGCTCGATCCCCTCGGCCAGGTGTTCCTGCGACTCCTGTTCTTCGTCGTGATCCCCCTGGTGTTCGCGTCGCTTGCGAGTGGCGTCGCGCAGCTCGAGCGGCTGGCGCAGCTCGGGCCACTGGCGGTGCGGACATTCACGCTCTTTTTCGTGAACATGTCGATCGCGGTCGCCCTCGGGCTCGTAATGATGAATGTCGTGCAGCCGGGCTCGGCGATGGATCCGGCTGCCCAGGCGAGCCTGCTCGAGGAGTACGGCGGCCAGGCCAGGGAGACGGTCGAGCACCAGGCGGCTACGCCTGCGGTCACGCCCATGACCGTTGTCGACATGTTCATGCCGCGCAACCTTTTCGGTGCCTTTGTGGGCAACGACCGGGGCCGCCTGGGAGACGTCTTGCCCCTGATACTGTTCGCGATCCTGGTGGGCGCTGCCGCGACCGGCCTGCCACCGGGGGAACGCGGACAGTTGCGTTCGGCGCTGCAGATCGTCTCGGACCTGATGACACGGATAGTTCACTTTGCGCTGATGCTCGCGCCGTATGCGGTGCCAGCGCTGATTTACAGCGTCATCGTCAAGATCGGCTGGGACATCGTGATCGCGCTCGGCATCTTTGTGGTCAGTTGCCTGGTCGTGATGATGCTGCACCTGTTCGGAACCATGTCGGTGTGGCTCCGGTTCCTGGCAAAGCGCCGGCCGCTGGAGTTCTGGAGGGAGATCCGGCCGGTGCTGGTCACCGCATTCTCGACCAGCTCGAGCGCAGCGACGCTGCCGACCGCGCTCACCGCAGCGCGCGACCAGCTGGGCGTCCTGCCGCAGGTCGCGGGTTTCGTGCTGCCTCTTGGCACGACGATGAACATGGCAGGCACCGCGCTCTATGAAGGATGCGTCGTGCTGTTCATCGCGCAGGTGTTTGGAGTCGACTTGAGCGTCGCGCAGCAGGTGACCCTGGTCCTGCTCGCAGTCCTGAGTGCAGTAGCCGTCGCGGCCATCCCGGGCGGTTCACTGCCGTTGATCGCCGGCCTGCTGGTTGCGTTTGGAATCCCTGCGGAAGGCATCGGCATCATCCTCGGCATCGACCGGATCCTCGACATGACCCGCACCATGGTGAATGTCGGATCCGATGTCGTGACGACGACCGTCGTCGATCGGTTCACGCGGAAGAGCCTGGAGGGCGCCCGGGCAACGCCCGCCTAGGCGGGTTGCGCGGTCCCGGCGGATGCGAGCGCAGCGGCCTTGCGCGGCTCGATGGCCGGGGGCAGCAGCTTGTACATTACGGGCGTCACCAGTCGTGCCAGCAGCGTTGAACTGATGAGCCCGCCGATGATCACGATCGCGAGCGGGGAATAGAGTCCGGATCCCTGGATCGCGAGCGGCGTGAGTCCGCCGATTGCAGTCAGCGAAGTCAGCAGGATCGGCAGGAAGCGCACTTCGCCGGCCTCGGCGATGGCATCGTCGAGTGGCCGGCCGACAGTGCGCAGCTGATTCGTGAAATCCACGAGCAGGATCGAATTCTTTATCTCGATGCCTACCAGCGCGATCATGCCGATCATCGACGTGAATGAAAGCGTGTAGCCGCTCAGGAACAGCGCCACCAGGCCGCCCGTGATGCCGAGCGGCACGACGCCGAAAACGATCAGCATCGAGCGGAAACTGCCGAACTCGAGCACCAGGACCGCGAGGATCCCGAACACCGCCACCAGCATTGCAACGCCGAGGCCGGAGAAACTCTCCTTGCTGGCCTCAACCTCGCCGGCCGCGACATAGCGATAGCCCTGCGGCCATGCCATGGCTTCGAGCTTGCCGAGAATCTGGCGTGTCAGCTCGTCGGTCGCGTAACCGGTGGCGGGATGGGCCGTAATCGACACTGCGCGCTCGCGGTTATAGCGCTTGATGAGGCTGGGTGCTGTCCGGAACTGCGGGCTCGTGATCTGCGAAAGCGGCACCTGGCGGCCGGACAGCGACGATACCTGCACGGACTGCAGCATATCGAGTGTCGGGCGCGGCCCGATCGGCAACCGCAGGGTAATGTTGTACTGGTCGCCGTCGGGCTCTCGGTATTGGCCGACGGCAAGGCCTGCAACCGCAAGCCTGACGGTGCGGTCGGCTTCGATCGCGGGGATGCCGAAGAGCGCCGCCTTCTCCGAATCGACCCGCAGGTCGATATCCGTGCGCTGCAGGCGCAGCGGATTGACGACATCGCGCGTGCCGTGGACGCCCCCAATCACCCGTTCGACGTCGGTAGCGAGCGCGCGCAGCGTGTCGATGTCCGGCCCGATCACCCGTATCTCGATCGGTGCGGCGATCGGCGGCCCGTTCTCGAACTGGTGAACGCTGATGCGTGCAGCCGGGTAGCCTGCGAATTCCGCACGCAGCCCGTCGAGCATCCGGTTAGTCCCTGCGGGATCGTAGTGCTCGACTTCCGCAAATACCTCGGCGATATTCGCTGCGGTCTCGCGCGACAACACGTTGTAATAGATGCGCGGGTTCTCCTGTCCAAGATTCGAGAACCACCATTTGATTCCCGGCGTGTCGGCGAGCTTCTGCTCGACGAATCGCAGTGCGCGGTCGGTTTCGGCGATGCTTGCACCGTCCGGCGCCTCGATGCGGACCCGGAACTGCGGGATATCGGCGGTCGGGAACTGGCTGATCCCGATCGACGGCACCAGCAGAAGCGAAAGCAGAAAGACCAAGATCGCGGAAAGCAGCGTCGTGAGCGGCCACGCGAGCCCCAAGCGGAGCGCCGGGCCGTAGAACCGGTGGATGGCGCGCATCACCGCGGCCAGCACGCGATCGGCAATGTGGTCGGCACGGTCGAGCAGCGCGTGCAGCCTGGACAGTGGCGCGGCGAGCCAGGGCTGGCGCGGCGCCTTGCGCTCCTCGCCCCGCAGCAGGCGGCTCGCCAGGAACGGAATGATGGTCAGCGCAATGAAGAACGACGCCAGGATCGTGAACAGCACGGCGGCCGGCAGCGAGCGGATGAAGTCCCCTGCCCCTTCGGGCAGGAACAGGAGCGGCACGAAGGCGAGCAGCAGTGTCGCCGTGCATCCGAGCACCGCGAGCCAGATCTGGTCGGTTGCCGCGATCGCGGCCTGCAGCCTCGGCATGCCCTGCCGCACATTGCGCGCGATGTTCTCGACGACCACGATCGAATCGTCGACCAGCAGGCCCAGGGCGACGACGAATCCGGCGATCGACAACTGATTCAGCGAGAAGCCCGCCAGGTACAACGCCGCCAGGCCGATCGCCAGCGACAGCGGGATCGAGATCATGACGATACCGGCGGCGCGCAGCCCAAGCGGCAGCAGCGTCAGGATCACGAGGCTTATCGCGATCGTGAAGTCGACCTGGAGTCGTGACAGGCGGCGATCCACATTCGCCGACTGGTCAAAACCGTTTTCCAGGCGGATGCTGGACGGCAGACCGGCCCGATACTGGGGCAGGCGTGCATAGATCGCATCGCGCACGGCGAAGACATTCTGGTTGTCCTTCATGCTCGCCGTGACGAACACGGCGCGCGCGCCGTTGTAGCGGCCGACATAGCGCTCTTCCTCGGCGCTCCAGGAGACCTTGGCGATGTCGCGGACATGCACGACCCGCCCGGCTCTTGCACTGACGACGGTATTGCCGATTTCAGCCAGGGATTCATAGCTGCCGGAAGTCTTGAGGTTGTAGCGGCGCATACCGACGTCGACTGCGCCGCCCGGGATGCTGGCGTTCTCACCCTGGACGGCGGCGATCACCTGCCCGAGCGTCACGTTGGCGGCAGCCAGGCGTTCGAGATCGAGCGCGACACGCACTTCCGGCTTCGGATAGGCCCAGGTCTGGGCGCGGCGCACGCCGGGGACCGTCTCGATCAGGTCCTCGAGATTTTCGGCCTGCTTGCTGAGCTCGCGCCAGTCGGCGTCGGTGCTGACGAGCGCGAACTGGACGATATTGACGGTGCCGGGCGTGAACTGCCGCACGTCGATCGAGAACACGTCCGCCGGCAAGGTCGGCCGCACGACATTGACTTCGCGGATGACCTCATCGTACTTGCGGTCCGGATCGACGCCATAAACGAATTCGATCTCGATCAGCGCAAGCCCGTCCAGCGCCGTGCTGTTCAGTTTCTTGACGTCGTCGAGCTCGGCCAGCGCATCCTCGATCGGGTCGACGACCAGGCGCTCGACATCCTCCGGGTCGGCACCGGGGTAGTGCACGGCGATCAGCGAGCCGGGGAACTTCAGCGACGGATCCTCGGCGCGGGGAATTGCGCCGAGCGCCCACAGCCCGGTTGCGATCAGGAGCGCGAAGACGACCAGCGTAAATTGCCAGCGATGGACCGAGAACGACCAGAGACTCATGCGCCGTCCTCAGCGGCCGTCGAGCACGCGCACGGCCGCGTCGTCATCGAGCCAGGCGGCGCCTTCGGTAACAACGCGATCGCCGGGCGCGAGGCCGCTGACAATCTCGATGCGTTCGCCGAGCAGGCGCCCGGTCTGCACTGCGACACGCCTGGCGCGATCGCTGTCCGCGACCACAAATACGACGGCGGCCCTGCCATCGGCCTCCAGGAGCGCCGTCACCGGGATGACCGGCACGCTTTCTGCGTCCTGGTCGGCGATGCTGACCTTGGCGACCAGTCCCTGGACGAAGTGCTTGCCCCGGGGATCGACCGCGAGCTTTAGTTCATAGGTGCCGGTCTGCGGATCGGCGGCGGCGGCGATCTCGGCGACCGACGCGGGGAATTGCTGGCCGGGAAAGGCGTCTAGCGTTACGTCGGCCGTCATCCCGACCTTCACGCGCACCACGTCCCGGTCCGACAACGCAGCGCGTACGATCCAGCCGCCATCCGTATTGCCAACCACGAGCACGGGCTGCCCGGCGGCGACGAGCTCGTCGGGTTCCGCAAGCCGGCGTTGCACGATGCCGTCGCCGGGCGCCTCAATCCGCGCGTGGCGGGCGTTGAAGAGCGCCGTCCGCAGGCCGGAAGCCGCGACCGAACTTGCGGTTCCGAGATCCTCGACCTGTTCGCGGGTTGCGACTTCATCGGCGAGCAAGGCCTTGCCGCGCTCGTAATCGCGTGCGGCCTTGTCGGAGAGCGCCTGTGCCTGGGCGACCGCGGCGGCAACCTCGTCATCGGCCAGTGTCGCGAGCAACTGTCCGCGCCGGACTCGGTCACCCTGTTCGACGTTGATCGTCCGCACGATTCCGCCGGTCTTGAAGGCGAGGCGCACTTCATCGGCAGGCGCCACGACCCCGACGGCATGAAGCGCTTCCGCCGCGGATGCCGTCTCGACCACGGCAACGCGCACGGGCGCGACATCTGCCGATACCGCGGATTCAGTGCCATTGCCGCAGGCGGCGAGGCCGAGCATGGCGACCAGCACAAATATCCTGTTTCTCATGATCACTGCTCCAGGCCGCCGATCGCGAATTCGACCTGCGCAAGCGCAGCGAGCGCGTCATAGCGCGTGACATTGCCGTTCAGGCGCGCCGCCGTCAGGGCGCGCTGCGCATCGAGGTACTCGGCAGGGGACACTTGGCCCAGGTCGCGCTTCTTCGAGACGATCTCGAATGCCGCTGCGGCGGCTTCGGACCGGCGGCTTGCGGTCGCGAGCGACGCTTCGGCAACCTCCAGGTCGGAAAGCGCCTCGTGCACCTGGATGCGGATCTGCTGTTCTGCGAGCTCCCGGCCTGCCGACAACTCGGCACTCCTGGCGCGGGCGGCGCGGAGCGATGCTCGATCGGCGCCGCCGCTGAACAGGTTGAATCGCACGATCACCGATGCCATCACGTACGGATCCTGGTCGCGGTAGTCCCAGTCCGCGCCCTGGGTCCCGGCGTCGACAGCGAGCGCGACCTGAGGCTTGAAGGCGGCCCTGGCGATGCGCTCAGACTCGCTCGCCGCGGCGACGTTCGCTTCCAGCTGCCGCAACTCCGCGCGGCGCCCGAGCGCAGTGTCTTCGAGTTGCATGGCGGCGGCCGTGCCTGCCTGCCGTGGAATGCGGCCAGCGAGCTGCGGCAGGTCCGCATCGCTTACTGCCGCCGGCTCGAGTTCACGTGCAAGCGGTGCGTTGCAGAGCAGGTTGACGTAGCGTCGTGCCAGCGATTCGGTGGCGCGCGCCCGGATCAGCTGCTGGTCGATTTCCAGCCGGTCGGCCTCGGCACGCAGCACAAGATCGCGGGTGACCTTGCCGTTTCGGTGCAGGCTTTCGTTGACGCGCTCATTCTCCTCCGCGAGATCGAGCGTCGCGGCGAGTATTTCGACCGCTTCGCGTGATGCAAGCCAGCGGTAATAAGCCTGGCGCACATCACGTTCGAGCTGCAGCCGGTATGCTTCGAGGCCGTAGCGGGCGGCGTCATAGCCGTGCAGGGCCTGTCGCTGCGCAGCGGCAATTCGCGCATCGTAAAGCGGCTGCGAAAGACGCAGCACCGATTCCTGCTCGCGCTCGCGCAGGAACCTGAATGACTGGTTCGCGATCGGCGTGAATGGCGCAGGCTGCCCGCTGGCCGCCAGCAGCGCATTCAGCGACGCATAGACTGGATTCAGCAGGTCGCCGACCGGCAGCTCGATTTCGCGACCGCCGTCGGCGCGCGAATATCGAAGCTGGATATCCAGCGTGGGCAGGAATCGTGCGCGGGCCGCGTCGAGCGCGGCCTGGCGCTGGTCCACGCTCGCTTCGACTGCATCGAGGCCAAGATTCGATTCCAGCGCTTCGGCCACGAGTCCGTCGGCAACGCGCTTCACTGCGGGCGCGTCGGTCTCAAGCCCTGTCGCCGGCATGGCGAGCGTGAGCGCGAGCACGAAAGCCGCGATTCCTGATTGTGGGATCGTTGAATGCTTGGACATGTGTCAATCCATGACCCAAAAAATCAGCCTGCCGATTTCGCTGCCAGCATGTAGCGCAACATTGCGAACGAACCATCCATGAGCTGCGGCACCTCGACGCCATGGCGCGCGATTTCCCCGGTCTTGTTCGTGGCAATCTGGATCAGGCCATGGGTAAATGCCCAGAGCATCACGCAGACCTGCGCGGGATTGCCGATGTTCCTTCGGATCGATCCATCCGCCTGCCCCTTCATCAGCGCCTCGACGATCACTGCGATCACGGCATCTCCGGCAGCGGCACAGGCATCGTCGGTCGGCTGGCCCGCGGCCTGGTGCGCGTGGAAACGGCTGCAGGCATCGAACCGGTATGGCATGTCATGCTGGAACTGCACATAGGCGCGGCCGATGGCCTGGACCTTGTCGAGACCGGAATCCTGCGCCGCCGCGGCAGCGATGAAGCGTTCTCGCAGTTCAGCGAGTGCGCGTTCGGCAATCGCAAGCAGGAGGTCGTTCTTGTCCTGAAAGTACACATATATGAGGGCGCGTGAGAGGCGGGCACTTCTTGCGACGCTCTCCATCGTGACGGCGTCCCAGCCGACATCCGCGTACAGCCGCTCGGCCGCATCGACGATCTCGGCGCGGCGACGCTCTTTTTCCTCTTCACGGCGTTCGGCAACGTAGGACATGGAAATCAGTTTAGGAGTCAGTTGACATCGTGTCAATATATGAACAGATGTTATTTTCACCCCCCATCTGGCCAGAAAAACTCAATCGGCTGAGATACTTATGGAACTCGGCTAGCCGGGGCGGGTCTGCGGCTGCGGTGCCACAGCAAAAGCCAGGAATTCGTCTCCCCCAGAGCGTCGCAGCGCTCTGGCTGATTGCCTCCACCGTTGCGGCCGAAGCGGCCCCCGTTCCAATTACCCTGCACGTGCTGCACGAAACGGCGGCGGTGCGCGGCGCAAGCGTCGACGCGGGATCGGTGCAGGGAGTTACCGACCTGCATGGCGAAGTCCGCCTGGCGCTCGAACCTGGCAGCTACACGATCCGCGTCGAGCGCGCGGGCTTCACCAGCGAGTCGCTGGAGATTCGCGTCCTGGAGTCCGGCAACGAAACAGTCACCGTGCAGCTGCGTGACGAGTCGCTGGAATCCCAGGTTGTAGTCGTCACGGCCACGCGTTCCGGGACCGTGGTCAGCGATCAGCCTATCCGGGTTGAAGCGGTGCCGGAGGAAGAGATCGAGGAGAACCTGACGATCCAGCCTGGCAATCTCAGCACGCTGCTGAACGAACTTGCAGGGGTCCGCATGGAATCTGCTGCGCCAGGCCTTGGCGGTGCGGTCCTGCAGGTCCGCGGACTTCCCGGGCGGTTGACACAGGTGCTTTCCGACGGACTGCCGCTGACCGGCGCGGAGCCGGGCGGCTTTGGCCTGCTGCAGACGCCGCCGCTCGACCTCCGGAGAGTCGAGGTGATCAAGGGCGTTGCATCGGCGCTTTATGGAGGGTCCGCGATCGGGGGCGTGCTGAACCTGGTGTCGCGCACGCCCGGCGGGGATCCGCAGCTGCTGCTCAATCGCACTTCGCGCGGCGGAACTGACGCCTTGGCCTTTGTGCCGGGAACGTTGACGCCGGAATGGGGATACACGTTGACGGGCGGCGCGCACTTCCAGGATCGCCGCGACCTGGACGGCGATGCCTGGGCGGACCTCGCGCGTTACCAACGATTCACATTCCGGCCCCGACTCTTCTTCAATGACGCATCCGGGCGTTCCCTGTTCCTGACCGCAGGTGTCGTGGACGAAGACCGCGCGGGCGGATCGCTGCCGGGCCGGACCTTGCCGGATGGCACGGTATTCGTCGAGGCACTGCACACGAGTCGCATTGACGGCGGGGCGATCGGGCGCCTGCCATTGGCAGGCGGCCGCATCCTGAGCGGGCGAATGTCCGCGACTGTCTCGGATCATGACCGCGAGTTCGGCACGCAGCGGATCCAGGATACGCAGACCACGCTTTTCGGCGAGACAAGCCTGAGCGGGCGCGGGCAGGGGCATTCGTGGGTGCTGGGTGCGGCGATCAGCGGGGACCGGCTGCGGGTGAATGATGCACCGGGCGTAGGCTACGTCTACACAGTGCCGTCAGTATTCGCACAGGACGAATTTGCGCCTGCCGACTGGGTAATACTTGCGGCGAGCGGCCGCATCGATGCACACAGCGACTACGGTACTTTCTTCAGCCCGCGTTTGTCTGCATTGTTCATGCCGGCAGACGGGTGGTCCATTCGCGCCTCGGTCGGCGCGGGCTTCGCTGCCCCGACGCCGTTCGTCGACGAGATCGAATCCACCGGGCTCGGGACACTGGAGCCGCTGACTGGCCTGCAGGCCGAACGCGCAGGCAGCGCCTCGCTCGACGCACAATGGGCCGCAAATGGCTGGGAACTGAGCGTCAGCGTCTTCGGCTCCGAGATTCGCCACCCATTGATGGTGCAGGCTGCGGCGGGCGCCGGGCGGCTCGAGATCGTGAACGGCGATGCGCCGCTCCGCGCTATCGGCGGTGAAGCATTCCTGCACTATGTCGCCGGCCCGCTGCATGTCATTGCGAGCTATACGCACCTAGACGTCACCGATGCGGCATCGGGCGGAGCACGACGCATGGCAGATCGAATGCCGCGCAACGCGGCGGAGCTTGCGGCATTGCTCGAGGACGAAGATCGTGGCCGAATCGGTGTCGAGATTTCCTACACAGGCCGGCAGTCTCTTGCAGACAATCCGTACCGCAGGACGAGCCCGGCGTACGTGGAAATCAATGCGCTGGCCGAGATCAAGTTCGGCGAGACGGCCGTTTTCCTGAATGGCATCAATCTGACAAATGTCCGCCAGGCCCAATACGATCCGTTGCTGCGTCCGGTTCCCGGGGCGGGTGGCCAGAGAGTGACCGACCTGTGGGCCCCGATCGAGGGCCGGATTTTCAACCTGGGAGTACGGTTCGAGTTCTGAGGGCTGATGCCTAGCACACGCGGTTGCGCCTGCTGCCGGACTTGAAAGCGGCGATGTTCAGCGCCAACTCATCCAGGCACCGTTGCCGCGCCTCGCGCGCGGCCCAGGCGATATGCGGCGTGAGGATCAGATTCGGGACCGATGAATCCAGCAGGGGATGGCCGGGCGGCGGCGGCTCCCGCTCCAATACGTCGATGCCGGCGCCGCCGAGGCGGCCCGCCTTGAGCGCCGCCGCGAGCGCCGTTGTGTCCACCAGCGCGCCGCGCGCCGTGTTGATCAACACGGCATCGGGTTTCATACGCTCCATGCGGGCGGCGCTGATCAACCCGCGCGTCGCATCGTTCAACGGGCAGTGCAGCGAAAGGACGTCGACCCGCGGCAACAGCACATCCAGGTCCACGCGGCCATCGAGGCGGGGGCCGCCTGGGCGATTGACGATTTCGACCTGCATGCCGAATGCTACGGCGGTACGCCCGACGGCCCGCCCCAGGGTTCCGTGCCCGATAATGCCGAATACCCGGCCTCGCAACTCGCGGATTGCGTATGGAAAAGTGGAAAACTGCCCTGCCTGCTCCCAGCCGCCGGAGCGCGTCAAGTGACCGTAGTCATGGAGCCGGTGGGTCAACGCAAGCAGCATGGCAAATACATGCTGGACCACCGACTGGGTGCAGTAGTCAAGGAGATTGCAGACAGCGATGCCCGACTCGCGAGCCGCGGCGAGGTCGACGTTGTCGACGCCGGTCGCCGTGAGTGCAATCATCCTGAGTTGCGGATTAGCTGCGATAGCCTCGCGGCCGATGACTGCCTTGTTGGCAAGCACGATCTCAAAACCGGTGATACGTTTGGCGACCTCGGCATTCGACGTCTGCTGATGAATGGTGAGGCCGGGAACCACGCATTCGAGCGAATTCGTGTCCAGGTCGCCGTTGCTGACCGTGCCAAAGTCCAGGAATACCGCGCGCATTCCTGCAATATAGGCCATTGAAGCAATATGGATTATCCCGAACAGGTGCCATCCGTCGAAGCAATCGCGCATCCAGCATTGCCGGATTACCTCGTCAAGACCTACACATGGGCATACCTGCGGCCGCGCAGCCTCCGGCTGCTAGACCGGCACTTCGTGGTCAACGGAATTCTCTGGGGCAATTACCGGCGCCTCGTCGCCTGGGCCAGCGAGCATTTTTCCGCGGGCGACAGGCTTCTGCAGGCCGCGAGCGTCTATGGAGACCTGTCCGCGCACCTGGCGCGACGGGTCGGTGTGGCCGGATTCCTCGATGTAATCGACATCGCGCCCGTCCAGGTCAATCACTGCCGCCGCAAACTGGCGGGATACCGCAATGTCTCGGTCAAGGTCGCGGACGCGGCGGCGCCGCCGGGAGCAGGCTACGACGCGATCTGCTGCTTCTTTCTTTTGCATGAGATGCCGGAGGCTCACCGGAAACTCGTGGTCGACGCGCTGCTTGCGGCCGTGCGCCCGGGCGGAGCCGTCGTATTCGTCGACTATCATCTTCCCGCCTGGTGGCATCCGCTTCGTCCGGTCATGGCGCTGATATTTCACTGGCTCGAGCCGTTCGCGGACGGCCTGTTGCGCACGCGGATCGAGGATCTTGCGATGCAGTCTTCCGGCGTGGACTGGAGGAAGGAAACCTGCTTTGGCGGCTTGTACCAGAAAGTCGTCGCGCGCCGCCTTCGCTAGCGCGAGCCGGGGCGCCTTCAGTCCCTGAAATTCTTGAACTGCAGCGGCCTGTCCAGGCCCGCCTTCCGGATCAGGGCCATCGCCACCTGCAAGTCATCACGCTGCTTGCCTGTCACGCGCAGCTGGTCGCCCTGTATGGATGCCTGCAGCTTCAGCTTCGAGTCCTTGATCAGGCGCTGGAGCTTGCGTCCACTGTCGGCGTCAATTCCGTGACGCAGCACGAGCTGCTGGGTCGCCGAATTCAGCGCAATCTGCGCTTCACCCGCCTCCAGGCAGGCAATGTCGATGCCGCGCTTCGTGAGCTTCAGCTTGATGATGTCGAACATCTGCCTGAGCTGGAAATCGACTTGTGCCTGCAGCGTGATGAGGTGGTCCCCCAGCTCGAAATTTGCTCCCGTGTCCTTGAAGTCGAAGCGCTGGGACACTTCGCGGTTCGCCTGGTCGACGGCATTTGCGAGCTCGTGCGTGTCGATCTCGGATACGACGTCGAACGATGGCATTTCAGCCGTGCTCCTGCAGCAGCTCATCGACCAGGGCGGTCAGATCGCGCTTCTGCTCTTCGTAATGGGCGCCGGTTGCAGGTCCGCTGAAGCCCGCATGCGTGAGGCGGAGTACGCCCTCGCGATCGAATATGAACAGAGTCGGGTACGCACTGAACTTCTGCAGCTGGGGCAGCTTCTTCAGCACGTCATTGTCTGTCGTCGTTCCCGCGATCAGCACCGGATAGTCGATTGCGAATTTTTCCGCGAATGCGCGAGCGGCGGCCGAGGCGCTCGCGAAATCCGGCGTGTATTCGAACATCAGCTGGATTGCCTCGAGCCCGCGGGTGCGGCGGCTTGCGATCAGCTCGCGCAGGACCACGGCCTCATCATGGCAATTCGGGCACCAGCTGCCGCCGATCGTGATCAGCACGACCTTGCCCGCGAATCGTGCGGCCGGGAATGTGACCGGGCTGCCGTCGAGATCCGGGAACGTGAACTCGAGGCTCTTCGCACCCGGCTTGAGGGCGGTCATCCGCGCGGGATCCTCGAGTTGCGCATCTGGATCGCGACGAGCGGTCCAGGTGTCATGCGCCCCGCTGCTGCTGTGAAAGTCGCCGGACAGCGTGCCGTCGGATCCGAGCCGGCCCAGGTACAGATAGGCGCTGCCGCCGTCGAAGCGCGACAGGAAAAGCGTGTCGCCACGGGCTTCGCCGGCGATGTAACGATCGTCGCCGCTGGCGCGCAGCACGGTGCCGGTGACTTCGTGTCCGTGCTGCGCAAGTTCGGCGATGGCCGATTCCTCATGACCCTCGTCGTCGCTGAACTTTACTGACCAGCGGCCGGAAAAATCCATGGGCTCCGCCCCCGGTTTCGGGAAGAAGCGCCAGCCCTGGCCGGGCACAGCGACCACGCGCACGCTCCTGATCACGCCGCGCGGACGCAGGAATTCGACGGTTCCCTCGAATCTTCCATCGACGAAGCGCGCCACCAGCTGGTGTGAATAGCCCGGCATCTTCATCGTCAGGCGGTCGCCATCGAGTTGCACGTCGGAAACGCGCACCCGTTCCGGGCCGTTTATCAGCCAGGCGACGAGCACGCTATTGTCGCGCTCGAGCTCGAGCCCGAATGGCAGGTCGCCGCCGGCGACCGACAGCACGCCGCGGTACTGGCCGAGCGGCGGGGCGTCGGTAGCTCCCGGCGCGCCGCCCGCGCATGCGCATAACCAGGCAGCCAGCGGCAGGGAAAGCCATATGAATCGCATGTCAGTCAAGCTGGCCACTCCTTCAGTAGCGTGGCAGCCGCACGTTCTTGAACGCCGCTTCGACCGCGGCAGCATCCGGTGCGCGCAACGCGTGGTCAACCAGTTTGCGCGTCAGCTGCGGCGCGAACAGTTTCATGAAATCGTACATGTAACCGCGCAGCAGGCGGCCGCGGCGCACGCCGATCCAGGTCAGGTGCTCCGGGAACAGGTGCGAACCGTCGATGGCGACGAGGTCCGGGTCCTCATCCTCGTTGAGCGACATGCTGGCGACGATGCCGACGCCGAGCCCAAGCCGCACGTAGGTCTTGATGACGTCGGCATCGCGCGCGGTCAGCGCCACATTCGAGCGGCAGGCCGTGCGCGGTCGAAGAGCTCGGGAAGCGACGAGTGGCCCGCGAAGCTGAACACGTAGGTGACGACCGGATACTCGCTGACCTGGCTGCAGCGTGGGCTTCTCGACGGCAGCCAGCGGATGACTCGCGCGGCACGACGATGTCGCGATGCCAGCGATAGCAGGGCATCAGCGCGAGGCCGGCGAACAACTCCTGCGAGCCGGTCGCGATCGCGAAGTCCACGCGATCGGCCGCCGCGAGGTCGGCGATCTGCTCGGAGGTGCCCTGGTGCAGGTGCAGCTTGACCTCGGGGTACTGCTCGCGGAAGCGCTTGATGATCGACGGCAGCACGTAACGCGCCTGCGTGTGCGTCGTCGCGATGGACATCGCGCCGCGTTTCTCGTCCTGGAAATCGGCCGAGAGGCGCCGGATGTTCTCTGTCTCCTCGAGGATGCGGATCGCGCGCTCGACGACCTGCTCGCCGGCCTGCGTGACGCGCGTGAGATTGCGGCCTTCGCGCTCGAAGACCTGGAAGCCGAGCTCGTCCTCGAACAGCTTGATCTGCTTGCTGACACCGGGTTGCGAGGTGTGCAGCGTCCGCGCGGCGGCCGTGATGTTGAGGCCGTTCTGCACGACGGCGGCGAGGTAGCGGAGCTGGTGTAATTTCATGCCCGTCCCGATTATACGCAGGGCCAAACCGTGCTACCTTTGCGACCCCCGGGCGAGGCAGGCAGGGAATCCGAGATGCGATTTTTCACCGCAATACTGTTGACGCTGATCGGCGCACTCGGCGTGTCGGCACGACCCGCCGGCGCCGAAGCGCAGGATCCGAACACTGCGGCCAACGCCTTCTTCGAGCGCGCATTCCAGGAACGGTTGGCGCTGGATCCGACCCTGGCCACGTCGCTCGGCCTGCGCTTGCGCTATGGCGAGTGGGGCGATCCCAGCGAGCGCGGCGACCTGGAGCGCTTCGAGCTCGCAAAGCGCCAGCTCGCCGAGTTGCGCACGAACATCGATCCGGTGGCGCTCGACGACGCGACACGACTTTCCTGGCAGGTCTTCGAGGCGAGCGAAGAGCGCCGCATTGTGCGTTATCGCTGGCGCAATCACAGCTACCAGATCGACAAGGATGGCCCGCAGGTCCAGGTGCCGGCATTCCTGATCAATTCGCATCGCATCGATACTGAATCCGACGCGCGCGCTTACATCCAGCGGCTGGCAGGCCTGCAAGGCTACATGAACACGGTGCTCGAGCGGGCAGAGCAGGCCGCGCGCGCTGGAGTGCTGCCGCCGAAATTCGTCTATGCCTACGTGATCGAGGATGCCGGAAACGTTATCAAGGGCCGGCCATTCGACGAGGGCCCCGCGGACAGCCCGCTGTTCGCCGACTTCAAGACCAAGGTCGGGGCGATCGGGCTCGACGACAAGCGGCGCGAGGAACTGACGGCGGAGGCGGCAGACGCGCTGCTGACGTCGGTGAAGCCCGCGTGGAATGCGGTCATCTCGTGGGCGAAGTCGGCGGAGCTGCGGGCCACCGCGGATGACGGTGTCTGGAAGCTGCCCGATGGCGGCGCGTACTACGATTTCCTGCTGGAGAATTTCACGACGACGAAGCTGAGCGCCGGGCAGATCCACGAGATCGGCCTGCGCGAGGTCACGCGTATCCAGAACGAGATGCGCCGCGTAATGCAGGAGGTGGGCTTCGAGGGCGACCTGCAGGCGTTCTTCGAGTTCATGCGCACGGATGACCGCTTCTACTACCCGGATACGCCGGAAGGACGGGCAGCCTGGCTCGCGGATGCGACGCGGACGATCGAAGCGATGCGCGCGAGGCTGCCGGAACTGTTCGTGACGCTGCCGAAGGCCGAGCTCGTCGTGCGCGCGGTCGAGCCATTCCGCGAAAAATCCGCCGGCAAGGCGTTCTACCAGCGTCCGGCACAGGACGGCAGCCGGCCGGGCGTGTTCTACGCGAATCTTTATCGCATGCGCGAGATGCCGAAATACGAGCAGGAGGCGCTGGCTTTCCACGAGGGCATTCCGGGCCATCACATGCAGAATGCGATCGCTGTGGAGCAGGAGGCGCTGCCGCAGTTCCGGCGCAGCGGCGGCTTCACTGCGTACTCGGAGGGCTGGGGGCTCTACAGCGAGCGCCTGGGCAAGGAACTGGGCTTCTACAGAGATCCTTATTCCGAATTCGGGCGCCTTGCGATGGAGTTGCACCGGGCCGTTCGCCTCGTCGTGGACACAGGCCTGCATGCGAAGCACTGGACGCGCGAGCAGACGATCCGCTATCACGTCGAGAACAGCCCGACCGGCGAGGACGCCGCGGCCAAGGCGACCGAACGCTATATCCTGAACCCCGGCCAGGCAACCGCGTACATGATCGGTATGCTCAAGATCGTCGAGCTGCGGGAGCGCGCCGCCGCGGCGCTCGGCAAGGACTTCGACATCCGCGAATTCCATGACCTCGTGCTGCGAACCGGCGGCGTGCCGCTGACAGTGCTGGAAGCGGAAGTGGATCGCTGGATCGCCGCCAGGCGCGGCTGAGGCAGGTCATGCGGCCCGACGTGCGCCCATTTTTTCATGTGCCGACGTCTACGTGGAGCTATGTCGTCAGCGACGCCGGATCGCGCAGTGCGGCAATCATCGATCCGGTGCTCGACTTCGACATCCACTCGGGTCGGTGCTGGACGGCGGCGGCGGACGAGATCGCGGCCCACCTGCGCAGCGAGGGACTCAGGCTCGAGTGGATCCTCGAGACTCATGCGCATGCCGATCACCTGAGCGCGGCGCCGCACATCAAGGCGGTGCTTGGCGGACGCATTGCAATCGGCGCAGGCATCTGCCGCGTCCAGCACGTGTTCCGGGATGTGTTTGATCTCGGGGCGGATTTTCCGGTGGATGGCCGGCAATTCGACCGTTTGCTCGGAAATGACGAGGAATTCCGCATCGGTTCCCTCACGGTCCGCGCGATCGCGACGCCGGGTCACACGAGCGACAGCCTGAGTTACCTGATCGGCGATGCCGTGTTCGTCGGCGACTCGATCTTCATGCCGGACGGCGGCACGGCGCGCTGCGATTTTCCGGGTGGTGACGCGACAGTGTTGTATGCATCGATCCGCCGCCTCTACGACCTGCCGCCGGCCACGCGTGTCTTCGTCTGCCACGACTATTCGCCGGGCGGCCGCGAACCCTGCTGCGAGACGACGATCGCGGCGGAACGCGCCGGCAACATCCACCTGCGGGATGGCGTGACGGAAGCGGAGTTCGTGGCGCTGCGTACGAAACGCGATGCCGGGCTCGATGTGCCAAAGCTCCTGTACCCCGCCGTGCAGGTCAACATCCGGGCCGGGGTGTTGCCCGAGCCGGGCCCAGGTGGGCGCCGCTACCTGAAATTGCCCCTGACTTGCCCCGTGGCTTGACCAGCTATTGGCTTGACGTCCGGACCGGCGCCGGCCGATACTGGCCACGTGACTCACGCGAACTCAATGACGGCCAATCTCGGCTGGTGGTGGCGCTGCTCAGGGGAGTGGGCGCTGGTCGCGTAGTTTCGTTTCGTAATTCGTTTTCATAACCAGGACCCATCTCCGCATGCACCGGGGGTGGGTTTTCCGCATGTCCATGAGCTTGCCATTCGACATTGCCGCGGATCTCGACACGCCGGTTTCGGCTTACCTGAAACTGCGGCCGTTCCGTCCGTGCTTCCTGCTCGAGAGCGTCGAGGGCGGCATCCGCCTTGCGCGCTATTCGTTCATCGGCTTTGGCGACCGCCTCGAAGTTCGGCTGGACGCGCAGGGGCTGGCGGTCAATGGCGGCATCACGCCGCGACCCGCGGGCCGCGAGGAACTGCTCGCGGCGCTGCGTCATGCGCTTGCGCGCGCGCCAAGCCCGCGGCCGGACGATCACGGCCTGCCGTTTCCAGGGGGTCTTGTGGGTTATTCATCCTACGACCTGGTGAGACATCTCGAGTCGCTGCCGTGCCCGGCGCGCGAAGGACCGGCGATGCCGGAGGCCTGCTACGTTGCGCCGAAATCGCTGCTCGTTTTTGATCACCTGACACGTGGCGTGACGCTGCTGCATGACGGCGAAGAGTCCGAAAGGCAGGCGCTCAAGCGCGAGATTGTGGCAGCACTATCCGGCCCGCTGCCAAGGGCGACACGCCGGTTCCAATATGCACCGGCCACCGCGAGCCTCGGCCGCCGCGAGTTCGTTGACGGTGTCGCGCGCACGAAATCGCACATCGTCGCCGGTGACATCTACCAGCTGGTGCTTTCCGTGCGATTCGACGGCGAATGCGCGCTCGACCCGTTTGAGGCTTATCGTGCGCTCAGGCTGCTGAACCCGTCGCCATACATGTACTACTGTGAGTGCGGCGGCGTGACCGTGGTCGGCTCTTCGCCCGAAGCGCTGGTGCGCCTGAACGGCAGGCGCGCACAATTGCGCCCCATCGCGGGCACGCTGCCTCGAGGCGCCGACGCAGCCGAGGACGATGCGCACGCCGAGCGGCTGCTGGCGGACCCCAAGGAAAATGCCGAGCACGTGATGCTCGTGGACCTGGCGCGCAACGATCTCGGCCGCGTCGCCAGCGCAGGTTCCGTGAAAGTCGACCCCTACCGGTTGATCGAGCGCTACAGCCATGTCATGCACATCGTCAGCGGCGTCACGGGCGAGCTGGCGCCGGGGCGCGACGCATTCGACCTGTTCGCCGCCGCATTTCCGGCGGGCACGCTGGTTGGCGCGCCGAAAGTGCGCGCGATGCAGATCATCGATGAACTGGAGCCCGTGGGACGGGGACTTTACGGCGGAACCGTCGGATACTTCGGCAAGAGCGGGGACATGGACCAGGCCATCACGATCCGCACGATGGTATTCGCGGACGGCCACTACAGCTACCAGGCCGGCGCCGGCATCGTCGCGGACAGCGTGCCGGAGCGTGAGTACGACGAAGTCATGGCAAAGAGTGCCGTGCTGAAGCGCGCGCTCGAACTCGCGGAGGCCGGCCTGTGAAACCGCGGCTGCTGCTGATAGACAACTACGATTCCTTCACCTACAACCTGGTGCAGGCATTTCTGGTGCTTGGCGCGGATGTCCGCGTGCATCGCAATGACCGGATCACGGTGGATGAAGCGCTGGCCATCGAGCCGACGCACCTGTGCGTATCACCGGGCCCGGGGACGCCAGCCGATGCGGGATTGTCGATGCGCATGATTGAAACTTTTGCTGGCCGCGTGCCGGTGTTCGGCGTCTGTCTGGGACACCAGGCGGTTGTCGAAGTATTCGGGGGTCGAGTCGTGCGCGCCGCGCGCCTGATGCACGGGAAGACTTCGCCGGTGCAACACGACGGCCGCGGCCTGTTCGAGGGCCTGCCGAATCCTTTCGAGGCCGGTCGTTATCACTCGTTGATTGCCGAGCGCGAGCGCGTACCGCCCGATCTCGAAGTGACGGCCTGGACCGCGGAAGGGGAAATCATGGGCGTGCGGCACCGTACGCTTGCGGTCGAGGGCGTGCAGTTCCACCCGGAAAGCATCCTGACACCGGATGGCCCAAGCGTGATGGCGCGTTTCCTGCGGGCAGGGAGCCGGATATGAGTCGCCTGGGGAAGGAGGCGCTCGAGGCGCTGCTCGAGCGCAGGAACCTGGTCGAGGATGCAGCTTACGAACTCATGCACGCGCTGACCGACGCCGAGATGGCGCCCGCGATGGCGGGTGCGTTGCTTGCGGCGCTTCGCATCAAGGGCGTGACGGCGGATGAAGTTCGGGGATTCGCGCGCGCGATGCGATCCCTGGCGCGGCGGCCGCGGATCGCCGAGGGCGGAGTCATCGCCGACGTGGTTGGCACGGGAGGCGATGGTTCGCACAGCTTCAACCTCTCTACCGGTGCGGCGCTCCTGGCCGCGGCTTCCGGCGTGCGCATCGTCAAGCATGGCAATCGCTCGGTGTCCTCGCGATCGGGCAGTGCGGACGTGCTGGAAGCACTGGGCCTGCCGTTGCCGCTTGACGAGACCGAGGCCGGGGCGTGCCTGGAGCGCACCGGCTTCACATTCCTGTTTGCTCCGCATTACCACCCGGCAATGAAGGCGATCGCGCCGGTTCGTGCCGCACTCGGTGTGCGCACGATCTTCAACCTGCTCGGTCCGCTGGCAAATCCTGCCCAGGCCCCCTGCGCAGTAATCGGGGCATGGAGCATCGAGGTCGCCGACCTGATGGCAGAAACATTGTCCGGCATGGAGATCCGGCGCATGTTCGTCGTGCACGGCGACGGCGGCTGGGATGAACCGACTCCGGCCGCGCCATTCACGCTGTTCGACGTGAAGCCAGGCTCCATAAAGAAGTCGAGGCGGGCCGCCGACGATTTTGGGCTGCCGACCTGCGATGAGCAGGATCTCAAGGGCGGCGACGCTGCACACAATGCAGCACAACTTGCCGCCGTGCTACGCGGCGAGGAGTCGGGCCCACATCGCGATGCGCTCGTCATGGGCGCCGCGCTCGTCGCCGAGGTGACCGGGCTCTCAAGGAATGCGGTCGAAGGCGCGAAAATTGCGGCGGCAGCGATTGACGAGGGCCGGGCGGCGGCGCTGCTCCAGGGCATCGTCGCCTTTGGCAGGGAGCACGGCGGTTGAGCGGATTTCTCGACCGGATGGCCGCCGCGAGCCGGGCCCGCTTCGAAGAGGCCCGCGCGCGCGAGCCGCTCACCGCGCTCCGCAAGCGTGCGCTTGCCATGCCGCCGCCATCGCCACTGCAACTCCAGGGCCGCTTCAACCTCATCGCCGAATTCAAGCGCCGCTCGCCGTCACTCGGCCGGCTTGGCGACGACGACCTGATTACGCGCGTGACCTCCTACGCGGAAGGTGGCGCCGCCGCAGTCTCGGTGTTGACCGAACCCTCGCAGTTCCACGGCAATCTTGAGCATCTGGCAACCACCGCAGCAACCCTCGCGCCACTCGGCGTGCCCGCAATGCGCAAGGATTTCCTGGTCGACCCTTACCAGCTCTACGAAGCGCGCGCCGCCGGTGCCGGCGGTGCATTGCTCATCGTTCGCATGCTCTCCAGCGAATCGCTCCGCGCAATGCTCGACTGCGCCAGTGATCTGGGACTATTCGTCCTGCTCGAGTGTTTCGATACCAATGACATTTCGCGCGCCACGGCCGAGGTGGCGGTGTGTGTCCCCGAGCGGAGCATAAAGTTCCTGCGAAGCGAGGGGACACCCCCGCCGGATCCCGGCCGTGGCGCGCCGGCGGTACTGTTTGGCATCAACAGCCGCGATCTGCAAACGCTCGAGGTGAACTCGCAGCAACTGCGGGAAATGGCGAAGCTGCTGCCGCGCTACGTCCCGTGCGTTGCGGAGAGCGGTATCGAAACGCCGGACGCGTGTGCGGAAGTCAGGCGCGATGGGTATGGCATGGCGCTGGTCGGTGGCGCACTGATGACAGCGCGCGATCCGGCCAGCGTAATCCGCACGATGCTGGCGGCCGGCAGGGCGGCAGCATGAGCCTGCTGGTGAAGATCTGCGGCGTGACGACAGACGAGGCTATCAACGCGGCGGCCGCAGCAGGTGCCGACGCTGTCGGCTTCGTGTTCTATGGGCCGTCGCCGCGCAGCATCGAGCCGCTGCGTGCCGCGGCGCTTGTGGACCCGCTGCCCGCCGGCATCCTTCGTGTCGCCGTCACACTGCACCCGTCGCAGGCGCTCGTCGATCGCGTGCTCGCCGAATTCCAGCCGGACGTCTGGCAATCGGATGCCGCAGACTTTGAAGTGCTCGAATTGCCACCAACGATTACTCACTGGCCCGTGTGGCGTTCCGGCGTCTCGTCGATGGAGACTCCGCCGCCGCGGCTGCTGTTCGAGGCGGCTGCGAGCGGTGCCGGCCTGCAGGCGGACTGGACCGCGGCGGCGAGTCTTGCGAGGCGATGCGGATTGATTCTTGGCGGCGGGCTCGATTCGGCCAATGTTGGCGCCGCAATCAAGGCCGTGCATCCATACGGCGTCGATGTTTCGAGTGGCGTGGAGCGTGAGCCGGGCATCAAGGACCCGCAGCTGATCCGCGCGTTCATCAAGGCGGCGAGGACCGCCGATCGGGGAGTGACATCATGAGTGCAGTACTTGCGGTCGATGAATCGCGGCGCCTGCTGGCCGAAGAACTGGCAGGCCGCCTGCCTGATTCGCGCGGGCGCTTCGGCCCGTTCGGCGGCCGCTACGTGCCGGAGACTCTGATGCCTGCGCTTGATCGACTTCAGGAGGGCGTGGATCGCTTCCTGCACACGGAAGAATTCCAGCGCGAGTTCGCGCAGGAACTCGAAAACTGGGCTGGTCGGCCGACTTCGCTGACGCGGGCGAGCGGCCTTTCGAAAGAATGGGGCGCCGAGATATGGCTCAAGCGCGAGGACCTCGCGCACACCGGTGCGCACAAGATCAACAATGCGATAGGCCAGGCGCTGCTCGCCCGACGTCTTGGCGCTGGACGAGTGATAGCGGAAACCGGTGCCGGACAGCACGGCGTGGCAAGCGCCGCTGCCTGCGCGCGGCTTGGCCTGCCCTGCGTCGTCTACATGGGTGCCGTGGACATGGAGCGCCAGGCGCCCAATGTCGGCCGCATGAAACTGCTTGGCGCGCAGCTCGTCCCGGTCACTGCCGGCGACCGGACGCTACGCGCAGCGATCGACGAGGCGCTACGCGACTGGGTCTCGGACCCGATGGGCACCTATTACCTGCTCGGATCTGCCGTTGGGCCGCATCCCTACCCGTACCTGGTGCGCGAGCTGCAATCGGTGATCGGCCGCGAGGCGCGCGAACAGATGCTGGCTGCGGCAGCTGCGCTGCCGGATGTGGCGATTGCCTGTGTCGGCGGTGGCTCGAACGCGATCGGGCTTTTCCATCCCTTCCTGAATGATGCGGGCGTCACTTTGCTGGGCATTGAAGCGGGTGGACGCGGTGCCGGCCTCGGTGACAACGCGGCAACGCTGTCATTCGGCCGGCCGGGCGTGCTGCAGGGCAGCTACACGATGCTGCTGCAGGATCCGGACGGGCAGATCCGGGAAACGCATTCGGTTTCCGCAGGACTGGACTACTCGGGCGTGGGGCCCGAGCATGCGCTTCTGCAGGCTACGGGCCGCGTACGCTATGAAAATGCGAGCGACGACGAAGCACTGGCTGCGGTAGACACCTGCTGCCGCCTCGAGGGAATACTGCCTGCACTGGAAAGCGCTCATGCATTGGCAGGCGCGCGACGGCATGCTCTGGAACATCCGGGCTGCAGGATCCTGATCGGGCTGTCCGGGCGCGGCGACAAGGACATGTCCACCCTTCAGGCGACATTGCTCGCGGGTCGTGGCTGATGCTGGCACGCGACGCCATCACCGAAGCAGTTCGTACTGCGTCATCGCGCGGCAGGCCGGCGCTCGTCGCATTCCTGACGGCGGGCTTCCCTTCTCGAAAGCGTTTTGTCGCAGACCTGCTGAAGGTGGGCGAAGCCGCGGACGTGATTGAAATCGGCGTGCCATTTTCGGATCCGATGGCGGATGGCATGACCATACAGCGCTCGAGCCGCGTGGCTCTCGCCGAGGGCGTGACGCTCGACTGGATCCTCGGCGAGCTTGAGACTCTCGCAAAACGCCCGCGCGCACCGCTCCTGATGATGAGCTACCTCAATCCACTGCTCGCCTATGGAATCGGGCGCCTGCCGGCGAAAGCGCGCGCCGCAGGCATCGCCGGCTTCATCGTGCCGGACCTGCCATTCGAGGAATGCGTGGATATCCGCGCGGCGTTCGCGGCGGAGGGCATGGCGCTGGTGCAGATGGTGACACCCGTGACGCCGCCGGCGAGGCTTGAGATGCTCACGCGTGAGGCGGAGGGGTTTGTCTACGCCGTCACCATGACCGGCACGACCGGCCGCGACGTAGCCGTGCCCGACGCCGTGCTCGACTACCTCGATCGCGTGCGCGCTTCGGCAGCGGTGCCGGTGTGCGCGGGCTTCGGAATCCGGCACGCCGCGCAGGTCACGCGCCTTTCGGGCCACGCAGACGGCGTAGTCGTCGGCTCGGCGCTGGTCGAGGCGCTGGAGCGCGGCGAAGATCCCGCAGCATTCCTGCGCGGCCTACGCGGCTGACTGGCCCCCTTGTGGCGCGGGATGCAGCGCTTGGTGTAGAGGTGCGTGAAACGGTCCGTCTTGCCGCGCACCGCGGGGTCAAAGACGAGTTTTGTCAGGTCGTCTCCCGGATTCCGGTATCCGTCCCAGGTCTTTTCAAGCCTGAAGCCGTGCTTCGCGATGTCCTGCTTCGCAAATGCCTCGTCGATGCGATGCAGGTCCTGGGCGGCACTGCTTCCCGATCCTGCGGCGGCGGCATGATCCACGATCAGCAGACGACCGCCGGGTTTCAGCGCGGCGTGCAGCTGGTCCAGGAATCCGCCCGCGTTGATGGCGGGCCAGCCGTCTCCCTCGTCCACGTAGTACAGGTCGTGATAGGACATGAAAATCACGATCATGTCGAATGTCGCGTTGCCGAGCTTCAGGTTGCAGGTTTCGACGGTGACCTGCTCGGCATTCGTCAGGCGGTCGCCTTCGAATCGCGGCTTGAGGGTCTTGCCCGCGAAATTGAAGTAGGGCGCATTGTTGACGAGCCGGACGTGGCCTTCGGGGCCGACGGCGCGTGCCATCAACTCGGTCCAGTAGCCGCCACCGCCGAACACGTCGGCGATTTTCATGCCGGGCACGATGCCGGCGAAGGTCATCAACTCGGCGGGGCGGTCGCGTGCATCCCGCTCACGATCCTTGTCGCTGCGTTCGGCAGCGGCCACGGCCGCGCTGATATTGGCCGGCACGTCTGCGGCCTGGAGTGAAGCGGTTACCAGTACCAGCAGGGCGGCAGCGATGATCTGGAGGCGCATGGGGATCCCCTTCAAGAATGTAACCGGCATTCGAGGAGCCGGACTATAGGTCGCGACGACCGGGCACGCCCCGGGCTTGAGCCGACCGGTTGGCGGGCTGCGGCGAGGCGTTCATTCTCCGCCGCCCTCCACGCCGCGGCGGTAATCGAGTGCGGGAGCGCGATCGCCGAGCATCGGCACGTACTGGAAATCCGGTCCACGGCGCTTTTCAAGTTCGGCGCGGGCCTTTGCGACCAGATCGGGATGCGTAAAGAGCTCCTGGGCTGTCAATGCCAGCACCTGAGACGCATGCTGCATCCCCATGAACCCGATACTCATGCCACCGGCGGCAGCGGCCTGCCAGCTATGGGCCGAAGTGCCGGGTACCCAGGTGGCGACGCGCAAGCCGGTGGTCGGTACATTCCAGCTGATATCGGCGACATCCGTGGAGCCGACACCCGGGCGTTCGAAGTCAAAGTCCTGCACGTCCGATTCGGACCCCAGCGGCATGTTTGGTTTCATCAGGCTCGAGTACAGCGTACTGGCAAACGCCTGCTCATCGGGCGAATAACTCACGCCGCCTACCTCAGCGAGCTTCGCGTACATCACGCGCGCAAGCGTTTCATTGGGGAGCAGGCTGTAAACACCGCCGATTACTTCGTAGTCCATCGTGGTGCCGGTGCCAAGCGCGGCGCCTTCGGCAGCCTTGACCACGCGATCGAATATCTCCTCGACCGTGCGCGGGTCGTCATGCCGAACGTAGTAATAGGATTCCGCGAAGTCCGGTACGACATTGGGAGCCGAGCCGCCGCTGGTGATCACATAGTGAATGCGCGCATCGGACGGCACGTGCTCGCGCATCATGTTGACCATGTTGTCCATCGCTTCGACCGCGTCCAGTGCCGAGCGGCCGCGTTCCGGAGCGCCGGATGCGTGCGAGGAAATGCCATGGAACCGGAACTTCGCCGTCTTGTTGGCGAGCGATCGGCCCAGTCCGGCCGAATTCGTGTCGGCAGGATGCCAGTGCAGCACCGTATCCACGTCCCTGAACAGGCCCGCGCGCACCATGTAGACCTTGCCGGCGCCACCCTCTTCTGCGGGCGTTCCATAGAGACGGATCGTGCCGGGCATGCCGCTTTTTTGCAGCCAGTCCCTGATGGCGATCGCCGCGGAAACGCTGGCGGTGCCTAGCATGTGATGCCCGCAGGCATGCGCCGAGTGCTTGTCCGGCAGCGGCTTGCGCACCGGCACTGCGTCTTGCGTGATTCCGGGCAGCGCGTCGTATTCGGCCAGGATGCCGATTACGGGCCCGCCCTTGCCCCAGCTCGCCACGAACGCAGTCGGCATGCCCGCGACGCCGGCTTCAACCTTGAAACCGGCCGTGCTCAGCTCCTTCTGAAGCAATGCGGAGCTCTTGACCTCCTGGAAGCCGACTTCGGCCCAGTTCCAGATTGACCGGGCGACTTCAGTATCGTGGCCGGCGCGAGCCGCCAGGAACCGCTGGATTCCATCATCGGCCTGCGCGGCGAGGGAAAAGAGAACGCCGGCCAGGGCCAGGGAAATGCTGCGTTTCATGATTCCGTCCCGAGGGTGGGAAGGAAAGCTTAACGTCCGACGCCGGGCGCATCCACCCCCGATCCGCTACGATCGCCCGGGATGACGGCCAACCGCTTCATCGTGATCGGAAAGCGATTCCGCGGACCGCCGCAGTCCGGCAATGGCGGCTATGTCTGCGGCCTGATGGCCGGTGCGGCGGGTTCGGCGCTGACCGTGCGCCTGCTGCGGCCGCCGCCGCTCGATCAACCGCTTGAAATCCGCGAAGATCCGGAAAATTCCCAGATTCTCCTGATGAACGGCGAGGAGCCCGTGGCCAGTGGCCGGCAGGGCAACTGCGATCTCGAAGTGCCGGAGCCGCCGCCCTATGCGGAGGCGCTTGCCGCGGCGCGCGGTTATGAGGGTTTTCGCGAGCACGCTTATCCTGGCTGCTTCGTCTGCGGGCCGGAGCGCGTGCGCGGCGACGGCATGCGAATCTTCGCCTCTGCGATTGCCGGACGCGACTTGCACGCGGCCGCCTGGCTGCCGGATCAGTCGCTGGCGGGCGCCGATGGCAAAGTCCTGCCGGAGTTCATGTGGGCTGCACTGGATTGCCCCGGTTTCTTCGCCACCGGCCTCGCGGCGCGCGGCCCATTGCTCGGCGAGTTCACCGCGCGCGTCGACCGGCGCGTGCATGCAAGCGAAACCTGTGTCGTGATCGGATGGTCCACCGGTCATGAAGGCCGCAAGCACTACTCGGGTACGGCCGTGTTCGACGACAGCGGCGAGCTCTGCGCGCGCGCCACTGCTACCTGGATCGAACTCAAGCGCTAGCGGCGAAGGCCTCTTGCGAGCAGCACGGCGCCGCCGACGGTAAGCAGCCAGCCAAACCAGTCCGGCGAAGTGCCGAGAGAAAGCCAGATGACACCGCCCAGCAGCGCGGCGGCAGCCGCGACGATGGTATCGGTGCGCCGGCGGCTATCGCGCAGTTCGGCGCGCAATGCCTCCAGGGATGCTGACTCGGTTCGCACGACGATGCGTTCGTCGTAGGCCTTGCGAATCTCGCGCCGCGCGATGACAGGCAGGAGTTTCAGAGCCTCGGCGACGTCGGGCCAGTTGTCGCGGACGTGCCGAGCGATTGCGAGCGGCCCGGTGCGCTCTCGCATCCATTCGCGCAGGATCGGCAATGCCGTCTTCCACAGGTCGAGTTCGGGGTAGAGGTCGCGACCGACACCCTCGATATTCAACAGCGTCTTCTGCAGCAGTATCAACTGCGGCTGGATCTGCATCTGGAATTGCCGGGCGATTTCGAACAGGCGCAACAGGACCAGGCCGAAAGAAATGTCCTTGAGCGGCTTGTTGAATATCGGCTCGCAGATCGTGCGCACGGCGCTTTCGAGTTCGTCCACCCGGGTGCCGGCCGGCACCCAGCCGCTTTCGACGTGCAGCACCGCGACCTTGCGGTAGTCGCGCTCGAAAAAGGCGAGGAAATTGCCGGCAAGATAGAGCTGGTCGCGCGGGTCGAGCGTGCCGACGATGCCGAAATCCACGGCTGCGTACTTCGGGTTCGCAGGGTCGCTGATGTCCACGAAGATGTTGCCCGGGTGCATGTCAGCGTGAAAGAAGTTGTGGCTGAACACCTGGGTGAAGAAGATCTTCACGCCGTTCTCCGCGAGCTTCTGGATGTCGGTGCCGGCCGCGTGCAGCTTCGCGACATCCGAGACCTGCACGCCATGGATGCGCTCCATGACCATCACTTCCCGCCGGCACAGCTCCCAATGGACCTCCGGAACATGCAGCATCGCCGAACCGGCGAAATTCCGCCTGAGTTGCGAGGCATTGGCGGCCTCGCGCATCAGGTCGAGTTCATTCAGCACGGTCTTCTCGTACTCGGCGACGACTTCGGTCGGCTGGAAGCGCTGCGAGTCCGCCCAGTAGCGCTCGGCGAGGGCGGCGAGCGTGTGCAGCACTTCGATGTCGCGGCCGATCACCTCGCGCATCCCGGGACGCAGCACCTTGACGACGACGGCACGGCCGTCGATCAGTGTCGCTGCGTGCACCTGCGCGATGGAAGCAGCCGCAAGCGGTGACTCGTCAAAGCTGCCGAACAGCGTGTCTACCGTGCTTCCGAGCGCCTCCTCGATGCGCGCCCTGGCGATGTCGCCGGGAAATGGCGGGACGCGATCCTGCAGCTTCGCCAGCTCGTCGGCGATGTCCATCGGCAGGAGGTCGCGCCGGGTCGAAAGTATCTGCCCGAATTTCACGAATATCGGGCCGAGCTCCTCGAGCGCCAGGCGCAGGCGTTCCGCCCGCGTGCCGCGGCGGCGGGTGAACCAGGTCCATGGCGAAAGATAGAAAACGAAGCGCAGCGGGCGATAAAGATGAGTCGCGCGGACGAAATCCGCGAGCCCGTAGCGCACGAGCTTGCGGTGAATCGTCAGCAGCCGCCCGGCGACTCGAATCGAGATCACGGCCGCCTCCCGGTGCGCTCGAGCTGCCCGATCCTTGCTTCTAGCCTGTCGGTCGCCTCGCGTACGGCATCGACTGCAGCCAGGAATTCGTCGACTTCGAATCGCGCCGGCACGTCCCGCCCTTCCTCGGTCAAATACTCGGCGACATTCTGGGCAAACGTGTCGCGCGCCTTGCGACCGAAGCGGATGGCGCCGTGCGCGAGGCTCGCAATATGGTGGGCAATGGCATCGCCGGTCACGCGCGAAAGTTCTTCCTCGAGATCCGGCTGCGCGGCGGCGAGGAGCTTCTGGAATCCCTGGGCAATTTCAGCATCGCCGCTGATCTGCAGGCTGCCACCGCGGAAAGCCTGGACAGAATCCGGTGTGGCGAGACGCGCGAGCGACAGCGGCGTGCCTTCGATCGTCGCGTCGGCTTCCGTATCGTCGCCGGTGGCGAGCGCAATGCGATCACCTGTGGCCTGGATGCGAACCTGGAAGGGCGTCGCGGTCGACCCTGATATTCAGCGACTTCCCGGCAACCTGCGCGAGCAGTGCGCGTGCGCGCGAGGATTCGGCGATGCTGCGGTTCAGCAGCGTCTCGAGCGGCCGCAGCAGCGGATCGGGTGTCATGAATGCTCAGTACACAAAGCCGCTGTGTAGCGCGACGATGCCGCCGGCGAGGTTGTGCCAGCGACAGTCGTCGAAGCCCGCTTCGCGCATCATCGCTGCAAGTGCCGGCTGGTCCGGATGCATGCGGATGGATTCCGCGAGATATCGATAACTGGCCTCGTCGCCCGCGACGATGCGCCCCAGTGCCGGCAGCAGGCTGAACGAATACGCATCGTAAAGGGACTTCAGCGCCGCGATCTGCGGCTTGCGAGAACTCGAGCACCAGCAGGCGCCCGCCCGGCCGCAGCACGCGACGCATCGAGGCGAGCGCCGCAGCCTTGTCGGTGACATTGCGCAAACCGAAGCCGATCGTCACGCAATCGAACGCTGCGGTCAGGGAATGGCAGGCACTCGGCATTCGCGATCACGAATGTGACATTGCCGGCGATGCCCTGGTCGAGCAGGCGGTCGCGGCCGCGCGACAGCATTTCCCGGTTGATGTCGGTGAGCACCGCAAGGCCCTTGTCGCCGACCTGGCGCGCGATGCCGGCTCCGAGATCGCCGGTGCCGGAGGCAACATCGAGCGCGCGCTGGCCGGGCCGCAGGCCGGTCTGCGACAGTGCGAAGCGTTTCCAGAGCCGGTGCATGCCGCCGGACATCAGGTCGTTCATCAGGTCGTACTTGCCCGCGACCGAATCGAAAACGCCGCGCACGCGCCCGGCCTTTTCGGACGGAGCGACCTGCTCGTAGCCGAAGTCGACGAGCCGTCACGCGGCTGACCGGAAGTCCCCGATTTCATTGATTTGTGGTGCCTGGCCTCGGCTGGATTCTACCCTGCGCAGGCGTCAGGCAGGCGGCTTGCGCTCGTAGCCGAGTTTTTCGCAGCGCTCGAGGTAGCGGGTCCACTTGCGGTCGTATTCGGCGCCGAGTTCGCGCAGGTAATCCCAGCTGTAGAGCCCGGTATTGTGGCCGTCGTCGAAATGCAGGCGCACCGCATAGACGCCGACCGGCTTCGACCTGCGTCACCTGCACCGATTCCTTCGCGAGCTCGAGCTTGCCTTCGCCGCCACCGTGACCGCGCACCTCGGCTGACGGCGAATAGACACGAAGGTACTCGAATGGGAGCGAGTAACGCGTGCCGTCCGGCCAGGCGACTTCGACGACGCGCGACTTGCGCCTGACCTTGATTTCGCTCGGCGCCTCCATGCCGCGCTACTTGCGCCGCTTGGCGCGCGGGTGGGATTCGTCGTAGACGCGGGCGAGGTGCGCGAAATCGAGGTGGGTGTAGACCTGTGTCGTGCTGATGTCGGCGTGTCCCAGCAATTCCTGCACGCCGCGCAGGTCGCGGCTCGACTCGAGCAGGTGCGTCGCAAAAGAATGCCGCAACAGGTGCGGGTGCACCGGCACGCCGAGTTCGCTGCCTGCGGCCCAGCGGCGAATGCGCTGCTGGATCGCGCGCGCTCCGAGGCGCCGCCCCGTCTGCCCGACGAACAGTGCCGTGACTCGCCGGCTTTGCGATGGCAGCACGTGCCGCCAGCCAGGCACGCAATTTCACGATCGCCTGCCTGCCGACCGGCAGGATGCGCGTCTTCGAGCCCTTGCCGAGCACGCGCACCGTGCGGTCGGCGAGATCGAGATCCACGACGTCGAGACCGGCAAGTTCCGCGAGCCGCAGGCCCGAGGAATACAGCAGCTCGAGCATCGCCAGGTCGCGCTGCGACAGCGGATCGGTCGGTCTTGCGTTCGAGCAGGCTCGCGACCTGGTCGACGTCCAGTGTCTTCGGCAGGCGCTGCGGCGCCTTGGGCGCGCGGATGTCGGTCGCCGGATTGGCGTCGATCACGCGCTCGCGGATCAGGTAATTGAAGAAGCCGCGCAGTGCGGACAGCCGGCGCTGCACGCTGCGCGGCCCGAGGCCGTCGCGATGCTCGCGTGCCGCAAACGTGCGGATGTGGAAATTGTCGAGCTGGTTCCAGTTGCCGAGGCGCTCGGTGTCGCAATAAGCCGTGAGCGCGCCGAGATCGCGGCGATAGCTCGGCTTCGGTGTGCGGCGACAGCCTGCGCTCGGTCCGCAGATGGGCCAGGTAGCGCTCGATCCAGGCGCTCGCACCGGCCTGCATCAGTCCCTGCGAGCGCGGCGGCGATCAGTTCGCCGATGTGCTGCCAGGAAATCCGTGCTCATGGTCGGATTGAAGCGCTGCGCATCGTGCGATCCGCAGGCCAGCAGGCCGAGACTGCCCTTGGTGCCGAGCGGCACCAGCGCGACCGAGCCGACTTCCGACGCGATCCGGCGCCGAACAGGAAATCGCGCTGCGAATCGCGCAGCTGGCCGCAACGTGGCTTGCCGGAACTGAACAGCGTCTCGAAGGAACGAAGTTCCGGCGAATCCGCCGCTACCACCCGCAGGAAGCGGGACTCCGCGATTCCCGCGGGCGCTGTGGCCTGGGTCAGCACGAGCACCGACTCGCGGCGTCGAAATCCTCGCGCAACGAGGCCTCGACGGTCCTGATCACTGCCGAGCGGTCGCCGGCGCGCGATCAGCCGGCGCGCCATCGTCAGCACGCGCGCGCCGAGCGTGTCGTTCTCGCGCGCGACGTCGACGAAATCCTTGAGCTTGCGCTCGAGCTGCCGGTTGCGCTCGCGCAGCACCTCGACCTGGCGCTCGAGCAGCGACACCGTCGTGCGCGCCGCCGCGCGAATCGGGCAGGCGGATCTTCGCGAGCAGTTGGGCATGCCGATCGAAGAATTCGGGCGTAGCTGCGAGATAGGAAGCAACGGCCGCCTCGTCGACTTCGGCGATTTCGAGGCCGCGAATCGGTCGTGTCGTCATATGTGCAACTTCTCCCTCGAAAGCCCGTCTCGGCCGGCCCGGTCATCCAGATCGGCTCGCCCGGTCCCTTCCATTGTATGTGCGAGTCGGCCACCGGGCAGGTCGACACGTACTTTTGCATCGAGCAAGCCGTGGCGTCGGCCGACCGCCACCGCGGCGCAGGCGCCGGTGCCGCAGGCCCGCGTCTCGCCGGTGCCGCGCTCGTGGACGCGCAGCCGGATGTGGGCGCGGTCGACGACCTCCATGAAGCCGACATTGGTGCGCTTCGGGAAGCGCGGGTGATTCTCGATCGCGGGGCCGAGGCGGGCGACCGGCGCATCGGCGACCGAGGGCACGCGGATCACGGCGTGCGGGTTGCCGATCGAAACGGCCCCGATCTCGACCTCGCTTCGCCCGACCGCGAGCGGGTAGACATAGGCCTCGCCGCTCGCCTCGAACGGCAGCGACGCCGGGTTGAAGTCCGGCACGCCCATCGTCGACCGAGACCTGGTCGCCGCTGCATTTTCGCGTCTGCACCAGGCCACCCGGGGCTGTCGAGGACCGATTGCCGCGCTTGGCGCCGCTTTGTTCGCAGAAGGAAGCGGGCGATGCAGCGCGCGCCATTGCCGCACTGCTCGACCTCGCGGCCGTCGGCATTGAAGATGCGGTAGTAAGACGGCGGTGCCCGGCTTGCGCGGCGGCTCGAGCATCAGCGCCTGGTCGAAGCCGATGCCGGTGTAGCGATCGGCCAGCCGGCGGAACGTCTCGGCGTCGGGCGGGCCGCCCTGCGGGGGCGTCGAAGATGATGAAGTCGTTGCCGAGTCCATGCATCTTCGTGAAGCGCATGGCCGGATTCTAGCGCGATTTGGCCGCTAGAATGCGCCGATGCAGATCCACGCAAGACAGGCGGATATCACGACGCTCACGGTCGACGCGATCGTCAACGCCGCCAATGAGTCCCTGCTGGGTGGCGGCGGCGTGGACGGCGCAATCCACCGCGCGGCGGGGCCTGGACTGCTTGCCGAGTGCCGAAAGCTCGGCGGCTGCCCGACGGGCGACGCGAAAATCACTGCCGGTCACCTCCTGCCCGCGCGGCACGTCATCCATGCCGTGGGCCCGGTCTGGAAGGCGGCGGGAGCGGCGAACCGGAACTCCTGCGCTCCTGCTACGAGCGTTCGCTGGTGCTCGCGGAGCAGCATGGCCTCGCCTCGATCGCATTTCCGTCGATCAGCACGGGAGTCTACGGCTACCCCAGGGAGCCGGCAGCGCGGATCGCGGTCGCCGTCGTGCGCGAATACGCGGCGTGCTCCAGCAGTCTTCGTGAGACGATATTCTGCTGTTTTTCCGCGCAGGATCTCGACCTGTACCAGAGGCGGTTGCGAACATGATCGAAGGCGACCACCTGCCCACGCTGTCTGCATCCCGCGTGGCACTGCGCTGGGTCACTGAGGCCGACGTCGACCCGCTTTACGGGATCTTCTCGGATCCGGCGGTCATGCGTTACTGGTCGACACCGCCGATGTCGGATATTTCGCAGGCAAGAAAGCTGGTCGCCGACATTCATGACGGGTTCCGCAGCCGGAGGCTATTCCAGTGGGGCGTTGCACGCCTCAAGGACGACCGGATCGTCGGCACCTGCACGCTCTTTGCCATCAACGGGCCGCAGGGCCGTGCCGAAATCGGCTATGCACTTGACAGCGAGTATTGGGGCCGCGGTTACATGAACGAGGCGCTGACCGCGCTGGTCGATTTCGCCTTCGGGCAGCTTGCAATGCGGCGGCTCGAGGCCGATGTCGATCCGCGGAACGCGGCCTCGATTCGTGCGGTGGAAAGACTCGGTTTCCGGCGCGAAGGGCTGCTGCGCGAGCGCTGGAAGGTCGATGGCGAGTTGCAGGATTCGGTGGTGCTGGGTCTCCTGAGTCGCGAATGGCAGAAGTCCGGATAGCTCCACTCCGGCGCGAGCTGGCGCCGGCATTTCAGCGGCTCAACCTGGACTGGATCGAACGCCTGGGGATTCGTCACGCAGCAGACCCGGATCCGCCGGAATGCGCCCGCGCGGATGTCTACATGGAGTTGCCAACCGGGTGGCCGGGGAGTTAATTAGGAGAAGCGATGCACAAGAGCATGTTGTCAGGATTCATCATCGATTGCCGGGACAGCGACCTGAAGTCGGCCGCGACATTCTGGTCTGCGGCGCTCGGCATGGAAACCCGCGTCCTGCCTGGCGAGGAAGGCGACAAGTACGCGCGCCTGGTCGATCCGCACGACCGGCTGGATGTCGAAGTGCAGACGGTCGAGCACGAGAGTCGCGTGCACCTCGACATCGAGGCCGATGACGTCGAGGCCGAAGTCCGGCGCCTCGAGAAGCTGGGGGCCCAACGCGTCGAAAAGATCCGCTCCTGGTGGGTCCTGAAGGCACCGACGGGGCAGAAATTCTGCGTCGTGCGATCGCACAGCCGTACTTTTGCGGAGCGCGCGCACGACTGGGATTGATCAACGCTGGTCTCCAGAAAGGAAACAGTCATGGCGAATTTCATGCAGCGGTTCGGCGGGCAGACTTACGCGCTGATGCGCATCATTTCCGGATTCCTGTTCCTGTGGCACGGCATGGGCAAGCTGTTCGGGATTCCGGAGGCCTCCGGCGCTCCGGCGTGGGTCGTCAACACGGCGGGGCCGATCGAGCTGGTAGGAGGCGTGCTGATCATGATCGGGCTTTTCACGCGCTGGGCGGCGTTCATCGCCTCCGGCATGGCGGCGGTCGCTTACTGGATGGTTCATGCCAAGCAGGGCTGGCTGCCTATCGTCAATCATGGCGAGATCGTGACGCTGTACTGTTTCATATTCCTCTACATCTCTGCGCATGGCGCCGGGATCTGGAGCGTTGACGGACTGCGAGGGAAATCCGGCGGCTGAGCATCCGGCCGAGGCGTTGCTGCTGACTGCGGGCGGCGATGCCGACGCGATCGTCGATCGGTACCGGCGCAAGCGCCTGATATCATTCCGATCCGGCATGTAACCGCAAGGAGATGAGTCATGATCGGTTATGTGTGCCTGGGTACGAACAACCTGCCGCGCGCCGCAAAATTCTACGATGCGCTGCTCGCTGACATCGGCGGAAAGCGCTTCATGGAATTCGAGACATTCATAGCCTGGAGTGCCAGCCAGGATCAGCCAGGCATCGCACTGACCAAGCCGTTCGACGGCAAGCCGGCGACTGTCGGCAATGGCGTCATGGTCGCGTTCGACGTGGGCACACCGGCGAAGGTCGATGCAATGTACAAGAAGGCGATCGAGCTCGGCGGCACGGACGAAGGCCCGGCCGGACCGCGCAGCGACGGGTTTTATGCCGGCTATTTCCGCGATCCCGACGGCAACAAGCTGAACTTCTACTGCATGTCGTGAACGCAGCGTTTTCCATCACGACGATCGCTGGGTGGGCGGACATGGATGCCAACGCGCACATGGCAAATGTCGCCTACCTGAACAAGTGCGTGGACTCGCGCATGAGCTTCTTCGAGCAGCATGGCTTCCCAGTGACCGAATTTGCGAAGCGCAGGATCGGGCCGGTCGTGCGGCGCGATGAGATCGAGTATTTCCGCGAAGTGGCGCTGCTCGAGTCGATCACCGTCACGCTCGCGCTCGGCGGCTGTGCGCCGGACGGCTCGCGCTTCCGGCTGGTAAACGAGGTGCTGCGTGCCGACGGCAAGCTCGCGGCGCGCCTGCGATCGGAAGGCGGCTGGCTCGACCTTACGACGCGCAAGCTGACGGCGCCGCCGCCGGAAATCCTCTCCGCGCTGCAGAAGCTGCCGCGCAGCGAGGCCTTCGAGGAACTTGCCATCGAGCCTGCGTAAGTGAAGTCCTATCACGGTGGCTGCCATTGCGGCGCACTGGGATTCGAGTTCCGCACGGCGCTGAAGCCCGAGTCCTGGTCGGTACGCGCCTGTCAGTGCTCCTATTGCCGCGAAGCAGGGCGGCGTCTACACGTCCGATCCGGCCGGCTCGGTCCGGTTCACGCATCGCGAGGCTGAGCAGGTTTCTCGCTATCGATTCGGGCACAAGACTGCCGATTTCATCTTCTGCGGGCGTTGCGGCAGCTACCTCGGGGCGGTGACCGAGGAGGGCGGCGATACGCACATGGTGATCAACCTTCATGCACTCGAACTGCCACCCGCGGGACTTGCCGCGGCGCAGCCGATGTCCTACGAAGGCGAAGATATTGACAGCCGGAACACACGCCGCGCTTCGCGCTGGACGCCCGTCGAGAATTCCTAGCGTTGCAGGACGTACTCGCCCGGTGCGTCGCCGAGCGGCGCGTAGCCAGCATCGGGCGCGCCCATTGCAGGCGGCGCCACGCGTGCCGGCGACGAATGTGTCTTGAGCCACTCCGCCCAGGTCGGCCACCAGGAGCCCGGCAGCGGCGCGGTCGCGTCGAACCATTCATCCGCGGCGACCGGCGCATCGCCCGTGCGGCGCGTATGCACGCGATGGCGGCGCTTCGGGTGTACGGGGCCGCTGATGATGCCGGCATTGTGACCGCCGCTCGTCAGCAGGAACGTGAACTCCGGTGACGAGGTCAGGTTGCTGATCTTGTAGACCGATTTCCACGGCGCGACGTGGTCGGTCTCGGTGCCGACCACGAACATCGGCACGCTGGATGTCCGCGAGCTGAACGGTCTCGCCCTCGACCTTGAAGCGGCCCTTCGGCCAGGTCGTTGTGCAGGTAGAGGCCGAGCAGGTATTCCGTGTGCATCTTCCAGGGCATGCGCGTGCCGTCGGCATTCCAGGCCATCAGGTCGATCATGCCGTCGCGCTCGCCCTTGAGGTAGGACTTCACGGCCGGCTGCCACAGCAGGTCGTGCGCGCGCAGCATCGTGAACGCGCCGCCCATCTTCGTCGAGTCGAGCACGCCCTCCTTGTACATCAGCGCCTCGAGCATCTCGATCTGCGCCGGGCTGATGAAGAGCGACAGCTCGCCGGGCTCGCTGAAATCGGTCTGCGCGGCGAACAGCGTGATGTCCCGGATGCGCTGGTCGCCCCAGTCGCGCGAGCGCCGCGGCCGCGATCGACAGCAGCGTGCCGCCGATGCAGTAGCCGACCGCGTGGATGTCGCGGTCCGGCACGACGGCCGTGACCGCATCGAGCGCGGCGTACACGCCCTTGCGCACGTAGTCGTCCATGCCGAGCTCGCGGTCCGCGGCGGTCGGGTTCTTCCACGAGATCATGAACACCGTATGGCCCTGGTCCACCAGCCAGGCAACCAGCGAATTCTTCGGCGACAGGTCGAGGATGTAGTACTTCATGATCCAGGCCGGCACGATCAGCACCGGCTCGGCGTGCACGTCGGGCGTGGTCGGCGCGTACTGGATCAGTTCGATCAGCTCGTTGCGGAAGATGACCTGGCCCTCGGTGACGGCGACCTTCTCGCCGACCCGGAATTCCTCGGTGCCGGGCGCATCGCCGCCGCTGCAGCGTGCGCTCGATGTCGTCGAGGAAATTCTTGTAGCCGCGCGCGAGATTCTGGCCGCGCTCGGCGACGGTCTGCTGCAGCACCTCGGGGTTGGTCAGCGGGTTGTTGGCGGGCGAGAGCGATTCCGCGACCTGGCGCGCCGCGAATTCGACGAGCTGCGCGTTGCGCGGCTCGACGCCCGGCACGGCGCGCGCCGACTGCTCGATCAGCGCCATGCCGTTCTGGAACGCCTGCGCGTAGACATTGAACGGATACTGCTGCCAGGCGGGATTCGCGAAGCGGCGATCGCCGGTCTCGCTCGGCGCCATCGGCTTGCCCTGCGCGGCCTCGGCATTGAAGCGCCACAGGTCCATCGCCTGCTTCATGCGCGTTCTGCTGCAGTTCCGGCCTGCTTGGCCGGCGATTGCGCGAGATTGCAGCCACCAGTCCCAGAATGCCGCGCCGTAGTCCTGCGGCGCGAGGCCGCCGGTCATCTTGGCGAGCATGGCGCGGAACTCGCGCTCGACGACGTCGATCTTGTCGCATTCCGCGTCATCGACATTATAAAGTGTCGCGCCAGCGCGTGTCCTTGACGCAAGTGCCGGGTCGGCGAGCCGGGCCGGATCCGGGCGCGCGCGCTCGGCGATCAGCTTGCGCGCGGCCATGAAATCCTTGGCGTGATTCACGGCATCGAGCGCGATCAGCTCGCCATCGCGCAGGTAGCAGCAGCTGAACGACGCGCGCTCGCGGGATCGCCGCGCAGCACGACGCTTGTCGTAATGCTGGCTGAGCCCGACGATCTGCAGCTTCAGTTCGTACTGGTCGGACCAGAACCACGGCGTCTTGTCGTGCACGTGCGCTTGCCGCAGATGTTCGCCGCCGCCGTCCTCGCCTGCTCGAAGGCGTTGTCCACGGATTCGAGCCGGATGCGGCGGCCATAGCGCGGGCTCGGGTGGCTGCAGCAGTCGCCGATCGCGTAGATGTCCGGATCGCTGGTGCGGCAATGCTCGTCCACCGCGATGCCGTCGTCGCAGGCGAGATCCCGCGGCGCTCGCGAGCTCCGTGTTCGGCACCAGCCCGATGCCGACGATCACCAGATCCGCGGGCACCCGCGTGCCGTCCGTGCATTCGACGGCGCTGACACGCGTCGTCGCCGATAAGCGCGCCGACGCGCTTGCCGGTCAGCAGCGTGACACCGTGCGACGACGTGCTCGCCTGGCATAGAAGCGGCTCATCTCCGGCGCGACCACGCGGCTCATCACGCGGTCCATCATCTCGATGACCGTGACGTCGAGCCCGAGCTTGCGAAATGTCGCCGCGCACTCGAGGCCGATGTAGCCGGCGCCGACGATCGCGACGCGCAGGCCCGGCTTCAGCCTGCGCGCGGATCGCCGTTGACATCCGCGACCGTGCGCAGCACGTGCACGCCGGGCAGATCCGCGCCGGGCACCGGCAACGGCCGCGCATGGCCGCCGATCGCCAGCACCAGCTTGTCGTAGGTGAGCTCGCCGCCGTCGGCGAGCGTCAGTTCGCGTGCGCCAGTGTCGATCGCGGTGACCGGATTGCCGAGCAGCATCTCGCAGTGGATGCTTTCGTAGTAGCCGCGTGGCCGGATCGGCAGGCGATCCGCCTCCATTTCACCGGCGAGGAACTTCTTGGACAGCGGCGGGCGCTGGTAGGGCAGGACCGGCTCGTCGCCGACCATCACCAGCCGGCCCGGCGAAACCGTCGCGACGCAGGCTGTCGACGACCTGCGCTGCCGGCATGGCCGCCCCCGACGACGACGATAGTGTCCTGCATGGACTAAGTATCTACGATCGCGCCGTACTTGGCGCGTGCAGCCTCTTGCGACATCAGGGTCAGGCGTGGCGGGCCGCCGCCGTGCATTTCCGACTGTGGCCAGGTCAGCTCTCACAGCCGACTGTCATCGGGGTCCCGATACAGCTCATTCCACCCGGAAAGGTCCGCTTCAAGCCGCACCAGGTGGTTGCTGATCAACCACTCGATTCTTTCGCAGTCCTGGTCACCTGTAACTCTATCTACTTTCAGTTTCCAGGTGCCTCGTATTTCGGTTTCATTTGCGGCGAGGCGTGGAGGCTCATTCACAATATCATTCCGAGTAGGTCACGAGAATTTCGCTTGACCATCCGCGTGGGTCGAAATCCGATTCAATGTTGCCCCATGGGTAGTCATAGGGCGGCTCTCCAAGATGCGTGCGAAGCCAAGCGTCATGCGCGGCCTTGCGTTGACGCTCGCGGTCCTCGACCCACTCCTTGATGTCATCAGCCGGCAGTTTGAATGAAAAGAAAACATTCTTCAGGCGGTCGCCCTTGAAAAATGCGGTGGCCCCGACACCTGGCTCTGGCTCCAAATCCAAATTTTCCCAGTCTTTGTTGACAAGTGCCACCCTTGCCATGCGACCAAGACCGGATTTGAGAAAAGCGAGCCGGTCGAGTCGCGGGCTAATCGTGCCCGATTCAAAGATGAGTGACCCATCGGTAACATCAATTTTCATATTATGGAACCAATGGGATTTCTCGCAGGAATCGTAGCGATACCTCAAATGAAGGTACTACGACCTGGGGAAACCAGCCAGTACCATATTTCATGTTGGCGATTGCCAGTGCAAATGCCGCGGGTGTGTCCTCGATGAGTTCATAGGCGGCGACGCTTGTGCGGCGCGGATGATGGCGTGAAATTGCGATCTGAAGGCCGTCGAACAAGGTACTAGCGCTGCCACCGCTGCGACGCAGCGTGCTTGCGGTGGTGTAAAAGGCGCTCTGACCCGGAAACGCACCATAAAGAATCGTCCCACGCTTCAACATGATGTCCCGAAACCGATCGATTCCCGGGTACTTGGTATTTCCCTGCAATGTACGCGCTATCCGGGTCGGCGTCGTACCAATGAGCTCTGCACCACCCTTTCGCACGATACCGGCTGCGCCGCCAATGAAATAGCCGACGTTTCCAACTGTCGCCCCTGAGCGACCCGCGGCACTGTCCGGCACTTCGAACCACTCGAAATCTATATTCGAGTCAAAAAGCCACGAGACGGGCGCCGAGTTGAACGCAAGATTTCCCAGGCGCGCCGCTGCGCCCTGCAGAAAGTCCGCAGTCGGGTTCTGAGACAAGCTCGGATCCACCTTCGTCCCCGCGGTCAGCACGACGCCCGCAGGAAGGGCGGCCTGGGCGGACTGCATTGCGCATGCGAATGCGGAGCTGTCCTGGCCGCATGGATCTCGCTCGGTTGCGGACGCGGTCTGGCCGCCGCTGGCGGCACCAAAAAAGCGGAAAAAGTCCGCCCAGCGCTTTCCAATGACGGTAACCCGCGCACAGCGGCCATTCGGAGCTTCAAGGCAGGGTGTTGGATCGAATCCGCTCGGGTCCGTGAAACTGAGCGGGTTGTTGGAGACGTAGGAATATCGGTTAAGGCTCTGCCCGCTGAAGGGATCCGGCACATAGGGGTCTGCGCTGATGAAACGGGCAATGCGGGGATCGTAAACCCGGCCGTTCATATGGATCAGGTCCAGGTTGTCGAGATGCTCGTGCCCGGTGTAGCCGTCTCGCGTATTCGCGGCAATGGTGGAAAGGTCCGAAATGCTTGGTGCACCGCTCCAGTTGGTCCCACGGCGAGCACCGAATGGGCCGAAACTCTCGGCTACCAGAATATTGCCGCCCGCATCCAGAAGCTTGTCGGTGCTGCCCAGATGGTCGTGAGTCAGGTAACGCGTGGCGGCGGGCGATCCATTGCTGTAGCGCAGGTGCAAAGCAGCTGTGCCGGTGGGCGCGAGGCACGTAATGCTGCCAGGTCGTTTCACCGTTCGCGCGTCACTTTTTCCGTCAACTCGCCGACGTAAATCCTCGTTTCCGTCACGCCGGCGTTGACTGCGACCTGCTTCCAGCGATTTCCCACCGTGCCATACCAGAACTGGCTGCTATTGCCATTGGCGCCATTGATTGTTTTTGGCAGGTTGTCACTGGTCCAGCTGATTGAAGTTCCGGCGCGACTGGTCATGTTGCCGCTTGAGTCGTAGCCGTATGTCTTTCCGCCGGCTGAGGTGACCGCGTGCTTCTGGCTCACGTGGTAGCCAAAACAGGGCACCGCCGTCGGGCAAACATCGGATTTCCACGAGATGTTGCCGATCAGGTCGTAGGAAAGATCGAGGCTGATTGCGCCGTTCTGCCGTACTTCATCCAGGCGATCGAGTGCGTCGTAACGGAACTCCTCGATCCGGCCCAGCCTGAGATCTTCGCGCCGGACGAGATTGTCATTCACGTCAGATGCATAGGCGAAATCCTGAATCCTGGCACCGTTGGCCTCGGCCTGACGGTAATCCATGAGGCCGCTGACCGGATCGAATCCCGTAACGACACGAATCGCTGGAGCCCAGGGTCTCGTCGATGATGTTTCCGGCAGCGTCCTGGTTTGTTGCGGCGCCAGTAAGACGTCGCGGGCGAGTCTGGCATTCTTGATGCGCATGAGCTGACCGTACTCGTACTCGTAGCCGAGCTTGAAGCGGCCACCCGAGCCGGTGGCAGGGTAGGTCAGTGAGTCGAGGAGTCCTTGGTTGTTGTACGCGTAGTCATAGCGGTAATTGGCATCCGACGTGATGTTGCGTGTCGCGGGCCGACCATAGGAGTCATATGTCAGCTTTTCTGAATAGCCGGGGCCCGTCATCGCGGTGAGCCGGCCGATATTGTGCTTCACGGCCGACGTGCCCCAGGTCCAGTTGCTCGCGCCATCGGGTGCGCTACGGCCGGTCGGGCGGCCGAGCTTGTCGTAGGTAAAGGTCGTCACCTGCAGCTTTGCATCGCGCAAGGAAACAAGTTCGCCGAGCGCGTTTCGCGTGTAGGTCACGGCCCCCAGGTCCATGTCTGTCTGCGCGAGCTTCATTCCGCGTGCGTTGTAGGCGATTGAGTCGACCACATTGCTCAACGCATCGCGTACCTGCAGCAATCGCCCGAAGGCGTCGTATTCGTACCTGGTGTTGCCACCGGCTGCATCGCCGATGCCAAAGAGATTGCCCCAGGCGGTGCGCGTTTCGCTCGTGACATGTCCGAGTGGATCGGTGCTTGTGACCACGTGCCCGTCGTATCGCCAAACCGCCTCGCGATCCAGCGAGCCATCGATTGCGCGCATCGAAGCAGCAATGGGCCTGTCGAGCGAGTCATACTCAAACTGCCAGTAGCCACCGGGTATCCCGCCGCTCCACGACGGTGAGTACTGGCGTATCAACCTTCCGCGCGCATCAAAATCCGCCGAGATGACGCTATCGCCTTCTCCGGGAAGGCGCGTTGCGAGGCGGAATGCGCGATCAAATTGGTCGATATCGGCTGTCGTCACGCCATGCGTCGCGCCGCCACTGTCTTTCTCCAGCTCGATGAGCTGGAATCGCGTGCGCGGATCGCATGCAGTCCATGCAAGCAGTACGCGACCATTCGGCTGGTCTCCGATCCGGCAGCGTCTCCTGCAGCGGCTCGACCGAATGCGTCGTAGCCCAGCTCACGGTCAGCGAATTCGGATCGGTCATCGCAGTGCGGAGGCCGAGCGATGGTCCCAGGACAGCTGCAGTCACTTGCGAGAGCGGATTCCTGACGCTGACCGGCAACTGTCCGCGGCTGCCCCAGTCGAGCATCGTCGTGCGAGTGCTCATGCCGATGCCCGTGACTGAGCGGCTCGCGAGATTGCCGAAGCCGTCGTAGGCGAGGCCAATGGGTCAGCTGCCACTGGCTGTTCGCCGGGTTCCGGCGCGTTGCCGGATCGGCCGGCACTTCAGCCGCTGTCCCAGGCCTGGCTGAAGCTGCGCGTCATCGCCTGCCGCGCCGGGCAAGTATGGCTCGCGGTGAGTCTGCATACCTGCGGCCGTCCGAGGCACCAGTTCGTCGTAGTCGTTGAGCACGGATGTCTTGAAGCCGCTGCGCAGACTTGTGGATGACCCGGCGTTGGCGCCGCCCGCAATTTCCGTGATCGTCATGGTCTCGTCGGTGACGAGGCCCGAAGCGGCGTCGATGGCCGCGACCGTCCGCGTCGTGGTCGCGATTCGGCGCTGCCGTAGCTGCCGCCGACCTCGTAGCGCTTCAGAGTTGTCGTAGACGCAAACGGAAAGCTGCGCAGTGCCGGACCGTTGCCCAGATTGAGCGTGGCCCAGGAATTAGTCGTCTCGCTTACCGGGGCGCCGGAACCCTGGCGTACGACGATCTGCGCCAGGAGCCCGGTGTAAGGGAAATCCTGACGACGCGTTTCCTCGAGGCGCGTCTCCATGCCTGGCACCGTGTTGGTAATTGTTCGTGCCGACGAAGCCCAGTACGCCGCGGCCGAGCAGATGCCGGCGCAGCCCCTGATAGCTGTAGCGTGTCGACGCCATCGATCCGAGCCCGCTGCCATCGGTCGTCGCGAGTTCGGAGACCACGTGAGCGGCGGCTGCTGGTCCTGCTCGGGATAGACGGCGCCGGTTCCGCGCGTGTAAATGCTTGCATCGGTCAGCGGCCGATACGTGAAATTCGCTGTGACGCCGAATCCGTCCGTCGCCGAGAGCATGAGATCCGGCCTTGGAACCCTTGTGCAGGCGCGTCGACAGCAAACTGCCGCTCCGGCTTACGAGGTCCGACAGGCTGTCACCGTTGGCGTCAAATGGCAATTGCCGTGGTGGCGCTATTCGTGCGGAATTCCTGTGTCAATTGCTGGTGCCAGCGAATCGCCATTTGACACAACCACGATCCAGTTCGTGCCGCCTGACAGCAGCAGGTCGTCGCGGCCGTCACTGTTCCAGTCGTGCCCGATGTTCTGCGCCCCACCTGTCAATCCCGGCGCTCCGAGTTCCGGGCCGGACCAGTACACGCCGCAGCCGCTGATGCGCACGCGCAATGCGCCGGTGTGGTGCGTATAAGCGAAGTCGGTGCAACCGTCGCCATTGATATCGGCCGGGCCCGCGCCATTGAAGGATCCGTCGAAGTGGTCGGTTGCATACGCGGTCGCCGAGATCCGAGCGATCGTGTAGTTTTCGTTCATCATCAGGTCTTCTGCACCATTTCCATCGAGGTCGATTCGCTGTCCGGGACGACCGATAAAGCCCCCTCCCTGTGGCGTGTCGTAACCTGTCGCGGCGGCTTGCTCGTATATCGTCACCGGACTGGCGGAAAATCCGCCGCCCGGCAGCGCGTAGCGCACCTGTACGACCAGACTGTTGCCCGTATGGGCTGGAATCTCGGACCAGGCGAGGTCGCCGAGCCCGTCGCCATTCATGTCCACACCGCGGTAGTCCACGAGTTGCGGTCCGGGCGAGTACGGGGTCGTGATCGGCGAAGTAAATCCGACTGCTCCTCCGGGAAGCACGGTCCACGCCCGTGCTGCCGACAACATCAACAGGTCGGTTCTGCCGTCGCCGTTGTAGTCGAATGGGACACCGATCCCGTATGGGACGGCGATTTTCGTCGCCACTTCCGCGCTGAAAGTACCGCCGGCCTGGCCGAGTCGATAGCGCAGGATCTTTGGGGCGTTGAACGCACCACCTGCCCAAATGAAATCACCAAGGCCGTCGCCATTGATGTCAGCCATCGTCCAGAGCGCGCTCTCGGGCAGCGTTGTCTGTCCCTGGTTTGGCGCCTGTATGCTCATTTGTGCCCCGAATCCCGGGGCACCGTCCTGCCATGTGAAGGATGTCGCAGCGAAACAATCGATGCCGCCGGCACCGCATTCCTGGACTGAAGCCAGTCGGCTGCGCCCGCCGGTCGATAGCGCCGGTTCGTAGGTAAGCTTGTAGCGCCGAAGGACAGCACCGTTGTAAAGCACGTCGATGCGACTGAGCCTTACGATCTGGCGTATGGGGGTACCGGCAACAAAAGCTACGTCGACTTCGCTACTCGGGCGGTCCTCGTATTCAAACGAGACCTTGTGCGACGATCCCACACCGGCACCCGGATTCGAGTTGTAGCGAATAGCGCTGATCCGGAAACCACCATTGGCGATGTCCTCGAAATACTCGAAGTCGATCTCGTTGCCGGACCTGTCGCGAATTTGGCTCAGTGCCCAGACCCTGGCCATGTTCGTGGCCGTTCCAGCAGTATTGCTGCCATCGATGCGCGAATCGGGCGTCGCGCCGTACTCAAATATCCGACCATCGAGCGCTTCCAGCACGAAGTACTGGGGCCCGCTGCCAGGTCCCGTGTAGGATCGAATGCGGGCGAAGGACTCGATTTCCGTTCGATACTCGGCGCCCGGATCCCCATACGCAGCGCCATTCGTAACGACGAGCCTCTGGCCGTCCAGGCAGAAGCGGTCTGAAGAGGTCAGGGTGACCGGAGACATGATGCCGTCCTGGACGATCGTTCGGGGACAGCGTCCGATCTGCGACAGGCCGCTGATATTCCAGCCAATGCCGAGCAACCCAACGACACTGCGGTGGCGGTATTCGAGTGACAAAGCCGGCGTCATTCCATTGGTGCCCGGCGGCAGTTGCCAGTGGAATCGAGTAGGCTGCCTCGCCATCCCGCGAAACGGTGGCGGTGCCGCGTGTACGCCCAATGGCGGCGTCGGCGATATCTGCAGACAGTGCGAACAAGATCAGGATCAATGCGCCTATGAAGCGCCACGTGATGGGCAGTTCCATTGCCAGGCCTCCAATGCATGCCCTGCGTCCGTGCGGGCATCCAGGTGACGCTAGCCACCCACGCCCGTGACTGCCCGCAGCAAAATTGCGCTGAAGCTGCGCATATCCTGGGGCATTGACCGATGCGCGGTGCTGCCGCGCACAGGCCTTCAGCTCTGCGCCTGCAATGCAATCTGGTGCCGTGCACCGTTCACAGGTGCTTGATTAACCTTCAGGCCGCCATCTCGGCATAGAATCTGCACCCTGAAACGCCGCCAGTCCATCTATGCGCAGGAGTCCGCGATGAAGCTCGTCACCGCCATCATCAAGCCGTTCAAGCTCGACGACGTGCGCGCCGCGCTGTCCGAGATCGGCATCTCCGGCATGACCGTCTCGGAAGTGAAGGGCTTCGGCCGGCAACGCGGCCACACGGAGCTTTATCGTGGGGCCGAATACGTCGTGGATTTCGTGCCGAAGACGCACATCGAAGTCGCCGTTCGCGACGAGCTCGTGGACCAGGTCACCGAGGCCATCATCGGCGCTGCGCGCACCGGAAAGGTGGGTGACGGCAAGATCTTCGTCACCGACATCGAGCGCGTGCTCAGGATCCGAACCAGCGAAACCGACGAGGCGGCGCTTTGAACCAGCGCGGCGAAAATCCGAAAGCCGAATCGCTGGAGGCCGCGGTTGCGAAGATTGCGCTCAGCGGTGCGCGCCGGCATGTGCTGTTCTGCACGCACGGCGACTGTGCGCCGAAGGAAGTCGGCCAGGAATCCTGGAAGTACCTCAAGCGCCGCTTGCGTGAGGTGGGCCTCGCAGACGTGGAAGGAGGCGTGCTGCGCACGCGCGCGGACTGCCTGCGCATCTGTCGCGAGGGGCCGATCATGGTCGTGTACCCCGAGGGCACCTGGTACCGGAATGCGACGCCGGACAATATCGAGCGCATCGTCCAGGAACATCTGATCGGCGGCAGGCCAGTCAGTGACTTGTGCTTTGCAGTTCATCCGCTTTAGCACTTAGCGCAAAAAACCTGATGTCCGGGGCGGCCGCGGCGGACAAATAGCAATTGCGAAAGGCCCGCGCGAAGCAAATAATCCGCGCCGTCGTTTAACAAATTCCTCTTTACATAACGCAAAGAATTGGGGGCAAGCTCATGTCATCCACAGTGTGCAGGCTTTCTGCTGGATTGATCGCGGCGGCAGCTACGGCGCTGTTTGCGGCGTCTGCAATGGGCGCGCCAGTGGCGCGCGTCGCCGCGGCGTTGCCGAAGGGCGCCATGCTCGAAAGTGCGGAGCGCGCGAATCCGCGTTCGACGCGGATGTCGGCCATGGGTGCTCGTGCAGCGGCCGAAGTGGCGCGTGTCCAGCGCGATGCAGAGGCGGCCAGGGGCGGATCTGCGGCACGGGTCAGTGCTGCGGGCGCTGAGGCGGGCGCTGAGGCGGGCGCTGCGGCCGAGCGGGGTTCCCAGGATGACGATGGATGCGTGAACAGTGTGGATTGCGAGGCCGGCTTCCGTGACGGCCCGCGCGGCGGGCAGGCCGAAATCTCCATCGCCGTTGACAGCACGGGCCAGCACATCGTGGTCGGATTCAACGATCAACGCGGATTTGCACTCAACCCGATCAGCGTCTCTGGATTCATGTATTCGGACGACGGTGGCAATACCTTCGTGGACGGCGGACAGTTGCCGTCTCCAGGCGATACAAATGTCGGCGCGACGCTGCTGCCGCAGGTCTTTGGCGATCCTGAGATCAAGTACCTGGGCGGCTGCAACTTCATCTACGCATCGATCATGGTGAAGAAGTTCTCGGATACGCGAACCGTGCAGACGATGTCAATCCATCGGTCGACCGATTGCGGTCACACCTGGGAAGGACCGTTCGAAGTCACGGGGGCGACAAATCCGAATGGTGCGGTGAGTGGCACCGGCACACCGCGCGATGCGGCTGACAAGGAATTCATGGACGTGGACCCGGACACCGGCCGCGTACTACTGAGCTGGTCGAATTTCACGCCGTTCTCTGATGGCGGTGTTGCGATTTCGACGACGTATTCCGATGATATCCTCGCAGCCGTTCCGACCTGGTCGCCGGCTGTGGTCGTGTCCGATGGCGCAGACGATGGCCAGAGCTCGGTGCCACGATTCGCCGGCAATGGATCGAACGATGCGTACGTTGCATGGCGTCGCTTCCCGTTCCCCGGCGTCAATTTCGGGTACGGGAATACCATCGCGGTTGCGCGCTCGACGGACAACGGTACGACCTGGGAAACGCCGATCGAAACTTCTGCTGAGTTCCTGACGCAGGACTACATCCTGGGCAATGACCGTTCAAACACCTCGCCGAGTATCGCGGTGGACAATTCCCACGGTCACAATCGCGGGAATATCTATCTGGTCCATTCGAACAACGACAATCAGGATGGTTCGGACATCGTATTCCAGCGCAGCACGGATGGCGGCCAGACCTTCTCGGCACCGCTGCCGCTCAACAGCCGGCCGGGCGCGGACCGGCCCCAGTGGTTCCCGTGGGTCGCGGTGGACAACCTGACGGGTCGGGTATCGGTCTTCTACTATGACCAGGGCATTGCCTCCAGCGGCGATCTGTCAGAAGTCACCTACACATTCTCATACGATGGCGGCAAGCACTGGAGCAAGCCGCGACCGCTGACATTCCAGCCCTTCCATGCGGGTCATAACAACGACACCGGCCAGCCGAACTTGGGCGACTACATCCAGGGTGTGGCGCAGGGCGGTTCATTCTATGCCGGGTTCGCACTCGCCAACCGGCCGGAGCTCGGCTTCGTTGACGGGCAGCCGGACGCCACGCTGACCGGCATTGATGCAACAGTACGCCGCGTCGGACTGCTCGAGCATCTTGTCAACTACGCCTCGCTCAATGTCGGCAACGTGACGTTCACCGACAGCGGCCATAACGGATACATCGATCCGGGCGAGACGGCCGATATCACGGTGCCGCTCTACAACTACGTGACTAACCCGCTCAACAAGGGGAACGTGCGATCACCGCTCGCGATCCTGGTTAGCGATACACCTGGCGTATCCGTTCTCAAGGGTCTTTCGACCTACAGCACGATTGCACCCGGAGCCACGCGATCCAATTCCAAGTCGTATCGGATTCGCGTCAATGGTTCCGTAGCACCCGGGACGCCGATCAACCTGCGCCTTCTCGTGCTCTCGTTCGATGGCGTCGCCACACTGAAGACGCAGCTCGACACGGGCACGCCGGTCGCGACGACTATCCTGAGCGAGAATTTCGAGGGCGTTGCACCGGGGTCGCTGCCGGCCGGCTGGGCTGCAGTCCACGGCGCAGGGGCCTTCTCCTTCCCGTGGACGACCAACAACACGTACTGCGGCGGCGTATCGAATGGCGCCTTCCAGCCCAACAATGATCCGGGCTCGCCGCGCACGCGATGGGAGCGCCTCTTGAGTCCAACGTTCGCCGTCCCTGCGAATGCGGCCTACGTGACCGTTGAGTTCGACGTCTGCTACGATACGGAGGACGACCCGGTCCTGACGACCACCGCTTATGACGGCTTCTTCCTGCGGGTAACGGACTTTACGCCGGGCCACACGCTGCGTTCGGTGCTGGCCGAAGCCTTCGAGGACGAGTTCACGACCGGCAGTATCTTCCACTACCCCGAGCACATGCCGCGCAACAGTAATGCTGCGTACTTCGAGGACATGTCAGCGTGGGCCGGGGATTCGGGCGGCGTGAAGCACGTGCGCATGCGCCTGCCAGGCATGCAGGGCAGCATTGCCCAACTGCGGTTTGAGTTCGCACAGGACTCATTCGCCACGTGCCTTGACGTTCGGCCGGGCAGCGCCGGCTGCGGCGTCTTCGTGGACAATGTCGTCGTGAAGTCCGTGGTCAAGTAAGGGCGCGCGATCGACGCAGTCGAGTGACAGGGCAGGCCGGTATATCCGGCCTGCCCTTTCTTGTTGTCAGGGCGGGGCGTTGCCTGCCGATGGAATGGCGGCAAGCGCTACTTCGAACTCCATGCCGTCATCAACCTTGAGCAAGATCTTGCCGCCCTCGGTCCGCAAATGCAGGGCGGCGGCTGCTTCCAGATCATCGGGCTGGAAACCCGGCGTTCCGCCCTGAACGCTGGCGACGTAGGTCTTTCCGCCGCAATCCAGCGAGAGGTAATAGATCGTGCGGGTAGCAAGCCCGGCGCGTCTCGTCTCGTCGTCGGCGGCTGGCGCCACCGGCCCGCCGAGCCGTGCTTCCGACCTTTCCACGGTGCGGACCTTGAGGAGTCGTGCCGCCTCGCACGGCAACTCCGCAGCGACCCGTGCGCCGTCAAGCTCCGGCTCCGTGTCCAGTTCCTGTGCCGATCGCTGCTCAGGCCCGACTTCAATGTCGGGCGGCGCTATCGCCCCCTCGGAATCGCTGTGACATCCAGCCAGAAGCGTGGCAACCAGCCCGGCAAGCAGCAGGGACAGATGATTCATATGAGCTCGCAGCGATGTCGATGATTAGTAATAACACGGTCCAGGAACAACTGGTCGTAGGTAAGCCAATCAAGGACTTGTGCCTTGCAGTCAATCCACTCTATTCGATGGCGCGGAGTCAAGTTGACATATGCTACATGCGTGATGCTTGTAATCACGTCTGCTGTCTTGTAAACAAGATGCGGGGATTCTTGGACACAGCAAACGCATAAGAACTGGCGCCGTGGGAGCCACCCGCTGGATCGCTAGCGTGAACGCAGGCGGTCCCGTCTTGCGGATCTATCGTGCTGAGCCGGAATTTTTACCAAAAGAGCGCCGACAAGGGCGCAACGGCGACTGATTTGTCAGTAGGGAGATAGTCATCATGCGATCAGTGCTTATCGTTTTGGCCGCGCTTGCGACGATCGTGGCGACGGGACCGGCATCCGCGCAGAATTTCCGCAAGGCGCCCTCAGACAAGGCTGCTGCACTCAGACTCGATCCGGGGCAGGCTGTTGAGAGCCGCTCGGATACGAAGGTCTATGTGGTGCAGATGGCTGCCAAGCCGGGCATGGCTTACCAAGGCGGCTTGGTCGGCCTGGCGAAGACGGCCCCGGAACCGGGCGCCCGTTATAACGCGCGCTCGGGCGCAGTCCAGATGTATACGGAGCACCTGGCACAGGAACAGGATGCGCTGCTTGCCTCGATCGGAGCCGGCGCTCGCAAGATCTACAGCTATCGCCATTCCTTGAACGGTTTTGCCGCGCGTCTGACGGCGGCAGAAGCGGCGAAACTCCGCAAGAACAAGGCTGTGCTGCAAGTCTGGGAGGATCGCGCGATTCCGCTGGATACCAACAACAGCCCCAAGTTCCTCGGGTTGCTGAACCCGCAGGCCGGGTTGCGCAGGCTGTACAACCTGCAGGGCCAGAACATCGTTATCGGCATGATCGACACGGGCGCGGTACAAGAGCACCCGAGTTTTGACGGTACCGGCTTCCAGCCCCTGAATGGATGGAATGGAATCTGCCAGTCTGGCGAAGGCTGGGCCGATACCGACTGTAACAACAAACTGATCGGCGCGCGCTGGTTTGCCGACGGCTTCCTGGCCGTCAATGACGTGACAGAAGGCGAATTCCTGTCGCCGCGCGACTCCGACGGACACGGCACCCATACAGCAAGCACGGCCGCTGGCAATCGCGTCACAGCGTCGCTTGGTGGTACGCCGCTGGCGAGAATCAGCGGCATTGCGCCCCGCGCCCGCCTTGCGATATACAAGGCATGCTGGCAGGCGCCAAATGCACCCTCCGATAGTTGCTTCTTTTCTGACACTGCCGCTGCGACCGATGCGGCCGTGGCCGATGGCGTCGATGTCATCAACTTTTCGGTTGGCACCGATTATGCTTTCACCGATCCTCAGGACATCGCATTCCTGTTTGCGGCCGATGCGGGCGTGTTCGTTGCACGTTCGGCCGGTAATGAAGGCCCGGGACCGGAATCAACGGCCGCGGGCGAGCCATGGGTGACCTCGGTCGGTGCTTCGACATTGACAGGCACCGGCTTTGCACTGGCAGCCGCTATCAATTCGCCTGGGTCGGTTGCTGGAAACTATCCGGCGCTCGAGGGAGCGATCACGAAATCGCTGGCCGTCTCGGGCCCGATCACCGACGACCTGGTTGCTGCAGATCCGATCGACGCCTGCACGCCAATCGGTCCGATCGGCGGCAAGATCGCGCTGATCGCGCGCGGCACCTGCGCGTTCGTCGTGAAGGTGGAGAATGCCGTCAATGCCGGCGCATCTGCAGTGTTGGTCTACACGTCACCATCTACTAATCCGAAAACCGTCATGGGGGGCGTGCCCACAATTCTGACGCAGAGTATTCCGGGCGTGATGATCGACAATGCGCCGGGCCTTGCGATCCTGGACGCGATCACCAATGGCGCGACAGTCAATGCAACTCTGTCCGACGGGTTATATGTCACCGAGCAGTTGACCGGCAACATCATGGCCGGTTTCTCATCGCGTGGGCCATACCCGACGGTACCCGACTGGATCAAGCCGGACATCACCGCACCTGGCGTACGCATCCTCGCCGGAGACACGCCTGAGCCCAATGACGGCTCATTCGGCGGATTCTTCCAGTACCTGCAGGGCACCTCGATGTCGAGTCCGCACATTGCGGGGCTTGCTGCCTTGGTCAAGCAAAAGCACAAGAACTGGACGCCGGCAATGATCAAGTCTGCGCTGATGACCACATCACGCCAGAACGTCTTCAAGGAAGATGGCGTAACAAAAGCCGATCCGTTCGATTTCGGTGCGGGTCACGTTGATCCGAACAAAGCGATCGAGCCTGGGCTCGTCTACAACGCGGGCTTTTTTGATTACCTGGCGGCGAGCTGCGGCACCGGAACGCCGCTCGTTTCTTCGGACGATTGCGATCTGCTCGAAAGCTTCGGCTATCCGCTCGATTCGGCAGATCTGAACCTGCCGTCTATCGGGATCGGCGAGTTGACAGGCACGCGCACGGTCCATCGTACGGTGACCAATGTTGGCCCGGAGGCAACTTACACAACGATTCGCAGGGCGCCGCCCGGATTCAAGATGCGGGTGAGTCCGAAGAGTCTGCATTTGCTTCCCGACGAGTCGGCGAGCTACGAGGTCACGATCACAAACGTCAGCGCGCCTATTGGCGAATGGCGTTTCGGCTCGCTGAGCTGGGATGATGGCGATAATCACGTTGTACGCAGCCCGGTTGCGGTGAATGCCAGTGCGCTTGCGGCGCCGGTAGAAGTCGCCGGCGAAGGTTCCGACGGCGGGACGTCATTTGACGTCACCTTCGGGTACGACGGTGCTTATACCGCGGGTGTGCACGGGCTGGTTGATCCGTACCTGACCCGGGGCGCGGTTTCGGACGATCCGAACAATTCGTTTGAATTCTTCGGGCCGGGCACGACACTCGCTTATGTCCTGGATCTTCCGGAAGGTACGGTCTATGCACAGTGGTCGTTGTTCAACGAATACGTTGACGCCGGCCACGATCTGGACTTGTATCTGTACTACTGCCCGGACTTCCTGTGCACACTGATCGATTCGAGCGGTAATGGGGACTCGAACGAGCGGGTCAGCGTCACGTTGCCGGTGACGGATCCGACGATCGATGACCCCTATGTCGTGTTCGTGCACGGGTACAACACGGAGGGTGGCGCTGCTGCCCAGTTTATATTGTTCGACTGGACCGACCCGGGTGTCGGGCCCGACGCGGGCAATATGACGGTGGACGCACCGACGAGCGCAACGCTTGGCGAAACTGCGACACTGGACGTCAATTGGGCGGGCCTGTCGACGGGCGCTGGTGCAAAGCAGGTCGGTGCGATCTCTCACGAGGACGGCACTGGCATAAAGGCCGTGACGATCATCAACGTCACAAATGACCCCGGCGAGGGCTTCTGCAGCTTCGGGTTCTGCCCCCGCTAGGCGGCTTTCGCTGAGTTGATTGCAGGGCCGTCCGGTTTCGACCGGACGGCCCTTTTTTATGGCTGGCGCATTAATCCGCGGTAATCGGCGGGCAGGGAATCGTACGCGACATGTCGGTGTGATATGTGTAATCGTGGCTGTTGTACCTGAGTGTCAGTATCCAGCCGCTGACCGATACTGACGGGTAGACGATGCCCGGCTCCGGGCAGCCCATACTGGCATTCTCCCAGTTCGTTCCTTCGGCGGACGCAGGCCGAATGTCGCTTTCCGGGACGCCGAGCCGAGTGGCCAGGTCCTTGCGGGCGGCGAGCATCTGCTTCCCGAACACGAGTTCGCGTTGCGGCGTGATGGTCCCCAGGGCCTTGGTCGTGTGGCAGACGAAGGCCCGGTAATTGGCTTCGTGGACCACGTAGATCTGTTTGTCGACACGCAGCGTGATCTTGTTGCCGGGCGTCATGACCTGCATATAAGCCTGGCCCGGCTGCGGGCAGCCGATGCTGCTGTCGCGCCATTCGACGGGACGGATAGTATCAACGGCTATCTTGTCCCGTGCGATGCCAAGATCCGCCGCCAGTGCGTCGATTGCCAGCCGAGCGATGTCATGTTGCTCTACAGTCAATTTGTCGGCCGAACCCTGGCCGGGCACGAATTGAATGTCGGCCGGCGCCTCGGTTCCTTGTGAATCGACAGTACAGGCAGCCAGCAACACTACGATTGCTGCAGCCAGCGAGCCGGAATGTTGTCTCATTTGTGCTCCCTCGGATATTCGCTAATAGTAGCAACATGCCCAAGGCGATTCGCATTCATGAATACGGCGGCCCCGAAGTCCTGCGCTTCGAGGAAGTCGTGAATGCTTCTCCAATGCCGAAGCAACTGCGCATCCGCCAGACGGCCATCGGCGTCAATTTCATCGACACCTACCACCGCTCCGGCCTTTATACCGTGAAGCTGCCCAGTGGACTCGGTGTCGAAGCGGCGGGCGTGGTGGTGGAGGCGGGGAGCAAGGTGACTGCCTTCCAGGCCGGCGACCGCGTGGCGTATACGGACAGCTCTCCGGGTGCCTATGCCGATGAGCGGGTGCTGGACGCGAGCCGCGTGGTGAAGCTGCCGGATAGCATCTCCGACCAGCAGGCCGCTGCGTTGATCTTGAAAGGATTGACCGCCTGGTTCCTGCTGCGGCGCTGCTATCGCGTAAAGAAGAATGAGCAGATCCTGCTGCATGCCGCAACCGGCGGCGTGGGGCTGATCGCCCTGCAATGGGCGACGGCGCTGGGTGCGAAGGTGATTGCGGTCGTCGGCAGCGACGCGAAAGCCGAGCTTGCGCGTGAGTACGGCGCCGCCGAAGTGATCGTCAGCTCGCGTGAGAACCTGGTCGAGCGCGTGCGCGCGGCCACGAGGAAGCGCGGCGTACCGGTGGTTTATGACGGCGTCGGCAGGGACACATTCGTTGCGTCGCTCGACTGCCTGAAGCCGCGTGGCATGATGATCAGCTTCGGCAATGCCTCGGGTCCGGTGCCGCCGTTCTCGGTGCTCGAGCTCACAGGGCGCGGCTCGCTATACCTGACTCGCCCGACGCTATTTCATTACATCGCGAAGGCATCGGACCTGGCCCGTGGTGCGTTGGAATTGTTCGAGATAGTCGCGAGCGGCAAGGTGAAGGTCAAGATCGGGCAGCGCTATGCGCTCGCCGATGCCGCGCAGGCGCATCGCGAGCTGGAAGGGCGCCGTACGACCGGGAGTTCGCTCCTTATCCCTTGAGACTCGCGCGGATGCCGGCCTCGGCGCTGGGATAGCGTGGCTTGAAGCCGAGTTCCTGGCGCAGGCGCGAGGTGTCCACCCGGCGTGATTCGGCAAGGAAGGAAAGGGCGGCATCCGACCGGAGGGCCGCCAGTTGCGTGATCGGCAGCTGCGGCGGTATGGGTAGGCCCGCGATGTCAGCGACCAACCCGAGGAATGCGGTGCTCGTCGTATGGTCGCCATCGCCGACGTTGTAGATGCGGTTGCGGGCCTGCGGCTGCAGGAGCGCCGCGACGCAGATATCGGCGAGGTCTTCGACGTGAATTCGGTTGCCGGGCCCGGCCTCGGACTCGGCGAGTGCGGGCTCGCCGCGGCGCAGGCGATCCAATGGCAGGCGGCCGGGACCATAGATGCCCGGTACGCGCAGGATCACCCAGTCGAGATTGCGCGCTTCGCACCAGGCACGAAGCGTGGTCTCGGCCGCAAGGCGGCGCCGTGCACGGTCGGTCGCCGGTGCGGGCGGTGTATCCTCGGTCACCGTCGCGCCGCCGGCATCGCCATAAACACCTGTCGTGCTGACATAGAGGATGCGGCCAGGGCGGGCGGGCAATGCAGCCAGGAACCGCGCCAGCCGCGGATCAGTTGTGCCGGGCGCTGGAGGCGGCGCGAGATAGACGACATCGTATGGCGCCGTGAAATTGAAGTCGTGGGGCTTGCGGGTGAGACCGATGACTGCGCCCTGCGGCGCCAGTCTTTCCGCCACCCGTGCGCCGGTGTAGCCGCGACCGGCGATCACAAATGTTCGTAGGCGTTTGTCCATGGACTGTGACGTCACCATCTGATTTCTGCATGAGGCCGGGAAACCAGACGCCCGGCACCCCCATAATAGCGGCGTGAAAGTCAAGCTGCTGCCGACAGGCAGGGAGTTCCAGGCGCGAAGTGACGAGCCTGTACTTTCCGCTGCACTGCGCGAACACCTGAACCTGCCGCATAGCTGCAAGGGCGGCTCCTGCGGTACCTGCCGCGTGCGAGTGATTTCCGGCCGCTTTGCGTACCCATATGGCCGCCCGCCCGGCATCAGTGCTGAGGAAGAGGCCGCGGGCTACGCGCTGATCTGCCAGGCGCGGGCGCTCGAAAACCTCGAGATCGAGATCCGCGACATCCGGCATGTCTCGGACGTCGAAATCAAGAGCCTGCCCGCCCGGATCGAGCGCATGCAGCCGCTCGCGCAGGACGTGATGGGAATGTGGCTGCGCCTGCCAGGGATCGAGTCCTTCACCTGGCAGTGCGGCCAGTACGTGGACGTGATGCTCGCCGGCGAGCGCCGGCGCAGCTTTTCGCTCGCGAACCCTCCGCACGACTCGGCGCTGCTTGAGCTTCATGTGCGCCGCGCACCCGGCGGTGTATTTACCGAGCTCGTCTTCACGACGCTGAAGAAGGGCTCGCTGCTGCGCATCGAAGGGCCGCTCGGGCAGTTCATTTATCGTCCCGGCGAGCGGCCGCTCTTGCTGATCGGCGGCGGCACCGGATATGCGCCGCTCAAGGCGATGATCCGCCAGGCACTGGAGACAGAATCGAAGCGCGATGTCACGCTTTTCTGGGGCGCGCGCGCGGCGGTGGATCTTTACGAAGACGAATGGCTCCGTGAACTCTCGGCCAGGCATGCCCGCTTCCGGTACACGTCAGTGTTGTCGGACCAGTCAGGCGCGGCTCCGCACGAGTCCGGACTCGTGCACGAAGCGGTAACGCGCAAGGTGGCCGGTCTCGCCGGATTCGACATCTATGCGGCGGGGCCGCCGGCGATGATCGACGCCGTGCGGTCGGCACTGCCGCCCCATGGCGCCGACCCGGAGCGGATTTACATCGATTCCTTCGACTACGCGCCCGCCTAGCGGCACGGCGTCTCGATTGCGACCTATCACCGTGAAGTCGATTCGCGCCAGCGGACCAATGCGCTCGTCAGTGCAGCGTCGTCCGGCCCATCCGCGAGGATCAGCGGCGAACCGAGGTCCAGCCGGATCGCGGCATCGGCCACCCGGCGTGAGCCGGTCAGCATGGCAGTCGAGTCCATCAATTCCCGGCAGCGCTGCGTGACTATCCCGACCAGCGCCTCGAGGAGCTCCACACTGGTCGCCGTGTAGGCGCGCACGCCGCCCTGCCGCCAGACCTGTTCGACTTTTGCCTGCACCTCTGCATCAGGGTGCGCAGGTTCCCGTGTGTAGACTTCCGCATACTGCACCTGCGCGCCGCGCGAGATCAGCGTGTCGCCGAGCAGGTCGCGCCCGCCGACACCGCGCACGATCAGCACGCGTTGTCCGCTCATGTGCGCTAGCTGCGGCATCGCGAGCAGAGCCTCGCTGTCAGCGCCGTCCGCGGGCATCAGCGAAACACGGTAACCGGCTGAATTCAGGGCGGATGCGGTCGGCGCGGCAAGCGCAGCGAGCTTGATGTCGCGCCGCTGCTCCAGCAGGTCGGACCCGAAGCGTGCGGCATTGGCGCTGATGAAGATGACGAGGTCATAGCGATCCGCGGGCCCTATAGCGGCGCGCACTGAAGCGCGATCCGCGCGCGGCCTGATCGTCAGCGCGGGATATCGCACCGGTGTGCCGCCTTCAGCCTCGATCAGCTGGCAAAGGTGATGCGCCTGGTGTTCGGGCCGCGTCACCAGCACGCCGATGCCCGTCAGTCGCCCCATGTCAGTGGCCACCGTCGAGCGCGACAGCCTTCAGCAAGGATTCTGCGCCGGCCGCGAGCAGGCGCTCAGCCAGGGCCGTGCCTAGTCGTGCGGCATCGGTTGCCGCACCTGCGATGCGATCTTCAAAGGCCTGGCGGCCGTCAGGTGCGCCGACATAAGCGACGAGCTTGATCCTGTCGCCCGCAAGCGTCGCATATCCGGCAATCGGCGACTGGCAACTGCCGCCAAGCCTGGCAGCAAACGCGCGCTCAGCTTCGAGGCAGCAGCGCGTGGCGGAATGCTCGAGTGATGACAGCAGCGAGCTCACGTGCGCGTCCGTGGCGCGGCATTCGATCCCGATCACTCCCTGGCCAACAGCCGGGAGCATTGTTTCGGCTGCGAGGCGCTCGCGGATGCGCTCGCCGAGCCCGAGCCGCTCGAGGCCCGCAGTTGCGAGAATGATCGCCGCAAAATCGCGCTGGTCCAGCTTGCGCAATCGCGTTTCCACATTGCCGCGGAGCATCCCGATCTCGAGGTCGGGTCGTACGCGCTTCAACTGCGACTGCCGGCGCAGGCTGGATGTGCCGACGCGGGCGCCTTGCGGCAGCGCGGCAAGACCCGCATGGAAACTGGACACAAAGGCGTCGCGGGGGTCAGCGCGCTCCAGCACCGCCATGATGGCCATCCCTTCGGGCAATGCGGCGGGCACGTCCTTCATCGAGTGCACGGCGATGTCTGCCTCGCCGGCCAGTATCGCTGCTTCGAGTTCCTTGATGAACAGTCCTTTGCCGCCGGCACTCGCGAGCGAGCGGTCCACGATGCGGTCGCCTTCGGTGACCATCGGCATCAGGCGTACTTTGAGGCCCTGATGAGCTGCGGTGAGCCGTGCGGCGACATGCTCGGCCTGCCAGAGTGCAAGCCGGCTGCGCCGCGTGGCGATACGGATTTCCCCGTTCATAAAGCCATTGTGCCATGCGTCAGGATGGCCGTAGGATTGCGTCATGAGCAGATTCTGGACGGCTGGATTGCTGGTATTGGCAGGTGTGACGGGTGTCGCCATGGCCGAGGACCATCGGCTGAGCGCGGGCGATCAGGTCACGCTCGATGAATACGTGCCCGGCAATGTCTACCTTGCGGCGGGGCGCGTTAATCTCGACGACCGCGTAGGCGGCAGCGCATTCGTGACCGGCGGCGAAGTGGCCGTGACCGGCTCGATCGGACGGAATCTGTACGCGGCCGGCGGCGATCTGCGGATCGAGGGCGAGGTCGAGGGCAGCGTGCGTGCCGCGGGGGGCAAAGTCCGCGTTCCGCGCGGCGCCAGGCTCCGCCAGGACGTGACGCTCGCCGGCGGCAGCGTCGAGATGGAAGGGGATGTCGGCGAGGACCTGGAGGTCTACGGCGAGTCGATCTTCATCAATGGCACGATCGGCGGCAACCTCGACATTGCGGGCGAAGACATCCGGATCGGGCCCGATGCTCGGGTTGCAGGACGGCTCAAATACCGCAGTGGCGGCACGTTCGTCATGGACCCGCAGGCGCAGATCGCAAAGGGCGTCGAAGCACACGACGCGCATGATCGCGACGGCCTCAGGAAGTTCGGCCGCGGTGCCGCGCGTGTTGGTGGCGCGATGTTCTCACTCGGCGTCCTGCTGCTCGGCGCACTCCTGATTCTTGGCCTGCCGGCATTCAGCCGCGAAGCCGCCGCAACGATTCGCCGCGAATGGTGGCAGAGCGCAGCGATCGGCTGCGTGATGCTGATCGGCGTGCCGTTTTCCATCGTGATCCTGATGATTACCATCATCGGCATTCCGCTCGCACTGATGATGATATTCGGTTACATCGTGCTCCTCATGCTGGGTTATCTGGTCGCCGCGCTGTTTGTCGGGGACCTGGCGCTCGAACGCATGGGCGGCGATCGGGCCAGGTCGCTGGGATGGCGCGTGTTGTTCCTGCTGCTCGCCTTGATCACACTGTCGATCGTGCGCCAGCTGCCGGTGTTCGGCGGCCTGGCTGTGGCGCTCCTGTTCGTGGCCGGCATCGGCGCGTTCACATTGAGGACCTGGAGAGGCATGCGGCAGAAGGGCGACGCTGCGGCTGCGTAGAATCACGACGCGCTGGATACCCTCGTTATTCCTTCAATTTCCTCGCGACTTCGGCGGCCAGGCGCCGGCTGACCGCGAGCGTGCCGGCACCACTGCGCAAGCGCACGACCTGATGCCCTTCGGCATTTTTTTCGAGGCCCTCGACATGCGCAAGGGCGACCAGCGAATTCCGGTGGATGCGCACGAAACTTCCCGCGAACTCATCCTCCAGTGCCTTTAGCGGTTCCTCGATCAGTTCCTCGCCGCCAGTGTGGCGCAACGTCGTGTATTTCTGCTCGGCGATGAAGCAGAGGATGCTCTCGACCGGGATGAGCTTCAGTTCATCACGGGCACGCACGGCGATGCGCGTGCGCGGTCCGCCGCCGGCGCCGTCGGCGATGCGCGTCAATTGCGCGCGATTCGGCTGGCGCGCGCGGGTGATCGCCTCGACCAGCTTTTCCAGCCGCACGGGCTTCAGCAGGTAGCCCGCTGCCTGGGCATCGAAGGCGGCGAGGGCATGCTCGTCGAAGGCCGTCGTGAAGATCACTGCAGGCGGCTCCGGCATGCGCGCCAGGTGATGGCGACCTCGAGGCCGTCCATGCCGGGCATGCGAATGTCGAGCAGTACGACTTCGGGCCGGAGCGAACCCGCGAGCAGCAGCGCCTCCTCGCCGGATGCCGCGACACCCGCCAGCTCAACGTCCGGCATTTCCTCGACCAGGTAGGCGAGGCGCTCGCGCGCCAGCGGCTCGTCGTCGACGACCAGCACTCGCAGTCTCATTCGACTGTCACGGCGATCGGGAAACGCAGCGTCACGACGAAGCGCTCCGGTCCCTCGATGACCTCGAGATCCGCCTCGCCGTGGAACATCAGCTCGAGGCGCTGGCGCACGTTGTCGAGGCCGATCTGGTGCCCTGGTCGGCGCGCGACGAGCTTCGGCGCACGCGGATTGTCGATCGTCAGCACGGCTGTCGTGCCTTCGCGCCTGCCGGTAACACGGATGGTGCCACCCTTGTCCATCGGTTCGATGCCGTGATAGACGGCGTTCTCGAGCAGCGGCTGCAGGATCAGCGCCGGCACCGGGGTTTCCATCGGCAGCGCATCGACCTGCCAGTCCACCCGCAGCCGGTCGCCGAGCCGCAGCCGCTCGACGCGCTCGTAAGCGCGCGCGATCTCGATCTCGCTGCCGAGCGGGATGCGTTCGCGATGCTCGCGCAGCGAAGCCCGGAACAGATCCGAGAGGTCGGCGATCGCCTGCTCGGCGGCGCGCGGATCGGTGCGCGTCAGCGAGGCGATCGTGTTCATGCTGTTGAACAGGAAATGCGGGCGGATCCGAGCCTGCAGCGCGCGCACGCGGCTCTGCGCCTCGGCCTCGACATTGCGCCGCCACTGGTGCGAGACGTAGAAATAGCGGAGCGCCAGTCCGCCGGCGATGATGCTGACTCCAAGGTTGCGCAGCAGGAATTCGATGTGATCGACGCCAATGGATCCGTCTCGACGCCGAGCAGCCGCTGCGCCGAGGCGGCGAGCCACCACGCGCCCTCGGTGACCGCGGCCGTGACGCCAAGTATCAGCAGCAGTGCCAGCGCGAGCCGCGCATCACGTCGAGCCGCGACAATGCGCCGCGGGCGGCGCAGAGCGCGGCGGCGGTGCCGAGCCCGGTCCACAGCAGGAACAGCGAGAGTGCGGCGAGGTCGGTCCAGAAGCGATCAGCCGAGATGCCATCCGCGCGAGCGTCAGCAGCAGCGCGACCAGCTCCGCGATCAGGACGACCGCGAGCACGCTTCGCGCGTGCAGAAATCCGGCAGGTAGAAGTTCCGGGCGCTCGCGACGGACCGTGCGGTCATCGGCTCAGTTTCCTGGCCGCGGAAACAGCGGGGTCTTCAGCCGGAAGATCGTCGAGATGTCCTCGTCGCCGTGGCCGGCTGCGAGCAGCCGTGCGTAGTCGGCGAGCGTGGTCTCGACCACCGGCAGCGTCGCGCCGTGGCGGGCTGCCATCTCGCGGCAGATGCGCAGGTCCTTGTCGTGCAGCCGCACGCGGAATCCGGCCGGGTACTCGCCGCGCGCCATGAATGGCGCGCGATGCACGAAATACCAGCTCGATCCCGCACCCTTGCCGAGGATCTCGATCACCTGATCGAGTGGCAGGCCCTCGGCCTGCGCGAATGCCAGGGCCTCGGCTACGCCTCGATGACGCCGGCGCAGAGGATCTGGTTGGTGGCCTTGGTGGCCTGGCCGGCGCCGGTCGGACCCATCAGCACGATGGTCTTGCCGAGGGCCTCCAGCACCGGCCGCGCGCGCTCGAAGATCGCCGGTTCGCCGCCGCACATGATCGCGAGAGTCGCGTTCTTCGCGCCCTCGACCCCGCCGCTGACCGGGCAGTCGAGCAGGAGCTCGCGCCGCGGCTCGCGAGACGCTGCGCGGCTATCCGTGCCGTGTCCGCAGCGACCGTCGAGCAGTCGATCGACGAGCGTGCCCGGGCGCAGGCCGGGCAGAGCGCCTCGACGACTGCGAGCAGGTCGATCGTCCGCGAGACGCAGGTGACGATGGAGTCGCAATGCGGCTGCGAGCTCGGCGGGCGATGAAAATGCCGTGCACCCGGTCCCGGCGCGAGCGCCTCTGACCTGGATCGCGGTGCGATTCCAGACGCCGGCGAGCAGCCCGGCACGGTGCAGATTGCGGGCCATGTGCTGGCCCATGGCGCCGAGACCGATGAAACCGACGTTCATGGCGGGCCGATCGTGCCCGATCGAGGCCGTGCGCTGCTGCAATCGCTGCCCTGGCCGCGGCTCAGCTGCAGTAATCGTCGACGGCCTGCTTGGCGCGGATCCGGGCCTCGGCGAGCTCCTTGTCGGTCAGGTACTCGCGCTTGCCGTCCGGGGTCTTCGCGGAACAGACGACGCGATTCGACGTAGAGCTTGTAGCGGTCCTGCGCCTCCTTGCACTGCTCGGGCTTCGGCCTTGGCGACATCGGCCTGTACCGCGGCCATAGCCTCGCGATCGATCGTGGGCTCATTGTCATTGCCGGAGGGCAGTGTCGTCGGACCGTCTCCATTGTCACCGTCATCGCTTTCGTCGCCCTGCGACTCGTCATCCAGGAATTCGGACTGCTGATGGAGATGCTCAGGATCCTTGGCGTCGGCCTGGGTCGGAGGCAGGTCCGTGTAGTGGACCTGGCCACGCGAGTCGGACCATTTGTAGACGGTGCCAGCCGCGGCGACGACCGTCGAGACCCGCCATCAGCATTGCCACCAGCATTTTCCGCAGCATCTTGACCTCCAGGCCACGGCGCCGCTCGTCAGAGCGCCTCGGAATCCGTTTCGCCGGTGCGGATGCGCACCACGTTGCCGAGCTCGTCACGAATATCTTGCCGTCACCGATCTTGCCGGTACGGGCAGCGGTCGCAATCGCATCGATTACCGCGTCCACACGCTCGTCGAGCACTGCGATCTCAAGTCGCACCTTGGGGAGGAAATCCACGACATATTCCGCCCCCCGGTAAAGCTCAGTGTGGCCTTTCTGACGCCCGAAACCTTTGACCTCCGTCACAGTGACGCCCTGCACCCCGACCTCGGCCAGGGCGGCCCGGACCTCGTCCACCTTATAAGGCTTGATGATGGCGGTAACCATCTTCATGAGTGACTCCTGGAGGGCCAGTGTAACGGAATGGGCCCGCGGCCGGTACGACCTCGGACCGGGGGCATGGCGGGCCGTTCCCCGTTGGGGGGCTACGGCTCACTGCTATAGGCGCGCTCGTCGTGCAGTGCGAGGTCGAGCCCCTCGACCTCCTGTTCGCGGGTGACACGGAGGCCAATCGGCAGTATCCAGCAGCTTCAGGATGACGAAGCTCGCGACACCGCTCCAGGCGAGCGTGAACAGCACGCTCGTGGTCTGCACCCAGACCTGGTGGCCGATCGTGACGCCCTCGGGCAGGCCCGCGCCACCGAGCGTCCCGGCGCAAACGCCGGTCAGCATCGCGCCGACGATGCCGCCGACCGCGTGCACGCCGAACACGTCCAGCGAGTCGTCGTAGCCGATCAAGCGCTTGAGCCGCGCGGCGGCGAGAAAGCACAGCAGGCCGGAACTGCCGCCGATCAGCAGCGCGCCGGCCGGCCCGGCGGTGCCCGAGGCGGGCGTGATTGCGACCAGACCCGCGATCGCGCCGGTGACGATGCCGAGCGCGCTGGGCTTGCCGTGTGCGACCCATTCGCAGCCCATCCAAGCAAGTGCCGCGGCGGCGCTGCGCGATCTGCGTCACCAGCATGGCCATGCCGGCGGTGCCATTGGCGGCGACCGCGCTGCCGGCATTGAATCCGAACCAGCCGACCCACAGCAGCGAAGCGCCGATCACCGTCAGCGTCAGGTTGTGCGGCGGCATCGCGGTACCCGGGATAGCCGTGGCGCCGGCCCAGCACGAGGGCCGCGACGAGTCCGGCGATGCCCGCATTGATATGCACGACCGTACCGCCGGCGAAGTCGAGCACTCCCCAGTCCCACATCAGCGCGCCGGCACCGCTCCAGACCATGTGGGTCATCGGCAGGTAGACGAATGTGAACCAGAGCACCGTGAACACGAGCAAGGCCGAGAACTTCATCCGTTCGGCAAAGGCGCCGATGATCAGCGCCGGAGTGATGATCGCGAACGTCAGCTGGAAGGTCGCGAACACCGACTCCGGAATCGTCGACGATCAGCGAATCCTCTGTGACGCCGGTCATGAAGGCCTTGCCGAGGCCGCCGACGAAAGAGTGAAGATTCAGTTCTTCCGCGTCCATGCCCGTCGTGTCGAAGGCGAGGCTGTAGCCGTAGATGATCCACAGCACCGAGACGAGCGCCGTGATCGCGAAGCACTGCATCAGCACCGACAGCGCGTTCTTCACTCGCACCATGCCCGCGTAGAAAAGCGAGAGTCCCGGGATTGTCATCAGGAGGACGAGTGCGGTCGCCATGATCATCCAGGCGGTGTCGCCGCTGTCGAGCCATGAGCGAATCCTCCAGCGCCCTGCGATCTTTATTGCCGCCACGGGGCAGATATTCCGCACGCCGCTCACGCCCTGATCCCGGTACCGTTCATTCGACGGATTGCAGCATCCGTGCCAATCATGACTGGCTTGTAAAATCAATGATTTAGACAATCGCATGGACGATGCCCCGGCATCGCGCACCATTTCGGCGCAGTCCGGGTGCGCCGGCGCCGTTCGCGGTGCATCGCTTGACGTCCGCCCGCGGCCCCGAAGCTTTCGGCAACCCGGAGTACCAGCATGACATTCGATCCGAAGTCCCTCGACGATCTCGCCCGCCGCTGGCCGACGCCGTGCCGCCCGGCCTTGCGGCGCTGAAGAACGACCTCGAGCAGAACTTCAAGGCCGTGCTGCAGAGCGGCCTCGCGAAGCTCGATCTCGTGACCCGCCAGGAATTCGACGTCCAGGCCGCGGTGCTGCGCCGCAGCCGCGAGCGGCTCGAAGAGCTCGAAGCGCGTATCGCCGCGCTCGAGGGCAGCCGAAGAAGTAGCCTGTCGGCGGCGCGGGCCCGATGAGCCTCGCGACCGTCCTGACACGCGCGCAGTTCGGGCTCGATGCGCCGCTGTGCGCGTCGAGGTCCATTGCGGCGCCGGCCTGCCGCAACTCTCCGTCGTCGGTCTCGCCGAGATCGCGGTGCGCGAAAGCCGCGACCGCGTGCGGGCCGCGCTTGCACACTGCGGATTCGAATTTCCGGCCGGGCGCATCACCGTCAACCTCGCGCCCGCGGACCTGCCGAAGGAAGGCGGGCGCTTCGACCTCGCGATCGCGCTCGGCATCCTGGCCGCCTCCGGACAGCTGCCTGTGCGGGCGCTGGACGGACATCGAGTTCTACGGCGAACTGTCGCTGTCGGGAGAACTGCGCGCCGGTTCGCGGCGCGCTCGCCGCGGCCGTGCACGCGGTGCGCGACAGGCGGCAGCTGGTCGTGCCGCTCCCGAATGCCGAGGAAGCGCGAGTCGCGCGGGGCGCCCTGGTTGCCGGCGCGGCCGACCTGACTGACGGTCTGCAATGGCCTGCGACGGCGGGCGCTGGACTCGATTTCGCACCGGCGGCGCGTTGCCGCGCATGCGCGCAGGTCGGCGCCGGATCTCGCCGACGTCCGCGGGCAGGCTGGCGGCGAAGCGCGCGCTCGAGATCGCGGCCGCCGGCGGTCACAGCCTGCTGCTGATCGGCCCGCCCGGTTCCGGCAAGAGCATGCTGGCGCAACGTCTCGCCGGGCCTGCTGCCGCCACTCGACGATGCACGAAGCGCTCGAATGCGCGATGCTGCACTCGCTCGTCGCGTGCGCTGCCGCCTGTGTCGGAATGGCGACGCCGGCCGTTCCGCGCGCCGCATCATGGGGCCTCTGCCGCCGCCGTGATCGGCGGTGGCGGGCGGCTCGCATCCCGGCGAGATTTCGCTCGCGCATCACGGCGTGCTGTTCCTCGACGAACTGCCGGAATTTCGTCGCGACGTGCTCGAGGCCCTGCGCGAGCCGCTCGAAACCGGCATGCGTCAGCGTCGCGCGCGCCGCCTGGCGCGGCCATTTTCCGGCGCGATTCCAGCTGGTCGCGGCGATGAATCCCTGCCCCTGCGGCTACGCCGGCGATCCCGATGGCCGCTGCCGCTGCACGCCACAGCAGATTCGTCGCTACCTCGCGAAGCTCTCCGGTCCGCTGCTCGATCGCATCGACCTGCACGTGGAGGTGCCGCGGCTGCCCTACGAGATGCTGCGCGCAGCGGCGCAGGTCGCCGGAGGGAAGCGCGGCGGTTGCTGCGACGTGTCGCGAGCGCGCGCCTGCGGCAGGCAGAGCGCGGCGGGCTCAATTCGAGGCTCGACGTTTCGCGCACTCGACGCGCGCCTGCGGCACTCGGCATGCGCGAACACGGCCTGCTCGAGTCCGCCTCGCAGCGGCTCGGGCTGTCGGCGCGCGCCTGCCATCGCCTGCAACGCGTCGCGCGCACCATCGCCGACCTGAGCGAAAAGGAAGCAGTGGAAGTGGCCGAGTTATCGGAGGCGGTCTCATACCGGCGCCTCGACCGGGGACCTCTCATAACGACCGGATGACCGGGAAGAATCCCTTATTTCGCTTGGGAAACCATGTACTCGATTGCTGCCTTGACCGCGTCGTCAGACAGGTCCGCCCGACCGCCCTTCGCCGGCATCACGCCGTGATCGCCCTGGAAGCCCTGGAGCGCGTGCTTTTGCAGTGTCGGCATGCCTTGCGCAATGCGCGGCGCCCAAACATCCTTGTCCCCGACCTTTGGCGCGCCTGCAATGCCCGCTCCATGGCAGACCATGCATGCCATTTGATAGGTCGCATTTCCATCCGCCGGAGCTGCCGCGACGGCAGGGGCTTTGCTCGCGGGAGCCACGACAGTGGCAGCCGCTGGCGGTGTTGCAACGGCGAGCGCGGAGTTATCTGCACCAGCGACCGCAACCTGGCCGAAGGGCTTGATGCGTTCGTGGGCTTCGGCCTGCATCAGAGGGTCTTCGACGTCGCGGGCGCCCTTGGGGCCGCTGTCCACGAGCCGCGAAACGCCGATGAGAAGTAGCGCAATCGCGATCAGGATCCCGAGCACGGCGCTGAAAACGTTCATGAATTGCCGGTCTGGCTTCGCCACTGGGAACTCTCGCAAGGGGAAAGGCTAGGGTGCGCGATTATAGCTGGGCGGCCTCTTGCCGCAAAAGACGGGCATTGGACGCTGGGGCGCCGCGGCCGGTAAAATCATCGGCCAGTCTGAATGCCGGCTTCTCCGCCGGTGCAAGCACCAGACAACGCGCCCGTAGCTCAGCTGGATAGAGTGACGGTCTCCGAAGCCGTAGGTCGTGGGTTCGACTCCCGCCGGGCGCGCCAAATCAGCAAAGAAGGGCTCTCCACGTGGAGGGCCCTTTTCGACTGACGTATAAGGGTGTTATACGGTCGCAAATGACCGACTTGCTCCAATCATTTGGTCCCCCTAATCGTCGTTAGATCCCGAGCTCCAATGTGGCAGTACGTCATCAAGATTGTTCTCACCGCCGCAGTAGTTGTGGCGGTGGCGGAAATTGCGAAGCGGAGTACATTTTGGGGCGCTGCCCTCGCGTCACTGCCACTGACATCACTGCTGGCGTTCATCTGGCTGTATCTCGATACAGGGAGTTCACAGCGCGTCGCCGATCTTTCGCAGAGCATCCTTTGGCTCGTCATTCCATCACTGACCCTATTCGTGCTGCTGCCATTGCTCCTGCGCGCCGAGCTCAATTTCTGGTTGAGTCTGGGAGTCTCGTGCGTTGTCACTGCCGCGGCATATTTCGCCATGGCCTGGGTTCTGGGTCGGTTCGGGAATCAGACGTGAGGGTTCGGTATCCAACTAGGCGATGCAGCGTTCGGCGCTAGTTGTCACGCCGCTTGCAACTAAAGCAGACGGAGTTTCCAATGCAACCAGGGCAAGCGGCGTGCCAACCGCGCGCCGCCGCTGATCGCGGGCGTTGGCCGACACCGCAAAATGTAGTTGGCTCAAATTGCACGGAGGGCATTTATGAGCAATGTGCACCCGTTGGAGAAGGTCATCGCCGCATATGGCGAGGCATGGAACAGCCACAACGTCGAGGCCATTCTTGCCATGCACACCGAGGACTCGGTCTTTGAGAACCACACAAGCGGCGGCAAAGCTGTCGGCAAAGCTGCCATTCGCGAGACCTTGAAAGGCGTCTTCTCCGCGTTCCCGGATATACGCTTTGACGCGCGCCGGACATACGTCCGCGACGGTTTGGTGACTCAGGAGTGGACGGCTACGGGAACTCTGGCAATTCCATTCACCAGGGGGGCCTTCACCGTGCAGCCTACGGGCAAGAAGGTCTCCTGGAACGGTGTCGATGTCATTCCTTTCACTGGCACCCTCGTTGCTCGCAAGGATGTTTACGTCGATTCGATGGGCTTCTTGCGGGCGCTTGGATTTGCGCAGGTCAGCCTATGATTGCAGTAGTGTTGCCCGACAATGGGTTGCGGCGGGCGTCTCCGACTCGCGCGGCCTCTGCTGAAACTATGCCTTAGGCAACATTACATGCTCATCAGAATGCTCTCAGCCAGTCTGCTTCTTGCGATCAAGGCGGGTTCAAGCGAACTCACTTTTGTGACCTTGGTGAGGCGCGGCGGCCGTGCCTCGCGCGATTCGCTCGACGCGGACGTCAAGTAGCAAACATGAAACCTGCCGTCGACCACATTCAGATCACTGTCAGGAACATGCGTATCGCAGTACCGTTCTACGACGAGCTCATGCCTCTCCTGGGATTCGATCCCAAGCGAAGGATCAGCGCTGTAATCGACGAACATGAGTTTCATGTCGTGGAGTACACGCATGCGCTGCTGTCATTTGCCATTACCTCCCCAAGAGGGGCGTTCAAGGACGAAACGATCAACCGCAGGAAACCGGGGGCGCTTCATCACCTCGCGTTCAAAGCTGAGTCGCGTGCTGAGGTCGATCAGTTGTTTGGGAAACTGAAGGAAATTGGAGCCACGATTGTCAGCGCTCCGCGCGAGTATCCGGAGTACACGCCGCCAGGCTACTACGCTCTCTACTTCAAAGATCTGGAAGGTATCAAGTACGAAGTGGTCTGCACACGGGTTGAAGGTAGATGATCCAGGAAGCGTGGGTTTGTGCCAGTTCCCGCGCATGCACCACAGGCTGAGCCGATGACTATCACGCAGGCTCTGGCATTCGTTCGAAAGCACGGCGTCGTGCTCGAAGCTGGGCGCGGGCCCGTGCTGTCCTTCGCAGATGCGGTGGCCGGCACACCGATCCGCGGCAGCTGGTGGGGCCATCCGAAGGGCCGCGAGATATTTGCGCTGACGCGCGCGGTTCGCCATTCAAAGGACGTCTGGGTTTGCCGGATCATTGGCGGCAAGATCACCTATGTTCATCGTCGTTTGTGGCCGGCGCTCGTTCGCGTGGCATCCCAGTTGCCGCGACGGCAGCTGGCGATGATTCATGAGGTGCACACCGCTCGCGGCCACCACGAACTGCGGGAGCTGGCGTTCCCGGAGTGGGTTCCCGCCCAGGTTCAGCGGCAGGCGCGGAAAATGACGGAAATGCAGGCCGTGGCAGCGCTTGCTCGGTGCGGGTGGCATCATGAGGGTTCCGGGGCCGCAAACCCCTGAGGAGAGCATGGCTCACGACAAGTTGCTGGTGCTGGCACGCTTCTTCGCACCCATGGATGCATACATGCTGAAGGCCTGCCTCGAATCGAAGGGTGTGCCGGCATCGGTTGCGGATGCGCACATGGTTCAGGCTAATGAGTTTCTGACCACGGCAGTCGGCGGCGTCCGTGTACTCGTGCCGGAATCCCGTTTCGACCAGGCGGTCCAGATTCGCAATGCCTACGATGCCGGCGAGTACAGGCTGGACGAGGACTTTGACGTGGGCGAGGAGGTCCTGTGAACAAGTATTGGCCGGTCGCGATGGCTGCCCTCTTGATCGTCAGCCAGCCGGTATTCGCAGAGAATTTCCGCTGCGGTCCATGGATAGCCTCCCCGGACATGACCGTGGACGAGTTGCTGGCGAAGTGCGGAACACCGACGCAGAAGACCTCGGAGACAGTCGATGTTTACGGTCCCTCTGTCGCCGGAGGCGGCCGGGTCAAGCGCGGCACGACGACGATCGAGAAATGGACCTATGATCGCGGTACGCAGGCGGCGCCGATGGTCGTGACGATTGTCGACGGGCAGATCAAGAGCATGGAGCGCGGATCGTGATCGTGCGCATGTGGCACGGCCGGGTCGATATCACGCACTCCATTACGCTGGCATTCTGGGAAAGCCTGGACGCGATCCGCGCCTATTTCATCAGGGTAATGTGACCTCTGAACTCGATCTTGCGCTCATCGCCCGAAGCGGCACATGACGAGATGACCACGTCCTTCATCACGTAGCGCTCGCCCGGGCCAATCAGCACGGCTTTCTCGATGTGCTCGCCGCTTGCACACATGCGCACGAGCTGGGCGGTCGTCGTGTTGCCTGGTTCGGCAACAACGAGCGCCAGCGTCGAGTCCTCGGCAACCGCAGGTGCGGCTACCCTGGCATCCGTGGATAAATCGGAAGGATTGAACCTCGGCTTGTGCTGGCGCTTGCCGGTCGGCATGCCTGATGCGGCATCACGCGGAGCAACCGTGGATGTCTGGCTTGCTCCCCAGGAGAACGAGGAGACCTGCACTTTCTCAGTGCTCGCGCGATCGGTTGATTCGCCTTTCACGCCTTCGATCTTCAGGAAATAATCTGACGCGGCGATGGCCGGGGCCGCGGCAAGAAATACGCCGCAGATGGCCATGGAAACGAGCGGGAAATTACGCACGCTGGATACCTCCGGAGGCTGATTTTGTCAGTGTCGCACAGCCGGCGGCGCGCCGATTGTGACACGCCTCTGCTTTCCGCCGTGGCGCCGTATCGTCCGGACTACAAGTCGCCGGCGAGGGCCTTGTAAAGTGCTGCAAGCGCGGTGGCGCGGCTGCTCGCCGCCTGGACATGCTGATCCTCGAGATCGAGCATCGTGCGTTCGGCGTCGAGCAGGGTCAGGTAATCGCTGGCGCCGACGTCGTACCGCATCTGCGAGAGACTGGCAGCTTCGCCGGCGGCTTCCGCGGCAGCGCGCAATTCGTCCTCGGCCTGGTTGGCCGCGCGAAATCCCGCCAGCGCGTTCTCTGTCTCCTCCAGCGCGCGCAGCACCGCTTCCTGGTAGCGTGCGACGGCGCCATCGGCGCGCGCCTGCGCGGCCTTCACATTACGGTTGACGCGGCCGATGTTCAGGAAGCTCCACGTCAGCGACGGCCCGTAGCTCCAGCGTTCCGCCGCGCTCCGGCCGATCTGGTCGCGCGATTGCCCCGTCCAGCCGAAACTGCCCAGCAGTTCGAGCTTCGGGAAATAATCGGCAATCTCGACGCGGATATCGGCGGTCGCGGCCGCGAGCTCGCGCTCCGCGGAACGGATATCCGGCCGCCGCTTCAGCCACTGTTCCGGCGTTCCGGTCGCGACGAGTTCCGGAAGTTCCGGGATCGTCGTTTCCTGCGCCAGTTTCGCACGCAGGGTCTCGACCGGCCACGCGGTCAGGACCGCGAGGCGTTGTTCCTGGCGCACGACCTCGGCCTCAGCCTGCGGGACGGAAGCGGCGAGACTACGGGCCTGCGCCTTCGAACGTGCGAGATCGAGTGCTGTTGAATTTCCCGCATCCACCCGCGCGCGGAGGATCGAAACGTTCTCCTCCAGGTTCGAAAGCTGGCGGCGCTGCAGCGCGAGCCGCTCACGCGCGCCGATCAGCGAGAACCAGGTCTGTGCAGTCTCGGCGACTATGGAGAGCCGCGCGTCGGCCAGCGATGCGGCGTCGGCTTCGACGCGCCGCTTGATGGCCCGGTTCTGGCTGCGCAGGCTGCCGAAGAGGTCGATTTCCCAGGTGGCGTCGAAGCCTGCACGCCAGGTCTCGAAGCGGCCTGCACCGGGCTGCGAGAATGGGTCCTCACCGCTGAACTTGCTCTTCTCCTGGCTGCCCTCGGCTGTAACCGTCGGGAACCAGCTGTAGAGCGAAAGGCCGCTCAGGGCGCGTGTCTCCGCAAATCTCGCGGCTGCCTGCGCGATGGTCGTATTGGCCTCGAGCGCACGCGCGATCAATGCATCGAGTTCGGAACTGCCGAATTGGGCCCACAACTTCGAGCCCACAGGCTGCAATGCGGCTTCCGGGTTTGCCTGGTCGAATCTTGCAGGCAGCGGTATTTCCGGTGTCCGGTAGCGCGGACCGACCGTGCAGGCGGCCAGCAGCGCAAGCGCGAGCGTCCAAATGGCAGCCCTAAGCATGGTGGCCACCCTCGGTAGCAAGCCGGGTGGCGCGACGCTCATTTCGTTGTGCGACGAACTTGCGGAGCACGACATAGAACACTGGCGTCAGGAAAAGCCCGAAGAAAGTCACGCCGAGCATGCCGGCGACAACCGTCACGCCCATGACGTAACGAACCTCGGCGCCCGCGCCGGATGCGAGTACGAGCGGCGTGACGCCCGCGATGAACGCGAAACTTGTCATCAGGATTGGCCGCAGCCGCAGGCGGCAGGCCTCGATCGCCGCTTCCACGATGCCCTTGCCCTGTTCCTCGAGATCGCGTGCGAACTCGACGATCAGGATCGCGTTCTTGCAGGCGAGCCCGATCAGTACCGCAAGCCCGATCTTGGTGAATATGTTGTTGTCCAGGAATGTCGGCGAAAATGCGGGCGCGATCGCGAGCCACAGTCCGTGGATCGCATTGATGAGCCAGGTGCCTCCAATCGCGGAAAGAAGGCACATCGGCACGATCAGGATGATCGCGAGCGGCAGCGACCAGCTTTCGTACAGGGCCGAGAGCACCATGTAGACGAGCAGCACGCAGAGCGGGAATACGAGCAGCGCCGTATTGCCCTGCGTGACCTGCTGGTAAGTGAGGCCGGTCCACTCAATGTTCATGCCTCGCGGCAGGACGCGGTCCGCCATTGCCCGTACCTTGCCGAGCGCTTCGGTCGAGGACAGGACGGCCGGATTGAGGCCGACCGAGAGGTCGGCGGCGGCATAGCCGTTGTATCGGATCACCGGGTCCGGGCCGAAGCCCGGCTTGATGCTCACGACGCTGCCGAGCGGCACCATCTCGCCGCGGTTATTGCGGACCTTGAGGCCCTGAATGTCCTGGACCGTCGCGCGGTAGGGCGCGTCCGCCTGCGCATACACCGAGTAGGTGCGGCCGAACAGGTTGAAATCGTTGACATACGCCGATCCGAGGTAGATCTGCAATGTGTTGAACACGTCGGTCAGCGAAAGTCCCAGCTCCTTGGCCTTGGTGCGGTCGACGCTCGCATCGAGCTGTGGCACGTTCGCCTGGTAGGAAGTGAAGGTTCCGAGCGGGTCGAAACCCGGAGTAGCCGCCGAGTGCGCCGATCAGGCCGATGGTCTGCGTGTAAAGGTCGCCGTAACCGATGCGGCCACGGTCCTCCACGTAGAGCTCGAGGCCGTTTGCGTTACCGAGGCCGAGCACCGGCGGAGGCAGCAGCGCGAATGCGAGCCCCTCCTGGATCTGGCTATATCCCATGTTGATGCGCATCGCGATCTCGCCCGCTGCGAGCTCGCGTTCATCCTGGGGCTCGAGGCCTGCAAACATCACGCCGGCATTCGGTGTCGCGACGAAATGGACTGCATTGAGGCCGGGAAACTGCACGACATTCTTGACGCCCGGCACTCCCAGCGCGATCTCGCCCATCTTGCGCATCACCGCGTCGGTGCGGTCGATGGTCGCTGCCTCGGGGAGCTGCAGTACGGCAAACAGGTACTGCTTGTCCTGGGTCGGAATGTAGCCGCCCGGCACGGCGCGGAATGCAAGCACGGTGACGACGACCAGGACCGCGTAAATCATCATCAGCCGGGGTGCGCGGGCGATCGTGCCGCCGATGCCGCCCGAGTAGCGGTCGCCGAAGGCGCGGAACATACGGTTAAAGGCGGCGAATGGCCGTCCGAACGACGCGCTCGATCCAGCGCCCCAGGGCATCTTTCCTGGCACCGTGCGGCTGCAGCAGCATGGCGGCCAGCGCCGGCGACAGCGTCAGCGAATTGAAGCCCGAAATGAGCACGGCGGCTGCGATCGTGACCGCGAACTGCCGGTAGAACTGGCCCGTCACGCCGCCAAGAAAGGCGAGAGGGATGAACACCGAGGACAGCACCAGCGTGATCGCGACGATCGGCCCGGACACCTCGCTCATCGCCTGGTGCGCGGCGTCTCGAGGAGTCATGCCATCCTCGATATGGCGCTCGACGTTCTCGACCACGACGATGGCGTCGTCCACGACGATGCCGATCGCGAGCACGAGGCCGAAGAGCGTCAGCACGTTGATCGAAAACCCGAGCAGCCACAGCACGGCAAAGCTGCCGATGATCGAAACCGGCACCGCAATCAACGGAATCAACGAAGCGCGCCAGGTCTGCAGGAAGAGGACGACGACGATGACCACGAGCGCGATGGCCTCGAGCAGCGTCTCGATGACCGACTTGATCGAATCGCGGACGAACACGGTCGGGTCGTATACCACTGACCAGTGGAGGTCTTGCGGGAACCCGCTTTCGAGTTCGGCCATGCGGGCCCGGATGGCATCCGATAGCGCGATCGTATTCGCGCCGGGCGCCTCGAATATCACGATGGCGGCCGCGTCTTCGTTGTTGAGCAAGGACCGGATGGCGTAGCTGTTGGCGCCGAGCTCGATGCGCGCGACATCCTTCAGGTGCGTCAGTTCGGCGCCGTCAGCCTTCAGGACGACTTCTCCGAATGCTTCTGGCGATGCCAGGCGGCCCTGCGCATTGACTGAAATCTGGAGCACGGAGCCTGCCGGGGTCGGCGGGCTGCCGATGCTGCCTGCCGATACTTCGACGTTCTGCTCGCGGATGGCATTGACGATGTCGCTGGCGGATAGCCCGCGTGCCGCTGCGCGTGCCGGGTCGATCCAGACGCGCATCGCGTAGTTGCCGATGCCGAAGACAAGTGCCTGGCCGACACCAGGCAGGCGTGCAAGTTCGTCACGTACCCGCAGGTTGGCGAAATTGGAGAGATATAGCGCGTCGTAAGTCCTGTTCGGCGAGTCGAGGTGTACGACGAGCGTCAAATTCGGCGAGGCCTTGACGGTCGTGACGCCCAGCGCGCGGACCGCTTCAGGCAATCGCGGAATCGCCTGGGCGACGCGGTTTTGTACCTGCACGGCGGCGAGGTCGATGTCGGTCCCGCTCTTGAAGGTGATCGTCAGTGACATTTGGCCGTCGGAGCTCGCCGTCGACTTCATGTAGATCATATTTTCGACGCCGTTGACCGCTTCCTCGAGCGGACCGGCAACAGCGTCGGCGATCGTGCGTGGATCGGCGCCCGGATAAGTTGCCGTGACCTGCACCGAGGGCGGCACGACATCCGGGTATTCACTGATCGGCAGGTTGGGGATCGCCATCAACCCGGAGACCAGGATCAGCGTCGAGAGGACCGTCGCCAGGATCGGGCGGTCGATGAACAACCGTGAGAAATCAGTGTGTTTCGACATGACGAATCAGCCGGCGGCGGCGGGCGGTTCGGTGGGAGCGGGTGCCGGCTGGTCGGGCTGGTCCATCGGAACGTCGCGCGGCTTCACCGGCTGGCCCGGGAAGAAAATCTTGCGCATGCCGTTCACGATGACCTTGTCGCCGGGCGCGAGGCCGGTCTTGACGACGCGCAGTCCTTCGACAAGCGGCCCGAGCGTGACGTCGCGCCGCGCGGCGGAATTGTCCTTGCCCAGTATGTAGACATAGCGGCGGTCCTGGTCGGTGAGTACCGCCTGCTCATGAATCAGCAGTGCATCCGTCTGCGAGCCGCCGAGCAGGCGCACGCGCGCGAACAGCCCCGGCGTCAGGGTACCGTCGGGGTTCGGGAGAATCGCACGCCCGCGGATCGTGCCGGTGGCGGGATCGAGCGCATTGTCGACGAAGTCCATCTCTCCCTGGTGCGGATAGCCGTCCTCGTTCGCAAGACCGACCAGCACGGGGTTGGGCGTGTCGCGTGAACTGCCGCGATTTCCGTCCCGCGCAAGCTCCTGGTATCGCAGGTAAGTCTGCTCATCGCCGGTAAAGCTGACGTAAACAGGATCCACGGAGACGAGTGTCGTCAGCAATGACTCATTCGGGGCAACGAGATTGCCGGGCTTCACGAGTGCCGCGCCGGTGCGGCCCGCAAATGGCGCCCTGACGCGCGTGTAGCTCAGATTTAATTCCGCCTGCGTAAGCCCCGCCTGCGCGGACATCCTGTCGGCCTCAGCCTGCTGGAATTCGACCTGGCGCGCTTCGAGTTCACCCTGTGACACGGCGCGGGCGTTGATCAGGGATTCTGCGCGCGAGAGTTCCTGCCTTGCCAGCGTGACGCGGGCTTCCGCGCGGGCTAGGTCGCCTCGCGCGGCATCCGCGGCGGCTGCGTATTCGCGATCATCGATCGTGAACAGGAGCTGTCCCTTCTCGACCAGGCTGCCTTCACGGTAGTTCACCTTGTTCAGCTGGCCCGCTACGCGCGCGCGGATCTCGGCCGCATCGACAGCCTCAATATGACCCGAGTAGTCATCCCACTCCGTGATCGATTTCTTGACGACCTGGGCGACGCTGACATCCGGCGGCGGAAATCCCTGCTGGTCACCGCCGCCGCTGCAGGCTGCGAGCGAGAGCGCTGCAATTGCAGCGCCTATAAGTCTGAGAGGGCGGAATGCCGCCCTCATTGGAGACGAAAACATGGCTCAGGCTTCCTTGGCGAGTCTTTCGGGTTGTTCTTCGCCCCATTCGCGGGCGAGCCGTTCCATCAGGTTGATGAGACGTGCCCTGGCCGGGGCCGGTAGCGCAAACATCTGGAAGAGCTCCTGCCACATCAGTCCCTCGGCGGCCAGGTGGAGGATATGCAGGCGCAGGTCGCGTTCAGACCATTTCTTGCGGCCCAGGCGCTCCTGCAGTTCCTGCCGGCAAGGATCCATCAACGAAGGATCGAGCGTCGCGGCGGAGAGCATCCCGCAGAGGAACCGGCGGTGCGACTCGTCGCGCGAGGTATAGGTGCGGATGAAGCCGAGCAGTCGCGCGGTCTCAGGATCGCAGTCGGTCGGCGTCAGCGCAGTCTCGGATTCCTCCCACTGCGCGAAATCGGACTCGAGCAGGGCGCGCAGCAGGTCTTCCTTGGTCGGGAAATGGTAGGTAATGCCGCCGCGCGTGATGCCGCTGACTTTGGCCAGCTCATCGAAGGTCAGGCAACCAGCGCCGTCCTGCTCGACAATCCGGCGAGCAGCGGCGAGGATCTTGTCCTTGGCTAGTGGTGGGCGCGCCATGGAATAACTATACAAAACATTCTGTATAGGTATCAACTACCCGCAGAAAAAGCCGGTTTTGGGCGGTCTAGAGCCAGCCGCGGCGGCGGAAATAGAAGTACGGGAGGACAGCGGAAACCAGGATTAGCCCCAGGGCGATCGGGTAACCATAGGGCCAGCTCGAGCTCGGGCATGAAATGGAAGTTCATGCCGTAGATGCTTGCGATCAGGGTCGGCGGCAGGAACACGGCGGCCGCGACCGAAAAGATCTTGATGATGTTGTTCTGCTCGATGTTGATAAGGCCGAGCGTCGCCTGAAGCATGAAACTCGACTTGTTCGCCAGGAACGAAGCGTGATCGGCGAGTGCGAGCACGTCCCGCGACAAGCTGCGGTAGCGCGACAGCACTTCCTTCGGTATCTGCACTGCCGGGGACTGCTGGATGAATGTGAGCTGGCGGCCTAGCGATACGAGGCTCTCGCGCGCTTTTGACGTCAGATCGCCGTCGCGGCCGATGCGTTCCATCACGTTGCGCAGATTGCGCGCCTGGCTTGGCGCCTTGGATTCCGGCGCGAAAACGCTGGCGGACAGGTCGTCGAGCCCCGCGCCGACTCGCTCGAGGACATCGGCGGTTCGCTCGATGATGGAATCGAGCAGCCCCGCCAGGAGGGCGGGCGCCGTCGTCGCCGCAGCAGGATGGCGTTCCGCATAGGCGACGAAACGGCGGAACGGCAGCGGATCGACGTAGCGGTTCGTGATCAGCCGGTTGCCGACAGGATAAATGTGACTGCGGCCGATTCCGGGCGGTCCGTGTCGATCTTCGTCACCACGGTCGCCGTCATGTAAAGCGTGCCTTTTTCCTCATAGAGACGGCTCGAGGTCTCGATCTCGCGCATCTCCTCGCGCGAGGGAACGTCGATCGCGAGCAGCCGCTCGACCGCGCGTTCCTCGGTCAGCGTCGGCTCGAGCAGGTCCACCCAGACGCATTCCTCGGGAATATCCGCCGGCGGCGGATCGAGGCGGTCGAGCCCCTGGTTTCCGGGTACGAAGCAGTTCAGCACGCTGGTCTCCGCTCAGCTGGCGCCGCGCTCGCGGGCCGCCAGGTCGTTGATCAGTCGGATCAACTGCTCCCTGCTGCCGGCCATGCCGACGTCGGTGACGTACTTGCCCTGAATCACGACGATCGGCGTATGGTCGAGCTGATAGCGGTGAGCAAGGTTTTCTGCCTGGCGCAGCTTGTTCTCCGTCGAAAAAGTGCGGTAGTGACGGGCAAAATCCTCTGCAGAGACGCCGTGCGACATCAGGAAATCGCGTGCCGACTTCTCAGTCGCCGCGAGGTCCACGCGATTGCCGCGCACGACGGTGATCGGCCGACCGCGGACGTGGATTTCGCGGAAGACTTCTGATTGCAGCTTGTCGACAAGACCGAGCCCTTCAATCGTGAAATAAAGCCGCGCATCCTCGCGCGTGACCTCATTGAAGATCACCGGCAGGCGCTTGAGCTGCACCCAGGCAGGCTTGCTCTTTTCCCATGCGACCAGTTCAGGCTCGAGCTCGAAGCAATGGGGGCAGCCGTACCAGAAGCCCTCCAGAACCTCGACGCTACCCGGTGCAGTGCTGGTCGGCTGCGCGACCGCGAATTCCGTGTAGTTCTCGCCCTTTTTCCAGCGTAGTGGCTCGCTCGCGGGTACGGCGGGTGTATTGGCTTCCACGGCTGCGGCGACGGGGCTGGTCGTCGTCGTTCCGGTATCGACAGTTTCACCATCGCTCTCGCCGATGGGCTGTTGCAGTTCCGCAGGCGGATTCAGCGCCTCGGCATCCGAGGCAGGAACTGACGCGGGCGGCTCGGCCTGCTGGGCCGTCTCCGGCGCAGCCATCGTTTCGTCAGCCGGTTTCTTGCCGCAGGCAGCCAGTGCCGACATCGCGAGCAGCGCGCAGAGCAGGAGCCTCGTCATCGTTGTCATCCTCTTGATCCAGATCTTTCAGCGCAGGCCCTGTGTATAGGAGGCGAGTGCGCGCATTTCGTCTTCGGTCAGCCTGGAAGCTACGACCTGCATGATGTCGTTTCCCGGCGTGAGTCGCCGGCCTTCTGCAAAGGTCTTGAGCTGGTTGAAGGTGTAGACCGCATGCTGTGAGCGAAGTGCCGGGTACCTAGCCGGCGCGTTGCCCTTGCCCTCGGGCCGTGGCAGGCGATGCAGGCCGGCAGTTTGCGCTCGGGATCGCCGCCGCGATAGAGCTTTTCGCCGACCCTGTAATTCGACGGATCGGCCTCGAGCCCGGCAGGTGTCTGGCTTGCGAAATACGCGCCGAGGTCCTGCATGTCCTGGTCCGAGAGCATGGAGGCATTCGGCATCATGAGCGGGTTGTCGCGCATGCCCTGCTTGAAGAGCATGAGCTGGCCGGCGATGTAGGATTCGTGCTGGCCCGCCAGGTTCGGCCATTCCGGGTTGATGCTGCTTGCCGGTGGCACCATGGCAGGCGCCGCAGATCGCGGATTTCTGCGCTCCGGCGGCGGCATCGCCGGCGAGCGCGGGGGTCGCGCCTGCGGTCACGAGTGCCAAGGAGCCAATCATCGAGAGCATCATTTTCATCTGCGCGACTCTCCATTAGTGCTGCGGGCGTGCGTTCCGGGTAGCTGCTAGACTGCCCGCCGACGAGCCCGGAATTATACGCAAGGCACCGGTGCCGCCGTCCACCCGTCGATGTCTCATTATCCCAAGGCCCGATTCCTGATCAGCGCCGACGCACCGGCCGCTTTCGGCGACGATACTGGCGCCGAAGTCGCATTTGCGGGCCGCTCGAACAGCGGCAAGTCGAGCGCGATCAACGCCATCGTCCAGCGTCGCGACATGGCCCGGACCAGCAAGACACCGGGCCGCACCCAACTGGTCAATTTCTTCGAACTGGAGCCGGGCCAGCGCCTCGTTGACCTGCCGGGCTATGGCTACGCGCAGGTGCCACCGGCAATGCGCGCGCACTGGGGCAGGCTGATGGAGGCGTTTTTCGCCGTGCGCGAGTCGCTCGCGGGGCTCTTCATCATCGTGGACGCGCGCCGCGGATTCGCGGCAAGCGACGATGTCATGCTCGAATTCGCGGCGGCTCGCGGCCGACCGGTGCATGTACTGCTCTCCAAGTGCGACAAGCTGAGTCGCAACGAAGCGCGCGAGGTGCAGAAGAAGACACGACAGCTGCTCGCGGGCCGGGCGACGGCGCAGCTCTTCTCTGCCGTGACAGGCGAGGAAGTCGAGGCGGCCCGCGGCCTGCTGGACGCAATGCTGGCGCGGCGTCCGCTACGGACTACCGCTTCAAGTGACCCCTGAATAAAAGACGCCCGGCGATCCGTAAGGACCGCCGGGCATACAGACCCGGCTTGGGGATGCAATCCGGGCGACCCGCTCAGGGAGGGGAGCGGGGAGCGTCTTACGGCGCTCGAAGGATTAGAGACAGGCACCCCGAAAAAAGTTCCAGCGCGCGATCCGCCCAGGCCGCCCATACACCATGTTGATTCGGCTCGTGTTTCTAGTGCGCCTCGTCCCAGTTCTTCCCCGTCCCGGTGTCCACCTTGAGGGCGACCGCATAGATCTGCGGCGCTGCTCATGATCTCGACGACTTTGCGGCGAACTTTTTCGATTGCGGATTTTTCGACTTCGAGCACCAGCTCGTCGTGCACCTGCATGACGAGTCTGCGGGCACGGACCTTCGACCGCCAGCCAGGCGTGCACGCGGATCATCGCGCGCTTGATGATGTCGGCGGCCGTGCCCTGCATCGGCGCATTGATGGCGCTGCGCTCGGCGTACTGCTGTAGCCTGCCGGTCGCGCGAACCGATGTCCGGCAGGTACAGGCGCCGGCCGAACACGGTCTCGACGTAGCCCTGCGCGCGCGCGCAGCGCGCGCGTGCGCTCCATGTACTCGCGCACGCCGGGATAGCGCCCGAAGTAGCGCCCGACGTAATCCTGCGCGGCATGGCGCTCGATGCCGAGCTGGCGCGCGAGCCCGAAGGCCGACATGCCGTAGATCAGCCCGAAGTTGATCGCCTTGGCGGCGCGGCGCTGGTCGTTAGTGACCGCTGTCCGGCGCGACGTCGAAGACCTCGGCCGCAGTCGCGCGGTGGATGTCGCCGTCGTCGGCGAAGGCGCGCCGCAGGCCGTCGTCGCCGGACAGGTGCGCCATGATCCGGAGCTCGATCTGCGAGTAGTCGGCCGCCAGCAGCACGTGGCCCTTCGGCGCGATGAAGGCCTGGCGGATGCGCCGGCCCTCGGGCGTGCGGATCGGGATGTTCTGCAGATTCGGGTCGCTGGATGACAGCCGGCCCGTCACCGCGACCGCCTGGTGATAGGAGGTGTGCACGCGGCCGGTCTCCGCGTCGATCTGCCCGGGAAGCTTCTCCGTGTAGGTCGAGCGCAGCTTCGCGAGGCCGCGATACTCGAGGATGATCCGCGGCAGCAGGTACTTGTCCGCGAGTTCCTCGAGCACGTCCTCGGCGGTCGAAGGCTGGCCGGTGCGGGTCTTGCGCATCGACCGGCAGGCCGTAGCTTGGTCGAACAGGATCTCCTGCAGCTGCTTCGGCGAGTCGAGGTTGAATGGCTGGCCGGCGGCCTTGTGGGCATCGGCCTCAAGCTCGGCGAGGCGCTTTGCGAGCTCGCCGCTCTGGCGCGCAGCAGTTCGCGGTCCACCAGCACGCCGCGGTGCTCCATGTCGAGCAGCACCGGCGACGAGCGGCTGCTCGATCTCCTCGTACACTTTCAGGAGCGCCGGGTCCTTCGCGAGCGCCGTGCAGCACCCGGTGCAGCTGCAGCGTGACGTCGGCGTCCTCGGCGGCGTATTCGGAGGCCTGCTTCGAGCGCGACCTGGTTGAAGGTGATCTGCTTCGCGCCCTTGCCGGCGACCTCCTCGTACTTGATCGTGTCGACGCCGAGATAGATGCCTCGCGCAGGAATCCATGTCGTGGCGCGTCGCGGTCGAGTTCAGCACGTAGGACTCCAGCATCGAGTCGTAGCGCATGCCGGCCAGGCTGATGCCGTGGTTCAGCAACACGTGCGCGTCGTACTTGAGGTGATGGCCGACCTTGGGCGGCTCGGCATCCTCGAGCAGCGGCTTCAGCTTCGCGAGCGTCTTCTTGCGATCGAGCTGGTCCGGCGCGCCGGGGTAGTCGTGCGCGAGCGGCAGGTAGGCCGCGTGCCCGGGTTCGATGCAGAAGGAGATCCCGACGATCTCGGCCTGCATGTAGTCGAGGCTCGTCGTCTCGGTGTCGAAGGCGAAGAGTGGCGCCCTTCTGCAGCCTTTCGAGCCAGGACTTCAATTGCTCCGCAGTCGTGATCGTCTCGTAGTGGCGCGCACGGCGCCGGCGGCCGGGACCGCCGGCTCGCTCGCGCCGCCGGAACTTACGCGCTCGCTCGCCGGAGTCCCGGCTGCCGGCGCCTGGCGCGGTAGGTGCCGGTCAACTGCCGAAGCAGAGAGTTCAATTCGAGACGCTGGTAGAGCGGCGTTAGCGCTTCGACATCGGGTGGCTTGCGTTCGAGATCGGAGGGCTCGAGCGTCGAGCGTGACGTCGCGGCGGATCGTCGCGAGCTTGCGCGACAGCTCGAGTGGCGCCGAGGTTCTCGCGCAGGCTCTCGCCGACCTTGCCCGCGATGTCGCCGGCGTGCGCGATGATCTCGTCCAGTGCGCCGTACTCGTTGAGCCATTTCGCCGCGGTCTTGGGCCCGACTTTCGGCACGCCGGGGATGTTGTCGGAGCTGTCGCCGACGAGCGCCAGGTAATCGACGATCTGCTCGGGCAGCACGTCGAATTTCGCCTTGACGCCCGCGCGGTCGAGCGCGTGTCGAACATCGTGTTGACCAGCGTGATCCTGTCGTTGACGAGCTGTGCCATGTCCTTGTCGCCGGTGGAGATGACGACCTCAGGCCTTCGCGCGCGGCGCGTTCCGCGAGCGTGCCGATCACGTCGTCGGCCTCGACGCCCTCGATGCGCAGCAACGGCAGGCCGAGCGCCGGAATCGCCTCGATCAGCGGCGCGATCTGCGCGCGCAGGTCATCCGGCATCGGTGGGCGATGCGCCTTGTATTCCTCGAACAGATCGTCGCGGAAGGTGCGGCCCGGCGCATCGATCACGACGGCGATCAGCTTCGGGTCGTCCTCCCTGAAGCAGCCGGTTCAGCATGTTGAGCACGCCGAGCACTGCGCCGGTCGGTTCGCCGGTCGGAACTCGACAGCGGCGGCAGGGCGAAGAACGCGCGGTACAGATAGGACGAGCCGTCCACCAGCCAGAGCTTGTCGGGCTTCGTTCATGGCTCAGCGACCCTGGGGCTGGGTCGTCTTTCTTTTCCTTGTCCGGTACCGGCGCAGGTGCCGGTGTCGTGGCCGGCGCTGGACCTCGACCGGCGTCTCGATGCCCTCGTCCGGCAGATACAGCGGGCCGGTCTGGCCGCAGCCCGTAAGCGCGAACAAAACAGCAGGCACAACTCGAAGGATGAAACGCGACAAGTACATTGGAGAAGTATAGGCCAGCCTCAACGCGGCTGGTGCTCGATGACAGCGAGGGTCAGCCGCGAGACGCAGACGAGGCGCTGGCGGTCGTCCACGATCTCGATCGCTCCAGACCTGGCTGCGCCGGCCGAGGTGGATCGGCCGCGCACTGCCGTGACACATGGCCCTCGCGTACGGGACGCAGGTGATTTGCGTTGATCTCCTGACCGACGACCTGGAAGCGCTCACGGTCCACGCACATCGAGCCGCCGATGCTGCCGAGCGTCTCGGCGAGCGCGACCGAGGCGCCGCCGTGCAGGATGCCGATCTGGCTGCATCGTGCGCTCATCCACCGGCATGCGCGCGTCGAGATGGTCCGGTCCGATGCGCACGATTTCGATGCCGATATGCGTCGTCCATGCTGTCGCGCTGCAGCGCACTGATTTCGTCGATGCTGTATTGCCGGAACCATATACTCATGGCTGCTGATCCTCGTTTCGGTTAGTGTACCTGCCGCGCGGCCTGCGCCAGAAGTTGTCATGACGGAAAAGTTTGCCTTTCCCGCCGCTCCCCGGCCGACCGTCGAGATCGCCGGAGGCGCGTTGCGCTTCCCGGTACGGCGCATTTTCTGCGTCGGCCGCAATTACGCCGAGCATGCCCGCGAAATGGGCGGGGGCGGCGAGCGAGCGCCACCGTTCTTCTTCACCAAGCCTGCCGATGCGGTCATGCTGAATGGCAGCGAAATTCCATATCCCTCGCGCACGGCAAACCTGCACCATGAGATCGAACTGGTCGTGGCGCTCGGCGGCGGAGGACGCGATGTCGTGCCTGCCGAAGCGCTTGCGCTGGTATTCGGCTATGCGGTGGGCTGCGACCTGACTCGGCGCGACCTGCAGGCAGCGGCGAAGGATCAGGGCAAGCCCTGGGACACCGCCAAGGGTTTCGACCATTCCGCGCCGGTCACGCCGATCGCACCGGTCGCAAAGGCGACCATCCGTCGCGGGCAGGATCTGGCTCGAGGTCAACGGCAAACTGCGCCAGCAGGGCGACATCGCGGACATGATCTGGAAGGTGCCCGAGATCATCGCCGAGCTCTCGACCTGGTTCGAACTCGCATGCCGGAGACCTGATATTCACCGGCACGCCCGCGGGTGTTGGTGCGCTCGTTCCTGGCGATCGCGTGCGTGGCGGCGTGGATGGCGTCGGGTTTACTGGAGTTCAGGATCGCGTCGCCATGAAACTATTTACCTACTTTCGAAGTTCCGCCGCGTACCGCGTGCGCATCGCGCTCACGTACAAGGGCATCCCGCACGGCACCGTGCCCGTGCACCTGGTGCGCGACGGCGGCCAGCAGCACAGCGAGTCGTATCGCGAAATGAACCCCCAGGGATTCGTGCCCGCGCTTGCCGACGACGGCCACGTTTTCGGGCAGTCGCTGGCGATCATCGAATACCTGGAGGAAACTCATCCCGATCCGCCGCTGCTGCCGCAGGATTTTGCCGGCCGCGCCATCGTGCGTTCGATGGCGCTCGGCATTGCCTGCGATGCTCACCCGCTGCAGAACCTGCGCGTGACTGACTTACCTGCGCGGGACCGCTGGGCCAGGGCGACGAGGCGGTCGCCGAATGGGTCCGGCACTGGATCGGGCAGGGCTTCAGGCCGCTCGAGGAACTCGCGCGCCGCCACGGTGACGGCATGCACTATCTGTACGGCGAAGGCGTCACGATGGCCGATGTCTGCCTGGTGCCACAGATGTACAACGCGCGGCGCTACTATCTGCGACCTGACGCCATTCCCGGCGCTGGTCGCGATCGACGCGCACCTGACGTCACTGCCGGCGTTCGCGACGACGCGGCCAGAAGTCCAACCGGACGCCGAATGACCGACAAGCGCGACCGGAAGCCCGACGACCCGATGGCCGGGATCCACTGGGATCTCGACCAGTCGATGAGCTACAGCCAGTACCTGCAGCTCGACAAGGTACTGGATGCGCAGAAGCCGCTGTCGGGGCAGCACGACGAGATGCTGTTCATCCTGATCCACCAAGCGAGCGAACTGTGGCTGAAGCTCTGCCTGCACGAGCTGTCCGCGACCCGCGCGCAGATCCGCGCGGACGATCTCGAACCGGCCTTCAAGATGCTCTCGCGTGTCGCCCGCGTCCAGGTGCAGATGATCCAGTCCTGGGACGTGCTCGGCACGATGACGCCGGCCGACTACATGCGCTTCCGGGATTCGCTCGGGCCAGAGCTCCGGCTTCCAGTCCTGGCAGTACCGCCTGCTCGAATTCATGCTCGGCAACAAGGATGCGAAACTCATCGAGGTGCATTCTTCGCGATCCGCCGCATCACGCCATGCTGCGGCCGCGAACTCGCAACGCCGTCGCTGTATGACGAAACGATCCGCAGTTGCTGGCGCGGCGCGGTTTCGACATTCCACGCGAGTGCACGGAGCGCGACTGGACGAAGGCCTACGAGGCGCATCCCGGCGGTCGAGGCCGCCTGGCTCGCGATCTACCGCGATTCCACGTGCGCACTGGGACCTGTACGAACTCGCCGAAAAGCTCGTGGATCTCGAGTACCGGCTGCAGCAATGGCGCTTCGCGCACCTGAAGACGGTCGAGCGCATCATCGGCTTCAAGCGCGGGACCGGCGGCTCGAGCCGGCGTCGGCTACCTCGAGCACGTGCTGAAGCGCGGCTTCTTCCCGGAGCTGATCAGCCTCAGGACGTCGATCTAGGAGTGTGATCCATGGTTGCGGCACTGGTGCTGATCAAGGCGGATACGGACAAGGTAGGCAGCCTCGCGCAGGCGCTGACCGGAATCGAAGGCGTGCAGGAAGTCTTCTCCGTGGCCGGGCGCTGGGACCTTGTCGCGATCGTGCGGGTGAACAACAATGAGGACCTCGCAACGGTTGTCACTGACCGTATCCGCAAGCTACCGGACATCGCAGGCTCCGAAACAATGATCGCATTCAGGACGTATTCGAAGCAGGAGCTCGAGGCAGGATTCTCGCTCGGCGTTGAGGACTAGGGACTGCGACGCGGCATCGAGAGAGATTCGCATGCGCGACTGGCGCGGGCCGGACGGGGCCAGTGAGCGAGCGAATAAAGATCGACTGAGCGAGCGAACTGGGCCCCGGGCGGCCCAAGCCCGACTAGGCAACGCGAACGGGGATCTTGAGTTTCCTGATCTTCTCGCCCCAGATCGCAGGGCCGGTCTCGTGCACGGACTCGCCGCGTGAATCGACAGCGACCGTCACCGGCATGTCCTTCGACCTCGAATTCGTAGATCGCCTCCATGCCGAGGTCCTCGAATGCGACCACGCGCGCCTTGCGGATCGCCTTCGAAACGAGGTACGCCGCGCCGCCGACGGCGATCAGGTACGCGGCCTCGTGCTTGCGGATCGATTCGATCGCGACCGGGCCCGCGCTCGGCCTTGCCGATCATCGCGAGCAGCCCGGTCTTCTCGAGCAGGAGGTCGGTGAACTTGTCCATGCGCGTCGCCGTCGTCGGCCCCGCGGGTCCCGACGGCTTCGTCGCGCACCGCATCCACCGGGCCGACGTAATAGATCACGCGACCTTTCAAGTCCACGCCGGGCGGCAGAGCTCTCGGCCCGAATTCAGCAGTTCCGCGAGCCGCTTGTGTGCGGCATCGCGGCCTGTCAGCATCTTCCCGGACAGCAGCAGCGTCTGGCCCGGCTTCCAGCCGCGCACTTCCTCACGCGTCAGCGCATCGAGATTCACGCGCCGCGACATCGGCCGACGGCTTCCAGTGCACGTCGGGCCAGAGATCGAGCGATGGCGGATCGAGCGCGACCGGCCCGCTGCCGTCCAGCACGAAATGCGCATGCCGGGTCGCCGCGCAGTTCGGGATCATCGCGACCGGCTTCGACGCCGCGTGCGTCGGGAAGGTGCGGATCTTCACGTCGAGCACGGTCGTCAGGCCGCCGAGGCCCTGCGCGCCGATGCCGAGCGCGTTCACCTTCTCGTAGAGTCTCGATGCGCAGCTCCTCGAGCTTGTTCGCAGGCCCGCGCTCGAGCAGCTCGTGCATGTCGATCGGGTCCATCAGCGCTTCCTTCGCCATGCACCATGGCCTTGTCGGCCGTGCCGCCGACGCCGATGCCGAGCATGCCGGGCGGGCACCAGCCGGCGCCCATCTTCGGGCACGGTCTCGAGCACCCAGTCCACGATCGAATCGGAAGGATTCAGCATCGTGAACATCGACTTGTTCTCGGAACCGCCGCCCTTGGCGGCGACAGTGACGTCCACCGTGTTGCCCGGCGACGAGCTCGACGTGCACGACGGCCGGCGTGTTGTCGCCGGTGTTCTTCCGGGCGAACAGCGGGTCCGCGACGATCGAGGGGCGCAGCCGATTGTCGGGAGCCAGCGTAGCCGCGGCGCACGCCTTCATCCACCATCTCCTGCAGGCCGCGCGTTCGTGTCCCAGCGCACGCCCATGCCGGCCTTCACGAACACGTTGACGATGCCCGTGTCCTGGCAGATCGGTCGGCGGCCCTTCGGCGCACATGCGCGAATTCGTCAGGATCTGGGCGATGGCGTCCTTTGCCGCGGGCGACTGCTCGCGCGCGTAGGCGCGGCCGAGGTGCTCGATGTAGTCGGCGGGGTGGTAGTAGGAGATGAACTGCAGGGCGTCAGCGACGCTCTGCACGAAGTCGGCTTCACGGATCAGGGGCCGCCACGGCCCCATCTTATCACCGGAGGAATGCGGCTCCGCGGGTCAGGAAGGTGTAGTCGCCCTCGATCGCCATGAAGCTGATCAGGATCAGCAGGCACAGCGGCGGCACCAGGATCGCGAACTTGAGCGCGAGCCGTTCCCAGGCCATGTGCATGAAGATCGCGACGATGAAGCCGGCCTTCAGCAGCATGAACAGTGATGATCAGCGACCAGCGCAGCAGGCCCTGCAGGTGGAAGTAGTCCACCAGGTAAGAGAACGTGCTGAGCACGAACAGGAGCAGCCAGATCCACAGGTAGATCGTGAGCGGGTGTTGTTGGCCTTCTTTAGCCTGCGACATGGCGCCTCACCAGAGATAGAAGAACGCGAAGATGAATACCCAGACGAGATCGACGAAGTGCCAGTACAGGCCCGCGATCTCGACCGTCTCGTAACTGCCGCGCTTCGGTCGTAGAAGCCGGTGCGAACGCGCCTTGCGATGACCAGCAGGTAGATGACGCCCGCCGACACGTGCAGCCGTGGAATCCCGTGATCATGAAGAACGCGGAGCCGAACTGCGGCGCGCCCCAGGGATTCTCCCAGGGCCGCACGCCTTCCATGATCAGCTTGGTCCACTCGAAGGCCTGCATGCCGACGAAGGTCGCGCCGAGCGCGGCGGTCGCGACCAGCAGCATCACGGTCTTGCGGCGGTCGCGCCGGTAGCCGTAGTTGACCGCGAGCGCCATCGTGCCGCTCGAGGTGATCAGCACGAAGGTCATGATCGCGATCAGGATCAGCGGGATGTCCTGGCCGCCAACAGGTGCAGCGCGAACACCTGCGCTCGGATTCGGCCAGTGCCAGCTGCGTCGACATCCGGACGTTCATGTAGGACGTCAGGAAGCAGGTGAAGATGAAGGTGTCGGAGAGCAGGAAGATCCACATCATCGCCTTGCCCCACGGCACCGGGAACGCCTGCTTGTCGGCGGCGAAGTCGCCCGGCGACCTGCTGCAGTGGGGGCAGGGCGGCGGCTTCGGCGTCATGGGCCATTGGCGGAGCTTCCTCTTACAGGAACAGCAGGACGCCGAACACGACGAGCCAGACCAGCAGCAGGAAATGCCAGTAGATCGCGCAGAGCGACAGGCTCTGCCGCAGGTCGATCAGTTCCGCGCCGGCCGCGAATCGGAGGCGGCACGGCCGAGCACGTACAGGCCGCCGATCAGGTGCAGGCCGTGCACGGCGTCAGCACGTAGAAGAACGCGATGGCCGGGCTGCCCGGATGAAATAGAGCGAGGGGCCGACCTGCCTGCCAGGCGATCAGCTGGCCCGCCGAGGAACGCGATCGGGAGCAGACGCCGCCGACGATAAGCGCAGCACGGGCGCAGCTGGCGCCTGCCGTGGTCGGCCGCCCGGCGAGCCAGCTGCATCGCGATGCTCGCGGCCACCAGCACGCAGCGTGTTGACCCAGAGAATGTCGGGATCGTCAGGTGGCACCAGCCGACGCCGTGCGTGCATGCGCATCGAGTAAGCGGACAGGAACAGGCTGAACAGCGACGTGACGACCGCCATGAAAATCCACAGGCCGATGCGCTCGGGCGCCATCGCGGATGGCGCCGACGTCGCCCTCCTCGCTCGCTGGCTTTCCCATGACTTTGCCGTCAGCCGGCTGGCCACGAAGAACCAGACCGCGACGCCGACGAGCAGCGCCATGACGATGGCGGTGTTGCTCACCGATGCTGACCGTGGTCCCGTGCCGCCGCGCGAGCTTCGGATCCACGGGCTCGTTCTGCGGGATGAAATCCTCCGTTGCGCCCGGCACGCTGTAGTCGTAGGCCCAGCGATAGACGACCGGCAGCTTCGGGCCCCAGTTGCCGTGATGCGGCGGCGTATCGGGCGTCTGCCACTCGAGCGTGGTCGCGCGCCAGGGATTGGACGGCGCCTTCTCGCCCTTCCTCAGGCTCGTGATCATGTTGTAGAGGAAGATGACGAGCGAAGCGGCGACGATCAGCGCGGCAATCGTGATCGCGGCATTGATCGAGTGCACCGAATCCGGGATGAACGTCGGTGTCGCCGAGCGCGTAGTAGCGCCGCGGCACGCCGAGGATGCCCGAGGTAATGCATCGGCAGGTAGATCGCGTAGGTGCCGAGGAACGTCAGCCAGAAATGCACCTTGCCGAGCGTTCGTTCCACATCCGGCCCGTGATCTTCGGGTACCAGTGGTAGATCGCGCCGAACACCACCAGGATCGGCGACACGCCCATCACCATGTGGAAATGCCCGACCACGAAGTAGGTGTCGGACAGCGGCAGGTCGACCGTCACGTTGCCGAGGAACAGGCCGGTCAGGCCGCCGTGAACGAAGGTGAAGATGAAGCCGATCGCGAACAGCATCGGCACGGTCAGGTGGATGTTGCCCTTCCACAGCGTCAGCACCCAGTTGTAGACCTTGATCGCCGTCGGCACCGCGATGATCAGCGTCGTCGTCGCGAAGAAGAACCCGAAGTAGGGGTTCATGCCGCTGACGTACATGTGGTGCGCCCACACGACGAACGACGAGGCCGCCGATCGCGAGGATCGCCCAGACCATCATCCGGTAGCCGAAGATGTTCTTGCGCGCGTGCGTCGACAGCAGGTCGGAGACGATGCCGAAGGCGGGCAGCGCGACGATGTACACCTCGGGATGGCCGAAGAACCAGAACAGGTGCTGGAACAGCAGCGGGCTGCCGCCGTTGTGGCCGGGGTTCTCGCCCATCGAGCTGATCGCCGGCATGAAGAAGCTGGTGCCGAGCGTGCCGTCGAGCGTCATCATGACCGCGGAGACGAGCAGCGCCGGGAAGGCGAGCAGGCCGAGGATCGTCGCCATGAAGATGCCCCAGACCGACAGCGGCATGCGCATCAGCGTCATGCCCTTGCAGCGCGCCTGCAGCACGGTCGTCACGTAGTTCAGGCCGCCCATCGTGAAGGCGACGATGAAGATGCCGAGCGAGACGAGCATCAGGATGATGCCCAGGCCCGCGCCCGGCGTGCCGGGCAGCACTGCCTGCGGCGGATAGAGCGTCCAGCCGGCGCCGGTCGGCCCGCCCGGCACGAAGAAGCTCGCCAGCAGCACGAGCACCGCGAGCAGGTACACCCAGAAGCTCAGCATGTTCATGTACGGGAACACCATGTCCCGCGAGCCGCACATCAGCGGGATCAGGTAATTGCCGAAGCCGCCGAGGAACAGCGCCGTCAGCAGGTAGATCACCATGATCATCCCGTGCATCGTGATGAACTGGTAGTACTGGTTCGGGTCGATGAAGTGGAACTGGTCCGGGGAAGCCGAGCTGCAGGCGCATCAGCCCGAGAGCACGAGCGCCACCAGGCCGACGAAGATCGCGACGATCGAATACTGGATCGCGATGACCTTGTGGTCCTGGCTCCAGATGTACTTCGGGAAGAAGGTGTGCGGATCGTGAATCGGGGCGTCACGATCGGCGATTGCGACGTATGCCATCAGTCCCCCTCCTGGCCGCCATGCCGTGCGCGCGGCTCGGGATTCAGCGTATTGATGTAGGCGACGACGTCGTTGATGGCGCGCTCGTCGGCCAGCGAATCCGCCATCGTCGCCATCTGCCAGCCGTAGTAGTCCTGCGCGATGCGCGCCGCGGATGCCGCTGCTGGAAATTCTGCAGCTGCCGCACCAGGTACCAGTCCGACATGTCCGCGAGCCGTGGCGCATTGAGCGCCCAGATGCCCTCGGCCTTCGCTGCCGTGGCAGGCGGCGCAGGTCGCGTAGAGCGTGCCGGCCGCGCTCCGCGTCGCCGGTGACGGTCGCCTGCGCTCGCTGCGCCGGGCAGCGTCTCGACGTAGGCCGCGAGGTTGCGGATCGCCGTGTCGTCCGGGAGCATCGACGCGAAGGCGCGCATCTGCGCGCCGTAGGTGTCGTGCTCGTGCACGCCGCGCAGACCGTTCCGGAAGGCATGGAGCTGGCGCCGCAGGTACCAGGCCTGCTGGCCGGCGAGGCGCGGCGCATTGAGCGCCGGGTTGCCCTCGCCGGACGGGGCCGTGGCAGGCCATGCAGACCGCGTACTGCGCCGCGCCCGCGAGCGGGTCGGCGGCGGCGAGCGCCTGCGTCTCGGCGAAGGTCGGCTGCGCGGCGAGCCAGGTGTCGAATTCCTCGCGCGGCGTCGACGACGACGCGTCCACGCATCGCGAAATGCGCCGACGCCGCAGAGTTCCTCGCACAGGATCTCGTATTCGCCCGGCACGGTCGGCGTCAGCCAGAGGTAGGTGATCATGCCCGGGGACGAGGTCCATCTTGACCCGGAACTGCGGGACCGTGAAGTTGTGCAGCACGTCCTTCGAGCGCAGCAGCACCTTGACCGGCTGGTCCGACCGGCAGGTGCAGCTCCGGGCTCGCGACCAGCACGTCGTCCCGGCCCTTCGGATCCTCGGGATCGAGGCCGAACGGATTCTCCGGCGTGATCAGCGACGCGTCGCTCGTGGCCGAGCTCGCCGTCCTCGCCCGGGAAGCGGAAACTCCAGTGCCACTGCTGGCCGACCGCCTCGACGATCGCCGCATCCTTCGGGACGCGACGAACTTGCCCCAGACGAACAGGCCCGGGCGCAAGCATTGCGGCGACGCCGATCGACGTGACGATCGTCAGCCACCACTCGAGCTTCTTGTTCTCGGGCTCGTAGTCCGCCTTCTGGCCCTTGCGATGGCGGTAGCGGATCACCACCCAGGCCAGGAACAGGTTGACGACGACGAAGACGATGCCGGTGACCCAGAAGGTCAGGATCACGGTGTCGTCCATCGTGGTCCAGTTCGACGCGATCGGCGTGAACCACCAGGGACTCATGAAGTGGAAGATGACGGAGCCGACGACGAGGAGGACCAGAACAACTGCAATCGCCATCGGCCAGTCCCCTTGCTAAGCGCGCACCCGATCGCCGGAGGTCCGCCGGCGACGCTGTACGGCCGTGAATGGATTGACGAAATGACTGTCGACGCCCGCGAATTCCGCCTCCGGGTGGCGCCGGCTTCATCATGTGCCGCACCACGGATTCCTGGTCCTTGCGCGCGTAGATCAGGATCAGGTATTTGCCGGCCTCGATGTCGTCGTGGAAGCGCTCGAGCTTCCTGTTTTCCTTCTCGACGCCGATCAGGCCGCCTTCCCAGGCGCCGAACAGCGTCGCGACGCCGCATAGCGCGACGATACACGAACCACGGGATGTTCGCGAACGGGCCGAAGTTGTCGAGCAGGACGCAGCCGACGACGCCGGCGAACAGGCCGATCGCGGCGCCGAGGAATCCGTCGCGGATGACGTCGAGCGTCTCGAGATAGTTGGCGGAGTGGATGTGCCGCTTCTTGAGGCCGGACTCGTCCTTGGCGATCACGTGCACGAAGAAGTCGTCGATGCCCACGTCGTGCAGGTCGTCGGAGACCCGCGAGGTGCTCTCGAGCTCGGGCGCGACGTAATACAGGCACTTCATCGATTCCCCTCGTCGATCGCGGCCATCTGCGGAGAAAATGCCGAATCCGGTCAGCATTTGAGTCTCGCACAACCCCCCGGGCTTTGGAAGCCTATCGGGCTGGACCGGGCGGTCTAGCCGCAGTATCCAGTCGATCGCCTCGCCTCGTCCGTGAAAACCCGGCGCAGCGCGCCATGGTTCCCCGCGACGATCTCGCCGAATCGCTGCGGGTGAATCATCGGCTCGTGGCCGAGCATCGCGCAGGCGGATCCGCGGTTCCGGAGCCGGATCCAAGTCCGGCGATGTGCACGCCGATGTCAAAACGCTGCATCAGCGTCGGCGGGCGTCCGGTGACCTGCGCGCACGTCGATCAGAACGGCCGCGCGATCCTCGCGCACGGCGACCTGCGAAGGCCTGTTCGCAGAGCAGCATTGCCGCTTCGTGCGTGTACGAACCCGTGCATTCGAGCTCGACGTAGCCGGGAGTGCACCTCTGATCTCGAAGCTTATGCTCATCGCGAGGCCAGAGCCAGCCGAACACGCCGCCGGTCAGCAGCGCGTAGATCAGGCCGTCAAGCGTCAGCTTGAGCGTCGTCGACCAGGGGCGGCTGTACCAGATCGACTGCTGCCAGAGCCCGACCGCGTAGGCGATGAAAGCGGTCGTGCCGGCGACGCGGAACACGGCGAGGTAGGTCGCGTCCGGCGGCAGCGTCGCGGCCCGCGACGTAGGCGGCGAGCACGCCGACGATCAGCGTGTAGATGAACCACTGCACGAGCGGTCGCGACATCGACATCGGTCCGCTCGGGATCACCGTCATGATGCAGCACCGGCCCGCGCTTCAGCTTCTCGACGAACTCCGGTGCGTTGCATCCTTCATGTCGCTGGCGCGCGGCAGCATGTACTCGCCCGGCTTGCAGCCCGAACGGGCGCAACGCGTCCATGCAGCCGGTCCTGGTCGGGCAGCGCCGGCAATCGTTGCGGTGCCAGAGCGGGGCCATGTGGATGATCGAACTCGCGATGAAGACGACGACGGCCGAGAGCAGGATCGGCAACCAGAGTGCGGCAATGGTCGGTCATGGATGGGTCTCCCTGGCGGTATCGAGTTGATGCCCCTTGCGCCCGCCGCGGACCAGCGCGCCCTGGCCGAGCGAGCTCTCGATCATGACGCGGGCCATGTCGGCCGAGCGGTGCACGAGGGCCGACCGCGCCGTCGTGCAGGAACTTCGAGTCGCGCACGTACTGCTCGTTGTTCTCCATGTCCTCCGCGCTCCAGCCGCGCGAGTGCGCGATGAACGGGAACTGCGGGAACTGGCAGCCGAGCTCCGCGAAGAACGTCGAGCACCTGGCCGGCCACGGCCTGCACGTTGTCCTGGCCGCCGGTGATGATCAGCGAGACGACCTTGTTCCGCAGCAGGTGGCGGTTCGCGATCGTCTCCTGGTTCTGGATGCAGTTCATGCGCTCGATCATCTTGTAGTAGAGGCTGCTCGCGCCGCCCCAGCGGATCGGCGTCGCGACCAGGATCACGTCGGCCCAGTGCACGACGCCCTCGTAGACCTGGTCCATCTGGTCCTTCGAGTCCATCTGCGTGATCGAGCAGGGCCAGGTGCAGGCGCGCGCGGATTTCGAGTAGAAGCCCTCGCAGGCGCGGAACGACGAGCTCGCGGACGCGTGATCAGCTGCGTGTCGCAGGCGGAGTCCGCGCGGCTCTCGCGCGCGTTCGCGAGCGCATGTGCAGCAGCAGGTCCTCGGAGGTGCTGTAGCGCGGATGGCGCCTGCGTCATGGCCGTCGTCGAAATTCCGAGCACGCGGATCGGGCCCGGGCTCGCGTTTCGGTTCCCGCGCAAGCGGATGCGGCGTCGTGCGGCAGGCGGCCGCGCTTCGTGACCGGGCGCTTCGGCGACGAGTACGCGGCCGTTCTCGACCTTCACGGCGTGCGACGGCACGCGATCGGCCTCGTAGCCGGGTTCGCCTGCGCCCGTCTGCCAGTGGAACTTGTAGTAATGCCACGGGCAGACGACGAAATCGCCGTCGAGCGTGCCCTCGCCGAGCGGGCCGCCGACGTGGTTGCAGACTGCCGGAGATCGCGCCGAACTGGCCGTCCTCGAATGCGTCAGCGCAATTCGCTTCGAGCCGACGCGCACTTCCTGCACGGACCTGCCGGCCAGCTCATCGCTGGAACCGACGTCGATCCAGTTCACATCACTCATCAGCGATTGCCTCCATGCAACTCCTCCCGGCCTCAGGCGCGTCCCTGGCCGCGATAGAGAAATGCAACGACGCTGCCGAAAATCAGCGTCATGATCGCTGTCGAAGGCGATCTGCTTGACGCTCAGCATGCCCGGCATCGGCTGCACGACGTAATAGATCATGTAGATGGGAATGACGCACAATAGCGCAATTGCGACGCCGAACCGCAGGCCCTGCCCGAGCCAGGGCTTGTTCTCGACGCCGCGCGCGTAGATCCACGTGAAGGCTCCGGCCATCAGCACGTGCGCGATGATCATCCAGTGGAAGAACGGCATCGCTTCTTCGTCCGAACGGAACAAGTTGGGCAGCCCGACGTAGTCATCATGCAGCAGCATGCCGTGGACGACGAAACCGCCCGCCATGTACACGATGAACATCACGAGCCAGGCGACCAGAAATTTCTTGTTCATGAGTTATCCCCCTTGATGAAAAAATGTCAGGGCTCCCTGAGGCCCGACGGTCCCGTCTTCGTCGGGATGCCAGGGTCGAAGCTCCAGTAATCCGCTGCCTCGGAGGTCCAGGAATGCACGGCGAGCCTGAGGCCGGTTGGCTCGTCGAGCGAGCCGGCAGCGATCGACCACAGGGGCTCATCGTCACCTTCCCAGAAAAGGCTCGAACCGCAACTAGCGCAGAAACCTCGCTGTGCTTCCTCCGAGGAGCGATACCACTTGAGCGTATCACCGCGCTCGATGATGACGTGCTCCCTGCGGGCGCAAGTGCCGACCCAGAGGCCGCCGGTGAATTTGCGGCAGGTCGCGCAATGGCAGGCGACGGCCGACGAGCGCAGCGGGCCCAGAACGGAAAAACGCACGGAGCCGCAGAGGCAGCGGCCTCTCGCCCGGACATCATCCTGTGCGGCAGTCATCGGCGCGACCCCCAGATGTTCACCGCGTGATCTTAACTCCTAGGGCGGGGCACCGATCAGAACGGCAGTCATGGAGATCGAGCTCAGGACCCGTTCGTTGAAAAAGCTTGCAGGTTCAGCGGCTTCCTGCAGGGCGAGCGCGTAAAGAAGAGGGAAGTAATGTTCCGGGGTCGGCACGGCCAGGAGTGCATTGGGGCCAAGTGCGGCGTAGTCGATTAGCGATTCATGGTCCCTCGCCAGGATCCTCTGGCGCAGCGTGGCATCGAACTCTTCAGCCCAGGCTAGCGCCTGCTGGTCCTGAAAGCTGAACAGCCGAAGGTTATGGACCATGTTGCCGCTGCCGAGGATCAATATGCGTTCATTCCGTAGTGGCGCCAGTTCGCGCGCGAGGTCGTAGTGAAAACGCCCCGGCCGGCTTGTGTCGAGACTCAGTTGCACTACGGGGATGTCCGCGCCCGGGTACATTGCGATCAGAACGCTCCAGGCGCCGTGGTCCAGCCCGCGAACCGGATCGAGCCCGACATTCACCGTCGAAATCATCCCGGCGACGCGCCGCGCGAGCGGCGGATCGCCCGGAGCCGGATAGCGCACGTCGAAAAGCGCCTTTGGAAATCCGTAGAAGTCGTGAATCGTCGCGGGCGTCTCTGACACCGTGACCTGCACGCCGCGGGTTTCCCAGTGCGCCGATACGCAGAGTATTGCCTTGGGTCTCGGCAGCTTCCGTCCAAGGTCATTCCAGCTGTCAAAGAAGTCGTTGCGCTCGATCGCATTCATCGGGCTGCCATGACCGACGAACAGGACCGGCATTTTCATGCTGGAGTCTCCGGACGGACGGGGCGTCGATTGACGCGGCGATGTCGCTGGTACACGGCTGCGATCCTACTGCTGTTCCATCGCGAGACGCACGCCGAGCCCGACAAGCAGCGCGCCGCAGACTGCATCCAGCCAGCGCCGCATCTTCTGCTTCATGAAGAATTTTCTCGAACGATCGACCACGAAGGCGACAAGACCGAGCCAGAGGATTCCCTCGACGAAGTGTATGAGGGTCAGCAGCAGAGACTTCAGCAGCACCGGATCCGCTGGCCGGATGAATTGCGGCAGCAGCGCCAGGTAGAAAACGACGACCTTGGGGTTCAGGACATTTGTCAGGAATCCTTCGCGATAGCAACGGGCCGGCGTCACGTTCACCCTGGTGACCGCCTCCGGTGCGGGTAAACGGCTGCCGCGTGCCGCGCCGCGCAGTGAATTGAAACCGAGCCACACGAGATACCCGGCGCCGGCGATCTTCATGATCGTGAACGCGCGGGCGGATTGCATCAGGATGACGGAGATGCCGAGCGCCGAGAGCAGGGCGTGGACATAGAGTCCCGAGCAGATGCCGGCGACCGTGAAATAGCCGTCCCGCCGCCCGCCACGCAGCACATTGCGGACCACCAGCATGGTGTCCGCCCCGGGCGCCATCGTCATCGCGGCTGCGACGATGGTGAAGGCGACGACTTGCGGATCAAGCATCGCTGCCGTCCCCGCCTGCAAGCGGGAGCTTGCGGCCACGTCCGTCCCGCAACGCGCGTTCATGCACCCTGGCGGCGACCGCGGTGATGCAGTCCGCGATCGGCAGCAATTCGACGACGTCCTGGCGATCGAGGAACAGCATGGCTCCTCAGCCTCTGGCACAACTCCTGTACCGGAAACAGCCGGTCACGTGGTCATTCACGACGCCGACAGCCTGCATGAAAGCGTAGCAGATCGTCGTGCCGACGAAACGGAATCCGCGGCGTTTCAGTTCCTTGCTGAGCGCGTCGGAAAGATCCGTCCGGGGAGGGACCTTCTTCGCCGAGCGGCCGCGGTTGACGAGCGGCGCGCCTCCGACAAAATCCCAGAGGAACGAGTCGAATGAGCCGAATTCGCGTTGAACAGCCAGGAAAGCCCTGGCATTCGTCACCGTGCTCTCGATCTTGAGCCGATTACGGACGATGCCGCTGTTGCCCATGAGCTTTCTGCAACGGACCGGCGTAAAGCGGGCCACGCGCACCGGATCGAAGCCCGCGAAGGCCTCGCGATACGCCTCGCGCTTGCGGAGGATCGTTTCCCAGCTGAGTCCCGCCTGTGCGCCTTCCAGCGTAATGAACTCGAACAACACGCGATCATCGTGTACGGGCACTCCCCATTCGGCGTCGTGGTAAGTGATTCCAAGCGGCGTGCTTGCCCAGGCGCAACGATTCATGGCTCGGAGGCAAACAACCGAAGCTCTTTCGGGTCTTCGCCAATGCGGATCATGCTCTCGAAACGGAAGCCCAGCTTGCCCAGGAGCCTGATCGAGGATTCGTTGTCAACTGAGGTGATTGCCAGTATCCGGCGAAGCCCGAGGGCGCTGCGCACTTCCTGCATGACCGCGCTTGCGGCCTCATGGGCATAGCCCTTGGACCAGTAGGCCGGCAGCAGGGAAAAACCGAGGTCCGGCTCCGGCAGGCCGTCGCGCTTCAGTACGCCACAGATGCCGATCGGCGTGCCATCCGCCTTGAGCTCGACACGGAGCAGGCCATGTCCATGGCGCCGATAGTTTGCGACGGGGCCGTCCTCGATGTAGCGGTGCGCGTCATCCGTACTGCGCACACCGCGGTCGCCGATGAAACGCAGGAACGACGGCTCATTCAGGAGCCCGAGGATGAACTCGGCGTCCCGCGCCGAAAGAGGCGACAGCGCCAGGCGCGGAGTCTCGATGACCCTCACGGAATGGCCATTCGCACTATTGTCCATCGGGCTTGTGCAGTGACCAGAGTGGAATGCTGGCGCGATCGGCGAAACCCAGCCGGCGGTATACGGCGATCGCGCGGGTATTGTCCTCGTAGACGTGAAGGAACGGCACGAATCCGCGCTCGTAGGCGCCACGGCAGGCCAGTGACACGAGTCTCTGCGCGTAGCCGCGGCCCGCGTATTCTGGATGTGTGCAGACAGCGCTGATTTCCTGGAATCCGTCGATTCGCATGCGTTCACCTGCCATTGCTGCGAGCCGGGCGCCTTCGTAAATCCCGATGTACCGCCCCATTTCCAGCGTTCGCGGCCTGAAGAACCCCGGAAACACAAGCGCGGTCAGGGCCAGCATGTCGGCACGGTGCGATTCGGACATTTCGGTGACCGGCGGGCCGGCGACTTCGCCCGGCGGCTCGTGGCAGATCATCTGCGCGCAGGGCTTCCTGCGTTCGAGTATCCAACCGGGGGGCGGCTCCGGCGCTACGCCCACCAGGTAAACGGACTCGCCGTCCTGCACCAGGCTCGTGAGCTGAACGGCGGCATGCCTGGGGTCGTCACCGACTGCGGCAAACGGCGCCACGGCGGGCGGGTATTTCGCGGCACCCATTGCCGTGATCGCGAGCGCCGAATGCTGCGTGGTCAACGCATGCCAGACCGGGTTGTCCAGGAAATTTGCGCTCATGCAGCCGCACAGTTCAGGCAGCGACGCCGAACAGGCTCCCGACCGCGGCAGTCAGCGCCATCGCGAGCGCACCCCAGAATGTCACGCGCACGGCGCCATTCAGGATTCGCGCACCTCCGACCTTCGCCGCGATCCCGCCGAGGGCTGCAAGGAAAGCGAGTGACAGCACCGCGACCAGGGAAATCATTCTTGCGGGCGGCACCGCGATGGCGGCCAGCAGCGGCAATGCCGCGCCGACGGCGAAGGAGAGGGCGGAGGCAACCGCGGCCTGCACAGGTCGCGCAGGCGCGAATTCCGAAATGCCGAGTTCGTCACGCGCGTGTGCGCGCAATGCATCGTGTGCCATCAGTTGATCCGAGACCTGCGATGCCAGCGCCGGCTCGAGCCCGCGCTCGACATAAATCGCGGCAAGCTCGCGCTGCTCGGCCTCGACGTCCGTTTCGAGCTCCTTGCGCTCGCGCGCAAGATCTGAGCGCTCGATGTCCGCCTGCGAACTGACGGAAACGTACTCGCCGGCCGCCATGGACATGGCTCCTGCGACGAGGCCCGCGGTCCCGGCGATCAGCACCGTGCTTCGCGACGCTTCTGCGGTCGCGACACCGATCACGAGGCTCGCTGTCGACACAATTCCGTCGTTTGCGCCCAGCACCGCCGCGCGCAACCAGCCGGCGCGGCTGGATCGATGCCATTCACCGTGACGCATTGTCTCGATTGCCCCCGTTCAGTCGTTCATGTGATCACAACCGCCCGGCATCTGCGGTTCGTTGTGATCTCCAATGTATTCCTTTCCGTTCCAGCGCCAGACAGGGAAGCAGAATCCGGGGCCTCCGATCAAGAGGTCCGGATAACCCTGATTCGTCGCCGGCAGCGGGTCGGCGCTTGCCGCCGGAAAGCCAAGATTGGGTTGCAGGACTCCGTCCGCGTCGCGAATGAGCAGCACTGCGGAACTTCCTGCGTGGCCGGAGGTACAGGTGTTGCCAAATATCAGCAGGATTTCCTGGAGGCCGTCCGAGTTCATGTCGCGGAACTCGACCGTTGCGCCGGCCGGCTGGCCGCAGATCTGGTCCACAAAACCCCCGCCATCGGGTGTGACGCTGAGGCCGAGGAGATCAAATACCTGCAGGCGCTCTGCGGCGCTCAGCTCGCCCCGGCCACCCGCGAACAGTAACGCCGGACCCGGGGGATCCACAGGCTCCGCACAGGCGGTCAGCAGTGACAGACAGCCGCTGATCAGCAGGGGGTTCATCTGTGTGAACAGTCCGCCGGTCATGCCAGGGTGCAAGCAATCATGGTTTGCGACCAAAGACCAGGAGCAGCACGCCTACCGCGATCAAGCCCGCGCTGGCCCACTTCGGGATGTCGATCGTGTCCTTCTCCTTGTAGGAAAGCTCGAGGCCTCCGAGATTAGCCTCGTGCTTCTCCTTGGTGTAGGTAAACTCCCCGTAGGTCAGCCCAATTGCGCCCGCGGCTATCAGTACGACACCCGCCAACGGCTTGACCCAGCTCTTCATGATTGACCTCCGGTTTTTGCCGCGATTTCCTCGGCGACTTGGCGATAGGCATCGCGAAACGGAATTCCTTCCCTGACCACGAGCTCGTTCGCGCGCGCCGCAGTCTGTATCGACGGGTCGAGACGGATTTTCTCCGGCCGGAATCGCAGGCCATCGAGTGCGGCAGGCAGGATCGCGATGACCTGCGTGCAGATATCGATGCCACGAAAGAGCGGTGCTTTGATGAGCTGCAAGTCCCGGTTGTACCCGGACGGCAGGCGAGAGTAAACACTCAGGGCCTCGACGAGGCAGGCGAGCGCGGTGGCCGAGCGTCCGCGTATGAGTTCAAGCACATCCGGATTGCGCTTTTGCGGCATGATCGACGAACCCGTCGTCATGCCGGCCGGAATCTCGACGAAAGCAAATTCCTGCGTGTAGAACAGGAGCAGGTCCGATGCCAGCCGGCCCAGGTCCTGCATCAGCAACGTCAACTCGAACAACAGATGGGACTCGGCCTTGCCGCGCGAGAGCTGGACGGCCGTGACCGGCTCCTGCACATCCTCGAAACCCAGCCGCTGCTGCGTCGCTTCGCGCGAAACCGGGAGATTCGGCGTTCCATAACCTGCCGCCGACCCCAGCGGATTGCGATTGATGCGGCGCAGGGTCTGGCGGATTCCCTCGGCGTCATCGCGGATCTCGGTTGCGAACCCCCGGGCCCACCAATCTACGGAGCTCGGCATGGCCTGCTGCATGTGCGTATAGCCCGGCAGTTCGACATTACCCTGCCGTGCGGCGACTGCGATCAATGCTCCTGCAACCGCATCCGCCGCGGGCGCAAGCTGCCCAACCACATCCCGCATGTAGAGACGCATTGCTGCCAGGACCTGGTCGTTGCGCGAGCGGCCCAGGTGGATGCGCGCACCGGCATCGCCGATTTGCGCGGTCAACCGCGACTCCAGCGCTGTCTGGCCGTCCTCCTCTTCGAGCTGCACGCGCCACTCGCCGCGGGCATGGGCTGCGCCAAGCTCGATCAGGCCGTCGCGGATCCGCGCCAGCTGATCGGCCGTCAGCAAGCGCGCTTCCGCCAGCATTTCCGCATGCGCAATCGAAGCACGCACGTCATAGGCGACCAGGCGATCGTCGAGCGCATGGTCCTCGCCCGCCGTGAACTCGAGCACGCGACCGTCCAGCGGCGTTCCCTTGTCCCAGAGCCTGGTCACGATGCGACTGCTTCCGGGTGCTGCTCGGCCGGGGTCATCGCCTTGATGTCGGCGACGATCATCGTTCCAGTGCCTTCATTCGTGAACACTTCCGCGAGGACGCTGTCGCGCACGCGGTAGGAGATCACGTGTACACGCCGTACGCCGCCCCGGATGGCGGCCTCGATCGCAGAGGCCTTCGGGAGCATGCCGCCCCCGAGGCTGCCTGCTTGCTCGAGGCGCCTGAGGCCGGCGAGATCCGTATAAGAAACAAGTGAGCGCGGATCCTCGAGTCGCTCGAGAATTCCGGCCGCACCGGTGCAGAGGATCAGCTTCTCTGCACCGAGCGCCGCCCCGATTGATGCAGCGACCGTATCTGCGTTGATATTCAGTACGCAGCCGGTATCGTCCGACGATAGAGGGCTGATGACCGGCATCAGGCCGGCATCGAGTTGCTTGCGCAGCACCGTCGTGTCGATCGAGACGATGTCCCCGACGAAGCCGTAGTCAACGGATTCGCCGTCAACCTTGACCGGTGGACGGCGAACAGCGCGCACCAGGCCCGCATCCACGCCGGAGAGTCCCACCGCGTCGATCCCGACCTCCCGGCACATCGCCAGGATCCGCGTGTTGATGAGGCCATTGAGCACCATGGTCGTCGCATCGATCGACTTGTCGTCTGTGACGCGGCGTCCGCGCACCATGCTGGGTTCGATGCCGAGCGCGCGCTGCATCTCGTCGAGTTGGGGGCCGCCGCCGTGCACGAGCACGACGCGAATGCCGAGGTGATGAAGGATTGCGATCTGCTCGATGAGGCCGCGCGTCCCGGCAGCGTCGCTGAACACGGCGCCGCCCGCCTTGATCATGAAGATCTTGCCCTTGTAGAGCCGGATGTAGGGCGCCGCGCCCCGCAGTGCGGAGATCACAGCGGTCTGGTCGATGTGCTGGGTCGCCATCTCTTCAAGGCTCCTCGTTTCAGTTCCGCGTGCCGGCGGGCGTTCCGCCGAGCAGCCGGTAAAGTATCGCCGTTTGCACGACCAGTCGATTGTGAGCCTGGCTGAGCACGCGGCTGCGAGGCCCGTCGAGCACCTCGTCGGCAACCGCGACGTTACGCCGCACCGGAAGGCAATGCATCAGGTGACAGTCCGCCGCGGTTTCGCTGAACCACGACTCGCGGACCATCCAGTCGCTGAAATTGCTTCGGACGCGGGCCTCCGCCTCGGCATCGCCGTAGTGCTCCGGTGAGCCCCATTCCTTGGCATATACGACCTGCGCGCCGGCGAGGGCGGCGCAGCGGTCGTCGGTTTCGCTGACGCTGCCTCCCGAGGCAGTAGCGGCGCGCCTGGCCTTTTCCATGATCGCGCCGGGAAGCGCGAACCCAGGCGGGCGCAGCACGACCACGTCCATGCCGCGCATCGCCGCCATGTGCACGGCGGCGGCTGGAACCGCAAGTGGCAGCGCCCGCGGATGATTCACCCAGCTCAGCACGAAGCGGCCACGGCGCGGCACCTTGAGGTCATCGAGCGTTTTCCAGTCGGCGAGGCCCTGGCAGGGATGATTCACCGCGGACTCGAGGTTGATCAGCGGCCGCCGGCAAAGCGAGGCGATATTCGTGAAGGTGCGCTCCGCGATGTCGTCCGAAAGATTGCGCCCCTCCGCGAAGACCCGCACGCCCAGCGCATCGCAGTAGGAATCGAGCACCGGGATGGCTTCACGGATGTGCTCAGCCGCGCTGCCTGTCATCGCGACGCCCATTCGGGTCTCGAGCTGCCAGCTGCCGCTGCCGGGGGTGATGACGATTGATTCGCCGCCGAGGCGCGCCATCGCAACCTGTATCGAGGCGCGCGTCCGCAGCGAAGGATTGAAGAATAGCAGGCCCAGCACCCGGCCCCGCAGGGCCGCCGGCTCCGGCCGATCGCGCAGCCGATCCGCAAGCGCGAGCAGGTCCACGATCTCGTCGCGCGGGATGTCCGCGAGATCGAGAAAGCTATTCATCTCATGTCCAGCCCGGCGCGGGCGCCGTCAAGCCATCGGTCTCATTGAAGCCCAGCAGGCGGTTCATCCACTGCATCGCGCCGCCGGCCGCACCCTTGACCAGGTTGTCGATGACCGACATCACGACAATCGTCTCGCCGTCGGCGACCGCGGACAGGTGCGCGTAGTTGCTGGCGACGACGTCTTTCATCCGCGGCGGCCCGTCCAGCACCTGCACGAACGGCCTGCCGGCATAGAATCCGCGCAGTGCCGCGATGGCGCCCGCGGTATCGAGCGGTTTCTTCAGCTTCGCCTGGACCGTGGCATGGATGCCGCGTGCAAAGGGCCCGGAGTGCGGGACGAAGGAGAAGCGGCTGTCAATCCCCGATGCGGCGCGCGCGAGCGCGGTGATCTCGGCGGCATGACGATGGGTCAGCGGGTTGTAGGCGTAGAGATCGCCGTGGCGCTCGGGGTGGTGGGTCCCGGCGATCGGGCTGCGCCCGGCGCCGGTGCTGCCGGTGATCGCGGAAACGAAGACCTGCGGCTCAACGAGACCGAGCGTGAGCAGAGGCACGGAAGCGAGCAGAGTTGCCGTGCAGAAACAGCCGGGATGCGCCACGTGCGGAGTCGGCGAGCGGTCCAGGTGCTCGGGCACGGCGCAGGTGAATTCAGGCGCGCGCGCAGGCGCGCCATGCGGGCGCTTGTAGACACGCGCGTATTCACCCAGGTCGGCAAATCGGAAGTCTGCCGAGATATCGACGACAGCCGGCCTGGTGCCGGCCGCGGCGGTACGGGTGAGGAGGGCATCCAGGAGCTTGTGCGAGACGCCGTGCGGCGCGGCTGCAAGGACGGCGGAGCGGGGAAGTTTTGCAGCCAGTTCGATCGTGCTTTCAATCGAGACGTACTGCAGTTGGTCGCAGGCCACGGCGAGATGCGGAAAGGCATTCGCGACCCGTTCGCCCGGCTGGCTGTCAGACGCGATCGCGGCCAGTTCGAGGCGTGGATGGCCGAGAACGAGCCGTAGCAATTCACCGGCGACGTAACCCGTGCCACCGAAGATGATGGCCGGTATGCGTGCGCTCATTGCTCGAGCTCCCGGGCGTGCGCAACCGAGTCAAGGCCGACGGCTGAAATCACGCAGTCGCCGAGCGCGGCGCCACTTGTCAGCGCATTGAAGGCCGGCACACCAAGCTGTTCGCGGATGATGTCCACGCCCACGGAATTGTCGGTGGACGGGCCGGTGACCACCGCAGGCTCGATACCGAAGCGGTCACGCAGCAGCTTCACGCCGCCCCAGGCGGCCACCGGGTCATTGGCCGAGAGCACGACGGCCGTGAGCGCCTTCCTGATGTCGGGCGCATCGAGTATCGCCTCGACGCCGTAGGCGCCGAGGATTCCGTCGCCAAGCTCGAAGACGATTACATCGGGCTTGCCCGCCGACATTTCTGTCAGCATCGTTCGCGTCAGCGCAGGCCCATTTTTCGCCGTGGTCGTGACAACGCCAAAGTCGGTAAATATCATCGAGCGGCGCGCGCCGGAGTCCTCCATCGCGAGGATGTCCCGGCGCAACGAGACGCCGGTCGCCTTGAATCCGTCGACCGTCAGCCCGCGATGGCGCATCCGGGAAATCATCGCGCAGGCGGCCGCGGTCTTGCCGGCTTCCATGCAGGTGCCTGCCAGCGCGACGACAGGAACTCCGGCGGTGTCGAGTGTCGCGTCAAAGTCCAGTTTCCGCATCCCGGCGCGCGCCGGCACGCCGATGCGCTCGCCAAGATAGGGGAAATGCAGCACGGCGCCGAGCACGCGGCAATCAAACGGCCGACCCTTCTCCGGGTTTGCGGAGTCGCAGACGCCGAGTACGCCGCCGATATTCAGCATCTGGATCACGTCGCCAGCCGCCAGCTTTTCCGGCAGGTGCCCGGAGTAGCCGAACAGCGCCTTGCGGTGGCCAAGCGCGCCTATGATCACGTTGCCGCGGGCGAGCTTCGCCATGCGTCCGCTCGTGAGTTCGAGCGTGTTGTACTGCGCCTTGTCGGTGAGGATCTCGACGGCGAGCACGACGCCTTCCTCGCAGGGAATCTCGGTCGATATCCTGATCTCGTGCGACAAGCCGCAGGCCTGGGTGACCGATGCGATCTTGTCGACGATTATCGATTTCATCATTGCTTGTCTGCCTCCGCACCGGCGCGCGTCCAGAACACGCCCGGAAGCGAAACCATTCTCGAGAATCCCCGCGCGTCGGTAGCGGTCCATTCGCCCGCCGACTCCCCGTAGACGCTTTTCGACGCCTTCATCAGTGACCAGGGCGATTCGACGCCCTCGACGAATGCCGAGCCGGGCCGCAGCAGCAGCGTGACATGGCCGGTCACGCGGGCCTGCGCAGACGCGAACAGCGCCTCGATATCCCTGCAGGCGGGATCGAGATTCTGTCCCTCGTGCACCAGGTCGCCATACGGAGCGGCGACAATCTCCTTTATCCGCTGCTGACGCGCGCTCAGGACCAGCTTCTCGAGTTCCCGATGTGCATCGATCAGCACTGCGGCGGCCGGCGCCTCGAACGCGACGCGGCCCTTGGTGCCGATGATCGTGTCACCGAGATGGATCCCGCGACCGATGCCATATCGAGCTGCCACCGTTTCGAGCTGCTCGATCAGCGCAACGGGAGCGAGCGGCTCGCCGTCGAGCGACACTGGCAGGCCGGATTCGAAGCCGATGACAATGCGCCGCGGCGGGGCCGGCTTTACGAATGCATCGCTGGAAAGCACCCAGGCGTCTTCGGGAATACTGCCGGTCGAGGTCAGGGTCTCCCTGCCGCCGATTGTCACTCCCCAGAGGCCGCGATTGGTCGAATACGCGGCGCCATGCGGCGGAACCGGCAGCCCGCGCTCCTCGAGGTAACGGAGCTGCTCTGGCCGCTTGAATGCCTGGTCACGTACGGGTGCGAGAATCTCGAGGCCAGGCGCGAGCGTGCGCAGGGCGACTTCGAAGCGCACCTGGTCATTGCCGGCCGCCGTGCAGCCATGCGCCACCGTGCCGCTCCCCAGTTTGCGTGCCACCGCCGCGACCGTCTGCGCCTGTATCGAACGCTCGGCACCCACGCAAAGCGGATACATCTGCCCGCGGCGGATATTGCCGACCAGGAGCCAACGCAGCACGCGATCGAAATAATCGCGCCGCGCATCGACCAGGTGATGCGAACTGGCGCCTAGCAGCTTTGCCCGTTCCGAAAGCTGTTGCGCCGCGACCGTGTCGATGCCCCCCGTGTCCACGGTGACCGTGACGACGGGGCGGCCGCAGGTCTCCCTGAGCCAGGGCACGCAGAACGAGGTGTCCAGGCCTCCGGAAAAGGCGAGCAGGATGGGCGCATCGGCGCCCGATGAAGGCGTAGGCATGGCGTTACTCAGACTCGGAATTCTTGGTGCAGGCGGGCGATCAGCCGGCGCTGGGACCGAGCGCCGCGGGTTGCCACGAAAATCGTGTCGTCGCCGGAGAGGGTGCCGACAACGTCGGGCCACTGCGCACGGTCAAGGACAATTGCGACGCTCTGCGCGGCGCCCGCCATCGTGCGGATCACTGTCAGGCAGGGCCCGGCGGGCTTCAGGTCGCGCACAAAGGCAGCAACGGCCGCAAAATCGTCCAGCGCCGGCGTGGGATCGTCGGGCAGCACATAGCGATCTCCCTGCTTGGCCACGCCGAGCTCGCGCAGGTCGCGGCTGATGCTCGACTGAGTCGCGTGATGACCGGCCCGGCCGAGCAGGCGCACGAGATCCTCCTGACGGCCAACGGTCGCGTTCCTGATGATGCGCCTGAGCGCCTCGCGGCGCGCAGACGTGGCGTGCGCGCCGTTGTTTCGCGTCTGTGTATGCATAAAGTTGCTGAAGTCTTGCATAAATATGCAAGACGCGTCAAGAAAGGCGGGCGGCACATCAATGCTCGATGCGGTACTCGATATCGGCCGCCGACTGGAGGCCGGATTCCGCGGAGATCACCCAGCGGTCACCGATGGTGTAGCGAAGCTTGATCGTGTTGATTTCGTCCACCAGCGAGATCCCATAGCTGATGTACAGCCGCGGTGAAAGGAACTTGCCCAGAACCAGCGCGGTGCCCGAATCGGCGTCCTGGGCGACACCGACTTCGTCGAGGCCCACGTGGCGGCCCAGTTCGCCGGCGAGCAGGGCGCCGCCCTGGGCGACGAGGCTCGCGCGCTCGGCATCCAGGCTGTCGCGATCCGCGTCCTGCAGGCTGTCCAGCGTTCTCCCGACGATCAGCAGCGATGCGATCTGCGGCTGCGGCAGCGGCGGCTCGGAATAAAGCGTCAGCTGAGGCCGGCGCAGGCGGCCACGCGCGATGACGCCGACCGTATATCCAGGCAGTTTTCGCGATGCTCGCAGGTCGATACCGGGATCGGTGACCGGGCCGCCCGCGAACAACAGCCGCCCACGCTCGACATTAAGTTCCCGGGTGTAGGCGCGGTAGCGGCCGTCCTGGATATCGAGTTCACCCGTTGCGACGGCGGCCTCTCGCGGCACGCTACGGGCGCGCACCGTGCCGGTGAGCCGCCCGCTCAGCCCATAGGCATCGAGGTCAACCTTCTCGCCGAGTGTCAGCCGGAGATCGCTTGCGACTTCATACCCGGACTGCTCACCTGCATCCTGCCGCGACCTCTGGATGCGTTCGTCGGTGGAGACGAGTACCGCACCGGCAGTTTCGGCCGGGACAATTCGCGCCTCGGGTATCGTCACGCTGCCCGTCACGTCGATACGCCGGTCGGCGAGCGCGAATCGCAGGTCCGGAGAGGCGTATATCCGCGCCTCCGGAACATTGACGAGCAGCAGCCGATCGCCCTTCATCGTGAGCGCGCCGGCGACCTGGCGGTCCTGCCAGTTCAGGCGCCCGTCGACGGCGAGTGTCCCGTCGCCGGCCATCGCGGTCGCATGGAGGCCGAGTGCCGACTGCTGCAACTCAAGCGTCGCTCCGATATCGCGAAGACGCAGGTTGGCCTGATAAAAGTCGAGCGTGCCGCCGACGAGGCTGGCGTTGCCCAGCAGGGATGGACTCGCGAGCTGGCCGGATATCGCGAAATCGAGGGCGAGCCTGCCGGATGCGCGGTCGATGTCCTCGAACAGCAGCGGCAGCAGGTCCAGTTGTGAGGTCGCGCCAAGCACCCTGCCGGAAACGGGCAATTGCGCAAGCGGTATGTCGTCATGCCTTTCGGCGGCGAGGACCAGGGAAAGGTCGCTCGAGGTGGCATCCAGGACACTGATATTGAGGCGGTGATATCCGGCCTCGCTCTTCAATGTCAGCTGGGTGCGCCCGAGTCCGATGTCCCGGTCCTTGCCACTTGCTGTCTGGAACCGGAGAACGGCATCGCGAACCTCCGCCTGGATGTCGGCGAGCCAGCGCTGCCCGGAACTGCCCGAAACGCGCGCATCCATGAAAAGCAGGCCGCGGTAACTTGGACGGCCCGGGATCTCCAGCTTGAGTGTCTCCAGCGGAAATGCCCGCAGGCCCGCCTGCAGCCACCAGTCCGCGTCCTGCTGCCAGCGGCCTTCCAGGCAGATGCGCCGCTCGCCCTGGACCAGGCAGGCCGGCGCGAGCTGCGCCGACGTGGAGGAAACGAGAAGCCGGGCCGGCGCCTCGAGTTGGTATGGAGCGAAGCCGGGCCCTGTTGCCGAAACGCTTTCGGCAACGAGCGTGTATCTATCGCCGGCGTAGGCGCCGTGGCCCCGAAGTTCGACCGCATCCTCGCCTAGGCCGACCCGGAATTCCACGCTGTGATCGCGCACCAGGCCATCAAGCGAGAGGCGCGTATCGCTCGGTGCCTGGCCCGCAACGCGGAGGCCCGCCGTTCGCAGCCGCAGCCAGGATGTCTCGTGATCCTCGAGGTCGATGCGCGCATCCGCCGACAGCACATCCGCCTTTTGTTCGTCCCAGGCGAGGGCGTGGCCCGAAAAGGAAAAAATGATCTGCGGACTCTTGTATCGAAGCGTGGCGTCAATCTGGCCGCCGAGCCCCGGCAGGAAATCTGAAAGGTCATCGGCAACAAGCCGGGCATCCAGTGCCGACTTGCCGCCCAGTGCGCCATTGACCGTAAGCTTTGCCGGTCCGATCGCGACTGCAACGTGCTCGAATTGCATCAAGCCCGGCTGACCGCGCACGATGCCGCCGCCACTGACGGCGCGGCTGCGGACCTGCCCCGAGAGCTGCGTGACGATTGCGCTCCAGCGCGCGTGCTCGTCCAGGCCGGATCCCGACGCCGCATACGCGAATGTCAGTCGCCCCGGCAGCTCAGTGCGAAATACCGACGGGTCGACGCCATGGGCGTTTCCCGAGAGGGTCCAGGCGCGTTCCGCATCGCGGGTCAGCATGCCGGACGCCTTGACCTGTCCGCCTAGTGTCTGCCATGCGGATTCCTCGACTATGATCTGGGTCGCAGTGAATCTGCCGTTCACGCGGCCTTCCGCAGGCGGCAGGCCAGGCGGCTCGAGTTTCCCGGCCCAGCTGAAGCCAAACTCACGCCAGCCTTGCGCCTGCAGAGTCCCGGAACTTGACTGCAGGAACGCAGGTCCGGTCAATGGCCAACTGAAATCGGTCCAGTCGCCGCTCAGCGTGAATGCAGGCTGTTCGTCGACGCTTATCGTTCCCTGTACGCGGAAATTCGTGGTGCCGGGCATTGTGATCTTCAAATCCGGTATCGTGACCAGTCCATCGGCATAATCAGCGGCGCCGCTGAATCCGGCGCCTGCCTCCGGCAGTCCTTCGCCGCGAATTCGCCCCGACGCGGCGTAGCTCGATTGATTTCCGCCAGCGTCGATGCTTGCGCTGAGCGGGCCGATAGGTGAAGGGCCGAACCATTGTGTGAGATCGAGATGCTCGAGCTCCGCCCTGCCGGTCCAGTGGAAATCTCCGGTGAGGTCGGTCAACTCGCCATCGGCGGTAGCGCGGCCTGGCGCTGCAATCTCTGCATGTGCCTGCATGCGGTCGAGGTTGCCGCGCGTGCGAACGATGCCGACCAGGGTGCGGTCCGCGGTCAGTGTCCAGGCGGCGCCGCCCTCGATCGCGATCGGCTCCGTGGCCAGCACGCGTCCCGCCGCAGCGGCGACGGCCCAGGCGCCGGCGTCCGCCCTGACGTCATCGAAGCGGATCCGGGACCGCGTTATCGACACCGATCCGGCGAGCTCCCGAAGCCGCAACTTCGTGCCCCGTGGAGACGTGATCGAAAGTCCGGCGATCCGGAATTCACCTATCGCGAGCTTGAGCCAGCGGGGAAAGAACGCCGGCGTTCCCGGCGGCTCCGTACGTTCGTGCAGCACGACTGTGACGGCCGCGACATCCAGCCGCTTCACGGAGATCCGGCCCGCCAGGATTTCGGCGGGAACCAGGTCGGCGGCAAGGCCGCTGATCCGGATTGTCGCGCGTGGATGTTCGATCACGATCAAGTCGACCTGCAGCGGGCCCGCGAGCCGCCCACGCGCGCCGGAAACATGGATTTCCACCTTGTCCAGTGCTTCCGCCATGGCCACGACGCGTGCGAGGCCCGCCTCGGTGGTGACCAACCATGCGACGCCGGAAATCGATGCAATGGCGAAGAGCGCAATTGCGATCAACAGCCATCGGGTTCGTTTCTTCATTGCAGGCGGCGCGCTACAGGTTCGGCGTGAAATTCAGGTGCAGGCGGGGGCTGCGATCGGGCTCTGACAGCGATTGTGCGATGTCGAGACCGATGCTCAGGAACGGCAATCGGTAACGCAGGCCGACGCCCGCCGAGTACTCCAGGCGGTCGCCGAAGTGGTTGATGGCATTGCCGCCGTCGAGAAAAACGGCCGCGACAAAGTTTCGCGGCAAGTCGCGCTGCAACTCGATGCTGCCGGTCATCAGGTGGCGGCCACCGATCCGGTTTCCGTCGGCGTCGACCGGCGAGAGCTCCTCATAGCCATAACCGCGCACGCTGCGATCTCCGCCGGCGAAGAACCGGTATTGTGCCGGGAGTTCCTGGAAATCCCCGACCGCACTCGCGCCGAGCTCGGCGCGCAATTGCAGGTGCCAGCGGTCGGCGAGGCGAAATCTGCGTTCGTCGCGGATCGCCAGCCGCGTGAAGTCCGTATCCGAGCCCAGTGTCGATGTCGAGCCGATCAGCTCCAGCTGGAAACCGCGCGGCACGGCGTTCACGCCGAGAAAGCCTGGCGGCAGGAGCGCATAGGAAATGCCCGGTACAAGAAGCTGGCCGCTCGTCCGGGTGACGCCTGTCGGCGTGCTGATCTCGTCACGTGTCGCATCGGCAGTCACCGACAGCACGCGTTGCCACTTGCCCTGCACCTGCGTCAGCCCGACCTTGAAGCTGCCGCCAGTCGTTTCGATGTCGGCACGCTGCTCGCGCAGGCCTCGCAACTCGAAGGATAGTTTCTCAAGCGCAGGGTCGGTCCACGGTATCGCGTAGGTCAGGCGCACGACCTCCTCGATATCCGACGCGCGGATGTCAGCTCGAAGCCGGTGACCGCTCGGGTTCAGGCGGCGGTTTTCCCAGCTTAGCGTGCCCCGCACGCGGGTATCTGACGCGTAGCCGGCCGCAATCGTATAGAGATTGCGCTTGTTGGGCGTGGCGATTATCCGTATTGGTGCGATCTTCGCCGCGCGATCGCGCTCTTCGGGTAATACCTCGACGACGGCGAAGTACTGTGAATCGTCCAGTGCGAACTGGGTGCGCAGCAGTGCAGCCGCGTCGTACCAGCCGCCTTCGCGGTAACGCAGGTAGCGCCGGACGAAATCCGGGCGCAGGAAGTCCTGCTCGATCGCAGTCGGGCCGAATCGGTAGCGCTCTCCAGTCTCGAGAGTGATCAAAGCACGCGCCTCGTGCGAGGCGGGATCCACCAGCAGTTCCCCGCGCGTGAAATCGGCGTCCAGATAGCCGTTTCCGACCGCCGCACGCAGCAACTCGCCCTTGAGCTGGTCGTAGTCGATGTGACTCAGGCGCGCCCCGGTCCTGAGGGGCGAGTTCGCGAGTGCCTGACGCAGGAACGGCTCGTCGCGGCCGTTGCCGCTGATCTCGACCTGTTGCTCGACAAGTATCACAGGCGGACCGAGGTCGATCCTGACGGTGGCCTTCCAGCCGCCGTCCGTGTGCCCGAGTTCGGTGTCGACTGCCGGCTCGTAGTATCCGTAGGGCCGAAGCGCAATAGCGACCTCGCCCGGAGCGCGTTGCGCAAGCCGCTCGACCATCTCCTCGTCCAGCTGTTTCGAGCGCGCATGACGCTGGAGGCTCAGCAGCGCCTGGACATTCTCGAGCAAGGCTCCTTCGACGCCCACGACCTCGACCTCGATCGCATCGGCAGCACACGCGGCCGGAACCCAGGCCGCGCAGGTCAGAAGCAGCACTGCGAGCAGGCGGATCATCCTGGGGTTTCGACACGGTAGGCGATGCGAACTCTCCCGCTTGGGCTTCCGTCCGCTGAATGACTGCGCTCCTCGGCCGTGACGATGCCGTCGCTGCCGGAGAGCACGAGGGTGCTGCAACGCGTGCCGTAGCCGTCACTCACGATGAATGGCGCCGAAAGTCGCCGCTCCCATTCGATGCCCACACCGGTATCAGGCAAGAGTTCGTCAGAGACGGTTGCGCGATCGGACAGCATCCGCATAAGCACTTCGGGGCGTGGATGGCCGATCGCCAATTCCTGCTCGAAGCGCTCGCGAGCGCGCAGCAGTTTCGGCCAGGGCGTGTCGAGGTTGCGGTTGCTCAGTCCATAAACGCCCGGTGGCAGCAGGCGTACTTCAGGCTCCGGATGGCTGGTGACGTATGCGAGGCATTCGCGATCCATCGCGAGCAGGTTGAAGCCGCTGAATTCGCGTGCGCGCGCAGCCGTTTCATGCGCGAAGATGGCAGCGCCCTTCTCATTGCCGAGAAAGTCGCGGATGAGCGACCCGCGGGAGCTGCTATCCGGGCGCGGCGTCGAGGGATCGCGGTAGTTGGTCACGAGCGCCATGCGACCCGTGCGATCCGTCCCGAGCCAGGTTCCTCCGGCCTGCAGGTCGCGACCGGCGAGCATGCGGATGTCGCCATTCCACCAATGGAGCGCCTGTGCCGCTCGGGCGTGAAACTCGTCGCGGTTTGCTGCGAGTACCAGCGGATAGCGCGGGTGGGCCCGATAGGCGATCAGGGCGAGGCACATGGATCCGCTAGCCTCGCCCGCGCAGTCGTGCCTCCTCGGCGAGCGGGCGCGTGCTGCCGGCGTCGTACCATTCCTCGATCAGCCGGAATGCGATCGACTGCGGGAATGGTAGCGATGGCGTGCCCGCAGCGATGTCCGCGCGGCTGAACCAGCGCGCATCCTCGAGTTCGCTCGTCGCCGAGCCGGATATCGGTCGAGAAGGCCTCGGCGCGAAAACCAAGCATCAGCGAACGGGGGAATGGCCAGGGCTGCGATGAATGGTAGCTTGTCGCGCCCGTGACGACGCCCGTCTCCTCCAGGACTTCGCGACGGACGGCGTCCTCGAGACTCTCTCCGGGCTCGACAAAACCAGCGATCGTGGAGTAGCGGCCAGCCGGCCAGCCGGCCTGGCGGCCGAGCAGGGTCCGGTCGTCCCGCGTGACCAGCACGATGATTGCCGGATCCACGCGGGGAAAGAATTCCGTGGCGCAACTTTCATTGCTGCACAGCATCACTCGGCCGGCGCGCTGCGGCAGTGTCGGAGCCCCGCAGCTGCCGCAATAAGCGATGGCGGTGGCGGAACGAAACCATCGCGCGCGCATAGGCGAGCAGGCCCGCCTCATCGTGCGGCAGCAGGCCAGCCACGAGGCGCAGGTCGGCGAATTCAGCGCCGTCAGACAGTACCGGCGGCGTATCAGCCTCGATCTCGATCGTGAAAACGGCGCGACCGCCATATTCGCCAAGCAGGATCAACTCGTCCGTCGCAATGTCCGCGACCGGTCCGGCGCCGAATTCAAGAAGCAATGCGCTCGGCAGGGGTACACGGATCAGCGGGCAGCGCGAGCGCCAGACCGGTATCAGCCGGGCCGTGCCCTCCGAAATCGCGCGAGCGAAACGGTCTCGGCATCGGCGCGCGAGAATTTCAGCCGATCGACATGCGGTCCGGCAAAGACATTGGGGCGCTCGATATCATGGCGCATCGGAGACCGTTCCTCGAGGAAAGATGCGCCATTCTAGCAGTCGCCCACCGACAGACCCGGGCGCGCGGGCGGCCGGGTCGAGGCGCAGAATTCGCAGGCTTTCGGTCTCTCGGCATAGCGCAGGACAACGAGCAGGCTGCCGCAGCCTTCGCATTCGTCCAGGCACAATTCGTTCTGCCGCTCGAGCGAACGCATCAGGTGGCATGCGTGCTCGAATGAAATCTGCGGATGCTCGAAGAGGCCGGCAAAAGTCTCGTATGCCTCGCAGAATCGCTCGCCCCAGCGCAGCTGGTCCATGCCACCTGGCGAGCTGCGCGCATCACGCCGCAGCAAGCCCAGTATGCACATCAAGGTCGCGAGACCCGCCGCTTCCCGGCGGATGCCGGCATTGCGCATGAAAAAGGCGCTCTGCCGTGGCGACTTGCCTCGGTGACGACGCACATCACGGCGGCCGGCGTCGGCGACATATGAACGGTAGAGCTTGCGGATCCGGTCGTCGGTAAGGCCGGTCCAGCTGCGGATAGTACGTGTGCGCGCCTCATGCCCGATCAGGCGCAGGGCCAGGTCGAGCCGGAGCCGGTCCCGGGTGTAACGGTCGTCGGTGATTCGCATGATGTCCGCCTTGACGCTATACTAAGCGACTGGTATTTTTTTACCAGTAAATAACAAGCTGGACCAAGAGCCAGCCGCCCACGTAATGGCACGTCATCGGGGAGAAATGCCATGAATCGCCAACAACCGCTCGCGCTCGCACCGCCGGCCGGCCATGCCGACTGGTCCGAAAGGTCAGTACTGGACACCACAGCCCGCAATGCCCTCTGTTCGCTCAACCAGGCATTCCTTGATCTCGCCGCGGAACTGGCGGAGGAGGGTCGGCTGAAGCTCATTTCAGGCTTGCCGCCGCGCGCCATCGATGCCCTTATCGACCCGGAGGCGCAGCAGCGCCTCTGCAGGGGCTTGCCCTATGCATTGTTCGATTTTCGCTTCGACGAGGGCGGATTCTGGGAGAGCCAGATTGCAGCCGCGGCTGCGATCCAGGACGGGGAAGCCGCGCCGCAAGTCGACGAGCGCGTCGTCACCTTCGCCCGCACCGTGGTCATGCTCGCCTGGCATCTCGCGCAAACGTGCACGCCGGGCGCGCAGCTGATGTTCGGCATGGCACCGGCGACAATCGCGGCATTTGCATCGCTTCCGGTCGCATCATTTGACGGTCTTGCCCGGCGTGTAGTGCCTTCACTGACGGCACGATTCGGTTCGCGGACGCGATTCTGGCTGCAATTCGAGGGTTGCGCCGCAAATCCGGACGATAAGTCCGTGAGCGTGCTGCAGCAGCTCGGGCTGCAGATCCAGGGCGCCGATAGCGCCCGCCTGCAGGCCCTGCAGCGCAGGTCGAGGCGCGCCGCGCTCGCCTGATCGCCGTCGCTCCGGTGGTTGCCGGGGATCAGGCCGCAGCTTACGCTTCGTGCCTGTCGGAGCCCTTTCCACCGTTTCCCCGGAGTCCCATGAAGGCGCTTTCGATCCGCGGCCTGACCAAGACCTACGGCAATGGCGTACAGGCGCTACGCGGCATCGACCTCGACGTCCAGGAGGGCGATTTCTTCGCGTTGCTAGGCCCGAATGGCGCAGGCAAGACCACCATCATCGGCATCATCATGTCGCTGGTTACGAAATCCGGCGGTGGCGTCGAGGTATTCGGGTACGACATCGACCGTTCGCTTGCCCACGCGAAATCCTGCATCGGGCTCGTTCCCCAGGAAATCAACTTCAACCAGTTCGAAAAGGTGTTCACGATCATCGTGAATCAGGCGGGTTTCTACGGAATTCCGCGGCGGCTCGCGTTCGAGCGCGCCGAACGCTACCTGCGTCAGCTCCAGCTCTGGGACAAGCGCGACCAGATCGCGCGATCGCTTTCGGGTGGAATGAAGCGGCGCCTGATGATCGCGCGCGCCCTCGTCCACGAGCCGCGGCTTTTGATACTCGACGAGCCTACGGCGGGTGTCGACATCGAGATCAGGCGCAGCATGTGGACGTTCCTGCGCAGCATCAATGAGCGGGGAACGACGATAATCCTCACGACGCATTACCTGGAGGAAGCGGAGAGCCTGTGCCGCAACATCGCCATCATCGACGGGGGCCGCATAATTGAAAATGACTCCATGGCCGCCGTGATCCGCAAGCTGAACCAGGAGACCTTCGTGCTGAATTTTCGTGGCGAGGTGTCCGAGTTGCCGCCGCTACCGGGGTACGTCTCACGAATGACCGATGATCACACGCTCGAGATCGCGGTATCCAAGGATCAGAGCCTCAATGACATCTTCGCGTGCCTGACGCAGAGTGGCATCGAAGTCGTGAGCATGCGGAACAAGGTCAACCGGCTCGAAGAGCTGTTCATGCGCCTCGTCGAGAACAAGGGCGCCGCCAGTGCGCAGGGTAATTGACATGGACGCACCCGCTCCTTCGCTGGCGCGCATCCATCGCATCGGCCTGGAAACGATCGTGCGCCGCGAGTACAGCCGGATCATCCGGATCTGGGCCCAGACACTCGTGCCTCCGGCCGTCACCGCAACGCTGTATTTCATCATTTTCGGCAGCCTGATCGGCCGGCGCATCGGGTCGATGGGCGGCTATGACTACATGCAGTACATCGCGCCGGGTCTGATCATGATGGCCGTGATCACGAACTCCTACGGCAACGTGGTGTCGAGCTTCTTCGGCGCAAAATTCGGCAAGCACATCGAGGAGCTGCTGGTCGCGCCACTACCCAACTGGCTGATCGTGATCGGCTACGTCTCGGGCGGTGTCATGCGCGGGCTGCTGGTGGGCGCTGTCGTCACGGTGGTCGCGCTGTTCTTTACGCGCATACCGGTGGAGCACCCTCTGCTGATCGGCAGTTCGGTGCTGCTGACCGCGGTCGTGTTCTCACTGGGCGGTTTCTTCAATGCGATATTCGCCAGGAATTTCGACCAGATTTCCTGGTTCCCGACCTTTATCCTGGCGCCAATGACCTATCTGGGCGGCGTGTTCTACTCGGTCTCGTTGCTTCCAGAGTGGGCCCAGCGGCTCTCGTATGCCAACCCGATCCTCTATATGGTCAATGCATTCCGCCATGGATTCCTCGGAACGAGTGATGTCAGCGTCGGGCTGGCATTTGCGATCATGGCTGCATTCGCCGTGGCGATGTTCACGGTGGTTGTCATGCTGATGAACCGGGGCACCGGCATCCGGGAGTAGCGATCATGTGCGGGCGCTATGCGTTTTTTTCACCGGCCGAGGCCGTCAAGCGCACATTTGCTCTGGACTTCAGCCAGGAGCTCAAGCCCCGTTACAACATTGCGCCGACGCAATCCGTGCCTGCAATGCGCGTCGCCGAGGAGGGATCGCGCACGCTCGTGATGCTCCACTGGGGGCTGGTACCGCGCTGGGCCAAGGAACGGGCGATCGGCAACCGCATGATCAACGCGCGTTCCGAGACGCTCGCCGAGAAGCCAGCGTATCGCGACGCATTCCGCCGCCGGCGTTGCCTCGTCCTCGCAGACGGCTGGTACGAATGGCAGGCTGCGCCGGGCGGAAAGCAACCCTGGTTTGTCCGCCTCCGCAGTCCCGGACCCATTGCATTCGCGGGCCTCTGGGAGCGGTGGAAGGACCCTGCGGGCGGAGAGTATCTCGAGTCCTGCACCATCGTTACGACGGATGCATCCGAATCCATACGCAAGGTCCACGACCGGATGCCGGTGGTCCTGCCGGAGCAGTCCTGGGACCGCTGGATGGATCCGGCCTATTCGGATACGGAGCAACTGTCGGAAATCCTCGGGCCCTACGATTCGAAAGCCCTGAAGGCCTGGCAGGTCAGCCGGCTCGTCAACACGCCGAAGAATGAGGGTCCGAAGCTGATCGAGAAGGAAGGCTCAGGCGCCGTGATCGGCGCCTGAACCGGCCGGTCACTTCCGGACCCAGTCGCCGCTGCCTTTCTTGTAGTACCAGCCGGCGCGGGCATTTGCGATCCAGCGCTGGGCGAATGTGCTGCGGATGTCCGATTCCCACTCGGGGTGGCCGTTTGCATTCGCAATTTCCGCATATAGCGAATTGCGGTCGGCATTTTCGTCGATGATCAGCTTGCGCACGCGGGTGCGATCCGCGAGCGGCACGGAATTGGCGTCGCGAAAATCGACCAGTCCGTCCGATGTCAGGCCAATGGCACCGGAATTGAAAAACGGCTCCAGGTCGCCGGCACGGGATTTCATCGACGCGGTCAACGCGCGGATGGCCGGACTGGAAACGTCGATGTCTGCCTGCGCTTCGGCGGCGGGCACGACAAAGTCGAGCGTGCCACGGAGCGCCGCAAGCACGATGCCGCCCGCGGGCGAGCCCAGCGACGACTGTTCCTTCGGTGCGGGTGCGGCCGACTTGTCCACACCCCAGATGTCCTCGATGATCCGGTCAGCAGCCTTCTCGGCCGCGGCGGCGGGAAAATAGACATTGATCGTCACGCAGGCGGCGAGCGCCAGGCTGCCGACCAGGATGCCCTTGGTGATCCAGCGAATCATGTCAAATCCTCCTGCGACTTCCGTGCCGGTCGGGAGCCATGTTCGCGGCCGGCTGCTGAACAATGCCTGAACCGATTCTAGCGCACCCGCCGGCCTCACTCGACGACGATCTCGGATTCGAGCATTGCACTCAACTGGCGCACGAGGCGTGTCCAGGCGACACGCGACTGGCTGCCTATCACATTGATGCGCGGCAGGCCGGCACCCTTGACGATGTAATAGCCACTTGCGGTGTTCTCAACGCCATTCATCACGCACACGTCATTTGCCAGCCGGCAACTGAGCCCGAGTCGCTCATAGCGGAAGCTGTCGAAGAACTTCAGGAATCCGCCCTGCAGGGCCGCGGCCACGCCGCCGCGGCTGCCGCCGCCGATGCTCGACAGGTTCTTGACGGCCCGCTGGCTGATCCGGTGCTTCGACCGGTCGCCCCTGGGAGTCTGGAATTGCGCATCGAAGGACTCGGGCATCCAGCCAAAGGTCTCAAGGTCCTCGATCCGGCCGGACAGACGGCCGGTGATCATCCCGAATGAAAACGTGTTGGTCACGAGCTCCAGGTCCAGGTTATCCACGTCGATACTCGCGTGCAGGCGCGGAAACCTTCCCAGAGGATTGCTCAGGCTCAGGTCGCGCACGGTGACGCGGCCGTCGAAGACGGCGGCCTCGAGATTGCCGTCAAGCGTCATGACACCTTCCGAAAGCTGCAGGCCGGGTATGCGCCCCGAGATCGTGCCGGAAAATTCCGGCCATCCGAACGCGCGATTGAGGAGCGCGACGCTGATCGGCCGGAGCTCGGCATCGAAACGCAGGTACATCTGGTCCGTGCCTGCGTGGCGTATGCGCAACGTCTCGATCGCGAGGCCGCCGTCGAAAATCGGAAGAAGCCTCGGCTCCAGCAACCGGAAGTGACGGCCGCTGGTTGCGAATGGCAATTCGACTGCACCAATGTCGATTCCCCAGAGACTCGCCGACTGCCAGGACAGGTTCGACCGGAAGGAATCATCGTCGATCGTTCCGGCAAGCTCGCTGCGCGACTCATCGTCGTACCAGTTGAGCCTGCCGACGAGCCCGCTGACCGACAGCGCGCCCGTCGGGCTGTCGAGCGTGACGTCGTCGATTGTCAGCGCCGCGCGGCTCGGCAGGCCGTCGGTGACATCAACTTCTCCGTGGACATGCCCAAGGCCCTCGATGTCTTTCAACGAGGTCCGGATCAGATACGGCTGGACGTAAGCGGGCAACGCATTCGCAAGGTCGAGATCCGATATGGCGAGCTTCGCCTTCTGAAGCAAGGTCTCTCCGGCGAGATCGAGAGTCGCAGATCCGGATACCGAGGCAACGCCGTCGTGCTCCAGCGAGAATTCGTTCGCGCGGAATATTGTTGCATCCGGTGAAAGCGTGCCGGAGAAAGTCACGGACATTCGATGTGCGGCGAAATCGAGGAAAATGGGGTCGCTGTAGGCCTGGCCGCCGGCCAGCCCCAGGCTGCCTTCGGTCGTAAAATCACCCGTGCGGTTGCCGACGAGCCTGACCTTGAATTCGCCGGCGACCGCCTCGCCGGCAAGAAGGCCCGCCGCATCCGCGAAGTCGAGGCCTGCGATCTCGAGATCCACATCAGCAGTCGTGAGGTCGTCGTTGCGACCACCAGCCCTTATTCGCCCGGAAGCGCGCCCTGCGGCCGTGAACCCTTCGGGTAGCTTGAACCATGGGGCGGCGATCTCGGTCATTGCCGCGATCTCGATGTTCGAAAGTGACGAATCGAGAACCCAATCCGGTCCGTCGAGACGCAGATCCACGCGGGCGCGACCGCCTGCAAGCGCAACGGAATCGAGGTGCAGTGCGATGCCGCCGTCGGCCTGCCTGCGCGCGCTGAATCTTGTGTCCTGGCCGCCCAGGCTTCCGAGGGCGCCCCTCATGCGGCCGCCATTGCAGCGGAGCAGGTCGCCGGAGACGGTGAGGTCGCTGCAGTCGATCGTGATCGCAGAGAGGGGCCCGGTCGCGGCGAATCCGCGGATGCGGGCGGCCCTGACTCCGACCTTGCCGACGGCGCCAGTTGCGGGCGTCCAGTCGAGACCAAGATCCTCGATCTGCAGGCCTGAAAATTCTGCCTGGCCGACGTGGAGACTGACTTTGCCGGCGGCAAGTGCCGGGATCGCCGCAAGAACGCAGGCAAGAATGCCCAGTGCGAGGGCGTGAAGACGTATCGGGCTCAGGGACATTGCCTAGTTGCGAAAGTAGTCTTGCCAGGCCCGCACACTCAGGCCGTCGTCACGCTTGCGACATAGCGCCTCGATTACTGCACGGGCGAGCTGGAGGTCGGTGAACAGTGGAGTGTCTGTTTCAACAGCTCGCCTGCGGATCAGATATCCGTCCGGTCTGCCATACTCGTCGTACTCGCGCGGAACATTGACGACGAGGTCGATTTCGCCCGAGTCCATCAGGTCCATCGCCGTCGGTCCGTCACCGGGCCGCTTTGCAACCGGCTTGCATGGTATGCCGAGCCCGAGCAGCGCGTCGGCCGTGCCTTCGGTTGCATAGATCGGCAGCCCGAGCTCGTCGTGGATCAACCGCGCCTCGTCCGCAAACCAGTACTTGTCCTGTAGGGGGCCAAGTGAAAGCAGCACGCCCTTGTGCGGGACGCGGAAGCCGGCTGCCGCCAGTGCGGCAAGCAGGGCTTCCTGCAAGTCATCGCCGAGGCATCCCACTTCGCCCGTGCTTGCCATCTCGACACCCAGCATCGGATCGACACCCGCGAGGCGCGCAAATGAGAACATTGGCGCCTTGACGCCGACATGGTCTAGATCGAGGCTTGCGCAATTTGCGCCACCGGCGATCCCGAGCATCCGGCGGGTCGCTTCGGCCGCGAAATTCGCGCCGGTAACTTTCGAAACGAACGGGAAGCTGCGCGATGCACGCAGATTGCACTCGATGACCTTGACCAGATTGTGCTTAGCCAGGAACTGAACGTTGAACGGACCGGTAATGCGAAGTGCAGCGGCGAGTTCCGCCGCGACATTCTTGATCCGGCGTATGGTCGCAATGTAGACGCCCTGCGGTGGCAACACGAGTGTTGCATCACCGCTATGGACGCCGGCATCCTCGATGTGCTCGCTGATCGCCCAGAGGACAAGCTCGCCCTTGTCGGCCACCGCATCGATCTCGATTTCGCGCGCGCGTGTCTCGAACTTGGAAACGACGACCGGATGATCAGGTGATACGCGTTTGGCGCGCGCTAGAATCCTGCCCAGTTCGACAGGCTCGTGCGCGATGCTCATTGCTGCACCGCTCAACACGTAGCTGGGGCGCACCAGCACGGGGAACCCGCCAAGTTCCTCGACGATGCTGCCAGCAGTGGATGCTTCGGTCACATGGCGCCACGACGGCTGATCCACGCCCAGCGAATCCAGCAGCGCGCTGAACTTCCTGCGATTCTCCGCCCGATCGATGTCTTCGGGGTCGGTTCCAAGGATTCTCACCCCCGAGCGATGCAGGCGCATCGCGAGATTGTTCGGTATCTGGCCCCCCATGCTGACGATTACGCCGTATGGTTTTTCCCGTTCGTACAGATCGAGGACAGATTCGAGACTCACTTCGTCGAACACGAGCCGGTCGCAGACGTCGTAATCGGTGCTGACCGTCTCGGGGTTATAGTTGAGCATGATCGTTTCGTATCCGAGCTCGGCGAGCGTCTGAACGGCATTAACGCAGCACCAGTCGAACTCCACGCTTGAGCCGATCCTGTAGACGCCAGCGCCGAGCACGAGCACTTTCTTCCGGTCGGTCGGTTCGACATCGGAAGCCGTCGCGTGATAGGTCGAATAGAGATAATTTGTATCGGCCGGGAACTCGGCCGCCAGGGTGTCGATCTGCGCGTAGCATGGGCGCAGGCCCAGGGCCAGGCGTGCCTGGCGCGTCGTGCCATTCGCGGCGCCGAGCCTGTCGTCAATGGCCTGGTCCGAGAATCCAAGCTGCTTCGCTTCGCGTAGCATGCCGGCAGCGAGCGGCGAATCTCCCTGTTTGAGGCGCACGGCCATGGAGACGACTGGCTGCATCGCACGAAGGAACCACGGGTCGATGCGGGTTATCTCGTGGATTTTCTCCACGCTCATGCCGTTCTTCAATGCGAGCGCGACGGCGAAGATCCGGCGCGGTGTCGCATGCAGCAGCTCCTGTTCGAGATCGGCGAATTCGAAGGCGTCGGGATCCAGGCCGTTTACGCCGATGTCCAGCATCCTGAGCGCCTTTTGGATTACCTCGGGAAAGGTCCGGCCGATTGCCATGACTTCGCCGACACTTTTCATCTCGCTCCCGATCTGCTTCACAGCGCCATGGAACTTTGTAAGATCCCAGCGGGGAACCTTGCACACGAGGTAATCGAGCGCTGGCTCGAAGAATGCGGTGGTCTTATGCGTGATGCCATTTGGGATTTCCGGCAGGCTGTAGCCGAGCGCGATGCGCGCCGCGACATAAGCGAGCGGATAGCCGGTGGCCTTGCTTGCGAGCGCACTCGATCGGGAGAGCCGGGCGTTCACCTCAATTACCCGGTAGTCGGTGGAATTCGGATCCAGCGCGTACTGGATGTTGCACTCGCCGACGATTCCCAGGTGACGCACGGTCCGGATCGCGATCGACCGCAGCAGCTGATACTCCTCGTCGTTTAGGGTCTGGGACGGTGCAACGACTATGGACTCGCCCGTATGAATTCCCATCGGGTCGAGATTTCCATGTTGCACACGGTGATGCAACTGTCCTCGGCGTCGCGGACAACTTCGTACTCGATCTCCTTCCAGCCCCCGAGATGTTCCTCGACCAGGACCTGCCTTACGCCCCCGGAAAACGCGCGGCGCAGCGACTCATCCAGGTCCGCTTCGTTGTGGACGATGCCGCTGCCCTTGCCGCCCAGCGCAAATCCGGCGCGTAGCATTACCGGGAGGCCCATCGATGCGATGGCGCGGCGCGCCTCGCTGGTCGATTTGCAGGCCGTACTGCGTGCGACTTTGACGCCGATCTCATTCATGCGATCTATGAATCGCTGGCGATCCTCAGTGTCGATGATTGTTTCGACCGGAGTGCCGAGAACGCGAACACCCATCTTCTCGAGCACGCCGCTTTCGTACAGGGCGATGCCACAGTTGAGCGCGGTCTGGCCTCCGAAGGACAGCAGGATCGAATCGATATTGTCCTTGCGGATAATTTCCACAGCGTTTTCGGGCGTCACTGCGAGCAAGTAGAGGCGGTCGGCCATGCCCTCGCTCGTCTGGATCGTCGCAATATTCGGATTCAGCAACACGATCTCGACGCGATCCTCCTTCAGCGCCTTTATCGCTTGCGACCCTGAATAGTCGAATTCGCCGGCCTGGCCGATCTGCAGCGCACCCGAACCAAGCACGAGTGTGCGCCGCGGCCTGGCCCCGGACGATGCGCCGTTCATGGCGTTCCGGCCTTCAGGGAGCCTGCCAGCTTGAGGAATTCCTCGAACAGGTATCCGCAGTCCTGAGGGCCAGGTGACGCTTCGGGATGAAACTGGACGCTGAAGAATGGGCGCGTTCGTGATCGCAAGCCTTCGTTTGACCCATCATTGAGATTGACGAACCATGGTTGCCAATCGTCCGGAAGGGTTTCCTGCCTTACTGCATAGCCGTGATTCTGGCTTGTGATGTAGCAACGGCCCGTAATCATGTCGCGGACCGGCTGGTTGACGCCGCGATGTCCATAGGGAAGCTTGTAGGTGTCTCCGCCGGCTGCAAGCGCGAGAATCTGGTTTCCGAGGCAGACGCCGAAAATCGGACGCCGATAGTTGCCTAGCAGTGAACGGATCTGGGCAATCAGTGGCCCGAGGTCCTTGGGATCGCCGGGTCCATTGCCGATGATGATGCCGTCGGCGCGCGCAGCGAGCGGTGCCAGATCGCAGTGCCATGGAGCGCGCGTGACGGATGCGCCGCGGGCGAGCAGCGAACGGATAATATTGTCCTTCGCGCCGGCGTCGACAACGAGGATATCGGGTGCTCCGCCTGCATAGCGGATCGGTGCGGGCGGCGCGACCTCCCTGAAGATTCCGATATGCATGTCACGCTGGTCAGCGACGCCCCTGGCTTCAGCAGGAGTCATGTCGACTGGAAGGAGCCAGCCGTGCATCGTCCCGTGCTCGCGCAGGCGCCGCGTCAAAGTCCTCGTGTCGACTGCCGTGATCGCAGGAATGTTTTCGCTGACCAGCCACTGGGACAGCGAACGTTGAGACGCGTAGTGACTCGGATGATCGACATAGTTCTGCACGACGAGGCCCTGGACCTGTATGCGATCCGACTCATAGGGCCCAGCCAGACTGCCTGCCTTGCGCGGCGCGGGCACGCCATAGTTGCCGACCAGCGGATAGGTCAGCATCAGGATCTGGCCACGGTACGAGGGGTCGGTCAGTGTTTCAACATAACCGGCCATAGCGGTGTTGAAAACGACCTCACCGGCTACCGCGCGGCCAGATCCGAACTGCAGGCCGCGCACGATCGTGCCATCATCCAGTTCGAGTCGCCATGCATCCTGACCGGTCATCTGCGAAGGATGACAGACTGATACCCTGCGACGCGAGTACTTGTCGCCGCGGTGACGCCGAAATCTTCGGTCGTTTCCACTGTGGCGCACGCTCCTGGACCCATGTCGATTCCGGGCCCAGCCGTTCGGCTATTGGGTGTGATGAATCAAGTGTATATGGTCGCGGCAGTGCTCACGGCTGCCGGCGGAATTCAGCATTGCCCCAGGAAGGAGATCGCCATGCAGTACCTGTGCCTGATCTACAACGACGAACAGGAATGGCAGAAGATGCCGAAAGCCGAGTCCGAGAAAGTCATGGGCGAGTTTTTCGCATTTACGGAATCCGTCAAGAACAGCGGCCACTGCGCATCCCGGGGGCCCGGCTCGGGTCCGTCGAAGTGCGCCCGGTCATGGAGTTTTGAGTCATGAGATTCATGATCATCGTGAAAGGCAATGAGGAAACGGAAGCGGGCGTGATGCCGCAGGAGAATCTGATGGCCGAGATGGCGACATTTCACGAGGAGCTCGCGAAAGCCGGCGCGTTGATCGATGCCTCCGGCCTGCAACCGACTTCAAAGGGCTGGCGCATCCGACATACAGCAGGCAAGCGCACGGTAATCGACGGGCCATTCGCCGAGACCAAGGAGCTGGTTGCCGGATACACGCTTATCAAGGCGAAGTCGCGTGAAGAGGCGATTGCATGGAGCCGGCGCTTCCCGAACCCCGACCTCTACGGGCGGGACTGCGAAATCGAGGTGCGGCAGCTATTCGAAATGGAGGATTTTGGCCCCAGCGAAGCTGTTGAACGCTTCCGCGAAATCGGAGTCGGATCGAAGGAGGAGACGCCATGAGGTTTGTCTGCCTCGGGTATCTGGACGTTGAAACGTGGGACAAACTGGGCGCCGGCGAGCAGGAGGCGATGGTCGCCCAATGCATCGCCTACGACGTCGAGTTGAACAAGGGCGGGCATTTCGCGGGCGGCGAGGCACTTCAGGGCGCAGAGTCCACCGCAACCCTGCGCTGGCAGGACGGCAAGGCGATGATCAGCAATGGGCCCTATGCCGAAACCAAGGAAACCCTGGGCGGCATCCTGATTCTCGAGGCCGCGGACAGGGCGGAAGCGATCCGGCTGATCGGCCGCCATCCGGGCATCCGCATGGGACGCTTCGAGATCCGGCCTGTCGACGAGGCTTTCATGGCGGAGCATCCGGTTTTGGGCAACATGCAGGAGTAGGACATGAGCTATGTCGATGGAATCGTGGTGCCGGTACCCAGGAAAAATCTTGCGGCATACCGACGAATGGCGAGAAAGTCAGGGAAGGTCTGGCGCGAGCACGGCGCACTCCAGTACGTCGAGTGTGTCGCCGACGACGTAAAGCCCGGCAAGCTCACGTCATTCCCGCAGAGCGTCAGGCTCAAGCGCGGCGAAGTCGTCGTGTTCTCGTGGATCCGGTACAAGTCGCGCAGGCAGCGCGATCGCGTCCTTGCGAAGGTGATGAAGGATCCGCGGTTGAGCCAGATGATGAATCCGAAAGCGATGCCTTTCGACGCCAGGCGCATGTTCTGGGGTGGGTTCAAGCCCATCGTCGAACTCTGACAGGCGATGTACCCGGCAGCCCGATGCGCGCCATCATTTCGATTTCCGGGCTGACCAAGACCTATGCCTCCGGGCAGCATGCGCTCAGCAACGTCAGCCTGGAGATCCGCGAAGGCGAGATTTTTGCGCTGCTGGGACCTAATGGCGCCGGCAAGACAACGCTGATCAGCATTGTCTGTGGAATCGTTACGCCTTCGGGCGGCACCGTGCTCGTGGACGGCCACGACATCGTGAAAGACTACCGGGCAGCCCGCTCGAAGATCGGTCTGGTGCCGCAGGAACTGGTCGCAGACGCATTCGAGACAGTGCGGGCGACGGCCGGATTCAGCCGGGGCTTGTTCGGCCGTGCGCCGGACCCTAAGCATATCGAAAGTGTATTGCGCGACCTGTCGCTCTGGGATCGCCGCAACGACGTCATCATGACCCTGTCGGGCGGCATGAAGAGACGCGTGATGATCGCCAAGGCGCTATCGCATGAGCCGCGCATCCTGTTTTTGGACGAACCGACCGCCGGTGTCGACGTCGAATTGCGGCGCGACATGTGGAGGTTAGTGCGCCGCCTGCGCGACAGCGGCGTGACGATCATCCTGACTACCCATTACATCGACGAGGCGGAGGAGATGGCCGACCGGATCGGCGTGATCAGCCAGGGGGAGCTGATCGTCGTCGAGGAAAAGAGCCTGCTGATGCGAAAGCTCGGCAAGAAGCAGCTGACGCTGCAACTGCAGGATCCCATGGCGTTCATCCCGGCGGGACTCGAGGCGTGGAAGCTGGAGCTGAATGCGGGCGGCGCGGAACTCCAGTTCTCGTTTGACGCGAATGAGGAGAATACTGGCATCCCGGCACTGCTGCGGCGGCTGTCGGAGCTTGGCGTCGGGTTCAAGGATCTCCACACGCGGCAGAGTTCGCTCGAGGAGATTTTCGTCAACCTCGTCAACGAGCGAAAGGGATTCAGGCGATGAGCGCCATCGCATTCAACCGCCACGGCGTCTGGGCGATCTATCGCTTCGAGCTGGCGCGCTTCCTGCGCACGCTGCTGCAGAGCGTGCTGACACCCGTGATCACGACTTCGCTGTACTTTGTTGTCTTCGGGGCGGCTATTGGCGCACGGATGACCGAGGTCAATGGCGTGCCCTATGGCGCATTCATCGTTCCCGGCCTGATCATGCTGTCGGTATTCATGGAAAGCATCTCCAATGCCTCGTTCGGGATCCATTTTCCGAAGTTTACCGGCACGATCTTCGAACTCCTGTCGGCGCCGGTCTCCGCATTCGAGATCGTGCTCGCCTACGTGGGCGCAGCCGCAACGAAGTCCGTGGGACTTGCGCTCCTCATACTGGCGACGGCGTCGGTATTCGTGCCGATCGAGATCGCGCATCCGGTCTGGATGGTCGCGTTCCTGATGCTGACTGCGGTCACATTCTGCCTTTTCGGCTTCATCATCGGCATCTGGGCGAAAAACTGGGAGCAGATGCAGATCGTGCCGATGCTGGTCGTCACACCGCTGACATTCCTCGGCGGCGCCTTCTACTCGATCGACATGCTGCCGCCCGGCTTGGCGCACGGTCACGCTGTTCAATCCGGTGGTCTACCTGATCAGCGGCTTCCGCTGGACATTCTTCGGTAGCGCCGACGTCGATGTCGTCACTAGCCTTGCGATGACGCTCGTGTTCCTGCTGACCTGCCTTGGACTGGTGGCCTGGATCTTCAGGACCGGTTACCGCCTCAAGAGCTGAATCGCGGCGCGCCGACTCACGCCTGCGCTACACTTCGCGGCACGCATTCAGGGAGTGCCATGATGCAGGGCAAGCGCGCTCTGGTCGTTGACGATTCCAAGTCCGCGCGGGTCGTCCTGAGCAGGATGCTCGAGAAGTTCGGCATCGAAGTCGACAGCGCCGATTCGGCCGAAACGGCCCTCGAATACCTCAGGGATCACCGCCCCGATGTGATCTTCATGGACCACATGATGCCCGGCATGGACGGCCTTCAGGCCGTGCGTGAAATCAAGGTGAATCCCGAACTCGCCGACATCCCCGTGATGATGTACACGTCCCAGGAGGGCGAGCTTTACTCGGGGCGAGGCCCGGGCCTCCGGCGCCGTGGGGGTACTGCCGAAATCCATTCGCCCGATTGACGTGACAAAAGCCCTTTATCAACTCGGCTTGCTGCCCGATCGTCGCGACGACGAACCCTCAATGCTGCAGCCGGTCGGCGGCGACGCGGATTCGCAGGCGGGCGCGGCTGCGTCACCGGCGCCTCGCCCGTCGTCCGATGCCCGCCTGCGTGGCCTCGTGGAAGCCATGCTCAGGGAGCAGAGTATCGAGTTGCGGAGATTCATCATCGCCTCGCTCGAATCCCAGGTTCACCGGGTCGTCACTGAATTGCGGCCGAAGGAGCCTGCAGAGCCGGACGGAGAGCCGGTGCCCGGGCCGGCGGCCGAGCTGCCGGCACCGCGGCCCTGGGGCTGGATTCTGGCGACGATTTCGGCCCTCGTCGCACTGCTTGCGTTGGGTGCGCTGTATTGGCAGTCGGAGGCAGCGACCGAACAGGCGCAGCGTGCATTCGAGGCGGTCACCGCTTCCAATGAAGCACTGACCAGGGCCATCGAGAAATGGCGCGTCGTCAGCAAGCGGCAGCCGGCAGCAGATGACGCGGAGGACCAGCGCGCAATGGTGCTGTCGGTTCCATTCGGCGAACCGCCACTCGGGCCGGCCCGGTTGGAGGCATTGCGCACGCTCGTGGCGCAGCTCGAGCGCGCCGCCATCGGCGGTGTCGTACGCGCAGAAGTCTATTCGGGCAGCTTCTGCCTTTCCGGCAACGGCGAGCAGGGCTACACGCTCGCCGCGACGGCAACGCCGGCCTCGCAATGCGAGCAGATGGGCAATCCCTACGACGACACCCAGGGCGGCATGGCAAGGCCACCGATCGCATTCGCGAACCTGGCGGCGACGGTGCGCCGCCGCACCGACGGTGCGATCGACCTGGAACTTGCCCAGGGTCCGCGCGACCGGCTGGCGGTCTCCTATCCGCCGATAGACCAGGCGACATCCGGCCAGTGGAATGCGGCGGCCCAGTCGAACAACCGCCTCGAGATCAGCGTCATTCCTCGATGACCAGCGGCCTCCTGATCTACGGCGCGAATGGCTACACGGGAGAGTTGATCGCGAGGGCAGCGGTGGCTTCCGGGCTCGCGCCGGTGCTGGCGGGCCGTTCGGCCGCAGCGATTGAGTCACTCGCCCGCGAACTCGGTTGTGAATTCCGCGTCTTTGGCCTCGAGGACCGGGCGGCCCTTGTCGCCCGGCTTGCGGGAAGTCGCGTCGTCTTGCATTGTGCGGGCCCGTTTTCGGCGACCGCCGGGCCGATGATGTCGGCCTGCCTTGCCGCGCGGGGCGAACTACACGGACATCACCGGCGAAATCGAGGTCTTCGAGCTCGGCTTCCGCCAGGATGCCGCTGCACGGCGGGCGGGAATCGTGGTCTGCCCGGGCGTCGGTTTCGACGTCGTGCCGACCGATTGCGTCGCGCTCACGCTGAAACAGACGCTGCCGGATGCGACCCACCTTGCACTCGGTTTCGACAGCCGCTCGGGCTGGAGCCGCGGAACCGCTGCGACCAGCATCGAGGGATCTCGGCCATGGCAGCCGCGTGCGTGAGTCGGGCGTCATCCGCCACATTCCGCTCGGCTCGCGCACGCGCCGGGTCGATTTCGGTGCCGGCGAGAAGCAGGCGACCGCAATTCCCTGGGGTGACGTCAGCACGGCATTTCGAACGAGCGGCATCCCGAATATAGAAGTGTATGTGCCGGTCTCGCCTCGCGCGCTCGCGAATCTGCGCCGCCTGGGCAAGTTCGGCTGGCTGCTCCGCAGGCGTCCCGTTCAATCATTCCTGAAATGGCGCATCCGCAAGGGCGCGCCGGGTCCGACCGCGGAGGAACGCGCAAGAGCGCCCGTCTTCGTATGGGGCGAGGTGCGCGCTGGCCGGCGAACCGTGACAGCGAGGGTCCGCGTGGCAAATGGCTATACGGTCACGACCGAAGCGTCGCTTGCGATCGCGCGCCGATTGCTTGCAGGCGGCGCACCACCTGGATTCACGACGCCAGCGCAGTTGATGGGTGCCGATTTCGTGACGACCCTTGCGGGTGCTTCGAAGATCACAATTGAGTGACGTAAATCCGCCGGCATCCCGGTCATTCGAGCCGCCATCCTGGCTCGCCAACCGCCATGTCCAGTCGGTGATGCCGAGCCTGCCGCTGCGACGCGCGTCAGTCGAGCGGCGCGCTCAACCACTGATGGCTGCGAGCCGCCAGTTGGTACTGGACTGTGGCGACGGCGTCAGGCTCATGGGCTGGTTCGCTGACCGATCGGCGACCGATGATTCGGGGCCACAGCGGCTCGCCGTGCTGCTGCACGGCTGGGAGGGCAGTTCCGAATCGCTTTACATGCTGTCCGTGGCCCAGCTGCTGCACGAACGCGGGTTCTCCGTGATGCGACTCAACCTGCGTGATCACGGCGGCAGTCACGCGTTGAACGAGGGATTGTTTCATTCCTGCCGGATCGCCGAAGTGGTCGGCGCAGTTGCCCGTCTCCAGTCGCTGTTTCCCGGTACGCGGATGGCGCTTGCGGGATTCTCGCTGGGCGGCAACTTTGCATTGCGGATCGGCGCACGAGCCAAGGCTGCCGGCCTGCGGATCGATCGCATCATTGCCGTCTGCCCGGTGATCGATCCTGCGACTACGCTCGCCGCGCTCGAGACCGGCCCCGCGATCTACCGGCAATATTTCCTGCTCAAGTGGCGACGTTCGCTGCGCGCCAAGCAGGCGGCCTGGCCCGCGTCCTACGATTTCACCGAACTGCTGGGCGGGCGGTCGCTGACAGCGATGACCGAGCGCATGGTGCTCAAGTACACGGATTTCCCCGATCTGGCGGCGTACCTGAGTGGCTATGCCATTATCGGGGATGCGCTGGCGGGCTTGAGCGTGCCGGCACGCATCATCACTTCACGGGACGACCCGATGATCCTGGCGCGCGACCTGGACCGGATTGCGAGGCCGGCGGTCCTGGAAGTGACAGCCACCGGCCGCGGGGGACACTGCGGTTACATCGATGCGTTGCGCGGCCCGAGCTGGATCGATCGTGTGATCGTCCAGGACCTGCTGCAGGCGTGACGCCTCAGGCGCTGACGGCAGCACGCATGAGCTCGATCCACTTGAGGTAACGCGCCAGCAATCGCTGGTCGGGTTCCGGATCCAGCCGCTTGCATCGCGCGTTCCGCGGAATCCCGCGGGTTCCCCGGCTACCAGGAATGCAAGACCACGCGAAGTCGCCTCGCGATCGCTGGCACGATCGACGGGCACGCCTGCGAGCGCCGCGAGCATCCGGCACAGGAGGCGATTTTCCGCCAGTCCGCCGCTGGCGATCAGTCGTGACGGGGTATCCAGGTGGCGGTCCATCTCGTCGAGATTCGCCTTGATCAGGAACGCGACGCTCTCGAGCACCGCCCGGCATTGCTGCAACTCCGACCCGTCGCCGACGAAGCGCGACTCGAAATCCGGATTCCAGAACGGCGAACCAAGGCCGGCAACGCCATTCAGGAAGAATGGCGCTTCGTCGTCGGCCAGCGGCGCGTCATCGAGCAATGCCAGCATGCGGTCGGCTGCAGCGCCCTGGTGCAGCTCAAACCATGACAGGGCGGCGCCGGCGCCATTGACGGAACCCTCCAGGACGAAATCGAAATTGATGTCGTCCGCGCGTATCACGCTGGTCATCAGGGGCGCTGCGCGCAGTGCCTTCGACGTCGGGCGCAGCACAAACGCGCCGGTGCCGAGATTGACGTAGGCGGCGCGCGTGTCGAGCGCACCGGCCGCGAATGGCACGACCGACTGATCGCCGTTGCAGGCCACGACGGGGATCATTCCGCCGCCCGCCGGCAGTGTGCCGAATCGCGCCTTCGTGCCGACCGCCCGCGGCAGGATCGCGCGCGGTATCCCGAATAGCTCCAGCAGCTCCCCGGACCAATTGCGCTCGAACGGGGACCAGAGCAGCGTGCGTGCGGCGTTGGCTGCATCCGCAACCACGGGGCGCTCCGTCAGCAAACGGTGGAGCAGGTAGCTGGCGAGCGGTCCGGCACGCAGCCGGCTCTGCGCGGCGGCCGCGCGCACTTCCGGGAGATGATCGAGGCACCAGCGCAGCTTGCTTGCCCCGTAGTGCGGCGAAAGCGGCAGGCCGGTGATTTCGATGCACGTCGGCGGCCTTGCGCGCCAGGCCCTTGAGCCAGGCGGCATTGCGGCGGTCCTGCCAGGAAATGACCGGTGCGAGCGGCCTGCCATCGGAGGCATCCCAGCAGGCAAGGCTCGAGCGCTGGACCGCAAATCCGGCTGCGGCCCAGCGCGCGACCGGCACGAGGCGCGCAAGCTCAGCGAGGGCGGTCGTGACGCTCGCGACGATTTCTTCTGCGTCATGCTCGACGTGGCCAAGCGCATTGTGCTGTGTCGCGATCGTCACGAGTGCCGCACCCTGGAGCTCACCGTTCGCGGTGAAGGCACTGGCGCGAGTCGCATGCCCGCCCTGGTCGATCGCGACAAATACGGGCCCGCTCAGGCGCGCCGCTCCGCTTGACCCGCAAGTTCCGCCAGCAGGCGCCGCGGCGACATCGATTCGACCAGGGACACGCCCCGCGAGTACAGCGCGCGTGCGTGGCCGGCGTCGGTGACCTCGTATACGGCCCAGGTCCAGGAACCGCGGGGAAGCATTCCCGAGGCAGGCAGGCCGCGTTGGTCGCAGAACGCGAATTCGGGCTGCAAGTCCTCGAGTGCCGCCAGATGCCGCGCCGGCATGCCGGTGAACACCCAGCCGACCGGCATCCCGGTAGTCTTGCGCGCGAGCCGGCAGGCCTCGGCATCGAAGGAAATCACGGTGCAACGGTCCAGTACGCCCGCGAGTGCATCGATCGTGCGGTCGATGCAGTGCTGGCGCCCATGGTGAACGAGGCTGGCGCGCTTGAGTTCGACGAATGCCCTGGCGTCGGGCAATTCGGCCATCAGGCCTGCAACCGCGGTGAGCCGCGGCAGATGCGTGCCCGCATGTTCGGCGCCGAATCGGCGGGGCTCGCAGGCATCGACACCGTCGAGCTGTCCCGACATCATCAGCCGCAGGTCGCCGGTGGAACTGGTGGTGCGTTCGAGGTTCGCGTCGTGGATCACGTACGGTACGGCGTCGGCCGAGAGTTGTACGTCGAATTCCGCGTAGCGCAGTCCGTGGCGCCAGGCTGCCGCGAGACCGGGCAGGGAATTTTCGGGAAAGTGTTCCGCATCGCCGCGGTGTGCGACGATTTCCGGAAGGTCGGTAAGGGCGGGCGCTGGCGTCAACATCGCTCCGTCGGCCTGGCGGGATTATAGGAGCCTCATTGCGACTACTGTGGATTGTCTTGTGGGCCGCCTGCGCTCTTGCGATCGCAGCCTGCAGCCGGCAGGAAGCCGGATGGAGAGATGCGCGTCGCGAAGACAGCGTGACCGCCTATCAGGACTATCTCGAACATTTTCCCGCCGGCGCGCATTCCGGGGAGGCCCGGGCGAGAATCCTCGGGCTGCAGGAGGAGAGTGAATGGGCTCGCGCGAGCCAGCTGAAGACGCCGGAGGGCTGGCAGCGCTATCTCGGCGCTTTTCCGGACGGCCGCTATGCCGTCGCAGCACGCAAGCAGCTCTCCGCCTTCGTGCTGGGCAAATCGCCGCCGGGGAAGGGCAGATTCGTGATCCAGCTGGGCGCCTACTCGAGCGAGGTCGCGGCTGCTTCGGATATGGCGCGATTGTCGAGGGATCATGCCGATCTGCTTGGTTCACTGAGGCCGCATGTTCTGGCCCCCATCGCGGGTGCAGATTCTCTCTGGCGGGTGCGGACGGCGCCGCTTCCCGAGTCCGCGGCGCGCAGCATTTGCGCGGATCTTCAGTCGCGTTCCGTGGGCTGTGTGCCGATTGCCGAGTAACTTACCCGGTCGCGCGCCTCCACAGCGCACGACCGATCAGCCGTGCCTGGTCCGCAGGCCGAATCGCTTCAGGTTCGTGCGTATTACGCCCTCGGTGAATCGCGTGCGCTTTGAATAGTCGATGTGTACGTCGACCAGTATCGGCTGGCCGTTCGCGGCCGCGGCCAGCGCATCGGCAATGACCCGCTCGATATCGCCGTCACCCCGGATTGTCCGGTAGCCAACCCGGCTGGCCTGCGCCAGGCCCTCGAAATCCAGCTCCGGCAGGACGGTGCAGGTCTTGCGGTTGTACGGTGTCTCCTGCGCCTGGGCAATCTGCGCCAATTCACCGTCGTTGAACACGAACCAGACGACGCCCGCACCCTGTGCCACGGCGGTAGCCATCTCGAGGCCGGTCATGCGCGCCGCGCCATCCCCGACGATGCCGACCACGACGCGATCAGGGCGGGCGAGTTTTGCGCCGATGACGGCCGGGATGCAGTAACCCATCGAATTGAAATCGGTGGGCGAGAAGAAGCCGCGCGACGCGTGAATCGGTAGGAGTTCGGCAACCAGGAATGTGTGATTGCCGTCATCGGCCACGACGATCGCGTCATCCGGCAGGCGGCTGCGCAGCGCATCGAAGAATCTGGCCGGGTTGACGCGTCCTTTCGAATCATGCGCCAGCCATTCGTCCCGGTAGGCGCGCTTGTCGGCGGCAATCTGCGCTGTGCACGCGTTCGCGCCCGGGCCGCAGCAGTCGGCACCGCTCCAAGTGATGCAGCGAGCGCTGCAAGCACTGCACGCGCATCGCCTTCGAGCGCGACCGCGGGCCGGTAATTAGCGCCGAACACGCGGGGATTGATGTCCACGTGGATCAGGTTTGCAGGCGGGTCGTAGCCAAAGCTGCCGGTCGGGATTTCGGCGAAGCGCGTGCCGACGGCGAGCAGGCAGTCGCAATCCCTGAAGGCGTTTTCGGAGGCTGGCACCGCGGCCGGTCCCAGTGCAAAGCCTGCGTGCAGCGGGTGGCTGGCAGGAAAAGAGGACAGTCCCTGCAGGGTAGTCGGCGACCGGCGCACCGAGGATTTCCGCCAGTTGCAGCAATTCCGTGGTTGCATCGACCGCGCCCCAGCCGCAGAAAATGCCCGGCCGCTCCGCCGCGCGCAGCAGTTCGGCGGCGCGCGCCGATTCCGGCAGGCGACGCATTGTGGCCGGCTCGCGGCAGCGCAACGAACCCCGGCAATTCACCCGGCTCGCCGGTCATCAGCTGAAGGTCGACGGGAATCTCGACGAATACCGGGCCCGGTTCGCCACTCATTGCGAGCCTGCATGCCTCGTAAATGACCGGCACGACTTCGGCATGCGTATCCACGCGCCAGCGGCCCTTGGTGATCGGCGCGAGGAGTGCGTGCTGGTCCATGTCGTGCAGCTGGTATGCGCGGCCGATGTCGCGCCGTACGCCCCCCGCGATCACGAGCATCGGGATGCCGTCCAGGAATGCCTCGCCGATGCCGCTGGCGGCATGGGTGACGCCGGCGGCGGGCACGATCAACAGTGCGCCGAGCCCGGCGCCGCTGCGACTCACGGCATCGGCCATGAATGCGCCGCCGCCCTCGTGGGCGACCAGCACCGGCGTGATCGACCCGGAGGCCGCGAACTCGTCGTACAGCTCGGTGTTGTGAACACCGGGTATGCCGAAGGTGTATTTGACGCCGACCTGTTCGAGCGCATGACGGGCAAGCCACGCTGCGGTCCGCTGCATCGGAACTCCTGGCCGCCTCAATGCGGCGCAGGGATTACTGCACTATCCGGGTGCCAGAGCAAGAGGCTCGGAATCGGGCGGTCAGGTCTCGCCGATCGTCAGCCGTCGAACATGCGCCACTCGCCATCGCTGAAGCGGCAGGCGTTGCCACGTCTGGTTATCTTTTGACCGCCTGATATGCGCACCAGCGTGAATCGGCGGCAGACTCGATCGTCGTGCTTGAACCGACCGACTGGCGTCAGTGTGTATCGCATTCCCGATCGGGCGCCGTCCCACTGGACCCGGTGACCATCTTCCAGAATTTCCAGGGAATGACCGAAACAAGCGCGGTCGTCGCGATCCATGTCCTCACCGATCTCGTGACCGATGATCGCGCCGATTGTCGCACCGGCTAGGATCGCAATCAGGCGATTATCATCATTGCCGACAGTCGAACCGATGGCTCCGCCAGCGACGGCGCCGAGCACCGTGCCGACCCTGGCGCGGTCGCAGCGGCCCTCGCGGATGCCGTAGTCATCGTTCCAGCGATGACCCGTATAACCGACGTAGTACGGATCGTGCTTCGCGCGCCAGCCGTGAGCGGGAGCATGGGATGGCGGATCGGCCAGAACGGTCGGTGCAATCAGTAGCGCTGAAAGCAGCGAAAGTGTCGTAGCGGCCAGCAGTCTCTTTTGACGCATCATGGGGTGTGTTCTCGCTACGCCTGCAATTCCGGGGCGGCAGGCTCGGACACATTCTAGTGTGGTACTCGCTGAACAGATGCTGAAGGACCCTGTTCGTGGCGGTTTCCGTGATCTGCCGCACAAACCGATTCGCGCGAATTCAAAACGCGTTGATACCCGTCAGTTCGCGACCGATCGTCAGCTGGTGGATCGTCTCAGTGCCTTCGTAGGTGATCACGCTCTCGAGATTGAGCGCATGGCGTATCGGCACGTATTCGGCGCTGATCCCCGAGCCGCCCAGCATGTCGCGGGCATCGCGCGCGACGTCCAGCGCCATGCGGCAATTGTTCCACTTGGCGAGCGATACCTGGGCCGGCTTCATGCGGCCGGCATCCTTCAGGCGTCCGAGTTGCAAGGACATGAGCTGTGCGCCGGTGATTCCACGCGCCATCTGCGCCAGCCGTATCTGGATCGCCTGATTCGCAGCGAGCGGCCGCCCGAACAGCACCCGCGACTGCGTGTAATCGAGCAGTTGGGCGAGACAGGCCTGGGCTGCGCCGATGACACCCCAGGTAATGCCGAAGCGCGCCTGAGTCAGGCAGGACAATGGCGCTTTCAGACCGATGGTGCTGCCGGGAAGCATGTTTGCCTCCGGCACCACGACATCCTCCAGGTAGATCGCGCCGGTCGACGACGCCCGCAACGAGAACTTGCGCTCGATTTCCGGGGCCGCGAATCCGCGCATGCCTTTTTCGACGATGAATCCGCGGATTCCTTCCTCGGTTTTCGCCCAGATGATTGCAAGGTCCGCGATCGGCGCATTCGTAATCCACATCTTTGCGCCATTCAGCACCCAGTCGCGGCCGCGCCGTTTCGCATGTGTCTTCATGTTCCCGGGATCAGATCCGCCCTGCGGCTCGGTCAGGCCGAAGCAGCCGATCAATTCGCCGGTCGCCATGCGCGGCAGGAATCCGTCCTTCTGTGCATCGCTGCCATAGGCGTGAATCGGGTACATGCAGAGGCTCGACTGCACGGATACGAAGCTGCGAATGGCGGAATCCCCGCGCTCGAGCTCCTGGCAGATCAGGCCATAGGAGACCGCGTTCATGCCCGCGCATCCGTAGCCTGACAATGAACTGCCGAGCAGGCCGAGTGCGGCAATCTCCGGCACCAGTTCCCGCGGGAAACTATGCTCCTCGAAATGCTTCTGGATGACAGGCAGGACTTTCTCGTCAACGAGCCTGGCGACCGAATCCTGGACCATGCGCTCTTCGTCGCTGAGGGCGCCACGGATGTCGTAGAGATCGAGCGCGTCGAGTGCGGCCTTTCCGGCGCTGCCGGGTGCGGCGAGGTCAGCAGCTGTTGCCATGGGCGTGTCCCGGGAGCTCAGCTAGCCTGCATGCCCAGGCGGGCCATCAGGTCCTGGGCCATCGTTTCGACATCGAGCGCCTTCGCCACGGCAGTTGAAGGGTCCCCTGCCATGAATGCCGCATTGGCTTCGTCCCAGGCGCTCTTGGCGCTGCCGAAGGCTGCATTGGCCTCATCGAGCAGCTTCTTGTCCATGCCCTTCGGCAGCTTGCGCATCTTGCCAAGCTCTGCGAGCCGGGTCTCGATGCCGGCAACCAGGCCAGGCAGGCTGCCCGCCAGGCGCGTCCATTCCGCATTCAGCTCGGCGAGCCGCCTCAGCTTTGCGTCGGCAGCAATCTTCGCGAGTTCCTCGGCATGCGCCGGCACGTCCTTGACCGCAGCGATTGCATCCGAGTAACGTTCCTCGTCGAAGGCCTTGCGGGCAGCGTCGAGCTCCGCCTTCACCTCGGCGTAGCGTTCCGGTACGTATTTCTGTGCGTCCTCGTAGACGGCCTGGAGCGCACCCTCAGCTGCGTCGATGGCTTCGGCTGCCGGGTCCTTCTGCGAACAGCCTGCGGCCAGTAACAGCAGCGCCATCAGTGCTGCGAATCGGATTCTTGTAATCACTGATCACTCCTCACGGAGCTCTTGATGCCCAGCGTGTCCATGACGCCCGCGATTGCAGTCCTGGCCTCACGGGCGGTCGCGACCGTGGCTTCGAAATTCGAGGCATTAACGGATTCGGCGACCTTGCTCCAGGATTCGCCCTGGCAGCGTCGTAGCTCGCGATCAGTGCCTTCTAGGCGTCCCGATCCATGCCTTTCGGCGGTCGGCTGCCCTGGGTGCTGATTTTCTTGTCGACGGCAGCAATCATGGCCGGCATCGTCTTGATGAGGTCGTCCCATTCGGTTTCCAGCTCGACCCGCATCTGGGCGCGTCGGATCTGGCTGTCCGCAACGGCGCGGCGCAGTGCATCTGCGATGGCGGGCGCCTCGGACACGACGTCGCCGTACTTCTCCTGGGCGAAGCTTTCGCGCAGCGTGGCCACACCCGCACTGATCTCCTCGTACTTTTCCGGCAGGTACTTCTGGATCTGGGCGCCCGACCCTTCGAGCGTCTTCTCGATGGCGGCCAGCGCCTGCTCAGCTGGCTCCTTCTGGCTGGCGCAGCCGGCCAGGCCCAGGAGTCCGGCGGCCAGCGTGACGAGCAATACTGCGCTCCGAGTGAACTTCATCACGATTCCCCTTGAACTGCTTGCAATGGCGGCCCGTGCGCCGCCAGCCAAGCCGTAAGGGTATCACTGATCAGGGTGCCGGCAGGCCCGCGGAGCTGCTCACCGACATGGCGTGCGAACGCGGTGGTCATTACCATGCGGCGGACCATGCAGGGCTCGCCGGGAGGCGTACTTGAAAATTCCCGAGATCCTGATGATCGAGACGGTGCATCAGCCGGGCAGCCTGGCGCGAGTGCTGCAAGTCATCGCCGACGCCGGCCTCACGATCGATCACCTGCAGGCCCTGCGGCGCGAGCAGGGCCGCACGCTTTGGGAAATCACGCTGGAAATGGACGAAGAGACGGACCGCAGCCTCTACGCCCGCATCGACGACTTGCCGATCGCACGCTTCGTCGGAAAGTCCGATCGGGTATTCGACCGGCACCGCGGCGGCAAGATCCGGACGGTTTCGTCACGATCCCGATCACCACCCAGCAGATCCTTCGCGACATCTATACGCCGGGCGTCGCGCGGGTCTGCCTCGCGATCCAGAAGGACCCGAAGCAGGCCTTCGAGTACACGGCAATCGGCAACACGGTCGCGATCGTCACCAATGGAACGGCCGTGCTCGGACTCGGCGCAGTCGGCGCGCTCGCCGGGCTTGCCGGTCATGGAAGGCAAGGCGGCGCTTTTTGCGACGCTTGCCGGCATCAATGCCGTGCCGATCCTGCTCGATGAAACGGACGCTGATCGCTGCATCGACCACATCGCGGCGATCGCCACCGGTTTCGGCGCGATCCAGCTCGAGGATTTCGCGGCGCCCGCCTGTTTCGAGATCGAAAGCGGATTGCGCGAACGCGTCTGAACTGCCCGGTGCTGCACGACGACCAGCACGGCACGGCGGTCGTTGTGCTGGCGGCGGCGATCAATGCTACGCGACGTGCCGGCCGCGAGCTCGGCGATTGCGTCATCGGCCAGGTCGGTCTTGGCGCCGCCGGCATCGGCATCGTCCGGCTCCTGATGTGCGCCGGCGTCGCGCGCGTGCTCGGCGCCGACCTCGACGACGGCGCGCGTGCGAGGTTTGCCGCGATGGGCGGGACAGCCGTCCACGCTCGAGGAAATCATGGCAGAATGCGATATCGTCATCGCGACGACCGGCGTTCGCGGCCTGATCCGGCCTGCGATGGTGCGCAAGGGCCAGATCATCCTGGCGCTGTCGAATCCGGACTCGCGAGATCGAGCCGGCGCTCGCGATGCAGCACGGCGCCGCGATCGCGGCGGACGGCAAGGGCATCAACAACGTGCTGGCATTCCCGGGATTGTTCAAGGGCGCGCTGGCCGCGCGCGCGACGCGCTTCACCGACGCGATGCTGCTTGCCGCGGCGCGCCGGATCGCGGAACTTGGCGCACGGCGATGACCTGGTGCCGGACCCGCTCGACCGCAATATTCACGTCGCGGTCGCAGCTGCAGTCCAGCAGGCGGTCTAGGCGGTCATGGCGCCCCGCAACTTGCTGATTGCCGCGACCTCGATCTGGCGGATGCGTTCCGCGGAAACGCCGTATTCGTCGGCGAGATCCTGCAGCGTCCGCTTGTCTTCCGCGAGCCAGCGCGCCCTGATCGACCGTGCGGCTGCGCTCATCGAGTTTCTCGAGCGCCGTCGCGAGCGAGTCCGAGACCGCGCCTTCCCATTCCTCCTGTTCGACGATCGTGGCAGGATCCAGGTCCGGCGACGGCAGGTAGAGCGACGGCGAGCCGACGCCGTCTTCCTCGTCGGCATCCGGCGCCGGATCGAACGACAGGTCGCGCGCCGACAGGCGCTGCTCCATCTCGCGCACTTCGCGCGGCTCGACGCCGAGCTCGCCGGCGACGGCGCTGGTCTCCTCGTCGGACAGCCACGCGAGGTTCTTCTTCATGCGGCGCAGGTTGAAGAAAAGCTTTCTCTGCGCCTTGGTCGTCGCAACCCGCACGAGCCGCCAGTTGCGGATCACGAACTCGTGGATCTCGGCGCGGATCCAGTGCACGGCGAAACTGACGAGCCGCACGCCCATGTCCGGGGTCGAATCGCTTGACGGCCTTCATCAGGCCGACATTGCCTTCCTGGATCAGGTCGGCGACCGGCAGGCCATAGCCCATGTAGCCGCGCGCGATGTGCACGACGAAACGCAGGTGCGACAGCACCAGGAGCGCGCGCCGCCTCGAGGTCCTCGTGGTCGTGGAATCGCGGCGCGAGCGCGTGTTCCTCCTCGCGGCTCAGCACGGAATGCTCGATACGCGCTCGACGTAGGCCTCGAGGCTGCCGACCGGCCCGTCGAACGCCAGCGAATGACTTTTCAGGACAAGTGCGTTGCCAGTCATGGATTCTTGAACCTCCGGCTGTGAATTTTAGCAGTCGTATCAATAGAGTGCTAATCGTATCCGGAGTTCACCGTATCGGCGTATTGAAAATCAAGCTGAAACAACCAGTTACGCGCGTGGTTCGATTCGCCGCAGGTGATATGCGGCCGCCAGCCAGGCGCCCAGCAGCCCGAGCAATGCACCGCCGCCGACGATCGCGAGATATTCCCGCCCCGCCAGGCCGATCAGCGAGAAGATGCGCCGTAAGCAGCCGCCAGCTCGCGCCACGGGTGCCTGCGAGAATCAAGAGACCGAGAACAATCAGAGCCACGGCCAGCAGTCCCCCGCCAAGTCCCTGCCAGAAACCGGAATACAGGAATGGCCGGCGCACGAAGGCATTGCTGCCGCCAACCAGCTTGGTGACCTCGATCTCCGCCCGCCGACCGTTGATCTCCAGTCGAATCGTGTTGCCGACGATCGCGAGCACGCCAAGCGCCAGCACGACCGAGGCCAGGGTGACCAGCTGGCGCAGCGTGTCCAGGATCGCATGCAGGCGCCGCACCCAGGCGGTATCGGCCTCGACCAGATCGACTTCTGGCAGTTTGCGCAGCTCAGCGGCCAGCGTCTTCGACCGCGCGCTGCCGAGTCCTGTGCCGGCGGCCGGCCGCACCTTGACGACCCACGGCAGCGGATTCTCCGTGCAGCGCCTTCAGGGCATCGCCGATGCCCGACAGCGCGCGGAACTCCGCGAGCCCTTCGTCGGGACTGACGAGCACGGCCTCGCTCGACGTCGCCACGCGCCTGGATCGCGCGCGCCGCCTTCGTCGCCTGCTCGGCTGTCGTGCCAAGGCGCAGATAGACCGAAAGCTGCACGGTGTCGCCGAGACCGGCAGTCACTGCGCGCGCAGTTGGCGACGACGAGATAGAGCGCGGCGGGCAGCGCGAGCGCGATGCCGATCACGGCGATCGTCAGCAGCGGTCGCGAACGGCTGGCGGGCAAGACGGCCGAGCGAGCCGACGCAGCGTCTGCGCGTGGCGCTCGAGCCAGGTCGACGCTGCGCCACCGAGCGTTCGCGGGCCGGCCGGCCGGACATTGCGCAGTTCCTCAGGCAGCGACATAGGGTGGATTCGCGAGCCGGCCCTGCTCGATGTGCATTCGCCGGACGCGAAAGCGCTCGAGCAGGTGCAAGTCGTGGGTAGCGACCATCACGGTGACGCCAACCGCGTTGAATCGCTGGAACAGGTTCATGACCTCGAGTGCGAGATCAGGGTCGAGATTGCCGGTCGGCTCATCGGCGATCAGCACCGGTGGCTTCGTGATGACCGCGCGCGCGATGCCGACGCGCTGCTGCTCGCCCGCGGAAAGTTCGAGCGGAAACGAGCGTTCCTTGCCGAGCAGGCCGACCTGGTCGAGCGCCGCGCGCACGCGCTTGTCCATCTCGCGGCGCGGCACACCGGCGATCGCGAGCGGCAGCGCGACGTTGTCGTAGACAGGCCGGTCATCGAGCAGCCGGTGATCCTGGAACACGACGCCGACCTGGCGGCGGAAGGCCGGGATCGCAGCCGGACGCAGCGAACCCGTATTGCGTCCGTTGACGACGACCTGGCCGCGCGTCGGCCGCTCGAGCAGCGCGATCAGCCGCAGCACCGTGCTCTTGCCGGCGCCGGAGTGGCCGGTCAGGAACGCCATCTCGCCGGAGACTCGAGCTCGAACGAGAGCTCCGACAGGGCCTCGCGACCATTCGGGTATCGCTTGAATACGCGGTCGAATCGGATCATTGGGCCTCTCCGGGCGTCGTGCGCAGCAGCCCGTCGACATAGGCGGCTGCGTTGAAGATACCGAAATCCTCCGCCTGTTCGCCAACGCCGACGAACCGGATCGGCAGGCCGAAGCGCTGCGCGATCGCGATGACGATGCCCCCCTTGGCGGTTCCGTCGAGCTTGGTCACGACGATGCCGGTGACGCCGATCGCGCGATGGAACTGCTCCGCCTGGCGCAGCGCGTTCTGGCCGAGGCCCGCGTCCAGCACCAGGAGCACCTCGTGCGGCGCCTCCGGGTCCAGCCGTTTCATGACGCGCGCAACCTTGGCAAGTTCGTCCATCAGGTGCGACTGCGTGTGCAGCCGGCCCGCCGTGTCGGCGATCAGCACATCGATGCCGCGCGCCGCGCGGACTGCAGCGCGTCGAAGACGACGGCGGCGGGGTCCGCACCTGCCGCCTGGGAAATCATCGGCACGGCATGCCCGCTCGGCCCAGACGGCCAGCTGTTCGACCGCAGCGGCGCGAAAGGTATCGCCGGCCGCCAGCATGACGGAATGTCCTTCGGCCTTGAGCCGCCGGGCCAGTTTGCCGATTGTCGTCGTCTTGCCGGAACCATTGACGCCGACCACCAGGATCACGAATGGCTTTCGCGCGCGATCGACGACAAGCGGCAGTTCGACGGGCTGAAGAATCGCGAGCAGCGCCTTGTGCAGCGCCCGCAAAAGTGCGGCGGCATCGGCGAGCTCGCTGCGCGCCACGGCCAGGCGGAGGTCCGCCAGAACGGCCGTCGTGGTTTCGACGCCAACGTCAGCTGTCAGCAGGCGGGTCTCGAGCTCCTCGAGCAGCGCTTCGTCGATCCGGCGGCCGGGCAGCAGGTCGCCGAGCCAGGAGGCACCGCGATTGACCCTCGCGCGCAGTCGGGCGAGGAAACCGCCTTTCTCGGGCGCCGGATCCGGAGTATCGGTGGCCAAGTGTCGTCCGTGGGCAGGGGGCGTATCATCGCGCTCGTTTGTTTCAGGCCCGCTCGGGCCCGGCTCGAATCCATGCAAGTCTAAGGGATTGGTGACATTTGATGCGCCGGATTCATCGCAGGTTCACGGACAATGCAACGCAAAAAACCGAATGAACTGCGGATCATCGGCGGCGAATGGCGTGGGCGCCGCATCCGCTTCCTGCCGCGGCCAGGGATCCGTCCATCGCCCGACCGGGTGCGCGAAACCCTGTTCAACTGGCTCGCACCGATCGTGTCGGGGCAGCCGGTGCCTCGACCTGTTTGCCGGCAGCGGTGCGCTGGGAATCGAGGCGTTGTCCCGCGGCGCAGCGATGGCCTGCTTTGTCGAGGCGGACAGGCCCACGTCGGAGCTCTTGCGCGAGACCGTTGCGGATCTCGCGCCCGGCCGCGCCACCGTGATGCAGGCCGATGCCCTCAGGTGGCTGGAAGGACCTCCGCAACGTTTCGACCTGGCATTTCTCGATCCGCCATTCGAATCCACGCTGCTGGCCGAAGCCATGCGGAAACTCGACTCGGGCGGCTGGCTGTCGCCGCAGGCATACGTCTACCTCGAGGCGCCTGCCAGAAGCGGCCCGCCGCAATTGCCCGCGGGCTGGAAACTGCACCGGTCGGGCAAGGCAGGTGCGGTCGGTTATCATCTGGCCGCTGAAATGAATCCGAAACGAATCGCGGTCTACCCAGGGACATTCGATCCGGTCACCAATGGTCACCAGGACCTGGTGCGGCGCGCCGCCGGGATTTTTGACCGCGTCATTGTCGGCATCGCCGCGAATCCCTACAAGACGCCGATGTTCCCGCTGGATGAGCGGGTTGAACTTGCCAGCCGCGTGCTCGCGGACGTGAAGAATGTCTCGGTCATCGGCTACACGGGGTTGACCGTGGATTTCGCGCGCGAGCAGGGAAGCCAGATCGTGATCCGCGGCCTGCGCGCGGTGTCCGATTTCGAGTTCGAGTTCCAGCTTGCGAACATGAGCCGCCACCTCGCGCCCGATGTGGACTACGTGTTCCTGACGCCCAAGGAACAGTTCACATTCATCTCGTCGACGATGGTGCGCGAGATTGCGATGCTCGGCGGCGACGTCTCCCGCTTCGTGGATCCGGTTGTCGTTGATGCCCTGGCTCGCCGGCGTGCCGCCCAGCGGCCACCAGCCTGAGAATCACATCCGTTATCGCTGGCAGCGGGGGCACCAGTAGGTGCTGCGCTGGCCCTGGACGTACTGCCTGATCGTCGTCCGGCATCTTCTGCAGGGCAGACCTGCCCGTTCATAGACGAACAGTTTCTGTCCGAAATATCCGGGCATTCCGGCGGGGTCCACATAGTCCCGGAGCGTCGTGCCACCGACACCGATCGCTTCGGTCAGCACTTCGCGGATCCGGGCAACAAGTACTTCCATGCGCGCACGGCTCACTTTTCCAGCCGCAAGCCCGGGCCGGATGCCCGCGCGAAACAGGGCTTCACTGGCATAGATGTTGCCCACGCCGACGACTGAGCGGGAGTCCATGATGAATGTCTTGATCGACGCGTGCCTGCCACGGGCACGGCGCCACAGGGCATCGCCGGCAAATTCACCTGACAATGGCTCGACCGCCAGCTTCGCAAGGAGCCGGTGCCGAAGCGGGTCCCCCTTCGTGAACAGCAGGCAGCCGAACCGGCGCGGATCGTTGAATCGCAGGCAACGCCCGGAATCGAGAATGATGTCGAAGTGATCGTGCGCGAGCGGCGGCGCCGCGGCGTCCATGACGCGGAGGCTGCCGGACATGCCGAGGTGCACGATCGCCGTGCCTGTGTCGGTGGAGATCAGGAGGTATTTCGCGCGCCGCCCGACGGCGCGGATCGTGGAGCCCTGAAGCCTCGCGGCCAGACTGCCGGAAACGGGCCAGCGCAGCCGCCGGTTGCGGACAACGACCTTCTCGATTCGACGGCCGACGAGCCAGGGCTCGATGCCCCGGCGCGTCGTCTCGACTTCCGGCAGTTCCGGCATCCGTGCCGGCCCCGGCTCAGAACTTCGTCATGAACTCAAGGCCGAAGCGGCGCGGTTCATTGATGAATCCCGTCAGGTTGTTGAAGTCGATGCCGCCGACAACCTGGATCTCGTCCGTGATGTTGCGGCCGAATAGCGAAAGCTGCTGCTTTCCGTCGTTCCAGTTGTAGCCGACACGCAGGCCGCCTTCCAGTAGCGACTTGCCCTTGAATTCCACTGCGTCATACAGGAAGAAGTTGATGTCGCTGCGGTAGGCCCAGTCGGTGAACACGAAGAACTCGCCGTTGCCGATCGGCACGCCCCAGCGCGCCGTCATGTTGGCGATCCACTCGGGCGACTGCGGCAACCTGTTTCCGTCGATGCTTACCGTCGGGGGACTGGATCCCAGTACCGGCGGGTCGAGCACGGTGCAGCCGCCGCCGCAGGGCTGGATGGCGAGGCCAGAGTCATTGATCTGGGTGTCGTTGTAACTCAGGCCTAGCGTCAGCATTAGGCTCTCGACGGGGCGGGCTTCGAAGTCCAGCTCGAATCCCTGGCCATCGGTCTTGTTGGCATTGATGAGCGTGTTGAAGTTGGCTGTGCCGCCGACGGCCGTCAGCTGCTGGTCGTCCATCGTGTATTTGTAGACGGTAAAACTTGCGCGCCCCCTGTCGCCGAACAGGTTCGCCTTGACGCCTGCCTCGTAGGAAAGGATCGTTTCCGCCTTCGCGACGGATACGCCGTCGCCGAACAGTATCCGGCCCTGGATGCTCGGCGCGCGGTAACCCCTGGCGATCCGCACGAACGCATTCGTGTCGTCATTGATCGCCCAGGTGCCGCTCACGTCCCCGGTGACTTCGCTGTCCGACGGGGACACCTTGATCGGCCCAAGCGGCGGAGCACCGAATGGGGAGACGAAGCGCTCGGCACTGAAGTCTTTCTTGTCGTTCGTGTAGCGCAACCCGCCGCTCAGGGTGAATGAATCGGAGACCTCATAATCCGCCGAACCGAAAACGGCCCAGGACTTGTTCCGCTGGTGCTGCTGTGCATAGCCGTCCTGGACGCCATTTGCCAGCGTGTTGTAGTCGAAGCTGTCGATCGTGATGTCTTCATCGAAGTAATAGATGCCCGCCTGCCAGTCGAATGCGCCCCAGTCATTCGACTCCCAGCGGAATTCCTGCGTGAATTGGCTGTGGTCCGGCAGTCCGTCGGCCGACTGTGCCGGGAACGGGATGAATCCCGGCCCCGAGAGTGGGGGTGGGCCGATGAAAGCCGCGCCGTAGCCGCCGTCGATGTCGCCGCGGCTGTAGACCTCGACCGTTTCATAGCCTGTCACCGAATGCAGGGTCACGCGGTCGAATTCCCAGCTCAGGCGGGCAGCTCGCGCCGGAGGAGTCGAGTGACTGCTCGTTCCTTCCATCCGTCGACACCTGATCGGGATTGAAGCCGCTGACCAGGTGATTGCGTGCCGGACTCGATGATATTGGCGCGGAACATGCGCGCGGAGCCGTCGAGGCTGCGCGCGTGCACGTTGAAGAGCGCGCTGAACCCGGCATTTTCGTAGAGGAACTGCAGCCGCCCCGCAAACTCGTCGAATCCCTCGAAGGCATTCTTCTTGATGACGCCGGTTGGAGCGGGCCGGACATTGTCGACCCAGTTGTCGCGGTGCTGGTACAGGCCCGAGAACCTGGCCGACCAGCGCTCGCCGAGTGCGCCGCCGACTGCGCCTTCGATATTCGTCGTGCCGTCGTCGCCATAGCTCGCCTGGACATAGCCGCCCGCCTCACGCGAGGGACGAACCGAATTGAACTTCACGACGCCCGCCGGCGTGTTACGCCCGAAAAGCGTGCCCTGCGGGCCCCGGAACATCTCGACCATGTCCAGATCGAAGACCGGGAACCCCTTCAGGATCGGGTTTTCCTGGACCACGTCGTCATAGACCAGGGACACGGGCTGCGACGCATTGAGGTCGAAATCGGTGTTGCCGAGGCCGCGAATGTAGAAGCGCGGGAATGCACGGCCGAATGACGATTCAATCAACAGGCTTGGGAGCCGCCCTGACAGGAACCGGATGTCGTCCGCGCCGGAGCCCAGGATGTCCAGCTTTTCGCCGCCGACGGTGGTGACGGAGATCGGCACCTGCTGGACGTTTTCGACGCGGCGCTGGGCGGTGACCATGACCGCCTCGAGGGTGGACGACTCCGCCCAGGCGGCGGAGAGTGGCAATGCCATGGCGACAGCGGCGGCCAGGCTGCCAGGCGCTAAGCTGCGAAGGGCGAAGCATCCGCCGATAATTGCGTTACCCATTTTCTGACTCCCCTTGAAACTGGCGCGGACCGGGATATCCGGTCGCGGAGTTTTCGGTGGAGTGTAGCGGAGCCGCGCATCTGTGCAAGCGGTGGCTCACAGCCGGCCTACTTGATCTTCGATTCCTTGTAGGGCACGTGCTTGCGGACGACCGGATCGTACTTGCTGACCTCCATCTTCTCGGGATGCAGGCGCTTGTTCTTGGTGGTCGTGTAGAAGTGCCCGGTTCCAGCCGATGAGACGAGTTTGATCTTGTCGCGCATGTCGGTTCCTCAGACGTGGGTGCCGGCGGCACGCAGATCCGCCAGTACTACATCGATGCCCCGCTTCTCGATCGTGCGCAGGCCGCGGGTCGAAAGCCTGAGCGTGACCCAGCGGGCCTCGCTCTCGACCCAGAAGCGCTGGTCATGAAGATTCGGCAGGAAACGACGGCGCTTCTTGATATTCGAATGCGACACCTTGTTGCCGCTCCGGGGCCGCTTGCCGGTGACCTGACAGACTCGGGACATGACCTGGACTCCGCTGGCTGCGCTGCCCGTAAAAGAGCCGCGTATTAGACCAGCCGGGGCCCGGTCGCGTCAAATCAGGCCTTTTTCAGCCAGCGAAGCGCACATCCCGTCGCCGATGATCAGGTGGTCGAGCAGCCTGATTTCGACCAGCGCCAGCGCGTCGCGCAGACGTGTCGTGATGATTTCATCGGCCTGGCTGGGCTCGGCGATACCGGAAGGATGGTTATGCGCCAGGATCACTGCAGTCGCATTGCGGGACAGCGCCTGTTTGACGACTTCGCGGGGATGCACGCTGGCGCCGTCCACGGTGCCCCGAAACAGCTCCTCGCAGTTGATCAGGCGATGGCGGCTGTCGAGGTACAGACAGCAGAAGACCTCGTGCTCGAGGTCGCGCAGCCGCGCTATCAGGTATTCGCGGGCCGCACGCGGACTCTGCAGCACGGGCCCGGCACGCAGGCGTTCCAGATGGTGACGGCGCACGATCTCGAGGGCGGCCTGCAATTCGGCCCAGCGCGTCGGGCCGACACCCCGCTGCCGGCAGAGCGCGTTCTGCTCAGCGGAAAGGACGCTTCGCAGGGAGCCGAAGTGCGCGAGCAGGGAGCGCGCAACGTCGATGGCCGTCGCCCCGCGCGTGCCATGACGCAGCCAGATTGCGAGCAATTCCGCCTCGGTCAATGCTGCGGATCCCAGCTGCAACAGTTTTTCGCGCGGCCTTTCGGCCAGCGGCCAGTCCCTGATCTGCATGCGAGCCTCCTGCGGGCAGTCTGCGGGCAGTCCTGGCTTGCCGCGTGTCGCAAATGGCGCAGGTTGCGGCAGTAAGGGATTGATCGGCCGTACCGGGGCATGACCCCAGAACCGGCAGTTATCGTTCGTTGGCGCGGATCCGGTCGAGCGGGGGATAATCCGGCTATGGATAAATTGCCGCGCCCCCTGCGGATCCTGCTCGGCGTGACCGGTGGGATTGCCGCCTACAAGAGTCCGGACCTGGTCCGGCGCCTGCGCGAGCGCGGGGCCGAAGTCCAGGTTGTCATGACCTCAGCCGCCTCGCGCTTCGTCACGCCCCTGACTTTCCAGGCCGTATCCGGACGCCCCGTGCGCGATTCGTTGTGGGACGAAGCCGCGGAAGCCGCCATGGGCCATATCGAGCTTGCGCGCTGGGCGGACGCGGTGCTGGTGGCACCCGCGACGGCTGATTTCCTCGCGCGGCTCGGACATGGACGCGCGGATGACCTGCTCTCGACGCTTTGCCTCGCGACGGCAGCACCGCTCTTTCTGGCACCGGCGATGAATCAGCAGATGTGGACGAATCCCGCGACCGCAGCGAATGTTGTGCTGCTCCGGGATCGCGGTGCCACGATCCTCGGGCCGGGCGAGGGGGACCAGGCCTGCGGCGAAACCGGGCCGGGGCGTATGCTCGAGCCGGATCAAATCGCGGAGCTCGCATTGTCAAGACTGGCGGCGAAGCGGGTGCTCGCGGGGCAGAAGGTTGTTGTCAGCGCGGGCCCTACGCGCGAACGCCTGGATCCGGTACGGTTCATCAGCAATCGCAGTTCCGGAAAAATGGGATACGCCGTGGCCCAGGCGGCCCGTGACGCCGGCGCTGACGTCGTCCTGGTCAGCGGCCCGGTCAGCATCAGCCCGCCCTCCGGTGTGGAAATCGTGCATGTCGAGAGTGCCCAGCAGATGTACGATGCCGTGCACCGCGCCCTGCCGGATGCGGATATCTATATCGGCGCCGCCGCAGTTGCCGACTACCAGGCGGCTGCCGCCGCCGCCCGGAAGATCAAGAAATCGGCAGACCGGATGCAGATAGAACTCGTCAAGGCGCCGGATATCCTTGCATCGGTAGCGGCGCTTGGAAGTGGCAGGCCATTTGTCGTCGGATTCGCGGCGGAAACCGAGAATGTCGAGGAAAATGCGCGCGCCAAGCTCGCCCGCAAGCAGGCCGACATGATCGCGGCAAACCGGGTCGGGGACGGGCTCGGATTCGATTGCGAAGACAACGCGCTGCTCGTCCTCTGGGCCGGAGGACGCGAGGAGATTTCGAGCTGCGGGAAACCCGAGCTTGGGCGCCGGCTGGTGGCGCTCATTGCCGAAGTCCGAGGCCTGCGCCGTCGGGCGCGCACAGTGACCGCGGTACAAGGCTGATCATGGGCATAAACGCAGCCCGGCGTCTCCTCATCCGCATCCTCGATCCGCGTGTCGGCCGCGAAATTCCGCTGCCCAGTTACGCGACCGGCGGATCCGCGGGTCTCGACCTGCGGGCCTGCCTCGATTCACCCATCACGCTGGAACCTGGCCAAACTCATCTGGTGCCCACGGGATTCGCAATCCATCTGGAGGACCCGGGGCTGGCCGCGGTGCTGCTGCCGCGCTCGGGCCTCGGGCACAAGCACGGCATCGTGCTCGGCAATCTGGTCGGGCTGGTCGATTCCGACTACCAGGGGCAGGTGATGGTTTCGGTCTGGAACCGCGGCAGCCATCCGTTCACGATTGCACCCGGCGAGAGGATCGCCCAGATGATCATCGTGCCGGTGCTCCAGGCTGAACTCGAGGTCGTTGCGGAGTTCGACGAGTCCGCGCGCGGTGCAGGCGGTTTCGGTAGCTCGGGCCGCAAGTAGTCTTCAGCGTGGCCCGATCGCCTTCAGTTCCTTGAAACGCTTGATGTCGGCGCCGAAAGATGCGCGGATGGTCTCGCGCTCCTGACGCTTCTTCTCGAGATTCTGCTCTTGCGTCGCGATGTCGGAAAGGGAACGCTGAAGATCGAGCTTCAGCTCCTCGGGAAGCGGCTGCGCATCGGGATCCTTGCTGCGCGGCAGGAAACGCGAAGCCTGCTTGTCGAGTTGCACGTGCTTTGCCCGGAGATTCGAGAGCGACTGCTGCTGGATGGTGAGTTGAGCCTCGATCAATTCGAGGCGCCGGTCACGCAACACCTCGATTTCCTCCTCCGACTGGTAGACCTGCAGCAGCGTCCGATCGCGCAGCTTCTGGAGCTGGATGTCTTTTGCAGCCTTTTCCGCCGCAGCCTTGGCACGCGCTTCCTCGGGAGTCACGAGGCCTTCCTCGTGGGCCACGGGCACGCCGTGCTGGTTCAATACGTCGCGGTCCTGCTCGGCGTATTCCGGCGGAATACTGTCCCCGTAATGCACCTGGCCATTCTTGTCGACCCAGCGGTAGAGTTTCTGCTTGCTGTCGGATGCCGCATCCGCGACGCCGGCCAGCAGGGCGAGCATCAGCGCAGGCAAAATTATTCTCGTGGACCAGCAACTCATCCTGGGCACCTCTAACCTCTTATTTTGACCCTTTGTGATTGGGCCAACCGTAAATCCATCACGCTTCACTGTCGATACCATAGCGCGAACGGTAGCTCCGGAGGACCTTGAGTTCATCCCGGCGGCCGGCCGCCTCCAGGTGGGCAATGATGTCAGCCAACGTGATTATCCTGATCACGGGGATGCCGAACGTCGCCTGAACCTCCTGAACCGCGGACAAGTCGCCCTGGCCCCGCTCTTGCCGGTCGAGTGCCAGCACGACCCCCACCGGTATTGCACCGGCGGTGCGAATGAATTCGATGGACTCCCGGATGGCCGTGCCCGCCGTGATGACATCGTCAAGGATCAGCACGCGGCCGATCAGGGGCGCACCGATAAGGCTGCCGCCTTCCCCATGCGCCTTGGCTTCCTTGCGATTGAAGGCAACCGGCACATTGCGCCCATGCCTCGCGGCAAGGGCGATGGCTGCCGCAGTCGCAAGCGGGATTCCCTTGTAGGCAGGCCCGAACAGCATGTCGAAGGGCAGGCCGGAATCGAGGATTGCCCGCGCATAACAATCGCCGAGCGTGCCTAGTGCGAGGCCGTCACTGATCAGGCCGGCATTGAAGAAGTAGGGGCTGACGCGGCCCGACTTGAGCGTGAACTGTCCGAAGCGCAGAACCTGCTGCGCCAGGATCAATTCGATGAATTCTTTCTGATGGCTCCGCATGCACCCCTAACCTGCCAGTGCGTATCATGGCGGATCGGCCGCGGAGCCAGCATGCGCATCCTAACGCTCAACTGCAACGGCATCCGTTCTGCGGCCCGCAAGGGCTTGTTTGACTGGTTGCCCACACAATCTGCGGATATTGTCTGCCTTCAGGAAACGAAGGCGCAGGTGCACCAGCTTGAGGGCGGCGAATTCAGGCCGGACGGCTACCACTGCTACTACTTCGACGCCGAACGCAAGGGCTACAGTGGTGTCGCCGTCTATTCGAAGGTCCAGCCCGATCGGGTAATCCGCGGTTTTGGCGTTCCGGAATTCGACGGCGAAGGCCGGTATCTTGAACTGCAGATCGGGCGCTTGTCCGTGGTGTCCTTGTACCTGCCCTCCGGCTCATCGGGTCCGGAGCGCCAGGCTTCGAAATTCCGTTTTCTCGATGCCTTCCTTCCGTACCTGAAGAAGCTCGGACGGCGCAGGCGCGAGTACGTGCTATGTGGTGACTTCAATATCGCCCATCGGGAGATCGACCTGAAGAACTGGCGCTCCAACCAGAAGAACTCCGGATTCCTGCCGGAGGAACGCGCCTGGCTCGACAGACTGTTCATGGAACTGGCATGGGTCGACGCATTTCGGGAAGTCGACCCGCGGCCCGATCAATACACCTGGTGGTCCAATCGCGGGCGAGCGCGGGCGAAGAATGTCGGATGGCGGATCGACTACCAGGTGGTCAGTCCGGGGCTCAAAGGCGCTGCGCGATCGGCCGCCATTTTTACCGGGCAGTGGTTCTCCGACCACGCGCCCCTCGTCATGGACTACGAATTGTGACCGGAAGTCGACCGTCGCCAGCGTCGGGCGGCGGCGGGCCCTGGGCCGCGCTCAAGCCGTATCTCGAGAAGGAGTCGTTGGCAGCATTCTTCGTCGGCGTCTCGTCCGGATTCCCCTACGCGATGATCGGCGCAACGCTGACCACTCGCCTGGCGCAGGACGGCATCGACAAGCGGACAGTTACTGCGTTCACACTCGCTTTCCTTGTCTACAACCTGAAGGTGTTCTGGGCGTGGATCGTCGACGGCATACGCATTCCACTGCTTGGCCGTCTCGGCCAGCGCGTGTCCTGGCTGCTGCTGTCCGGGGCCGCGGTGATTGCAGCGGTCGTAAATCTCGCATTCGCCGACCCCGCGGCGAGCATCCAGGCGACGATCATCGCGGCCGTGCTCGTCGGCGTCGCCGGCGCAACCTACGACATCGTCATTGACGCATACCGCATCGAGACGCTGAAGCCCTACCAGCTGGGTGTCGGCTCCGGTATGTCCCAGTACGGGTGGCGGATCGGCTCTGCGGCCGCTGGTGCCGTCGCCCTGGTCGTCGCTGAGCGATCGGGTTGGGTTGCAGCCTATATCGCCTGCGCGGCATTTGCCTTGCCAGCAATGCTCACGGGACTAATCGTCGGCGAGCCCGCGCGGCACGTCGTCATAGCAGGCAAGCGGGGCATTGCTGCCGTCTGGGAATCCATCATCGGCCCGTTCGTGGAGTTCATGCGTCGATCGGGCGCCTGGCTCGTGCTCACATTCATACTCGTTCACAAGATCGGCGACACGCTCGCGAATCTCACATTCCGCCTGCTCTTCAACGACCTCGGATACCTGAACGACGAAATCGCCATTTACGATGTCGGCTTCGGATTCTGGGCATACCTCGTCGGAATCTTCCTGGGCGGCATTCTCTACACGAGGCTGGGCCTGAAGCGGTCCGTACTGCTCGCGCTCGTACTCATGTGCGTATCCAATCTCGGATTCGCGGTGCTGGCCGGCGCAGGTCACAGCAACCCGGGGCTGGCGGCCGCGATCGGCTTTGAGAATTTCGCGAGCGGCTATGGCGGTGTCGTGGTCGTGGCGTTCTTTTCGGCACTCTGCAATCTGCAGTTCACAGCAGCGCAGTACGCCTTGATTTCGGCTGCCGCGAGTGTGCTCGGGCGCGCATTGACCGGAACGACGGCGGGCGGACTGATCCAGGTCTTCGGCTATGCGAACTTCTATGTGCTTACGACCGTGCTGGCCCTGCCGGGCATCCTGCTTTTCTGGTTCATGATGCGCAGGGGTATGATCGACCGCGCGCTTGGAACGGCGGGGCGAACGGCAAATGATCGATGAACTCCTGAAATTCCTCGTGCTCTTTTTCGTGGTCGTCGAGCCGATCACGCTGGTGCCCCTTTTTGCAGGACTGACCGAGGGCGCCGACGAGAAATTCCGGCGCAGCATGGCGCTGAAAGCGGTTGTCGTGTCGGGCGTCGTGCTGTTCCTGTTCGCAATGGGAGGAGCGTGGTTCCTCAGCTTGATGGGCATCAGCATCGATGCATTTCGCATCGCCGGCGGCGTGATGTTGTTCCTGATCGCCCTCGAAATGGTATTTGCTCGGGAATCGGGCACGCGTGTTACATCCGAGGAGAAGAACGAGAGCAAGAAGCGCAATGACATCTCGGTGTTCCCGCTGGCGTTTCCATTCATTGCGGGACCTGGCGCGATTGCCATCGTGCTGCTGACATTCGGGGCGCCGCGGCCCGTGCCGATGCTGGCAGCCGGGCTCTTCGGCGTCGTTGTGGTGGTGCTCGCAATCACCTATTTGTTGATGCGCCTGACCCCGACAGTGATGCGGGTCATGGGTGTCACGGGCGCGCACGTCGTCAGCAGGCTAGCCGGGGTCGTACTCGCGGCCCTTGCCGTTCAATTCATCATCGACGGGCTCAGCGGCGCATTCAGCGCATTCTGAATTCGAGCGATCCTTCCAGGCCCCTAGGAAGGGCGCAGATAGACCCGCAGTGTCGCGGAGTCGCGAAGCAGGTCGATCGTTTCGACCTCGACACGATCCGCCAGCATGCCGGTCCGCTCGGTAATGTCCTGCAGCAGTTTTTCCTGCCGACCCGGCTTCAGCAGTTCCAGGTTGTCGTAGAGCAGGGGCATCCACGAGTCCCTGGAGCCGAACGGGCCGAATTCGATGAGGACGGTCATGCCGGCAATCAGCGCGTTCACGGTCGCCAGTTCGGCAAGGCTCACGTGCTTGTTTGCGACCGCATTGATGACACCGATACCGATCACGATGAAAAGATAAGTGAGGTCCTTGCTGCGGATCTGTTCCGTGCGGTAGCGCAGGATGCTGAACACGGCAAAAATGGCGAGTGCGAATCCGAGCTCCGCCGGCACCTTGCGCAGCAGGAAACACAGCATGAATGTGATGACATTCAGCAGGTAGTACGTGAAGACAAATCCACGGTCCCTGTACAAGCGGTAGTAGACGAGCCGAATCACTACGGATGCGAAGGCGAGGTCGATCGCGAACCGCAACAGCAGCCTGGCCAGGTCGGCCATGTCGGGAATCGTTTCCAGACCGAGTAGCTCATTCATTGCCGATTGCCCTCATGGCGCGCAGCCTGGGGCGCAGCCGGTTGTGACGAACTTCGGGATGCAGCGCAACAATCGCTGCGCAGTACTTGCTGAACTTGCCGGGTCTGAAGCCCCGGCGGCGGAGCGCAATCATCGCGGGGGAGGACCGCGACATCTGCGGCTGCTTAATCTCGACGACGACCACGTTCAGCGCTTCGACGACATTGCTCCCGTCGCTGAATCGCAGGTCGAAATCGACGGTAACGCGCTCGTCGGATTCGCGGCTGACAAGATTCAGGCGCCGGTACAGGGTCCAGGTCTGGGGGAGGAGTCTCGCCTGAATCCCGGTGTACTGGCGGGCCAAAGCGAGATCCTCTGCGTCTGGCGTGTTGTCGTCATAGGCATGCGGCCACCGCCGCTTGACGGACTTCAAGGTGTGAATGCGCTGCTTGACCTCGAAAAAACTGAGCTCGCGATCGTCGTAGTGGCGAATCCTCACTTTTTCACGCCGCCGGTATCCGCGCCGGTGCGCGTGGAAGAAGTGCAGGTCCTCCGTATCGAAATTCAGGGTGCGGTACCTGGCACTGCGCTTTCCCCTGGCGAGCAGCAATGTATAGGTGCCCGCGAGCTCGCCCGCGATCTGCGGCATTAGGTCGGCAGGCAGCAGGAACTTCATGGTCAGGCGCTGCTGGAGCGCAGAGCGCCTGGCCGCAGCTGCCGGCGTCGGAGCGAACGACGCGAACGCCGTGTCGAGATCGATCATGATCAGAAGCGCCACTGCGTCCAGAGGTAGAGCTTGTCGTCGCCACGGCCTATGTGCCCGAGCGAGTCCTCGAACTTGTCGCGATATTCATAGTTGAGGAGTACGCGGAACCGGTCCTTCGGTTCGCCGTAGTACGCACCGATTGTCCAGCGGCTGAATACATTGTCAAACGAGTCATAGCGCAGAATCGGGCCAATCTTCCACGGCGTCTTGCCGACCAGGTTCAGGTAGTAGCCGTCGAGCTTCATCCGCTCGAATTCCGCCGGGTCCGGTCCGGGTGGCTCGCCGATCGCCTTGACGTCATCGACGCCGTAGACATATTCGGCACTGAGGAAAAACCATTTCCTGTCGATTTCCACGTCGACACCGATCCGGTCAAACTTTGTGAGCTCATCGTCGGTGGGGTCATCCGGTTCACCCACGTCGATGAAATCCCCGGTTCCCCCGGAAATCCCGATGCGTTCCCAGGAATCGCCGACTTTGTGCCGCAGGCCGACGCGGCCCCACACGTTCTTCCTTGGAGTGTTGTCGTCCTGAACATTCATGCCGGCGCCACTTACGATCGTGATCGCATCCTCAAGCCGCCACGTGTCGTTGAGCGGGACCTTGCCGATGAGGCCCACGCCGATGTCACGCAGGTTGATCCCGCGCGAAAGGTTGTCGGAGACTTCCGCTCGATTGACTTCAAAGAGTTCCGTGGAGGATTCCCGGTTCTCGTAGCCGAACTGTGTCTTCTGCTGGCCCAGGCGGATCTCGTGGTTGGGGATCACATCGAGCCGCAAGAAGGCGTCGCGCAGGATCCCGCTGACTTCGGGCGCGCGTGGATCTATTTCTATCTCGTACGATGCCCAGGAGTTGATCTTGCCTTTCACGCCAACGCGGACGCGCTGCATCCGGAAGTTGGAATTGTCCACACGGCCGTCGCTTCCGGTGTCGAATGGCTGCCGATAGAACATTTGCGCATATCCGTACACCTTCGGTTTCTTGAAATCCGATTTCCCGTCTTTTTCCGGTTTGGCCATCGTCCTGCCTGCATCCGCAACGCCGCGCGCGGCTTCGACGATGTGACCCGCCGCATCCAGCACGACGTCGATCTCCATCGTGTTGTCTGCCAGGCGGATCCTGTAGGCAGGCTTGCCCTCGGCTTCGATCTGCGTCGCGTGATCAACCGTCCACCCCGGGTACTTGGCGGCGAGAACCTGCCTGACCGCGACAGGCATCTCATCGGGCGCGATGCGTGCCGTGCTGGCAGCGATCGCTGGCGTGCTGATGGCTCCGATGGCCAGGCACAGGCCGAGGATGCTGATGCGAATCAGCAAGCCGCTGGGTGATGTCAAACGCAGCGTGTTCCAGGTATGCATGTTCGGCGCCCTTGGGTTCAGGTTCTCGTTTCCGGATTTGCGATAGCCGCTAGGCAGTTAGACGGCGGCGGCGCCGCAATCCTTCGGCCGATTGACGCGGGCGCCGGGATGGAGACCGGAAGCGGTGTTGCTGCAGGCGGTTTAGTACAGGCGAATCAAATACTTACGAGGAGCGGAAGCGCGAGTCCGCGCAACCTGACTGCAAAAACCGGGGCGGTGGCGACAATCAGCGCCGGCGATATTCCAGGTTGAAGACTTCGTGACCAAGGCGCCGGCCACGCATTTCGAAGCGGGTCGGGCCGCGTGCAGCGGGGTCCTCGATCCAGCGCCCGCCGGCAGCTGCATTGGCAAGACGCTGCTCTGCGTCCAGGACCTCGAGCATCTGCAACGCGTAAGGCTTCCAGTCCGTGGCCAGGTGGAAAGTACCGCCTGGCTTCAGCCGGTCCGCGACGAGTGCCGCAAATGCAGGCTGCACAATGCGACGCTTGTGATGGCGTTTCTTCGGCCAGGGGTCCGGGAAGTAAAGCAGCACTTCGTCGAGCGAACCCGATGTCAGCTGCTTTTCCAGCACTTCGACCGCGTCATGTGCGATCAGGCGGATATTTGTGAGTCCGCCGGCATCGATCGCCGAGCAGGCAATGCCCGACGCCCGGCGGATGGACCTCGACACCGACGAAATCCGTGTCCGGCCGCATGCGGGCGAGCTCGATGAGTGTCGCTCCATCGCCAAAGCCGATTTCCAGCGACGCGCGGCCGGTAGCGGCCGAAGACTGCGTCCAGGTCGAGTGGGGCGGGCGTGAATGGGAATCCCCATCGCGGCATCAGTTCATCGAGTGCACGCCGTTGCGCACGCGTGATCCGTCCGCCGCGGAGCACATAACTCCTGATCGGTTGCCGCGGTCTTTCGCTGCCAGGCCTTTCGGCAATCATGCAACGCGCCGCGATCAGGTCTGCGCGTCAGGTCTGCGACATTGCGGCAGCCCGTCAGTGCCAGGGTCCGGTCGAATTCGTCGGCGAGAATTTCCGATGCGCGTGCTCACGCCCGCCGCTCCGCCGGCCGCGAGTCCATAGACCGGTGCACGGCCGAGCAGCACGCCTTCGGCGCCCAGCGCGATTGCCTTTGCAATGTCGCTGCCGCGGCGAACGCCGCCATCGACCAGGACGACGCGCGGCCGCCGACGGCGCGCAAGACTTCGGGCAGCGCGTCGATCCCGCTGATCGCGCCGTCGAGCTGGCGGCCGCCGTGATTCGACAGCACGAGGCCGTCGATGCCAGCGCGATGCGCGCGTTCCGCATCGTCGGCGCGCAGCACGCCCTTCAGCAGCAGCTTTCGTGGCCAGAGATCGCGGAAGTGCTTGAGGTCGTCCCAGCTGAACGAGGGATCGAACATGCCGTGGCCGACGAAATTGTTGACGTCCTGGCCCGGCTGCAGCTCGCGCTCGACATTGACGAATCGTGGCCGGCGCGTCGCCACGGTTGCGAGCCAGCGCGGGTGCATCAGCATGTCGAGCTTCGTTGCGAGCGTGAACTCGCTGCTGCGGCAGCAAGCCCGGTACGCAGGTCGCGCTCGCGCTTGCCGGCCACCGGGAAATCGCTTGTCAGTATCAGCCCCTCGAAGCCCGCATCCAGTGCGCGACAGATCAGCGCGTCGGTGATGCGCCGCTCGGAAAACACGTAGGCCTGCAGCCACAGCCGGCCGGGTGCCTCGCGCGCAATGTCCTCGACGAGGCTCATCGATACCGTGGACATCGCGAACGGAACGCCGGCAGCCGATGCGGCACGCGCAAGCTCCATGTCGCCGTCGCGCCAGGACAGGCCGTTCAATCCCGTCGGGACCGACCACGACGGGCAATGCGGCATATGCGCCCAGCAGTCGCGTCGAAAGCTCCCTGCTGGAGACGTCGACGAGCGTGCGCGGCCGGAAAAGCAGCCTGCCGAAGGCATCGCGGTTCCCATGCAGGGTGACTTCGTCCTCGGCGCCGCCGTCCACGTAAGCGAACACGAAGCGCGGCAGGCGGCGCCGCGCGATGCGACGCAGGTCCTCGATATTGATTGCGTCGCGGCAATCCATTCAGGCCACCTGGCCGGCGATGCGGCCCGAAAGCATGCAACCGCCGAGAAAGGTGCCCTCGAGGCTGCGCTTGCCGTTCATGCCGCCGCCGCCGAACCCGGCCGCCTCGCCGATCGCGAACAATCCGGCAATCGGATTGCCCGCGCGATCGAGAACGCGGCATTCGAGGTCGGTCTGGATGCCGCCCATGCTCTTGCGGCTGATCACGTGCTCGCGAATCGCCATCAGCGGCCGCGCGCCAGGATCCAGGATCTTCTGGAACTTGCAGGTACGCAAGCGGTCGCCCGGCCAGCGGCGCGCAAAGGCGATGCGCCGCAGCTGCTCGTCATTGTGGAAGCGCGGCCCGCGCTCGATCGCGGCATCGTAGCGCCGTCGCGGCGGCTTCGACGCGTCGCGAGATCGACGACGTCATCGCCATTCAGCGCATTCATGCGCTCGACCAGTTCGGGCAGCGTATCGGCGAGCACGATGTCCTCGCTGTTGCGCGTCAGTTCATCGTAGAGCCAGCGATTGCCGAACAGCAGGTCGCGCGCGACTGCGAGCCGGCGCTTCTCCCGGAATCGCAGGATTGAATTCGGCGCCGGACACGCCGAGTTCCTTCAGGGCGATCCTGCGGTTCAGCAGCTGCCAGCTGTAGCCGCCGGGCTGCCGGCAGATCTGCGCCACGAGATCGTGCGTGTCGTAACCCGTCACCAGCGGCATCGGGCCGATGCGTTCGCCGCGGGCATTGAGCCAGAGCGCGGACTTCGGCGGCATCAGCGAAAGCCCATGACCGGGCTTGCGTGGGCGCCAGTGCCGGATGCCGGCGGCGTAGTTCCATTGCCAGTCGAGATGCGTGACCCTGGCGCCTACGGCGGCAGCCGCCACGTGCAGCGTTCCGTCTGCAAATCGGTGCGATCCGTTCAGGATGACGGCAGGCGGTTCGCCCCAGTCGTCATGCCAGTTCTGCCGCACCCGCTCGAGGTCGCCATTGATCCCGCCGGCGGCAATGACGACGGATTCGGCAGCGACTTCGAAGGGCTTTCCGTCCGGCTCGATCATTCCGACCAGGCCGGAGACGCGGCCGCCACTGGTCGCGATCGAATCCACGCGATGACCGAAGCGGAATTCGAGCAGTTCGCGCCGCGGGTGATTCTGCAGGCGCGCCTTCAGTGTCTCGACCAGCGCACAGTCCGGTTCCCCAGACGAGGTGAAAGCGCGGCACCGAGTTCCCCGGCAGGTAGAGGCCCCGCTCGACCCACATCGGCATCGGCATGAACTCGATGTCGAGCTCCGTCAGCCAGTCGTATACGTCGGGAACGCAACGTTCGACATAATTCCGGGCCCAGGCACGTGGCCAGTGGTGTTCCGCGCCGAGTTCGCCCCAGGCCAGCCAGTCCTGCAAACCCAGTTCGACGCTGTCGCGGATCCGGCAGCGTCTTTGCAATGGCGTGCCAGCAAACCACAGTCCGCCGAATGACTCCCGGGCGAGGCCGCCCAGGTTCTCCTCCGTGTCGCGGTCGACAAGCAAAACGCGCCGACCGCGGTCGAGGGCCTCGAGCGCAGCGGTAATGCCGGCGATCCCGGCGCCGGCGATCGCGACGTCGGTGGCATGGCGGGTGGGCGGCATGCCCCTGAATGTACACGCGCGCGAGTAGCAGAGTATATTTATAGCCGCGACCGGCCCCCAGGCTCCGCAAGAGAGCGCCGCGTCTGGCGATTTGTACCGTGGTCGGTCCAATGGAGGGGATATGAAGTCGAATTCAATTGTTGCGCGTTTCCGTTGCCGCACTGCTGTGCGGCCTGCTCGTCGCTGCCGGCGCGCAGGCGCAGGACATCCTTGGCACCAAGAAAGGCAAGGGCGGTTCGGAAGTGCAGGGCGCCGCCGGCACGCAGGGCGCGCAGGGCGCGGCATCGGACCTCGAGAAGTGCGACAAGCCGATGGGCGCGATCGCCGTCGTCGAGCCGCAGGACTACGTGATGGCGGCGCTCTCGCGCTACAACCTGCAGTCGCCGGTCAGCCTGATCCGCATGATGATCCAGCAGTCGAACTGCTTCATCGTCGTCGAGCGCGGCCAGGGCATGCAGAACATGATGCAGGAGCGGGCGCTCGCCGGCGGCGGCGAAATGCGCGGCGGCTCCAATATCGGCGGCGGCCAGATGGTCGCGGCGGACTTCATCCTGACGCCGACGGTCGTGTTCTCCGAAAGCAATGCAGGCGGGATCGGCGGCGCGCTCGGCGGCCTGCTCGGCGGCGCGGTTCGGCGATCGGCGCGATCGCCGGCGGCCTCAAGTTCAAGGAAGCGCAGACCAGCATGCTGGTCGCGGATGCGCGCTCGGGCGTGCAGGTGGCAGCGGCCGAGGGCAGCTCGAAGAAGGCCGACCTCGCGCTTGGGCGCGGCCATCTTCGGTGGCGGCGCGGGCGGCGGCATCGGCGGTTACGGCAACACCAACGAGGGCAAGATCATCGCCGCCAGCTTTGCCGACAACTACAACAACATCGTGCGCGTGATCCGCAACGACCCGAACCTGCAGCGCGACGTCGGCTCGCTCGCCCAGGAAGCCGCGGCCGGCGGCTCGACCAAGGCCGGCGCCGTCTTCAACGAGGGCGACGTGCTGTACCCGAAGATCGCGGTCGTCAAGATGATCGGCGGCGCGGCGGAAGGCGGCAAGGCCGTCGCGACGCTCGCCAAGGGCGACGAGATGATCTTACATGGGCGAGGAGAAGAACGGCTATCCTGAAGGTCGAGTCCGGCAGCGGCAGCGGCTGGGTCAAGAAGATACTCGTCGCGAAGTAGCCGGACCGCCTGCGGATCCTCGGCCCGCCAGTATCGGCGGGTTCGCGCGGCGTGCCTGCAGGAATCGGGTGCGGGTGTAGTTCAATGGTAGAACTGCAGCTTCCCAAGCTGCTGACGTGGGTTCGATTCCCATCACCCGCTCCAGACCTGCCCACGGTGAAAGCGGGTTCACGGTGCATGTTGGCATCGCGAAAAGCGTTATCTGCTTTCGCGGCCCGGCGTAGTCGCGCGCCCCTTGTCATCGGATTCGCGGGAATCCCTGAAGTGTTCCTCCCACAGGAGTTCCACGCCGCGCCTGCTGCCGAGTCCCACGGCAAGCGCCATGCACAACGCGATGGCGCCGAATGCGATGAGGAATGCGCCAGTAACGATCGTCACCGCGATATTCAGCTCGACAAGCGCGCTCGCAAATGTGGTTATAAGGACGGCCCAGCGCACCAGCGTCGCAACCAGTCTCGCCCTCGAGAATTGCTCCCGAAAGAGGACGCGCTGGATTGCGCGGGACGCGAGGCTCGCCAGGCTCCAGCCGACCAGCAGTATCAACGCCGCGGTGATGAACTCGGGTATGAGATACAAGAACTGGGTGAACAACTCCGAAAGGACGGTGAGCCCCCAGATGACGAGTGCATTGGCCAGAAAGATCAGGAAAACGAAAATACCCAGCATCGTGCCGAAGAATTCGAAGAGTGAATGCCTCGCATCTCCTGAATCCAGGGCGGAAGTCCAGCGCAATCGGGCCATTACACGATCCAGCCGCATGAAAACGAGTACGCGCACCAGGAGCCGCGACGCCACCCAGGCTGCGATAAGGCCCAGGACCACCACCAGCAGTCCCGCCAGCAAGGTGGGCAGGTAGGCGGCGAGGCTTGTCATCAGGTCGCGTAGTGATTCGAATGGTTTTTCGTCCATGGTTTACGCTCGCGTCAATTCATCCAGCGTTTCGGGTCAGCAGGCATCTCATAGACCGTGATAACAGGCATCGGGGCGCGCTCGGCGAGCTCAAATGGAACCGCGTAGCCCAGCAGGTACTCGATCAAGCCTGCTTCCGTGCCGCCCACCACGATCAGGTCCGAACCGCGGGCCTCGCGCAGGAGCCCGGTTACGATGTCGCCCGCGCGGGATATGCGCAGTTCGGCAATGGGAATGAATTCCGCCATCAGTTTGCGGAGTTCTGTTTCAGCCTGCTCGCGATCGGCTCCCGTGGCATCGGGAGCAAGTACATGCACCGCAAGCAGGGGTGCGTCGGCGGCGCGGGCGGCGGATGCGGCCATTTCTGCCGCAAGCCTGGTGTGCGGTCCGGCGTCGTAGGCGAATACCACCTTTGTATCCGGCCAGGCCAGCGCTTCGCGCTCACGACGAGCGTATGGGCCGGCACTTCGCGGACGACGCGATCCACAACGGCCGCCGCAAGACGCTGGAACAGCCCGGCCTGGCGCGCCCGCCCGACGATCACGACATTGCAGTGTTCCTCCAGGATCGTTTCAGCAATGCCGAAGGAAACGCGATGCGAGATCTTGACCAGGGACTTGAGTTCCACGCCCCGGGGCGCTGAACGGGCCATGGCGTAATCCAGGCTTCGCTTGACCGGGCCGACCCGGTCGAGCCCCCTTGCCAACAGCTCACGATCCGAAACCTCAAGTACCGATAGACCGATCAGTTCCGCATCCCGGCCGTGGGCCAGCAAGCCAGCGGTGCCGAGTATCGGTTCGGCATCTTCGGCATCCCCGAGGCAGGCCAGGATTCGATAATCCTTGCGCTGCGCCGCCTCGCGCATCTCTACGACCTGCCCGTACGCGTGATCGCGCTTGCGTGCGTAGCCGTAGTAAACAGCCAGGCCAAGCGCAATCCAGGCGGCCGCGCTCAGCCACGCCATCGGGCTGTAGAAGAACAGGTATCCGGCAAGGAACAGCTGGAGCAGGATGCCGATTGCCGGCACGAACGGAACCAGCGGCACCCGGAAGCCGCGTGGCAATTCCGGCATTTTCTTGCGCATCACGACGAGCACAACCTGCACCTGGATGAACAGCAGCAGGAACATGATGTTCGCGGCGCTCGCCACCGTTTCGATCGGCAGCGCCACCGCCATGAATGCGATCAGCACCGCTGACCCGGCGATTGCGCCGTGCGGCGTCTTGCGCAATGGGTGAACCTTCCCGAAGAAAGCTGGCAGGTTCCGGTCGCGGCCCATCGCCAGCGAGACCCGCGAGGACGAATAGATAGTTGCGTTGAGCGCGCTGACGGTCGACAGCAGGCCGCCTATCAGGATCATCAGTCCGCCGCCGGGAAAAAATGTCCTGGCGACATTGACGAGCGCCGTTTCCTTGTGCTCGCCGAGGAACTGCCAGCTCGGCACTCCGTCGGCCTGGATTGCGCCCAGTGCGGCGAAGGCAACCAGCAGGTAGATCGGGACCACGATCAACAATGAAATGAAGATGGCGCGCGGAACATTACGCTCGGGCTGGTGAACTTCCTCGCTGCACTGAGCGATGATTTCGTAGCCTTCGAACGCGATGAATGTCAGGCCCATCGCGACGAATACGCCACCGTAGCCATTCGGCAGAAAGTCGTCGGTGAATACCGGCTGCCAGTCCGGCCGCTGGATAGTGATCCAGATGCCAAAGGCCACGAACACCGCAAGAATCACGATCTTGCCGATCGTGATGATATTGCCTGCGCCGCCAGCTTCCGACGCGCCGCGATAGTTGATCCATGCGAACAACCCGACGATCGCGAGTGCCAGCCATTTCTCCACCGCGAGGAACGGCGTATCAAAGCCATCCAGGCCGATGAGCGGCAGAACCAGCTTGAAGTAGGCGCCGAAGCCGAGGGCGTAGAGGGAGCAGGCAACGGAATGGGCAAACCAGTCCATCCAGCCGCTCATGAATCCCTGGGGGTCCTTTAGTCCGAGCTTGACCCACAGGTAGCTGCCGCCCGCGTCGTGAAAAGCGGAACCCAGTTCGGCATAGGCGGCGGCGGCGAAGAGGGTGACGACGGCATTGAGGAGGAACGCAAGCAACAAACCGGGACCGGCAACGCCAGCTGCAATGCCGGTGAGGACGAAAATACCGGCGCCGATCATGGCGCCGACGCCGATCATCACGATGTCGAAGAGCCGCATCTCGCGGCTCAGCCTCACCTCGAAGGCCGCAGTCGGCGCCTTTTCTTCCCCATTTTCCAACAGCGCAGTCTCCGGAGAGTGCCGTACCGTCGTCGGCCAATACTACGAACCCCGGACGCCACGCGCCATCGAATCCTTTGCCCTAGAATCCAGGCATGGACGCCCTGGTCGCCGGTCTGTCGGGTGGCTTGCTGATCGGTCTGTCAGCCACGCTGTTGCTCTGGTCCATCGGTCGCATGGCCGGTATCAGCGGAATCGTCTTTGGGCTCGGCCCGGCGCCAGGATCCGATCGCGCCTGGCGCCTGGCCTTTCTGGCGGGCCTGATGTTGGCTGGCGGTGTCGCACTTCAACTGATACCCGACGCACCGGATCGCGCCCAGACAGGCTCGACGCCGCTCCTGCTGGTGGCCGGCTTGCTGGTCGGTTTCGGCACGCGCATGGGCAGCGGCTGCACGAGCGGACACGGAGTTTGCGGGCTCGGCCGCCTGTCATGGCGATCGCTTGCCGCGGTACTGACTTTCATGCTGGCCGCGATCGCGACGGTATTCTTTATGCGTCACGTAACCGCATCGCCATGAACAGAATCGTGATCGCGGCGTTCGTTTCAGGTGCCTTGTTTGGCCTTGGGCTCGCAATATCGGGAATGGCCGACCGTTTCGTCGTGCTGGGATTTCTCGACCTGTACGGTGACTTCAATCCGCAGCTGGCATATGTGCTGGCCGGCGCAGTCGTGATCACGGCGATTGCATTCCGATTCGTGTTGCGCTTGCCGCGGCCAGTTCTCACCGAGGGATTTCGGCTGCCTGCGACGACTGCCATCGACCGGTCACTGCTGCTCGGCTCGGCAATTTTCGGCATCGGCTGGGGGCTTGTCGGGTTCTGCCCGGGCCCTGCTCTCGTCGGGCTCGCCGGCGGCTTGCGCGACGCAATGATCTTCGTGCCGGCAATGCTGGCGGGAGGCTTCGTGCACTATCTGGTCGAGCGCCGCGGTAGGATTGGCGGGGAATGACCGACACCCATGGATCGCTGATTGACTCGGCGCGCGCCTGTTGCCGACAGTCGCATTCACCGTATTCCGGTGTCTGCGTCGGTGCCGCAATACGCGCGGCAAGCGGCGCCGTGTACCTTGGCACCAATGTCGAGAATGCCGCCTATCCGCTCGGCAATTGCGCCGAGGTCAGCGCAATTTCGGCGGGCATCCAGTCTGAAGGCGCGGCCTTCCGTATCGCGGAGCTGGCGGTCTGGGCGACCGACCGGAGCGGGGGCACGATCGCTGCCTCGCCGTGTGGCGGGTGCAGGCAGCGTATCCGCGAGCACGCTGCGAGCGGTGCGGTCGCGATCCATTTTCCGTGGCGCGAGGGGGAGACCCGCACGGCCAGCCTTGACGAGCTGCTCCCGTTCGCATTCTTTCTGCCCGCAGGACCATCGGCACGATGAGCGCAGGTGAGCGGGCAAGAGCCCGGCACATCCTTGCAGCGCTCGACCTCACGAGTCTCGGCGAAGACGACTCACCCGAAGCGATCGAGCGTCTTTGCACCGCTGCGGCCGCCGGTGATCATCCCGCGGCAGTCTGCGTCTATCCGGAGCACATCACGACTGCGCGGCGGACACTCGAACTGGAGCAGGCCGGAAAAATCGCAATTGCGACGGTCGTGAATTTTCCGGATGGCGGCAATGACATTTCCCGGGCATTGCGGGAAACGCGGCGCGCACTGGCCGCCGGTGCGGACGAGATCGACATCGTATTTCCGTGGCGCTCCTACCTGGGCGGAGATCGTGAAGGCGGATTATTGATGCTCCAGGATTGCAAGGCGATCTGCGGTGACAGGATCCTGAAGGCGATACTGGAAACTGGCGAGCTCGGAGATCCGCTGCTGATCCGGGAGCTTTCGATTGGGGCGCTGCGGGCGGGTGCTGACTTCATCAAGACTTCGACAGGCAAGACCAAGGTGGGAGCGACACCCGTGGCGGCGCGCACGATGCTCGAATGCATCCGCGAGAGCGGCGGAAGAGCCGGCTTCAAGGCGGCGGGCGGCGTGAGGACCCTGGCCGATGCGGGCCGCTATCTCGCACTCGCCGACGAAATCATGGGCGAAGGCTGGGCGTCACCGGCACGATTCCGGATCGGCGCGAGTTCGCTTCTGGCGGAACTGCGGGCGGCAACCGCATGACCGACACGCGAGCGACCTGGCTGCCGCAGGAATCCATCCGCCGCAAGCGCGACGGAGAAGTACTCGACGTCGGGGAACTCCACGCGATCGTGCGCGGCATCACCGACGGCAGCCTGGCGGATGCTCAAGTCGCTGCACTCGCCATGGCCATCTATTTCCGCGGCATGACGGCAGCCGAATCCGCGGAATTCACGCTTGCAATGCGCGACAGCGGAGAGGTTTTTGACTGGCGCAGGGAATCGCCGCCGGGCCCCGTGCTCGACAAGCACTCGACCGGCGGAATCGGCGACCTCGTGTCGCTCGTGCTCTGCCCGATGCTCGCCGCCTGTGGTGCCTGGGTGCCAGCAATTACCGGCCGCGGACTCGCGCACACCGGTGGCACCGTCGACAAGATGGAGTCCATTCCCGGATATCAGACGCAGCCTGATATGGAACTCCTGCGCAGCACGCTGCGCAAGGCCGGGGTCGCGATCATCGGACCAAGCGGGCAGCTTGCGCCTGCCGACCAACGTCTCTACGCGATCCGGGACGTGACGGCCACCGTCGATTGCATACCGCTGATCGTCGCATCCATCCTGTCGAAGAAACTGGCCGCCGGACTCGATGCGCTCGTTCTCGATGTCAAGACCGGCAATGGCGCCGTGATGACGGACCCTTCGCGCGGCCGCGAACTTGCAATCCGAATGATCGACACTGCCGCAGAGGCGGGACTGCGCGCGTCGGCATTCCTGACCGACATGTCTGAGCCGCTCGCGCGATCCGCGGGCAATGCACTGGAGGTTCGCGAAGCGATTGCCATGCTGCGCGGGGAACCGGCGGATGCCCGGCTCCTGGATGTCAGTCTTACGCTGGGTGCGGAGGCGATGGTGCTTGGCGGGCTCGCGACAAACGCCTTTGGGGCAAGTACGGCGCTCAAGAAGTCACTGGCGAGCGGCGCCGCGGCCGAGCGATTTGCAAAAATGGTCGCAAGCCTCGGCGGCCCGGCTGATTTCGTCGAGCAGCCGGATCGCCATCTGGCGGCGGCACCGGTCGTCATCGATGTTCCGGCGCCGCGCAGCGGGTTTGTCACCGGGATCGACTCGCGCGGGCTTGGCCTTGTCGTCGTTACGCTCGGCGGTGGCCGTACCGCGCCCGGCGAGAAGATTGATCCTGCCGTGGGTCTCGACAGGCTGGCCGGACTCGGTCAGCGGGTCCAGGACGGGGATCCGCTGGCAAGGGTTCATGCTGCGAACGCAGATGCTGCGCGGTCCGCGGCAGTCTCGGTTGCAGGCGCCTACGCGATAGGCGAAGCGCCGACAGCGCGCGCGAGGTTGTTCGAGCGGATAGAAAGCCGGCGCTAGGAGGCGCGGCGCGGCCGGTAGTGGCGTGCCGGCTTGGCCGTGCGCCTGGCAGGCGCAGGCCGCTCGATTCGCAGCACCGGCGCGGAATTGTCAGATCGTGCAAAAGCGGGCGTCGGTGCGAACGGCACGGCCTGGCGCATGGTCCGCTCGATGTCGCGCAGCAGCGATCTCTCGTCCTCGGAGACCAGCGAGACGGCGTGACCGTCATTGCCGGCACGGGCCGTGCGGCCGATGCGGTGCACGTAGTCCTCGGGCACGTTCGGCATGTCGAAGTTGACGACCTGCGGCAGTTCCCGGATGTCGAGCCCGCGCGACGCGACTTCGGTCGCGACCAGCGCGGTCAGCTTGCCGGCCTTGAACTCCGCCAGCGCGCGCGTGCGCGCGGCCTGGCTCTTGTTGCCGTGGATCGCGGCCGAACGGATGCCGGCGCGCTCGAGCTGCTGCGCGAGGCGATTCGCGCCGTGCTTGGTGCGCGTGAACACCAGCGCCTGGTGCCAGCGGCCCTCGCCATTGGCGCCGTTCTCGAACAGGTGGACCAGCAGGTGCCGCTTGTCGTCCTTGGCGACGCGAAACGCGAGCTGCGTGACGCGCTCGACCGTGCTGTTCGGCGGCGTCACCTCGACCTGGACCGGATTCACGAGGATGCGCGCGGCGAGCTCGCGGATGTCCGGCGTGTAGGTCGCGGAGAACATCAGGTTCTGGCGCTGCGGCGGCAGCAGCTTGATCACGCGCTTGATGTCGTGGATGAAGCCCATGTCGAGCATGCGGTCGGCTTCGTCGAGCACGAAGTGCTGCACCTGCGAAAGATCGGCGAGCCTGCGGTTCGGCGAGGTCGAGCAGGCGGCCGGGCGTCGCGACCAGGATGTCGCAGCCGATGCGCAGCCCGTCGATCTGCGGCTGCTCGCCGACGCCGCCGAAGATCACGCGCGCGCGCAGCTTCTTGTGCGCGCCGTAGATGCGGATGCTCTCGAGAATCTGCGCGGCGAGTTCGCGGGTCGGCGCGAGGATCGAGCACGCGCGGCGCGCGGCCCGCCGGCGGCGCCAAGCAGCTGCAGCAGCGGCAGTACGAAGGCGGCCGTCTTGCCGGTGCCGGTCTGGGCGCCGGCCAGCAGGTCGCGACCGGCGAGCACCGGCGGGATCGCCCCGGCCTGGATCGGCGTCGGCGTCGTCGTAGCCGTGGTCGGCGACGGCGGAAAGCAGCTCGGGCTCGAGCCCGAGATCATTGAATTTCATGGTGTTTCGTGGAGTCCGGGGAGGGGTAGGCGCGCGGACTATACAGGAAATCAGTATCGGGGGACACGTAAAGTTTGGGCCATGCGGGCCCGCCCGAATCTAATGGCAGCGCAAACGCGGATCCGACCGCAATGCCCGGCTAGAAACTATACCTTGCCCGCAGATAGTAGAAAGCGCCGTTGAACGTGATGGGCTGCAACACGTCATAAGGCAAGTTGCCGAAGTAGTTGATGTCGGAACTCGAGAGATCCGGATACTCATCCAGGATGTTGTTGCCGCCCACCGCGACGGTCAGACCCTTGCTGACGCGATACTCGACATCCAGATCGACTCCCCATTCGGGGCCGTAGACCTGTTCCGGCTCGAATCCATCGCCAAAGTTGAATACGCGCTTGGCTACGCCCCAACGCGTTGCGCGGCCTAGGACCGACCAACGATCGCTGCTCCAGCGACCGGTGAGGATCAATTTGTCATCCGGGGCTGCGGTCTCCAGCGTGTTTCGTTCTTCGACGCCGAAAAGTACGGTACCGACGCCGAGCGAATCCAGGACCGGCGGATTGGGATCGACTCTGACCACGTCGGTCTCGGATTTGTTATATGCCGCACTGACCGCGAGAGTGCTTCGCGGCAAGTTGAACGCGTATTCGGCGACAATATCGAAGCCCTTGGTTTCAGTGTCGACGGCGTTGGTGAAGAACCGGACACCCAGCACGTTTGGTATGCCGAGCGAGCTATCGACGAAATCAGTCACTGCCTGGCCACCGATTCGTTCCGACAAGGTAATACGGTCATCGATATTCACGTGATAATAGTCGGCTGTCAGGCGGAAACCAGCTTCGGTCCGGATGACAAAGCCGAGGTTGTAGCTGACTGACTTCTCCGCATTGAGTTCATTGGCGCCGAGCAATTGCGCGATCGGGTCATCGGTCGGCAGGTTGAGTACCTGCTCGAGCTGGCCACCCGTTCCAAAGCTCGTAGTAGAGCCCCGGAAGAACGACTGCGTCAGTGAAGGCGCCCGGAAACCCGTGCCGACCGTTCCGCGCACGGCGAACACCGGATTGAACTCGTAACGAGCGGAGAATTTTCCGTTGACCGAATTGCCGAAGTCGCTGTAGTCCTCGAAACGACCGGCGATGCCCAGCTGAAGCTTGTCGGTGATATTGGACTCCAGGTCCACGTATGCGCTGATTGCGTTCCGGTCGACGTCCACGGTTTCATCGGGCTGCAGGCCCGAGCCTGCCTCGGTGCCGATCGGCACATCGGTGACCGGCCCCGCGACATAGGACTCCGGATCGCCGGCGGTAGTCTTGTAGGTCTCCACGCGGTACTCAAGCCCCCAGGCAAAATTCAGCGGGTTGGAGAATCCACCGATCTCGAAAGGCCTCGTCATGTCAAAGCGGATATCCCACTGGGTCAGCTTCAGTTCCTCGATATTGAAGCTCGTCGGGCTCGCGGCGCCGAGAGACGGATTGAGCGAATTCGTGATGTCGTGGTCAAAGTTGTTCGAGCCGTAGACTGCACTCAGGTCCCAGGTCCAGTCCGACGCAAGGGATCCACGGGCGCCGACCGCTAGTGAGTAATCATCGACCGTCGCATTCAGCACCGGTATGTAGCCATCGGGAAATATCGAAGGCACATTCGCCCATGAGTCGGGATAGCGGAAGAAATTTGCGCCCTCACCCTGTCGATGCGAATAGCTGCCGAATGAATAGAACTCGGCCGCATCACCGACGCCGAAGGCCGAGTTGTACATCAGGTTGATGTCTTCAACAGGACCGTCGCCGGCCTTGTGCGTCTGGGTCCCGAGCAGTGCCAGATTGGGGGGTGTCTGGTTCTCGAAGAATGGAATCTGGTCGGGCCCCGAGCGCAGTGTCTGGTCCCTGTCGCGGTACTCCGCGGTCAGGTTCAGGAAGCCGCCATTGCCAATGCCGAATCCGGCATTTGTCGACACGAAAAGCGTATCTCCATCCGTGACGCGCTTTCCGGTTGGCTTGAAATCTGTCCGGTTCTGTCCGACGGTGACTGTTGCGCTGCCGCCTTCTGCGGCATCCTTCAGGACAATATTGATGACGCCGGCGATGGCGTCGGAGCCGTACTGGGCGCCCGCGCCGTCGCGCAGCACCTCGATGCGCTCGATGGCGCCTTCGGGAATGCTGTTCAGATCGACCGGGCTCGTGCCCTTGCCAAGCTTGGATTCGGTCGTCAGCGTGGCCGTCCCATGCCGTCGCTTGCCGTTGATCAGCACGAGCGTCTGGTCCGGGCTCAGGCCCCGCAATTGCGCCGGCCGCACGAGGTCCGCAAAATCCGAATTCGACTGGCGCGGCAGGTTGAATGACGGCACGAGCGACTGCAGGGCTGCGCCGACCTCACCCGGTAGCGCGGCGGACTGCTGCAGCTCGGCGGTCGTGACGAGATCGACCGGTGCCAGGCTTTCGGCGGCAGTGTGGCCGCCAAAGCGCGTGCCGACGACGACGATCTCCCCCAGGGCGTCCGCTTTGTCGGCCGCAAGGGCGATTCCGGCGGGAGACAGGCACAAGCCCGTCACGGCAAGTCCGAGGACCGATTTTCTTTCCGGAGGCAGGTTACTGGCCATGTTGCAGCCCTTTCTTGTTGCTTAGGCGCCCGGTGAGTCTATTGCGGCGAAAGAATGCCGGTCAACGGCGGAGACGGATACTCCAGTCATGTCCTGATGCGATCTGGTAATGATCCGCGAAACTGCCCTGATTGATGGCGAGCGACACACTGTCGAGGCTGTTCAGGTAGAGCAGGGGTGCTCCCACTGGAACTTCGCCAAAGGTGCGTACATAGGGTGCGGTGAGTTCGAGGACGACTTCGGTGCCCTTCAGGATGGTCACCTTCACCGGACCGCCGAGCTTGAGCTGAAGTTTCTCGAATGTCGCGCGATCGATATTCGTCCAGAGGTTGCCGAAAGTGCCGTCATGCGTCTGGACATTTCCATAGACGACGCCGTCCTCATGGCGGGCTTTCTCATATGGAATGGACACCACCTGTGCGGGCAGCAGGCGACCGACCTGCTCGAATGTGATGACGCCCGATGCAAGCCGCGCGCCGGTGTAGGCATAGACATCGCGCCCGTGAAATGTGTAGGATTTCTCCGAATTCTTGCGTCGATTGACCGCCTCGTCGATTTCGCGCACCTCTGCGATCCCCAGGCGGGTGGCGACGAATGTCAGCGTGCCATTGTCGGGGGTCACGAAGTAATGGCCTGACTTCGTCTTCAGCACCACCGACTTGCGGTCGGTGCCGACACCCGGATCCACGACCGAAACGAATACCGTGCCGGCCGGCCAGTATTCAGCAACTTGCACGAGCCGCAGGGACGCTTCCCAGATGTTGAATACGGGCACCTCGTGCGTCAGGTCATAGATGCGGATATCAGGAGACACGCCGACCGCGACACCTTTCATCGCCGCGACAGCGCCATCCAGCGTGCCGAAATCGGACTGGAGCACGAGCGCGTTCTGCGACCAGGCAGTCCCGGATAACAGGCAGGCGGTTGCAACAATAGCTATCAGTTTCATGCGTATCATCCTCAGGCCAGCGAGTGATAGACCTTCTGCACGTCGTCGTCCTGTTCGAGCAGGTCGATCAGCTCGAGTGCCTCGTTGGCCTGTGCCTCCGGCAGCTCGACCGGCATCGTGCAGATGTATTCCTGCTCGGCGGACAACGGCACGATCTTCCGTTCCTCGAGCCGCTTCTGCAGCTGCCCGAAATTCTCGAAGTCGCAGCGCACGACCAGCTGCGGCTCGCCCTTCTCGCCGGTGCTCTCGCCCATCTCCTCGAGTCCGTGGTCGATCAGGTCGAGTTCCAGTTCATCCTGGTCGATGCCGGCCGGATCGAGCCGGAACACGCCCATGCGCCGGAACAGGAAGCTGACGCTGCCATTGCTCGCAAGATTGCCGCCGTGCTTGCTGAAGATGTTGCGAACGCCGGCGACCGTGCGGGTCGGGTTGTCGGTCGCCGTCTCGACCAGCACGGCGACGCCGTGCGGCGCGTAGCCCTCGTACATCACCTGCTGGTAGTCCGCGGCCCCCTGGCCCGAGGCGCGGCGGATCGCCGCCTCGATCCTGTCCTTCGGCATGTTGATCGCGCGCCCGTTCTGGATCACCCGGCGCAGCGTCGGGTTGTTGGCAGGATCGGCGCCGGCCGACTTGACCGCGATCGTGATGTCCTTGCCGATGCGCGCGAACTGCTTCGCCATGCGGTTCCAGCGCGCGAACATCGCGTGCTTGCGGACTTCGAAAATGCGCCCCATGGCCCAAGTATCGCACCGGACCCGCGGGTGCGGGTAGGATGACAGCCATGCGAGATGCGATCAGGCGCTTCACGGTACGGCGGATGTTGAATGTGGCGCGCGCCGTGCTTGCGCGTGATCCGGCGCCTGCGCGGATCCGCCGTATGGCGGCGTACGCTGCGCCACTCATCGCGCGGCGCGAGAGTCTACGCGGCGACCGAATCGTTTTCCGTCGGCAGCTGCCGAGCCTGGTGGATCGAACCTTCCGATGTCGTGCCGGAAAGCGTGATCCTGTACCTGCATGGTGGTGCGTTCATCGCGGAGACGCGCGCGATTCACGATCCGCTGCTCGCCGCAATCGGCCGCGCGGGTGCGGCGCGGGGGCTGATGGTGGACTACCGCCTGGCGCCGGAGCATCCGTTCCCCGCCGCGGTCGAGGATTGCTACGCGGCCTGGAACTTCCTGCTGTCCTCCGGCATCGATCCGGGCCGCATCGTGATTGCCGGCGATTCGGCCGGCGGCAATCTGGCGGTCGTCACCGCCATGCGGGCGCGCGACGAGGGCATGCCGCAGGCCGCGGGCCTCGTGTTGTTGTCCGCCTCGCTCGACTGCACGTTCAGCGGCAATTCGGTTCAGCGCAATGACGGTCTTGATCCGCTGTTCCGTGCTTCGAGCCTGCACGCGCTGGAGCGCTACTACGGCACGGGCGAGGACCCGCGCGATCCGCGGCTGTCGCCGATTTTCGGGAACCTGACGGAGCTGCCGCCGGCACTGCTGATGGTCGGCAGTACGGAACTCCTGCTGGATGATTCGGTGCGCTATGCCCAGCTCGCGCCTGGATCCACATTGCGGATCTGGCACGACATGCCGCACGTATTCGAGGCCATGCGCGGGCTTGCGGCAGGCGACCGGGCGATTCGCGAAATCGGCGAGTTCATCCGGGAGCGCACCGCCGCGGCGACCGCGGGTTCAAGCTGAGGCCCGATGCACCCCCTGTCCCGCCATGTGACCGATGTCCCGGATTTCCCGAAGCCGGGCATCCTGTTTCGCGACATAACGCCGTTGTTGAGATCGCATTTCACGGAGACCGTGGCCGCGCTGGACGGCCTGTTCAGTCCTGCCGATTGGGATGGAACGGACGTGGTGGGCGGCATCGAGTCCCGCGGTTTCATCCTGGCGGCTGCGCTTGCCGAGCGGCGCCGCAAGGGTTTTGTGCCGATTCGCAAGAAAGGCAAGCTGCCGCCGCCCGTCGTCGATCGCAGCTATCAGCTGGAATACGGTTCCGGCGTACTCGAGATGCAGCGGGGCAGCGGCCGCATGCTGCTCATCGACGACGTGCTGGCGACGGGCGGGACGCTGTCGGCGTCCGCGATGCTCGCAGTCGATGCTGGATTTCGCGTCGATCTCGTTGGCGTGCTGATCGACCTGGGAATCGCCAGGGATTTCCGGTGGCAGGGCCGGCCCGTTCGATCAGTCATTCACTATGGCTGACGACCTGCCGTGCTCGCTGGTCACGATGGCGCTTGCGGCCGAGGGCGCCGGGCGGTTTGAGCGACAGGGTATTCCCGTACTTTACACGGGCGTCGGCAAGGTCAATGCTGCTGCCGCGCTCGCGAGGCAGCTCGCAAATTACCGGTGCACGGGACTCGCGCTACCGCTGGTCGTCAATTTCGGCACCGCCGGCAGCCGGCGGTTTCCGGCCAACACGCTCGTCGGCTGTAATCGATTCATGGACCGCGACATGGATGTGTCGGCGCTGGGCTTCCCGACCGGCACGACGCCATTCGACCCGCTACCCGCGGTCCTCGAATTCGCTCCCCGTTTTCCGCGGCTGCCTGCAGCGATCTGCGGCAGTGGAGACTCATTCGCGGCAGCGGCAGCGGCAGGGGCTATCCAATGTGACGTCATGGACATGGAAGCCTATGCGCTGGCCAAAGTTTGCCGCATGGAGGGTGCGGACTTTGCCTGCGCGAAGTACGTCAGCGACGGCGCCGACGAGGTCGCAGCGCGCGACTGGCAGGAAAATGTCGCCGGGGCGGCCGACGCTTTCGTCGGGATCTATCTGGAGCTGCTCAGCCTTCCTTGAGTCTGGAGCCGCGCTTCGCCGCCATGTATCCCTGCACCATTTCGAGTGCGGTTTTCTCGCAGGGCGGAAGCTCAACATCGCTTTGACCCAGTGGTGTGGTTCGCTCGCCCCAGCGCAGCACGTGGGCCGACCAGGAAAGACCCGCCCCGAAGCCGGTCAGCAGCAGATTGCAGCCTGGTGCGACACGACCGTCCTCGAGCGACTCGACGAGCGCGACCGGAACTGTCGCGGCCGACATGTTGCCGTAACGCTGGATGTTGACGAAACAACGCTCCATCGGAATGCCCGCGCGCTTGACGACCGCCTCGATGATGCGCAGGTTGGCCTGGTGCGGCACGACCAGATGCACGTCATCCGGACTGAGTCCGCGCGAGGACAGGACGGCCTCGCAGGCCTTGCTCATTCCGACGACGGCGCGCTTGAAGATTTCCTGGCCATCGAAGACCCAGTCCGTGTCGCCGAGCACCCAGCCCTTGTTGGCATAGCGCGAGCCCATGCCGTGGACCTGCAGGATGCCGCGCACGTCCCCATAGCAACCGAGGCGATCGGCCATCACGCCTTCCTCGCGCTCCGTCGCCTGCAGGACAACTGCGGCGCAGCCGTCGCCGAACAGCACGGACACATTGCGGTTGGTCCAGTCCATCATTGGCGAGACCAGTTCGCCGCCGATCACGAGCGCATTGCGTACGACGCCGGTCTTGATCATCGAGCTCGCGGTCGTCAGGCCGTACAGGAAGCTCGTGCATGCAGTGTTGACGTCCATCGCGCCAGAGCCATTGGCGCCCAGGCGCTTCTGCACCCAGGAGGCCATGTTCGGAACCTGCTCGTCCATGCTGCAAGTGCCGAACACGATCAGGTCGAGGTCTGCGGCTTTCAGGCCGGCCGCCGCCAGCGCCCGGCTTGCGGCCACATAGCCCATTTCGCCCAGCGATACGTGCGAGACGCGCCGTTCGTGGATGCCGGTGCGCGACCGGATCCATTCGTCGTCGGTGTCCAGGAATGTCGCCAGATCGGCGTTGGAAAGTACGGCTGGCGGCATGCACTTGCCCCAGCCGGTAATCGTCGCAAATGGCAATGGTTTCCCCTGGCGGCTTAGCGCAGCGATTGTACTACCGTATGAATTCCAACCTTTCGGGGTCCGGACTACTCTAAGTTGTTGACATCAGAGGGGGGCGCGGTGACGGAACCGGCGAGGGATGCGACAGGCGACGAGCCCGAGCGGGTCGCACGTGCCAGGAATGGCGACGTGGCGGCGTTTGAGGGCCTTTACCGGGACCATGTCGGCCGCGTCTACGGGCTGTGCCTGCGCATGACGGGCCATCCGGCAACGGCCGAGGACCTGACGCAGGACAGCATTCGTGAATGCCTGGCGCAGCCTGCCCGGATATGAAGGACGCAGCCGTTTTTCGACCTGGCTGCACCGGATCGCCGTCAATGCGGTGCTCGCACAAAGACGCACGCCGCAGGGACGAAACGAAATCAGCATGACCGACGACGAAGGCGAGACGATGGAATTTGCGGCAGACCAGCAGCTGGACGAGGCGACACCGATCGACATCGAACGGGCGATCGCGGCTCTTCCGCCGGGTGCGCGCGACATCGTCGTACTGCACGGCATCTACGGCTACAGCCACGAAGAAGCGGCCGGGATGCTGGATCTCGCGGTCGGGACCTGCAAGGCGCAGTTGCACCGCGCGCGGCAGCTGATGCGCGCGAGACTGAACGTGGAGCACACATGACCACCATTCCATTCGGTCGCGGACCACAGAAAGATCCGCTGCTGGCAAAGGCATCCGATCTGCCGCAGGAGATCGCGCCGCTCACGCGATCTGTGGCCTGCGATTGCAGCGAAACTTGCGGAGCAATCGCCTGCCGTATCGCGCCGGTTTACCTGGCCGATGGCGCTGGCGGCCGGCTTCCTGGTCGCATCGGTATCGGCGCTCCTGACCTGGAGCCTGATGCGCGATCCCGGCCCGGTGGCGGGTGATAGTGCGCTTGCGCAAGATGCCGCAGCGCCGGCGGAACTGGTGCCGGTGAACTACGGCCCCGACTCGGCGCTGGGCGCTGCGCAGCTGAAAGCGCGCGACGATTTGCTGGTGCAGTTCAGGCAGCGGCTCGACCAGCTGCCGCCGGAGACGCGTGCGACGGTCATCAAGAATCTCGCGATCATCCAGCACGCCGCGGACGAAATCGGCGCGGCACTGGCGCAGGATCCTGCGAGTGGCCTGCTGAACGGCCTGTTGCTCAGCGCCTACCGGGATGAACTCAAGATTTATTCGCAGGTCGTCACGTCCGGTGACGCCCGCACGAGGAGGACATGACATGACGATACGGAATTCCCTGGTTGCCGCTGCGGTATTGATGGCGATCGCGCCGTTTGCCGATGCGAGCCAGAATCTGAGCAAGCGGGCGAATGTCGCCGCCGACGTTGCAATCGACATATCCAATGTCGAAGGCCGCGTCGACGTGACGGCCTGGGACCGCAATGAAGTCGAGTTGAGCGCCAGTCTCGAGAGCGACAAGGACCGGCTGGAATTCGAGGCGACCGACCGGCAGGTCCGGATCAAAGTCGTCCGGCCGGATCGTCACTTCGGCGGCTCGGACGAACGCGATCCTGACCCTCAAGGTCCCGAAGGGCGCACGCCTCTCGACCGAGACCGTGAGCGCGGACATCACGGTTGCGGGTGTCCTCGGCGAACAGCGGCTCGAGTCGGTCAGCGGCGAGGTCCGGACCCAGGCCTACGATGCGCCTGTCAAGTTGAGCACGGTCAGCGGTGACGGCACGATCAGTGGCACCGGTGGCAAGGCCTCGGCAACAGTCGAGAGCGTCAGCGGCGAGATTTCCGCTACCGGCATTCGCGGCAGCTACGACGGCGAGGTCGTGAGCGGCAACCTCAGGATCGACCTGGCGGCCGGTGATCGGCTGAATGCCCGCTCGATATCCGGGGACATCAACGTGCGCGTCGAGATGACGGCGTCCGCCCGCGTCGAGATGGAAACTGTCAGCGGTACCATCGACATGAAGATCAAGCCGCCGGTCAACGCGGAATTCGACCTGGAGTCCTTCAGCGGCGACATCGATGCCTGCTTTGGCCCGAACGCGCGCAGCAAGAGCCGCTATGGGCCGGGCAGCGAGCTGAATTTCACCCAGGGCAGCGGTGGTGCCCGCGTCAGCATCAATTCGCTGAGCGGCGACATCAGTCTCTGCGACCGCTGAGCTAGAATCCGGGGGTTCCTCCGAACCCCCGGATTCATGCGCCCCAGGACCAAGCCCGTCGCGTTGACCCTGGCCGCGATCGCGGCCCTCCTGCTGTTCGCCGCGGCCATCGTCTGGATCGGCGCGCGTACCGGTGCGGCACGCCGGGCGGCGGCCGATTACCTCGGAGAAATGACCGGACTGCCGGTCAGCATTGCCGGGCTTTCAGTCGCGTTGCTGCCGACGCCGGCATTGCAACTGGAAGGACTCGCGATCGCGCAGCCCCCGGGATTTGACGGCGATCCGCTGGTCGATATCGGCAAGCTGTGCGTCAGCATTTCCTGGGGCAGCCTGTTTGGCGGCGATCTGGCATTGCGGCTTCTGGCGATTTCGGAGGCAAACGTACGACCCACGCTCATCGCCGACGGGTCGGATAACTGGTCTGCACTGATCGATCGCCTGTCGAGCCTGGGCGGGAAAGGGGCGTCGCACTGGTCGATCGGCGAATTCCACATCGATGATGGCGCGTTCGAATTCTACGATGCCGCGTCCAACCTCAGTTTCCGCCTGACCGCAATCACGATTGAAGCCGGCCCGATCACGCCGGCCGTCGAATTCCCAATTGAACTGCAACTCGCGGGCGTCAGCGCCGACAACACCCTGCATTTCGCGGCGCAGGGACAGGCCCGTATCGATCCGGACGCCGGCGACTATGGAGCGCGTGACCTGGCGATCCGCGGCTGGGTGGGCGGCGATCCCCTTCCACTGGCGGGAATTGAACTCGAAGGCGGCATCGGGGTCGCAAGCTTCGAGAGCAAAACCGGTGTGGCCGAAATCAAGCAAGGAATCCTGACGGTCGCAGGCATCCGCACCGAATTCGCGCTGCGCTCCGAGGTCGGCGATCGCGGGGCCGCCGTGACATTCAGTTTGAGCGCCCTGCCGTTTTCACCGCGCGCCGCCGCCATAGCCCTTGGCCATCCCCTGCCGGCGACGGCGGATGCCGGTGTTTTCCAGGCGCTGGAGTTCACGGCGAAGGGCCGACTCGATCAGGGTCTGCTGGAGCTAGACCCTGTCGAAGGGCGACTGGACAACACGCGATGGAATGGCGCGATCGTTCCGCAATTCCGGAATGTGCGCCTGAGCGCCGACTGGATAGACATCGACCAGTACCTGGCGCCGGAATCGAAGATGCGGTCCGAAAAGAAAGCAACGCTGGAGGAAACCATCGCGGAGCTTGGAAAGCTCGATATCGACGCCGAGATCCGTATTGCCGAGGCGCGCGTCGCGGGAGCGAAACTTCGCGATGTACTGTTGAAGGTCGAGCGCGGCCACGGAACCAACCCGTGAGCATTGCAACCCTGGCGCTCTGGTTGGCGATTCCGGCACTTGCGGCCGCGGGTGTCGCGAGCTCCGTCGACATATCGAAACTGCAGGTGGGCGAACAGGGCCGGCGCTATGTCGTGGATTTCGACGGACAGCTGGCGGCGGAACCGGGCGCTGTCATGAAGGTGCTGCTCGATTTCGAGCACTATCCGGCCCTGGATTCGCGCATCCTCGTCGCACGCCGCAGCCTGCGCGACGGGAAGCCTCTGCTTTTCACGCGGCTGCGTGGCTGCGTGGGATCGGTGTTCTGCCGCACGATGGATCGCTATGAGACGCTGGATGTGGATCGTGGGCGGCTGGTCGCGACTGCAATTCCCGGGGAAGGCGATGTGAAATACGGGCTGACCGTCATCATGGTCGAGGCGCGAAACGGCGGTACGCGGGTCCGCTACCGCAACGAATTCGATCCCTCGTTCTGGATGCCGCGCTGGCTCGTGCGCAAGGCGATGTACACGACCTTGCGCGAAGGCACGCTGGAAATGTTCCGCGCTATCGAATTTCGCGCGGCTGCCGGGGCGGGATGAAGCAGACGCGAAATACCGCATTTCTTGCGTCTCGCCTGCTGCCGTGGTTCCGTCAGCACGGCCGCAGGCACATGCCCTGGCAGGTGGATCCATCGCCTTATCGTGTCTGGATTTCCGAAGTCATGCTGCAGCAGACGCAGGTCGAGACCGTCATTCCCTACTTTCAACGGTTCGTCGAGAGATTCCCCGACGTTGAATCGCTTGCTGCGGCCTCGCTCGACCAGGTCCTGCATCTCTGGTCGGGCCTCGGCTACTACGCGCGGGCCCGGAATCTTCACCGGGCCGCGAACGAAATCATCCTGCGGCCCGATCGGCGGTTGCCGGAAACATTGCCGGAACTCATGGCACTGCCGGGCATCGGCCGCTCGACGGCAGGGGCAATCCTTGCGCTCGCGCACGGCCGGCAGCACGCGATCCTGGACGGCAACGTGAAGCGCGTGCTCGCGCGCGTATTCTGCATCCGCGAATGGCCCGGTAGCGCGGAGACCTCGGCGCGGCTGTGGCAGCTTGCGGAACAGTGCACACCGGCCAAGCAGGTCGCGGAATACACCCAGGCGATCATGGATCTCGGTGCAACGGTCTGCACCCGCGCCGATCCGGGCTGTGATCGCTGCCCGGTCCGTGCGGACTGTGGTGCGCTGGCAGCGGGCTGCGTGCAGGAGCTGCCTGTGCGACGCGCCCAGGGCGCGCGGCGACTGAAGCAAACGCAGATGGTTCTCGTCCTGCGAAACGAGCGGGAAGTCCTCCTCCGGAAGCGGGCCGACCAGGGCATCTGGGGTGGCTTGTGGGCGCCGCCGGAATTTCCCAAGGCCGCCGCGGCGCGTGCCTGGTGCGCGTCGACATTCGGCGTGACGACGGGGCGACTGAAGCGCTTGCCGGTATTGCGGCATTCATTCACGCATTTCGACCTCGACATCGAGCCGTGGGTGCTCGATATGAAGCGCGACAAATCCTGCGTGGAGGAGCCCGGGTCAGTCTGGTATACATACGATGCGCCGCAGTCCCTCGGACTGCCGGCACCCGTTTCCCGACTGATTGAGGCGTGCTTCAGCGATGGCAAGAATGGTCCAATGCGTGATGCTCGGCCGCGAGGCAGAAGGTCTCGAGCGCGTGCCCTATCCGGGTGATCTCGGCCAGCGAATTTACGAAAACGTATCGAAGGAAGCCTGGCAGAAATGGCTGGCCCACCAGACCATGCTCATCAATGAGTACCGGCTGGTGACATTCGAGCCCAAGGCCCGGACATTCCTGGTCGGAGAGATGGAAAAATTCTTCTTTGGCGGCGGATCCACGACGCCCGAAGGCTTCGTCAAGCCGGATCCCGGCAGATGACGAACTGGATGGCGAAGCAGCATGAGTAAACTGGCAGTGCACGAAGCAATGAATCTGGGCCACGCGGCGCGGAAGGCCGGCCGTTCCGGCGAGGCCCTCGACCACTTCCGCACGGCGCTTACAAGAGATCCCGCCAGTGCCGAAGCGAACAGCGCCTACGGATTGATGCTGCTCAGCCTCGGTCGCGCAGAGGAATCCGAGTCACCACTGCGCCAGGCACTCGACAGCGACCCGGCCAATACCACCTACCGCATGAATTTCGCGCAGCTCCTCGCACTGCGGGGCAAAGTCGACGAGGCCGTGCAGATGGTGACGGGAATCGTGGCCGACGAACCCCAGGCCTGGTGGGCATGGGACAGGCTTGGTGAATTCGAGGTGCGCCGCAGGAATTTTGGCGGGGCGGCCGAGAACTACGGCCGGGCAGCGGGGCTGAGACCTGAAGATCCGTCACTACACTTCAAGTGGGCACGAGCCACATTCGACAGCGGTCGCGTCGATGCCGCGGAACGAATCCTGCGGGATGCTGCGAAACTCGTGCCTGAGCAGGAAGCCATTTACCGCCTGGGCTGCGAGATATTCGAGGCGCAGGCGAATTGGGACACGCTCGAGTGCCTGGCGGGGGCATGGACACAATCGCATCCGAAAAGCCCCGGCGCCTGGCGGTCTCTTGCCAAGGCGCAACTGGAGACTGGCCTACTGCGGCAGGCCATGCGGAATTTCCGGACCTCGCTCGATCTGGCTGGACACGATGCCGCAGGCCTCGCCATCTTCGGCAGGCTGTGCCTGTCCGCACTCGAATTCGAAAACGCTGCCAAGGCACTGGACGAATCAGAAGCGCTTGATCCGAAAAACAGCCAGATGCTGTCAGGGCAGGCAGTCCGGCTGATGCTCTCGGGACGCTACGATGAGGCGAAGGCCTATTGCCGTCGATCGCTGGCGGTGAACAAGGACGATGCCGCAGCGTACAAGGCACTCGTGCAATTGTCGGATGGTCGGCTGCGGCCGGATGATTTCGAAGCGCTGCAGGTTCTGGCAGGCCGCGAGGACATCCCGGTCGAGGATCGCATCACCGCCGCCTATGCGCTGGCCGATTGCCAGGATGCGCGCGGCGAATTTGACCAGGCATTCGTGAACTATGAGCGCGCTAACCGCATTTCAATCGAGCGCTCGGAACTCGAGGGCCTCCGGTACGACCGTTCCGCAAGAAAGCAGCAGGTCGACGAGCTCATATCGTTATTTGCCTGGGCGCCGCCGCCTGCGGCAACCGGTACCGGGGCGACGCCGGTTTTCATCGTCGGAATGCCGCGATCTGGCACCACGCTGATCGAAAGCGTGATCGGCGCGCATTCCAGGGCATTCGCCTGCGGCGAGCGTGCTGCTGCGCGCTGGATCATGCAGGACTTTCTGGCCAATGCGCGCAAGCTCGGGCCGACTGGAATTCCCGATGGAACCTGGGCGCAGTGGCGTGAGCTCTACTGGAAGGAACTGCCGGACATCAAGGGCGCGGCCGTCGTCACCGACAAGAATCCCTGGAATTTCGACGCTATCGGCCTGATCCTGCAATTGTTCCCGGATGCCAGAATCATTCATGTTCGGCGGGATGCTGTCGAAACCGGCCTCTCGATCTACCGAAACGAATTCACGAAGTTCCAGTCATTTGCAAACCGTCTCGCAGACATCGGTCATTACTACGGCGAATACGCCCGACTCATGGCGCACTGGGAGGGGGTCTTGGGCGACCGGTTCACGACAATCCAGTACGAGGATTTTGTCGCTCAGTTTGAAGTCGCCGGCCCCGCGCTGCTCGCGGCCTGCGGACTCGACTGGGAAGATTCCTGCCGCGATTATTGGAAGAGCAGTCGCACGATCGGCACGATCAGCAGCTTGCAGGCCAGGCAGCCACTAAAGCAGGCTGGCGGCCGTGCACAGTCCTATGCATCCCATCTCGGACCCCTGATCACGGAATTGAAGGCGGCGGGTGTCGATCCGAGGCCTGCGACCGGCCAACCTGCGTGAAATTTGACGCCAGCCGTACGCCGCTAGTCTAATACGCGCCCTGCCCGAGGCCAGGTAGCTCAGTTGGTAGAGCAGCGGACTGAAAATCCGCGTGTCGGTGGTTCAATTCCACCCCTGGCCACCATTCCTTTCAAACACTTAGAAAGATTCACAATCAATCGCAAATTTCTTTGCGGGAGTTTTGCGGGACTCCTAGCCGACATTAAGCCGTCGCAACACGACAAGTTCGGGTCGCCCGTTCGTACCACGTTCACACACCCGGTTCGCCGCCTCGATCAGTTTCGAGGGTTCCGCGCCGGAGTAGTGTGTCGTGATGCGCCCGGACCGATGTCCCGGCAGGTCCTGATCGCGCTGAAGCAGCCCGGCCGCGCCGTCGCAAATGGGCATCTCAGGGCGGGGCGAGTGCCAGGTTCAACGGTCGGTGCCGGAGTTTCAAAGGGTGACGCAGACGCGATAACAGAAACCCTGCCCCGGGGCCAGCCGATAACCGTGACCGAGATCCCAATTACCTGCCAAGGGACTAAGTTAAATGAACACGAGATGTCCGCGCTTCTGGGCAAGGTGCCGCATGGTTACATCTGAGTACAAGCTGCTGATAATGGACGACGAGGAGGCGATATGCGCCATCCTCGAGAAGGCGGCTGGTCGCCTGGGCTTCAAGACCAAGTGCGTGACCGACCCGAAGCTATTCCTGGACGCAGTAAGCGGCTTCCAGCCGTCGCTCGTGACGATCGATCTGCAAATGCCCGGCCTCGACGGAATCGAGTTGCTGCGCGGCCTCGCCGTTATCAAGTACACGGGTTCCATCCTGATCATGAGCGGACTGGACGCGCGGACTCTTCACAGTTCGGAAACCCTCGGGAGGTCCTACGGCCTGACCATCCTTGGATCGCTGCAGAAGCCAATACGGTTCTCGGAGCTGAACGAATACCTCCAGCAGGTGTTGAAGTCTACGCAGGTCCTGACCCCGGACGCACTGAAAGCAGCTATCGACGAGGGGCAAATAATTGTCCACTACCAGCCCAAGATCACCCGTGATTCCGGCAGATGGGTGATCAAAGGTGTCGAAGCGCTGGCCCGTTGGGATCATCCAATCTATGGCCGGGTGATGCCCAATGATTTCATTCCGCTCGCCGAAGAGTCGGGGGCAATTAAGTCTCTTACTGATTGCGTGCTCGAGCAGTCGGTTCGGCAGATACAAAGCTGGACAGGGCTTGGCCTGGACATCAATGTCGCGATCAACTTGTCAGCGCGTCTCATCGGGGATCTGGAATTCCCCGACCGCCTCGGCGTGTTACTCAGTGAACATGGTGTTGAAGGATCCAGGCTCACGCTGGAATTGACGGAAACTGCCGCAATGTCCGACGAGGTCAAGGCAACGGATATCCTGGTGCGCCTGAGGGTGAAGAACATCGACCTGGCCATCGATGACTTTGGCACCGGATACTCGTCCTTGAAGCAATTGTACAAGCTGCCATTCTCGGAACTGAAGATCGACCGGTCGTTTGTCGCCGAGCTGCCCTGCGGCCGCGAGGCGCAAGCCATCGTCCAGGCCTCGATTGACCTTGCCCATGCTCTCGGCATGAGCGTCTGCGCGGAGGGCGTGGAAACGCAGGCGGCGCTGGACTACCTGGAGACGATCGGATGCGACAAGGCACAAGGCTACTTGATCAGCCGGCCCGTCCCGGCCAGCGAGATTCGAGCACTTGTCGATGGTTGGAATGAGCTCCCCTTGGCACGAAGCAGCGCATAGCAGCTGCTCTACGAGTCGAGTAGTTGCCGGACTATTCGGGCCAGTTCGTGTTTGAGGAAGGGCTTGTTGAGGAATGCGACGCCGCTCATCGCCTCGAAACCATTGCGTGGGTGGTTGCGCGAGAAGCCGGAAACAAGCACGATCTTGAGATTCGGGAACAGTATACGCCCCTGCTTGACCAACTCGTATCCGTCCATGCCGCCGGGCATCACGATGTCCGACACGAGGAGATTGATGTTCCTCCCTTGCCGGCGCAGCGTTTCCAGGCCGGCGGCGCCGGAATCGGCCTCCAGCGCCGCGTAGCCCTGGGCTGAGAGCATTGTGGTAATCGTTGCCCTGACTGCGGCGTCGTCTTCCACGACGAGAATGCACTCGGACCCGCCTCGCACTTCGTCCGACTGCACCGGCCGCTGCAGGCGCTGTGTTGACGTATGCGCCGCCGCCGCCGGGAAGTACAGTTTCACCGAGGTGCCGATTCCGAGCTCGCTGTAAATCCGCGCATGACCGCCCGACTGTTTCAGAAATCCGTACACCATGCTCAAGCCGAGACCCGAGCCCTTGCCAGTCTCCTTGGTCGTGAAAAACGGCTCGAACGCGTGGGCAATGGTGTCCGCGGTCATTCCCTGGCCTGTATCGCTGACATCGATCACGATGAACTCGCCGAAGTTCACGTCCGCGTGCTGGGCGACGTAATCCGCGTCAGGCAGAAATGCCGCCGTACTGATCGACAGCGTGCCACCATCAGGCATTGCGTCATGCGCGTTCAGCGCGAGATTCAGAAGCGCATTTTCAAGTTGCCCGGAATCGACGACAATGGCCTGCAGATCTGGCGCCATCTCCAGACGGACGTCGATTCTGCCGCCGAGGGTACGTTTCAGCAGCTGATCCAATCCCATCACCAGGTCATTGACCGCGATCGGTTCCGGCGACAGGTTCTGGCGACGCGAAAAGGCAAGAATGCGCTTGCATAGTTCCGCGCCGCGCCAGGCGGCCTTGCTCGCATCCTGCAGCAACTCAGCCGCTTCGGGCTGGTCATTCAGCGGTTCTTCTAGCAGCTGCAGGTTGCCCAGCACTACCGTGAGCAAATTATTGAAATCGTGCGCGATTCCGCCCGCGAGCTGTCCGACCGCCTCCATCTTCTGGGTCTGACGGATCTGGTCTTCAAGCATCTTGCGCTCGGTGATGTCCTGAACAATTCCGGCCATGCGCCGCGTTTGTCCCACCTCATCGCGCTGATGCTCGCCGGTAGCCAGAATCCAGCGTACTTCACCGTCCGCGCGGCGGATACGGCATTCGAAATTCCATTCAGCCTGCGCTGTGATGGCAGCGCGGAAACGCCGGTCCACCTCGGCACGATCCTCGGGTAGCACGTGCTCCAGGAACATTTCGTATGTCCACTGCGGCAGGAGCGAGCCGTAACCGAAGATGCGGTCATGCTCCAGCGTGCGATGCGCGGTGTGGTCCAGCAGATCGAGATCCCATCCTCCTGTGCCGCTCTTTCGCAGGGCGAAGTTCAACCGCTCTTCGCTCTCGCGCAGTTGTACGGTTCTTTCGAGAACGAGCTCCTCCAACCGCTCGTTATGCTCCCGGATCGTCCGTTCGGCCTGGCGCGCCATTGTCACATCGCGGAAGACCAGCACCACGCCGCTCACCTGCCCCGCGGCGTCGCGGATTGGCGCCGCGCTGTCGGCGACCGGCCACTCGGTCCCGTCGCGCGCGATGAGCACCGTGTGATTGGCAAGGCCCTGGATTTCCCCGGTTGCAAGCACCTTCGCCACCGGTACGACGGCGGGTGCACGTGTCTGCTCGTTGACGATCCGAAATACCTCCTCGACGGGCCGGCTCTGCGCGTCGGCAAAGAACCAGCCGGTGAGCCGTTCCGCCATCGCGTTCATGCGGATGACGCGCCCCTCGGTGTCCGTCACGAGCACCGCATCGCCGATCGAGTGCAACGTGGTGGCAAGGCTCTCTTCGTTCGCACGCAGCGCGGCCTCGGCGCGATGGCGCCTGCCGAAGTCGCGCTGGATGACGACGCCGGCGAAAACTATCATAAACAACTCGAACAGCCCGGCCGCGAGGAGCGTCTGATTGAGCCGCGCGAAGCCTTTGCGCCTTTCCTCCTTGCTCTGCGCGAGAAGCCACGATTGGTCCCGATTCATCGCCGCCAAGAGGACGCGCAGGTTGTTCATCGCGCGCTCGCCTTCGCCGCTCGAGATCAATCGCATGGCCGCCTCGGCGCCGCCGCTTCGCCGGAGGTTCACAATTTGATTTGAAAACTCGATTTGATGATCGCGCAGGTCTTTCAGCGGACCTAAATACGCAGCCACTTGTGAATCGTCCTGCACCAATACTGCGAGACGCCTGTAGTTTTGTTCCGCTTCCGTGAGCCCCGACTCGTAAGGCTGCAGAAATATCTCGTCGCCCGTGATCGCGTAGCCACGTTGGGCGGTCTGTAGGTCCTGGTACGAGGAGAGCAGCTGCACGATCTGCAGTCGCACTTCCTGCACATGCTCCTCAGTAGCAGCGCGGGCGACCGAGTTCTTGGCGCTGAAGTACGCTGCCACGCTGGTCGCCAGCAGCGCGAGGCCGCCAAGCACCAGCACCAGATAGATCCGGGATTCCAGCGGGTCCGTCAACCGCGCCCGGATCGCGCCGAGGACTCCTTGCGCCGGCCGCGCTGTCAGTACGCCGGTGCCAAGTACCATGAATGCAACGAAGGTGTGCGGCGCCATGTGCGTGTACTGGAAAAACTGGGAGGCGATCGCGTGCCCGAACGCATATTCGAGGGCGGTGACCGAACTCAATACGAGGATCAGCAACGCCAGCAGTTCGGAAGGCCGAAACCTGCGCCGCGGCTCCCAGTCCATCGCGAAGAGCGCAAGTCCGAGCAGGAGAAAGGCGGCGGCGGCTGAAATGGCCATGCGCCCGGGAATCGGCGTCAAGACCGGGGCCGGGGCGTCCTCGAACAAGAGTTCATCGATACCCAGCTGCCAGCCAAGGATGTATTCGCCGAGCGTCAGCCCGCCAATCAGCGCAACGATGAGCGCGAGCGCCTGGCCAGCTCGTGCCTGCGCACGAGACGCGGTCAGCGGTGATAGAAGAAGCATCGACCCGCCGGCAAGCACGAACGTAAGTGCGGTGTTCGCCTTCATCGTAACGAAGCCGGGCACCGGGTTTTTTAGCAGCGGAACATCGAAGAACCATCCCACCAGCACGGCGGTACCGACGGCGATGGCAAACAGAGCGTAGGCCATTGCACCAGCTTTTAGGTGCGGCAATAGAGGTACCTCTGGCGGCGGCGGCTACGCCGCCCGTCGCCATTCCGGACTCCTTCCTGCCAAATGGGCGTCGGCGAGTATGGCGCGACGCAGTCTCATTTGCCAGATGTCTTCGATCGCAACCTCGAAAGTGCCGGCACAGTAGGCAGGTGTGGGGCATTCAACTCAACGGGCGCCCCGGCTAGCCGGTGGATGCAACTAGTGCTGCAGATATTGGCCTACGACTGAAAATCCGCGTGTCGGTGGTTCAATTCCACCCCTGGCCACCATATCTTTCATGTAGCTTCCCATCATGTCGGTGACGCTCCGGCCCTCGTCCTCGCCAGGAGCCGCTCGTACGGGGTTTGCCCGTCGAGCGCTCCGTGCGGGCGATGATAATTGTAGTAGTCCTCCCACTCCCTCAGCTTGGTGTTGAACAGGCGGATGTCGTCGGTGACGCCACCCCGGTCCAGGAGCTGGTAGAACTCCTGGTCGTCCACCCGATGTGATCGCTCGACCTTGCCGTTTAAGTGCGGCGTTCGCGGTCGAATATACGCGTGATGGATGTCGAGGTCCTCGAGGTGCCAGTGGAAGTGGGACTGGAACTCCGCGCCGTTGTCGGTCTGGACGACCTGTATGCGGAAGGGCAACCGCCGCCGTACCTCGTCGATGAACTGGATGGCGGTAGTCTGGTTGCAGCGGTCGTAGATCTTGAGCACCCGGATGCGGGTGCAGTCGTCGATCGCCGTGAACTGGTAGAAGCGCTTCCGAGTGCCCGGGATGCGCTCGAGGAACTTGACGTCCACCTGCAGCCGATGGCCTGGCTGCGGCTTCTCATAGCGCCGCCAGCGCTGCTTGTGGGGACGATGCTTCTGGTTCGCGGGCAGCCTGCCCAGGCCATGGCGCACGAGGATCCGATGCACGGACGAAGTGGCGATCGAGAGCTGGTGAAATCGCTTCAGGTAATCGGCGATACGGCCGGCGCCGAAGTGATAGTTCTCCCGCAGATACAGGATCTTGGCGACCACCTCAGGTGGTTTGGCTCGGGGCGAATGGTGCGGCCTGCCCGGCCGGTTGCAGAGCCCAGCCACGCCCTGTTCGGCGAAGCGACGTCGCCACTTGTAGAACGTTTGGCGCGATATCCCGTGATGCCGGCAGGTACGCGCCACAGAGCGCGCGTCACCCGCCTGCTGCAACACCTTGAACCGCCAATGGGTCAGGCGGATCTGCTCGTTCTTGGTCATGGCGTCCCCTCTCTGCGGTTCTTCCAAACCTAAAACGGAGAGCCAGAGTTGTCACCCAGATGTTGGGAATTCACACAAACACTGACAAAGATTCACAATCGATTGCATATTTCCGTGCGGAAGTTTTGCGGGACCCCTAGCTGACACTGAACCGCTGCAGCACGACTAGCTGAGTTCGTGCATTCGCACGTTAGTCGGCGTCCGTGGGCGCCGTCTCCCAACCTGGATCGGCAAGGCGTGAACGAACCTTGATCTCCGCAGTTAGCGTGCGATGCACCGGGCAGCGGTTGGCGATTTCCAGCAGGCGTTGGCGCTCGTCGCCGCTGAGATCCCCTTCGAGCAGGATTTCGCGGGTGATTTCGTCCACTTTCCCGTCCTTGGTCAAGCAGTCGGTGCAATCCTGCGCATGGATCTTGCGGTGCGACAGGCGCACGCGCACCCGATCGAGCGGCAGTTTCTTGAGATCCGCATACATGCGCAGCGTCATGCCGGTGCAGGCGCCGAGGGCCATCAGCAGGTATTCATAGGGCCCGGGTCCGGCATCGTTGCCGCCTGAAACCTGCGGCTCGTCCGCGGTCAGGGCGTGGCGGCCCGTTCGCAGGCTCTGCATGTATCGCCCGGTGAGGGTTTCCTCGACTTCAACCATGGTAGGTCTTGCTTCTTCCATCGGCACTTCTCCGTGTATCTCTTAGCTGGGGTCCTGTCGATAGGCTCGTGGCGTCACGCGATGCAGTTTCTTGAATGCCTTCACGAACGACAATTCCGATTGATAACCAACTTTCTCTGCCACCAGGGCTACTGGCAAGTTGGTGGTCGTCAATAGATCGCGCGCATTGCGCATTCTCAGGCGCGTGAGGTAGTCAAAAAAACCAGACCCCATAACTTCCCTGAACCTGCGCGCGAAACCCGAGCGTGACATGGAGGCTTCAACAGCCGCATTTTCGATCGTCCAACCCCTCCCAGAGTGCTCATGAATTGCCGTCAGTGCTCGGGCTATACGTTTGTCGCGCAACGCGGCAACGATGCCGACATTGTTGTTGCGGCCAAAATCGGCGCGCAACAATTGCACGAGCAATACTTCAGTAAGTTTGTTGACCGTCAGATCGCTGCCCGGGTCACCCGACATGTATTCGGCGCTGAGGTGTTCGAGTGTTCGTGTCAGCCATGGCCACCGCTCCATTTCCTCCCTGTGCATGATTACGTGCCGCGGAAGGGAACCTGAGATTACGTCGTTCCCCACGGCATCAAACCGACAGTAGCCACAGAGCAGCAAAGTCTGGGGGTCGTCGGAACCGCCCGACACTAGCCTGTGATCGACGCCGGGAGCGATGAACACAAAATCGCCGGCCTCCAGCGTGTGTTTTTCGTTATCTATCTCCAGCCGGAATCGTCCCCGCCGCACGTGATGAAACATCGCGCGGTCCTCGTTGGAGTAGGACAGTTCCCAGGGCGGCACCAGGAAATCGCAGAAATACACGCTGCCCATGGCCCTCAGGCCCTGAAGAATGTCGCTTAGCACCTCCATAGTAGACGATTAATAGCATAGATAGACTTATTTAGCCATAGATCAGATAGCATCGTGAGCCCATTATTACCACTAGTTCTGAAACGAATTGGAGGCAATGTCATGGCGGATACGGAGATCTATTTCAAAAGCTGGTGCCCCTACAGCCAACGCGCACTGGCTCTCCTGGAGAGCAAGGGCGTGCACTACACGGCCATCGATCTGACTCACGACGCGGAAGAGCAGGAACGGCAAATGCGTAGGCGCAGCGGGCGCACGACTGTGCCGCAGGTTTTCGTCGATGGTCGGCATCTTGGTGGCTATGACGACATCGCGGCGCTGGATATGGCAGGTGAACTCGATCCACTGCTTTTCGGCGGCGACATCCCGATCGCTGCATAGCGTGGGAAACCCTCTACTCGGCCGCTCAACGGAGAATCATTATGCCGCCGCACTGGTCAACTTCCGGTACATGGCCAATGCAGTCATCACGACCAAAGAAGCTGCCGGACTGATGGCTGGCCTGCGGACGCGTTAATCAGGAACGAATGAACGAAACCAGGAGAGCACGATGAACAGCGAATACAAACTGACGCTATCGCCCAAGACCTTGAAGGATGCGGACCCGAAGATCAGGACGGTCCTGGAGAAGGCTAAGGCACAGACTGGCTTCATACCCAACATGTATGCCGGCATGGCCAACTCGCCGGGCCTGCTCGAGACTTACCTGGAAGGCTATTCCCGGTTCCGCAAGGACTCGGGCCTCTCGGCGGTCGAGCAGGAAGTAGTGTTGCTAACCATCAGCAGCACAAACGGCTGCGACTACTGCATGGCGGCGCATAGCTATATCGCCGATCAGGTCTCGAAGGTGCCAGCGCCCGTGACCGATGCCATTCGCGCCGGCCGGCTGATTCCTGACGCCAAGCTGACGGCGCTTAGCAAATTCACTGCCACGTTGATGTCGACACGAGGCCTGCCGAAGATCGCCGACGTCGAGTCCTTCCTCCGCGCCGGCTATGAAGAGCGGCATGTGCTCGAAATCATCCTGGCCATCGCGGTGAAGACGCTCAGTAACTATTCCAATCACCTGCTGCATACGCCGCTTGACGCTGTGTTTGCCGGCCGCGAATGGAGGAAATCGGCGTGAGCTGATCGGAGCTGACTTCAGCCGACCTAGGAAAGTCTTGGTTTCATCCAGAACAAGCGCTCAAGTTGGCTCCGGCTTGCTCGAATCGGCGTCCGGTTCTTGGATTTGGTGGTCGGCGAGGTATCGTGACGCCCACGCGGCCAGTACCGAGCCTGCGTAAGCTGAATCGCGATCGCGAGATAGCAGGTGATCTGCGTCATCCAGGGACACGAAACTTTTTGGATGAAGCGCGGCCCGGAAAATGTCGCTGGCGTTCTCGACGCCGACGATCGTGTCCCTCGGCGAGTGCAAGACGAGCAGAGCCTTTCGCAGGCTACGTATCTCATCCAGCGTGGAGGTGCGGGCAAGGTCGTCTAGAAATTGCTTCTTGATTCGAAACGTCTGGCCGCCGAGATTCACGGCGGCCTCGCCGGTCGCCTCGATCTCGGCGATCGAAGATCGCAACAGCGCGGTCACGTGTTCCGGGTGCGCAGGTGAGCCGATGGTGGCTACCGCAACCGCGGATGGCACGCGATGCGCGGCGTGCAGCACGGCCGTTCCGCCGAGTGAATGACCGACCAACAACGAGGGTGCGCGGTGCTCGCTCGACAGGAAATCCGCGGCGGCAACTAGATCGTCTATGTTGCGGGAAAAGTTTTCCTCCGCGAAATCGCCTTGGCTGGCACCGAGACCCGTGAAGTCGAACCGCAATACGCCAATCCCCGCGGCGGTCAACGGGCCGACGATGTGGCGGATGGCACGGAGGTTCTTCGTGCAGGTGAAGCAGTGCGCGAATATGGCCCAGGAAGTGACGGAGCCTTCCGGTAAGTCCAGGAGTCCAGCGAGCTGCTGACCGCGGCCATTGTCGAACTGTATCCGCATGGCCGGCCCCTCAGCGCATGTCCTGTGTACGAAGCGCATCCAGGAAGGCCTGATAGTCCTGCGATTCCCCGAGCAGGCGTCCCGCCAGCTTGCGAACAGCCATGACGTCCGCTTCTCCAAGGCGAAATCGAGTGGGCAGGTTGTCGAAACGCTGACGCTCGTTTTCGTCACGGATCTGATTGAACGTGAGAACGACGAAATGCACCTTCACGGGAGGCGATGTCGCGCCACGCTGCTCATTCACGTGCCGCTCCCACATGAGAAAACCCTGTCGCGCCAAGGATGCAGTCTCAGTATTGAGTATGCCGAGGGCCGCATCAAAGGATGCCATCACATTCGACTTCAACCAGGGGTCCCGGCCGGTGCGCGACCACTCGTGCTCCGGATAGACTTGGGCATTGGCGACCACGACGAGCACCTCGCGGACCCGCGCCAATTGCTCCGCGGTGAAAGCACCGGCCATGTCGGGAACATTGCCGCGATGCGCCACCGGACTCATCATCGAGCCACGGACGCCAAGATTATCGGTGACGCCGCCGTCGACGAGTCGCAGGATCGGCATCCGATCGGGATGCGAGTATCGTTCGAGCGCCCGCGCCACCGCATAGCGGCGCTCCAGCAGATCGTCGTGAGCCAATGCGTCGGCAACCCAGGCGGCGTTCCGCTGCGGGCAGCCTGTGTAGTTGCGCAGTGCGACGGTGCCGAACGGACCCGGCACCGCGGACGATGCCATGACGGCATTGGCGACCGGGTACGGCCCGAGATCGGAGCAGAGGAAATCAAACTGCGGTTGGATGAACGAGAAGGTTGCCGCGTTGTTCAGGTCACTTGAGTTGATGATGACGAATGGCAGCCGGCCGAGTGACAGGTCGCTGAAGCGGCGTCCGTCAAAAAGCACTTTGTCAAAATGCGCGGCCGCGAGATCGGCGCGGTTGTAGTTGCTGCTCATGATCGCCGTGAGGTTCCACGGCCTGGCCAGCAACCAGAGCAATTCTCCCTGGACGTTGCGCAGTAGAAAGCGGGACTCGAAGTCCGCAAATATTCGATCGCCGAAAAGACCGTAGTAGGCAGCCGGGTAACTGCCGCCAGAGACGGCGGTAATCACGTCTACTTCATCGAGGAGGCGCTCAGTTCTGCCATGTACCGTAACCGGCGTGTCGCGCAGCGTCTCAAGAACGCCATACGCGAAAGCAGCCGATCGCGTACCCCCGCCAGAGAACGCGAGAACGACGAATACGTCGTCCGAATTGTCCGGCAGCCGGTCACGGAAATCATAAGGCGCCTCCGCACCTGCCGGTGGCAGTGGAGCGTTCCAGGCCCGCGTCGCGCAGCCGGTCGCAGCAAGGGCGAACGCCGTCAGCAACACGTGGGCGAGATGTGGTCGTCGGTAAGTGCTTGGACGCAGTGAAGTCATGTCTCCACCAACAAGACCGGCTTGCCGCCACAAACATTACAGTGTAGCCAGCTCAAGGCAAGGGCATCCAGCGTGCGTGTCGGAATCGAATGCTCACGGTCGACCATGCCTACGGGCGCGTTGCGAGCACGCGACGACGAACGAATCGCCCGATTATCAGCAGCGTCGCGATTCCCGCCAGGACGAGCAACGCGCGAGTTGTAATAGGTTCCGCGCCTGAACCCAGGCGCGCGAGTTCACTGCCAGCGCTCACGTACAGTGCGGCGGCGGGCAACATGCCGAGCTGGCTTACCCAGGCGAACCTGCGAATCGACAGTTCCGTCATTGCGAACAGCAGGTTTACGAGGAAAAACGGCATGCCAGGAAACAGGCGCATCGCCAGCAGCAGCCACGCGCTGTCTTCGCCTGCGCGACCCTCGATCCACGTGACGAGATCCGGATAGCGGGCGCGAATCCGGGATCGCAGCAACGTGCGCGCCACCGCAAGCGCCACGACGGCTCCCACCGTGCTCGAAATGGACACGATGACGAGGCCCCCAGGCACGCCAAACACTGCGCCCGCCGTGATCGTCATGGCCGTCGCCCCGGGCAGATTCAGGGTGCACACGGCGAGATATCCAACGAAGAAAGCCGATACGGCAAGCACGGGATGCTCGGCCACTGCCCGATGCAGGTAGGCGATCATCTCCGGCAGTCGGGGGAGATATGAATGCGCAAGCATGAGTACCCACCACGCCGCGGTCAGGACCAGCAAGGCGATGAGTGCGAAGATCGTGGCGCCGCGAAGCCGGCGGTCCTGAAAATGGGCTCCGTCTGGCGGCAGTTCACTCGCACCCATCATCACTGCGCTTCGGTGACCTTGCGAGCGGCCGCGAGGAGGTCGTTCGAGTTGAGGCGGACTTTGTAGTCCGGATTCGCGTACGCGAAACGGATTACGCCCTTGTGATCGAGGATGAAGACGGCCGGGACTGGCAGCTCGTGGTGGGTCTCGCCGGAGGCGGCCTCGAGATCGATACCCATGCTCTTGTAGCGGGCGACGGTCGCATCGTCGACCCGAAATGCGATGCCGTAGGCGCGAGCGGCGGTCATGCGAGCGTCGGAAAGCAGCGTGTAATGAATGTCCGGCTCCTTGAGGCTCGAATAGAGCAGCTCGGGGCGATCGGCGCTCAGGAAGTAGATGTCGTAACCGAGCGCGAGCAGTTCAGGCTCTGCTTGCTTGAGTTCCCGGAGGTGGGCATTGCAGTAAGGGCACCAGCCGCCGCGGTAGAAGATAAGCAGGGTGGGTTTCGCCAGTGTGGCGGGACCGATACTGCGCTCGGACCCGTCGGCATTCCGGACCGATACGGTTGGGGACAGTGTCCCAATGGAAAGTGGATGTGCCTCCTTGGGGTCGTCCGGGACGCCCGCGGCGAAGGCGGTTGACGCTAGCAGGGTAAGCATCAGCAGTGATCTGGTGAAGTGGGCGAGCATTGGAGCTTCCTCGTAGGCAACACTAGTAGGGCACTCAAGCGCGAGCGTACGTCTGGCGCCATGTTCTGCGGCTGGGTGACGAGCCCGCTCGCGAGCGCCGTATGGGCGATCGAAGCGGGACGCTCCGTTCCAAGAATCCGTATCGCAGCGGCCGCAATCAGCTGCGCGATTCGTGCGTTCTTCAACAGGTTCGTGATGGCAGTTTCTGCAGTAACCGCGGCTTCGCGCGGGTGCCAGCAGTCAAAGTCAGTCACCATCGCGAGCGTTGCGTAGGCCATTTGGGCCTCGCGGGCGAGTTTCGCTTCGGGCATGTTGGTCATGCCGATAATGCTCGCGCCCATGCTGCGGTACCATCGTGACTCGGCCAGCGTGGAAAACTGCGGGCCTTCAATGCAGACGTATGTACCTCCACGATGCACTCGGATGGCCTCGGTCAGCCCGCCCACGGCGCGGGCGAGGGCGTCGGCTACGCGCGGGCAGACAGGCTGGGCCATCGAAACGTGGGCAACGGCCCCTTCCCCGAAGAACGTGCTCGCGCGCCGCCGGGTCAGGTCGATGAACTGATCAGGCAGCACCATGTCGAGCGGGTGCAGTTCTTCACGCAGCGAGCCGACCGCCGAGAACGACAGGAGGTACTCGACGCCGAGTTGCTTCATCGCATGGAAATTGGCGCGGTACGGAACCTCGGACGGCAACAGGCGGTGCCCGCGGCCGTGGCGCGCCAGGAATGCAACGGGAATGTCGTCAACCCTTCCCGTGACTATGACATCGGACGGCTCACCAAAGGGAGTGTCGACGCGAAGTTCCCGCGGGTCCCGCAGTGCGTCCATTTGGTAGAGACCGCTCCCGCCGATAACCCCAATGACAGCCGTCTGCATGGTTGCCGCCTCAGTACATCCGGTTCCAGAGGATTTAGTCGCCACGGGTGCGGTGATTCTTACAGTCTTGAGCGGGCACTGTAAGGAGTGTGCGCCTTCCCGCGACTCAGCGTATTCAGGCATGCTGCCCGGGTGAATTGCCAGCCAATATGCGAATGAACAGCGCGCAATTGACCTTCAGGTGCTGGTCCGCGAGCCATGTCGAGCAGTCTTCTCAGGGCGTGAGCGCATGATTCCGCTCATGCGCGCGGCGCTGTCTCGTCCGATCGCCTACAGCTCCCTGAAGGTATCGCTGATTGTCGGGACGCTCCTCAATGCGATCAATCATGGATCGACAATGCTTGCCGGCGGCGGGGTGTCCTGGTTTCATCTCGCACTTAATTGCCTGGTCCCGTATTGTGTCGCGAGCTATGGCGGCGCGAGCGTCAGGTTGCGGCAGGAGCGCAATGAACGAGACAGAAACGACTGAGGGCCAGGGCGACATTTCGCTCAGCGACGCGGGTTTTCTCGAGGACTTACGGCGCCAGATGCTCAAGTTCGCGACCCTGCAGCTGAGTGACCCGGACCTGGCCGAGGACGCGGTCCAGGAAGCCCTCATCGGGGCGTTGAAGAATGCCCGCTCATTTCGCGGCACAGCTGCGCTGAAGACCTGGGTGTTTGCGATACTCAAGAACAAGATCGCGGACACGTTTCGCCAGCGACAGCATCTCGTCTATGCGGGCAGCCTGTCGAAGGCGGGTGGGGACGAGGAAGACGGCGGCGAAGCATCACTGTTCGATAGCCGTGGCGTCTGGCAACCGCAGGAACGGCCGCTCGACTGGGGCGACCCTGAATTGGCATTTCGTCAGGACGATTTCTGGCGTGTGTTCACCGCGTGCCTCGACGGATTGCCACCGCGCCAGGCGCGGGCGCTGATGATGCGCGAGTTCGTCGAGCTCGAAACGGAAGAGATTTGCAGGAGTGTCGACATGACAGTAACCAACCTGCACGTCACGCTTCACCGCGCACGCCTGCGTCTGCGTGAATGCCTGGAAAACAACTGGTTTGCAGGAGACCCACGGCATGTTCAGTTGTAAGGAGGTTACCCGGCTGCTCTCGGACTCGCAGGAGCGAACACTGCATTTGAATGAACGCGTGATGATGCGGATGCATATGATGATGTGTGCCGGATGCCGCAAATTCGAGCGACAGTTGACGGTGATACGCAACGCCATGCGGACACTGGCCCGGCAGCAGCGGAGCGCGGACCCACCGGAGATCGAGGAGGCGAAGTGAACAGGCGGCGGCTACCTGCCTCAATTCATCCTGATTGAGCCCCACCGGGCGGCAAATGCGTGTATGCAGTGCCGCGTATTCATCGATACTGGTGCTCCTGGCTAATGACTGAGTAGTGGGACGAGTTCTCCCGCGTGATCGAGGCGCACCAAGTCGTCGTAGCCTCCGACGTGGGTCTCGCCGACGAAGATCTGTGGGACGGTGCGCCGGCCGGTGCGGCGGATCATTTCCGCCCGGTCCGCTGGCTGGGTATCAACCGCGATCTTGTCTACCCTAGGTACGCCCCTGCTTTTCAGATAGTCCTCAGCGGCCCTGCAGTAAGGGCACCACTGTGCGCCGTAGATGGTGACTGGACTCATATGGCATGAGTCGGCCAGTCGCGCGGATTTCTTACATACGCGTGCAGTCGGCGGCGGCTCGCAGCGGTGTAAGAACACAGCCGTTGGAGCCGACTAAAGGGAGTTACCAACCGCGCGCCGCTGGCTGAACCAATCGAGGACCTCAATGATCGCAACCCTGCCCCTGCTTCAGTCGAGCGACTTTCCCGCCTTACACCGGCGCGTCCTCGAGACGCTTCAGGTCAACCTGGGTTATCGCTGCAACCAGACTTGCGTCCACTGCCACGTCAACGCCGGGCCCAACCGCAAGGAGATGATGGACCGCGAGACGCTCGAGCTGATCCCCTTGGTGCTGGTGCAGCGGCGGATCAAGACCCTCGACCTCACGGGTGGTGCCCCCGAATTGCACGATGGATTTCGCTGGATCGTTGAACAGGCGACTGGACTCGGCGTCAAAGTCATCGATCGCTGCAACCTCACCATTCTCCATGAGCCCGCGCAGGAGGACCTCGCGGAATTCCTGGCCGCGAGGCGGGTCGAGGTGGTCGCCTCGCTGCCGTGCTACTCGGTGGAAAATGTCGACCGGCAGCGTGGTAAGGGCGTATTCGAGCAAGAGCATCGCGGCGCTGCAACAGCTGAACACGCTCGGCTACGGCCGCGAAGGTAGCGGCCTGAGGCTGAATCTGGTCTACAACCCTCAGGGCGCGACCCTGCCGCCCGAGCAATCGCGCTGGCAGGCCGACTACAAGCGCGAACTATTCGAACACTTCGGTATCGTGTTCGACGAACTGTTCGTGCTGTCCAACATGCCGATCAAGCGCTTCGGCTCGATGCTGATTTCCAAGGGCCGCTTCGCGCCTTACATGCGCCTGCTGAAAGACAATTTCCGCGGCCGGAAATCTCGATGGTGTGATGTGCCGGGGCCTCGTCAGTGTCGATTGGCGCGGCAACCTGTACGACTGCGATTTCAACCAGCAGCTCGGGCTGCCTCTGCCGGAGGAGGGTGGCCGCCACCTGCGCGACCTGTTGCGCGTTGATCCGGCTGGGAACTCGATCAGGGTCGCCGACCATTGCTACGGTTGCACGGCCGGGCAGGGCAGCAGTTGCGGCGGAGCACTGCGGGGCGAAGCTTGAACCGTAGGCTCGCTATCCTTGGCGCGATCGCCCTGCTGGTGATCGCATTCTTCGCCTTTGATCTGAATCACCTGCTGACCCTGGAAGGACTCAAGGCGAGCCAGGTGCAGTTCGCCCAGTGGCGCGCTGCCTCGCCGGTTCTCGTGGTCGTCGCGTTCTTTGTGACGTATGTACTGGTCGCCGCACTGTCGTTACCCGGCGCCGCCGTGATGACCCTGGCGGCGGGTGCCTTGTTCGGAGTTCTCTCCGGGATGTTGATCGTATCCTTCGCCTCGAGCGTCGGCGCGACGCTCGCCTTCCTGGCGTCGCGCTTTGTGCTGCGCGATGCTGTGCAACGGCGTTTTGGCGACCGCCTCAGGGCGGTGAACGAGGGCGTTGAAAAAGACGGCGCGTTCTACCTGTTCACATTGCGGCTGGTTCCGCTGTTTCCCTTCTTTATCGTGAATCTACTCATGGGGCTCACGCCGATCCGCACCCGCACGTTCTACTGGGTCAGCCAGGTCGGCATGCTGGCGGGAACCGCGGTCTACGTGAATGCGGGGACCCAGATCGCGAGGATCGAGGGGCTGGCGGGCATTGTCTCGCCGGGGCTGCTGTTCTCATTCGCGCTGCTGGGGGTTTTCCCATTGATCGCGCGTCGTAGTCTTGACTGGCTGCGGAGACGACAGGTCTATGCCAAGTGGTCACGACCGGCAAATTTTGACCGCAATCTCGTTGTGATCGGCGCAGGCGCGGCGGGGCTCGTCTCCTCCTACATCGCAGCGGCGGTAAAAGCGAAGGTGACGCTCGTCGAATCCGGAAAAATGGGCGGCGACTGCCTCAATTATGGCTGTGTGCCGAGCAAGGCATTAATCAAGAGTGCGCGGCTCGCACACTCGATGCGCCACGCGGATCACTACGGTCTGGTGGCAACCGAGCCGCGGTTCGATTTCCGCAAGGTAATGAATCGCGTGCACGAAGTGATTCGCACCATTGAGCCGCATGACAGCGTCGAGCGCTACACGGGGCTCGGTGTCGAAGTTTTGAAAGGCTACGCTCGCATCGTCGATCCCTGGACGGTGGATGTGGCGCTCAAGGACGGCGGCACTCGCCGGATCACGACGCGCAGCATCGTCATCGCCGCCGGCGCGCGCCCCGACGTGCCGCCGCTGCCGGGCATCGATGATGTCGGTTACGTGACCAGCGACACGCTCTGGGACGAATTCGCGAAGCTGGATGACGTACCACGGCGTCTGGTGGTTCTCGGCGGCGGTCCCGTCGGCTGCGAACTGGCGCAGAGTTTCGCGCGCCTGGGCTCTACGGTGACGCAGGTTCAAAGGGCCCGACGGATCATGGACCGAGAGGATGAAGAAGTATCTGCGCTGGCGAAGGCAGCGCTCGAATGCGATGGCGTAGTTGTCCTGACCGGGCGCACGGCGGTGCGTTGTGAACGCGAAGGCGAGCGCAAGTACATCGTGGTGGAGCACGCCGGCAGCGAACAGCGGATCGAGTTCGATGCGCTGCTGTGCGCCGTGGGGCGGGTCGCGCGTCTCTCCGGATACGGGCTCGAGGACCTTGGCATCCAGACTGAGCGAACGGTGGTCACCAATGAGTACCTGGAGACGCGTTATCCAAATATCCTGGCTGCCGGCGATGTGGCTGGGCCTTACCAGTTCACGCATGCGGCTGCACACCAGGCGTGGTATGCGGTGGTCAACGCTTTGTTCGGTACCCTCAAGCGATTCAAAGTCGATTACTCGGTGATGCCTTGGACGACTTTCATCGATCCGGAAGTGGCGCGTGTCGGTCTGAATGAACAGGAAGCGAAGGAGCGCGGAATCGCCTGCGAGGTGACGCGCTTTGGAATCGACGATCTGGACCGCGCGATTGCCGACGGCGCGGCCTACGGTTTCGTCAAAATTCTGACCGCGCCCGGAAAGGGCCGGATCCTCGGTGTCACGATCGTCGGGGAGCACGCCGGCGATTTGCTGGCCGAAATGGTGCTCGCAATGCGGCATGGCCTCGGGCTCAACAAGGTATTGGGCACGATCCACACCTATCCCACGCTCGCCGAGGCAAACAAGTATGCAGCCGGCGAGTGGAAGCGCGCGCACGCACCGCAACGCGTGCTCGGCTGGCTCGAGCGCTACCACGCCTGGAAACTGGGATGATGAGTATGACGTTGTCCATCGTCGTGCCTGTGCTCAACGAGTCGGTCACGTTGCCGGCGCTGCTGGAGCAGCTGCTGCCGCTGCATCGCGGCGGGGTCGAGGTGATAATTGCCGACGGTGGCAGTGAGGATGGCACGGCGATGATCGCCAAGCGTGCGGGCTTTCGACTTGTGCGCTCGGAGCGCGGACGAGCGCGCCAGATGAATGCCGGCGCTCGATCGGCGGGCGGCGATGTGCTGCTGTTTCTCCATGCCGATTCGCGGCTGCCTAACGGTGCGGAGCGCCTGATCTACGCCGCGCTAGCGGACGGCCACCACGTCTGGGGCCGCTTCGACGTCGAATTCGATGTCCGCACGTGGATCATGGACGCCACTGCGTTCGGCATGAATCTGCGCTCCTGCCTGACAGGCATCGCGACCGGTGACCAGGCCATCTTCGTGACACGCGCGGCGTTCGAGGCGGTCGGGGGGTTTCCCGACCAGCCGCTCATGGAGGACGTCGAAATCACCAGCCGTTTGCGCAAACGAACGCGTCCGGCGTGCATCCGTCGGCCGGTGGTGACCTCGGCACGGCGCTGGCAGACGCGGGGCGCCTGGCGAACGATCTTTCTCATGTGGCGCTTGCGTCTTGCGTACTGGCGAGGCGTATCCCCCGGCGACCTGGCGAGGCAATACCGTTGAGAGGCTTGCGGATCGTCATCTTCGCGAAGGCGCCCAATGCCGGTGTCGCGAAGACTCGCCTGATACCGGCACTTGGTGCGGAGCGAGCGGCCGAGTTGGCCCGTCGGATGCTGTTGCACACGCTGCGCGAGGCCCGCGAGGCCGATCTTGGCCCGGTCGAAATGTGCGTGACACCGGGATTGTCTGATCCAGCCTGGGCATCCCTGCGGCCAATCGCCGGAATATCCTGGTCCGAGCAGGCGGAGGGCGATCTCGGCGTCCGGCTGGCGCGGGCGACTGCACGGTCAATCGAATCTGGAGGGCCCGTCATGCTCATTGGAACCGACTGCCCGCAACTCGATGCGGGGCGCTTGCGGCAGGCTGCGGCGCTGCTCTCGCATGCTGACTCGGTGCTCGTACCAACGTTCGATGGCGGCTATGCGCTACTCGGCCTGCAGCGATACGACCACAAAGTATTTGACCGCATCCCGTGGAGCACCGCGGAGGTTGCAGCCTTGACCTGCGAGCGCATCCGCGGACTCGGGTGGACTCTCAACGTCGGGAGTGCCCTGCACGATATTGACGAGCCCGGGGATCTGCAGTGGCTGCCCGAAAGCTGGAACGATTTTCCCGATGAGGGTCCACGGCCGGGACGTCATGTAAGAACTGCAGCGCTCGTGCCGACTGATTATAGGTAGACCCATGCACAGCGAACCCGATACCGCCATGCAAGACATTGTTCAGGATTATTATGGCCGTCAGCTGCAAGGCACCAGTGACCTGAAGACCAGCGCCTGTTGCGATCCCAGTCAGATGCCGGAATGGCTGAAGCCGTTGCTGGCCCGGATCCATCCGGAAGTGTTGTCCCGCTACTACGGTTGCGGCCTGATCTGCCCGCCGCTGCTGGAGGGGTGCCGGGTACTCGACCTGGGCTGCGGCTCCGGCCGTGACGTTTACGCACTGGCACAACTCGTGGGCCCTGCGGGCTTGGTCGTGGGGGTGGACATGACGGCGGAGCAGCTGGCAGTTGCGCGACAGCACCGGGGCTTCCACCGCAACGCTTTCGGCTACGACAACGTGCGATTCGTCGAGGGTTACATCGAGCGACTCGCGGAGCTCGATCTCGACCCCGGCAGTTTCGACGTCATCGTTTCGAATTGCGTGGTGAATCTGTCGCCTGACAAAGACGAAGTCCTGCGCGGGGTGCACCGCATGTTGAAGCCGGGCGGCGAGTTCTATTTCTCGGACGTCTACGCGGACCGCCGCCTGCCGGGCGTTGTGCGCAATGATCCAGTGCTATATGGCGAATGCCTCGGCGGGGCCCTCTACTGGAACGATTTCCTGAGGCTTGCGCATCGCCAGGGTTTTGCCGATCCGCGGCTGGTCACCGACAGCGCGATCACGATTACCGATCCACAGCTTGCTACCCGCGCCGGCAGCGCCCGCTTCTTCTCCGCGACCTACCGCCTGTTCAAGCTCGAGGGCCTGGAGAGCGCCTGCGAAGATCATGGCCAGGCCGTGATTTACCACGGCACCATCGCCGGGCAGCCGGATCGGTTCGTTCTCGACAAGCATCACGACATCGAGACCGGACGCGTGTTCCCTGTTTGCGGGAATACCTGGCGGATGCTGCACGGCACGCGGTTCAAGAGTCACTTCAATTTCATTGGCGATTTCAGCCGGCACTTCGGGCTCTTCCCCGGCTGCGGCAGTGATGCTCCATTCACGGCAGCTCAGCAGCCGCCCGGCGCCGCCGCTTGCTGCTGAGCCGCTCGAAGCAAAAGCAGGACCATCATGGAGATTGTGTTAATCGCGGTCGCCGCCTTACTGAGTTTCAGCAACGGCGCGAATGATAACTTCAAGGGCTTCGCGACCGTGTGGGGCTCGGATACGCTGAGCTATCGGCACGCATTGACCCTGGCTTCGATTGCAACCGTCCTGGGCAGCCTCGCGTCGATCGTGCTGGCGCAGGCGCTGGTCGTGCAATTCACAGGCCACGGAATCGTACCGGATGACGTGGCCGGCACTCCGGCATTCGCCCTGAGTGCGGGAGCCGGAGCGGCAGGCACGGTCCTGCTGGCGACACGGCTTGGTCTGCCGATCTCGACGACGCATGCTTTGATAGGCGGACTGGTAGGCGCGGGGCTAGCCCATAACGGCGGTTTCGTCCAGTTGGGCACGCTCGCCGGATCCTTTTGCTGCCGCTGCTATTCAGTCCATTTGTTGCCGCGGCACTGGCCTTCTTCGCATCCCGCCTCACCGGACGCCGGCAACCTGCAGAAGATTGCGCCTGTGTGGTTGCCTCGGGCGACAGTCGAGCCGGCGTATCCGGGCGTCGGCGTCCTGCGTAGTGCGCTCACACCGGAGCTGGTAGTGGCGACGGCTGAGGAATGCGATCGCTTGCCCGGGACGATCGCGCGCCTGCCGATCAAACGCTCGCTGGATCGCGTACATGTGTTGTCGGCGGCCAGCATCTGTTTCGCGCGCGGAGTCAACGATACGCCGAAACTGGTCGCCTTACTGATGACCGCCGAAGTGCTCGGCGCGCAGGCAGCGAATATCGGCATCGCGCTGACAATGGTCGTGGGCGGACTGCTATTTTCCCGGAAGGTGGCGCACACCATGAGTCGGCGAATTGCCGGGCTCGATCAGGCACAGGGACTGTCCGCCAATCTGGTCACCGCCGGGCTTGTCTTGCTGGCGAGCAAATTCGGGTTGCCGGTGTCGACGACGCACGTGTCCGTAGGCTCGATCGCGGGCGTCGGCATGGGCTCGCGCTCGATTCAGTGGAGTACTGCCCGGAACGTCTTGCTGTCCTGGGTTGCGACGCTGCCAATCGCAGCCGCGATCGCTTTTCTGGCTTCAGGGTTCGCGTGATGTCAGCCTGGGCAGGATCGATGCCCAACACGAATGCTGCAGGTTGTCGAGCCGACAGTGGGGAAACTACTGCAGCAGGTCGCCGACCGCGCGTTCCTGGGACGTTCGGCGGGGGATGTCCTCGATCCTGAATCATCCATGGATCCCGACGACCGGGCCGGACGCCGTCACAGTGCGCGGTTTCATCTACGATGCGGATGCCGGGAAACCCGAGGAGGTCAACTATCCGGGGCCTATGGGATCGATAGGTTGATGCGTTGAAATCGGATAAGAGGCGGAGCACTGCGCTCCGCGGTGTGACTGCGTTCCCCTGATCAGCAGGAAATTCGTGCGGGAGTTTTGCGGGACTCAGTCCTGCACGGTTGTGCATCGTGGGGCATTCAGTGCAGCGGGCGCCCCGGCTAACCAGTTCATGCAGTTAGTGTTTCAGATTTCAGCTTGTGACTGAAAATCCGCGTGTCGGTGGTTCAATTCCACCCCTGGTCACCATTCCTTTCAAGGTCTATTCCGGTCACATCGGTGACGGTTTATGCGGGCGGTGAGTGTCAAGATAGTTGTCGCCTGTTTCAGTGCGCGGCATTTTCAGCCCGTTCCTGCGGGTTCAGGATCACCAGATCGATCGGCGTCCAGTTGTGCGTGTCCCGCGCCGCGCGCGCCGTCACCCCGCGCCCGGGCCCGGTTCTCAAACGATCCGCTACTCAAATGCGGGGGGACGTCGCCGCCACCGAGGCCGAAGACGGTCTGCCCTTAGTGCTGATAGGTCCGCGGTGACATTCGTGTGAAATTGATTGGTCGGGGACTCGTGGGCGTCCGCCGCTGGATCCGCTTGAACAGCGCCGAGGAATACTTCTGTTGATCTCCGATTTAGGTGGTTTGCGCAAGCCTCTCGCCATAGAGTGAGGGGGTGACGCCGCTTTTACGGGCGGTTGTGAGCGCCGCGTCAACCATTGTTCGGAACGCGACGTGGTAGTAATTTTTGCGGGACTCCCAGGCTACTTGCAGCCCGGGATAGCGTAGAAAATCTTCAAGTCTCATTCGCTGGGGTTCGTACAGCTCGCCAGGCATGCGGCCGTCTCGGTAATGAAGATAGAGACTTTGCTGACTGTTAAAGATCAGATCTGCGGTAAGGAGGAACCGTTCTTTATCCACCCGATCGAGCGCCGAGAAATCGTGGAGGCCATTGCTCCATGCTCGCGCGACATCTGCGTTGCCGGCGATCGCGAGTCGCACCTCGCGGTAGTTATGCAGCGTTTCCTCGATTGCGCGATGCCGGCTTTCCTTATTCGAGTGGCGCACCTCCATTCCGACGAACAGGAGTGAACCGACAATTGCCAACGCCGCCACCGTCTGGCTGATGTAGAACATGTCTTCAAGTGTCATACCTGCGCCCCTTTAGAATTAAGACAGATTCTACAATCTCCACGAGCATGCCCTGAGGGTCTATTCCGGTCACATCGGTGACGGTTTATACCGGACAGGCAGGTTTCCACGACGACTGCTTCAGAGACCATTAGCGATCGGCAGATACGTGGCGTTCTACAACGGCCGTCGGCCGCGGTCGGCCGCGGTCGGCCGGTCTGACCGCTACCTGCCGCCACTGGGCCTCATACACCTCTCGGTTCCCGCCGGGAGGCGCCGCAATCGGCGCGCACGGCGGCCGCTTAGGTCTCGATTGTGGCCTCTGCTGCGAAGTCGCCCTCGGGTCCCTGTGCGACGAGGTCGAGCCAGCGCGGGTACGTGGACCGGAAGTCGGCGACGATGGTATTGAAGGGGACATCCGCGAAGTCGCCGCGGTCGGTGATGTACTCCATGTGGCGCCGGCCGTCTCGGTCGTAAGGGTGAAGGAGAGCGTCCTGGACGCCGTCGAAGTCGAGCGGACGCACGCCGAAGCGCTCGCAGAGGGTCAGGTTGAAGATCGGGGTCGCCTTGACCCACCGCGCCCCGAGGTAAAGCTCGGTGTACCCGTGCCAGACGAAGAGGTCGCTGCCGAGCAGCTCGGTGAGTCTGCGGGTCGACAGGTGGTTGCGCACGTCCGCGTAGCCCACGCGCGCCGGTATCCCCAGAGCCCGTGCCGCTGCCGCCAGCAGCGCTGCCTTCGGTATGCAGAAGCCACGGCCGGCGATGAGGCAATCACTGGCCCGGTAGTAGCATTCCGCCTCGCCGATGAAATAGGGGTCGTAGAGGATCTCGTCGCGCACCGCGTAGTAGAGTCGGATGGCACGCTCCCGCGCGGTCGCGGCGCCGGCCGTGGTCCGCCGCGCGAATGCCTGCACCGCGGGGTGGGCGTTGTCGACGAACCGCCCGGGGTTGAGGTACGCATCGGCCGCTGCCGTGATTGCCGCATCAGCCATGACGGTGCCACTATGTCACGAATAGCGTGTCGCATTGCCTCAATGAAAATGTTACCTGACGGGATCGTTGCCTCACGGGAAATGTTACCTGCGAGCGCGCCTGTCACCATGCTGCCATCACAACTACGGAGGCAGCATGGGTACCAGAATGACGCACGCTGTACGCGGGGAACTCGCCAATGCCATTCGCCGACGTTATGGGTCGGCAACGGGCAAGGAGAAGCGTAGGATTTTGGAGGAGTTTGTTGCTGCGACGGGCTATCACGAGAAATCAGCAATCCGGGTGTTGAATAGGCAACCGGCTCTGAAGTACCGCCAGATACGTCAGCGGCCGTCGCTCTACGACGAGGCCGCACGTGGTGCACTGATCGTGTTATGGGAAGCCTCCGATCGCGTTTGCGGGAAGCGGCTGAAAGCATTGCTGCCCATCCTGTTGCCGGCGTTGGAGCGCAATGGTCACCTGAAGCTCGATGAGACGATCCGTCCCAAAGTCCTGGCAATGAGTGCAGCGACCATCGATCGATTGTTGCGGATGCCGAGGAGTGCTACGCGTTCGAAGAAGCCGCGTCGGGTCGTGCCAGCGCCGCAGCGGCGCATACGGATGCGCACCTTTGCAGATTGGCACGAACCGCCGCCAGGCAGCATGGAAATGGACCTCGTTGCTCATTGCGGGGACGTTAACCGCGGCAGCTATGTTCACAGCCTGGTGCTGCACGGATATCGCCAGCGGATGGACCGAGGCGGCTCCGCTCGTGGTCCGAGAGAGCAGCCTCGTGGTAGAGACGCTCGAGCGCCTTCGCGTCAGCTTGCCCTTTGCCCTGCAAGCACTGGACGTAGACAACGGCAGCGAATTTGTAAACGACAGGCTGATCGAATACTGCCTAAGTCACGGAATCGAGCTTACTCGCTCGCGCCCGTACCGCAAAAATGACCAAGCATGGGTAGAGCAAAAAAACGGCGCCGTTGTGCGCAAGATGTTGGGCTACCGACGCTTCGAGGGACTAGCGGCGGCCAGGGCGATCACGCGCCTTTACGGTGCATCTCGCCTCTTCGTGAACTTTTTCCAGCCATCGTTCAAACTTGCTTCCAAGCATCGCGACGGCGCGCGGGTCTCGAAACGCTACCATCCACCGCAGACGCCGTGCGAGCGACTCTTGCAGGCACAGAGCATCCCGACGGCGGCAAAGGATAAGCTGCGCGAGATCGCAGCCGAGCTTGATCCGTTGAAGTTACTCGAAGAGATGCGGGCTGTGCAGGCTTCATCTGGCAACCCTGGCCGACGGCGAAACTCCACCTCCCCTTACGTCGGAGGCGCCGGACCTTGGCGCGTTCGTGGCAGGACTCTCGAGTGCATGGCGCGCCGGTGAGATCCGTCCAACCTTCTCAGTTGAAGCCGAAACCGCGCTATCTTCGAAGCCTGCAAGGAGTCCCGGCGCAAACGCTGGTCCCGGAGTCCACAGTCCGCGCCTCAGCCGGTGACTCCGCCCGCTCCGATCTCAGCGTCTGCGAAAATGCCAGAAGGACGTCAGCTGATCTACGCCGAGCGCGGTCATGCCAGAATCCAGGCGCTGCCGCATGGTGTGGCCTATCGTCTGGCGGCGTCTTGAAGGGCTCCAAACATCAACGCCACACAACTCTTCGAAGAGCTGTGCATCCAGTTCCCCGGTCGATTTACCCGTAAGCAATACAAAACGCTGCTTCGGAGCGTGAACGTCTGGCGGCGAGATGCCCGTGCACGTGGCGTGGCTCATCGGCCCCAAAACGTACCGACGCCTCAGCAACAATCCTCGCGGCCGCCGTCCCGACATCTTCAAAGACCACTGGGCAGAGATGCAGCAATGCCTGGAAGCGCAACCGGACCAGACCGCACTGGAACTACTCATCGAGTTCACAGCCCGCTACCCTGGACGATATGGCCTTCGACAACTCTACACGCTGCAGCGGCGAGTGAGAGCGTGGCGGCGCGAGGCCGTGCAGCGGCGTAATCTGCGACATGAACAACTTGACGCGAGATGTATCTGCCACCTCGGCACGGAATTAGTAACATCGCTGATGAGGCATCTGGTAACAAAATTACGTGAGGCAACACGACATAGCGCACAATGAAATACCAGGAAGCGTTTAAAGTAGCCGTCGAGGATGCTCTGAAATGGGTTACGACTCAGGCGAACATAGATCGTGTCGATTCAGCGCGCTGAGTCATGGCGATTGTGGGTCTACCACAACCTGGACCTGAGAGCCACGTCCACTGAATATTGGGAATTCCGATCTGTCGCAGGCGCTCCGCTGGAGCCGGGGTCAGCCGGCACTCTCGTCATGACCTGCGCCAATTGAAAAACGGCAGCAGTGCTGGTACGCGCTGGCAGTAGGCAATGTACTCATTTCCAAAGCGCTCGATCATCCATTGTTCTTCTAGTCGAAGCTTGCGCCATAGCGCCGCCCAAGCGACGCAAACGGCTAGAACGCCGCGCCATTCTCCACGCACCATCGCGGTGCCAATGAAAGCGACTAGCAACCCGGTGTAGATGGGATGCCGGACATAGGCATATGGTCCAGTGGCAATTAGTTCGTGATCTTGCTTGATCGTAACTATCCCGCTCCAATTGCCTCCGAGATCTAGTCGCGCCCAGACCGTAAAGGCGAGGCCGATTGCAGTGATCAGAGCCGCAACCCAGAACTCCCACGGCGCCCATGGGAACAGCCTCTCATTCAGCGGACCGGGGACCTTTTCAGCCCAAAGCAACCAAGCGGCCGCCAGCAGAGGCAATACATGCTGCAGACGCGAGCCCACAGGTTCTTTGCGTTCAGTGGTCTTGGCGGTTAGAGAGGCAAGCCACCAATAGGCAGCCCAGGAAGTCCACATTGCTGAAAACAGAAACTTATGGACGTAGAGCATTTGCGCCCTTGTGCAGGTTAACGCTCCTGCGCTTTGTTATGCGTCATCTGCAACGCGGTTACCGGACTCGGATAGTCCGCCCTCGCGGGGGGTGGTCCGTGCGCCCATGATTACGAGCCAGAGAATGATCAAGATCTCGCCAATGGCCAGTACGGTGAACTGATTAGCAATACGCGCGTAAGCCGGGAAGAGCAGAGATGTCACGCTAATGCCCAGCCAACCAAAACAGGCGATGATAAGGAGGACGCCAAGAAATCGGGGAATAAACCCGGATCTAAATACAAGAATCCCGAACGGTAGGAGCCAGAGACCCCACAGAGCCATGACCGCACTTGTTCCGTAGCTCTGCAAGCTTAGAAATCCCATAGTCATGGCATCGAGCTGATGTTTGTCGAATGCCGACCAGTAATCGGCCCCATTCGACAATACGAGTGGTGCGAACCCGCAGAGCGTATTGGCGAACGCCATCGGCACTTGAACGAGAACCAGTGCCACCATCAGTGAAGCTTGTCTCCTGTTCACTCCTTTGAGCAATTGATACAGAGCCAGAACGAGGAAGACAAACAGGATCTGCGATACCAGGCCACTGACGATGTAGAGTCGGTAAAGTAGCTGAGAAGACGCAATTTTGCTAACTGTGGCTGCGGCATCGCCATGTACTATGAACACTGAAGGGATGCTCATTTCAAGAGCGGAGGTTACTCCCATGAGCAGATACAGGACGCCAGCGATCCTTGCTTCATGTTTGTGAGACTTCATGTTGTCACTCTTGCTGTGCCGCTAGTGTTACCTACGATGCGGTTGTGCCTCTTGCTTCAATGCGAGAGCCAGCTGACCACATCTCATGGCGCATACAATGTACCGTCCTCCCGACGTCGTCACGGTAGCTTTGGCGCCTGAATTGAGCCGGGCCGCGAAGCGGCTTCGGCTTGAATGAATTGTTAGGACCCAAACCAGCTCCCTTCGCGCTCGATGCAGTGTGCAAAATTACATGATTCCTGGCCAACTGGAGCAATAGATGTACCGCTTTCGCTACTTGTGTGCGTTGACACTCGCACTAACTCCTTTTTTAGCGCTTGCTCATCACGGGCAGGATTTCCTAATACTCGAAAGTCCCAGCGTGCCACATCCGGGTGATGCCTATCTGCTTGCTAATGCAGAGGCGGCGCTAGGTGATGCTGAAGGGCAAGGGAGCTTTGAGCCGGCGCTGCTAATCGGCATTGCGCCGCGTGTTGCCTTTGAGTTGCACGCTCATACGGAGAAATTGGCAGGGGAAAATTGGAATTACGAGGCCACCGCACCCGGCGTGCATGTGCTCCTGACCGACCCGGCCAAGCACGATGGCTTGAAAGTAGGCATTGGAGCCGAATACGAATTCGCCGCAAAGCAGGGTGCGCCCGACAATGCCGAGGTGCGGCTATCTTTCGAGAAGGGCAGTGCAGCTACGAAATGGGGTGCCAACCTTATAGCTAGTCGGGAACAGGGAAGCAGTAGCGATTTTGGCGCTGCGTTGGGCTTCCGGCACGAGGTGCGTGCGGGTCTTGCCTTGGGTGCAGAAGCGCAGAGCAGTTTCCAGCGTGCAGCTGGTAGTGAGTTGCTAATCAGCGCCTATACCGAACGCGAAGCATGGGCCTTCAAGTTCGGTATGGGAGGACAGCGAGAGGAAGATGGACGCATCACGCCGATAGCTAGGTTTGGTCTAGTGCTGCGTCTGAAAGATTGAGTTACGAGGCGCTTATCCTGGGCCCTAACAGTTAATGAACGAATACACCGGTCAGCATGTCAAGGCGGAGGAATTGCTTCATGCTGTGGAGAAACGCTTGTTTTGCAGATAGTTATTTCACTTTCTGTGGGTGGATCGCATCTTGATGAACGGATCCGCCTTTGCAGGTAAATGACATTGTGATCAAGTTCGGACTTTCACTGGAAGGGTACCGCTATGGGCTTCGTACGAGCGATCTGGCGGCCGATTGCGGCGCCTGCTGGATTGGGTTGCCCGGACGTGCCGGCGACGACACCGCAGCTGTTGAAGCGATCTTTGTTGGTGATCGCAGCCCCTTGGAATTGCTCGACAGCGGGGTTCGCACCTAATTCGAAACCAAGAGAGTTCGAGGAGTGGCAGTCAACGACATCAGCAAGCGGCCAAATCAAAGATTTGTGGCAGGGTCTTCATGTCACGGCCCGAACAAGATTGGGTCAAGCCACGAAAATATAGCAGGGAAATAATTGATCGACGGACCCGTATCCTGGCAAATGCCTCCGCCTATGACCATGGAGTGATTTGCATTCGGGTATATCTGAATCGTGAAATCCTTGCCAAAAGTTGTGCGGATATCCTCCAGCACGTTTACGCTTTGTGGCACTGGCACGCTCAGGTCTAACCCTCCATAGAACCAATACCCTGGAATTGTGTACATTTCCAGATCCGATCGCGGATCGAAGCCTGATGGACCTGCTGCCGCCAATTGTGCGGCAATTTCTTCAGCGCTGATACCCGTAGGTTTGCACTCGTATTCGCCAACGAGACGGCTATATAGCTCTTCCTCTCCCAGCGATACCGCGGGGCCCGATCCGATCACCGTAAATGCGACAGATGGGGATTGTGCCGCCGCATTTGGTACCACCCATCCGCCTTGGCTGAAGCCATAGAGACCGATTCTGGTCGGATCGATGGCCGGGTACATTTGTAAAGCCGCTATTCCCGATGTCAAGTCGCTGGCTAGCAGAGGGAAATAGCCCGGGTCTGATACGGGACAACAAACACCCCCGGATTGACCGACACCGCGTTTGTCATATGCGAGGACGGCGATGCCTCGGTCCAACCAGACAGTGATCAGGTTGATGCTGATGATCGGGCGGGACCATCGGTTGGAGCCGAAGTGAAGCATGACCGCAGGAAACGGTCCATTTCCTGGTGGCAAGTAAATTGTGCCACGAAGGGTTGCCCCCGCATTTGGCCAGACCACATCGACCTCGGTGCGTCCGGCTAAGTGTCTCGGCGTTCCAAATTGAACCTGGTCGATCACGATATTGCGTGAAGAACCCGAGCCGCCACATCCGCTGGCGGCCGACAAGCAAACGAACGCGATTGTGCAAATGCGCGCGAACCGGGTCATTGAATTGCCTTCCTGACAAGCGTAGATGCATATTTCCGGGAAATCCTTCGCGCACCAATGCCTGGATTTGCTTGTGTTGATGATTCGCGTCTGAGATTGGCTCACCCAGGAGCTATTCCCAGACTGACAGATGGTCACCGGGTGTAGAGCCAGGCGCCGAGCAGCGAAACGAGCATCAACTCCACGACGCCCCACGTGAGAGTCATGAGCACAAGCCGCGCTGGGTAAATCCCCAGTGCCAGGAATTCGATCAGTCCCAACAGATAGGCCAGAAGCCAGACGATGAAAGCTGCGGTCAGTGACGCCGTAATGAGCGAACGGGAATGCGGACGCAAGACGACGAATAGCCAAACTAGGGAGAATCCAATGACGAAGCGCATGGCCAAATGTAGGTAAAAGAGGCTGGGATTGAGGGGCGGCAGGTTGATCGTGCTGATCGCCTTCAACCAGTCCTGGAAAAGAATGAAGCGCGCAAGAACGATGCCACTGGCATTCAATGTGATTCCGGTCAACATTCCGGCCGTGAAGAAACGTCCGAGCTTCAGCGATACGCTCATGGAATAGCCCCAGGACGATTAAGGACTGCAGGTCAGGATTTGAGCCTAGGGGCGGCAGCATGAGCAGTCAATAATTGCTAAACGAAGGATTTCCCGGAAATCTGCATCTATGTTCACAAGAAAGCGATTCCGAATGAGAACATATTTCGGCAGCGATATGGATTTGGTAGGGGCCCTGCTGGCGGGGAATTCGGATGCGTTTGAACAGTATTTTCACAGTCATTTCCCGCGCTTGTATCGTTTTGCATTGAGACGAGTGGGGCGACCGGCGCTGGCCGAGGAATTTGCCCAGGAAGCCATCAGCAAGGGGCTGACAAAACTTGCCGACTACCGCGGTGAAGCGTCGCTGCTGACTTGGCTGACCGCCATTTGTCGAAGTGAAATCGCCATGGCGCGTCGCCGCAATCCACACGCCGAACAACAGCGGCCCTTGCTCGAGGACGACCCGGAGGTCCGCGCGGCACTCGAATTAATTGCCAAGGCGGGCGAACAGCCCGAAGTCATCGCGCAACAGGAGGAACTGCGGCTTCTGGTTCAGGCGGTTCTCGATTTCCTGCCATCGAGGTATGGAGACGTGCTCGAATGGAAATACGTTGAGGGACTGACAGTCACCGAGATGGCGGACCGTCTAGGACGATCCGAAAAAGCGACAGAATCAATGCTGTCGCGCGCGCGCGAGGCATTTCGCAGTGCCATCGACGACACATTTGCTTCGCGGGCGGAGCTCGTAAAGCCATGACAGGGAATTGCGCATGAGCGACATGAATACGCTGGATGAACGGGATCGCCTGCTTGAAGCTGCGCTACGTGCAAGCGGGAAAAGGCCGCAGCCCTCGGCGGCGGGAACGGCCCGTGCCTATGCGAGAGCGCAGACCGAATGGCAGCGCCTCGTGCTGCTCGGCTCAAATCAGCAACGTGCGCGCTGGACGCGTTGGGCGGCGGGCTTGATTGCAGCGTCGATCGCGAGCGTGGCCATCTTCATCGGGTTGTGGTCAGCGGATCAGGTACCTGAATCCGCCGCGATCGTAACGCGTGTGCAGGGCTTCGTGCATGGGGCGGCATTTGCGGCAGTGCCGACGGCGCTGCACGAGAACGATAACGTAATCGTCGGATATACACTGGAAACGCCCTTGAATGGCCGGCTGGCTCTGCGACTGATGAGCGGCCAATCGCTCAGGCTCGATCATGGAACACGCCTCACGATTACCGCCGCAAACGTGGTTCGCCTTGAACGCGGACGGATCTATGTCGACTCGGGTCAGGGTAATGATCGGCCTAGGCTGCGAATCACGACACCGCTCGCATCCCTGACCGACACCGGAACACAGTTTCAGGTGGAATGGCTTGAAGAAGTCTTGCGGGTGCGCGTGAGGGAGGGGTCAGTCGGTGTCGGCGCGGCAGGACTCACGCCTGATTCAGTCGTCGTCGCGGCCGGGGAACTCATTTCCCTGCGTCAGGATGAAGAAATTCTGCGCGCTAGCTCTGACAATTCCGGACCCGCATGGGCCTGGGTTGCCGATATATCGCCGGGGCTCGACGCCTGGGAACACAGGCTTGAGCCGATCCTGCAATGGATCTGCCGCGAGTTGGGGTGCCGCCTGCGCTACGCCGGCGCGCTCACTCGCGAATTGGTCGGCGGTGTCACTCTGGATGGTTCGATCGAAGGGCTGACCCCGGAGCAAGCGCTCGACGTCATTCAACGGATCACGATGTTTCGGTATCGGCTGGAAGCCGGCGAACTGACTGTTGAGCGCGCGGATGAACAACCATAGGTCGTGGCTGTTCAGTTCAGCGATTGTGCTGGGCGCAGCCGCCGTGGCTCCGCCTGCGCTAGTCGCCGAGGTCATTTTTCCTACGAATTCCTATCTTGATCGACCGCTAACTGAGGTGCTCAATGAATTGCGCCGGAACGGGTTGCGCATCCTGTACAGCAACGATCTCGTGACGCCTGACTTGCGGGTAGCGGCAGAACCGGATGCATCGACTGCCTTCGGTATTGCGCAACAAGTCCTGGGTCAGTACGGGCTCGCGGTTGTTCCTGGACCCGCGGAGCGGTGGCTGGTGGTGCAGGAAACGACGTGGATGGGGAGTCGCGGCCGCAGGGATGCGGGCGTCCCTAGCGCGGGGTCTGCCGGCGATGCCTCCAGCCTCTCTGACGCACAGTCGCTCGAAGCAGTAGTAGTCACGGCGGGCCGCTATGCGCTTGGAGAACCCGACCCTTCCCAAGTTCTCTCTAAAATTGAAATTGCACGTACGCCGCATCTTGCGGACGATCCGCTGCGAATGGTCCGCCAGCTTCCCGGCATCACCGGCAATGATTTTTCTGCAGGCCTGCATGTTCGCGGCGGTGCACGTGACGAAACGGCCATTCTCGTCGATGGCGTACGGATTCACGACCCATTCCATCTGAAGGATCTGCAGGGAGCGTTGGGCCTGCTCGATGCCGGGGTGATCGAGAACATGGAGGTCCTGACTGGCGGATTCGGTGCTGAATTCGGAGATCGCATGAGTGGTGTGGTTGCCATGAACACATTGATTCCGGCCGAGCAACCAGAAACCACAATGGGTGTCAGTTTCGTGAATGCCTATGTGCGGAGCCAGGGACCGATATCGGGCGGGCGTGGTCACTGGCTTGCATCAGTGCGGCGCGGCTATCTGGACTGGTTGTTTCAGCTAATCCAGAGCGACGGCGATTTCACACCACGTTACTGGGATGTGTTCACCAAAGCCGACTGGATGGTTGGCAATGCTACGGTGTTGTCAGGAAACATGTTGTTGGCTCGCGATGAGCTTCGCTTTGTCGATACAGGAGGAAACCTCAAACTATCTCTTGGGACCGCTGACAGCGCGTATGGATGGATTACCGCAAGCACTCAATGGAGTCGCAGGCTTTCCAGCGACACCGTGGTGTCGATCAGCAGTATTGATCGGGACCGCAACAACACGGACCAGGAAGATGGACTGTACGCTGCCGTGCACGATACCCGGCGATTTGATTTTGCGTCGGTGCGCAGCGACTGGCGATGGCAGATGACGAATCGCGCACTCGTGAAATGGGGGCTTGAGGTCATGCATTCTTCGGCTGATTATCAATATGAGCTGTCGAGCTGCGTCAGCGACCCGTTTCCTTCCGGGCCGTGCTCAATCGATCGGTCTCGCAGTGCCATGGTTGACATTGCCGGTGAGTCGTACGGAACCTACGTCAGCACCCGCTGGCGGGTCGCTCCACGCATCATCACAGAAATCGGCGTGCGTGCAGACCGGCAAACACATGCAGGATTTGCCGAGGACGAAGTCAGTCCACGGATCGGCATGCGATTCGAGGTGAACGACGACAATACGCTACGTTTCGGTTGGGGCCATTACTATCAGCCCCAGCAGCCTGAAGAATTGCAGGTCGAGGACGGGGAAATGCAGCTGGCGCGCGCTGAACGCGCCGAACATCGAGTCGCCGCTTGGGACTTGCGGCTGGCGAATTCGATGACCCTCCGGACCGAACTGTTCGACAAACGCTACAGCAACCTGCGGACCCGCTACGAGAATCAGTTCGATCCGTATGAAGTGATCCCGGAGGCCAGGCCGGATCGAATCGCTGTCCAGCCAAGCACGGCCCGCGCGCATGGCGTCGAAATATCCGTTGCGAGCGCGCCTGAACGCACCGTGAGCTGGCGCCTGGCATATGGATATCTCGAGACGCGCGACTCAATCGGAAGTGTCGAACAACCGCGCAGCTGGGATCAGACTCATTCCGTGGCGGGCTCGGTCAACTGGGCACTAAAAAGCTGGAACCTCAATCTGTTCGGCGCTTACCATAGCGGCTGGCCGCGTACCCCGCTGGATATCGATGTATCGACAGGCCCAATGGGAATTATCGAGGATCCCCGGGTGGGTGAACGCAATTCATTGCGCTACCCGCCCTACCTGCGATTCGACGTCCGACTGAGTCGCACACTACGGCTTGCGAACGGCGAGTTGGGATATTTCTTCGAGCTGTACAATGCGCTGCACCGCAGAAATCGCTGCTGCGTCGGCGACATCGACATCGTGGAGAATGCGGATGGCAGTCTTGGCGCGCGCGTGAATTATGATGATTGGCTGCCGCTGCTGCCGTCATTCGGGATCAACTGGACTTTTCGCTGAAGCCAGCACGCCGAGACAACTACGGAAACAGTTGTGGTGAGGCAGCCTTGTAGACTGATGGGGATTCACAAGAAGTACAGTGTATTCCGTCTGCGACGATCGGCGCCAGGGAGCGCACTTGTCGATGATCTTGTGGAACCGACACCAATTTGCGGCAGCGAATTCAGTCCGATGCTTGCGGGAGATTTACGGGTATCAGTCCTGCACGGTCCTGCATCGTAGGGCATTCGTTGCAACGGGCGCCCTGGCTAGCCGATTGATGCAGTTGATGTTTCAGATTTCAGTTTGTGACTGAAAATCCGGGTGCCGATGCCATTCACCTGTTCTAACCATAGTCTGATCGGGAAAGTCAGCGTCAGGCTGCACCCGACTGGCGGTTATTCGCAGCAGCTGCGCTGTTCCTGAATTGGCGGGCACTTCACCGAACCGTAGGAGCAGAAAACGCAGCAGTCCCCAGGCTTGGGACGCAGGAGCGTCTTGCAGTTGCGGCACTCGTAGAAGAACTGACAGGCATTTGTGGGCATTGATTCCTGCGCGGCAAAGCCACATTGCGGGCAGGTCAGCACCGACTCGAGCACGAGTGAGTTCGTCGGCAGCTTAGTCATGAACCGTGGACGGATAACCGGCATTGGTCGTGGCACTGACCAGGGCCGCCACATTGGCCCGATCTGGGTCGAATTCCACAGTCGCGGTCTTCATAGCGAAGTCGATCCTGGATGCAGCCACGCCGGGCACCTTGTCCAGCGCCTTCTTTACCGTGATCGGGCAGAGTTCGCAGGTCATGTTCTGAACGTCGAGGACGACCATTTGAAGGTCTCCCGCGAGGACGACAAGCGGCATGGCGATTAGGGTGGCGAAGAGAAATTTACGCATGCAATTCTCCTGTCAATAAAACAGCGGCACGAACCAAGGCACGGCCAAAAGGCCAAGCAACAGGATTGTGACCGACCAGAAGGCGAGTCGCTGCCGCCTGGTGACCTGAGGGTCGGCACACGGCGTGCCAGGAGGACATGATCGTGGCGCCAGGTAGAGCTTGTGAAAAGCGAGAGCGAGGAAGAGCAGTGTTAGACCGATGAACAGGGGCCGGAAGGACTCGAACGCGGTCAGATTGCTGATCCATGCGCCGCTGATACCGAGCGCGAGCAGCACGAGCGGTCCCACGCAGCACACGGACGCGCCAATGGCAGCCAGAACTCCCGCCACCAGCGATCCTTTCGCGTTCAATACCGCCACAATGATCCCTCCAAAATACTCGCATCGGGCGTAGCATGCACTCCGTACCACGGTACGGAGTCAAGGGAACGGCGATGCACGAGAAACTGTCCATAGGGCGCCTTGCCAAGACGGCCGGCGTCAACGTAGAGACCATCCGCTATTACCAGCGTCGAGGTCTCTTGGCTGAGCCATTCAAGCCGCTCGGTGGGCACCGGCGTTACGCTTCATCGGCTGCGTCTCGCGTGCGGTTTATCAAACGCGCGCAGTTGCTCGGCTTCACCCTGGAAGAAGTCGGCGGCCTGTTGCTGCTGGAGGACGGTCAGAGCTGTCGCGAGACTCGCCTGCTCGCCGAGCACAAACTTGCGTCAATAGTGGAGCGCATCTCCGACCTGAACCGCATGCGCCGAATGCTCAAGGGTCTGATTGCGGAATGCGCGCTGGGCCAGCGACCGCGCTCGTGTCCGATCATCGACACACTGTCCGCAGACTCAAAATAGCCGACCAAGCCCGGCGGCATGTGTCTATCTCACTCTTGATCAGCGGCGAATGCCGGCTCATCGCGCCTAAAAGGGGTCCATCAGGAATATCCCGATGACAGCAGAATCTATTGACCGTCAAACACACTGGCAGAAGATCTATCGAACAAGAACAGCTGATTCCGTTAGTTGGTATCGGCCGCATTTGGAGGTATCTGTCGAACTACTGGAGTTGGCCGGTCTGTCGGAGTGTTCGCGAATAATTGATATCGGCGGCGGAGCCTCGACGTTCGTGGATGATCTGCTCGATCGTGGCGTCCGTGACGTCAGCGTTCTGGACATTTCGGATGAAGCCCTGACCATAGCCAAAAAACGACTCGGTAATCGATCCAAAGTGGTGACCTGGTTCGTTGCGGATGTGCTGAATGCGGCGTTGCCAACTGGGGCCTTCGACCTGTGGCATGACCGAGCGGTGTTCCACTTTCTCACTGACCCAACCGACGCCGTACGTTATGCGCAACTTGCGGCGGAAGCTCTGAGGATTGGCGGACACGTGGTGATTGGAGGTTTCGCACCCGACGGACCAGAGCGATGCAGCGGACTGCCAGTCGCGCGACGGTCAGCGAAAGACATCGCCGGAATATTCGCACCCGCGTTCTTGCTTCTGCAAGAGCGGGGGGAGCGGCACCGTACTCCCACCGGGACCGAACAGTCGTTCGTATACGCATCACTGTTGCGCAGGTAGGCCACCATCGCATGCCGAGGCTGGGCTGGGCGACGGCATTTGACCAGGAATCCAATGCGACGCTGGCGTATTTCGAGATTTTTGGCAAGCCGTCCGCTCTGGGTCGAACCCGGTCATCAGGGCGGAACTCCGAGCCCCGGATTAGCAAGAAATCCTTGCGGGAGTTTTGCGGGACTCAGTCCTGCGAGTTGTGCATCGTGGGGCATTTAGTGCAACGGGCGCCCCGGCTAACCGGTTGGTGCGGTTAAAGTTTCAGATTTCAGTTTGTGACTGAAAATCCGCGTGTCGGTGGTTCAATTCCACCTCTGGCCACCACTTCTTTCCCGCGTCCCGATGGCATTCCGGTGTTCTAACTCTGACCGAATCGGAACTCACTGCCGGACTGTATTTAACCTTGAAGGTCTCAGGCCGGCCCGAAGCGGACGTTCTGTTCCGCCGAATGGCCCCCAAAGCCGACGTTCCAGTAAGCCCAGCCGCGAGTTTGTTGCCAACGCCGAGAGCATCCGCGAACATCGCCCAAGCATGGGGGGTACGGGCATGGCTGAAGGGGATGGCGGAGAGCAGGCGAAGAGCGCTGCTTCAGGCGCATCCGATGTATTCATCAGTTACGCCTCGCAGGATGCAGCCCTTGCCAACGATATCGTCGAGACTCTGGAGCGGAACGGTCTGCGGTGCTGGATTGCGCCACGGGATGTAACTCCCGGAGCGCACTACGCGGATGCCATCATTTTGGCCATCAGCGGAGCCAAGGCTCTGGTTCTAGTTTTGTCCGACAGCGCACTTGCCTCGAAGCACGTCGGGAAAGAAATTGAACGCGCTTCGTCCAAGGGGCGACCGATCATCGCGCTGCGCACAGGTGCTGCGCCGTTGCCACCGGCTTTCGAGTATTTCCTGAGTGAATCGCAGTGGATCGATGTGGGGGTCGGGGGCGTCGCCGGGCTCACTGCCAAGCTGGTCGAGGCAGTCCGGAGTCATCTCGACCTCTCTGTCGCGGGTGAGCCGCGCGCCCATTCTGACCCGCCGGTCGCCAGTCGAGCGGTGGCCGCACTGCGTAAGAGATGGATGCTGGCCGCCAGCGTCACCGCCCTCTCGCTTGTCCTCGCCTATTTTGTCGTCAATAAGTTGTGGTCAGGGAATCCCATCACGGAGCAGAGTCCGGTTTCCGAGGTCGCCCCTGCAACCGATCACGTTGCACTGGCAGTTTCCGAGAAATCGGTAGCAGTACTCCCGTTCCTAGACATGAGCGAGAAGAAGGACCAGGAGTATTTCTCCGACGGCCTGTCAGAAGAATTGCTGAACCTGCTAACCAAGATTCCCCAGTTGCAGGTTGCCGCACGAACCTCGTCGTTCTATTACAAGGGCAAGGAGGTCAAGCTGGAGGAGATGGCACGTGAACTGCACGTCGCGCATATCCTCGAAGGCTCGGTGCGAAAGTCTGGCAATCGAGTGCGCATCACCGCGCAGCTTATCCGCGCGGCCGACGGCTATGAACAGTGGTCGGAGACCTACGACCGCACGCTGAAAGACATCTTTGCGGTGCAGGACGAAATCAGCGCGGCCGTCGTCGAGCATCTGAAGATCGCCCTGCTGGGCGAGAAACGACAGGCGCAGAGGGTCGATGCCAGGGCCTATGACCTCTTCCTCCAGGCGCGCCAGCAGGCGCGACTGCACACGGCGGAGGGCTACCAGCAGGCCGCTACTCTGTACCAGCAAAGCCTGAAGATCGATGACACGTATCCCCCAGCTTGGTCAGGTCTCGCATATGTCTATCGGCGGCAGGCCAATAACAGCATGCTGCCGCTGGAGGAGGGCTACGCCCTCGCGGCAGAGGCCTTGAAGAAGGCGCTGGCGCTCGACCCGAACTTTGCGCCGGCGCAGGCCGAATTGGGGCGAATCGCCCTCGATCATGACGGCGACCTGGCAGCCGCCGCAAAATACCTTGAGCAAGCCTTGTCGCTTGAACCCGCCAATTCCGACATCCTTGGATACAGCGCGATATTCGCCGACAGCCTGGGCCGTTTGGACCAAGGCGTTGCGATCAATCAATATGCGTTGCAGCGAGATCCGGTCAATCCGACGCTGCACAACGCGCTGGGTCTCGAATACCGGAACAATGGGCAGTTGGATCGGGCAATTGACAGTTTCCGCACGGTATTGTCATTGAGCCCGGAGGACATCGGTGCGCACTATCACATCGGCGAGGCGCTGCTGCTAAAGGGAGAATTCGAGGCGGCTCTTGCCGAGATCCAGAAAGAGCCATTTGAGGCATGGCGCATGATCGGCCTGCCGATGGCGTACCACTCGCTCAAACGTAAGCGTGAATCGGATGAAGTGCTGGCCGCGCTGATCGCTAAATACTCCGAAACCTGGCCTTACAACATCGCCTACGTGCTCGCCTGGCGCGGGGAAAAGGATCGGGCCTTTGAATTCCTCGAAAAGGCGCGCGTCGTGCATGATCCCGGCTTGTCCGATCTCGCCATGGAAATACTGTTTGCCAACATCCGCGGCAATGCGCGCTGGAATCCGTTCCTGCGCAAGCTCGGCAAGACGCCGGAGCAACTGGCAGCGATCAAGTTCGAGGTGAAGTTGCCGCGGTAGTCGTGTCGCGCCGCGCCGTTATCGTTAATGGTTGGCCTGGAAGCGGACGCTCGCGGACGGCAGCTTGGGGTCGAACCCGGTCTTCTGGACGCGGCCGCGAGCAGTTGATTGGCAAGAAATTCGTGCGGGAGTATTGCGTGACTCAGTCCTGCACAGTCCTGCATCGTGAGGCATTTAATGCAACGGGCGCCCCGGCTAACCGGTTGATGCAGTTGATGTTGCAGATATCAGTTTGTGACTGAAAATCCGCGTGTCGGTGGCTCGATTCCGCCCCTGGCCACCATTTCCCCCGGCGTTCTGAGCGCCATTCCTCCTGACTCTGACTTGATCCGGTTTCACTGCCAGACCGTGCTCTACCGTGACGGTCTCAATCCGGTCAGGAACGGTCATCAGCTGCTGTAGGACGCGACGCAAGCTGCCACTTAGCGTTGACGCTAAGCGGCCCGGGCAAGATAGCCAATTTGCGCATGCAAATTTGTTGACAGTTTACCCGGGTCCAACTTGAGCGCTTTGTTGGGTGACACTATCTCAAAATTCACAGGCCTTTAGTCATCCTTCATGCCCACAAAGAGAGCAATCAGTGTGATCATGCCACCGTAACGAAAAGCGGATTGGAGAACGGGACCGCGCATTACATCGGAGCGCCAAAGCTCAAACCAGCTCTCGGCGATAACGATGAACCCACCGAACAACATGATCACTGCAACCGCGCACCCCGCCAGCGCGAATTCCTTCGCAGCTGCAAAGGTCACCGGATCACTTCCGCGCAACTGCACCATTCTAAATGCGCCAACCATGCACATGACCGCTGCGGCTAGCTTCGACAACGTAATGAATATTGCTCCAATCCATATCACCGCCGAATTGGTAGTTGCTTGCCAGCTTTCAGCACCTCCATCAAAGGTCGCCATCGAGGTCGTTGCGCCCACAGCTGCTGTGGTTCCGCCCCAGTCTAAGACATTGTGAAACGCACCCACGAACCCCCACAAGGAAACGCTTAGAACCAGCAGGATTTTCGTTGTACGTAACATAAATGTGCCCTTCCCTTTTTGGATCCCAGTGTTCTTGGCGGCTAAACCAAGCTCTCCTGTTTGTGTGGCTGCCAGCGTACGCGCTCCCGGAAAGGATTACAGCAATTGGGATTCCGCGAAATGGCAGCGATGGGTCGACAGCGGCCATAGCGCAGAGCGCGGTCCGACCGCGTTTCCAAGTTTGTTTCCAACCCAGCGTCACTCACCGCGGCCCACCGTGATTCTCAGCCCGAGGGTGGCAGCGGATCGGGATCCTCCTCCCAAGTGGCCGAAGGCCTTGGAGTTCTCGCGATCCAGTCGTCTAGCGCGGCGACGTGCTCGGTCTCCTCGTTGGCGAACTCCCTCGCCAGGCGCGCAAGCACGGGGTCATTTGCGTTCGCGGCGACCGAGCTGTAGTACTCCATCGCGCGCAGCTCGTTCTCGCGCGCGTAACGCAGCGCGTTGTAGGCTTCCAGCATGTAGTCGAAAGCTTCCTCTCCACCCTTCTCGGGTGGGCTGCTCCAGCGGTACTGCCAGGACTTGAGCTGCGGCAACTCGATGTCGCCCACCCGCTTGTGGATTTCCTCGTGATGCATCATCGAAAAGCGGTGCATGTCGCGAAACACGATGGAGACGGGATCGTTGCGGTGCGCCTCCATCATGTCGGCAAGTTCCAAGTAGCGCTCGGCGGCTTCTTGTTCTAGGGCCAGAGCGTGGGCGAGGAACTCGGGCAGCGTGTAACTCATGGCGTGCCTTTCCGGCTAAATCAAGACGGGCGAATGGGCGAAATCCTCGCCATGCGCAGATCATATCAAGGCACGGGGACTTCAAGCGGCCTTCCCATTGTGGATTGGGTCCGCCGACACGTGAACCGGTGGACGCTTCATCCGTATGCGCCGCACTTTTGCTCTCCTGCAAAAGGCCGCAGAGTGTCACCTATGTGTCCGGAATCCTGAGACTTCCGTCACACTAAATTTCGTCAGACAGTCCGCCTGCCGAGATCGACAGCCCCGTCGCGGATATTGCCGACCGGCGCTCCCGACAATGCGGTGTTCGTCACATTGCCCTTCACTGGGGCCTGACAGCATCATGTTGTCAGCCACTGCTGGCACCGTGGCAACCTGCGAAATCGAGGCCGCGATGTAAGGCATTGCCGACTGTGGCCCTGGCGAGTCATGAGGACCGCAATATGGCAATTGTGATTGTTTCAGCCAGCACCCTGGCAAGCTCCAGGATGCGCACTTTGACGATTCGTGCGCTCGCGACCGCGGCGGGCGCGCTGGCGCTGGTCGGTTTACTCGGTGGCTTTGTCCTCGGTTTTCAGCTCAGTGGTGGCTCGCACACCGACGATGGCTGGGCGCGCGTAATTGCGAATCTGGATTCGGCGCAGCCCGGGAGCCAGGCACTCGTACATGAGATTGGAAGTCTGTCCGGCCGCTTGATTCGGCTTGAGGCCGCGGCCGACCGCCTTGCCGCACGCATCGGTGCGACACCGCCGGTGGCCGTAGACGCGGTGGATTCTCCGGCCAGCGTCGTCGGACAACCTGCGGGCGGACCGCTGCTCGAGCCACGATCGGGCGCAGATTCAGGCAGTGGTCCATCGCTTCCCGGATTCGATCGAAGCCTCGACCACGCCGAGGCAACTCTCGACATGGTGGCCTCGCTGCTCGCACGGCGCGACCTCGACAAGATGGCGTTCCCTAGCCGGGCGCCGATCCCCGGTGTGATGATTTCGTCAGGCTTCGGCCGCCGGATCGACCCGTTCACTCGGCGACTCGCCCAGCACGCCGGCATTGACTACATGGCGCCGTACGGTACGTCCATATTGGCCAGCGCCGGCGGACGAGTTCGCCGCGCCGGTCCGTACGGCGCATTCGGCAGGACCGTCGAGATTGACCACGGTGACGGTCTCGTCACTCGCTACGGTCATACATCCCGGATCCTGGTACGGGTCGGCGACTTAGTGCTACCCGGCCAGCCGATTGCGATGGTCGGCTCGACCGGCCGCTCCACAGGTGCGCATCTTCACTTTGAGATCCTGCGCGACGGGACGCCGGTGCAGCCGCGCCTGTATCTCGCAAACGACGAATTCTGACGCCCGTCAGTTGAGGATCGCCACATCGACACCATTTGGCTTACAAGCGCTAGATTCGAACCTACAGCGCCGCATCGAAGCAGGCAGCGTTGGCGCATTGCCGCCGGCGTGGCATTGCTGTTGCTGGTCGCGGGAGGTTACCGTTTCGCGGGCGACGTCTATGCAAGTACACGTGATCTCGGCGCGTTACGCGAGGAACGGGACTCGCTCGCCGCCGAGGTCGAGCGGCTGAAGATGAGACTGGCGGTGGAGAGTGCAACGCGATCTGAACTCGAGCAGCAAGCGGCGCAGTTGAATGCAGAGGTCGCAGAGCTCAATGGACAGGTGAAATTCCTGATGAACCGCAGGGCACCCGACAAGATCGTCGAGTAGATTCACGCGCGCTAGCGGAGGACAGTTTCATGTTTCGAAAGAAGAACACCATGGCCATCGACGTCAGCCGGCTCGCCGGTCTTCTGGCTCACGACACGTGTGTCCGAGGCGACGTGATGTTCGCCGGTGGGTTGCGGATCGATGGGCGGGTCGAAGGCAATGTCTTGGGCAAGACGGACGACCGTGGCCTCCTGGTCCTGAGCGAAAAAGGCGTCATCGTCGGTTCGGTTAAGGCCCACGATGCGGTGATCAACGGTCGCGTCGAAGGAGATCTTGAGGTCGATCATTTCCTCGAATTGCAGGTCAACGCGCGCGTTACCGGCAATATCAGCTACCGCACGATGAAGCTGGATTGCGGCGCCACCGTCGACGGCAAGCTGGTGCGCATGGGCGACGAACCAGCGGCCGCGGAAGCGGGAGCAGATGCCAAGTCCAAAGTCCTTTCGTTCGCCAAGGCACCCTGATTGGATGTGTGCTTCGCGTCGGGCATCCAGTGCAACGGGCGCCTATTCAGGGTATCCCGCAATACATTCCATCTCCACGCGCGCATTGTCCACCAATCCACTGGCGGCCATTGCGCTGCGCGCCGGGTAGGGCGCTGAAAAATGCTTCTTGTAAATTTCGTTGAAAGCGCCCCATTCAGCAATGTCGGCCAGGAATACCGTGCACTTGACCACGTGCTCCAGAGTGAGCCCGCGACGGGACAGCGCAGATTCGATGTTCATCATCATCTGTTCCGCTTCAGACTGGATGCCACCCGGCACCAGCTTGCCATGCGCATCTTCGCCAACCTGGCCGGCAAGAAAAAGCAGATTGCCCGCCCGTGCGGATTCAGAGAAGGGATAATCCATGCCCGCAAATGGCCCATCGTCAAACCGGGCGATCTCTGCTGCCCGGATACCGGGAGAACTGGCAAACAGAAAAACTGCCAGGACGGTGTGGATCGAAGGAATCAGGCGGGTCACGGTGAATCCCCGTTAGTTCCCATGAGTTTTCGCATCGCCATCCCCTCGTTTCTTGATTTGACTACCTGGCCACAGCGCCCGCGCGCAGTTCTTTCATCGTAAACAGGTTGCTGTCCCCGGCACGCGGCTTGTGGCAGGCAAAGCACACAGCCTGGTTGAATCCGCTGCGCACGACTTTCCCGGTGGTGAAAGGCGCGTAATTCCAGTTTTCGTTGCGCAGCATTTCTGGAAGCGCCGCGCCCCAGCCAGCCTGCCTTTCCATGGCGGCGTATCCCTTCAGTTCTCCCAACTCAAAGAAACCGTCGCTACCCTGGACCGGATTTCCCTGTTCATCGAGTCTGGCGCCGTAGACCTCGACGAGGATCATGGAGCCGTCGGGCAGCGGCTCGCCGGCGGCTGCCGCCTTCATTGCAGTCGGATTGGCGTAGAAATAGCGGAGCTGCTTGTTGTCGGGGAAATTCATGGTCAGGTATTTGGTGAAGTCTGATTTGTAGTTGGCGGGGAAGCTGACATGGGTCTCTGCCACTGCGGGAAGCAGCGCCGACGGTGCGGCGCCCGCAGTCGCCCCCGGCAGCCCCGCGAAGTACGCCGCCACATTTTCGATGTCGCCGTCGTCAAGCTGGCTTGCGATTGCGCTCATCAAATCGTCCTTTCGTTCGCCGGCCTTGAATGCTTCCAGCTGGCTGACGATGTACTCGGATCTCTGCGCCGCCAGGTTCGGAATGAACGCGGCAACGCTTACGCCATTGCCGCCATGGCAGGCGGCGCAGACTGTAGTTGCCCGCGCCTTGCCGGCATCGACGTCGGCCGCCTGCGCGGCAGGCATGAACGCAAGCAGGGCGAGCAGGGCAATTCGATTTCTCATGTTGTGACTCCCCAGATTCAGCATTTGCAATGAAATACCGTTCTGTACAGTTCGGCAATATCCGGAGGGCCTGTCCGGCAGCATCCACCCAGGATACGCGCGCCGGCGCTGATCCACTGCGGTGCAAGGTCGGCAAGACTGCCGTGGACCCTTGAACCGTGCCAGGATCGTGACTTCCCGTCCCACTGCTCACCGGAATTCGGGTAAACCATGAGAGCCTTGCCCGTACCTGCCTTGAGCGCACGAATGGCCGCGCCCACGACCCCGGGCTTGACGCAGTTGACGCCCATTGCGATCAGGTTGGGAACGCCATCGAGCATGCGTGCGCAGTCAGTCAGCGGCTCGCCGTGGGAAGTATGTGTGCCGTCGGAAGACGTGAAACTAATCCAGGCGAATACATCCGGATGCTCTCTGAGCAGTGTCGCCAGTGCGCGGGCTTCGTCCATGGCCGGGATGGTTTCGCAGGCCAGCAAGTCTGCACCCGCGGAAGCGAGAACGCCGAATCGCCGGGCGTGAAACGCGATGAGCTGTTCGACGGATAAGCCGTAGTCGCCGCGGTACTCCGCGCCGTCGTGCGTAATGGCGCCATAGGGCCCGACCGAGGCGGCTACAAGGAGCTGACGGACGTCCGTCGGATGATCGCGGCGATAGCGCGCGCGGGCGGAACGGGCGAGATCAACTGATCGGCGCAGCAGCTCGGTGGTCTGGTCGGCATTCAGGCCGAAAGCGGCGAAGCCTTCGTAGCTCGCCTGATAGCTGGCCGATGTCACGCAGCGCGCGCCGGCGGCAAAGTAGTCGTAGTGCAACTGCTCGATGGCCTCGGGTGCCGTGCGCAGCAATTCCGCGGACCACAGCGGGCCGGAGACATCGTGACCGCGTCGTTCCAGCTCGGTCGCCAGGCCGCCGTCCAGAATCAGGAATTCGTCGTCAAATCCGGGGATCAGTGCCATGGCGCGTTCCCGGCATCATTCGAGCGTGAAGCCTGCGCGGCGAAGGCGCCGCGCAGACTCATGTCGGCAGGCGGCTCAGAAGCGCTTGCGCAATGTGATGCCGTAGGTTCGCGGCTGGCTCGGATAGCCGGAATAACTGCCGAACTGCGCTACCGAAGGGAATGCACTGATCAGGTAGTCGTCGTCCGTCAGGTTGTGACCCCACAGTTGCACATCCCAGCCGTCCCGCGACAGACCCAGCGACGCGTTCACGGTGCTGACCTCGCGCGTGGCAACGGCGCGGGGTACGTTCTCGATCACCGTTACCTTGCTCTCATGATCGTAGTCCGCACGGACGAAAGCGTCGAAGCTCCCGGCCATCCACCTGTAAGTCGCGGCAACGACGCCTGTGAATGATGAAATGCCCGCGGGCTTCGTGCCTGTCAGGTCCGTAGTGCCGGAGTCGCTGGGCAGGTTCTGTACCGCCGGCCCGATTACGAAGGAATCATATTTTGGGTCCAGGAATGTCCCCGCAATGCTGAATTCCCAGTGTTCGGACGGTACGTACAGCAGGTCGAACTCGCCACCCTGGACCGACTGCTTGCCGGCATTGAGGAGACCGAATCCCGTTCCGAGGAAGGTGTTCGACTGGAAGTCCTTGATCTCCTCGTCGAAGATCGCGACGTTCAGCGCTACCTGCGGCCAGTTGCCCTTGAATCCGATCTCGTAGACGGTCGATTCCTCCGGTCCCGCGAGACGCGTGCCATAGCGGGCATAGTATGGATTCGCGAATCCGCCGAGCGGTGAGCGGTCGCCAATCGCAGGCTGCACCGGCCGCGTATCGCGCGACAGGTTCCAGGACGTGGCCTTGAAACCGGTCGATACACCGAGATACGTCATGATGCTGTCGGTCCAGTCAAACGACAGACGGGCGGTGAAGGTCGTCTTGCTGTCGTTCGAGTGGCCGTCGGAGAATGGCACGACCGGGGCCAGGAACTGGAATGGGTAGAGGGCGAGCGCTGAGTTGCAGAATGGTGGCGGGTTCGTCGCCGAGCACGGCGTCACGCTGATAAAGTCGGCTTGGCCCGCCTGGACGGGGAACGCGGCCAGGTTCGTGGGCGTGGGCGGTAGTCCGCCCGTTAGCGCTGCGAAGGCCCCGCCAAAGCCGATATTGACGAAATTGAGCGACGAGAACACGTCCGTGTCGGTCTGGTCGATCGAGACGTCCTTCTTGACGGTCGCATAGGCCACGCCCCCCGTCAGCGTCAGTCGGTCGGTGGCCTTCCAGTCGAGCTGGCCGAACAGCGTCGTGACCTTGCTGTCCTGGCTCGTCGTGATGACCTGTCCCTGGCCGCCTTGGAGCAATGTAGTTCCGACGGGCAAGCCGAGGGCCGCCTCCAGATCATTGAGTACCGTGAAGCTGCCGGTCTGCGCAAAGATCAGTCCGGTCGCGTAGGGGCGAATCGAGTTGCCCCAGGCGAGAGAGTTTTCGTAATCCACTTTCTCATCGAAGTAGTAAGCACCCAGCAGGCCCGTCACGGGACCGCCATTGTCGAACACGAGGCGCAGTTCCTGGGTAAAGGTATCGATGTTCGAGTCGTTCAGGTTGTTCGCCAGGATGTCGGCGCTCGTAAAGTCGGCGTCGTAGTCAAATTTCGCCTTCTGGTTGCGATCGGCCGTGATCGAGGTCAGTGTCCAGTCTCCGAGCGTCCAGTCGGCCTGCAGGGAAACGCCATCATTGTCGACCTTGTTGTACGGATCCTTGTTGATATAGCCGCGCCGGTCGAACGGGCTTCCCGTGTAGATCTGGCCGCCGATCGCGGTGATGATTGCACCCGTCGGCCCATTCAGCAGGTTGGAAACACCGCAGCACAGTTCGTCGATCGAACTGGTGTCCGCGATCAGGCGGAATGTCAGATTGTCGGTCGCATTGAAGAGCAGTTGTCCACGCAGGTCCCAACGATCGCGGTCGTTGATATCGTGCCCGTTGGTCAGGTTCTTGAAATAGCCGTCGCGCTCGTTGTAATTGCCTGAAAGACTGTAGGCGACGCGGTCGCTGATCGGGCCCGAGATTCCGGCGCGCACCATCTTCGCGTTGTATTCGCCGAAACCGACCTCGATCGACCCGGTCGTCGTAAAAGACGGCTTCCTCGTGATCACGCTGATGACACCGACGGACGCGTTCTGCCCGAACAACGTGCTCTGCGGACCGCGCAGGACCTCGATACGCTGGACGTCGATCAGATCGCCGATCTGGGACGCCGATCGCGAGCGGTATACGCCGTCTATGAATACGCCGACCGAGGACTCGATGCCGGGGTTGTTCGCGCCGTTGCCGAAGCCGCGGATGATGAAATTCGTCTGAGTCGAGGTCTGAAGCTGCGATGTGCGCAGCGAAGGCACTGCCAGGTGCAGGTCGAGGATGTCGGTTATGTGGGCTTTCTCGATCGTCTCGGCCGTGGTGACGCTTACCGCTGCCGGTATGTCGTTGAGCGTCTGCTCCCGCTTGGACGCGGTAACGACGATTTCTCCGAGTGTTGTCGTATCCTCGGCCACTGCTGCGCCGACGCCGATCGTCGCGGCAGCCGCGAACACCACCACGCACAAAGTCTTCATAGCCTTGCACCTTCTTGTTGAACCCGCGATGCACCCGGACGGAACCCGGGACCCCCTCCGCAAGCAGGAGTGTAGCCTTCGGCGAACGCCGCCGCTATGGCCGGTGTTCTTGCCCTTGTATTGCGGCGAGCGCTGGAACCGCAAGCTATGCTAGCTGTCATTCTGGGCAGTATTGGCATGGCCGGGAGTTACAGGATGGCACCAAGTATTCGTCGCCTGATCGCCGCAGGGCTTGCCCTGCTCGCCGCAAGTTCATTTGCTGCTGCCGTGCCGCCCGCGCCCAGGAGCGACACGGTGGACATCGTGCAGGGCACGCGGGTTGCGGATCCGTATCGTAGCCTTGAGGACTGGGACGATCCAAAAGTGCAGGCCTGGAGCGATGCGCAGAATGAACGAACGCGGGCGTATCTCGACGCGCTTCCCGGGCGTGAAGCGATCAAGGCCGAATTGACGCGCCTTATCACTTCAACCTCGCCCGCGTTTTATGCTCTCCAGGCGCGCGGCGAATTCGTCTTCGCACTTTACTTCGACCCGAATTTCCAGCAGCCGATGCTGGTGACGTTAAACGCTGCCGGCGACCCGGGCAGCCGCCGGATGGTGCTTGATCCGAACGCACTCGACGCCAGCGGGCTGACAGCGATCGACTGGTACGCGGCGTCGCCCGACGGCTCACGGGTGGCGGTATCGCTGTCGCAGAATGGCAGCGAAGACGGCACGTTGCATGTCTATGAAGTCGCAACCGGCAAGGAAATCGATAGTCCCATTCCGCGGGTGCAGTATCCGACGGCGGGTGGTAGCGTTGCCTGGACCGCCGACAGCGCCGGGTTCTGGTACACGCGCTATCCGGGCGACGACGCGCCCGAAGCCGATCGGCACTTCTTCCAGCAGGTCTATTTTCACGCCCTCGGCACGGACAAGGACCGGGATCCCCTGGTGCTTGGCACCGGGGACGGCATTCCGCGTACCGGCGAAATTTTCCTCGACAATGCCGGCGGCCTCGAGAAAGTGCTTGCTTCCGTGCAGCTTGGCGACGGCGGGGAATGGCAGCACTACCTGCTGCATGCAGACAATACTTTTTCGCAGGTGGCGAAATACGAGGACCGCATCGTCGCGGCAACGATGGGGGCGGACGGCGCGCTATACGGCATCAGCCGCAAGGATTCGCCGAATGGCAAGATCCTGAAGCTTCCGGCGCCGTATGCGGGCGGATTCGCGGCCGCCCGGCTGATCGTGCCGGAGACTGACGTCGCCATCGTGTCGGAGGGCCAGCAACACGCGCTTTCCCTTACCCGCGATCGCCTGATCGTGCGCGATATCGTCGGGGGGCCGAGCCAGGTGCGCGTATTCGACCTCGACGGTGGCCATGAAAGCCGGATCGACCTGGCGCCAATCTCCGCCGTCGATGAAATCGAGGCGCTTGCGAGTGGCGATATCCTTTATGCCGTGTCGAGCTATACGCGGCCGCGCTACTACGCACGATGGAATGCGCGCACCGGCACCTCGACCGAAACCGCGCTCGCCGTCACTTCGCCGGTCTCATTTGACGACTGCGAAGTCGTCCGGGAATTCGCGACTTCGAAGGATGGCGCGCGAATTCCCATCAACATCATCCGGCGCAAGGGTACGAAGCAGGACGGGCGCAATCCCGTGCTCCTGTATGGCTATGGCGGCTACGGCGTGAACATGACGCCGGCTTTCCTGGGGGCGATGCGGCGGCTCTGGATGGACGCGGGCGGCATCTATGCCGTTGCGAATATCCGCGGTGGTGCCGAGTACGGCGAGCACTGGCACCTGCAGGGCAACCTCCTGAAAAAGCAGAATGTGTTCGATGACTTCAATGCGGCGGCGGAATACATGATTTCGCACGGCTACACGTCGCGCGACCGGCTGGCGCTGATGGGTGGATCGAATGGCGGCCTGCTGATGGGCGCAACGATCACGCAGCATCCGGACCTCGCGCGTGCCGTCGTCTCGGCGGTCGGCATCTACGACATGGTGCGGGTCGAGCTCGACCCGAATGGCTCATTCAACACGACCGAGTTCGGTACGGTGAAGGACCCGGACCAGTTCCATGCGCTCTACGCGTATTCGCCCTATCACCATGTTGCGAAGGACCGGCACTATCCGGCGATTCTGATGTTGACGGGCGCCACCGACGGACGAGTCAACCCGATGCACTCGCGCAAGATGGCCGCCGCATTGCAGGCCGTCGGCGATCCGGATCGCCCGGTCCTGTTGCGCACCAACCGCAATGCGGGGCATGGGCAGGGAAGCTCGCTGGCGACCCGCATCGAGGAGCAGACCGACGAGCTGTCGTTCCTGTTCGACCAGTTGGGCATGCGATGGAACGCCGCAGCGAAGGCGGTCCCCTGAAGAAAAAAGGCGCCTTGCGGCGCCTTTTTTCTTTCGGCATGTTGATGCCCATACGCAGAGGCCTCAGGGACTATCGATGATTTTCACGAGCTTGGTGCGGTCGCCAGTCACAAGGTCGACCGTCATGATGTTGCCGATACCCTGCTTGTAGAATTTCTTCTCCCTGGCGTCCGGCTCCAGCGGTGTGACCTCACGAGTGACGAGGCAATCACCTGCACAGGACGTGGCCGGAGTGTTCGCGGAGCCGTGAAGATTGATGACAATGGCAGCGTCCTCGGCATTGCCAAGGTCGAATTCCTGCCGGTAGGCGTCACCGACTGCCGGTGCCGCTTTCATCAGCAAGCCTGGGCGCGCGCTATCCACGTCGGCCTGGAAGGATCCGTCGATGTTGACCGGAAAGCCGTCTTCGTACTCCGCCGTGGCCTCGCCGCAATACCAGACGTTGCCGTAGATATCCTGCGCCAGCCAGTCAATTGTATCCTCAACCAGTTCGCCATCGGCCTCCACGGTGTCCGTGACCACGCGGCAAGGCACGCCGTCAATGATCTTTGCCTCGTGAGTAATCGTGACCGTGGTGGTCTCGCCGGATGACTTGTACACGAGCGTCCTGCCGGCGATCAGCGGCAGCCACGGGTTCGGCGCGACACTTCCGCCGATGTCGTCGGGATTGACGAAGTCGGCAGTCTCGAATACCGGGTCGTAGGGCGCTTCACCAAGCAAATCGCAGAGTTCGTCACGTGCATCGCGCTGATCTCGGCATTCCTGCGCGAACTCCCTGAAGACATCCCGGTTGTCGGCCAGGCAGGCGTCACGTTCGTTGCGCTCCGATTCATTCTGGCACTTGCCATAGCCGATCCAGAATGTGTCAAAACCGTCGCTCTGGCAGGCGGAAAACGCCGCCTTGGTGGTATTGGAGCAGGCTTGCGGCCCTCCTTTGCCGGAGTGGCCGGCTGCGGGGCCGGCCATCGCCGCGAGGGCAAACGACAGGTACGCCGCTACTACATATTTGTTCATCGAGAAATCTCCTCGTCTGTTTCAAGCGTCTTCTGCCCAGTGCAGTGAACGTCTGCTACAGGCAATTAGACGTAGGGCGCACGAATTTCCTTCGCGGCGCCAGCAACGACGCAGGAATCAATGGAATACCCTGGCCGGCGACCGGCCACATCCCAGGGGCGGCCTTTCGTCAGGGCCTCTCGCGCGATGCGCTCGGCCCGGCGAGCCGGATACTTTCCAGCGGTGGAATGGCGATCGGAGCGATGCCGGCGCCGTCAAGGCTGGCATTCAGGCGCGAAAGCGCACCCGAACGGTATTCGCTCCACATCGATACGGCCCGATCGAGACGCTCGGAAATTCCGGCCAGAGTCTGCTGCTGCCCGCTCGTGGGCGCGCGGTCGCTGGCTTCGAGATCCGATGCGATCGATCGCAGCGCCTCGCCTGTCGACTTCAGGTTTGTATTACCCGGCAGGTCGCCCGAACTGCCGGAAAGCGGCGCTATCTGTTTGTCGAAGGCGTTCAACGCAGCCAATACCTTGTGCTTGCCGGCCTGGGAGTTTCTCAAGGCGGCTATTTGCGTGCTGACGTATTCGAATTCGGCGGCGACCGAGTAGTGGCGTTCCAGCAGTTGCTGGGCCTGGCGCGACATTTCGAGCGCCTGTGCTAATGCCACCGGGTCCACAGCCACGCGCGGGTCCGGCACGACAGTCAGTGGCGCCGATGACTCCTGCCCGTCGACACGCAGCACGACCCGGTACGAACCGGGAGCGGCGAGCGATCCTTGCGGAGTGACAGCGACACCCGCGCCGTAGGCGGTCGAAATCGAATATTCGTATTCGACCGTGCTCGGCCGCGGATAACGCAGGTCCCAGACAAAGCGGTGCATGCCGGCGGATTTCGCGGGCAACTGCGCGGGCAGGATCCAGTCGGCGGAAAAATAGCGAACAGCTGCCGGCGCCTGTTCCGGCGCCTCGCTATCAAAGCGCCGCACAGTCCTGCCGGACGCATCCTGGATTTCCAGTTCGACCTGCCGGGCTGGGGCATTCAGCCAGTAGTCGATCACGGCGCCATTCGGCGGATTTCGGCCGACCGGCTCATCAAGTGGCAGTGGCGTGTCGCGATTCTGGTTCTTGCGAAGCCGTAACGCGGCCGCCGGCCTGAACAGCTGCGCGCGGGCTCCCGCGGCGATCGCGTCGAACTGCCGCAACGGGGCGAGGCCGTCGAGCACCCAGATCGCGCGGCCCTGGGTGCCCGCAATGAGGTCGTCGCCGTGCACTATGAGGTCACGAACCCATGCCGTTGGAAGATTGTTCTGCAGCGACCGCCAATGATCGCCGTCGTCGAACGACACGAACACGCCGGTTTCCGTGCCAGCGTACAGCAGGCCATCGCGCACGGGATCGGGTCGCACGACGCTGACGAAATGATCGGCCGGGAGACCACCGATTGCCGGCGACCAGCTCGCGCCGTAATCATGCGTGCGGAAGATCCGCGGCTGGAAATCGTCCTGGCGATGATTATCTATGGCGACATAGGCCGTGCCGGGCTGCAAGGCCGAAGGCTCGACCGTGCTCACCTTGGCCCAGGCCGGCACGCCGGGCGGCGTGACATCGGTCCAGGTCTTGCCGCCATCTCTTGTCAGCCGCACGAGGCCGTCGTCGGTCCCGATCCAGATTTCCTCGTTGTCGCGCGGCGACAGGCCGATGCTCCAGATCGTGCCGTAACCGCAGGCCCGCGCGCGCGCCGGGTCAAGACTGGCGTCGCAATGACGAGCCGTAGGGTTTCGCGCGGAGAGATCCGGGCTCACCACCTGCCAGTGCGCGCCCCGATCGACCGTGCGCCACAGATGCTGGGAGCCGAAATACAGTGGATAGGGCGCGAGCTGCGACATAGCGATGGGCGTGATCCACGAATAGCGCTGCTGAAACGAAGTCGCGCGCTCGCCATAGCTGGAAATCGGCCAGGGCGTGATGTTCTGTACTTCGCCATTGCGTGCATTCCAGAGTGACAGGCGGCCGCCAAGACCCGAGCCATAGACAATGTCCGGATCTCGCGGATCGGCGATCTGGTAGTCACGCTCGTCGGCACCGACCGGTTCCCAGTCACGATAGCTGATCGAACCGTAGTCGCTGCGGCTTGCGATTCGCACCGTGCCGCTGTCCTGCTGGCCGCCATAGATCCGGTAGGGGAATGCGTTGTCGGCCGACAACTTGTAGAACTGCCCGGTCGGCTGGTTGTACCAGCTGCTCCAGCTGCCGCCGCCGTTGACAGTCACCACCGCGCCCTGGTCGGCTGCGGTGATCATGCGCTCCGGCCGTCGCGGGTCGATCCAGAGGTAATGGTAGTCGTCACCACCCGGCGCGCCCTTGAAGATCTCGCAATGCGTGCCGCCGGAGGCGCAGCGATGAATGCCGCGGCCCATGGCATAGACCGTGTCCGGGTCGTCCGGTGCGGCCGTGACATGCCCGAAGTAACTGTCGATGAGTTCTGAATCCGAGTTCACATGCAGCCAGTTGCCGCCGGCATCGTCAGAACGGTAGAGGCCGCCGCCGGATTCGGCGTCGACCAGCGCCCACACGCGCGCCCCTTCGGGCCGATGGGAAATCGCGAGCCCGATGCGCCCGAGACTGCCTGCGGGCCAGCCACCGCCGGAGACGCGGCTCCAGGTCAGGCCACCGTCGGTCGACTTGTAGACGCCGCTTTCAGGGCCGGTGTCCGGCGTGAAGTAATTGAGCCAGGGTCGATAGCGGATCTGCCAGACCGCGGCAAAGACAAGCCGGGTATTGACTGGATCGATCGCGAGATCGACCGTGCCCGTGTTCTCGCTGACAAACAGCGTGCGCAGCCAGGTCCTGCCGCCGTCGCTCGTGCGAAACAGGCCGCGGTCTCCGCCCGGGCCGTAGACCGGGCCGAGAGCGGCGACCCAGGCAATGTCGGGGTCTTGCGGATCGACGCGGATGGATCCGATGTGCCGGCTCGCCGAGAGTCCGAGGTGGTGCCAGCTCAGGCCGGCGTCGTCGGAGCGATACACGCCGTCGCCGGCCGCGATGTCGTAGCGGCTCGACACCTGTCCCATGCCCGCATAAATCCTGTCGGGATTGGATTGGGCCACAGCGAGCGCACCCACCGAGGCAGAACCGATTCCGTCGAAAACCGCTCTCCAGCTTCGCCCGGCATCGTCCGTCTTCCAGACGCCGCCACCGGCGGCGCCAAGGTAGAAGACGTCGGATCCGTTGCCTGCTCCCGCCGCCACCGTGGCCCAGCCGGCGCGGAAAGGGCCGACCAGCCGCCATTCGAGCGCAGCGCCGACGTCGGCAATGGGTGCGGCGATACACGTGCTGTACGTCAGCAGCGCCGCGACTGTTGCCACGCTCAATCGAATCAGGCCAGACATGGTTGGACCCTGCAGGCAGTTGCGATAGCAGGGGAGTGTAAACGACTGGTGGGGCCCGGCCGCCAGGCAATGACTACCGGCGGCCGAATTCGTATTCGAGCAGCAAACGGACAGTCTGCGCGGCCGCCTCGTCGGTCAATCCGAACAACCAGGCTGCCTCGTAGCGAAGCGCGCCGCTCCCGAGAAGTATGCGGCCGAATGCAGCGGGACCCGCTTCATGGCCGTGGTCCTTGAGCGATCCAAAGTTCCCGAATTCGCCAAGTCCGCCATAGAATTCGAATCCCGGTTCGAAGCGCTGGCCGCGGCGCCACCGGTATTGCAGGGCGTAATCGAGTTCCGTTTCCGCGCCGGAACTCAACTCGCGTTCCGCCAGCAGATTGAAGCGCAGCTGGTTGGGGCCGAATTCCTTTTGCAGCAGCGCGCCCATTTCGAGCTTGTCCTTGCCGCCGGACTCCATCGAGTGTGCGTATTCGACGAGCAGACCGGCATCGATTGCGTAGCGGCCCTGCTCAAATAACTGGAACACATTCTCCCAGGCAATCTCGGTGTTCTCAAGCGAGCCGCCGGGCGGTTTCTCCCATTCGCCGACGATTTCCGTCAGCCAGAACCAGGTCGGCGCAAACTCGAGATCCATCTTGAATTTCTGCGCCCCGTCCACGCCGGGATCGCCGTCGGCCCGGCGATTGCCGCGCAGTTCGAGCGCAATTTCGCCTTCTTCGACGATCGGCGAATACACCTTGTCCGCCGCTTCGGCGCGGGGTGCCGCAAGAACAACCGCTCCGATCAGCAGTATGGCGGCGGCCGCGAACGGCGCGCGCGATCCCGCGCGGTCCTTGCGATTCACGAAGTACGAAAGGAGCAGCACGGAAGCAATCGTCACGCAAAAGAACAGGAGCTGGATTCCACTCGGCCGATCGTCGTAGCCGACCAGCGCATGCAACATCTGCCCCGGCAGGCTTTGCTGTGACAGCAGCCCGGAACTGTCCCAGAGCGGCTCAACGATGGCCGGAATCCATCCGGACTGAACGAGGTAGGCAGCAGCCTGCGAGGCCATGCCAGCTGCTAGGAGGAGCAGCATCCAGCCGGTGACCGCAAACAGGTGGCGCGCGGGAATGCGCATGAGCCCGAGGTACATGAGCGTGCCGATCGCGGCGCCGCCTGCCAGGCCGAGCACGCCGCCGATGATAAGCGGCTGGGCAGTCGTGCCGCCTGCGGCGACGCCATACAGGAACAGCACGACCTCGGCGCCTTCACGCAAGGCCGCCAGGGCCACCACGACTGCAAGCGCCGTCAGTGGACGGGCGCCGGCACGGACGTCGCCGCCGACAAACTTCAGTTCGCGCGCGACCTCGGCACCATGACGCTGCATCCACACGTGGTGCCACGAAAGCATGACCACCGCCGCCATAAGGATGCCGGCGTTGAGAATATCGGGGCCCATGCCTTCGAGTGTTTCGCTGAGCCAATCAGTGGCGCCGGCGAGCACGAGCGCTCCCGCAACTCCGGCAATGCAGCCCATCAGGACCGCGCGCCTGCTACCGGCAAGCCCCCTGGATGCGGCAAGCGCGATGCCGATGATCAGCGATACTTCGAAGACTTCGCGCAGCACGATGATGAACGAGGCGATCATGGGTCACTCTGCAATCAGGAAACCGCGCGCGGTTTCCATGTGGAATTCACCGAAGAACTCGTAGCGGCCGGGCTTCAGGGGCCCGACGAAGAGGATGATTCGGCCCTTGCCGGGCACGATCTTCTCGCGATTGAAGTCGTAGCTCTCGAATTCCTCCGGTGTCGCGTCGCGGTTTTCGACCGTGAGCTTGATTTTCTGTCCGGCGGGCACGGTCAACTCGGCCGGGACGAAGCGGTGGGATTCGATCGCGAGCTTGAACTCGGGCACGTCGGCAAGTACTGGCGTGGTGAAGAAGCCAGCGGTGAGGACGACTACGAAGAGCTCATTCCGAACCAATCTATACACAGATACACCCGTGGCTCGGGCCGTTGAAGTAGTGCTCGAATCATAATCACAATGAGAATCATTCGCAATACCGCCGATGTCTACACTGTCACAGGCCGAGCGGATGCTATAATCCATTGAATATTAAGAATATTATTTTGAGCGTCATGCGCTCGAATGATCACCCTGCCACTCGCGATGGCGTTCGCGATCGCCTCCGGTGCGAAGCCGGAGCAAGGCATCTACACGGCGATCATTGCCGGGCTTGCGACATCGCTCCTGGGCAGGACATGCGTGCAGCTGCACATCGAGACGGTAGTCATGCGGCTGGCCCGTGTGCCATTCATGGACGCCACCGGCATGCACACCCTCGCGGAGATCATCGAGCGATTCCAGCGGCGGCGAATCCGCGTCATGCCATGTGAAGTGCACTGAAGCCTGTCCCGGGTACATGTCAGTGGGACCTGAAATACGGGATTCGGGCAGCCGACGCCCGATTCTGGTACACTGCCGCGGTCTGGTGATACGTCGTATTGTCTCGCTTGGCTCGATGCGCCGCTTCGGCGCGCTTTCCAACCAGGTTCTGCCACCACTGAAGCATCGCCTAACCAGCAGGCGGACAATCCGCCTGCCGAAATCCTTTAGTCTCAATGTGAGTAATTCATAGTGACCAAGTTATTTGTCGGAAATCTTCCCTTCTCTGCGACCGAAGAGTCTGTGCGCGCGCTGTTTGCACCGCACGGCACGATCGAGTCGCTTGCACTGATCAACGACCGTGAAACCGGTCGGCCCCGCGGGTTTCGGCTTCATCGAGATGTCGAATGCCGATGCCGCGCAGGCGATGCAGGCGCTGAACGGCAAGAACTTCGAAGGCCGTGACCTCAAGGTCAACGAAGCCCAGGCGCGCGAGCGCAGTGGCGGCGGTGGCGGCAACCGCGGCGGACAGAATCGCTACTGATTCTAGCGCCTGATCGGCGGCAGGCCGGGACGACGGCCATTAAAGACGGCAATCGTTCCTGGCCTGCCGGCTGATTTTGCCAGGAGAAAGTGATCATGCGTTTCGTATCCCGCACGACCCGCTCGCTGCTCGAACAGAGCAAGGAACAGTTGCTTCGCAGGCGCGCGGCAGCCGGTACGCTCGGCGCCTGCATTCCCGAACGTCGAACAGATCCGGGTGGAACTGTGCTTTGCGGCGCCAGAAAGCACGGCGCCGGCCGCACAGCGGCACGCCCTGTATCCGCCGGCACCGGCCTATTTCGAGTTTGCCTGCCCCTTCGGGGACTGCGACGGCAGCTTCGATCTCAATGGCATCGCAGCGCCGCTGCTCAAGAAGGCTAAATCGCATGCTGATGGAACCATCCAGTGTTCCGGTTCGCGGACGCGCAGCGGAATGCCGCGGCAGCCCTGCAGTCTTCGCGCCGACTATCTGATTACTGCGCAATACCAGACGAGATCCGCCCAGAAAGCCTGAAAGTGCCCGTCAGGCCACCGTTGATCTAGACTTCCGGCTGGACGCAAGCGCGGCCAGGGAGTCCGAAATGACCAAGCTGACCTGCGGCCTGATCCAGATGGGCCTCAAGGGCGACACCTCGATGGCGCCCGATCGCATCCGGGACCTGATGATCGAGGCGCATGTTCCCTTCATCGAACAGGCTGCCGCAAAGGGCGTGCAGGTGCTGTGCTTCCAGGAAGTCTTCACCCAGCCGTATTTCTGCCCCGGCCAGGATCGCAAGTGGTACGCCGCAGCGGAGCGCATTCCGGACGGGCACACGACCCGGCTGATGCAGGAGTACGCGCGGAAGCACAACATGGTGATCGTGGTCTCGCTCTATGAAGAGGCGATGCCCGGCGTCTATTACAACACCGCGGCGGTCATAGACGCCGACGGCAAGTTCCTTGGCAAGTACCGCAAGACGCACATCCCGCAGGTCGATCCCGGGTTTCTACGAGAAGTTCTTCTTCAAGCCCGGCGACCTCGGCTATCCGGTGTTTCGATACCGCGTATGTGAAGCTCGGCGTCTACATCTGTTATGACCGCCATTTTCCGGAAGGCTGGCGTGCGCTCGCGCTGAATGGCGCGGAGTACATCGTCAATCCATCAGCAACTGTCGCGGGTCTCAGCAAGTATCTCTGGGAGCTGGAGCAGCCGGCCGCTGCCGCTGCGAATGGCATCTTCATCGGCGCGATCAACCGCGTCGGCAAGGAAGAGCCATGGGCGGAGAAGATGGGCGAGTTCTACGGCTCGAGCTACATCGTCAATCCGCGCGGCAAGATCGAGGCCCAGGCGAGCTACGACAAGGACGAGCTCCTGGTCCACACGATCGATCTCGACATGGTGCGCGAGGTCAGGAACACCTGGCAGTTCTTCCGCGACCGCCGGCCGGAGACCTACGGGCCGCTGGTCTGAGCGATGCCCGGGCTGAAGACGGTGAGCTCGGTGCTGAAGGTCGGCTCCTGCTACGAGCTGGATCCCGGAACCGACGTCACCGACAGCCCGCGTTACAACGCCGACATCGCGCCGACGCGCGTGGGGCAGCGCAGCTGGAGCCAGTGGCATATCGCGGCGCTGTGGGTCGGCATGGCGATCTGCGTGCCCACCTACACGCTGGGCGGCGTCCTGACAGCCTACTTCGGGCTGTCGGTCGGCGAGGCCCTGTGGACCATCCTGATCGCCAATGTCGTGATCCTGATCCCGCTGACCCTCAATGCGTTCCCGGGGACGAAGTACGGCATTCCATTCCCGGTGATGCTGCGTTCGTCCTTCGGCATCATCGGTTCCAATGTCCCGGCCCTGATCCGCGCCCTGGTCGCCTGCGGCTGGTTCGGCATACAAACCATGTTCGGCGGCATCGCCGTGCACCTGCTGCTCTCCGAGCTGTCTGAATCCTGGGCCAGTCTCGGCGGCAGGGGCGAAGTCGCCGGCTTCTTCATCTTCTGGATCGCCAATGTCTGGGTGGTCATCCGCGGCGCGGAGTCGATCAAGCACCTCGAGGCCTTCGCCGCACCGATGCTGTTGCTGGTTGGCGCCGGACTGATCGTCTGGGCCTGGCCGCAGGCGTCGGTCGCCGAATTGATTGCGCAGCCGCCGGGCCGGCCGGAAGGGGCGCCATTCCTCAAGTACTTCTTCGGCGGGCTCACGGCGATGGTGGGGTTCTGGGCGACGCTCTCGCTCAATATCCCGGACTTCAGCCGTTTCGCGAAGTCCCAGAAGGATCAGATCGTCGGCCAGGTCATCGGCCTGCCGCTGACGATGTTCCTGTTTGCCGGTCTCGGAGTGCTGATGACGGCCGCCTCCCGCCAGCTGGTCGGCGAAACGGTCTCGGATCCGATAACGCCTGATCGGCCACATCGACAGTCCCTTCTGGGTCGTGCTGTCCATGTTGATCATCATCCTGGCGACGATCTCGACCAACACTGCGGCGAACATCGTCTCGCCGACGAACGATTTCCAGAATGTCGCGCCGAAGCTGATCAACCAGACCAAGGGCGTGCTGCTAACCGGAGCGCATCGGCGTCCTGCTGATGAGCTGGGAACTCCTGAAGAAAATGGGCTGGCTCGTCTCCGATGTCAGTGTCGAAAGCTTCTACTCGAACTGGCTGATCGGCTATTCGAGCCTGCTCGGCCCGATTGCGGGAATCATGATCGTGGATTACTTCCTGGTCCGCCGGCAGCACTACGAGCTCGCGGGCCTCTACATGGATGACGGACCCTATCCGGCCTGGAACAGGCCGGGATTCATCGCATTCCTGGTTCCCGTCGGCATGACGCTCTTTGCGATCACAACGGGCTGGCTCGCCTGGTTCTACGACTACGGCTGGTTCACCGGCTCGCTGCTCGGCGGAATGATCTATTATTTGCTGAGCCGCAAGAGGTAGATGCCTTGGCACTGCTGCTCAGGGGTGGAACGGTCGTCACGGCGGAGCAGAGCGCCTCGCGCCGATGTGCTTGTGCGATGGCGGCCGGATCGTGCAGGTGGCGGTGGGCATCGATCCGCCGAAGGGCTGCGAGATCGTCGATGCTGGCGGCCAGTACGTGATGCCCGGCGGCATCGATCCGCACACCCACATGCAGCTGCCCTTCATGGGCACGGTCGCCAGCGACGATTTCTACAGCGGCACGGCGGCGGGCCTCGCCGGCGGCACGACGATGATCATCGATTTCGTGATCCCGAATCCGCAGCAGAACATCATGGAGGCCTACCGCCAGTGGCGCGGCTGGGCGGAAAAGTCGGTTGCGGACTATTCCTTTCATGTCGCGATCACCTGGTGGGACGAGACCGTGAGCGCGGACATGGAAACGCTGGTGCGCGATCACGGCGTCAACAGCTTCAAGCACTTCATGGCGTACAAGGGCGCGATCATGGCGGACGACGAGACGCTGGTGAACAGCTTCTCCAAGGCGATCACGCTCGGCGCCATCGTCACCGTGCATGCGGAGAACGGCGAACTCGTCTATCGGCTCCAGGACCAGATATTCCGGCAGGGCATCACCGGGCCCGAGGGTCATCCGCTGTCGCGGCCGCCGGAAGTCGAGGGCGAGGCGGCCAATCGCGCGATCCGGATCGCCGAAGTGCTGCGCGTGCCGATCTACGTCGTGCACGTATCGTGCCGCCAGGCGCTGGAAGCGATCACGCGTGCGCGCAACGAAGGCCAGCGCGTTTTCGGCGAGGTGCTGGCCGGGCACCTGCTGATCGACGACTCGGTCTATCGCGACCCGGATTTCACGCGCGCTGCGGCGCACGTGATGAGTCCGCCGTTCCGCGGCAAGGAGCACCAGGCGGCGCTGTGGCGCGGCCTGCAGTCCGGCAACCTGCAGACCACCGCAACGGATCATTGCTGTTTCTGCGCTCCGCAGAAGGCCGCGGGCCAGGACGACTTCCGCAAGATCCCGAATGGCACTGCCGGCATCGAGAACCGCATGGAAGTGCTGTGGCACCACGGCGTCAGGCACCGGTCGGCTGACGATGAACGAATTCGTGCGCGTCACCTCGACCAATGCCGCGCAGATATTCAACATCTATCCGCGCAAGGGCAGCGTGTCGGTCGGCGCCGATGCGGATCTGGTCGTCTGGGACCCGGCGGCCAGCAAGACGATATCGGCGAAGACGCATCACCAGAAGATCGACTTCAACATCTTCGAGGGCATGACGGTCAAGGGCTGCTGCGTCTCACACGATCAGCGCCGGCAAGCGTCGTCTATGCGAAAGGTGAGCTGCGCGTGGAGCGCGGGCGCGGGCCGCTACGTAAACCGGCCGCCGTTTGCGCCCTACTACGAAGCAGTGAAGAAGCAGTCCGAACTCGCGAGGCCGAGCGCCGTAGAGCGCCCGCGGCGCTGAGTCGATGGACCGCTCCGCAACCCGACGTGACTCCGGGTCGGTCTGACTGCCGCCGAGATCGAGCGGAACTTCGCCGACCTGCATCCGCCGCTCACGAAGTCCGAGGCGCTGATCGCCGCCGACCGCTGCTATTTCTGCTACGCCGCGCCATGCACGACCGCCTGCCCGACCAGCATCGACATCCCGCGCTTCATCCAGTCGATCCGCAGCGGCGATATCGAGGGCGCCGCCCACACCATCCTTTCCGAGAACATCATGGGTGGCATGTGCGCGCGTGTCTGCCCGACCGAAGTGCTGTGCGAGCAGGCCTGCGTGCGCAATGACCATGAAGACAAGCCGGTCGATATCGGTCTGCTTGCAGCGCTACGCGACCGATCCGGTGTTCGCGTCCGGAAAGCAGCTGTTCGAGCGGGCCGAGCCTTCCGGCAAGCGCGTCGCCGTGCTTGGCGGTGGCCCGGCTGGACTGTCCTGCGCCCATCGCCTGGCCTGCCTCGGCCATGAGGTAACGGTCATGAGCCGCGACGGCAAGCTGGGCGGGCTGAATGAATACGGCATCGCCGCGTACAAGACCGTCGACGATTTTGCCCGGAAGGAAGTGGCGTACATTCTCGCGATCGGTGGCATCGAAGTGCAGACCAGTGTGGCCCTCGGCCGGGACCATTCGCTCGCCCAACTATGCCGCGCCTACGATGCGGTGTTCCTGGCCATCGGACTCGCGGGCGTGAACGAACTGGGGCTGGATTCCGAGAATCTCCCCGGCGTGACCGACGCCGTCAAGTACATCGCCGAGCTGCGGCAGGCTAGCGACAAGAGCCGGTTGCCGGTCGGCCGGCGCGTGGTCGTCATCGGCGGCGGCATGACAGCCATCGACGTTGCGGTTCAGAGCAGGCGCCTGGGCGCCGAGGAAGTCACGATCGTCTACCGTCGTGGCCAGGAGCAGATGGGGGCCAGCGGGTTCGAGCAGGACCTGGCCCAGGTCGGCGGCGTCCGGATAAGGCATTGGGCGCGGCCCGTGCGACTCGTCGGCAAGGACCACGTCACGCGCATCGAGTTCGAGTACACGCGAGAACGGCCCGATGGCCAGCTGGAAGGCACGGGCGAAACCTTCGCCCTGAATGCGGACATCGTGTTCAAGGCCATCGGCCAGGAAATCGCCTGGGACGAACTGGGCGCGGCCTCCGGGATCCTGCGCATCACGGGCGGCCGCATCGCCGTGGATGCCAACCGCAAGACGACGCTCGACAATGTCTGGGCTGGCGGCGACTGCGTTGCCGGCGGCAAGGACCTGACGGTGACGGCCGTCCAGGACGGCAAGATAGCCGCGCAGGCGATAGATTCCTACCTGAGATCAGGCGGGTAACGCATCAATGAACAAGCCTGCACATGGCGGCGGCGGCGTCAACCTCGCATCCGAATTCCTCGGGATCAAGTCGCCGAATCCGTTCTGGCTTGCGTCAGCGCCGCCGACCGACAAGGCCTACAACGTCAATCGCGCATTCGAGGCCGGCTGGGGCGGCGTGGTCTGGAAGACGCTCGGCGAGGATCCGCCGATCGTCAATGTCAGCGGACCGCGCTACGGCGCGCTCCACAGCAATGACCGGCGCGTCATCGGCTTCAACAACGTCGAATTGATCACCGACCGCCCACTCGCGACCAACCTGCAGGAGATCCGCCAGGTCAAGCGCGACTGGCCGGATCGGGCGCTGGTCGTCTCCGTCATGCTGCCGATGAACCGCGAGAGCTGGGCGAAGTACGTGCCGATGATCGAGGACACGGGCGCCGACGGGTTTGAGCTGAATTTCGGCTGCCCCGCACGGCATGTCCGAGCGCGGCATGGGCTCGGCGGTCGGGCAGGTGCCGGAGTACATCCAGGCAGGCGACCGAGTGGTGCAAGGAATTCGCGCGCGTACCGGTCATCATCAAGCTGACGCCGAACGTCACCAACATCCTCGGCGCCCGCAAAGGCGGCCCGCGAAGGTGGCGCCGATGCGGTGTCGCTGATCAACACGCTGAACTCGATCATGCGCGTCGACTACGACACGCTGACGATGTACCCGGCGACCGACGGCATGGGTTCGCACGGCGGCTATTGCGGGCCGGCCGTCAAGCCGATCGCCCTGCACATGGTCGCGGAAATCGCGCGCAACAAGGCGACGGCCGGCCTGCCGATCTCGGGGATCGGCGGGGTCACGGACTGGCGCGACGCGGTGGACTTTCTCGCTCTCGGCGCCAGCAATGTCCAGGTCTGCACGGCGGCGATGGTCTATGGATTCAGGATCATCGACGACCTGATCAGCGGACTTGGCCATTTCCTGCGCGACAAGGGCATGGCGCGTGTCGTCGATCTTGTCGGACGGGCCGTCCCCAGCGTGACCGACTGGCAATACCTGAACCTGAACTACGTCGTGAAGGCGCGAATAGACCAGGAACTCTGCATCAAGTGCGGCCGCTGTCACATCGTATGCGAGGATGCGTCCCACCAGGCGATCACCCACACCGTGAATGGCGAGCGCCGCTTCGAGGTCATCGACCAGGAGTGCGTCGGCTGCAACCTGTGTGTCAGCGTCTGTCCGGTGCCGGATTGCATCACGATGGAAAGGCTGACTTCCGGCGTCGATCGCCGCACCGGACGCGCCATTGATAACAGGAAATCTGACTGGACGACGCACCCGAACAACCCGATGCGCAAATGACTGCTTCGGCGACCGACTACCAGGCGATGCTGCGAATCGCGATCGAGGAGGCTCGGCTCGGTCTCGCCGAGGGCGGCATCCCCATCGGCGCCGCACTCTTCGATGGCGATGGCAGGCTGCTCGGGCGCGGGCACAATCGGCGGGTGCAGGAGGGCGACCCCTCGGTCCATGGCGAGACCGATGCCTTTCGCAAGGCAGGCCGGCAGCGCAGCTACCGGGACAAGGTCATGGTGACGACTCTTGCACCCTGCTGGTACTGCTGCGGCCTGGTCCGCCAGTTCAACATCGGCACCGTCGTGGTCGGGGAATCGGTGAATTTCGCAGGGGGCCTGGCCTGGCTGCGCGAAAGCGGCGTGAGTGTGGTCGACCTGCAATCGGCCGAATGCATCGTCCTGCTCGGTGATTACATCCGCGCCAACCCCGAAGCATGGAACGAGGATATCGGGGAAGGATAACCGGGTCCGCTCACAAGCGTTTATGATCGCATGCTGATTTTGCCTACCTTGGGGAGGGTCGAATGAAGAACAAGAATCTGGCGCTGATAATCAGCGCCCTGCCAGTAGCAGCAATCGGTGCAGGCCAGGCTGCTGCCGCCGTGGAGGGGTCGGTATTTGACCCGGTCATCGTCACCGCGCAGAAGCGCGAACAGAGCATCTATGACGTGCCTGTCGCGATCAGCGCGTTCAATGCGGACACGATCGAGAGGCAGGGCGTCCAGGATCTCATTGACATCGGCAAGTTCGTGCCGAATCTCAATGTCACCGGATTTTCTGCGGGCCAAACGTCCTCGGCCAATCCGTTCATTCGCGGCATCGGCCTGCAGGACCACCTGATCACGACCGACCCGGGTGTCGGCGTGTACGTGGACGGCGTCTATTTGGGCCGCCAGGTCGGCCAGAACTGGAACCTGACGAATATCGAGCGCGTCGAAGTGCTACGCGGTCCGCAGGGCACGTTGTACGGTCGCAATTCCATCGGCGGGGCGATCAACATCATCACCCGCAAGCCGGGCGACGAGGACGGCGGCAGGATGTCCCTGATGGCCGGAACGCGCGGCAGGTTGAATGGCGACGTCTACGCGAATTTCCGGCAATCGGACCAGTTTGCGATGTCTTTTACGGCGGCCACCCAGAGCCGCGACGGTGTCGGGCGCTTTGTGAATATCGTAGACCCGGCCAAGGAAGTCGGCGAGATGCAGGATATTTCCGGACGCGTCGCGATGCTATTTACGCCGAATGACCGCGTTTCTTTCCTGGTAACCGCGGATGGCAACAAGGGCGACAATGGCCTGCGGCCGTACGACACGCTTATCGACGAACTGCCGAATGGCGCCGTGTACCAGGCGGGCTATCGCAATTCGGACGGTGCGAGCAATCCCTACAACAACAATACCGGCCAGGTGGATCAGATCAATGTGACCAACGAGGCCTACGGCGTTTCATTGACGGCGGATTTCGAGATCTCGGACAGCATGGGCCTGAAGCTGATCGCCAGCGACCGCCATTCCGAATACAAGGCGGGACTCGACGATGACAGTTTCTTCGACAACTTTCTTGCGTTCCCCGAGATCGGAGAAGCCGACCAGCAGTCCATCGAATTGCAGCTGACCGGCAAGACCGGGGCCTTCGACTATGTCGTCGGCCTTTATCACTTCGACGAGAAAGGGCACAACTTCCAGAATGACACGACCTTCAACGGCGGTTCCGGCGGCGATTTCCTGCTGGAGCAGAAGGTGGACAGCGACGCGATCTATGCCAATGTCGGGTATGCAGTGAATGACCAGCTGCGGTTGTCGGCCGGCGTCCGTTATACGCAGGACGACAAGCGGGCGCATACCATCCTGTTCGAGCTGATCGAGGAATCCAACAAACGCGACTGGTCGGATACCAGCTGGGATCTGTCAGCGTCCTACAAGCTCAATGACCGGATGACCGTCTACGGAACGATCCAGAGCGGCTACCAGTCCGGTCAGTACCCGGCGCGCCCGTACTGCCTGATCGGGTCCTTCGACTTTGGCACGTTGACACTCGCCAGGCCAAACTGCTTCATGGCGAATGACAATGTCACGGCGCGCAACTACGAGATCGGCCTGAAGGGACAGCCTCTCGACAACCTGGAAATGAGCATTTCGGTCTTCAATACGGATTACTCTGACCTGCCGTATCAGGTCAGCACGACATCAAGCGGCGGTTTCAATACGCAGAGCATAATCGTGGACCAGACCTCACGCGGCGTGGAGTGGGAAAGCACCTGGGCGGTGACCGACAATTTCCGTCTGCACACGACGCTCGGTTATATCGACGCCAACGTGAAGGACCCTAACCCGGCTGCGGTCGCACCGCTGACACCCGAGTTGACTGCATCCGTGAGTCCGGAATTCAGGCTTCCGGCAGGCAATGGTGAAGTGACGATCCGCGCGGACTGGTCATTCCGCGACAAGATGTACGGAGAGCCGAGCTCGGACCCGGGCCGGTTCACATTCATTGACAGCCGCGACCTGATCAATGTGGATGTCAGCTACCGGCCGACGGACGGCGACTGGTCGATTGCGGCTTATGGCCACAATGTCACGGACGAGCGCTATGACAATGCCCGCCTCAACACGGGCGACTACGTTCTGATCATGCTGAGCAATGACGCCAGCGAATTCGGGGTCCGCTTCACGAAGGAATTCTGAGCCAGGGCCTGGCGATCGGGAATCAGAGGGCCGGGAGATTTCTCCCGGCCCTTTTTCATCGGTTGGCGCCTCGACCGCCGGTCAGGTGCACGAATAACCCGATCACCGCCATAGCCCAGACGATCACCGCACTCGACGGGAGGTCCGTGACGACCGAGACGGCGAGCCCGACGATATAACTGCCGACGGCTAGCACGTAGCCGAGGACTAACTGCCACCTGCCCGCATGTCGATAGGTCGCGACTGCGGGAACGATCAGTGTCGTGAAAACCAGGTAGACGCCCACCAGTTGCACCGAAGCCGTGACGACCACGGCGAATAGCACGTAGAACCCGACGCGGCCGATTCGCTCGCGCCACAGGAACCACACGACGGAAAAGACTGCGGTGAGCACGGCGGTGCGGATCAGGTGATCTGTGGACACCCACAATATCTGGCCCGCGAGCAGGTCCTTCAGGTTCTCGCCGCCGTGCGGATCGTTTGCAAGCAACAGGATCTGCGCTGTCGACGCCAGCACGAAGAGGATGCCGATCAATGCCTCCTGTGCGTCCGGCCGCTTCTTTTCCGTCCACGTCAGTAGCACAGCGCCGGCAAGCGCAGCGGCGCCTGCCGCCGCCTGCGCGCTCCAGCCATCGGTCGGAAGGCCGAAATGGCTGGCTGCGATGACGCCGAGTCCCGCCACCTGCGCGATGGCAAGGTCGATGAACACGATGCCGCGTGCCAGGACCTGCTGGCCGAGCGGTACATGCGAAACCGCGACCAGCAGCCCGGCGATGAGGGCCGGCCACAGGATGCTCAAGTCGGTGGAAAGCAGGTTCATTGGATTGCCGCCTCCAGGCGATTGATGGTGTCATCGAACAGCCCGAAGAGATCCTTGGCCTCCGGTGTCCCGCCAACCGAAAATGGCAGGGTCACGACCGGCACATGAATGCGTTCCGCAAGCCAGTTGGCAGCCTTGGCATCGTTGTACCCATTCACGAGGATCAGCCTGGGCGGGGATTCCGTTAGCTTTGCGACAAGCTGACCAAGGTAGCCAGCGCTCGGCGGCACTCCGGGCTTGGGCTCGATCGCGGCGACTTCGCTCAGGCCGAGCCAGTGGCAGAGATAAACCTGGTCGCGGTGCATGACGACCACCGGCAGGCCCTTCAGCGGCGCCGCCTGCTGCTCCCAGCGCGCAATCGCCTGGGTCCAGCGCGAATCGAAATCGTTTCCGCGTTGCCGGTAGTAATCGGCATTGGCGGCGTCAATCAGGATCAGCCGGGCGGTCAGCGTCCTGGCGACGCCCGCGATGTTGTGCGGATCGAGTTGCAGGTGGGGATTGCCCTGCGGGTGAATGTCGCCCAGGGAACGGTCAAGACGCGAAGGAATCTCCAGCAGGCTCAACGAGGCAGCGGCCTCGAAGTAGCCCGGTGCCGCGGGCAGGATGCGGGGATTGCCCGATTCCTGCACGAGTATGGGCAGCCAGCCGATTTCGAGCTCCGCACCTGTTGCAACGACGAGGTCGGCGGTGCGGGCGCGGGCGACGAGGCTCGGCTTGGCGTCAACGCGATGCACGTCCTGCAGTGCATTGGTTGCGACATAGACGCTGACACGGTCACCGCCGAGCTCAGTCGCAAGCGCACCCCAGTCTGACGTAGTAGCCAGAATCCTCACGCTTGCCTGCGCGGGGCCGCAGGCCAGGATGATCAGCAGCGCAACAGCGCTGCGAATGAGATTGAACATGATGGCCGCTCCTAGTACTTGTGGGCGCCGTGGGCGCCGATGCCATAGAGGTATTGCAGGCGCAACTGCCGGTCGCGCTGGCCGTCTGCCCGGGCATCATCCCAGGCGTATTGCGCGCGGAGTCGCGAGAATTCGCTCGGACTCCAGTCGAGCATCACGGAGATCCGCTCCGGGTCCGCGGCCAGAAGCATTGGAAACGCTCCAGGCGGCAGGCTGCCGTCGTTCACGAGTGCAATGTGCGGTGCGCCCGAATCGAGCGAGTCGTAGCGCAGGCCGACACGCCAGCGCGGTCGGAACTGGAACACGCTCTGTAGATACCAGCCGGACTGGTCGCCCTGATAGGCGCCAACGAGGTCCAGTCCATCCGTATCGAAGGCAAGATCACCGCTTTCGCGGCGACTCATGTATTCGCCCTGTACCTTGAGCTGCTGGTAGGCGGAGTTGCCGGTCGGCGCCCACTTGAGGACCGCATCCACTCCCCAGGTGCGCGACCTGCCCGTGAATGAGTCCAGTACGGGCATTTCGAACTCGTTCGCGTCCTGGAAACTCCGGTCATCCGCGTTCTGTTCGAGCCAGGATGCGCCAGCGCGCCAGCTCGCCGAGCTGCCGAGATCGCCGCCGAGGTGCGCGAACAGTGCCGAGCCATTGAAACCATTCCGGTTGCGGCGCGTGCCCGGAAACGCCTGGCCGTTGCCGGTCTCGGCGCCGATCTCGACAAAGAGATCGGTCGGGGCTAGCCACTTGAGCTGCACGCCGTCCTGGGCCAATTGATTGCCCATGAACGCCTGGTAGACGAGCGGCTGGTCGGTGAAATCCCAGGCATGGGAATGAACTTCATTCAGGTAGCCGATGCCCGAAAAAAATCGTCCGCCCTTGACCGAGAAGCCCGATGGCAGGCTCGTGGTCCGGAAGTATGCTTCCTCGATTCCGATTTCATCCTCGCTCGCGATCGCGGCGACCATGGTTGCCGAGAAGTAGGGATCGACACTCGCACTGAGCGTAATTTCGGACTCGCTTAGATTGAAGCTGCGCTCACCGGGGCCGACTTCGCCACCGCTCGGCATGAAGCCGGCGATCCGCCAGCTCGCAGGATCCTGCGACGCGTCCGTGTAATTGCCGGCCAGTATCAAGGACACTGCCGGATTGAAGGCGGACGCCGCGGATCGCGAACCGCCGGCCGGTGAGGGGCTGGCTGGGCGGGCATCGGCGCAGGGGCGGATTCCAGCTGCTCGATTCTCGCCTCAAGCGTGCCGACGCGCGCCGCATATTCGGATTTCATGGCCAGCAGTTCAGCCCGCAGTTCCGCAACCTCGTCCGCGGCAGTGGCGATCGAAGGCGGCAAGGAGCAGCAAAGCGCAAGAAGCGCCGCCAGCGGCTTGAAACTCGTCATGGAAAGTTCCTCCTCTCAAGTCAACGGGCGCGGCTGCGCAAGCGCGCGCCGCAAAGTCATTGGCCTAGAGGAGTTGGGGTGGCGCCCGGGGCTGAAATGCGGTGAACGGAGAGGACTGGGGAATCGATATCGCGGCGACCGGATGGGCGGGCTCCGTCGCGCTATTGGCAGCTGGCATCACGCATGGCGTGCTGCCCACCGCCATGGTGACGGGCGCAAATGAAAGGCAGGTCGCACAACTCTGTAACGCGCTCGGGACGCGGTGCAGATCACTTGCCAGATGCGAAAACGCATGAGCCTGCGCGCCGAACTGCGCAAGCAGCAGTGTCAGCGCCAGCACACGGGCAATCAGTTGCCTACGATGCCTTGGCAGAATAGGAACCTCTGGTCGATGGACAATCATCTACCAATTCGGTTCCGTGGGCAAACCTCCCCTGGCGGTTTTGCTACGCGGTCGGCAGCACGTTCGCATTCAACCGGAACAGATTGCCCGGGTCGTACTTCTTCTTCAGCTTGCGCAGGCGGCCGATATTGCCCTGGTAGTTCTCGTCCACAACGGCCTGCGCCTCATCGGCGACCTCATTCGTATAGTAACCGTCCGTGAACGGCTCGAGCGTCGCCCAGTAGTCCTTGATGTAGCGCACATGCGGCGACGCATCGCCGTCGAGATTCCATGACACGACAGAGAACATGTTGTGCTTCGCGTGCCGGTGCGGAAAAGCGGTTGCATCGGGCGCGACGCGGCCGATCGCGCCGCCGGAATGCTGGAAGAACACGATCGTGGAGCGCGCCGGATCCGGCCTGAAGCCGTTGACCAGTGCATCGATCATGCTGCCCTTGAAGTCGCTGATGAAGCCCGACTTCAGGTAGGTGCCCTCATTGCGCGGATCGCTGTGGTCGGAACTGCGCTGGATTGCGACATAGTCCTGCGCCTTGATCGTATCGGCGATCGGCGAGCCGAGAGTGCGCAGCGGCGCGATGAGCTTTTCCGCGTCCCCGGCCGGGCCCGAATAGCAGAGACTCAGGCCCACCACGCCAGGCTTGCCGCCGGGGGGCAGCGCCATGAAGAGATCGACGTACATCTCGTCCGGCAAGCCGGAACTGTACTCGCCGTAGAACTCGAGGATTTCCCGCGCCCTGGCGAACGGGAATACCAGGTCGCCACCGATGATCTGGCGCTGCATCGGATGCAGCCCGAAATCGAAGCCCGTGACGATGCCGAAATTGCCGCCGCCGCCACGCACGCCCCAGTAAAGATCCGGGTTCTCATCGGCGCCTGCATGCAGCAGGCGGCCGTCGGCCGTGACGATGTCCACGCCCTCCACATTGTCGAGAGCGAGGCCGAAGCGCCGCGCCAGGCGCCCGAAGCCGCCGCCCAGCGTCAGCCCGCCGATGCCGGTATGGGACACGGTGCCGGCCGTCGTGACGAGGCCGAATGCCATCGACTCATGGTCCAGTTCGCCGAGCAGGCTGCCGCCCGCGACGTAGGCCCGGCGCATGATGCGGGTCGACGCGCGCGCTCGCTGAATCGCGACAGGTCGATCTGCATGCCGCCGTCGCAGGTCGACTTGCCGGAGGGGCTGTGGCCGCCGCACTTGACGGCGAGCAGGAGATTCGCGCTCGCGCGCGAAGCTCACCGCATTGCGGATATCGGCCACGCCTGTCGGCTGCACGATGAGCGCCGGATGCTTGTCGATGGATTCGTTCAGCACGCGGCGTGCTTCGTCATAGCCCGGATCGCCCGCAAGCAACAGCGCGCCCCGCAGGCTGTCACGCAGTTCCTGCAATGGCTGCCCGCTCGAGGATGGTCGCTGCGCCGCCCACCCGTGACTGCGGCAACATCGCCGGCAACCGGCACGCCACGGCCGGCGGCGAGCAGCCGGCCAATGGGCAGCGAAGTCGCAAGTGCAGCCGCAACCGATGACGCCAGAAACTGCCTTCTGTCCATGGATCTCCCCCCGAGCAGGTTCCTATTGCGCCAGCTTGATTGCAGGATCCTGCTGCGGCGCTGGCTTGAGCGCGGAGCGTAGCAGCAGCGTCGCCGCGTACAGGACGACTACGACGACGCCCCAGCGCAGCGCAACGATCGGCATTTCCTTGACGACGAATGCGGCCGCAAGCACGGCGGGAATGCCGCCGATCGAAATCCCGACAATCGACTTTCAGGTCGATGCGCTTGGTCGTGATGAAGCGAAAGCCGGTCGTCGGCATCAGGAACGCGCAGGCGCTCGCCATGATCGGGAATGCCAGACGCGGATCGAGGCCCAGCAGGCTCAGCAGGATCAGCGACGGCGCATAGAGGCCGATGCCGAAGGCCATCAGCATGCCGAGCACGAAATGCAGCGCCGATGGCGATGTACAGGAAGCGGCGGCGCAAGCGAGGTCGCCACGCCGCCGATCGGCATCAAATGGAGATTGCTCATCGCATAAAGTACGGCGGCGATCAGGAGTGCAATCCCGACGACGCCCTGGACGACCCGCACCGGCGCCCGGACCACGATCGGCGCGCCGACCAGCGCGCCGAGCGACGGCGGCGGCGATGCAGGCCAGACCAGCAGGATCGGGTCGACGTGGACACCGAGCAGCACCAGGAAGATCGCCGACTGCACGACCGTCGGCAGCGCATGACCGACATTCAGGGTCGCCGGGTATGAAGCTGTCCGGGACCAGCCTGCGGAACTTGATCCATGCCGTCGTGGTCGCAAAGGACCCGATGCCGAGCGTATCGAAGAAATTGGTTACCGCGCCGAAGCCGATCGATTCCAGGGTCGGGCGAAGCTCGCCGCGCTGCCAGGCAGCCCTGCAGCAATACACTGGTAAAGGCGACCGCGAGCAGGCCCAATGCCGTCAGCAGGACGGTGATGATCATGCAGTCGGGAACTCTCGCATGGCGCGTACTCTAACTTACCTTAGCGGGATGCGCTTGCGGCAGCCTGGGCCGTCTAGGCACACTGACGGAACCCCGAAAGGAAAATCCGTGAAGCTATCAATCCGAACCAGAACCGGCGTGGTTGCACATTGCCCTGTGCCTTGCGGCCAGCCTGTCGGCGGCCGCTGAAAAGACTCTGCCGACTGTGCCGGCCAATGTATCGGCGCAGGCGCTCGAAATCCTGAAGCGGTCGATCTCGTTCCAGACTTTCCCGGGCCACGGACGAGGTGCCGGCCTACGCGGACTACCTCGCGGCGCGGCTGAAAGCCGGCGGCTTCGCGCCGGAAGACATCACGATCACGCCATTCGAGAAGACCGCGATACTGGTCGCGCGCTACCGCGGCACGAACCCGACGCCAAAGCCAATTGTCATCGACGGGCACATGGATGTCGTTGCCGCGCTTGAGGTCGGACTGGGAGCGGGATCCATTCACGCCGGTCGTCGAGAACGGCTTCCTCTTCGGGCGCGGCTCGTCCGACAACAAGTTCGGTATCGTCACAATGGTGGCCACGCTGCTGTGGCTGAAAGCGGAGGGTTTCAAGCCGTCGCGCGACATCCTGCTCGCGCTGACCGGCGACGAGGAAACGACACAGGCATACGACCGCCGTCCTCGCGGAGCAGATCAGGAATGCGGAGATGGTCCTGAACAGCGACGCCGGTGGCGCCCTGCTCGGTGACGACGGCAAGCCGTCTGTCTACGGCATGCAGGCCGCGGAAAAGACCTATGTCGACTTCGAGGTGACATTCACGAATCCGGGCGGACACAGCAGCCGGCCTGGCCCGGACAATGCGATCTATCGGCTTGCCGCGCGCGATCGACCGACATCGCGGCATTCCAGTTTCCGGTCGCAGACCAGCGAGCTGACACTGGCCTATTTCCGCGCCGCCGGCGCGTTGACCCCGGGCGAGGAGGGCGCGGCGATGCGCCGCTATCGCCGACGATCCCGCCGATGCGGATGCCATTGCCTACCTGCGTCCCAAGCCCGAATACATCGGGCAGCTCGGCACGACCTGCGTCGCGACCATGCTCAAGGCCGGGCATGCCCAGAACGCGCTGCCGCAGAGTGCGATGGTGAACGTCAATTGCCGCGTATTCCCGGGTGTCGCCATCGACAGCGTCGGGGAAACCCTGGCGCGCGTAATCGACGATCCGACGGCGCAGATCGTCGATCACGGGCAAGCCCGTGCCGAGCGACGCCTCGCCGTTGCGCGAGGACGTCATGCGGGCGCTTCGCAGGGCCATCGACCTGCGTGCGCCGGGCCTGCCGATCGTGCCTTCGATGTCCGCGGGCGCGACCGACAGCCTGTACTTCCGCAACCTCGGGGTGCCGAGCTATGGCGTATCGGGCATGTTCATGAATCCGCGGGACAATTTAGCTCACGGCCTGAATGAGCGCGCGCCGCTGGCAACGCCTCGATGGCGCGCTGCTTCAGTGGCGCAGCATGCTGAAGGATCTCGCGCGCTGAGGTCGTGGGCTATTGCGGAACCTGGCAACAGGGTCCTTGTCAAATGCCCTGAGAACCGATCATGAAGAATGTCGTCGTCCTGCTGCTGACCATTCTGCTCACCGCCGCCTGCGCCGGCGGCCCGAGTCGCAGGACGGATGACGATGCCATTGCCTATCTGGACTATGCGGGAGAACCGATTCGCGGATTCACGTCTTTCCGCCTGCAGAACTGGCAGCCCCTGTCCCGTAACCAGCTGATCCTCTGGAACGGCATCAATGAAGCCTACCTGGTGACGGTCTGGAACAGCTGCCCTGACCTGCAATTCGCGCATTCGATCCACGTAAGTTCCACGGGCAGCGAGATAACGACATTTGATCACGTGAATGTCGGGCGCGATCGCTGCCAGATCAGCGAGATCCGGCCTGTCGACGTGCGTCAGATGAAGGCCGACCGCGCGGCCGACCGGGCATCGCGCGAAAAATCCTGATCCTGGCGCCGCTCCTGATCAGGGCGAGCATCATGAACAGCACGCCACGCAGCCGCCTCGCATCCTCAGTCACAGACCTGCCTGCGATCCATCGAGTTCTGTGAGCAGCAGCGCGGCGAATCCTGCGAGGGCCGTTGAATCCTGCTCGTCCGGGCCCTCGGGATCACGCCCATTCGAGTACGCGGCGATTATCAGCCGCCGGCCGTCCGGAAGTTCTGCGTGGACTATTTCCGCAAGCGTGTCATAGGCGCTGCCGATCTTGCTCTCGAATACCGTGCCTTCGGGAAAGCCCCCGCCCATGGCGCTGTTCGGCGAGATCCGCGGGCGGCGCAGCCTCGAGCGCAAATATTCTGCGGTTCCGGTGCCGAATTCGCCGGTGACCAACGCCAGCATCAGGAGCGCCGAGCCATCGGCAGTCATTGAGTTTCGACCGTGGCGCTCGAGCGCCAGGGCTTCCAGGTCCACGGGCATTTCGCCCGAGTTGGTCGGGTAGGTCTTTGTGAACAGACGCTGGCTGCCCAGCAGGCCGTGGCTTTGAAGCAGTTGCTCGGTATAGAGCCGCCGTTCCAGCCAGGCTCCGAAATCAGCACCCTCCACGGGACCATTGATGACGCCGCTGATCGCATCCACAACGACGCCTGTCGCGACATTGTCGGAATCCTGCAGCATTGGCCGCAGGGATTCGTCCAGGCAGTCCGGGCCTTTTGATTGCGCTCTGCACCAGTGGGCCGCCGCTATCGCGAAGCCGAGCTTCACGCAGCTCGCCGGGTACCATGCACGATCGCCGCCGACACCGCCGCGGAGCCACGTCCCGTCCGGCTGAGCCAGCAGGACCGTCACATCAAGGCGATCGAATGTCTGGGAGGCGAGAAACCGTTCGCGTGAACGCTCGAGCGCCTGCTGCACGCGGGCATCGTCATGAACCTGCGCGGCCGGCGTTCCGGCATCGACCGGCAATATTCCAGGCATCCAGACACAAGCGGCCGCGACCGGCAGGGTCCAGATCAACGGTCGCCAACGCACGGAGCGTCTCCCGGTACAATCCATATTCATAGCAGCCTGCTCGCGGAGCCACAACCATGATGGTCTACGACAATGTCCTCGACATGGTCGGCAGGACACCGATGCTGAAAGTCGGCCGGATCGACACGGGCCCCTGCGAGCTCTACCTGAAGCTCGAATTGATGAATCCTGCCGGATCGATCAAGGACCGCATCGGCCTTTCAATGATCGTCGAAGCGGAACGGCGTGGTGACATCAGGCCCGGCGGCACGATCGTCGAGGCGACGGCCGGCAATACCGGGCTCGGGCTCGCACTGGTCGCTGCCCAGAAAGGGTACCGGGTAATCCTTGTGCTGCCGGACAAGATGAGCCAGGAAAAGATATTCAACCTGCGCGCCATGGGTGCGGAAGTCGTGCTGACACGCTCCGATGTCGAGAAGGGCCATCCCGAGTACTACCAGGACGTGGGGGCCCGCATCGCGCGTGAGCAGGGCGCCTATTTCATCAACCAGTTCGCCAACCCCGACAATCCGATGGCGCACGCGACGACGACCGGGCCGGAAATCCTGGAGCAGATGCAGGGGCGCGTTGATGCCGTCGTCGTCGGCGTCGGATCGAGCGGCACGATTGCGGGACTCACCAGCTGCTTCAGGAAGATGGCGCCGTCCGTAGAAATCATCCTGGCGGACCCGGAAGGTTCGGTACTTGCGGGCCACGTGAACGAAGGCCGCCTGGGCAAGGTGGGGTCCTGGCAGGTCGAGGGCATCGGCGAGGACTTCATCCCGGACATCTGCGATTTCTCGATGTGCCACCGTGCTTTCAGCATCCCGGACGGCGAGTCTTTCGCAACTGCCCGCGAAATCCTGCGCAAGGAAGGCCTGCTGGTCGGATCATCGACCGGAACCCTGGTCTCGGCGGCACTGCGTTGGTGCCGGGAACAGGAAAAACCCAGGCGCGTGGTGACATTCGCCTGCGATACCGGCAACAAGTACCTGTCGAAATTGTTCAACGATTTCTGGATGGAAGACCAGGGGTTCTTCCAGAGGCAGCAATATGGAGACCTGCGCGACCTGATCGGCAGGCTACACGGAGAGCGCGCCACCATTACGGTCGGGCCGAATGACGTGCTGACGACGGCGCACAACCGGCTGCGCAACGCGGGCTTCAGCCAGCTTCCGGTCATGGAGGGTGAACGGCTGGTCGGCTTCATCGACGAGGACGACATCATGCGGCGCGCATTCGGCGATCCCGAGCGCTTCAATGATCCCGTGCAAAAGGCGATGCACACGAATTTCCTGGTCGTCGAGCCCAGGCTGTCGCTGCGCAACCTGGTTGCGATGCTGGACGTGCAGCCCTATGCCGCGGTCATGGACGGCGGCCAGTTCTACGGCCTGATCACCCGCGCCGACGTGCTCAATTACCTGCGCCGCCAGATGGGCGCTTCCGTGGCCCACTGAGTGCCATTACCCACCAGGAAGCATATGAGCGACAAGAAGAAGACCCTGGACTTTGCGACCCGCGCCATCCACGGCGGCCAGTCGCCGGACCCGACGACGGGTGCCGTGATGCCGCCGATCTACGCGGTTTCCACCTACGCCCAGGAGAGTCCTGGCGTGCACAAGGGGTACGAGTACTCACGCACCCAGAACCCGACGCGAATGGCATGGGAGCGCTGCATCGCGGATCTGGAGGGCGGCACGCGAGGCTATGCTTTTGCATCCGGCATGGCGGCGACTGCCACGTTGCTGGACCTGCTGGAGAGCGGCAGCCACGTGCTCGCGATGGACGATCTCTATGGCGGCACATTCCGCCTGTTCGAGCGCGTGCGCCGGCGCTCCGCCGCCCTCGATTTCACCTTCGCCGACCTGTCGGACCCGAAAGCGGCACTCGCGGCAATCCGGCCCAGGACGCGGATGATCTGGATCGAATCGCCGACCAATCCGATGCTGAGGCTCGTGGACATCGCGGCGCTCACGGAAATCGCGCGTAAGCGGGACATCCTGACGGTCGTAGACAATACCTTTGCGACCCCGTGGATTCAGCGGCCTCTGGAACTCGGCGCCGATATCGTCATGCACTCGGCGACCAAGTACCTGAATGGCCACTCGGACATGGTCGGCGGCGTCGTTGTGGTCGCAGACGCAGACCTTGCCGAGCGTATCGGCTTCCTCCAGAACGCGGTGGGCGCGGTCTCCGGCCCATTCGACAGCTTTCTCGCATTGCGCGGGGCTCAAGACGCTGCCGCTGCGAATGCGCCAGTCCAGCGAAAGTGCGCTCGCGGTCGCTCTCTGGCTCGAGCGGCATAGCCGCGTGGAACGCGTCCTGTACCCAGGGCTGCCATCGCATCCCCAGCACGCGTTGGCGCTCCGCCAGATGAAGAACGGCCACAGCGGCATCGTGACCTTCTTCCTGAAGGGTGGACTAGCCGAAGCCCGGCGCTTCCTGGAGCGCCTGGAGCTGTTCACGCTGGCGGAAAGCCTGGGAGGCGTCGAGAGCCTGGTCGATCATCCGGCGATCATGACGCACGCGTCCGTGCCGCCCGAGATTCGCGCGAAACTCGGCATCAGCGACAGCCTGGTGCGCCTGTCGGTTGGTATCGAGGATACCCGGGACTTGATTGCGGATCTCGATGCGGCGCTCGCCTGAGGGCGGAGCGAGTGCCTACTGCAGGCCAGTCTCGACGCGACCGTCCTCGAAGATCGTTATCGAATCGCCGGGTTCAGCCGTCGCATTCACGACGCCATTTGCGAAGCGCACGGCGATGTCGTAGGTGCCGAGCCACGGGGCGCCGACCAGCAGGTCGTACTGATTCTGCGACTGCAGGCCCGAACCCGACTCGATCACGCGGGTCATGATCCGGTTCGGATACGAACGCGGCACGATCCTGACGATGTGCCCCTGCTGATTGTGCTCGCCGCCGGAGCCGACCACCCGGATCTTGATGCGTGTCGCCAGCGTCAATCCCGCCCGCAACAGGCGGTAGGTTTGTCCCCAGCGGGACACGAAATCGATCACCCCGTTGTTGTCGATGTCGCCGCAGGCGATCAGGTCATTGTGAGCGATCAGGTCGCCGGTGCCTGCCGTGACCTCCATCGGAAGCGCCGACGGCATCAGCACGCCATTGACATTCACCAGCAGCTTCGGCGCACCCGTGCCGGTCGCGGTGACGTTATTCGCGATCAGCACGTCCTCGAATCCGTCACCATTGACGTCGCAGGCATTCAATCCGTATCCGAAAGTGGCCTGCGTCGTATCCTCGTTGATGATCGTTCCGCTATCGAAGACGCCTGCAGTATTGCGGTAGAGACGCGTGACCGCGCCGTCGTGATGGATCAGGTCCAGGTCGCCGTCGAGATCCACGTCGACAAGTTTCAGGCCCTGGTCGGCGCGCACGGGCATGCCGGCCGCGGCGCTGCCATCACTGAAAGTGCCGTTGCCGTTGTTGATCAGCAGCCGCGAACCGAACAGCAGGTCGACGCGGCCGTCCTCGTTGAAATCGACAGCCTGGCCGCCGCGCGGCACATAGGCCGCGCCAGCCGGGTTGCTGTCCACGCCGGCGGCCGCAGCGGCATCGGTGAATGTGCCGCCACCGTCATTCAGCAGCAGCCAGTTGCGGGCGCCGTCGCCCTGGGTCTGGTCATTCGGAGCAAACAGGTCGATATCGCCGTCATTGTCGAAGTCGGCGGCCAGCAGCGTGCCGCCGAAACCGCCGATGCCGAGCGCCGTGACTGCCGGCATCCGTCTGGTAGATTGCCGTTGCCCTGGTTGACGCTCAGCACGGCGAGCGAGGCCGGATCATCTGCCGGCGTAGAAGTGCTGCTGAACACATCGTCGAAGCCGTCGCCGGTGAAGTCCGCGAAGCGTGAATCTCCGTTGGTCCTTCCTGCCGCCACCAGGTCCGAAAGACCCGCATCCGGCGAGCACGCGTGCGGTCGAATGTACCCTGACAGGTGGTGCCCGAGATGCCGCTGACGGCATTGACCATGTCGAGGCAATCGTCTGCATTCGGATCGCCAAACGCCAAACCAAGCGGGACCAGGTCGTAGGTAGTGATCGCTTGGGCGGCGGTCATGACCACCGGACCGTCAAAGCCAATCCTTTCAAGGCCAGGCTTGGTGCCATTCATCGCGATCACCCGATATAGCAGCGGCGTGTTGATCGCAATATCGGCCCGCACGCTTGGGGAGGTGGCAGCCTCTTCGAACAATGTGTTCGGTCTGCGCCCGATCAGCTCAGCCGGCGTCGTTGCCGCATACACGCGATACCCGGTCGCCCTCTCGGCTGTCGCGAAATAGATCGTGTGGCCCGGATCGCCAGAAGACGACTGCCGTCCATTCCACCGGCCCCGGCACCGGCCCCGGTTCTGCTTTGACAAGGAGACTTTCGGGGCCACGCCCGCCACTGGTCTCGGCGACGATCCGATACCGGTAGGTGCGAAAGTTGGTCAATCCCGTATGGCTATATGTCGTAGTCGTTATATCTTTGATTTCGTTGATTAATTCAGAACCCGGAGTCGTATCATCGGCCCACCGGATGACGTATTTTTTGGCGCCGGTCACCGCGTTCCAGCTGAGGTCGACCTGACCGTCCGAGCCTTCGGCCACGGGATTTGCGGGTGCCGCATGGGGCGGGCTGCCGGAGCCGCAGCCAGCGATCAGGAGGGCGCCGAGCACCGCGCAAATCGTGGGTACCACCCGGGAGGCGGTGCGTCGTTCAAGTGGCATTAGACGGGGTCCAGTGGTCAGTTAGCTGGTCTGCGTCCGATAGACGGCCGCGACACTCGACAGTTCCTTCGGCGGCTGCCGAAAGCCGAATTTCGTTCCACTCAGTATAGCCTGAATCATCGTTTCCCTGGCTGGACCGGTCAGGCTATCGCAGGCCGCAGGTCGAGGCGCGCGCCGGACGGCATGCAGTAGATCTCGACCGGGCGTGTTCGCCCCCGCAATACCATTGGTGGCAAGGGCATGATTCCCGCGTCGCCCGCGTCGAGCGCCTGCCAGACTGCCCGCGAGAAGAGCGCTTCGCCCGCGCGGGCGCGCTGCACCAGCCGCGCCGCTACATTGACCGTATCGCCGATCAGCGTGTAGCTCGGCCGCTCCGGTGCACCGACATCGCCGATGATGACGTCGCCCGCATTGATGCCGATTCCGAGGCCCGTATCGAGCCCGAGGCGCGCTTTCCACTCCCCGGCGAGGCCGCTGAATCCGAGATCATGCGCCGCGCAGCGGCAACGGCGCGGATGCTGGCGTCCGCTTCGGCACGGGGCACACCGAATCCGGCCATCAGCCCGTCGCCCGCGATGTGAAACACCGTGCCGCCGTATTCGCTTGTGATCGCGGACAGCATCGAGAAGAACTCGTTCAGCAGCGGGACGACGTCGTCCGGGCTCAGCTGTTCCGCAACAGTCGTGAATCCGCGCATGTCCGCGAACAGCACCGTGCCCGAGACACGGGCGTGACCGGCATGCGAATTGCGCGATCGCGCCGTGCACCGGCAGGTCCCGATCTGGTGCAACTCGACAAGATTGCCGGCCGGATCGGTCAGGAACAGCTGCTGCGATTCGGGTCCGCTGCCACCGGGAATCGTGCGATAGCGGATGCCCAGCCGGTCGAGCTCGGACCTGGCCTCGGCGATGCTTGCGACCGCAAGCGCCACATGCGGTGCCGTCGGATCGATGCCCGAGCCGGGATCGGCCGTCGTGCCAATCAATCCGATCAGGTGAATCTGGGCCGTGGGACCCGCATTGATGCGGTGCCCGGCCAGGCCGGCCTGCGCGCTGGGGCCGTCGTCGGCCCCGAGTCCCAGCACCTCGGTATAGAAGCGCCGCGTATCGGCGGCCGCCATCCGCGACGGCGGCACCCTTACGGCATGGTGGTGCAGCTCGACGACTTTCAGGCTCATGGATTGAAGAGCTCGACAGTCAGTTCCACCGATCGTTCCTCTCCCGCAGCGAGACCGCCGACACCAATCACCTTGCGGGCGAGTTCAGTGCCTCGTGCGTCGCGGATCACGACGACGACGGAATACTCCCCCTGTCCATCCGTCGTCCGCCGCGAGAATTGGCCCGATACTTTCAGCGCGACCTCGCCGACAGGATCCGGCTCGGTGCTGCTGCGCCGCTCGAAGCGCAGGTGATGCCTGCACGCGGGACACACGGTGGAACTCTCGAGGATCGTGGCCTTGCAGTGCGGACACGAACGAGTCTTGCCAGCAGTCGCCGTGCGTCGGTTCATGACATCCTGACGGATCAGTTCCGCGCCGCCGTCTTCGGCATGCCGGTTTCGCTCCAGCCAAACTCCGCCCGGCCGCGCATGCGCGCGCCGCCTGCTACCGACAGGGAGCCCGCACTGACGTCACCATTCAGCACGCCGGTCTGGTGCAGCTCGACCTTCTGCGCGCTTTCGATATTGCCTTCTATCTCGCCGGCAACGATCACCGATGCGGCACGCACCGAACCCGCGAGATGGGCGCCGGCCTCGACGGTCAGCGAGCCGTCCACGTGCACGTCGCCCTTGAAGCGTCCAGAGATGCGCACATGACCCGAGCCTTCAATCTTGCCTTCAAAGGTCAGGCCGGCCGCGATAATCGATTCCTTCAGTTCCTTGCGCGACGCGACTGGCTGCGCTGCCGCATTCGGCATTGATTCAGGGCGAGAACGGTTCGCCGGCGGCTGGCCGACTGCCGCCGGATCGGCCTGTATGGAGTCTTTTGCAACGATGTCTTTCCAGATCGCCATGACATGTTCTCCAGGGTGGGGGAACCACAAGAGTAGCCAGTTGGGAGCCATCGGGCGAGTGCGGCGATGGCCCTTGCGCCTGCAACTGTCGCAAGCTGGCGACAGTCGGCGGCCTAGAATAGCCCCGGCAGCAAGGCCTGGGCAGGTGTCGGTGCACTCGGCATCGGAATCCGGGCGGATGGACGGGCCAGCCGGGGTCCCGGGGCCGCGCTGCTCAAGACCTGACCGCAGGCACCCGTGCCGAGCCAGTTGAGGGCTTCCGCGGTCGAGTTCTCGGCGGGATCGCCGGGTGTTCTCGAATAGTCGTCGGCCGCGGCGCAGGCAAAGGCGAGCGTTGAGGCCAGGCCGTCAAAGTAGTCCCCCTCGTCATTGGCATTGGTCACCTTGAAGGCGATCAAACGCAGGCGTAGGTCGCAGCCATTCAGGTCGAATGCAAACTGGCCGACGGGCTTGCCGAATGTGTCTTCGCCCACGATCGCAACCTCGACCCAGGGCTTCATGGCATTGATCACGAGTTCGCTGGCCGAGGCGGTGCCCGCCGTCGTGATGAAGGCGATCCTGACGGGCGCTACAGATTCGGGCTGAGCGATGAACCGGCGAATCGTGTCGTTCGAAGCCTTGGCCGGGTTGAATCGCATGTTCGAGAAGATGTCGGCCGCACTCTGAGTCCTTCCATTCAGGTCGCCGACTAGTTCGGCGACGCTCACGAGACCACCGCCATTGCCGCGAAAGTCGATGATAATGTTCTGGATTCCCTGCGCGCGGAATTGCTGCGTAGGCAGCGCGCAGCGGCGCGTTTGCTGTCGAAATGAATGTGCGGAGATGCACGTACCCGACTCGTACGGACGAATTTGACGGCAACGTAAGGACCGCCGTGCCACCCGCCGGCGGCACCGGAAGAATCGTGACGAGGCGCTTGGTCAGCGCGACTTCAACCTGCTGACCATTGAGGCGGAGGTATCGCAGGCCGCGCTGCGTGCCCTCGGTGGCCGGCCCGAAGGCCTGCTCCAGGTTCGGGTCCATGGCCAGGATGCTCGCCATTGAAACGTAACCTGTCCCGGAATCGATGGCCGTGATTTCCACGCCGCGCGTGAGGCCGCCATCCGCGGCAGGGCTCGACTCGAACACGTCCGGCACAAACAGCCGGTTTCCCTGGATGCTGGTCCTGAACCCGAAGCCGATGAATTGCCCCTCCTGAAAGAAGGAACTGTCGGCCTGGGGTGTCGTCAGGAAGCTGAAAAAACGGTCCCTGCCCTGGGCACGTGCCGTGGCGGTCAATGCATCGAGCAGGTCCTGTGGCGACGCGAAATCGGCGATATTGACCGATGCCGGCAGGAGATCCTGGAACAGGTACCACTCGCGGGCCGCATCCAGCACGAACTGCTTCTGCTTGGCCGCTGAGCAGCTGCCATTTGCCAGCCTGCCACCTGAGTCGCCGCTGCCGCAGGCGGCAAGCGCCGCGCTTAGGAGTGCGGTCGCCGCGAAGAGCAGCAATTGCGGGATGCGGGTGGGCATAGGGCCTCCGCGAACGAGGCGACAAGCGCCGGGCCGGTCAGGCCAGCTGGGCACCGAGCAGTTGCAGGCGACGGTGCTGCATGCGCAGCTGATAGACGATCGCGCGGGTCTCGATCCTGAAGCTGGCCTCTTCCCAGCGATGGACGATCTGCTCACGCGTCCTGGTGTACCAGGCATCCGTGAGCCGGGACCATTCCGCCAATGTCGAGACGAACATTTCGTATTCGCGCGTGAAGCGGCGTCCGGAGCTGCTCGAGATCGACGTGCGGCAATGCCAGCTTGCGGCGTTCCAGGCTTGCCTCGACGCGGCGGAACTGCATCGCGAGGCGCGCGCGCTGGATCACGAAATCCGGCGTGCGCTTGAGCCGGCGGGTCACGCCGATCCATGAGAGCGACGCGATGATCCACTTGCTCGGGTCCCAATGCCACCACCGGATCCCGTTGCGGTAGTCATGGGAGAACTGGTGGTGGAAATTGTGGTAGCCCTCGCCGTAGGTCAGGAACGCGAGCCAGCCGTTGTCGCGTGCGCTGTTCTCATCGGTGTACGGCTGCCAGCCGAACGCATGGGCGACCGAGTTGATCAGGAAGGTAAAGTGGTGGCTGACGACCAGGCGCAGCACGCCGGCGAGCAGGAACACGCCCCACAGGTCGCCATGCAGCCAGCCGAGTGCCAGCGGCACGAGCACGTTCAGGCCGATCGCCAGCACGTAGTAGTGACGGTGCTGGAATGCGACCAACGGGTCCTTCTGCAGGTCACGGACATTGTCGAAATGGGGTTCGCCACTGGGGTAGCGGCGCAGCATCCACCCGATATGCGAGAACCACAGGCCGCGGCCGGCAGAGTAGGGGTCGCGGTCGTTGTCATCGACAAATTGATGATGGTTGCGGTGGCCTGAAGCCCATATCAGCACGCTGTTCTGCAAAGCCATCGCGCCCAGCAGCATGTAGACCAGCCTGAGCGACCAGTGCGCGTCGTAGGTCCGGTGTGACCAGAGGCGGTGATAGCCACCGGTGATTGCCAGCCCGTTCGCGTACAGCAGTACGGCGAACCAGACCCAGGCAGCCAGGCTATAGCCGTGGGTGAACCCGTACCAGGGCACGACCACGATTGCGGCAGCAAAGGTCAGCAGAAACATGAGCACATTGGCCCAGAGAATTCGTGGACGTTCGGCAGTCGTGGTCGCATTCATGGTCGAGGAACCGCTGGCGGAGGGCAGAACGGCCATTCTGGACCAGCGAGTCGATTGAGGGAACCCCGATTCGAGAGCGACTTCACTTTTTGGCTCCAAATAGCGACTCCAGGGCCGATTTGGCCTGGTCGCCAGCGCTGTCGCGCGGTTTGAATCGCCCTCCAACCGCCTGGAAGTAGCCGCAGAAATTGGCCCGGGCCTTGTCCTGCACGTCATCGGCAATGGGCTCGGCGCAGCTTTTTGCCTTGCTGGTGTCGTAGAAGCTGCACATGCGGCAGACGTGCAACTGAGCCCGGCACGCGCGGCACTCGTCTGTCCGGGACAGCGGCAGGCTCAGCTCAGCAAGCGAATCGCCGCATTTCCAGCAACTGAGCATCTGTGTCACACGCGATTCCATTTTACGATGCGGAAGCTTTGCTCATAACAGAGCCAGGAATCTATAATGGCGATTGCCGCCGGCCAGTATTATGACGACCCATTTCCGGACGGGCAAAAAACAAGGGCTGGCGGTGCTTGCATTGAGCCCGTCTCCGGGGCTTTTGCGGTCGCAGTGTACCCATGTATTATCTTTGATCTGGTCGAGGTGCGGAGCCGAAGCATGCGTAATTTGATGCTGATGTTCGTGTTGGTGATTGTGGCGGGTGTCGCCATTGCAGAGGATGTCGACAAGCCGGCAGTGAAGCAGCCTGCTGCGGATGCTGCGGCGCAGATCGCCCAGCAGGCCGACGCGACCGCCAAGGCGATGAAGCCCGTAGAGTACGAGCCGCCGAAGGGCTACCACGTCAGGGTTCGCGATGGCGAGACTGTCTACTGCCGCAAGGGGCTGGCTCTCGGCAGTCGCATTCCCCAGCAATTCTGCTTCACTCTCCAGCAGTTGAAGGACATCGAAGAACGCAAGCGGTCGATGCAGCAGGATGTCAGTCGGCGTCAGGTGATGTGCACCACAGGCAGCGCCTGCAGCGGCGGCGGCTGACGCGGGCTGCCCGCATAGTTTCGAGCAGCGTATATGTAAAACGCCCGCTGCGCCTGATCGCCGCTTCCCCTATCAGATTTCCCAATCGGGCTTATGGCCGCTGTGGGCGTCAATCGCTTCGAACAGGGCCCGGAGCAGTCCTCGCTCTTCTTCGGTCAGTTCCGGTCGCCAGACCTCGAACAGCAGGATCACGCGGGTCCCGTCGCTTTCGTTCCAGGCTTCATGCTCGATGGTATCGTCGAATACCCAAGCCTTACCCTCGGCCCATTCGCGCAGGTCGTTACCAACCCGGAAGACGCATTTCCCCGGCACGATCAGTGGCAGGTGGCAGATGAGACGGGTATTGATCAGTCCATTGTGGGGCGGGATATGCGCGCCCGGCCGCAGCAGCGAAAACAGGATCGAAGGGGAGCGATTCGGAATGCGGGCGAGCGGCAGACTCTCGAGCGCCAGCAGGGTCTTCGGGCAACGTGCCGCGTTTTCCGGCACGATCTCGCCATTCTTCCAGAGGTAGAAGGCGCTCCAGTCTGGATTGTTCAGCATGCCGTCCTGTTCGTTGTGCGGACGGTTCGGTTCGCCCTGGACATAAGGCGCAAATGCATCATCGTCTTCGAGGACTTCCAGCAACTCCGCGCGAATATCGTCGGTCGCGTGCTCAACCGCTGTAAGCCATGGAAAACCCTGGCGATCGTGGAACTGGACCTGGGACAAACCCGGGAAATAGAAATAACGCGGTTGCTGGACGTAGATGCGCCGTTTGCCCGACAGGATGTCGAGCGCTTGCGCAAAGCGCGGACTGGACCGCGACTCATCGAATCCGCTGGAAACGAGGCGTTCGCGTAGGTACGACGTGTACTCGACCGCATAACGCTCGCACATCTGTTGAGCGCGACGCAATTCAGGGACGAGATCGGGGGCAAGCTGCCCCGCTGGCGGCGCGAGCCGGACAGCGCCCAGATAGAATGACGAAGCCGCACGTGCATCACCCGCCTCGGCTAGCTGGTCGGCCTTCATGATCAATCCGCGGATGCTGCGCGGCTCGAGTGCCAGCGCCTTGTCTATGGCGGCGGTCCGGCCGGACTCATCCTTCAGGCCCCTGCAAGCCTGCGCCAGACCCAGCCAGGCTGACGCCTCCACCGGTCCGGCTGCAACGGCCCTGGAAAAATGCTGATGCGCCTCGCGCGGCTGGCCGCGACGCAAGGCATCCATGCCCGCGCGCGCATGTTGACCGGCGACACCGGGACTTCCGCCCACTTCAGGGCCTCGCAAGACGCATGCGCCAGCCGACGAGCTTGTCGCCGGCGTGATACTGAAGCGCCATTTCCTTGACCTCGAAGCCCTGGGCCAGGGCGAGTTCCGACATGCTCTGCATGCCGGCCTCGGTCCGGCCGCACTGGACCAGGTCCTGCAACCGGTGGACAGCAGCGCGAATGCTGCCCTCGACGCGGTCGCATTCGAGGTCGAGTGCGGCCGGGCTCATCTGTGCCCGCGCAGCCAGCAGCTTGCCGACCGCGTCGATGGTTACGTTGAGCGTCAACGGGTCTTCTGCCCGTTCCGCGGCCTTGCGCAATGTGCCGACCGCGGCGTCTAGATCGGCCAGGGTCCTCTGCGCAACGGTCCGCGATCGTTGCCCGCTCTTCAAGTGGCGGCGCAGCTTGCGGAATACCCTGGTTTCATCCAGCACCAGCGCTGACTGTCGCAGCGATTCATGGGCCTTAAGGGCGACAATCGAGTCGGCATGGTGCACGATGAACTGCGCCCTGCCGCCAGACTTCAGGACCCGGCGGATCTCTTTCAGGGCCCGGTCGACGGCGGCGTATTCCAGAGCGTACTGGCCGCTGACCGCATCGAAACTACCCGTTTCGAAGGGCAACTGTTCGGTCGCAACCCGCGCATGGAACTTGATGCCGGTCAATAAGCGTCTGCCGTCGCGCACGTCGCGGACCGGGTCAATCTGCGCCAGGTCGGTGCCGTGGATCTCGTAGTGCCTGTCAAGAGAATCAGAAGCTTCCCGCGCAATCATAGCAACCGCCCCGTTGCCGGTGCCGATGTCGAGGATCCTGGCACCCTCAGGCAGCCCGGTGAAGAACTCCACCCAGGCATCGCGCAGTTCCTGCGTGTATCCGCCGCCTGGCCCGAGCGGGCAACTCGCGACCGCGCCGGCTCGATAGTAGCTTTCCCAGTGTTGCAGGCTCACGCACAAATCCGGTGGCTGACAGATGCATTATAGTCTCGGGCTTCGAGATCACGAGCGAGGAAACCCCCGTGCCCCATCCGATTCTTACATCATGTATGGCGTTGCTTGGCGCAACGCTGGTTGCGGTCACAAGCGCGTCCGAGCCGCAGAGTCCAGAGCACCGGTGCGCCGTGCTGCACGAGGCTGCCGACCGGCTGGCATGTTACGATCAGGCCTTCGGTCGGCCTGCCGAGGCCGATGACACACCGCCGGATGCCTCCGCCAAGGCCGGGCGGGACTTCGGCCTCAGCGAGGCTGAGAAACGCGCCAAGATTCCGGATCCAGACCAGCGTCTCTTTCCCGACCGGATCGAGGCCGTGGTCGCCGTTATCAGCCACCGCGCTACCGGCGAAATCATCGTAACTCTCGACAATGGGCAAGTCTGGGTGCAGGCGGAGTCAGCCACCAACGCGCGACCGCGGGTCGGGGACAAAATAATCATCCGCAAGGCCGCGATGGGTTCCTATCAGCTTCTGACGCCAGGGCGCGTCGCGATGCGGGTGCGCCGCGTCAAATAGCGTCGTTTGACATCGGTGCTGCCATACGCCGGGCGCAAAAAAAGACGGCGGGCCGAAACCCGCCGTCCATAGGCTCAAGCCTGGATGAACCGCTTCAGAACTTCGCGGTCAGGCTCATGAACACGTACCGGCCCATGGAATCGTATACCTGCGGGAACGTGTTGCCATTGCCAAAGCCAGCGCCGACCTGCGAGCTGACCGGCGGATCATCATCCAACAGATTATTGAATCCCAGGCTCGCCGTGTACTTCTCCATAAATGTATAGGAAGCACTGAGGTCGATGTAATCCTGGGCATCCAGTTTTCTGTCGACTTCATTGAAAGGACCGGTCAGCAATGGATTGCTGCTGGTCCGGTCGAACAGCACCGCGTCGAAATGCCGCCAGGTCAGCGTCACGTTGGCATTCCACGGTGTCATCCAGGTGGTACGCAGGCTGTGCCGCCATTCCGGGTTAGGCGTGCCACAGTTGCCGCTGCCGTACAAGCCCTTGCAGTCGTACTTTCCGAGACCGGGAATCGGCTCATTTGTAATCTTGATGAGCTGCGTACCGATCAGGTTGAAGGCCAGCGAGCCGAAGCGACCGATTTCATGCTGATAATTCAGCGCCACGTCGAGCCAGGTGCTTTCGCCTGTGGAAAGATTCTGGTTCGTCGCGACAATCCTGGCCGCTGGCAAGGCCCACAGGGTGCCGAGCTGATCGCGCGTGATCAAGCTGCAGAACAGCGGATCGCCCGTCTCTAGGCACTGCGTCAGTGTCGTCGTCGGGGGCAGCGTGGAGACCTGGTCCTTGATCTCGCCGGTGCTGTAATCGATCGTTGCGTTAAAGCCTTCGATGAAGGCCGGAGTCCACACGATCCCCGCCGACCAGCCGGTGGCAGTCTCCGGACTCAGGTCCGGATTACCGCCGAACAGCGCGTTGTACTGACCCGCGGCGCTGTCGATGATCGTGCCGTACTGGGCCGCCGTGACGCCGGTGTTTATGCATTGTGCCAGCGTGGCGACCGGAACCGCACCTGCGCAAGGGTCGAAGTCGTTGTCATACAAGCCGATCGACTGGGCCCGGAACAACTCGATGACGTTCGGCGCACGCACGGCCTGCCGGTAGCCGCCCCGGAACCTGAGGTCCTCAATCGGCGCCCACACGAGTCCGATGCCGTAGGTATCGGTGGTAGCACCAGTGCTGTAGTCCGAGTAGCGGTAGCTTGCATTCAAGGAAAACTCTTCCGCGCCGGTCCGGCCTTCAACGATCGGCACACGCGTCTCGAGGAACAGGTCCTTGACGTGGAATGCGCCGGTGACTCCGATGGTCGGGCCGCCCTGGCCGAACAAGTCGCCAGTCTCGAAGGCGGTGTCCGTGTTGTTCCGGAGCTTCTCCTGCCGATACTCTGCACCGAATGCGATGCCGACGCCAGATTCCGCCATCGGGAACTTGAGTCCATAGGCCCCGAGATCGGCGGACAGCGAGCCCGTGAACACGGTCTGCTCGGTAGCCCCCGACGCGAAGCCTGGCGTCTGCAGGTAGGCGATGGCCTCCGGCGTCACGCCGCCCAAACTCCAAATGTTATACGGTACGCAAGCTGGATCGGAGCCATCCAGGGCCGATCGGCAAACGGCGTTGCCGCTGCCGTCGTCGACGACGTCCATCGCGCGCCCCGCGCGGGTGAACGAAAAGTCGTTCAGGTATTTTTCCTGGAAGACGACCGTGCCGTACTGGCCGGATACGTCGTAACTCCAGTGATCCGCGAATGTGCCCTTGAAGCCGACCACCCCGCGATAGGAAGTGTGACGGATGTCGTCCTGGCGGCCGCCGCCCTCGATGTTGCGGCGCAGGATAAACATGCTGGCCGAATCAGCAGCAGTGAGCCCGTTCTGGGTGCAGATGTTGTCGACCCAGTCGGCCGACAGCAGCGGGTTGCTGCATGAAATGTCGGTGACCAGCCCGAACAGGCCGCTCGGTGCGATCTGCGCGACCGTATGGTCGTCATGGAACATCATTTCCGTGTAGATCTGCGCATTGTCGTTGAGGTTGTAATGCGCAAACGCGTCGAGCACATAACGCGTGGACGGGCGCTGGTAGTAGTTCAGCGGACCGTAGTTGTATAGATCCGCCGTGGTCCAGGGCCGGACGGTGCCGGAGGAGTCGGCGACTGTCAGGTTGGCACCCGAGTTCAGGTCGATGAAGCGACCCGGGAAGCTCGTGGACGAACCGCCGCAACCAAAGCTGGTGGCGCCTGTTGAAAGCGCGCAGGCGCTGTAGTCGCGCTTCGCCTGCAGCAGCGCCTTCCCTTCGCGATAGCCAAGGAAAACGGTCGCATTGCCGCGGTCATCGGCGAAGTTCGAACCCATCAGCAGGCTCGCTTCCGTCACGCCGCCGTCGTTGACGGTTTTCTTCGGCAGGGCAAAGCCCCGGCTCTCGACGACATCGGCGACAGCATTGCTGTTGTGATGATTGAAAAAGTTGTAGTTGACGTCGAACTGCACGCCTTCGAAACTATCGTTCAGGATGAAGTTGACGACACCGGCGACGGCGTCCGAACCGTAAATGGCCGAAGCGCCGCCGGTCAGAACCTCCACGCGCTCGATCAGCGGAGCGGGGATCTGGTTCACGTCAACAGAAGGGTCATACACGTCACCGGCTGGCAGGCGTCGGCCGTTGACCAGCACCAGTGTTCGCTGCGAACCGGCGTTCCGCAGGTTGATCGTCGCGGTGCCCGTCGCGCCGTTTGAGATGTTGCCACCCTGATCGGCAAACACCTGGGGCAGGCGGTTGATAAGGTCCTCGACCTTGGTCACGCCCGTCACCTTGATATCCTGAGCGCCAATCACGGTGACTGGGCTCGGCCCCTGAATGTTGGGCTGCAAAATGCGCGAGCCGGTAACGGTGATCTCACCGATGTTTTCCTGCGCAAGCGCAGGTGCCGCAACGCCCGCAGTCGTCAGTGCACTCATGATGAGTGCGCGACGAACTGCTGTTGCGACGCGATTATTTCGTTCCATTGTCTACTTCCTCCCGCGAACGGCGATGCCGTTCTTCCGATCGTTGAAAATGTGAACTGCAGTACACAAACTCAGGAGTGGCCGATTTCGTACAGGACCTCGACCACTTTTCGTGGGCGCATAATAACAACAATCGTTGCCAATGCAAGTCAGTGTCGCGAAAATGCAACGAAGACAGTTTTTAGAGATCTTGAGCTGGAATTCGCATCTACCATTAGTTATCGCAGGACTCTTTCAGGTTGGCCTGTGTCTGAAAAGCAATAAAGCAATACTGTTGTTTGGTGACAACTAACGCGTAGCAAGGCGGGCGCAGGAGCCCCGCCATTCGCAAACTCGTGCGATGATGAAGCCGCGCGCCAGAGACCCGGATGCGCACTCAAAATCCACTTACCTGACAGACAGCGCACAAAAACGTCTTTATTGGCCCACCGGTTTCATAGGATTGAGCAATTACTATTCACTTTGTCCCACTACCTTATCACTCAATCCACGACTTTCCACTCGATCAGCACCCTGCGACCCTATGAAGGCTGAGTGGCTGACCCGATCACCGCTGGTCAGGCCGATTCTTGCTGCCGCTCCGGCGACGAGCTCGAGTACGCCGGTCACCGGCGCGGCCGACTCGATAGGCTTGAGGGAGAGGGGTTCTGTGTTTCGAGCGACATTGACCACGATGCCCTGGGCGTCGATGAAGACGATGTCCAGCGACAGGTAAGTGTTCTTCATCCAGAAAGCCGCGAAATGCGGTCGCTCGAAGAGAAACAACATGCCGCGATTCGCGTCCAGGGCCCGCACGAACATGAGCCCGCGCTCCCGGCTCTGCTCGTTGTCGGCGATCCATACCTTGAAATGGTGCCGGCCGCCGGCCGTGATGACCTGGACATCGGCCTGCTGCAGGTCGGGGAACGGCGCGGGCGCATGCTTGCCGAGCGCGCAGGCAGATCCGGTGCACAGCACGAGGATGGCGAACAGTGCGATCGGCTTCTTCATGGCAACGACGCAGAGGGCACGGCGGCGTCATCTTCGCCATAAGTCACGAGGCCGGAGAAATCGAAACGCGTCAGCAGCACGGCGCCTTCGCCGTCCAGCGCGCGGGCGGGCGCCGTGCAAAATCCCCGCGCCGTCACCCGAAAACTTCGCGGCGGCAGCGACGCATCGGCGAGCGCAATCTGCTCGACTTCGTCGAAGACACAGCGGCCGTCTCCCTGCGTGCCGTAGATACGTTCGCCAGCCTCGTCCAGCAGCGTGACATTCACGGGCACTCCTCGCGCCGAGACACCCATGCCGAGTGCAGGTGCCGCGAAGACGACGGCGAGTTCGCCGGCGCCTTCCAACGGTCCCGAGAATCGTAAGCGCAGGCCTTGTCCGTCGGGGCGCGGCATGCCGGTGCAGTCGAGCTGGGGCTCGCGCCATTCGATATCGGCATCGAGGCTTCCGCGCAATCGCATCGAAAGGAATCCTTCCTCGCCGGGCAGGCAGCGCTCTGCATTCGCATTGGCAACGGCCTGCTGCGCCGGGACGGCATCGGGGAGGCCGAGCAGCAGAAACACAATCAATCCGGGCATCACTCGCGCAGGCCCGCTCAGTCTGAGCCTCTTGGCGCTACCAGCAAGTGCTTGGCAAGGCTGCCATGCGCGCGGCCGAGGCCGCGCAGGAGATGCATGACCGCCGTCAGGAGCAGGACGCCGAGGACGAATATCACTGGTGCGAGCACCGGTGACGGCCCGAAGTAGATTCCGTGGTCGATACTGATGCCGCCCGACCCGACGCCCGCATCCAGCAGAAGGCTCGCGATCGAGCCGACGACCAGCCCGAGACCGACCGAAATGCCGGTGATTGCGAGCGTGAAGTACAGGATGCCGAGCGGGAGCATCAGCAGGAAGTAGAACATCGTCGTCCAGGTGCGCCGGTCCGTCAGCATTTCCTTGATGCGCTCGAAGATCGGCATCCCCTTGCTCGGATACACGGGCCGCCGCGGCATTCGCTGGCCCAGCAGCCCCTCGACCAGCCGGCCCTCGGCGAGCGCGAGTACGCGGGTGAAGCCGACGAACAGCAGGAACACCGGGATGCCGATGATCATCAGCATCAGGCCGGCCGACAAGGACAGGCCGGTAACAGTCACGGTGAAATAGAAAATGCCGGTCACCAACGCCAGCAGCATGTAGAAGAGTGCGGTCCAGGTGCGTGAATCGCCGTAGACGGCGAAAAACCGTCCGAATGCCGTGCGCGCGACCTTGCGCGGAGGCGGCGCCAGGGCAGTGCGGACCTGCTTTTCGGTCGTGCGATAGGCTTCCGCGACCTCATCGGGCGCACCGTAGGTGCTGGAGATGAGCTCGAGCGTGTCGGCTTCACTTCGATCGGGGTTTGCCGCGACTTCGGCCCGCAGGTATTCCTCTGCGTCGTAAAGCGCGTCCTGTACGAGCGCCGGGTCTTCTCCAGCGAGCGTGGCGCGTAGCGCCTCGAGATACTGCTCGATCGAGCGTGGCGCGGACCGTTCGTTCATGACGATGCTCCCTTGGACTCCGTGAACTCATCGACGAAATCGCGCGTGGCACGCCAGATATCACGCCACTCGCCTAGTGTCTTCCGGCCGCTCTCCGTGATGCGGTAGTAGCGGCGGGGCGGGCCAGAGTAGGACGGCACGATCCGGCTCGCCAGCAGACCATTGGCCGAAAGCTGGCGGAGGACCGGATAAAGAGCGCCCTGCTTCACCGGCGAACTGCCGTCGGCAAGATGTTGCAGTCGCTTGGCGATCTGGTAGCCATAAAGATCTTCATCGGCTTGGCTCAGCACGGCGAGTAGCACGAGCCCCACGAGTCCGGCGTTCAACTCGCGCTGGAACTTCAGAGCGAGACGCTCCTGCTCGGAAGCGTTGCTAGCACCGTCTTGAGAGGGGTTCATTTGCTCCACAAAGCGCTATCCATTCACCAGCACTACGAAGCAAATAATACTACTAAGTAAGTAATAGTCAATCGGGAATTTGTCATAATCAAAGTATCCATCGCGCGATTGCGTGGCGGCAGGTCCGATAAGATTCGGCGATGAAAGCACTTTTCAGCTTCCTGCTGATGGCAGGGCTTGCCGGCTGCGCCGGTCTTGGAACCAAGCTCGAGACTCCGCGCGTGTCATTCGTTGGGCTCAAGCCGCTGGAAGCGAGCCTGTTCGAGCAGAAGCTCGAGGTCCGCTTGAGGGTGCAGAATCCGAACGATCGGGAACTGCCGGTAAACGGCCTGAATGTCGACGTGGAGCTGGCCGGGGAGCCATTTGCCCACGGCGTTTCGGCGCGCGAGTTCACTGTGCCGGCAAATGGCGTGGCGGAATTCGACATGATCGTGACCGCCAACGCCGCGACTGCGCTGATACGGATCCTGGGCGGCGATCGTCGGTCACGCGAAGCCATTCCGTACCGGCTGAAGGGCAAGCTGTCGACGCGCCTCGGCATCCTGCGTTCGATCCCGTTCGATGAAACCGGCACGCTGCCGATGGGTAACATGATCGACAAGAAGGGCCAGAAGGCCGATTGACGGCTCAGCAAGATCCGGGTTGCCGGAGAGGGCGGCGCGAGCCAATGTGCGCCATCGCGGCAGCCACCGGATCAGAGACGATGATGACCCAGAGAAACATGCCAGAGACTTCTTCCTATCAGCGCATGGAACGCGTGATCGCCCACATCGACCGCTATCACGACCGGCAGCCGCGCCTCGGCGAACTCGCGCGCATCGCGGGCCTCAGCGTTTTTCATTTTTCCCGCGAATTTCGCCGCTGGGCCGGCTTGTCGCCGACCCGCTACCTGCGCACCGTTGCGCTGACGGTGGCGAAAAACGAGCTCGATGAGCGCGGCTCGGTACTGGCGGCTGCCTGGGCCGCCGGGCTCTCGGGCGGCGGTCGCCTGCACGACTTGTTCGTCAGCTTCGATGCGGTGACGCCGGGCGAATACAAGGACGGAGGTGCGGGTGTCCGCCTGCGCCACGGCTACGCAATGTCGACATTCGGGCGTATCCACGCGGCGATGTCCGCGCGCGGGCTCGTCCATCTTGCGTTCGTGGACGGATCCGACAGCGCAGCGTTTTCGCGACTGAAGGCGCGCTGGCCGCGTGCGACATTCGATCGGGATGACGCCGCGGTTGCGGCTCTCGCGAAGCGGATTTTTGTCGAGCGCCGTGGTCGGGTGGTGCTGTCGGTGACTGGCACAAATTTCCAGGTCAAGGTCTGGCAGGCCCTGCTGGAACTCGGCTCCAGGGGCCCGACCAGCTACTCCGAGCTTGCCCGCGCCATCGGGAAGCCCGCGGCGAGTCGCGCTGTGGGACAGGCAGTTGGCGCGAATCCGGTTGCGTGGCTCATTCCCTGCCATCGCGTACTGCGGCGGGACGGAGGCCTGGGTGGCTATCGCTGGGGAGTCGAGCGCAAGCGGGCGATGCTTGCCTGGGAGCATGCAGCGAGCGCCAGCGCCGGCGCCAGGAGTGCCTGACCGGGACTCAGAGGCTCCCTTGCCGCGGCGGGGCCGGTTCGGCATCAGGTTCTTCCGCGTCATCCGCCGCTGCCGAAGGACGTCCCTTTCGCGGTGAGACCATCATCGCCAGCATGCTTTCCTGCATCCGGTTCCACAGTTCCATATTCTGGCGTGTCATCTCCGCCATTGCGTTCATCGGCGGCGGCGTGCTGCTGAGCATCTGGGAAATCTGCTGCTGGACGCTTTCCTGCTGGCGCACGAACGCCGAGACGCTTTGTTCGAGGTAGCGCGCCATGAAATCCTGCATCGGCCCGCCGTAGTACCGGATAATCGATTCCAGCAGCTGAGTCGTCAGGATCGGCTTTCCGAACTGTTCCTGTTCGGCGATGACCTGCAGCAGGATCAGCCGCGTGATGTCCTCGCCACTCTTGTCCTCGACGACCCGGATCTTCTCGCCCTTGACGATCAGGTCGCGGATGTCCTCCAGGGTGACGTGCTTGCTGATCGAGGCGTCGTAGAGCCGCCGGTTGGCGTACTTCTTGATCAGGCGTTCCTTGGTCATGACCCGAGTGTACCGGATCATGCCGCAGTGCGATAACGCACTGCGGCAAGACACCCAATGAGGCCATTGCGGGCGAAAAAAAGGACGGCGACCCGAAGGTGCGCCGTCCCGAGGGGGAGGGTCAGAGTCCGATCAGGCGGCTTTCTTGGCCGTCTGGGCGGTCTCGGCGACAGTCTGGTCGAAGCACTTCGTCATCTCGGCCTGGTGCTCGGTCGTGAGCTTGACCAGATCCTGCGAACGCTGCGTTGCCTTCTCGGCGAACTGCGTGGTCAATTCAGCCTGGCGGGCCGTCAGGTCGTTGAAATCCTTGGCGGTCGTCGCGAGCTGCATCTGCTGCATGGAGAAGTCGAGCATCTCGCCGACGAAGGCGAACTGCTGGCGCGCGACGCGCTCGAAACCCTGCAGGGTCAATTCGTTGAACTTGGCGGCAGGCGCGAAGGCCTTCTTGCTGGCGTCCATAAACACGCTGAAATCGAAAGTCGGGTTCATCATTTCTGGCATCCTTGAATATCTGGGCTGTAACGGGATAGGCGTTATCCTACAGTAATGTTTATTGCAGTGCAACATGCATTATGTCTGATCGCGAATCTGGATCGATCTTGCTTAATATTGTTTGCTAGAACAATGAGATATGTGATCATACGACGAGCTATCTGGATCGATTCACGCGGGTTTGTTTTTGCGGCGCACCTGCTTGCTGACAGCCCGGAGAGAAAATGACGGATCCCCTGAGCGAGGCCCAGCAGGAATTCCTGCGGCAGGCCGTGGATAGTGGCGGCGAGGTCATCAGGCGGCTCAAGGAATTTGGCGAGGATTATCTCGGCATCACGCGCGAGCTCTGGAATCTCGTCGAGTCGCATGCTGCGCTTGCACCGGGCTCAGCGTCTCAGGCTTTTCGCGATGGATTGAGAGACCGGTTCGAGCGCATGTACATGCCTAAATTCGGGCTGCTGCAGGGACAGCCGCAGGCGACCGAGCGGCTGATGGCCACGACACTTCGCTGGCAGCACGCATCATCGCGCATGAGTGAAATGCTCTCGAATGCCGCCACCAGCGCGGTCGAAGATCTCTTCGCAGCACTATCCGGTTCACCTGAGTCCGGGTCGGTGGTCACGACCTTGAGACAGTTGCACGATCTGTGGGTGGAATGCGGCGAGCGCGCCTATGCGAAAATTGCACACAGCGATGACTTCGCAGCCGCGCAGGCCGAGCTTTTGTCGGCAATGGTCGAGTTGCGGTTCGAGCAGCGCCGGGTGATCGAGGAATGGGCACGCGCCTTCAATCTACCGACCCGCGCCGAAATCGACGCGATCCACAAACGGCTGCACGAACTCGGCCGAGCATTGCGCGAGGAACGCGGGCGATGAGCAGGCTTTCGATCGATGCCGCGCAAGCTGCCAGCGAGATAGGGGAATTCGCGCGCCGGGTGGCAGCGGGAACGAGCGCCCTTGCCGCGCTCAATATACCGGCTGGAGGCTGTTCAGCCCGCGATGCCGTGTATCACGAGGATCGAATCGCCCTGTATCGCTACCGTCCACTCGCGGCGAGCGCCGGTCTGCCGCCGCTCCTGATCTGCTACGCCCTGGTCAACAGGCCGTACATGATGGACCTGCAGCCGGAACGTTCGCTGATCCGTGGCCTCTTGCTGCACGGCCTCGACGTGTATCTGGTGGACTGGGGATATCCGGAGCCGGCGGACCGGTTCCTCGAACTCGACGACTATGTCAATCGCTACCTGGGCGGTTGCATCGATCACATTCGACGTACAAGCGGCGTGCCCGCCGTCAACCTGCTGGGTGTGTGCCAGGGCGGCACATTGTCCCTGTGCCACACGGCGCTCCATCCCGAGGCCGTACGCAACCTCGTGACGATGGTGACTCCTGTGGATTTCCATACGCCGGAGAACCTTCTGTCGAAATGGATCCGCCGCGTCGACGTCGACCGGATGGTGGAGGTATTCGGCAACATTCCCGGTGAGCTCCTGAATGCCACATTCCTGTCGCTGATGCCGCTGCGGCTGACCAGTCAGAAATATGCGGGGATTGCCGACATTGCCGACGACCCGGCGGCGCTTGCGAATTTCCTGCGCATGGAGCAGTGGATTTTCGACAGCCCCGACCAGGCGGGTGCCGCGTTCGCCCAGTTCGTGCGGTGGTTCTACCAGGAGAACCGGCTTGTGCTCGGCGGACTCGTGATCGGCGGGCGGCGGGTGGACCTCGGGCGGGTCGACTGCCCGGTGCTCAATATCCATGCGACGCAGGACCACCTTGTGCCGCCGTCGGCGACCATGCCGTTGCGTGGCCTGGTGGGGAGCGGGGACTACACGGGCTTCGAATTCGACGGCGGGCACATCGGTATTTATGTGAGTGCGAGGGCGCAGGAATTGCTGCCACGGGCGATTGCGGAATGGCTTGCTAGTCGCTGAGCCGACGGCACCCCGGGCCATCGGTTAGCATCGATTTGCGCATCTATTTCTGACGGAATCACGGATGTTGAACCAGTCCAGACGGCCAATGATCATTACGATCGCGGTGATCGTGATAGTGGCGGCGGCCTACGTTTATGGCAGCCGCCGGCCGAATGCTCCGTCTACTTCCGCGGGCGGCGCGGCCGCGCCGGAATCCGTCGCCGTCGTCACGGCGCCGGTCGTGGAGAAACCCATCGCAATCAGGATCGAGGCGCTTGGAACCGCCAAGGCGAATGAGGCGATCGAAATCACTTCGAAAACCGGCAACAAGATTCTTGCGGTGCGATTCGACGAAGGCCAGTGGGTCCGGCGCGGGCAGGTGCTCGTCGAGCTGGACGGCGCCCAGGACCGGGCGGACCTCGCCGCAGCCGAGGCGGCACTGGCCGAAAGCCGCAGCGCTTATGCGCGGAGCCGCGATCTCTATGCCCAGCAGGCGCTGTCGCAGGCACAACTCGAGCAAATCGAAGCCACGTTGAAGGGAAACGACGCGCGCGTCGCCGCAGCGGCAGCGCGGGTTGCGGATACTGTCATTCGCGCGCCATTCGGCGGCCGGGTCGGGTTGCGGCGCGTCAGTGTCGGTGCGTTGGTGAGCCCCGGCACGGTAATCACGACACTCGACGACACCCGCACGATGAAGCTCGATTTCGACGTCCCCGAGTCGTTCCTCGCGATCCTCAAGCCCGGCCTTGTAACCGCCGCAAAGAGCATCGCCTATTCCGGCGAGTCGTTCGACGGTACCGTTGAGTCCGTCGATTCCCGGGTCGACCCCGTCACGCGCTCAATCAGGGTGCGTGCCCGCCTGCCGAATCCGAAAGGATTGCTGCGGCCGGGCATGTTCCTGACAGTCATCGTGAGCCGCGAACCGCTGCCTGGACTGGTCGTGCCGGAGCAGGCTCTGGTGCCGGAACGCGGCGAGGTCTATGTGTTTATCGTCGCCGACGGGCGCGCATTTCGCCGCGTGGTTACCGTCGGGCGGCGCAGCCCCGGTGAAGTCGAAGTACTGGCTGGCGTCGCAGCGGGCGAACGCGTCGTGATCGAAGGCACGCAGCAGATTCGCGACAGCAGCATCGTGCACGAACTCAAACCCCGGGCCGCCCCGGAATAGGCGGCTCGGGCAATGAAGCTCTCGGAATTCTCGATCAGGCGGCCGGTATTCGCGACGGTCATCAGCCTGTTGCTCGTGATCCTGGGCCTCGTTTCCCTGACCCGGCTTGCCGTCCGCGAGTATCCGGAGGTGGATCCGGTATTCGTGTCGATCACGACCAACTACCTTGGTGCGGGCGCCGCGATCGTCGAGAACAAGATCACGCAGGTGATCGAAGACCGCATCGCGGGCCTCGAGGGAATTGAAACACTGCGTTCCAATTCCCGTGACGGACGCTCGGCGATCGATGTCGAGTTCAGCGCGGATCGCGACGTGGACGCGGCCGCGAACGACATCCGCGATCGCGTCGGGCGCGTGGTCGACGATCTGCCTGAAGAGGCCGATCCGCCCGAGATCCAGAAGGCCCAGTCCTTCGGCGAGGCGGTCATGTACCTCAACCTGTCCAGCGACCGCATGTCGGTGCTGGAACTGACCGACTACGCGGAGCGGGTGCTCATCGACCAGCTGTCCGCGACGCCCGGCGTCGCGCGCGTCAATATCGGCGGCGAGCGCCGGCAAGCGGTGCGGATCTGGATCGATCGCCAGGCGCTCGCGGCCCGGGCGCTGACGGTCGCGGACATCGAGGGCGCGTTGCGGCGCGAGAACGTCGAGCTGCCAGCGGGGCGCCTGGAATCGAGCGACCGTGAATTTGCGTTGCGAACGAATACGGGACTCCTGCAGGTCGAGGATTTCCGCAAGCTGGCGATCGGGCGCAGTTCCGAAGGCTACCTTGTGCGGCTCGGCGACGTTGCCCGGGTCGAACTCGGCGCGGAAAATGAGCGCAGCGTTTCGCGTTCCATGGGCCTGCCGGGCATCAGCCTCGGCATCGAGCAGATGTCGAAGGCCAATACACTCGAAGTGGCGAAACAGATCTACAGAACGCTGGATCGCATCCGGCCTGGGCTGCCTGCGGGCATGTCGTTGACCATCAATGTCGACCGCGCGGACTCCATCAATGCATCGCTGCGCGAGGTCGTGATCGCACTCGGGATTTCACTGACGATGGTGCTGATCGTGATCTTTCTGTTCCTCGGCGACCTGCGCGCCACCCTGGTGCCGGCGGTGACGATCCCGATCTCGATCATTTCGACATTGATGTTCATGGATGCCATGGGCTACTCGATCAACGTGCTGACGCTGCTGGGACTGGTGCTCGCGATCGGCCTCGTCGTCGACGATGCGATCGTCGTGCTCGAGAATATCTACCGTCGCGTCGAAGCGGGGCAGCCGCCGCTCCTGGCTGCGATCGATGGCAGCCGCGAAATCGGCTTCGCCGTCATCGCAACCACCCTGGTCCTGGTCTCGGTGTTCGTGCCGATCTCGTTCCTGCCCGGCGCCATTGGCCGCCTGTTTCGCGAATTCGGCCTGACACTGGCGGCAGCCGTCATGTTCTCGGTGCTGGTGGCGCTGACCCTGACGCCGGTGATGTCGTCGCGGCTGTTCCGGCAGGGGCAGCAGCGCGGCGGGTTCTCGCAGCGGCTCGACCGCTTCTTTCATGCGCTCGCGCGGGTCTATGAGCGCCGCTTGCGGATCCTGCTCGGCCGCCCGTGGCTGATCATCGGCTTCACCCTGGCGCTCGCTGGCGCTGCCATCCTCGCCCTGAATGTGCTGCCCCGTGAATTCTCGCCCCCCGGGGACCTTGGCTTCGTACGCATCGAGCTGGACGCTCCCGAAGGCGCAAGCCTCGAGTACACGGAACGGCAGTTGCTGCAGGCGGAGCAGATCCTGTTCAGCGAGACGGAACGGTATGGCGACATCCGCCGCTTCATCATGCGCATCGGCACCGGCGGCGGTGGCGGTGCGACCGAAGTCAACGAAATCCGCGGTTTCATCCTTCTCAACGACTGGGGCGAGCGCGAGCGCAGCGCCATGGATATTGCGGCTTCGCTCACGAAGCAGTTCGAGTCGCTGCCCGGTGTGCGGTCGCGCATCTACGCGATGCAGGGCCTGGGTTCGCGTGGATTCGGCAGGCCGCTGCAAGCTGTAATCGGCGGCCCCGATTACCAGACTCTCGCGGGCTGGAGCGACCACATCCTGGATCTCGCGCGGCAGAATCCCGGGCTGACCGGCGTGGAAACGAATTTCCGGGAACGGAAACCGCAGATCGACGTGGCAGTGGACCGTGACCGGGCCGCGGAACTCGGCGTTTCGCTCGAGTCAGTCGGCCGCACGCTGGAAACGGTGCTGGGCTCCCGGGTGGTCACGACCTACGTGGATCGCGGCCGGGAATACCGCGTGATACTGCAGGGCCAGGCGCGGGATCGCGCCGTGCCTTCCGACCTGCAGAATCTCTACGTCCGATCGGATCGCAGTGGCAAGCTCGTGCCGTTGTCGAATCTGGTGCAGCTGACAGAGACCTCCGGTGCGATGCAGCTCAACCGCTTCGACCGGATGCGCGCGATCACGATCAGCGCCGGGCTCGCGCCGGATTACACGCTTGGTGAGGCAGTGACCTATTTTCAGGACCTGGTGCGCAAGGAACTTCCTCCTGCGGCGCGCCTGTCCTTCGACGGCGAGTCGCGGGAGTATTTGCGGACCCAGGGACAGTTCGGGGCCACTTTCGTATTTGCGATCGCGATCGTATTCCTGGTGCTGGCAGCGCTGTTCGAGAGTTTCAAGCAGCCGGTCGTCATCATGACGACCGTGCCACTCGCCCTGATCGGCGCCATCGCGGGTCTTGCGATCTTCAGGCTGGCGGGCAGCCCCATGTCGCTAAACATTTTCAGCCAGATCGCCATGATCATGCTGGTCGGAATCGCCGCGAAGAACGGCGTGCTGATCGTCGAATTCGCAAACCAGATTCGCGACCAGGGATTGGGGCGCATCGAGGCGGTCGTCCGGGCCGCGACGATACGGCTGCGTCCGGTACTGATGACGAGCCTGTGCACGGCATTCGGGTCCTTGCCCCTGCTGCTCGCGACCGGCGCAGGCTCCGAGCAACGCAAGCCAATCGGCGTCGTCGTGTTTTGCGGGACGACGATCGCAGTCTTGCTCACGCTCTTCGCCGTACCCGCAGTCTACGCGGTGCTGGCCGGGAATTACCGCTCGCCCCACTATTTGACGGCAATCATCGAGCGGCTGCGGGCCGCGACGCCGCCGGTGTCAAGCCGCACCGACGCCGCGCAAGTGGCTGAAAAATAAGACAATTAGTAGCTTCGAAAGTGCCTGCTTCCGCCCCGGCTGCTAGACTTTTGCTTTGACAGGACGCCCCGCAGTTCCTGCGGGTGCATTTCGAGAGTCCGGGGCAGCGAATCCAGCCGCCGGCCTTCCGATGATGGATGCCCGACCCCAGTCGCGCCGGGGGTCAGGCCGGAATTTTCCCGGCGCTTGGCCGCGGGCGGAGGAGTCCGGGAATGGCGACGGCGACGCCGTATCAGCAGCTCGAACAGGAATTTCGCCGGCTCCATGCATTTCGCGGTGTGTTGGCGCTCCTGCGCTGGGACGCGGCCGTCACCATGCCGCGCGCAAGCGCCGACGTGCGCGGCGACCAGCTTGCTGCGCTCCAGATCGAGTGCCATACGCTCCTGGTATCGCCGCGCATCTCCCGGCTGCTCGATCGCGCCGATGCGAATGCGCGCGGGCTGGCGGACTGGCAGAGCGCGAATCTCCGCGAGATGCGGCGCCTGCACGACCATGCGATCGCGACGCCACCGACACTGGTCGCGCGCATCGCGCGCACCGTGGCGCTCGCCGAGGCGCGCTGGCGCGAAGCCCGGGAACAGAATGACTTCGGCGTGCTGGCTCCGCATCTCGATGAAGTCGTAAAGCTGACGCGCACCAAGGCGGAACTGCTGGCGCAGCGCTTCAGCCTCGATCCCTGGGACGCGCTCGCCGACGAATTCACACCGGGACTTTTGTCGCGCGACATCGACGCGATATTCACGCCGCTGTCCCAGCGCCTGCCGACACTCGTGACCGAAGCCATGGAAGTGCAGGCCGGGCACCCCGTGATCCGGATCGAGGGCCGATTTTCCGCCAGCCGCCAGCGTGGGCTCTGCACCGACGTCATGAAGGCCCTGGGCTTCCCGTTTGATCGCGGCAGATTCGACGAAAGCGATCACCCGTTCACCGAGGGCGTGCCCGGCGATATCCGGGTCACGGCGAAATTCAACCCGAGAGACCCGTTCCAGGGATTGCTTGGCGCCCTGCACGAAACCGGCCAGGCACTGTATGACCTTGGACTGCCGGCGGAATGGGTCGACCAGCCGGTCGGTCAGGACCGCGGCATGGCGCTGGAAGAGAGCCAGTCGCTGCTGCTCGAAATGATCGTGGGCCGCAACAGGTCGTTCGTGTCCTGGCTGCGGCCGCTGCTCGAAAAACACTACGGCGCGGCGGGTCCCGAATGGTCCGAGGAGAATCTCTACCGCCACCTCAATCGCGTCGAGCGGGGGCCGAGCCGGATGGATGCGGACGAACTGACTTACCAGACGCACATCGGTCTCCGCTACGAGCTCGAGCGGCGCATGTTTTCCGGCGACCTCGCGGTGCACGACCTTCGCGAAGCCTGGAATGAACTGTCGGCCGACCGTCTGGGCCTGGTGCCGGCGTCGGACATCGAGGGGTGCCTGCAGGACATCCACTGGGCGCTGGGGTCGTTCGGGCATTTCCCGTCCTATGGCGTCGGCGCGGTGGTCGCCGGACAGCTCTGGGAATCGATCAGGGAACAGCATCCGGGCGTCGAGGCCGAGATCGCGACCGGCCAGTTCAATGGACTGCTGGCATGGCTGCGCGAGAGGGTGCATTCGATGGGAGCGAAAATGGGTGTGCCGCAGCTGGTCGAGCATGCAACAGGACGGAAGCTGTCAGCGGCGCCATTCCTGCGTTATCTCGAGCGCAAGTACGTCGCGGAATTCTAGAATGTCGCCGTGATCCCGCTCAGACAGGAAACTTCGGCAAACTTCCGGCGACTCGCCGCGCGGCTGCGCGGGCTGGTCGGCAAGGCGATCACCGACTTCAACATGATCGGCGAGGGCGACCGCATCATGGTCTGCCTGTCCGGTGGCAAGGACTCGTACACGCTGCTCGACATGCTGTTGTCGCTGCAGCGCGCCGCGCCGGTCCGCTTCGAGCTCTGCGCGGTAAATCTCGACCAGAAGCAACCGGGATTTCCCGAGTGCGTATTGCCCGAGTACCTTGAGAGTCTCGGTGTTCCCTACCGCGTAATCGAGCAGGACACCTACAGCGTCGTGCGCCGGGTCATACCCGAGGGCCGCACGCAGTGCGGGCTATGCAGTCGGCTGCGGCGCGGCGCGCTTTACCGGTTCGCGCGCGAAAACGGCTACACGCGCATTGCACTGGGACACCACCGCGACGACATCGTCGCGACGCTGTTCCTCAACCTGTTTCATGGCGGACGACTGAAGGCCATGCCGCCGAAGCTCCTTTCCGACGATGGCAGCAACGTGCTGATCAGGCCGCTTTGCTACGTACCGGAGCGCGAGATCGCGAGATACGCGCGCGCGAGGGAATTTCCGATCATTCCCTGCACCCTTTGCGGTTCGCAACCGAATCTGCAACGCGCTGCGATCGGCCGCATGCTGGAAGCCTGGGACCGCGAGTATCCCGGGCGGGTGGATACGATCTTCACGGCCTTGTGCAATGTCGAACCCTCGCATCTCGTGGATCCGCGCGTGTTCGATTTCGCCGCACTTGAGCGCATGACCACCAGGTCCGGCTCCTGACGTGGTGTCGCAGTCGTCGCTTCCAAACAGCTACTGGGTCGTGCCGGAGCGCCTGCTTGCGGGCGAATACCCTGCGGGGCGGGATGAGGAGGCGACATTTCGCCGCCTGCGCCGGCTGCTCGACGCCGGCATCAACTGTTTCGTCGACCTGACCATGCCGGGCGAGCTCGATCCCTACGAAAAGCTGCTGGCCGGGACCGATTCCCCCGATGCCGTGGCATACCTGCGCAAGCCGATTCGTGATCACGGCCTGCCGGAAAGCACCGGACAGATGGAAGGGATCCTGGACGCCCTGGACTCGGCGCTGGATCAGGGGATGCGCGTCTATCTTCATTGCCGTGCGGGCATCGGCCGCACGAATCTGGTGGCGGGATGCTGGCTCGCACGCGGCGGACTCGGCGGCGAGGCCGCTCTCAGGCGTCTGAACGAACTCTGGCGCCAGGGTGGGCGTGCGCAGTCCTGGCCGACCGTTCCGGAGACGGAAGCGCAAAGCGACTACGTGCGCAGCTGGCGCTCGCGCAGGTCGCATAGTCTGTTTTCTGCGCCGGTTTCCCCGCCGGCGCCAATGGCGGCGATGGCGGCTTCGGCAAGCGGCGATCCGCGCGATCGCTGCCGCGGCTTGCTGCTGGGCCTTGCCATGGGAGACGCGCTCGGCCAGCCCGCGCGCGGGAAGCGACCGGTTGAGGTGACGGGGAGCGGCGACCTCGCCGGCGGCGGCCCTTACGGGCTTCCCGCAGGAGCCTGGTCCGACAAGACGGCGATGGCCCTGTGCCTGGCGGAAAGCCTGGTTTCCCGCAAAGGGATGGACGCAGGCGACCAGCTGCAGCGCTATCTGCTATGGCAAAGGGACGGTCGCTGGAGCAGCACCGGGCGCTGCATCGGGATGAGCGCGGCGACGGCGCGGGCGCTTGCGACGGCGCAATGGACCGGCAATCCGTATTCAGGTTCTCATGATCCGGCGCGCGCCGATGCCGAGCCGCTGGCGAGGATCGGGCCCGCGGTCATTGCGAGCCGCGCAGATCCGCTCAAAGCCATCGAGTGCGCAGTCGACTGCGCACGCATCACACACCAGGCGCCGCTGACACTCGACGCCGTGCGCTACCTCGCTGCGCTCCTTGCGGGGGCGCTCGCGGGAACCGGCAAGGATGAATTGCTGGCGCCGGACTTCAGCCCGGTTGCCGAACTGTGGGAATCGGTGATCCTGAAGCCGAGCGTGAAAAAGCTTGCCGCGGGATCATGGCGGAAGGGCAAGCCCGGGGCTCGCATGAATGATGCATACGCGGCGGCCTGCGCCCTCGAGGCCGCGTTGTGGGCGTTCGAAGGCGGAAACAGTCCGGCTGAATGCCTGTCCCTGTCCGCGAGCCTGGGTGGCGACGCCGATACCACGGCCGCGATCGTCGGTCAGCTTGCCGGCGCGCACTACGGCGCAACCGCATTTCCGCCCGCGTGGTGCGCGACTATCGCGCGCGGCCAGGAAATCCAGGCCATCGCGGACGCCCTTTACGAGACCGGGATGAAGCCCGCATGAAGCGAAGGGGCTGGCACCGTCTGGACGACGAGCACCTGCTGGACGTTCGAATGTGCGACCTCGGCCTGAAGATCGAGGGCTCGCTCGTCGAGCGCCAGGTCAAGCGCCTCTACCGGGAGCTCGAAGCCCGTGGCATCGAATTTCGCCCGCACTGCTGGATCGCCGAGGAATGGTTCTCGCCGGACGGTGTGCCAGGATTCGCCGTTCCTTTCTATGTCCTTCACCCGCGCCTCAAAGCACTTCAGCGCCGCTTCATGGGCGAAGTCGAAGGCGGAAACGCGAAATCGCTGATGAAGATCCTGCGACACGAAGCGGCTCACGCCATCGACACCGCCTACCGGCTGCGCAGGCGCAAGAAATGGCGCGAGGCATTCGGCTACGCCTCGACGCCGTATCCGCAGCATTACCGGCCACGCCCCGGCAGCCGGCGCTTCGTCCAGCACCTCGGCAACTGGTATGCGCAGAGCCATCCGACCGAGGATTTCGCGGAGACGATGGCAGTGTGGCTGACGCCGCGATCGAACTGGCGCAGGCGCTATGCGGACTGGCCGGCCATCCACAAGCTGAATTGCGTCGACGAACTGATGCGTGAGATCAGGGGCAAGCGGCCGGCAATGCGCGCCCGCCACGAAATCGAACCATTGCGGCAGGCCCGCTGGACGCTGCGCGAACACTACCGGCGCATGGTGCAGCACTATCGCACGGACGATGCCGAGCGCATGGACCGGATACTGGGGCGCGTATTCACGCTCAAACGCAGTCGTCGCGGCCAGGCGACAGCCGCGCGGCGGCTGCGCGAGGAGCTGCCGGTCTTCAGGCGCCGTGTTGCGCGCCGGCTCGGCGCCAGCGAGTACCTGGTTCAGGAAGTCATCGAACACCTGATATGGCGCTGCTACGCGCATGAACTGCTGGTGAGGGACGACTGGCGCACTTCGAGGCGCCGCGTGGAACGATTCATAATGTCGCTTGTTCGCAGGGCGATGCGAAATGCCGGACCGAGGCTGGCCCTATGAAAAAGAAAAAACGCATTCTCGTTCTGGTTCACGAAACCCTGGTTCCGCCGGAGGACCTGGACGGCTACACGGACGCCCGGATCGCCGAGTTCCGGACCGAGCTCGACGTGATCACGCAGTTGCGCGATTCCGGGCACGAAGTGCAGCCGCTCGGCATCGGCGACAGTCTCAGCGAACTGCGCACGCAGATCCGGGAGTGGCAGCCACATGTATGCTTCAATCTGCTGGAGGAATTCGGTGGTGTCGTCACCTACGACCAGCACGTCGTGGCCTACCTGGAATTGCTGCGCCAGCCCTACACAGGATGCAATCCCAGCGGCATGATGCTGTCGCGGAACAAGGTGCTGTCCAAGCAGATCCTCAGCTACCATCGAATTCCGACTCCGTTGTTCGCCGTGTTCAAGCGCGGCTCGGTGATCCGCATCCCGAAACGGCTTCGTTATCCCCTGTTCGTCAAGTCGGCGACCGAAGACGCATCGCTCGGCATCTCGCAGGCCTCCGTCGTCGACGATGCGGAGAAGCTCCGCGAGCGCATTGAATTCATTCACGAGCACACGAATTCCGATGCCCTGGTCGAGGAATTCATCGAGGGCAGGGAACTCTATGTCGCGATGCTCGGCAACGAGCGCATCCGGACGCTGCCACCCTGGGAGTTCATCTTCGGGGAACTTGCGGACAGCAGGGCTGCCATCGCGACCCGCAGGGCCAAGTGGGACCCTGCCTACCAGGAGCGCCATAACCTGACGAGCCGCGCGGCCAAGGACCTGCCCGATGGCCTGGCCGAAAAGCTCGACCGCCTGGCGCGCCGCATCTACCGTGCACTGCACATGTCGGGTTATGCGCGCGTGGATTTTCGCCTGCGAGCCGACGGCACGCCATTCGTCCTCGAAGCCAATGCCAATCCGAATCTGGAGGAGGACGAGGATTTCGCCTGGGCCGCGGAGCATGCGGGCATCGACTACGCAGCGTTGCTCGAGCGCATCGTCGCGCTGGGCTCGGCGTACCGCGCCGAATGGCGGCAGGACTAGCGGAAGGGCCTCAATTCGATCAGGCGCCCGCAGCGGACCGCGGCCGGATCAGCCCGAAAACGCTGGAATAACTGTGCAGGAATGTCGCCCCCTGCAACGGTGCGATTTCGCCGGCGCTGAACATTCCGGCCACCGGGACATTGATCTTGCGCTGCAACGCCCCGGAATCATGGCCGGTGACGCCAAACATCCCGCGGCCGCGTGCGGCACAGGCGAACAGGAGCGCCGCGGCAGGCGCCACGTGGCCGTCGAGTGCCGCGTCGAGCCGCGTCGTCAACTCACGCGACGCCGCATCGCCGTCACGCAGGTGAAATTGCACGACCGTGTTCCGCACGAGGCGCGCGCCGATCCACAGTGCGCCGCTGTCCGGGTCGAGTCCCAGCACATTCCGGATCAGGTACTCGCCGGTGCGGACAGATTGTTGCGCGCCTGGCAGCGCCAACCCGATGCACAGCGAATCCCCGAATCGTTCGCGATCATTCTCATCCAGGCCCGAGAAAAGCGTAGCCAGCAAATCCCTCGGCCTGCGTCCATCCAGTTCGTGGAGCAGGTTGCCGTCGCAGGAAGTCACGAACAGCGGTTCGCCGATCGCCCGGCAACCCTGCGCGACGACCGGATCAATCACGACATCCCCGGTCAGTGCCAGCAGCAGACTTCCTGACCGGTGAATTTCGCGGTTTGCGAAAAGCCTCGCCGCTCCCGGTTCGGATGCGCCGCTTGCGAGACCGCCCACAATTGGCGCACCCGGAAACGCCCGATCGATTCCCCTGGCGCAAGCTTCCGCGTCGATGGTGGCAGGATCCGCCAACAGCAGGAAACCGGGTGCGGACGCGGGTCCGAGATCGAGCAAGCTCCACCAGGTTTCGCGCGAGGCGGTCAGCGCCGGAAGGGTCGCCTGCTCGAGGTGCAGGGCGGTCATCGTTGCATCGGCGAGCTGCCCGGCAAGCAGCGCGATGCCGGGCTCGTCTTCCACTTCCGTGCCGCCGCCGATCAGGCCACCGGCATTGCAGCCGACCAGCAGCCCCTCGCCGAGCCAGGGACCGAGCATCCGCGGTAGCCGGTCCAGGGCCGAGTCATAGGCCGCGGATACGAATGCGAACAGCAGGTCCGCCCGCCGCATGCCGGTCTCTGTCGTCAATTGTTCGAGCGCTTCGACGACGGCCGATTCGAGCTCGCGGCCGAGGCCGATGGCGCTAGCCCATTTCATGACTGGCGAGGCTCAGGCACCGGCACCGACTTCTTCTTCCGGGATGACGATCGACTCCCGCTCGGAGGCGCCGATCCAGTCCTGCAGGTGTTCATCGGCCAGCACCGTTTCAAGGTAACTTGCCGCCAGCGTGCTGAGCGCCAGTCCATAAGTCCTTGCCCGCAGCGCGACCGGCGCAAACATCGCGTCGGCGATTCCGAACTCCCCGAACAGCCACGGCCCGCGTTCGCCGTGGTCGCGCCGGCAACCGGACCAGATAGCGTCAATGCGACGCATGTCTTGTTCGAGCGGCGCTGTCATCAGGACATGCCTGCCGGTCGCCCGCGCATTCATGGGGCAGCTGTCGCGTAGTGCCTTGAATCCGGCGTGCATTTCATTGGCGATAGCGCGGGCCTGGGCCCGCAGCCTGACATCGGCCGGCCAGCCCCGGCCGTCGGCAAGTTCCGAGACGTATTCACTGATCGCCAGCGATTCCCAGACTCGAAGTTCACCGTGCAACAGTACCGGTACCCGGCGCGTCGGCGACAGCTTGGGGATCTCGCTCGCGAATTCCGGCGTGCCGAAGTGATACTGCCTTTCGGCGAATTCCAGGCCGAGGTGTTTCAGCAGCAGCCATGGCCGCAACGACCAGGAACTGTAGTTTTTCGTTCCGAGGATCAGCACGAGCGCGCCCATGCGGGCGAGCCTGCGCGCCCCGCTGCGGCCGGTCAATCCTCTTTGGGCTTGCGGCTCTCGATCCAGGCCGAGAGTTTCTTCAGGTCTTTCTTCTTCTTGTACTGCTTCTTGTCAAGCAGGCCGCTGTCGTAGGGGTCGTATCCTTTCTTCAGGCCCACCGGATTCTTCTTGACGAGGCGATTCGTACCCTGCTGGTAGTCCTCGGAGATTGCCAGCGTGGGATCGTGCAGCAGGCGCTGCATCGCATTCTCGTCGCTGCCCGGGTCACTGGGTACCCAGACGGAATTGCCTAGTTCGTCGAACTCGATCTTGCCGCGCCCAAGGCGCTGCTCTTCCGCGAAATGCGTCTTTTCGCGGAGGTCATCCGAGATCTTCCTGAACTTGTCAGCGTCGCCCATGGAGTACCGCTACCTGCGGATCAGTATTTCCCACGTATGACGCTATACGAAGCGCAACCCGCCAATCCGAGAGGCCCTTCACATAATGACGGCGCATGACGCTGGTCGCCGACGGCCGGGGACTGGATGTATATACAGCTCCCCGATACCATGACCGGATGACGCGCTTCCGGCCACCTGCTGCAACTGAACGACGCCCAACGCCGGGCAGCCTGTTTCGGCGAGCGCCGACCGGCGGAAAATTCCGGACGTCGGCGACTACTCGTCATCGCGGGCGCGGGCACCGGCAAGACCAGCACACTGGCGCATCGCGTCGCGCAGCTCGTGATCGAAGGCGTCGATCCGGCGCGAATCCTGCTGCTGACATTCACGCGCCGGGCGGCGCTCGAAATGACACGCCGCGCGGAGCGCATCGTCGCGGAAGCGCTGCGCCAGGGCGGCCTCGCCGCCAGCCGCGCCTGCCCTGGTCCGGCACATTTCATTCCGTCGCGAATCGCCTGTTGCGCGAGTACGCGCAGGCGCTCGGCCTCGCCCCGGATTTCAGCGTCCTGGATCGCGGCGATTCCGCCGACCTGATCGACCTGCTGCGCCACGAACGCGGTCTCTCCGGCGCAGAAGCGCCGTTTCCCGAGAAAGGACACCTGCCTCGCGATCTACTCGCACCGCGTGAATGGCGGGCGCGCGCTCGAGGAGGTGCTGCAGAGGCGCGTTCCCCTGGTGCGAGGACTGGGCGGAGGAACTGCGCGGGCTGTTCCGCGAATTCGGGACCCGCAAGCAGGCGAATGCCGTGCTCGACTACGACGACCTGCTGCTCTACTGGCATGCGCTGATGCAGGAACCGGTGCTCGCGGCGGAAGTCGGCGGCCGCTTTGATCACGTGCTCGTCGACGAATACCAGGACGTCAACCGGCTGCAGGCCGACATCGTGCTGGCGCTGAAGCCGGGCGGCGCCGGCATCGACCGTGGTCGGCGACGATGCGCAGGCGATCTATTCCTTCCGCGCGGCATCGGTCGGAGAACATCCTGGAGTTCCCGGATCGATGCGAGCCGCCGGCGGAGGTGATCGCGCTCGAGCGCAATTACCGCTCCAGCCAGCCACTGCTCGATGCGGCCAATGCGCTGATCGCAGGAGCCGATCGCCAGTACCGCAAGACGCTGGTTGCCGCGCGCGACGGCGGCGCGAGGCCGCGGCTCGTTACCGTGCAGGATGACCGACAGCAGGCCGACTACGTCGTGCAGGGCGTGCTGCAGGCCCGGGAGGCGGGCGTCCTGTTGCGGCGTCAGGCCGTGCTGTTTCGCAGTTCCGACCACAGTGACTGGCTCGAGATCGAGCTGATGCGGGCCAATATTCCGTACGTCAAGTACGGTGGCCTGCGGTTCCTGGAAGCTGCTCATGTGAAGGACCTGCTCGCCGTGCTGCGCTGGGCGGACAATCCGAGGAACGGCCTCGCCGCATTCCGCGTGCTGCAGCTGCCCGCGGGCATGGGACCTGCAAATGCCTCGCGCATTTGGCAGCGTGTCGCCGGCGCCGGATTCCGGCTGCCCGAACTGGCGGCCTGCGATCCGCCGGCTGCCGCGGCTGATACCTGGCCGGCGTTTTCCGCAATGATGTTGGCGATTTCGGATCCGCGCACAGCCTGGCCGGACCAGATCGCCATCGTGCGCCGGTGGTACGAGCCTGAAGCTCCCGCGCCTTTACGAGTCAGCCGAGGTGCGCGCTGCCGACCTCGAAATGCTGCAACAGTTATCTTGCCAGCATGGAAGCCGCGAGCGGTTCCTGAGCGAGCTGACGCTCGATCCCCCCAGCGCGAGCGGAGAACTAGCGGGTCCGCCATTGCTGGACGAGGATTACCTCGTGCTGTCCACGGTGCATTCCGCCAAGGGCCAGGAGTGGGATTCAGTCTATGTGCTGAATGTCACCGACGGAAATTTCCCTTCCGAATTCGCAGCAGGAAATGCCGATGCCATCGATGAGGAGCGCCGCCTGATGTATGTCGCCATGACCCGCGCACGCGATGAATTGCACCTGATCGAACCACTTCGGTATTACGTGACCCAGCAGCCGCGCAGCGGCGACCGCCATGTCTACGGCGCACGCAGCCGGTTCCTCGATGCGGCCGTGCTGGATACGCTCGATCGCGCGACCTGGCCCGAATTGCCGGAATCTGCGGGGTCGCCGACGCTGGCGCTGCAAGCCGCGCGAGTCGATGTCGCTGCACGTCTCAAGGCACTCTGGTAGTCCTTGAAGCGACTAGCGTGGGCACGGGCTGCTACGATGCCAACGAGCGCTCGCCGGTGAAATCGAATTGAAGTACCGCACCCTCATCCTGCCAATGCTTCTGCATTTGCTGACCACGGCCTGCAGCAGCCTGCCGGCGACCACCGAACCGGCCGCCCCGACACCCCAGGAAGAAACCGCAAGCATGCCTGCACCCCAGGTCGTGGTGGCACGCGATCCGGCGCTCGAGCAAAAGCTCGCGCGCACGGAGTTGCTGCTGCTCGAGAGAGAGGCACAGGTCGGTGAGCTTCAGGCGCGACTCGATGACGCGCGGCAGGAAGTGGTGCGTGCCATGGCCAAGCAGCAATCACTTGCGTCGCGCGCCGAGGCGGCATCTGGCATGGCTGAGGCGGAGATCGCGCTGCAATCGCTGCACGACACTGCGGGGGCCCCGGGAGTGCCGGAGGTAAGCCGCCTGATCGCGTTATCCATTGCGGAGTTCGAGAAGCAGAACTACGCGGGGGCGCTGTATCTCGCAAGTCAGGCGAAAGGCGCCGTGTTCGCGGCGCGGGGACGGCTGGAGAGCGTCGATCGTCGATCCTTGCGGGCGGGCGAAGTGGCGTTCATCGGTCCGCTGCAGCTGCAGACGACCAGGCGCGCCAATGTGCGGGATGGTCCGGGCGGCACGTTCAGGATCATGTTCACGCTGCCTGCTGGCGCGTCCTTGACCGGTCACTCACATGCGGAGCAGTGGGTACGGATTACCGACGATTCGGGCCGCGAGGGCTGGATCTACCAGGGCCTCATCGGTCGGCGGCCATAGCGGGCGCGATCGAACCTGAAACCGTCACGCGATCTCGGCCGGCGCGTTTTGCCTCGTAAAGCGCCCCGTCGGCGGCAGCGATCAGCGCTTCACCGGAATCGCCGTTCTCGGGGAATTCGGCTACGCCGAAGCTCAGCCTGACGGGCCCACCTGCAGGGTTCAGCTGAGCGAGAACTGTTTGAATCCTCTCCGCCAGGGCGGCGGCGCCGGCGGCCCTGATTTCCGGCAGCAGAATGAAGAATTCCTCGCCGCCGTATCGCGCGACGATGTCGACATCGCGAACCGCCTCGCGCAGCACCGCACCAACGCGCTTGAGCACTTCGTCCCCCGCGGGATGGCCGTGCTCATCGTTGTATTGCTTGAAGTGATCCACATCGGCCATAAGCACGGCGAAGTTGTGCCTGAGCCGCCGTGAACGCAGTACCTCGTTCTCCAGGGCTTCCATCATGCGTCGCCGGTTGCTGAGCCCGGTGAGATGGTCGGTGACCGACAGCCTTTCGAGCTCGCCGCGGCTCGCGCGCAGTCGCGAGACCATGTTGTTGAAGACTTCCGTGAGATAGGCGACCTCGCCGCCGGACTCGACCGGAAGATCGACATCGAGGTCGCCGCCGGCCACTTTCGTCGCGCCGCGGGTCAGCCGATCGAGCGGCCGCACGATGAACAGGCCGAGCGCATAGCCCAGAATGCCCGCAACAAGCAACATGCCCGCGACAATCAGTAACATGACGTCGCGAAGCCGGCCCAGCTGGCTGAACACCTCGGTAGACGGAATCTCCGCGACCAGGATCCAGTCGAGCCCCGGCACGCGCCGCATGCTGCCGAGCACTTTGTCGCCCATGACATTCCGGAATTCGGCCGGGCTGCCCTCGTTCGCGAGCTGCGAAAGGGTCGCTTCGCGCGAGTAGCGCAGCGTCATCACCGTGGCGGAGTTATCCCGCGAGCTGACGATGAGGCTGCCGTCCTCCTTCATCAGGTAGACCTGGCCGGACTCCCCCGGCGCGAACAGCTTCAGTGTCGCGGTGAGCGACTGCAGATTGACCCTGGCAGCAAACGCGCCGAGCGAGCGGCCGCCGGCAACCGTGATGGGCACCGATACGAGAATCTCGGGCCGCTGAATCGCCGCATTCCAGTACGGTGCGCCGAGCGCGAGGTGGTCGCCTCGCATCTGCGCCTGCCAGTCACTGGGGAGCACTACCTCGTCGGGTCGCTTGCTGCTGGAGGCCACGACGCGCCCGCCCGGCCCGACGATCAGCAACTCGTCGTAATTCACGAATCTTTCGTGGACCGAGCCGAGGTAGTCGGTCAGATGCTGGTAGGGGCGGCCGGAGCGAACCGCCTTGCCGCCCTCGCGCGGGATCCGCTCGAGATTTTCGGTGACCTCGTACGAGCTCGCGAAAACGCGGAGGTCGTAGCGCCTCTCCTTGATCCAGAGATCCACTTCGCGGGTAGCCTGCGTACTGACACTCAGCAGCTCTTCGGATGCCTTGGCCATCAGGGAGCGCTTGTTCTCCAGGTAGGAGAACCACGCCGTGGCGAGCGAAGGCAGCAGCGTTGCGAGGACCGCGAACACCAGAATCTTGTTTCTGATGCTGTCGGGCCGCAGGACGCTCAGGCGCCGCGTGACGCTGAAACGCTGCGTGCTGGTCAGGTCGGTCGAGTCCAAATGTGCTTGCCTGCCGCGCGTATTCGCGCCAAAACCCCACCGAGACTACTTCAGGCGGGAGCGCTGCGACCGTGCGCAAGATCGCGGTGACAGGCGAAAGATCCGCGATGCGGTTCCCGATTCGGTCGGTTCACGCGAGAGAAATAAGCGGCTTCCGGCGAATGTGGCCCCACGGGATTGCCCCGGTCCTACTCAGAGCGGCTTGCGGAATCGGATGGTGAAACGGTCGCTTTCGCCGATCGCCGCGTAGCGCTCGCGGTCCAGTTCGCCGTCGCGATATGTTGGCGGCAGGTTCCACACGCCCTGCGGATAATCCTTGGTGTCTCTCGGGTTGGCGTTGATGTCACTCGTTCCGACCAGCTCGAATCCCGCATCCTTCGCGAGCGCAATGGCGTAGTCGGCGCGGACGTAACCGCTTTTTGCGTGCGGATCCTGTGGCTCACTGTCGGGCGCCCGATGCTCCACCATGCCGAGGATTCCGCCGGGCTTCAGCGCCTTGAACATGGCGGCCAGCATCGCTTCGGCGGCATCGCGCGCCATCCAGTTGTGAAGATTCCGGAAGGTCAGCACCATGTCGACGCTGCCATCGGCGACCGGCTTCATTTCGTCCGGATACTGAAGGGCCGCGACCGTCGCCTTCCCGTACAGGTCCGGGCGCGAGGCCAGTTTTTCCGCATAGGCCTTCAGGTTGTCCTGGACATACTTGCTGTCGGACTTCGGATCCCAGCTTGCTGCGATGTAATGGCCGCGGTCGCGCAGCACCGGCGCGAGCACCTCGGTGTACCAGCCGCCGCCGCCCGGCCATACCTCCATGACAGCCATGTCCTGCCGCAGGCCGAAGAAAACCAGCGTCTCTTTCGGATGACGAAAGGCGTCACGCGCACGATTGGCGTCACTGCGCTGGTCGCCGGCAAGCGCCCGGTCGATCGCGCCGGCCGTGGCGGCGTCGGTAACCGGCAGGGCGGCGGCATTCGCGGTCGTGGCGGCCTGTCCGGCGCAGCCGGAGAGGAGCATCGCCGCGGCAGCGGATGCGGCGAGTATGGTGCGTGGCGTTGACATGATCATGACTCCGTTCAGTTCCTGAGCTCGGCTGTGGCGACGAGTTCGACCAGCGCTTCCGGAAAGAAGAGCCTCGGCACCTCGACTGCGGTCACAGCTGGAGGAGCGGCATTTGCCAGACTGTAACAGCGATCGCGCACGTGTGCCGCATGCCCGAGGGCAACTATGTCCGTCGTATAGGCAACTTCGCAGACGACATCCAGGAGCGTCAAGCCCGCTGCGGCGAGGGCGGTCTGCAGCCGATCATAGATCCGCTGGATTTGCGCCTCCATGTCACCGGGACCGACGATCTCCATGGCGTCATTGATCGCCGTCATTCCAGACAGGTACAAAGTGCCATTGGAGCGCACTGCGGCGCTGATATTGAAGCGCTCCTCGATTTCGCGGCTGATCCGGATCACCTGGTCCCAGCGCGCCATGGCCCGGACTCAGGAGGCGCCGTCCGGCTCGAGGTAGGTATAGCCGGCGAGCTCGGATTCGTAGAAGCGCTTCAGCGCCTGGCCCTCGGCCACCGACAGGCGGCCGTCGCGCATCGCGCGCTCGCAGTCGCGCGCGAAGCGCGGATAGAGCTCGTCGGGGTCGTACTGCATGTAGCCGAGCACGGTGCTCGCGGTGTCGCCCTTGACGATCTCCTCGATCCACCAGCCGTGCTCGTCGTCGAGCCGGATGTGGACGACATGCGTGTCGCCGAACAGGTTGTGCAGGTCGCCGAGCGTCTCCTGGTAGGCGCCGACCAGGAATGCGGCCGAGGTAGTACTCCTCGCCGGGCCGCAGCTCGTGCACTTCGAGCGCGCGCTTGATGTCGCGGGCTGAAACGAAACGGTCGATCTTGCCGTCCGAATCGCAGGTGATGTCGGCGAGCACGGCAGCTGCGCGCCGGCCGCTCGTCGAGCCGGTGCAGCGGCATGATCGGGAACAGCTGGTCGATCGCCCAGCTGTCGGGCAGCGACTGGAACACCGACATGTTGCAGAAGTAGATGTCGGACAGGACCGCCTCGAGGTCCTTCGAGCTCCTCGGGCACGCGACCGAGCGGCGCGTGACGTCGCGCACCTTCGCGCAGGTGGCCCAGTAGAGGCGCTCGGCGAGGCTGCGCATCTCGATGTTCAGGTAGCCGAGGCTGAACATCTGCTGCGCCTGCTCGCGCGCCTGCTGCGCGTCGTGCCAGCATTCGACCAGGCGGCGCTCGCTGACCGTCGCGTAGGCGTCGAACAGGTCGGCGACCGGCTGCGGCAGGCGGCCGTCGTCGGTCGCCGCCGCGGTCCGGGACGCTGAAGCGGTCGAGCGCGGCGGCGCCCAGCACGTTGAACACCAGCACGCTGTGGTGGGCGGCGATCGCGCGTCCCGACTCGCTGACGATCACCGGGTGCGGCAGGCCGCGTGCATTGCAGACGCTCGCGACGCGGTAGACGACGTCGCTCGCGTACTCGCGCAGCGAGTAGTTCGTCGACGACTCGAAATTGGTGCGCGATGCCGTCGTAGTCGATGCCGAGTCCGCCGCCGACGTCGATGTACTCGAGGCCCGCGCCGAGCTCGCGCGAGCTCGGCATAGACGTGGGCCAGCTCGTTGACCGCGTCCTTGACGCGGCGGATGTCGTGCAGCTGCGAGCCCGGATGGCAGTGCACGAGCTTCAGGCAGTCCAGCATGCCGTGCGACCGCAGCACCTCGACGAGCTCGAGGATCTCGGTGGTGAACAGGCCGAACTTCGAGCGGTCGCCGGCGGAATCGCGCCAGCGGCCGGCGCCCTCGGCGGCGAGCTTGACGCGCACGCCGATCTTCGGCCGCACCTGGTACTTCTCGGCGTGACGCAGGATGTAGCCGAGCTCGGAGAAATTCTCGATCACCGGGATGATCGAGCGGCCGAGCTTGGTGGCGAGGATCACGGCCTCGATGTAGCTGTCGTCCTTGAAGCCGTTGCAGATGATCAGGCGGTCCGGGGCGTCCTCGGTCATCGCCATGACGGCGAGCAGCTCGGGCTTGCGAGCCGCACTCGAGGCCGAAGCCGAGGTCGGCGCTGCCGCGGTAGACCTCCTCGACGACCAGCCGCTGCTGGTTGACCTTGATCGGGAACACCGCCGCGTAGCGGTTCTTGTAGTCGTTCTCGGCGATCGCCGCGGCGAAGGCGTCGTGCAGCGAGCGCAGGCGGTCGCGCAGGATGTCCGAGAAGCGCAGCACCATCGGCGCGGTCAGGTCGCGCGCCCCGAGTTGCTGCACGACTTCGTAGAGGTCGATCTCGCGCGCCGTGTCCTGGCCGGGCCGGCAGACGACGTGGCCGGCGGCATTGATGCCGAAGTAGCCGCTGCCCCAGGAGCCGACGGCGTAGAGCTCGTTGGAGTCCTCGATGCTCCAGGGGCCGGGCGTGTGACCGCGCCGCGCGTCAGCTGTCCAAGACCTCGTACCCCGTTCGCGGCTACCGCGCGCGGACGATATCAGATCGTGGGCGCGATGTAAATCGGTCCGTCAGGCGTCGCGCGCGACCGGGCGCGCCGGATCGCGGATCCACTCGCTCCAGGAGCCGGCGTACAGCCGGGCGCCGCGGATGCCGGCGACCTCGAGTGCGAGCAGTCCCTGGCAGGCCGTGACGCCGGAGCCGCACATGCAGATGGGCCGCGGCCCGGTGCGCCAGCCCGTGCGCGTGCGCCACAGTGCAGCGAGTTCGTGCGGCCGGGCGGAAGCGGCTCCGTCGCGTCGAGATTCTCGGGAACGGCAGGTTGACCGCGCCCGGCACGTGGCCGGCGACCGTATCGAGCGGCTCGACCTTGCCCGCAAAGCGCTCGGCGCCGCGCACGTCGACGAGCATCTCGCCGCGCGCGAGTGCGCCGGCGACGTCGGCGGCATCGCAGACCATCCCGGGTCGCGGCCGCGCCACGAATCGCGCTGGCGGGCGCGTCGGTGGCCGCGCGTGAAACCGGGCCGCCTTCCGCGATCCAGGCGGCGAATCCGCCGTCCAGCACGGCGACCGCGTCATGGCCGAGCGTAGCGCAGCATCCACCAGAGGCGCGCCGCGTACGCGCCGTTGCCGGCATCGTAGGCGACGACCTGGGTGCGTTCGCCGACCCCCCAGCGCGAGAGCGTCGCCGCGAAGTCGGCGACGCGGCAGCGGATGACGGCCGGTGTGCGGTGTCACCGGCGCCGACAGATCGCGCTCGAGGTCGCGTAGATGGCACCCGGGATGTGGCCGGCGCACCAGGCGGCGCGCGCCGGCCTCGGGTCGCCGAGATCGAAGCGGCAGTCCGCGACCAGCCAGTCCGGATCGTCGAGCCGGCTGGCCAGTTCGCCAGTGTTCACCAGGGTCGTCAGTGGCAATGGGGCTCCTGCAACCATTTTCGAGTTCGCCGCATCTTACCCGCGATGGACAAGTCGCCGGCTTCGGAATCCAGGGTCAGGCAGCCGCTGCCGCCGGTCAGCGAGCCGGAGCGCGAATTCTGGCGCCGGGCGGTGGACGCGAGCGTCGGCGCATGGCCGCACGACCGGCGCGATGCCTTCCCCCGTTCGTTGATGGTGTGAACTGCACCGGGCCCGCCTGCCCCGAGCCTGCGGCTCGGGGCAGGTCGGTCCTTTTACGCTCGCCGGACCGGCAGCCGGCCTGCGAGGGCGAGGACCGTGAGCGTGACCGCGGAGCCCGCGAGCGCGACGCCATGTCCTTCTGGCCGTCCCAGATGTCGCCCTGGGTCCCGAGATAGGCCTGGCCGAGTTCGCCGCCGAACACGATCGCCGCGGCCTACTCGATCAGTTCATAGATGACGAGTGCGCGGCCATGAACAGCCACGGAAACAGGGCGGCCCAGATCCGGGGGTAGCGCCCGTAGTGCGCGAACATCTCGACGGCCGCCGGTGTGACCAGCAGACCGTAGAGAGAAATGCACGAGGCGGTCGTAGTGATTGCGCTGGAAACCCAGGAGGTCATCCAGTGACCGCCGGTCAGTGCGCTGAACCACTCGTCGTAGGGCACCAGCGAATAGGTGTAGTGTGCGCCGACCGCGTGCAGCGAGAAGAATACGAACAGGCAGGTGTAGGCGAAATTGCTGAATCGCAGACGCCGCGCGGTCACGACCAGGATCGGCACCGCGATGAACACCAGCACGTTCTCAAGCAGCCAGTCCTTCTGGAATACCGGATCGAGATCGCCAAGCGCCAGCCAGCAACAGCGCATAAAGCCGCGAGCAGGGTCAGCGGGTAACGCCACAGCGGAATGGTTTTACGGTACATTCTCGCCTGACCTAATGGAACGAATCATGAGCACATGATCCCACGCCCATTTCCCTGGCCGCCTTATCTTCATCGGCTTCGGCAGCATCGGCCAGGGCGTCCTGCCGCTGATCCTGCGCCATGTCGGCGGACTGACGGCGGACCGGATCACGATCGTCACCGCCGACGATGCCGGCCGCGAGGAAGCCGAGAAATTCGGCATCCGGTTCGTCAATCACCCGCTGACGCGGGAGAACTACCGTCACGTGCTCGACCCGCTGGTCGGTCGCGGCGACTTCGTGCTGAACCTGTCGGTCGACGTCTCGAGCATCGCGCTGATCAAGCTGTGCCACGAGAAAGGTGCGCTGTACCTGGATACCTGCATCGAGCCCTGGCCCGGCGGCTACACCGACCCGAATATCCCGGCCAGCCGGCGCACCAACTATGCGCTGCGCGAGGAAGTCCTCGAGCTGCGCAAGAGCCATCCCAACGGCCCGACGGCCGTGATCACGCACGGCGCGAACCCGGGCCTCGTCTCGCACTTCGTCAAGCAGGCGCTGCTCGACATCGCGGCGGACACCGGCCACGACGCGCCCGCGCCGACGACACGCGAGGACTGGGCAACGCTCGCGATGGACCTCGGCGTCAAGGTCATCCACATCGCCGAGCGCGACACGCAGGTCTCGAGCCAGCCCAAGATGCCGGGCGAGTTCGTCAACACCTGGTCGGTGGACGGCTTCGTCAGCGAGGGCAGCCAGCCGGCGGAGCTCGGCTGGGGCACGCACGAGCGGCATTTCCCGCGCGACGGCCGCCAGCACGACTTCGGGCGCAAGAGCGCGATCTTCCTGATGCAGCCCGGCTGCGCGACGCGTGTGCGCACCTGGACGCCGAAGGCGCAGCACTTCCACGGTTTCCTGATCACGCACGGCGAGTCGATCTCGATCTCGGACTTCCTGACGGTGCGCCAGAATGACCGCGTGACCTACCGGCCGACCGTGCACTATGCCTACCACCCGTCCGACAACGCGGTGCTGTCGGTGCACGAGTTCTGCGGGCGCAACTACCACCTGCAGGAACACAAGCGGATCATGATGGACGACATCACGACCGGCATCGACGAGCTCGGCGTGCTGCTCGCGGGGCACAGAAGAATGCGTACTGGTACGGCTCGCAGCTGTCGATCGACGAGGCGCGCAAGCTCGCGCCGTACAACAGCGCGACGTCGCTGCAGGTCACCGTCGCCGCGCTCTCCGGCATGATCTGGGCCATCGAGAATCCGGCGATGGGGATCGTCGAGCCGGACGACATCGACTTCCGCCGCAACCTCGAGATCTGCATGCCCTACCTCGGGCCGGTCGTCGGCAAGTACACGGACTGGACGCCGCTCTTCGACCGCGGCCGGCTGTTTCCCGAGGATCTCGACGAAAGCGATCCCTGGCAGTTCAAGAACGTCAGGGTCTGAGCGACGGGTACTCGATCGCCTCGATGGTGAGCCGGACCGCGCCTGCCGGGCAGCTGAACTTCGATCACGTCGCCGACGCGCTTGCCGAGCAGGGCGCGGCCGAGCGGCGAATCCATGCTGATGTAGCCGCTGCCCTGATCGAATTCGTCCGGGCCGACGATGCGGTGGCGCCGCTGCGCGCCGGTTTCGTCGGCGACTCGTCACCCAGGCGCCGAAGAAGACGCGCGTCCGGTCGGTCGGTGGCTCCGAAACGATGACCATGCCGTCGAGCCGGCCGCGCAGGAAGCGCACGCGCCGGTCGATCTCGCGCAGCCGCCGCTTGCCGTAGATGTATTCGGCGTTCTCGGAACGATCGCCCTGGGCCGCGGCTTCGGCAACGGCCCGCGTGACGGCCGGCCGCTCGACGCGCCAGAGCTGGTCGAGTTCGGCTCGCAGCCGTGCGGCGCCTTCCGGTGTCGCGTACTTGGAGCCGGGACCTGCTGGGGCCGTGGACGGGCCATATCGGACGCACCGAGTCTCTTAACTTATTGAATATACTAAAGGATTTCCGCCTGGTTGAGCCGGCCGGCGTCTCGCGAGACGCCCCCATGCAGGCATCCACCGCCGGGGAGTGTGGCATGGATCACGTAAATCGGATGGCGGCGGGGCTAGTCTTTACTCCAGACATTGTCTCTCCTTCTGTATCCCCTAGCGGACTTCCTTCCCTTCACCGAAAGTCCGCATTTTCAGCCCCGGGCCAAAACCCCGGGGCTTTTTTTGCCCGCTAAAATCTGCGCATGACAGCGACGCCCGGATTCAAGGACCATTTCTCCGGCCAGGCCCCGGCTTACGAAAAATTCCGGCCCGTCTTACCCGTCTGCGCTCTTTGCCTGGCTGGCCGCGCAGGCACCGGATCGCGGCCTCGCCGTCGACGTCGCGACCGGCAACGGCCAGGCGGCCATCGCGCTCGCGGAATTTTTCGACGAAGTCATCGCGACCGACGCAAGTCGCGGCGCAACTCGAGGCGGCGCAGGCGTCATGCGCGGGTCGTGCTACCGGCGCGAACGAGCGGAACGTGATCTCGTTGCCGGATGCCGCGGCGGACCTCATCGTCGTCGCGCAGGCCGCGCACTGGTTCGACTGGCCTGCGTTCCAGACGGAGGCGCGCCGCGTGCTGCGCCCTGGCGGCGTGCTGGCGATCTGGTCCTATGGCAATTCTAGGTCCGACCCGCAATCGACCGGCTGATCGAGGATTTCTCGCGCGACGTCGTCGGGCCCTACTGGCCGCGCGAGCGTCGGCATGTCGAGGAGGGCTATCGCGACCTGTCGCTGCCATTTGCAGCGATCGCCGTGCCGCGCTTCGACATGCAGGCCGAGTGGAACGTCGAATCGGCGCTCGGCTACATCGGCACCTGGTCAGCTGTACAACGTTACAGGCGAACGACCGGACGCGATCCGCTGGAGCTGCTCGCCCCGCTCGCTTGTCGGCGTCTGGGGGGCAGGTCCACGGTTGCTGCACTGGCCGCTCACCATCAAGGTAGGCCGCCGCTGAATCGGACGCCTTCCGCTTTCGTCCCGGCAGTCGAACGCTTCATCGCGCCCCGGAACCCGGGTCCGTTGCGGCTGCCTTATACTGCGCGCCCTGCCGACTCGGAGATCCCCGATGTCCCGCCGCAACGCATGCCTCGCCCTGGCACTGGTGTCGCTCGCCGCCGCCGCGGCCGATGACGACGCCCGCGCCGCTCGCACTCCGGCATCGACAAGTCCGCAATGGACCTGAGCCGTGCGTCCGCAGGACGACCTGTTCCGGTACGTCAATGGCACCTGGCTCGCGAATACGCCGTTCCCGGCCGAATACGCGAGCGCCGGCATCGGCATCATGCTGTTCGAGAAGGCGCAGGAGGACGTGCACGCGATCCTGGTCGAGGCCGCGGCCGCCGGAGATGCGGCGACACCGGCGATGCGGCCGCCTCGGCGACATGTACACGAGCTTCATGGACGAGAAGCGCGTCGACGAACGCGGTGTCGCGCCGCTGGCGCCGCTATTCGCCGAAATCGCCGCGATCGACGGCCCGCAGACGCTCGCGCGTTTCTTCGGCCGCGCCCAGGGCCTCGGCATCGACGTGCCGCTCGGCATCTACGTCTATCCAGACGCGCGCAATTCCACGCACAACATCGCCTACCTGACGCAGGCCGGCCTCGGGCCTGCCGAATCGCGACTACTTACCTGCAGGACGAGGAGACCTACGTCGAATTCCGCCGCAAGTATGTCGACTACCTCGCGCAAGCTCATCACGCTGGCCGGCGAGCCGGACGGCGCCGCGCGCGCCGGCGAAGATTCTCGAGCTCGAGACGCGATAGCACGTGTCCAGTGGACGCCGGTGCGAGAACCGCGACCCGATCAAGACCTACAACCGGCACGGCCTCGAATCGGCGGCGCGCGCTGGCGCCGGAGCTTCGACTGGCGGGCATTGCATCGCGGCGGCTGGCCTGCCGGCCGGGGACTTCGTCATCCGCCAGCCGAGCTACGTCGACCGCGCTCGGCGAGCAGCTGCATGGCGCCGACCTCGCGGTCTGGAAGGACTACCTGACGATGCGGACGATCGGCGCATACGCGCGCGTGCTGCCGGCCGCATTCGTCGAGGCGTCATTCGACTTCAACTCGCGCACGCTGCGCGGCACCGAGGCGCTGCGGCCGCGCTGGAAGCGCGCCGTCGCGCGAGACCGACAACGCGATGGGCGAGGCGATCGGCGCCAGCTACGTCGCGCGCCATTTCCCGCCGGAGGCCAAGCAGCGCATGGACGAGCTGGTCCGCAACCTGCTGGCCGCATTCGACCGCGGCATCGACCGCTGGACTGGATGAGCGCGGCGACCAGGGCGGAGGCGCACACGAAGCTGGCGAAGATCAACGTCAAGATCGCCTACCCGGACAAGTGGCGCGACTACTCGGGACTCGAGATCCGCCGCGACGACCTGCTCGGCAACGTGATGCGTGCCAACCAGTTCGAATGGAACTGGCAGGCGGCGCGTGCCGGCCAGCCGAAGGATCCGACCGAATGGTTCATGACGCCGCAGACGGTCAACGCCTATTACCTGCCGACCAACAACGAGATCGTGTTTCCGGCCGCGTTCCTGCAGCCGCCGTTCTTCAACATGCAGGCCGACGACGCCGTGAACTACGGCGCGATCGGCTGCGGTGATCGGCCACGAGATCAGCCACGGCTTCGACGACGGGCCGCCAGTACGACGGCGACGGCAACCTGCGCGACTGGTGGACGGCCGAGGACAACGAGAAATTCAAGCGAAGCGCGCCGCGGCCTGGTGCAGCCAGTACTCCGGCTTCGAGGCGCTGCCGGGCCTAACGTGAACGGCGAACTGACGCTCGGCGAGAACATCGGCGACCTGTCGGGCGCGGCGGTCGCCTATGCGCGCCTATGATCGCACTCGCTGGGCGGCAGCCGAGGCGCCGGTGATCGACGGATACACCGGCGAGCAGCGCTTCTTCCTCGGCTACGCGCAGGCGTGGCGCACGCAAGTGGCGCGACGGCCTGATGCGCGAGGTCGTGCTGACCGATCCGCATTCGCCGAGCGAGTTCCGCGCCAACGGCGTCGTCTCCAACATGGACGAGTTCTACGCGGCATTCGGCGTGCGCGAAGGTGACAAGCTGTGGCGGCCGGCCGCGGAGCGCGTGAAGATCTGGTGATACGGCGCGGCCGCGACCGCCGTGGTGATAATGCGCGGACATGACCCGGCTGCCGCATCCCGCCTCGCGATCCCGCTGCTGCCGGCGCTCGCCGCCTGCACGCCATTCGAATCCCTGTGGCGCAAGGCACCGAAGCCGGCGAGAAGCCGCAGCCGACGGCCGGCGCCGCCGCCGGAACTGCCGCTCGCCGAGGCGACGCACCGGTTCATCGTCGCGCCGGACCAGGACGTCGTCGGCCAGCTGCAGGTCACGATCGCGAGCCACGAGGACACGCTGCCGGACATCGCGCGGCGCTTCAACGTCGGCTACGAGGAGATCGTCCGCGCAAATCCCGGCGTCGATCCCTGGCTGCCGGGCGAGGGCACGCACGATCGTGCTGCCGACCGAATTCGTGCTGCCCGACGCACCGCGCGAAGGCCTCGTGCTGAATCTCGCGGCGATGCGGCTCTATCTACTATCCCGAAGCGTGACGAAGGATGCGCCGGTCGAGGTGATCACGCATCCGATCGGCATCGGCAAGGTCGGCTGGGCGACGCCCGAGGGCAGCGACCAAGGTGGTCTCGCACGTCAAGGATCCGGTATGGACACCGCCGGTGTCGGTGCGGCAGGAACACGCGAAGGATGGCGACATCCTGCCGGCCAAGCGTGCCGGCCGGGCCGGACAATCCGCTCGGCCGCCACATGATGCGGCTCGGCTGGCCGAGTTACCTGATCCACGGCACCAACAAGCCGCCCGGGCGTCGGCATGCGCGCGAGCCACGGCTGCATCCGCCTGTATCCTGAGGACATCGCGCGCACTCTATGACGCCGTGCCGGATCGGCACGCGGGTGACCGTCGTCAACCAGCCCTTCCTGCTCGGGCTGGCGCGGCGACCAGGCTGCTGGTCCAGGCCTACGAGCCGCTCGTCGACGACAAGCGCGACTGGTCGGACGTGCCGAAGGCGCTGCGCCAGAACACGGTCAGAAGCCGAAGTCGACGCGCTGTGGAAGAACATCGCGAGCATGCCGGACGCGATCGACTGGGAGGCTGATCGCGCCAGGCCGCGGCCGAACCGCGTGGCATCGCGCTGCCGGTCGGGCCGGGGCGCGGTGCCGATCTTGACGGCGGTGCTGGCGCAGGCGCCGCGCGTGCGCAACGCCCTGCCGAAGGGCGCAAGCTGGGACGGCGTCGAGAGACCAGTACGCGCGGCGAGCCGGAGTTCGCGAAGCCGGCGGAGCAGGCGCGGCTGAAACGGCTGCCGCCAGCCGCTGATCAGGAGCCTCCGGAGTCGGGCAGCCAGCGCGCAGGTCATCGAGCCCGCGACCACCGCGCAGCGCACCGGCGATACGCCGAGCGCATTCAGGCCCTCGGGCGGCACGCAGTCGCCAGCCGGAGCGCACCGATCAGCCACATCGCAGGCCGATCGTGAACAGCGGCGCCGTCGCGAGCACCGCGCTGACGCGGGACACGTCCCAGTGATGCAGCGCCTCGCCGAATGCGCCATAGGCGACGAGCGTGTTGGCGGCAGCAGAAGGCCAGCATGCCGAGCTGCAGACCGTCGAGTTCAAGCACCGCTGGAGCGCCGCCGTCGGCAGCAGTGCGATGCGTTGCGCCGAGATACAGCATCCAGAGCACCTGGCGCGACGTAAATACACGGAGCAGGTGTTTCTGCGCGAGCCCGTAGATCGCCCAGGACGACTGACGCGATGACCATCAGGGCAACGCCGAGTCCCGAGTCCGGTCGTCGGGATGGGCGAGCTCTGGCAGCCGGTGGTTGAAGAACAGCAGCAGGCCGACGATCAGCACGACGAATCCGATCCACTGGCGCGCCGCGAAGCGCTCGCGGAATACGAATACGCCTGCCCAGCAGCAGCAACAGCGGCGCGAGCTGGATGACGACCTGCGGCGACCGATGGCGTCGTGTGGTCGAGCGCAACCAGGTAGAGCACGTAGTTGCCGAGCAGCGTCACGAGCGCAATGCCGAGAAGCGTCCAGGCCCTGCTGCCGGCGCCGCGCATGCGCGGTAGCTGGCCGCGCCATGCGAGGAATACGCCGAGACCGAGCATCGACACGGCGAACCGCCACCAGGTGATCGTGTACGCATCCATGCCGGTCAATGCCACCTTCAGCGCGATCGGCAGCAATCCCCACAAGACCGCCGTGGTCAGGGACATCGTGAAGCCGAGCTGCCAGCGCCGGGTGCCGGTGTTCATTTCGATCCGTGAGTTCGCGTGAGCGGGGCGCGGCAGCATAAACCAGCGGGACCCTCGCAGTTGCCTTGTGATAACCTTTCGAAAACCCGGGGGAGTGTCCCGTGGCGGAACGACTGACCGGCATACAGGTCCACGAAGAAGCCGGTTCCGAACAGGCCATCGCGGAGACGCCGACGGCAATCACTGCGTTCGTCGGCCGTTGCCTGCGCGGCCCCGTCAATCGACCCGTCGATCTCACGTGCTTTGCCGAATTCCAGCGCATATTCGGCGGTCTCTGGCAACCCAGCACGCTTTCCTATGCGGTCGAACAGTATTTCGAGAATGGCGGTCGCGCCGCGATCGTCGTGCGCGTCGCGAACGGCGCGCGCTGCTGCACACTGACCCTCGCAGCGGGCGAGGGCGCCCTGGTGCTGCAGGCGCTGTCGCCTGGCACGCGTGAGTTCCTGCGCGCCGCCGTCGATTACGACGGCATCGGCGACAACGAAGACGACCGCTTCAACCTCGTATTGCAGCGTGTGCGCACGCCGGGTTCCGAGCACATCGAGGACCAGGAGATCTACCGCCGCCTGACCGTGCTGCCGGATCAGGCGCGTCATGTCGCGGCGGCGCTCGCCGACTCGCCACTCGCCAGGGTCGCAGGGGCCGTGCCGCTGCGGCGACCGGATCCGACGCCGCGCAGCGATCCGCGTGGCATCGCCGGCTACGTCGCTTCCGAACCCGGACGGGACGACGGCGGTGCGCTGACCGACTACGACGTGATCGGCTCCGCGGCGCGCGGCACGGGCCTGTTCGCACTCGACGGCCGTCGACCGATTCAACTTTCTCTGCATTCCGCCGCTGGCGCGCGACGTGGACGTCGGCGCGAGCACGCTGCTCGTCGCGAACCGCTACTGTCGCGAGCGTCGCGCGATACTGTTCGTCGACCCGCCGCGTGGCCTGGGACACGGCAGGCAAGGCGCTTGCCGAAATGCGCGACTGGCCGCTGCCTAGCGATACCGCCTGCATGTATTTTCCCGCGGCTGCTGGCCTTCGACAAGCTGCGCGGCCGCTTCGAGGCCTTTGCGCCCTCGGGCGCTGTGGCCGGCACGCTGTCGCGGGCGGCGGATGTCGCGCCGGTGTGGTCGGCTTCGGGCGGCGACGAGACTGCACTGCGTCCGGGGCTGCGGCCCAGTTGCGCGGTCGACGACGATTACCGTGCGCGCCTGCTCGCGAGCGGCGTGAACACGGTGCAGACCGTGCGGCGCCCGGGCCGCGACACGCCGATTGCCTGCACGCTGGCGGGCCCGGGCGCCAGGGCGGTGGACTGGCGCTGGCTGCCGGCGCGCCGGCTCGCGCTCATGATCATCGACAGCATCGAGCGCGGCACGCGCTGGATGGTGTTCGAACCCAACGAGCCGCCGACCTGGCGGCGCGCCGCCGCGCAGGTGCGCTCCTTCCTGGCCTCGCTCGAGGATCGCGGCGCATTCGCCCATCGCGAACCCGGCGACCGCTGGTTCGTGCTGTGCGACGAGCGCGTCAACCGCGAGCAGCATCGCGAGCGCGGCATCGTCAACCTGATGTTCGGCTTCGCAGCGTCGCGCTCCGGCGAATTCCACGCCTACATGGTCAGTCACCGCGCCGGCGGCAGCCGCACGCAGGCGGTGAGCCCGAATCTGGCGGGTCTTCCGGGAACGGGAATCACGCAGGTGCTCGAGGAGCTCGAGCTGCCTGCCGACAGCGGGCTGGTTCAGGCCCTGCCGTAACCGCCGCCACCCGGCGTCTCGATCACGAGCGCATCGCCCGGCTTCACCTCGACACTGGCGCAGGCCGGCAATACCCGCGGTGCGCCGTCCGCAGGTTCCAGCCGGTTGACGCCGGCTGCGCCGTCACCGCCGCCCGCGAGCCCGAATGGCGCGACACGCCGGTGATTGGAGAGTATGGCCGCCGTCATCGGCTCGCGAAACTCGATGCGGCGCACGAGTCCGTCGCCGCCGCGATGCCGGCCCGCTCCGCCGGAGCCGCGCCGGTAGCGGAATTCCCGCAGCAGCACCGGATAGCGCGATTCCAGCACCTCGGGATCGGTGAGCCGCGAATTCGTCATGTGCGTCTGCACACCCGATGCGCCGTCAAAACCGGGACCTGCGCCGGAACCACCGGCAATCGTCTCGTAGTACTGGTTCGCGGCGTCCCCGAATGTCAGGTTGTTCATCGTGCCCTGCGAAGCGGCCAGCGCGCCCAGCGCCCCGTACAGGGTGTCGACGATGCACTGGGAAGTCTCGACATTGCCGGCGACGACCGCAGCCGGCGGCTCCGGATTCAGCATCGATGCCCGCGGGACGCGGATATCGAGCGATCGGAGGCAACCTTCGTTGAGCGGAATGTCGGCGTCGACCAGCGTGCGAAAGACATAGAGCACGGCCGCGGTGCACACGGCCAGTGGCGCGTTGAAATTGCCTGCGCTCTGGGGCGAAGTCCCGGAAAAATCGATTACTGCAGTACGCGCGGCCCGGTCGATCCTGACCGAAACCTCGATTGCGCTGCCGTCGTCGAGTTCATATCTACGATGTCCATCGGACAGACGTCCGATGACCTCCCGCACGCAGGCATCTGCATTGTCCTGGACATGGCCCATGTAGGCATCGACCTGGCGACGCCCGAACAGCTCAATGAGGCGGCCGAGTTCCGACATGCCGCGCGAGTTGGCCGCGAGCTGGGCCTTCAGGTCGGCGACATTCTGGTCCGGATTACGGGCGGGCCAGGCGCCGGATGCGAGCAGGACACGCAATTCACGTTCGCGCAGGCGTCCGCCGTCAACCAGCAGGAAATTATCGATCAACACGCCTTCCTCGCCGATGACGCGGCTCGCCGGCGGCATGGATCCCGGCGTAATGCCGCCGATGTCCGCATGGTGCGCGCGAGATGCGACGTAGAATGCCGGGCGGCGGTCGCCTGCAGTGAACACGGGGCTCACGACGGTGATGTCCGGCAGGTGCGTGCCGCCGGCATAGGGCGCATTCAGCATCCATGCGCGGCCCGGGCGCAGATTTCCGGCATTCTGTTCCATGACCGCGCGCACGCTCGCACCCATCGATCCAAGGTGCACGGGCATGTGCGGCGCGTTGGCAATCAGCGCGCCTTCTGCGTCGAACAGGGCGCAGGAGAAATCCAGCCGCTCGCGGATATTGACGGACACTGCCGTCGCCTGGAGCACCGCGCCCATCTGCTCCGCGACCTGCATGAAGCGGTGGTTGTAGATCTCGAGCAGCGCCGGATCGGGGTGACTCACGGTGGCGCGACCGTGGGCTGCTGCTCCTTCACGTGCGAGCTTCAGTTCCCCGCCTTCAAGAAGAACCAGGATCCAGCCAGTCTCGACGACGGTCGTGGAATTCGGCTCGACTATAAGTGCCGGTCCGGCAATTGCTTCGCCGACCGAAAGACCCGCACGATCGATCGCAGGCACGTCGCGCCAGCCCTCGAACCAGGCACGGACGCGGCCATCCTGCGCCGGCGATCTTGTCGCGGTCGCGCGCGGCATCGCGTCGGACGCGGCCTCGCCGGGCGCCGTGACCTCGGCGCGTAGGGTCGAAACGATGACACCATCGAGATCCGGAAGGAATCCGAAGCGCTGGCGGAAGGCCGCGCTGAAGCGGTCCAGCATCGGCTGCGCCTCGTCGAGCGCAACGCCGATGGCCGTCTCGGTGCCCGGCGCGCGCAACTCGACGATCTGCGAAAGACCGATCGAAGCGGCGCGGGCACCTTGCGCGATCAGCGATTCGCGCAGCGCCAGGCACATCGCGTCGAGTTCGGCCGCGAGCGCAGCGCGCGCAACCGATGAGAGCGGCAACTCGATGCTTTTCCTGCGCTGCAGGCTGCGATCGGCAAGCCCGATGCCCCAGGCCGACAGCACGCCGGCCAGCGGGTGAATCAGGACCTCGCCGATGCCCAGGGCCTCCGCGACGCGGCAGGCATGCTGGGGAGCCGCGCCCCCGTAGCAGAACAATGCAAAGTCGGCCGGGTCGTGTCCCTGGCGCACGGACACATGTCGGATTGCCCGCGCCATGGTCTCGATCGCAACGTCGAGAAATCCCGCCGCCAGGCGCTCGACCTCGGTCGGGGCGCCAGTATCCGTCGCCACGCGCGCGGCGAATTCCTGGAACTGCTGCCTCACTGTCCCGTCGTCGAGCGGCAGATCATGGCGCGGCCCGAATACCGCCGGAAAGAATTCCGCGCGGATCCGGCCCAGCAGCACCTGAATGTCGGTAAGCGTCAGCGGGCCACCCTGCCGATAGCAGGCGGGTCCCGGGTTCGCGCCCGCGGAATGGGGGCCCACGCGCAGGCGGCCTCCCTCGAAGTGCAGCACCGAGCCGCCGCCGGCAGCGACGGTGTGGATATTCATCATGGGTGTCTGCAGGCGTACGCCTGCAATCGTCGTTTCATAGCGCTGGGCGCATCCATTGTCATAAAGCGCGACATCCGTCGACGTACCGCCCATGTCGAAGGCGATCAGTCGTGAACGTCCGAGGGCCTTGCCGGCGCGTGCGGTTCCCACGATGCCGCCCGCGGGACCGGAGAGCACGGCATTGGACGCCCGAAACGCCGCGGGCGCTACCAATCCGCCGTTGCTCTGCATGAATTGCAATGGCGTGTTACGAAATTCCTTGCCCAGCCCTTCGCGGAACTGGCGTGCATAGCGCGTCAGCAGCGGCGTGAGGTAGGCGTCGACGACCGTGGTGTCGCCGCGGCTCACGAGACGGATCATCGGCGAGGACTCGTGCGAGGCGACGACGTCATCGAAGCCTGCCTCGCGCGCAATCGCGGCAGCGCGCTGCTCGTGCTGGGGATACTGGTAGCCATGCATTAGAACGATTGCGACACTGCCGATTCCCGCTTCCAGCAGCAGCCGGAGATCGGCCGCGAGGCGCGTCTCGTCAAGCGGCTGCAGGACCTCGCCCGTTGCCGACAGCCGCTCATGTACCTCGATAGCTTCCTGATACAGTGGCGGCGGCAGCTCGATCCGCAGCCGGAACAGCTCCGGACGATTCTGGTAACCGATCGCCAGTGCATCGCGGAATCCTGAAGTGATCAGGAGCGCAGTCGGTACTCCGCGACGCTCCAGGAGTGCGTTGGTCGCAACGGTCGTGCCGATGCGAATCACCTCGATGGCGGGTTTCGCCCCGCCGTGGCGCTCCAGCAATGCGAGCACACCGGCGACACCGGGGTCGCGGTCGGCAAGCGGATTCTCCGACAGGCGCTTTTCCACGACCAGGCGTCCGTCCGGCGCCCGCGCGATGATGTCGGTGAATGTACCGCCGCGGTCGATCCAGAATTGCCAGCCGCGGCGGGCTGTCATGGAGGAGGAGCTTTAAGCAGTTCCAGCACTCCGGCATCCAGCTTTTCGCTGGCATGGCGGTAGCCGATCTCGATTGCGCGCTCGAAGGATTTCCAGTCGAGCAGGTCAAGCGATTCCAGTGGTGGCATCAGCAACAAGTCGCTCTGGCCGCGATGCTCCTGCCTCGTGGTCGTACTGTTGACCATGCCCGAGCGCCACAGGATCTGCAGGATATTGGGTCGCTTGCGGCGCCGGTGCTGGCGGCGGAACAGGTTCCAGAACGGTGGTGCTTCCGTTGCGTCTATTTCGGCCGTGAATGTCGGGTCGGTGGCGACATCGACGCCAATCACCGGACCGCGATTCATTGCGCGCATGATGTCCACCGGCAGGTTGTTCATCGTGCCGCCATCAACGAAGACTTCACCGCCGTGAAACACTGGCGGCAACACGCCGGGAATCGCCACGGAGGCGCGCAGCCAGCGCCACAAAGGTCCCTGCTGGTGCACCGCGACGCGGCCGGTGGTCAAATTTGACGAAACGCAGAAGAATGGCAGCGGCAGGTCCTCGATGTCGATATCGCCGAGTTCGCGGCGCAGCAGCAAACCGACCTTGCGGCCCGAAACCAGCGAGACAAGCGGCCAGGTGAAGTCAGAAAGCGGGTTCGTTTCCACGAAGCTGCGGCGAAAGCGATCGAACAATTCCTTGTCGGTCCAGTCCGCCGCCACGCCTGCCGCGAGGATGCCGCCCATGCTCGAGCCACCGACCATGTCGATCGGCACGCCGTTTTCCCGCAGTGCCCTTACCACGCCCAGGTGCGCGAATCCCCGCGCGCCGCCACCCGAAAGTACGAGTCCCACCGCCCGATGCGTCATCAGGCGCACGATACGCGGCATGTCTGCGGGCCCGCGCAAGTGGTGGCATGGCGCACAGGGCACGCTACGTCGCCATTGCGCGGATGCACCGGTGACTACGCCGCCCTCGTGCATCAGGAGCAGTTCGGCTCGTTGTGCGGCGTGCTCATCCCGCTCCAGGCAGGGCCAGGAGCCGGGCTCGTCCCTGGCTCGTGCAGCCAGCAGCAGGACGTCCGCCTGGCGCACGCACAACTGGGTCCAGGCGCTGTCGCCCGGCTCGGCGACATAGACGACAAAATCATTGCGTGATTCGACCTCGTGGAACCACTGGCTGCTGTGCCCGCCGGCCCGCATGCTGCCGACGAGATCGACGCGCCCGATCTGATTCAATGTCTCGACGAGGTTTGAAGCGAGGCCGGCGACGTCAATCGTCGAATCGTAGGGAACGACCGTGATCGTGCGCGGCGCAGCCGGCGCGGAACTGCGAGCGGGGGCGTTTTCCAGCAGTCTTTCGACTGAAAGGCGCGCGAGCCGCAGGATGGCCTCGGGATGGGAGAGCAGCACGCGTTCGAAGGTGCCGGACGAAAGACGCGCAAGATCGGAATCACGGAGTGCACGCACGGTCGCGGCGCGCGGGCGCGAAACGATCAGGCCCATTTCGCCGACGCTTTCGCCCGCCGCGATCCGGCCGACGAGCTCGCCGCCGGGTGCGAAGGCGCCGAGGCAGCCACTGACCACGAAGTAGACGGAATCGGCAGGCGCGCCGGCTTCGAACAGAAGGCCGCCGCCGCGCAGGGATATCCATTCGAGTTCCGCCACCGCGGCATCGATGACGGACTTCGGAAGCCCGGAGAACAAAGGCAGCGAAGCCAACATCGCCCAGGGATTGGCCGTCGGATCGACCTGGGTACGTTCGTCCTGCGATTCCACGGCAAGCTGACGATAGCACGGCCCGGATACAATCATCAGTGATGGGCGACACGGATCGGAAGCTGCTGGAACGCATCTGGAAGGAGGTCGCGAGGATCCCGCGCGGCCAGGTTGCGAGCTATGGGGGCATCGCCAGGCGCGCCGGCTTGCCGCGCCGCGCGCGACTCGTGGGGCATGCGCTCAAGATGGCGCCGGACGGCCTGCGCCTGCCCTGGCATCGCGTGGTCAATGCGCGTGGCGCCATCAGCTTTCCGCCGGGATCGCGGCCGCACCGGTTGCAACGCGAAAAGCTGGAGCAGGAGGGTGTCCGGTTTCGCAATGGCCGTGTTGACCTGGCGGCCCATGAGATGACGGAAGATCTCGACGCCCTGCTGTGGCGGCCGCGCCGGGACTGATACCATCGGCGAGACGAGGGTCAGGAGCCGATCATGTCGAGTCGTCATGTCGTGTTTTCACACGGACTCGAAAGCAGTCCCTGGGGAACCAAGATTTCGGCCATGGCCGAGGTCGCCAAGAGCGAAGGCTGGAATGTCGATTCGGTCGACTATCGTGGCGTCACCGATCCGCGCGACCGGGTAACGCGCCTCCTGAGCTTCTGCCGCGACATTCGCGGCGACCTGGTGCTGGTCGGCTCGAGTCTGGGCGGCTATGTCGCGACGAGCGCCTCGGCGCTGCTGCATGCGCGCGGCCTGTTCCTGATGGCACCGGCGTTCTACATGCCGGGCATGGAGGAACTCACCGCGAAGCCGGCGCCCTGCCCGAAGACCATCGTGCACGGCTGGCGCGACGATGTCGTGCCGGTCGAGAACAGCATCAGATTTGCACGCGAGCACAATGCGACGCTTCACGTCCTCGACTCGGATCACCGCCTGCACAGTGAACTCTCGCTGGTGAACTACCTCTTCGAGTACTTTCTCGTCGCCCTCGATCTGCCAAAGCGGCGCTGAATTCATGCGCGGCTGATGCACCGGCCGGGCCGGCTCGTTCGCTCAGCCGATCTCTATTCGCTCACTCGCCGCCCGTCCGGCACATCCACCGCGCAGGCCTCACTGCCTTCGGCGGATGGCCCGCGCGGCAAGGCGATCGACAAGTGAAGGTGCGATCAGTTTCAGCCAGCGTATAAGCCTGGAGCGCGCTGAGGTCAGCACCAGGCGGCGACGCGCCAGCGTAGCGCGCAGGATGATCGCTGCGCATTCTTCGGCGGTCATGATTTTGGCCTCCCGCATCGGGCTGATGCCGAGTGGCTTGCCGTCGGGCCCGATCGCACGACGGTGAATCTCGGAGCGAACGAAATCGGGCGCGACGACCGTGACGCTGACGCCCTTGTCGGCGAGTTCGATGCGCAGCGAATCGAAGAACCCGAACATGGCGTGCTTGGATGCCGAGTACCCCGTGCGCGTCGGCACGCCGACCAGTCCGGCAATGCTCGATATCGCCACGATCCGTCCGCGACTCGCAGTGAGCGCGGGCAGGGCCCGCCAGGCGACCCATGCAGCGCCCAGATAGTTGGTGCGCACCAGCCGCTCCAACAGCTCCGGATCCTCGAGTTCGTCGAGCCTCGACCACATCGTCCCGCCGGCATTGAGCAGCAGCACATCGATGGCCTCGTAACGGACGAATGCTGCATCGACCAGCGCGCAGCAGTCGGCGCGCCGGGAGACATCGGTCGGCACGCACAGGACCTCCGCACCGCGGGCGGTGCATTCCTGTGACAGCGAGGCCAGGCGCTCGGCGTTCCTCGCCGCCAACACGAGGCGCGCCCCCGCGGTCGCGAGTGCAAGCGCGAGGGCTCGACCGATGCCTTCGGAGGCGCCGGTCAGTACCACAACCTTGCCTTCAAATGAGTCCATGTGCGTTCCCCGGCTTCCGCGGCGCCGGCAGGCGCAGGATCGCGCTAAACTCCATGGCTTGTCGACCCTGGAGGACCGCAATGCGCGCTATCTGGCTGGCTGGAACACTGGCGGCGCTCGCAATGGGCGGATGCGGCGACAGCGAGTCCGAGGCGGATAAACCGCCGATGAAGGTGGAAGACACGGTCTTCGGCGACATGGTCGGTACGCAGGACAAGGTCCGTGACCGCGTCAATGCAGCCGTCGATACGCACAGGGCTGCGCTCGAGGCGCAGATCAGCGAGAGCGAAGACCCAAAACCCGAAGAATGAAGCGCCTGCTCGGGCTCGATCGCACCTTGTTGTGGGCGCTGCGTGGCGTCCTGCGCGTGTTCGTGCGGGCGAGCGTCGTGCCGGAGGACGCACTCGTACGCCTGCGCGGCCGCGCCCGGCCGCTACTGTACGTTCTGGAGGAACGCAGCGTTTCCGACTTGCTGGCGCTGGAGCAGGCCTGTATGGACGGCGGATTGCGCCGCCCCGGCAAGCGCCTGAAGCTTCGCGACCTGGTCCTGTCCCGTTCGGTGGTCGCCATGGAGCGTCGCGCCGGTGTCCTGCGCCGGCGCGCCAACCGGCGCACACCGCGGGAACTGGCGGCCGCAGTCGCGGCCGCGGGCGCCGATGCCGCTCTGGAGCTCGACATCGTCCCGGTTGCCGTTTACTGGGGGCGCGCGCCTCAACGCGAGCGCTCCTGGCTGCGCCTGATCCTGTCGGAGGACTGGGCGCTGGTCGGCCCGTTCAGGCGCGTGCTCTCCATCGTCTTCAACGGGCGCAGCACGTTGATCCGCTTCGGCGAGCCGCGCGTGCTCCAGAGTTATTCCGCATCGGGCGCCGATGGCGCGCGTGGCGCCCGCCGGCTGCTGAAAGAACTGCGCGCGGAATTCCGGCACATGCGCGCGGACACATTGGGTCCGGACCTGTCAACGCGACGCGCAATCGTGGCGCAGGTGCTGCGGACACGTGCCGTACGACAGGCAGTGCGCCAGGAGATCCGCGACACGAAGTACTCCCGCCGGCACGGTCTGCGCTCGGCGCGTCGCTACGCGCTGGAAATCGCCGCGGATTATTCGCATGCTTTCGTGCGGCTTGCCGACCGCGTGCTGACAGGGATGCTGACACGCGTCTATGAAGGACTCGAAGTCAGGAATGCCGAGTACCTGGACCGGCTGCCGCCCGCCTGCGAGATAGTCTACGTTCCCTGTCATCGGAGCCACATCGACTACCTGCTGCTTTCGTATGTCATCTATCGGCGCGGCTACGCAGTGCCGCATGTCGCCGCCGGAATCAACCTGAACCTGCCGGTGATCGGGCGCTTCCTGCGCAAGGGCGGCGCATTCTTCATACGACGCAGTTTCAGGGGCAGCGGGCTGTACCCGATCGTGTTCATGAAATACGTCGATGTCATGATGAATCGCGGGCACGCGATGGAATTCTTCATCGAGGGCGGGCGCAGCCGCACCGGGCGGCTGCTGCAGCCGCGAACGGGCATGCTGAGCATGACGGTGCGAAGTTTCCTGCGCGACGCGCGGCGGCCGGTGGCCTACGTGCCGGCCTATTTCGGCTACGAGCGCCTGCTGGAGGGCGAGAGCTACATCGACGAGCTTTCGGGCCGTCCGAAGCAGAAGGAAAGCGTGGGCAGACTGTTGCGCGTGTTGCCGCAACTGCGCCAGCAACTGGGCCGCGTTTATGTCAGTTTCGGCGAGCCGCTGCTGCTCGACGGCGTGCTGGATGGATTGAAGCCCGACTGGCGCGACGACGTGAAGGACGAGAACGTGCGACCTGCCTGGTTCGGCGACGCGGTCGACACGGTCGCGGTCGAGATCATGCGGCGGATCAATGGTGCGGCGGCCGTCACTCCGATCAACCTGCTCTCGGTCGCGCTGCTCGCGGCCCCGCGCCAGGCGATGATCGAGAACGATCTTGAGAAGCAACTGCAGCTTTATATCGACCTGCTGAAATCATTTCCCTATTCGCCGGACGTTTCCGTTGCAGCCGAGGACGGCGCCTCCATCATCCGGCGCGTCGAGGAAATGGGCATGCTGGAGCGGCGCGCGCACCCGCTGGGTGACGTGCTCAGGATGGTCGAGCAGAACGCAGTGCTCGCGACCTACTATCGCAACAATGTCCTGCACCTGTTCGCGCTGCCGTCACTGGTTGCCTGCGCGTTCCTGAACAACTCGACGATGCGGCACGAACACATTCACCGACTCGTGTGGCGGGTCTATCCGTATATTCGTGCGGAGCTGTTCCTGCGCTGGCGCGAGGAGGAAGTGCCGGGCGCAGTAGACGGGGTGCTTGCGGCGCTCGAAAGCCATGGTCTACTGGAACGCGGCGCCGATGGCGCCACCTGGCGCCGGCCGACGACCGGCAGCGCCGAGGCCGTGCGTCTTTCCGTCCTGGCGCAGGCGACCATCCAGACAATCGAGCGCTATTACCTGGCGATCGCGCTGTTGCTGCGCGCCGGGCGCTCGGTGCTGACGTTGGAGGCGCTGGAAAAGCGCTGCGTCACGATGGCACAGCGCATGTCCATGCTGTACGGGCTGGCGGCGCCCGAATTCTTCGACCGGGCGATGTTCCGGGACTTCATCGAGCTGCTGCGCCGGCGCGGTGTGATCAGGCTGGACGGCGACGGACTGCTGTCCTACGACGATCTGCTGTTTGCTGTCGCAGAGGACGCCCGCATCGTGCTCTCAGAACAGATTCGCAACAGTATCCTGCAGGTGACTCACAGCTAGGGATTCGCGGCGTAAACCATGAGATCTCGATGTTTCCGGATACTGGCGCCGATTGCGCTCGCAATCCTGCCGCAGGCGCTGCCCCAGGCCCGCGCGGCGGATGACCCTGCCGCGAGCGATTCGATCATCGCGCCCCTTGCCACGAAATCGCTGCTGATCGACCTCGCGCGTGCGGGACCGCGGGTGTTCGCGGTCGGCGAGCGCGGTCACGTGCTCTATTCGACCGACGAAGGCCACAGCTGGACGCAGGTCCGGGTGCCAGGGAGCGCCAACCTGAATGCCGTGTACTTCAGCGACGCCAGGAACGGCTGGGCAGTCGGCCATGCCGAGATGATCCTGCGCACGACCGACGGCGGCGATCACTGGGCACGGGTGCATTTTGCGCCGGAGAACCAGCAGCCGCTGCTCGATGTCGTGTTCACGGACGCCGAGCATGGCCTCGCTATAGGCGCTTTCGGCGTCATCTACGCGAGCGCGGACGGAGGCGCGGTCTGGAGCCAGGTTCCGTTCGCGCCGGCGCCCCTGCCGGGCGCCGAAGATGTTGCTGAGGATTCTGAAGACATGGCGGCCGAGACGGACCTCGGCTTCGAGTTTCACCTCAATGCGATCGCACGCGGCCCGGCAAGGCGCCTGTACCTCGTTGCCGAGGCAGGGCGCATGTTCCGTTCGGATGACGGTGGCGCGAGCTGGCGCGAATTGCCGTCGCCGTACGACGGGTCTTATTACGGGGTCCTTTCGCTCGACGGCGACGCATTGCTCGCATTCGGGCTGCATGGGAAGCTGTTCCGCTCCGAGGATGGCGGCATGAAGTGGACGGCCATCCCGACTGGCACGCTTGCGCTCCTGACCTCGGGCGTGCGCATGGATGCGGACACGGTGGTTGTATCCGGCATGGCCGGTGTCCTGCTGGTCAGCCGCGATGGCGGGCACAAGTTTGCATTGACACAGCAGGAGGATCGGAAGCCGATTTCGGCGGTCCTGCCGGCAGGCGACGGTGTACTGATCGTGGCCGGCGAAGGTGGTGTGCGCCGCCTCGCGATGCCCGCCGCGGAAGCCGTGCCGTGAAGGAATCCGGGGATACCGGTAGCGTGGCCTGGCTGGCGTCGCGCGTATTCAGCTTCCGGACGCCGATACTGCGCGTATCCGTGCTCGTAACGATCGTACTCGGCTGGAGCGCCGTGACCGGCCTGCATTTCGACACTGACTTCGACAGCGAGCTGCCGACAAGGCACGAGTACATCAAGACTTACCTGGACCACAGGGCGGAATTCGGCGGCGCAAACCGCATTCTGATCGCGCTGGTGGCGCGCGACGGCAACATGTTCACGCCGGAATTCTTCGATGCATTGAAGGCGGCGACGGACCAGGTGTTCCTGGTCGAAGGCGTCGATCGCTCGCGCGTGCAGTCGCTCTGGACCCCTGACACCCGCTATACCGATATCGTCGAAGGCGGCATCCAGGCCGACGACGTGATTCCTTCCGATTTCCGTGCGGACGTGGCGGGCCTCGGGCGCGTCAGGGAGAATATCCTGAAGGCCGGGATCGTCGGCAGGCTGGTGGCAGACGATTTTTCCGGAGCGATGATCAGTGTCCAGTTGCTCGATGTCGACCCTGAAACGGGCAGATCGCCCGACTACATCGCCATAGCGCACGAGCTCGAGAAGACGGTGCGCGAGCGAATTGAGGGAGCACATGCCAGTGCCGGCGTCATGGGGCCGGTTTCCGTGCACATGACCGGATTCGCAATCATGAGCGCCGATGCCGCCGACGGCACGCGATCCGTGATTGCATTCGGAATCGTCACCATCGCGCTCACGCTGTTGCTTGCATGGGCCTGCATCCAGTCGCTGAGATTCGCGCTGCTGCCCATCATCTCGTCGCTGGCCGCGGTTGTCTGGACGCTGGGTCTGCTGGCCCTCCTGGGACGCGGTGTCGACCCGCTCGGCGTCTTCCTGCCATTCATCGTCTTTGCGATCGGCATCAGTCACGGATTGCAGACAGTCGGCGACGTCAGCGATCGGGCGGCATCCGGCTGCGACTCCGATGACGGCGCGCGCCAGGCATTCCGGTTTCTGTTCCGCCCCGCGGCCGCAGCGCTGCTTGCCTGCCTGGCCGGATTCATCGCGATCCTGCCGATCCCGATCCAGGCGATCCGGGAAATTGCACTGACGGCGTGCCTCGGCGTTGGCATGGTCATCGTGGCCAACGTGATCCTGCTGCCGCTGCTTGTCTCCCGGGTGCCGGTCACCGACCGATTCCGCGAACATATCGTCCGCCACCGGCAATTGCTGCAGGCGATCTGGAACCGGCTCGCTGGCGTCGCAAACCACGGACCCGCCGCGTTGATCATTGCGATCGCGGCGGCGCTCGGCGTATTCGGCTTCATCAAAGGCATGCAGGCGCCAATCGGCGATGCCGGGGCGGGCGCGCCGGAGTTCAGTGCCGACTCGCGCTACAACCGTGACAGCATGCTGATCAGCCGGCTTTTTTCGCTTGGTAGCGATGTCTTGAATGTAATTGCGGAGACGAAGCCCGACGGCTGCAGCGATTTTCGCGTGATCAGCGGCATCGACCGATTCGCCTGGCACATGGCGAATGTCGAGGGCGTCCGCGATGTCATGAGCCTGGCCGGCGTCTCCAAGGTGGTCAGCGCAGGATGGATCGACGGCAGCCTGAAATGGCGCAGCCTGCCGCGTGACGAGCGCCAGCTGGTGCAGGCCCAGAACTACATCGAGACGGGCACGGGGCTCTTGAACCGCGACTGCAGCGTCATGCCGGTGATGCTGTTCCTGTCCGATCACAGGGCCGGCACGATCGAGCGCGTCATTGCCGCTGTCAGGGATTACAGGGCAAATGAACCGGCGGAGGGCGTGACCTACAGGCTGGCCACCGGCAATGCCGGCGTCATGGCAGCGCAGTACGAAGAGCTCAGGGACAAGAGGTTCAAATTGCTCGGCTGGGTATTTGCAGCGGTCGCAATCATGTGCCTGGTCTGCTTGCACTCGGTTGCAGGCGCAATCATGGTGATCGTGCCGCCGTTGCTGGTTTCGATCATGGCCTACGCCGTCATGGACTTCGCTGCGATCGGCCTCAAAGTCGAAACGCTGCCGATGGTCGCGCTGGGCGCCGGTATCGGCATCAGCTACTGTATTTACCTGTTCAGCCGCATGCAGGAATTCCTGAAGCGCGGCGAGGGCGTACGACAAGCATATCTCGGCGCACTCAAGGTGACCGGAACGGCAGTCTTCGTCGCTGCAGGCACCCTCGCAATTGGCGTCGCAGCCTGGCTGTTTTCGCCGATGAAGTTCCAGGCCGACGCAGGCCTGATGCTGGCCTTCACGTTGCTGGGGAACCTGCTGGGTGCAATGCTCCTGCTGCCCGCACTTGGCGCATGGCTGCTACCGGGGAAACCGGCCGGCGGCTGACCGGGGGTTCAATCGAATGCTGGCCGTGCGCGCAGGCGCTTGGTGTCCTTGCGCTGCTTTTTGCCCTCGAGCCTGCGGGCGCGCGCTCTGCGTGACGGGCGCGTGGGTTTGCGGACTTTCGGCACTTTTCGCGCCTGCTCGATCAGCTCGGCCAGCCGCGCCACCGCGTCTCGGCGATTCGCCTCCTGGCTTCGATGACGATGCGCCTCGAGCACGATTTCGTCCTGAAGCGTCAGGCGGCGGCCGGCCAGCGCGCGCAGACGCTGCCGGCCTGCGTCGTCGAGCAGGGTTGTCGCAGCGACCGGAAATCGCAGCTCGCAGGCGGTGGCGACCTTGTTGACGTTCTGGCCGCCCGGGCCGGGGCTGCGCACGAAGCTGAGCGTGTACTCGCTCGCCGGAATCTCGATGCGTGCGGGAACGCCGGCTTTCATTTCGGCATCAGGCGTTCAGGTCGGGGATCAGCTCGCTCTCGAGCCGCAGGATCTGGTCCTTCAGCAGCAGCTTGCGCTTCTTGAGCCGGCGCAACTGGAGCTCGTCGACGTAGATGTCCATCGACAGGCGGCAGATCACGTCGTCGAGGTCGCGGTGCTCGATACGCAGCTCGCGCAGGCGATGCATCCGTTCGAACAACTCGGTGTTGACGTTTTCGTCGTCCGTCATGCCGGTCCGGCGTCGGTTTCGAATTCGGGGAAGGGCGGTCCCGACCATACCGGCCGGACCGACCCGGGAAGCTTAGCTAATCGTCCCGGCGGATTCCACGGGATCGCCGGATCGTGAAAGTCGGATCCGACAGAACCTGCAAGACCCGAGCGTATGGCGAGTGAAATGGCCTGGTCGGCATTGCGGATGCCGCCGCCGCCAGTGATGACCTCGATTCCACGGCCGCCGGCGGCGGCGAATTCGGCGCACAGTTCCCGCCGTACGCCGGCCGACAACGGATAGCGCATCGGATGTGCGACCACGGCGCTCCCTCCCGCGGCCATCACCCAGGCAGTGACATCTGCGAGTGAAGGCCACTTCGCCGCAAAATAGCCCGGACGGCCGCGTGCCAGCCAGCGGTCGAATGCGGTCGTGACATCCAGCGTCGCGCCGAGCCCGACTAGCGCGCGGGCAAAATGCATTCGCGTCGGCAATGGGCCTGCGGCGCGCACGAGTTCGTGCGCGGCGCTGCCCGGTGCACCGGCTGCATCCAGCCGGTCGGCCACCTGCTCTGCACGATCATGCCGGATCGCTTGCAGCTGGCGCAGGCCATTCACCAGGCTCGCGGCAAGCGGATCGAAGGCCAGGCCCAGCACGTGCAGTGTGCGGCCCCGCCATTCGGCTGATAGTTCAACGCCCGTCACGAATATGACGCCAAGGCGCCTGGCTGCCGCAGCTGCCTCGTCGAGGCCGGCCACCGTGTCGTGGTCGGTCAATGCCATGTAACGGACTCCGCAGCCCGCCGCGTGGGCAACGAGCGCAGCCGGCTCCAGTACGCCGTCGGATGCCGACGAGTGCAGGTGCAGGTCCACGGGCGAAATCGGGTTCATGCGGGTCGCGGTCCCAGGCCGACGGTGTCGACCGATTCTCCGGTCAGCACGACAAAACCGCGCTGCCGACGGAAGCCATCTTCGGTGTAATCGAAAATATATGTTCGCCGCCAGGCCAGCGGGGGGTCCGTGTGCCGGACCAGCCTGATCCGATGGATGGATACCGTGCCGTCGAGCATCTGGACCCGTGCGTTGGCGCAGGTGTCGAACGCAACCCGATTCGCGAGTTCGCGCGCGGCGAGGCTTGAATGCCAGAATGCGCCGAGTGCCGCGAGCAAAACGGTTGCGAGCAGCAGCTCCCAGCTCATCGCAACAACGCCAGCCAGTCCGTATCCGTGTCCCCGTAGACGATAAAGTGTGGATTCAGCACGTCGTCGCCCTTGTTGTAGGAAAGTGGCTGGCCGTCGAGCTGCGACACCTGGGCACCCGCCTGTTCGGCGACGCAATGGCCTGCCGCCGTGTCCCATTCGCTGGTCGGTCCCAGTCGCGGGTAAACGTCCGCGAGCCCCTCGGCGACCAGGCACAGCTTCAGCGAACTGCCGACCTCGACGAGTTCGTGCGGGCCCGATCCGTGCCAGAAAGCCGTCAAGCGAGCTGCCGCGGTGCGAACGGCTGCCCGACAACGCGAACCGGACCGGGCCCGCGGCGCACGATGTGGATCGGTTGCCCCGCAGCTGCGGCATCGGAACGAAATGCGCCGATGCCCTCGCCGGCGTAATAGTCGCGGCCGAGCACCGGCGCATGGACGACGCCGAGCACGGGGCGGTGCCGGTGAACGAGCGCGATATTGACCGTGAACTCGCCATTGCGCTGGACGAACTCCTTCGTGCCATCGAGCGGATCGACGACCCACAGCCAGTCCCAGGCTGCGCGTTTCGAATATGGCGCCCTGGCCGATTCCTCCGACAGGACCGGGATCTCGGGCGCGAGCCGGCGCAGGCCGGCCTGGATCAGCTTTTCCGACTGCAGGTCCGCCTCCGTCAGCGGCGAACGGTCGTCCTTTTCCGCGACCGTGAATGACGACGCATACACCCCCAGGATCGCGCGTCCGGCCTCGCGCGCGAGTGCGGTCACGTCGAGCAGCAGCCGGTGCAGGTCGGGAATCATGCGGTCTCCGGAAAGGCGCGCGTTATATCATAGGCCCGTGAACAGCACCGCCGTGACCCCGGACTGGTCGTCCATCGACACCGTGCTGCTCGACATGGACGGCACACTGCTCGATCTCGGCTTCGACATCCATTTCTGGCAGGAGTGGGTGCCGCGTCATTTCGCGGCCAGCCGGCGCCTGCCGGTCGACGAAGCGCGCCGCCTCATGAAGCCGATCTTCGAGCCGACCCACGGCACGCTCGACTGGTACTGCATCGACTACTGGAGCCGGGCGCTCGTCGCTCGACATCGCCGCGCTCAAGCGCGCGGCGCGTCACCAGATCGCCTGGCTGCCGAAGGGCGCGCGAATTCCTGGCCGGGCTGCGGGCCGCGGGGCGGCGAGTCGTGCTGGTGACCAATGCTCACCCGGAGACCCTCGCGATCAAGGACGCGCACCTCGGCGTGCGCGCGGAATTTCGACGCCGTCTATTCCTCGCACGAGTTGGGTGAGGCCAAGGAGAGTGCGGCGTTCTGGTCGCGGCTCGCAGCGCAGGAGCCGTTCGACACGCGGCCGCACGCTGTTTGTGGACGACAGCCTGCCGGTGCTGCGCGCGGCGCGGGCGCACGGCATCGCGTGGCTCTATGCGATCCGCCGGCCTGACAGCCGTTCGCGCCCCGCGCGCGGTCAAGGATTTTCCCGGTGTCGATTCGGTGCACGAACTGGCGCTGGGGCTCGCACCGATGATTCCGAAGCGTCAACTGGTCGGGGGCGCCTGAGGCCCGCTCCCGGGGCCGCCGTGCCGTCGCGCTGCGGCGTCTGCGCTTCTTTGCAAGTGCGGCATCGCCCGTCGATACCGGAGCCTGCGCCACGGGGGCAACGACGGCCTGGCTATCGCTGCGTTCTACGCGAACCGCCGACCGAGCATGCGGCCTGCCGCCATGCCGGTCCGCCCGGCCTTTTTCGTGGCTACGGCGGTGGTGCGGCGGTGGCGCCGGACCGTCCTCCTCCTCGTCGTCCTGACGCGGCGCCAGGTAGCCCGACCTCAGGCGGGGTAGTTCAGCGGGATCAAAGCTGCCGACCGGAATTCGCTGTCCGATGAACGCCTCGATGTCGGGCAGCGACTCCACGTACTGCTCGCAGCCGAAACTGACCGCGTCGCCTGCCGCCCCGGCGCGAGCGGTGCGGCCGATTCGGTGGACGTAATCCTGCGCGTCCTGCGGCAGGTCGTAATTGAACACGTGGCTGACGTCCGGAATGTGCAGCCCGCGCGCGGCGACGTCGGTAGCGACCAGCACGGCAAGCTTGCCCTCGTGAAACTCGCGCAGCATGCGCATGCGCTTGCGTTGCGGCACGTCGCCCGACATCGCGGCGGCAACGATGCCATTCGCGCGCAACACCCGCTCGAGGCGTTCGGCAAGGCGCTTGGTGTTGACGAATACCATCGTGCGCGTCGCCTCCGTCTTGCGCAGGAGGTGGACGAGCAGCGGGGCCTTTTCCTCCATCGCCGGGTAATAGATGACCTGGCGCACGCGGTCGGCGGTGACGCGCTCGGGCTCGATGCGGATCAGCTCCGGGTCGTTCATGTGCTCGTAGGCGAGTTCGAGCACGCGATGCGAAAGCGTCGCCGAAAACAGCATGTTGAGGCGGTATTCCGGCGCCGGCAGGCGCCGCAGCAGGTAGCGGATGTCCTTGATGAAGCCGAGGTCGAACATGCGGTCGGCCTCGTCGAGCACCATGACCTGCGCATGGCGCAGGTCGAAGACGTGCTGCTTGAAGTAGTCGATGATGCGCCCGGGCGTGCCGATCAGCATGTCGACGCCAGCCTGCAGGTGCCTGCGCTGCTTGTCGTAATCGACGCCGCCGTAGGCGAGACCCAGCGTCAGACCGGTGTACTGCCCCAGCACCTCGGCGTCGCGATGAATCTGGATCGCCAGCTCGCGCGTCGGCGCGAGCACCAGCGCGCGCGGTGAGGTGCTGGGCCGGTCCGCAGAGGCGGGGTAGCGCAACAGGTGCGTGAACAGCGCGACCAGAAACGCGGCGGTCTTGCCGGTGCCGGTCTGCGCCTGACCCGCCACGTCGAAGCCGGCCAGAGCGCGTGGCAGCGTCTCCGCCTGGATCGGCGTACAGCGCTCAAAACCCGCGTCAGCGATGCCGCGGGCCACGGATTCGGGTAATTGCAGGCCGGTGAACGAGATGTCCGAGAATTGCTGATCTGTCACTTGGCTACTACTGTGGCATTCATCACTTGAAAAATGTCCTCCGACGCGCTACAAAAGGACCTGAGCATAGCGGTTCCCCGCTAACAACCGCATCCACCGGCACTCCGGAAGCGTCCCGAACAGGACCCCGGGCATGTGCCGACACCCTGACAGGCAGCCAGAGTTCCAGCGCCAGAACCCTTATTGTGCCGTATCGGGCATTCGCCCGTCACCGATCAACCTCAAATCAGGAGAATTCCCCGCGTGAGCGGAAATATCGTCCACACCTCTGACGCCACTTTCGAGTCCGACGTACTGAAATCCGACTTGCCCGTGTTGCTCGATTTCTGGGCCGAATGGTGCGGCCCCTGCAAGGCCATCGCTCCGATCCTCGACGACATCGCCAAGGACTACGCAGGGCAGGGTCAAGATCGCCAAGCTCAATATCGACGACAACCGCCAGACGCCGGTCAAGTACGGCGTGCGCGGAATCCCGACGCTGATCCTGTTCAAGAACGGCGCGCCCGAGGCGCAGCAGGTCGGCCTGGTCGGGAAGTCGAAGCTGGCGGCGCTGCTGGACCAGCACCTGTGAGGGGCTATCTCGGCAACCAGGCGCGCAATCGCCAGAAGGGCCACCGCAATCGCGGCGGCGGCGGCGGACCCAGGCATGGCAATGAGGGGCTTCCAGTCGACGATCATGTCGACGGTTCGGAAGGCGACACCATTTCGCCGGAGGAGCTCGCCGCATCCCGCAGCTCCATGAACCTGACCGAGCTCAAGAACAAGCCGGTCCACGAACTCGTGACGATGGCCGAGTCCATGGGACTCGAGAACATGGCGCGCCAGCGCAAGCAGGACGTCATCTTCTCGATCCTGAAGGCGCATGCGCGCAGCGGCGAGGACATCTACGGCGACGGCGTGCTCGAGATCCTGCAGGATGGTTTCGGCTTCCTGCGCTCGGCCGACAGTTCCTATCTCGCCGGACCCGACGACATCTACGTCAGTCCGAGCCAGATCCGGCGCTTTAACCTGCGCACCGGCGACTCGATCTCCGGGCTGATCCGCCCGCCCAAGGACGGCGAGCGCTATTTCGCGCTGCTGAAGGTCGGCGAGATCAATTTCGACACGCCGGAAAGCGCCCGCCACAAGATCCTGTTCGAGAACCTGACGCCGCTGCATCCGACCAAGCGGCTCAAGCTCGAGCGCGGCAATGGTTCGACCGAGGACCTGACCGCGCGGATGATCGACCTGATGGCGCCGCTCGGCAAGGGCCAGCGCGGCCTGATCATCTCGCCGCCGAAGGCCGGCAAGACGATGCTCCTGCAGAACATCGCGACCTCGATCACCTGGAACCATCCCGACCTCTACCTGATCGTGCTCCTAATCGACGAGCGGCCCGAGGAAGTGACCGAGATGACGCGCACCGTCAAGGGCGAAGTCGTCGCGTCCACGTTCGACGAGCCGGCCAGCCGCCACGTGCAGGTCGCCGAAATGGTGATCGAGAAGGCCAAGCGCCTGGTCGAGCACAAGCGAGACGTCGTAATCCTGCTCGACTCGATCACACGCCTCGCGCGCGCCTACAACACCGTCGTACCGAGCTCCGGCAAGGTGCTGACCGGCGGCGTGGATGCGAACGCATTGCAGCGTCCGAAGCGATTCTTCGGCGCGGCGCGCAATGTGGAGGAGGGCGGTTCGCTGACGATCATCGCGACCGCGCTGATCGACACCGGCTCGCGCATGGACGACGTGATCTACGAGGAGTTCAAGGGCACCGGCAACAGCGAAATCCACCTCGATCGCCGGATTTCGGAGAAGCGCGTATTTCCGGCCTTCAACATCAACCGTTCCGGCACGCGCCGCGAGGAACTCATCACGGCGCAGGACGAACTCGCCAAGATGTGGATTCTGCGCAAGCTGCTGCACCCCATGGACGAGCTCGCCGCGGTCGAGTTCCTGATCGACAAGATGAAGGACACCAAGACCAACGCGGACTTCTTCGATTCCATGAAGCGCGGATGAGCGACGCGCTGCGCCACCTGCGCCGGGGCGACCCGGTCATGGCGCAGCTCATTCGCCGCGCCGGACCGTATTCGCCAAAGCCCGAGCGCCGGCGCAGCCCCTACGAGTCGCTGGTCCGGGCGGTCGCTCACCAGCAGCTGACCGGCAAGGCGGCAAGCACCATTCTCGGGCGCTTCTGCGCCCTATACGGCGGCGACGACTATCCGCAGCCTGAGCAACTCGTAGCGACGCCGGACGAGCAGCTACGGGCCGCCGGATTCTCGCGGGCCAAGGCGGCATCGCTCAAGGACATCGCGGCGAAGACACTCGACGGCACGATCCCCGAGCGCCGCGTGCTCAGCAGGCTGCCCGACGAAGCGATCATCGAGCGACTCATCGAAGTGCGCGGCGTCGGCCGCTGGACTGTGGAGATGTTCCTGATGTTCACTCTCGGCCGGCCAGACGTGCTGCCGGTCGACGACTACGGAATCCAGAATGGCTACCGCCTGGCCTATGGCAAGCGGCGCCTGCCGAAGCCCAAGGCACTCGCCGCGTTCGGCGAGCGCTGGACGCCTTATCGCACGACGGCGGCGTGGTACCTCTGGCGGGCGGTGGACATGGAGCGCGAGGAAAGGCAGCGCGCGGCGCAGAAAGACTAGGCGCGCCAAAATCTCCTAGCGCTTTCCCTTTTGCTCCGCCGGCACAGTCTGCAGATAGGCCCAGATCGCCTTCAATTCGGCGTCGCCCATCTGTCCGTATGCCCGCCAGGGCATGTACTCGGAAATCGCGGAACCGTCCTTGCGCCTGCCTTCGCGAAGCGCGCGGATGAAATCGGCTTCCGTCCAATCCTTCAGGCCGGTCTCGTGCGGCGTGAGATTCGCCACGATCGGCATGTTCGGATCGCCCTTGAGTTTTCCGCCCGACAGGTTGTTGCCGTGGCAGCCGCGGCACACTTGCACGAGGTGCTCGCCGAACGCAGCGGTCGGTTCGGTTACCGGCGGCTCGACTGCATGGGCTTTCCCATGATCGATGTTGAATGGAGACAGGGCCTTCGGATCCGTCGCCAGCATGATCGTGAATACGGGCCCGAATTTCACGGGCCCGAGGTCGCGATCCACCGGCGGCATGCTGCGGATGTAGGCGACGATGTCCGAAAGCTCGTGGTCCGATAGATTCACGAAATCAGTCGCCGGCATGGATGAACTGCGGCCACCTTTGCGCAGCCCGTGCCTTACGGCATGGTCCCAGTCGGCGGCCGTGTACTCGAGCGTGACGCTGCCCTTGCCGGTCGAGATGTTTGGAGCGACCCAGCGCCCGACAATGGGAACATCGACGATGACGCCGCCGCCAAAATCCTTGCCATGGCAGGCATTACAGGAAACACGGCTGTCGACTAGGTGCTTGCCGCGGTCTATCGCGCGCGAAAGGGCGACCTCATCGAGATCCACGCCTGCAAGCGGGTCTTCCGCTGCCGCACCTGCAGCAATGCGTTCCTCGCGGAACACCGTGATGTCCGCTTCGGCCAGCGGGAAGGGTATCGGGAAGATCGCTTCGTGGGCCGTCCACTGCTTGTCGTAGCGATTGCTACTCGTCCACCAGGCCCACGCGTAGAAGCCGGCTGCAAGCACGACGATCACGAGGAGGATGCGGCCGAGGAGCCCGAGGAGTTTCTTCATTTTCTTGACCTCGCGACTACAATATCAATGTGAGTTGGCTTGCTCAATTTGCAGTGACGTTCCTGGCGGTAGCGACTGCTTCGACCGCTGCTCCGCAGGCAGAGCAGCATTCTTCCCGGCCGCCGCGACCGCTCGGCAACCTTGGCAGCACGACCGACCGGTGCTACGCAATGCATAGTCGCGGCGGCGTGGTGACGGGCGAGGTCGAGGTCGCCATCATGGTCGATGCCCAGGGCCGGGTGTCAGGCGCTTCAAGTCCGGCGGGCACGGAGGATCGTCTGGCGGCTGCGGCACAGTGCGTTGCCGCGACGATGCGCTACGAGCCTGCGACGCTTGATGGCGAGCCGGTCGCGGGCAAGCTGATTCTTGGTATCGGGTTCCCGACTCCGCCGTCCCTCCGGGAACCGGCGCGCAAAGCCATCGAGTACTGCCAGCCGGCCATCGATCCTCTGGCAACATTGAGCAATGCTTATGAGGGTGGGCTCGACCTGCTGGTGCGGGTCGGCAAGGACGGACGGGTCGTTGAAACCGTGCTGCCGGATGGCCTGCTTCCCTGGATGGGTGAGGCGGCCCGTTGCGTCGCCGGCCGGCTCGAATTCTTTCCGGCACGGCTGCACCTCGTTGCCGTCGAGTCCTGGGCCACCATTCCGGTGGACTTCAACCTGACGCGGGATCCACACGAGCACGCGCGGCTCGACGCGCCGACGGTTCGCTCGGGCGAGGCGGAAATCGTCGAGGCTTACCGGAAGTGTTATCCGCCTGATCGTGACGACCAGCAGATGATCAACTATCGCATCACCATCAATCGGGGCGGCCGGGTCCGCAAGGCGGAGATAATTCGGGGAAGCGGCGACGAGGCGCTCGACCAGGCGGGCGTCTGCATCCTGCGCCGGCTCGTTTTCGTCCCGGCCCGCCGCAACGGACGCAATGTCGAGTCGACAGTCAGCTGGCCGATACTGGTGCGGCCGCCGATCTAGACCTGATATTCCGGAAACTCCTCGTCGAGGATTCGCACCAGCTCGTCGTCGACCCGGTCACGGAACATCGCAAGCAGGAATCCAAGCGTCGCTTCGACAACGATTTCATCCTTGCAAATCGTGACGGTGCCGCTCACGTTTGGGTGCTCGATGTTCAGCACCTCGCCCTGCCAGCTGCATTCGGCGTCGAATTTCTGCGAGAGCGCCCGAGCCATCCGATTGACGCGCTCGCGCGCCGCCTTGGCCGTCAGATCGTGGGATCGTCGCAGGTGGATGCGGCTCACGGGCGGAGTATATCGGTGCTCATTCGCGGCCGATCGCGCGCCAGCCGATGTCGCGGCGGCATTGCATTCCGCGCCAGCAGATTCGATCCACGAGTGCATACGCGGCCCGCTGCGCAGTGGCCACGTCGGAACCGAGGCCGACGGCGCAGAGTACACGCCCACCGGAAGTCAGGACGCGTGTGCCGTCGAGGCGGGTGCCGGCATGAAAGACCTTGCCCTCGAGTTGCGCCGCGTCGCCGAGGCCCGCGATCTCATCGCCCTGGCGCGGGTCGCCCGGGTAGCCGTCGGCCGCCACCACGACGCCGACCGCGGCCCGTGGGTCCCAGATCGCTTCCACCTCGTGAAGCCTGCCCGCCAGTGCCGCTTCGCAAAGATCCGCGAGGTCGCTCTTGAGTCGCACCATGATCGGCTGCGTTTCCGGATCGCCAAAGCGGCAGTTGAATTCGAGCACGTTTGGCGTGCCGTCCGGCGCGATCATCAGTCCCGCGTACAGGAAACCCGTGTAGGGGATGCCCTCGGCCGCGAGACCGCGCACGGTCGGCAGGATGACCTCGCGCATGATGCGTTGGTGCATCGCCGGCGTTACGACAGGCGCAGGTGAATAGGCGCCCATGCCGCCCGTGTTCGGGCCACGGTCGCCATCCAGCAGGCGCTTGTGGTCCTGCGACGTGGCGAGCGGCAGTACATGTTCGCCGTCAACCATGACGATGAAGCTCGCTTCCTCGCCTTCCAGGAATTCCTCGACGATCACGGTATTGCCTGCCGCGCCAAAGGCGCCCGCAAACATCTGCCGCGCCGCTTCGATCGCCTCGTCGGCGCTCCCGGCAATGACGACACCCTTGCCCGCCGCAAGTCCGTCGGCCTTGACCACGATCGGGGGGCGCTGCTCGCGAATCCTGGCGGGATCGAAATCATCGCGCGTGAAAGCCGCGTAGCGCGCACTGGGAATGCGATGCCGGGCGAGGAACTCCTTGGTGTAGCGCTTGCTGCCCTCGAGCTGTGCGGCGGCTTTCGAGGGCCCGAAGCAGGCGAGTCCGGCGCCAACGAACGCATCGACGACACCCGTCACAAGCGGGCCCTCGGGCCCGACTATCGTGAGGCCGACGCCCTCGGAACGCGCGAGCGCGAGCAGGCCCTCGACGTCCGTCGCCGCGACCGCTACATTCCGGCAACCCGGCTCGGTGGCCGTGCCCGCATTGCCCGGGGCGACCAGCACTTCGCTGACGCGTGGCGACTGCGCGAGCTTCCATGCAAGTGCGTGCTCACGGCCGCCGCCGCCGATGACGAGGACTTTCACGTTCAGTGCCTGAAATGCCGCATGCCCGTGAAGACCATCGCGATGTCACGTTCATCCGCGGCCTGGATGACCTCGGGATCGCGCTGCGACCCACCCGGCTGGATCACGGCCCGCACGCCAAGTTCCGCCGCCGCATCGAGGCCATCGCGAAACGGAAAGAATGCATCTGATGCCATGACGCTGCCGGCGACCGCCAGGCCTGCGTCGGCGGCCTTGATCGCCGCGATGCGCGTCGAGATCACGCGGCTGGTCTGGCCGGCGCCGACGCCGACCGTCCTGCCTTCGCGCGCAAATACGATGGCATTGGACTTCACGAACTTGCAGATGCGCCAGGCGAACATCAGATCGGCGAGCTCGGCCGCGCCGGGAGCACGGCGCGTGACGGTCCTGAGCGCACCGGCCTCGACCATTCCGTCATCCCGAGACTGCAGCAGCAGGCCGCCGGTCACCGAGCGAAGTTCAGCAGCATTCGCGGCCGTTCCAGCGAGATCGCCGCACTCCAGCACGCGGATATTGGGTTTCGCGGCGAGCACGGCCCGCGCGTCGCGTTCGATTGCCGGAGCGAGCACGACCTCGACGAACTGGCGTTCGAGAATCGCGGTCGCAGTCGCAGCGTCGAGCGGCCGGTTGAAGGCGATGATGCCGCCGAATGCCGAGGTCGGATCGGTCTCGTAGGCGCGCCGGTAGGCTTCGAGCACGCCAGCAGCGAGCGCGGCGCCGCAGGGATTCGCGTGCTTCACGATGACGCAGGCGGGGCTCGCGAACTGCCGCACGCACTCGAGGGCCGTGTCCGCATCCGCAATATTGTTGAAAGAAAGCTCCTTGCCCTGCAGCTGGGCCGCAGTCGCAATGCTCGCGCCCGCAGGTTGCAGATCGGCGTAGAAAGCCGCCGACTGGTGCGGATTCTCGCCGTAGCGCAGGTCCTGTATCTTGCGGAAGCCGAGCGCCAGTGAATCCGGAAACATGGATCCCGGCTGCTGCTGCCGCAGCCAGGCGGACACCATCGCGTCGTATTGCGCCGTGTGCGCAAAGGCCTTTGTCGCGAGACGGCGCCGGGTCGCCTCCGTCACGGCGCCCGTGCCCAGCTCAGCGAGCACGCCGTCGTAGTCGGCGGGATCGACGAGCACCGTCACGCGCTCGTGGTTCTTGGCCGCGGCGCGCAGCATCGCGGGTCCGCCGATGTCGATGTTCTCGACCGCATCTGCGTAGCTGCATCCGGGCCGTGCAATCGTCGCGGCGAATGGGTACAGATTGACGACCAGGAGTTCGATCGGCCTGATGCCGTGCTCGCGCATGACGGCGTCGTCGATGTCCGCTGCGTCCGAGCAGCGCGCCATGCACCTTCGGGTGCAGCGTCTTGACACGGCCGTCCATGATTTCCGGGAAACCCGTTTCTGCGGCGACCTCGGTGACGGGTAACCCGGCGGCAGCCAGCATTCGCTGCCGTGCCGCCGGTCGAAAGGAGCTCGAAGCCGAGATTCTGAAGCGCGCGCGCGAGTTCGACGATGCCGGTCTTGTCGGAGACGCTCAGGAGCGCCCGCCGGGCCTGCCGGCGCGTCATCACGGTCAGGCGGACAGCCCGTATTCGCGCAATTTCTTGCGCAGGGTGCCGCGATTGATGCCGAGGATGGTCGCCGCGCGGCTCTGGTTGCCTTCCGCGTAGTCCATGACCGCCTGGAACAGCGGCAATTCGACCTCGCGCATCACGAGGTCGTACAGACGGCCCGGCCGGTGGCCGTTCAGGCTGTCGAAATAGCTGCTGAGCGCCTGCTCCGTGTGGTCGCGCAGCGGAATGTCGCGCGAATGACCGTTGAGCGGACGGGAAAATGCTGGACGGCGCAGCGTCTGCGCCCTGGATCTTCGCGGTCATTGCCAACTTGTCCCCGCCTGTTCGTCGTCATTGTCGATCAGGCCGCGCGGGCCGTCTGCCCGATCAGTCCTGACAGGAATGCGCCCGCGAGCGACAGCTGCTCTCTTGCGCTTCCAGTCGTCAACAACTCCGGCTGGCAAGTGTCCGACTTCCGGATGAAGCCGGCAATACCATCCGAGATGTTTGCGCGCCACGCGGACACCATGTGCTTCGCCATAGAACGAGTACAGGGCCTCGAGGTGCGAAAGCATGATAGCACGGACCTCCGGCGAGCAAAGGCGGCGCCGCGGTCGTTCCAGCAGTCGCCGCGCAGCACTTCGCGGAAAATCCACGGCCGGCCCTGCGCGGCGCGCCCGATCATCACGCCGTCGGCGCCGGTTTGTTCCAGCGCCTTCAATGCCTTGGCGGCACAATCGATGTCGCCATTCACGAATACCGGGATGCGCGACGGCCCGCTTGACGGCTGCGACCGTTTCGTATTCGGCGTCGCCGGTGAAAAAATCCGCGCGCGTGCGGCCGTGCACGGCGAGTGCCGCGATGCCCTCAGATCCTCGGCGATGCGCGCGATCGCGACCGCATTGCGGTTGCTCGCGGTCCCAACCGGTGCGCATCTTGAGCGTGACCGGCACGCCGGCCGCGGCGACGACCGCGCCAGGATCGCGCGTACCAGCGGCTCGTCGCGCATCAGCGCGGAACCGGCGGCGTGGTTGCAGACCTTCTTGGCCGGGCAACCGAAGTTGATGTCGATGATCTGTGCGCCGAGTTCGACATTCACGCGCGCCGCATCCGCCATCATTGCCGGGTCGCCACCGGCGATCTGCACGACGCGCGGCTCCGGTTCGTCCCGATGGATCGAGCCGATGACGCGACTTGGACGTATTCCACAGCCGCGTATCGGAGGTCACCATCTCGGTCGCGGCGATCGCCGGCGCCCATGCGCCGGCAGAGCCTGCGGAACGGCAGGTCGGTGACGCCGGCCATCGGCGCAAGCGCGAGCGGCGCCGCGAGCGTGAAAGGGCCGATCTTCATTGGGCCGCGCGGTCCTGCATCTGGTTGGCGCAGCGCACGCCGGCCGGCCAGCGGCAGGCAGACGTCGAGCTCGAATCCGACGGCATCGGTGCCGGGATCGACGATCCGGATCTCGGCATCCGCGCGCTGGCCCGGCGCCAGCAGCCGCGCCCGTTCCTGCACCGGGCAGGTAGTCGGCGGGTTCGATATCGCGCTCGCCGACTGTCGTGCCGAAACGGTCCTGCAGGGCCAGGCGCAGCAGCGGGTAGGGCTGGGCGTGGGTGGCCCGGTTGACGATGCTTGCGCGCAGCAGCAATCGGCCGGGATGCATGGAGTCGCTCGCGGCACCCCATTGGCGCAATTCATAGGTGTCGAGATCCGTCGGCACAGGAAATCGGATAGCCCAGGAACGCATAGGACCGCGCGAGGAGCGGACCGATCAGCGGTTGCCGGGCCAGCTGATCGCGCTCGGCATGCACGACCTGGCCGCCAAGGACCAGCAACAGGATTGCGGCGCCGAGTGCCCATGGCCAGCGGCGCAGGCGATCGTCGTGATCAGGTTCGTCGAATTCTGTCGCAGTGATCGCATTCGCGGCAGCCTCGCCCGCGAGGCTCATTCGCAACTCGTCCGGAATCAGTATCCGCGGCGTCTGGAACGGACTTGGCAGGATCTCGTCGGAATCCGCTCGCCGCTCCGCTTCGCATACGGGCTGCAGTTCTTCGGCAAGCGCCGCTGACTCGGATAATTCGTCGGATTCGTCCAGGACAATGATCGGATATTCGTCGGTCGGGTCGAGATCGCTGCGGGGCTGCTCGTCCGCGTCATGGCTCATCGACAGCGACGCCGCAATCGCACCCGGGTCGACGTCCATTGGCGGATTCGGGTCGGTCGCGCGCACGGCAGCAGCCATGTGCCTCAGTTCCGTCGAGGACGTTTCGACGAAGAGCCGGTCGAGGTCAGCTATGTCGCCGTCAAATTCCAGGGACGCCTCTTCAGCGGGCGCCGCAGCGTCGTCCCCTTCTTCTGCGGCCGTTACCGATGCGGAATCGGCCTCCATGGCGGTCGACAACTCGATGCTCTCGTTGCCCGGCAATTCCTCGACCGTGATCGTGTCTTCGGGAGCCTGGGATTCATCGCCATCCCGGGCGGCGCGGAACGGTTCTTCGCTCAGATTCTCGAGCGCATTGAAGCTCGTTGCGCAGACGCCGCAGCGGACATTGCCATGCGCACTGCGCAACGTGTCGGCAGTGACGCGAAATACCGTCGTGCAATCAGGGCATTGGGTGTACACGCCTACTCCGCGCGCCGGTGGCCAGCGAGGGCAATCCATCCATCGTTTCTGGCAGCCGTCTCAATATCAAACCACGGACTATAGGCGTGTGCCACTTCCGGCGCCTGCGCCTCCAGCAGCCCTGCGAGCAGCACCGTGCCCGCGGGGCAGAGCATTGCGAACGCAGCTGCGAGCTGTCGCAACGGATTTGCGAGGATATTGGCGAGCACGAGGTCGTAGCTGCCCTGGCCCATGCTCCGCGCGTCCTGAACATCAAGCCGGGCAGTCAGGCCATTGCGGCGCGCATTATCGCGGGTGGCAATCAGCGCCTGCGGATCGATATCGACGGCGCTTGCACGCTGCAGCTCCGAGCTTCAGTGCGGCCAGCGCCAGGATGCCGGACCCGCAGCCATAGTCGAGCACGCGCTGCCCCGCGAGCGACTGTCCTTCCAGCCATTCCAGGCACATGGCCGTCGTCGCGTGCGTGCCGGTGCCAAATGCAAGTCCCGGATCGAGCTCCAGGACGATGCCACGGGGGTCGCCGGGCGGCTGTCCGCCGGGACAGACCCACAAGCGTCTGCCAAAGCGCATTGGCCGGAAGTCCTTCAGCCATTCGCGCTCCCAGATGCGGTCCTCGACGTACTCATGCCGAACCGCATCGGTGGGCAGCGCCAACACCGTCACCAGGGTCGCGGCGACAATGCCGGGATTCACTTCGACAGGAAACAGCGCGCGCAAGCGGATCTCCGGCCACAGCGGCGTCTCGCCGGGCGCCGGTTCCAGCAGCGGTTCATCCGCTGCGTCTGCGAGTGACACGGACAGCGCGCCGAGTGCGAGACAGGCGACTTCCGCCGGCCCGGGCGGCGCCGGTCCCAGGTCGATCACGAGCTGATGAAATGGCATCGGCTGGCGGTGGCAACCGCTTTCACTTGAGGCCGAGTCGGCGTTCCAGATAGTGGATGTCGAGCCCGCCCTGCCGGAACGCGGAATGGCCGAAGATCTCCTGATGCAGCGGCGCATTGGTCTTGACGCCCTCGACGACCATCTCGGAGAGGGCGTTGTGCATTCGCGCGATCGCCGTCTCGCGGCTTCTCGCCGTACGAGATGAGCTTCGCGATCAGCGAATCGTAGAAAGGTGGAACCGAATAACCGGAATACAGGTGGCTGTCCACGCGCACGCCGGGCCCGCCCGGCGCATGCCACAAGCGCACGGGCCCGGGCGAAGGCGTGAATGTCTTCGGATCCTCGGCATTGATCCGGCACTCGATTGCGTGTCCGCGCAACACGATGTCCTGCTGCTTGAATGGCAGCGGTTCGCCCGCCGCAATGCGCAATTGCAGTTTCACGATGTCGACACCGGTGACGATCTCGGTGATCGGGTGCTCGACCTGTACGCGGGTGTTCATCTCGATGAAGTAGAAATTGCCTTCCTCAAACAGGAACTCCAGCGTGCCCGCGCTGCGATATCCGACGGCCGCACAGGCCGCCACGAGCCGTTCGCTCATGTCATCGCGCTGGGCCTTTGTGATCCCCGGGGCAGGCGCTTCCTCGATGATCTTCTGGCGCCGGCGCTGCAGCGAGCAGTCGCGTTCGCCCAACGACACGACATTGCCGTAATTGTCGCCGATGACCTGGAATTCGATGTGGCGCGGTTTCTCGAGGAATTTCTCCATGTAGACCGTGTCATTGCCGAATGCCGCCCGGGCCTCGGTCTTCGCGACGTTGATCGCATTCACCAGCGTCGCGTCGCTGTGCACTACGCGCATGCCGCGGCCACCGCCGCCACCCGAAGCCTTGATGATCACTGGGTAGCCGATGCTGCGCGCCATCTTGAAACTCTCGTCGGTGTCTTCCGGCAACGGTCCGTCCGAGCCGGGGACGCAGGGGACACCATGCTCCTTCATCACCCGGATCGCGGAAACCTTGTCCCCGAGCTGGCGAATCGTCTCGCTGCGTGGCCCGATGAACACGAAGCCGCTGTTCTCGACGCGCTCGGCGAAATCGGCGTTCTCCGACAGGAAGCCGTATCCGGGATGGATCGCGACCGCATCGGTGACTTCGGCCGCACTGATGATCGCCGGCATGTTCAGGTAACTGTCTTTGGACGCGGGCGGCCCGATGCACACCGTCTCGTCGGCCAGCAGCACGTGCTTGAGGTTCTGATCCGCGGTCGAATGCACCGCAACCGTCTTGATGCCAAGCTCACGGCAGGCGCGCAGGATGCGCAAAGCAATCTCACCGCGGTTGGCGATGACGATCTTGTCCAGCATCGCTCTTACTCGATTGCGAACAACGGCTGGCCGAATTCAACCGGCTCGCCGTTCTTGGCGAGTACGGCGACAACCTTGCCTGCCCGCTCACTCTCGATCTGGTTCATCATCTTCATGGCCTCGATGATGCATAGCACCTGGCCGACGCGGACTTCCTGGCCGATTTCCACGAAAGGCTTGGCACCGGGCGCGGGCGAGCCATAGAAGGTGCCGACCATCGGCGCGGTGACCAGGTTCTCGTCGCGCCGCTCGGCCGGCGCGGGTGCGGGTGGGGCGGCGGACTGCGCGGGCGCCGCCGGTGCCGGCATCGCCGCTTGCGCGCCCGGCGCCACGATACTGGCACCCTGGGCGAAGCGGGCGATGCGCACGGATTCCTCGCCTTCGGAGATCTCGAGCTCGGCGAGCCCGGACTCCTCCAGCAGTTCGATCAGTTTTTTTATCTTTCGTATATCCATTCACTTCCCCTGGGACGGCTCCAGGCGCTCGAGCGCGGCGGCCAGCGCCAGCTCATAGCCCTGTGCTCCGAGTCCGGCGATGCTGCCGGCCGCGATATCGGAAAAATAGGAATGCTTCCTGAAGGGTTCGCGCGCGTGCACATTGGACAGGTGCACCTCGATGAATGGCACGGCCACGGCGAGCAGCGCGTCACGCAGCGCAATACTGGTATGGGTGAAGGCGCCGGGATTCAGTATCAGGAAATCGACCGGATCCCGCGCGAGCGCCTGTACGCGCTCAACCAGTTCGTGCTCGGCATTGCTCTGGAAACCCTCGAGCACTGCGCCGCGGCCTTTGGCCTGCGCCTTTAGCCGCTGCTCGATCGCCTCCAGCGTGTCGCGCCCATAGTGGTTGGGCTCGCGACTGCCGAGCAGGTTGAGGTTCGGTCCATTGATAAGCAGAATCCGTCGCATCGGCCGCCCAATCCCCCTTGAGCCACCGGCCCCGGTGGACGCTCATTGAACCGGAGAGGGTTCAATTTGTCCACATAATGCGGCGATCATGCTGCGAAATGCGTCGATTGGACGCGAAACTGGCAGATCTGGACGGTTCAGGAACCGTGCTGGCCGATTTCGGTCATTTCCCGGCGAATCCGGTCCCTGGCGGTCGTCATGTCGATGGTACCGGAGTCCACCTCCGCGACCAGTTTCAGGATCGCCTCGGCCTGCGGGCGGTGCAGCTCGCCGACATGAATGGTAGCTATGCGTCCGGTTCTGTCGGTGAAAGCCGTGAACGGCAGCCCAATCGTCTCCATGCCGAAGGCTCGCGCGGCGTCCATGCCTTCCTGTTCGCCGATCAGCACCGTGTAGTCGATCGGAGTCTTCTGCAGGAACTGCAAGACGTCTTCGCGGAAATCCACGGCGATGCCGATGACTTCCACACCCTCCGCGTGATATTCGCGCGCCAGGTCGTTCAACATCGGGATTTCGCGCCGGCAGGGCGCGCACCAGGTCGCCCAGAAGTTGATGATGAGAGTCTTGCCGTCCCACTCGGAAAGCGCACGCGGCCTGCCGTCGCGATCGGTGAGCGTGAAGTCCGGCCGGCGCTCAGGAATGTCGGCCGGCCGCATGGGCGCCGTTGCCGGCGGTTCGGGGGCAAGCAGGTCCCGGCTGAAAACATAGGCGCCGAAACCAGCAAGGGCGGCAACGAAGAGAAGGCCGGCCCAGATCAAGCCGCGCGGCAGATTCAGCATTCGCGGGCGAACCGTGCCAGATGTTCGCGAAATGCATCTGCAGGCACGTAGCCGACCAGGCGGAAATTACGGCATTCACGACCGCTGGCGGAAAAGAATGCCGTGGTCGGCGGACCGTACACGCCGAACCGGCGGAGCAGGGCCTGGTCAGCAGGGCCGTTGGCAGTGACGTCGGCCTTCAGCAGCACGAAGCCGGATAGGTCCCCCTGCACCGCGGCGTCAGAGAACGTGTATTTCTCCATTTCCTTGCAGGACACGCACCAGTCGGCATAAAAATCGAGCATCGCAGGCTGGCCGGCGGCCTGTGCTGCGGCCAGTTCCCGGTCCAGGTCCTCGATCGAGCCTATCTTCCGGAAAGGCAGTGCCTCGGTAGCTGTTGCCTGTGATTTTCCCTGCACACCCGGGATGGAAATGCCGCGCAAGGGCTGAAGCGGGTCGTTGCCGCCGGCGGCGGCGCCTATCATCATGATGACGCCCCAGGCGATGGCTGCGAATCCTGCGCCCCGCGCGAGTGGGCGCGGCACGCCCTTCGGGTCGGGCCTGCCGAATCCACCGAAGTAATAGCCGGCGACAAAGACGAGCAGCGCCCACAAGGCCAGTGTCTGCGGGCCCGGCAGGATCCGCTCGAGCATCCACACTGCGACGCCCAGCATCATCACGCCGAACAGGGCCTTGACCGTCGTCATCCAGGGTCCGGCGTGCGGCAGGAATCGCCCGCCGGCCACTCCGACGAGCAGCAGCGGCGCACCCATGCCGATGGACATTGCAAACAGCGCGAGCGCGCCGCGCATCACATCGCCTGCCTGGCCGATAACCGCGAGCGCGGCAACCAGCGGCGGTGCCACGCAGGCCGTGACGACGAGCGCTGAAAGTGCCCCCATGATCGCAGTCCCGACCAGACTGCCGGTTTTCTGGCGGCCCGATGCGGCTGAAAGGCGCGTTTCCAGCGCGGCTGGGATGCGCAGCTCGAACAAGCCGAACATCGCGAGTGCCAGCACGACGAACAGGATCGCAAACGCGATGATGATCCACGGTTGCTGGAAAAATGCCTGCGCCTGCTTGCCGGCGGCCGCGAATGCGGCGCCGGCGATCGTGTAGGTCAGCGCCATGCCGAGCACATAGACCACGGAAAGCAGGAAAGAGCGGTGCGGGGTCGCGGCCGCGCCCTGCCCGGCGATGATGCTGGACAGGATCGGGATCATGGGCAGCACGCAGGGCGTGAATGCGAGCACCGAGACCGCCGACGAAAAAGATTGCCATCACGACCAACAGGTTCCCGTGCGCGATCTGGTCGGCGAGGCGATCCTGCTCGGAGACCATCGGCGGTGCGTCCGCTCGGGACGGCGTGCCTGGCGGAGGCAACGTCGATCGAAATAGTCTTGGTCACCGGCGGATAGCAGAGCCCGGCGTCGGCACAGCCCTGGTAGCCGACGGTGATCTCGAGTGTCGACGCATCCGAGGGGCGCTCGACCGGAACGCGTCGCACTCAGTTTGTCGTAGTAGACTTCGACGTCGCCGAAGAACTCGTCGGTCTTCTTCTTGCCCGGCGGCATCGCGATCTCGCCGAGCTTGAATCCCTGCGGTCGTCGTCTTGACGGATACACGGTGCCGGTAAAGGTAGTAACCCGGTGCGATCTGCCAGTCGAGGGCGATCTGCGCGCCGCCGTCGGCTTCCGCAGTGAATACGAAAGCCTGGTCGACCGGCAGGAATTGGTCGTCATTGATCGTCGGGCCCAGCAGGCCTTGCGCCGCGGCGGCGCCAGCCATGGCGAGCAGAAACGCGGCCAGGACGGTCCTCGGGCACTTCATTCGCTCGGTTCCTCGCAGCTGGTTTTTCATCTGGCGGGGCGAGAGGTTAGCGGCCCGTGGCCCGCTTGTCTCGACAGCCTGCCCGATTTCGAAATCTGGCCGTCCTTTCCTTGTCTTGGCACCTGCAGAAAAGTCTTAAATATCAATCTCTTATAAACAAGGCTGGGGCCGGGCAAGACAGGGCTTGAAATTGGGTCCGCGATCCCCATAATTAGCACCCGACCAGGGAGAGTGCTAAGCGTCAATTGGGCGCCCTCCCGGGCACAAACAGTCGATTTTCCAAGGAGTGTTGAACCATGAAGATCCGTCCGCTTCATGATCGTGTGATCGTCAAGCGCGAAGAAGAAGAGCGCAAATCACCCGGCGGCATCGTGATCCCTGATACAGCTGCCGAGAAGCCGATTCGCGGCAAGATCGTCGCAGTCGGCAAGGGCAAGATTCTCGAGAACGGGAGTGTGCGTCCGCTCGACCTCAAGGTCGGCGACAAGATCCTGTTCGGCAAATACGGTGGAACCGAAGTCAAGGTCGACGGCGATGATCTCCTCGTGATGCGCGAGGAAGACGTCATGGCCGTGATCGAAAAGTAAAGAGGACAAGTACCAATGCCAGCCAAGGAAGTCAGATTTTCAGCGACGACGCGCGCACCCGCCTGGTCCGCGGCGTCAACCTGCTCGCGAACGCCGTCAAGGCGACGCTCGGCCCCAAGGGCCGTAATGCCGTGCTCGAGAAGAGCTTCGGCGCGCCGACCATCACCAAGGACGGCGTCTCGGTCGCGAAAGAAATCGAGCTCAAGGACAAGTTCGAGAACATGGGCGCGCAGATGGTCAAGGAAGTCGCTTCATCGACCTCCGACGAGGCCGGCGACGGCACGACGACCGCGACCGTGCTCGCACAGGCGATCATCCGCGAAGGCATGAAGGCCGTCGCTTCGGGCATCAACCCGATGGACGTCAAGCGCGGCGTCGACCTGGCCGTGACGGCCGCAGTCGAGGAACTCAAGAAGCTCTCCAAGCCCTGCAAGGACTCGAAGGCCATTGCCCAGGTCGGCACGATCTCGGCGAACAGCGACGAGGCGATCGGCAAGAAGATCGCCGAGGCGATGGAGAAGGTCGGCAAGGAAGGCGTGATCACGGTCGAGGAAGGCTCGGGGCTCGATAACGAACTCGAAGTCGTCGAGGGCATGCAGTTCGACCGCGGCTACCTGTCGCCGTACTTCATCAACAACGCCCAGAACCAGACCTGCGAACTCGAGAGCCCGTACATCCTGCTGTACGACAAGAAGGTCTCGAATATCCGCGAGATGCTGCCGCTGCTCGAGAGCATCGCCAAGGCCGGCAAGCCGCTGCTGGTGATCGCCGAGGACGTCGAGGGCGAGGCGCTTGCGACGCTCGTGGTCAACACGATCCGTGGCATCGTCAAGGTCTGTGCCGTCAAGGCGCCGGGCTTCGGCGACCGCCGCAAGGCCATGCTGCAGGACATCGGCGATCCTGACCGGTGGCACCGTGATCTCCGACGAAGTCGGCCTGTCGCTCGAGAAGGCGACGCTGAATGACCTCGGCCAGGCCAAGAAGATCGTCGCCGAGAAGGAAAACACGACGATCATCGACGGCGCCGGCAAGACCTCCGAGATCAAGGGCCGGATCGAGCAGATCCGCCGCCAGGTCGAGGAGGCCACCTCCGACTACGACAAGGAAAAGCTGCAGGAGCGCGTTGCGAAGCTCTCCGGCGGTGTCGCCGTGATCAAGGTCGGCGCGGCCACCGAGATCGAGATGAAGGAAAAGAAGGCCCGCCTCGAGGACGCGCTGCACGCGACCCGTGCGGCGGTCGAAGAGGGCGTGGTGCCGGGTGGTGGCGTGGCGTTGGTTCGGGTACAGAAGTCGCTCGACAAGCTCACCGGCGCGAACGAGGACCAGAACGTCGGCATCCGCATCCTGTCGCGCGCGATCGAGGAGCCATTGCGCCAGATCGTGCAGAACGCCGGTGAAGACGGCTCGGTCGTGCTCGCCAAGGTCCGCGAGGGCAAGGGCAGCTTCGGCTACAACGCGGCGACCGGCGAGTACGGCGACATGATCGACATGGGCATCCTGGATCCGACCAAGGTCACGCGCCTGGCGCTCCAGAATGCGGCATCCGTCGCTGGCCTCCTGCTGACCACCGAGGTGATGGTCGCCGAGGCTCCGAAGGAGGAGCACGACCATCCGCCGATGGGCGCCGGTGGCGGCATGGGCGGCATGGGTGGAATGGACATGTAAGGTCGACGGGCTTTACATTTCGAACAGGAAGGCCCGGGAGGAAACTCCCGGGCCTTTTCTGTTGGTTGCCCAGAACTTGTTCGCACAGGGTCCAGTCCTGACGCGCGGCGCGAACGAATCAACCGTGGGCAGCGCCAAGGTACAGGGCGGTGATCCCGATGCTATCGACTAGCCCGTGAACGATGAACAGTGGCCATAGATTGCGGCCACATGCACGGTAGGCAAATCCGGCGGCGAGCCCAAGCGCGCCGGAATTGAGCATGCCGCGTGGGCCGAGGTAGGCGTGCCCGAGCGCGAACAACGCCGCTTGGCCCAGCAGCGCAGCCGAGGTTGCCAATGCGGTTCGGCCGAACGCATCCGACAGTCGCATGAAAAGGAATCCGCGGTAGAGCAGCTCCTCGCCGAATGCCGCAGCGCCCCAGCTGACCGGGATCAGCAGCACCAGATACAGGAATGTGTTGTCCCGGAGAGCGGAAAACGCGTGGAGCCGCTGCGGCTCGAGGCCGATTGCCCCGGAAATCGAATCGATGATTGCAGGGAGCACCAGCATGTCCACCACGAGCAGGCCGAGGGTCCAGAGCGCCGCCTTGCCGAGGCTATCCGGCCGACGAAACCCGAGGTCGCGCCAGTTGAGGCCACGACGGCGGAGCAGCCAGGTGGCAAGCACGAGCGGCAGCAGCACGCCGAATGCTGATACGCCAATGCCGAGATCAAGCCACCGCAACAGTTCGTGGGCGAGCGCATTCACAATGGCGATAGCTGCCACCTCGAGGAATGCGCCCCTGCGGGATTTGTTGGCTGGGTCCATAGTGATTGACGCCAGACGAGTGAGGGCGGCATTCGATCACGGGTCAGCGAGTCATGCCAATTGGCTTGAGACAAACGGAATATCCGGTGCGGTCGGTCACGGGCCCCGATCAGCCGCCAGGCGTGCCGTCTTCCGCCGGCAGGAACAGCGCCGGATCCACCATCGTGCCATTCAGCGTCACTCCGAAATGCAGGTGCGGGCCGGTCACGCGGCCTGTCGCACCGACGTCGCCGATGAGTTCGCCGATACGCACCCTCTGCCCCGTTTCCACATTGATGCGGCTCAGGTGGCAGTACATCGTCACCAGTCCGGCGCCGTGGTCGATGATGACCGTGTTGCCATTGAAGAAATAGTTGCCAACGTCGATGATGACGCCGGTGGCCGCGGCTTGCACCGGGGTGCCGGATTCAGCCGCGATGTCCATGCCGGTGTGCGGACTGCGGGACTCGTTGTTGAAGAAGCGGCGGAGGCCATAGGAGCTGGAACGCGGTCCCGGCGTCGGCTGGAGCAGCCTGAGCGTCCCCGGCGGATCTGCGCTGAAGGTCGTCAGGGCGCCGCGAATCCTGATGCGTTCCTTCTCGGCCCTGGCAAAGTCGCTCTTCGACAGGTTCACCTGGTTCGGCGGCACCGTGAGCTTCTGCACGGCGTATTCCTTAGCGGCGATTTCAAAGCCGACCTGCGTTGTCGAGTCGCCTCGCACCACGTCGGCCTGATCATGCCCCGGCGGCGTGCCGAGCGGTATTCCGATAACGGCAATCCACTTGTCCGTGTCGCGCAGGACCATAGCCCGAGCGCCTTTGAACGTGACCCGGGGTTCGGCGCCGACCGGCCCTTCGATCGGCAGCAGCACGACGCCGCCGGGCACGGCCGCCGTGCGCGGCAGGATTCCGGCGAGCACGCTGCCGGTAATGCCTGGAGTCGAGGCATCTGCGCGTGGGGCGGCTCCCGGAGCGCTCGAGGCGGCGCTCGCCGACAGTACGGATGCCAGAAACGCAGCTAATACGAAACTGACCGACGCCGTCACCAGCGTTGCCGGAACCCCGATTTGCGGGATGCCGGATCGCATTAGGAATGACCGACCGCGCTGGCCTGGAACGGATAATCGACCTGCAGAAGCCCGTCCACTTCATCTTCGAGCTGGATGGTCCATGCTGCACCAGGCCAGCGCAGCTGCACTGTGCGATCGCTGATTGAATAGACTGCCGTATATAGCGTGCCGAAACCGCGGTCGAATGCCAGCGAATACACCGGGGGCCTGAGGAATGCGGCGACAAACTGTTCGCGCGAGGGCCGGCCGCGGGCCAGCTCGTTCAGGAGGTAGGCCTCGCGTTCCACAGAGGCCGTTGCCGTCGCATGTGTCGCCCATTCGACGCGCTCCTGATGATTTGTGGCGACCGCAGCGCGTGAGACATAGGCCTCGCGGTCGGGACCGAGGTAGACCGTGGCCCATTCACCCGACGCATCGAGCAGGGTCAGGTTGTACGCCATGTGGCATGGAACGCGCTCGAGAACCTTGACAGCCTGCGCCACTGTTTCGCAGGTCTCTAGCACGTAACGCAGGATGATCGGCACGCCGAAGCCTTCGCCCACCAGCCGGCGCCCGCCGAATGTCAATGAGAGCGCGAGCCCCGAGTCGTTGATGCCGTCGAGCAGGCCGGAAAGGCAGTCGCTCATCCCGAGCACTTGCTTGCCGAGCCAGCGGGTGCGCAGCAGCACCGCATCGAAGGCCTTCGGGCTGTAGTCATAGTTCCGAACCAGCACCGGCGGCGAGCCTTGCCAGATGGCCTGGGTGCAGGCAGAGAGGTAGGCGGGGGGACTGTAAAGGCTGAGAAAACGCGACTCCAGATCGCCGCCGCCGGCAAGCTCGCACAGCTTGCGGTAGACAGGCGCGAGCTCGGGCATGTGCGACTTGAGCGCGCGCCGGCACTGGAGGTAGGTCGGGCGACTCTCCAGCGATTCACCCAGGTACCAGGACCGGTGATGAGGCCACAACCGGTCGAACAGCGCGCGCCAGCGCTTTCCCGGCTGCTGCTCCGTTATAAGTTCGAAATCGAGTTTCATCTGCCGCTGCACCGGGATGGCGATCAAAGGATCTTGAACTGGCGGTCGGCAGTGCTGCCGGCCGGCGTCAGCGAACGGCCACGATACATGGCGCGAATCCCGTGAATCCAGCGCCGCGCACGCTCCGTCAGGTCGAATTTCGACGTCATGACCCGGCCCCGCATCACCAGGATGCCGAGATCGGCGCCCTCGTAGCGATAGTCGCCGGGCTTCAGGATGCGCAGGTAGAACGCCTCGCGCTCCGACTCCACTGCGCGCCGGTGGTAGTCGAACCGGGCGTACTCGATTCCGCCATCGTCGCGCATGCGCCAGATCCCGCTCGCCGGCGCCTCATCGAGCATGTCGACCGAATTTTCCGTGTGCTTGATGACGATCTGCGACCACTTGTCGATGTTCTGGCGCGCGGACCAGCGGGCATTGAGCTCGTCGATATCGAGGTCGAATGGCATGTTCGAGAATTCGAGCAGGTGGAAAAGGAACAACGGCGCGTCCGCATGGGCGAATGCCGCATGGTTGGTCATGGAACTCGCACCGGTGATCCGTGGATTGAGTTCGCCCAGGTACAGGTCGCCGGACTTCTGGTCCATCAGGAAGTCGAGCTCGAAGTATCCCCGGTACCCTTCCTTGCGCAGCTGCTCGCCAAACCTGAATGTGTAGTCGCGGGCCTTGTTGCGCAGCCGCTGCGTGAATGCATCGGGAAAGATCTCGTTGCCGCACCAGCCGCCACGGTAGGGCGTCAGTTCGGGAAATCCGACGAGTTCGGTCATGAGCGGGCCGACGATCGTGCCATTTTTCGTGGTGCAAGCCTCGATCGCCGAGCCGCGGCATCGGATCCGCTTCATGATCTTGATCTCGCCCTGGTCGATGATCTCGCCGGCGTGTGCGCGAAAATCCTGCTCCGACTTGATGAAGAATGTCGTGTGGCCGCTGTCGCCGTAGGCTGACTGCAGGACGAGGTCGCGGCCGAGCTTGGCCTCTGCTGCAACCTTCACCAGCTGCTTGTAGCCGCTGACCTTGGCAAGGATATTCGGGACGCTCGGCACGCCGGCCTTGTCGCCGATGCGCACGGTCTCGATCTTGTTGTCGACGCGGCTGCGGAGCTTCGCCCTCGGGAACCAGACCTTGCAGCCGATTTCCTTCGCCAGCGACTCAGTCGTCTCGTCGAACATCAGGAATACCAGCTTCGGCTTACCGCCGCGTCCTTCGATCAGGTCGATTACCGTCTTGTGCTGGAGCAGGTAGTTGTTGATGTCCTCGATCGACTTGAATTCCGCGTGCGGCATTTCCGGCGGGCAAAGAATGTTCGGATGCCTGCCGTCGAAGCAGTCGAGATAGCTGATGTACTTGAAGTTCCGGACCCATTCGTCGATGCCCAGCAGATTGAAGTTGGTCGCGCTGACGAAATAGATCGGCGTCTTGTTGCGGTGGAAATACCGCCGAATCTCCGAAATGTTCCGGAGTTTTTCCTTTGCAGCCATGGCTCTCTCCTTGATGCTGTCTTGGCGGACGAACCGCTCAGCCGGCGGCATGTCCGCCGGCGAGTGAGGCCAGGGCCCGCTCGGTGAATACCCGCAGCCCGAGTTCGGGCTGGTAGCCGTGGATTTCCTTGACATCCAGTGCGCGCATGAATTCCAGGATTTCCGATGAAATCACCTGGCCCGGCACCAGGATCGGAAATCCAGGCGGGTAAGGGATGATGAATGAGGTCGAAACGAGCTCACGCCCGGAAGCGATCGCCTTCTCCATGCTGTCATCGTTCAGCAGGAAGTATTCGCAGCGGCTCTCGTCGTAGGCGAGGAAGAAAGCCGCACGAATGTCTCCTTCCCGCGTCCCGCTCGGGTCCGCTGCCCGGAAAACTTCGTGAAAGCAGCTGAAATCGGGCAGCGGTGGCAGTTCCTGCATCAGCGACCGGACCCTGCTTTCGAAGGACCGCCGCTCCATGCCACCTGCATCGTCCAGCCGCTCGTCAAGTTCGCGGGAGATGTCGACCAGGACCTCGATCAGGTAGGCGATGGAGGAACGCGTCGTGCCGATATTTGTCATCAGCAAAACGGTATTGCGCGAGGTCTTGTTGACCTGGATGCCGTGACGGTCCATCAGGACCTGGGTCTTGAATGTGTCGCCGTCGTAGCCGGCCCCTCCCACGGCCAGGGTGATCCGCGAAGGATCGAGCGCGAATTCGTCCTCGGACCACGCGTCCCAGATCTCGCTCCACGCACCTTCGTTGTCGAGGTATGAATCGACACCGGATGGTCTGTACTGCGCCGGGATCATGTCGCGGACGCCCAGCACGCGAAAGTACTTGCTGATCAGCGGATGCGTATTGACGGTCTTGCGGACGGCCATGGCCGTCTCGACCTGCTTCTGCACGAGCTCCAGGCCTTCCAATTCGACCTGGCGGCGCCCGAGGTCGAGCGACGCAAGGATCTGGTAGTTCGGCGATGTCGAGGTGTGGGTCATGTAGGCCTCATGAAAGGCCTGCGCCACTTCGCCCTTGAAGTCCTGGTCGCGCACGTGAATCATCGAACCTTGCCGCAAGGACGTCAGGGTCTTGTGCGTCGATTGCGTCGCGTAGACCCGGATGCGCACGTGGTCCGGATCCGGCAGCAGGCGTTCGGCCAGCAGTTTCTCGAGTCCGGCACCGCGCAGCTCCGCCTGGCGGGCCTGCCAGCGTTCACGGTAATCGGCAGTGCGATACCTGTCGCGGAGCATTTCCGCACAATGCATCGCCGTGCGCTGGCGATATATTGGCCCAAAGCGCGCAAAGGCGAACCAGGCCTCGTCCCACAGGAATACAAGATCCGGCTTGATCGCCAGGCACTCTTCCATCACCCGCTCGACGTTGTAGACGACGCCGTCGAATGTGCAGTTGGTCAGCAGCAGCATGCGGACCCGATCGAGCTTGCCCGCGGACTTCAGCTCGAGCAGGCAGCGCTTGATTTCCATCAGCGGAACGGCGCCGTACATCGAGTATTCATTGAGCGGATAGCTGTCCAGGTAGACGACCTGCGCGCCAGCCAGGACCATTCCGTAGTGATGGGACTTATGGCAGTCCCGGTCGACCAGCACGATGTCGCCCGGCCTGACGATGGCTTGCACCACGATCTTGTTGCAGGTCGAGGTTCCATTGGTGGCGAAATACGTGCGGTCCGCGCCGAACGCACGGGCGGCGAACTCCTGGGCCCGTTTCAATGAGCCGGTCGGCGCCAGCAGCGAATCGAGGCCGCCCGAGGTCGCTGAAGTCTCCGCCATGAAAATGTTGATGCCGTAGAAATCGAGCATGTCGCCGATCCAGTGCGATCGCGCGATGGACTTGCCGCGGCTGATCGGAAGCGCGTGGAAAACGCCTGTCGGCCTGCGCGAGTACTCCTTGAGAGCATTGAAGAATGGCGTCTCGAACCGAGCGTCGACGCCGCGGAGGATGTTGACGTGCAGTTCCAGGAAATCGTCCTGGTTGTAGAACACGCGGCGACAGCCGCGCAGTTCGAGGCCGGCGATGGTTTCCACCGACTCGTCAGTCACGAGGTAGATATCGACCTCGGGGCGGATCTCGTGCACCAGGCGGCACAACTCGGCCTCCCAGGCCTCGGGGTCGTAGCTGTCCAGGTCCCGGCCCGCGACACGCCGGATGTGACGGCGCAGGAATGGCACTTCAATCCTGGACTTGAGCTCGAGTCCCGGCCGGATCAGCACACTTTGCATGTTGAAATTGAAGAGCGCCGCAATCAGGGCGTCCTCGACGCTCGGAACGAACACCAGCTCGTAAGTGAAGCGGTCATCGTGCCGGCGTGCCCGCCGTAGCGCGCGGCGTTGGGCGTCCTGCTGCGCCGGCGACAGGGAATCGACTATCAGTACCTCGAAATACGGCGGCGCGTCGGACGACTTCTCGACCTGCTCTGCGAGCCGCTCGTCTTCCAGGGCTGCCTCGTCCTCCTCGGACCCGGTATCGGCGCGCGGGCGCCGGCGATAGGAGCCGCTGACGAGTGCCCGGACAATGAGGGACACTTTGCGGGACAATTCGTCGAACTGGCGTCGCTCGAGCATCTCCCAAAGGGATTCCCACGCCGTCCGGCCGGGGAAGGCCCAGTAGAACTCGATCGGCTCCAGGGCGGCGAGCAGGCTGTTGGCACGGTTCTCGAGCGACGAACGCTGCTTTTCGCTCGCGCCAGCAAGCTGCACACAGGCGGATTTAAGGCTCATCCAGCGATCGCTGCGAAGTTGCGATGCGCTGTAATACTCGGTCAGCGATGACTTTGATCTGGCAGCGGCCTTTTCCGTCACTTACTCTCCTGTGAAGAATCGGATCCGGTGTGCTGCCCGGACTTGGCGGGCATCTCGAGCGGCCCAAGCGTCTTCAGATAATCCGCAGCTTTTCCTGCACGATCATACACGGGTAGGTCGAATTCCCGGTCGCGGAAGCTCTTGAGCGTCTGGCCGAGGCCGCCATGCAGGCCTCGCCGGCGCTGGCGCCGCACGAGCTCGAGGTCGATCTCGATGGGAATCGATTCGTCGGCGCCGCCGGCCTGGTATAGCACCGTGCCTGATGGATCGACTACCGTCGAGCGCCCGAAGCCGCCGGGCCCCAGGCCGTTGATGTCGAATACGTAACACTGGAACTGCGCCGCAGTCGCGCGCGCGATCGCAAGCTCCACGCTGCGGTCGATCGTTCCGGTCAGCACCGGATGCAGCAGGACTTCGGCGCCCATGGCCGTCAATGAGCGCGTGGTTTCCGGCAGCCACATGTCGTAGCAGATCGACAGCCCGAAGCGGCCGACACCCGGCACGTCGAACACGCAGAATTCCTTGCCGGCCGTCACACCCACTTCGTACGGCCGGAACGGGACCATCTTTCGATAGCGCGCAATCACCGTGCCGTCGGGCGCAATGACTGGGGCCGTGTTGTAGATGAGGTCTTCCTGGGTGCGTTCGAACACGGAGCCGGGGATCAGCCAGATACCGTGTCTGGCGGCGGAGCGCCGCAGCAATTCTTCCTCTTCTCCCGGCAGGGAGACCGGCTGGTTGTGGATAGGGCCGCACAGCGCCAGTTCGCTGAACACGACCATGTTGACCCATGGAAAGCGGCCCATCAGGACGTCGATGCGGTGAACGACCGCTTCCAGATTGGACTTGTACGCCGGTACGTACATCTGTACGCCCGCGACCGTGAATGGGACCATTTGCAAGTTACCGACGGCGGGCCAGAGCGGCCACGACCTTCATTGTCGGGGCATCACATCCGCGGGGCAAGGAACCGGCCCGTGCTAGCGCATTTCGGTTTCCGCGAGGATGCCCGCTTTGGCGAGCTTTTCGATGTCGCCGCGCAATTCCTGCCGATCGACGCCCGCTTGCCGCGCGACCGCGTCTTCCAGCGAAAACAGCCGTTGCTGCAGGATCCATTCGATTGTCGGATGAGTGGCGCCCAGCGCGCAGGTCGGCCGTGTCGCGATAGTTTTCCCTGAGGGCCGCGCGACTCTTGAACTAAACCTTCAGAGTTTCTTCATTCCAGTACGGCGTGATCGCCAGCGCTTCATTGCGTCGCTCCCAGCTCAGGATGCCCGGGCGGCACTGATCGTCGCGGCGGTTGTGAACCGGCTGCTTACCGTAGTACTCGGTGCCGATTCTGGCCGCATTGAAGGGCGCGATGTCAGCATTGAAGTTGACGAACCGGCAATCTCATGCTCTCTTCGGAGCATGCATGACAATGAAGAGGGATCGCTTCCGGCGCGCGGTAAGCTTGTTTCCTATGACGCCCTCCCGGCGGCGGTGTGGGAAATGGTGGCGCCGCACTTCGCACTTTCCATCGACGATCGACTGAGGCAGCTGATGGCAGAGACTGCGCGGATCAATTCAAAGGCGCCGATCGGAACGGCGCCGGGATTCGAGCAGGATTCCGCGATGAAGCAGCAGGCTGCATCAGCCGGGCTTCGGCAGGCTGTCGACTCATTTGCGCGCCCGGAACTGGAAGGGCTCAGAAGCCGTCACGGGTTCTAGTTGCATGACACAATCCAGCGAGCGCCCGACGGTGTTCCTCAGTTACGCCCGCGCGGATCAGGCGCATGCCACCCGAATTGCGAAGGCACTGCAGGACGCCGGTCTCAATGTATGGTGGGACACGCTGATCGAGGGTGGCGCCGCATTCGCAAAATCGATCGAAACGGCCCTCGAGAGCTGCGACGCAGTCATTGTGGTCTGGTCCAGCAGTTCGGTCGGCTCCGACTGGGTGCTCGACGAGGCCGCGAAGGGCCGGGACCTGCGCAAGCTCGTACCGCTGTCGCTGGACGGAACACAGCCGCCACTGGGGTTCCGCCAGTACCAGTCCATTGACCTTTCGGCTTGGCGCGGCAACCCGGGCGCAGCCGACATTGCAGGCATCGTCCGCGCAGTCGCCACTGCCGCCGGACAGGCGCTGCATGGCCCGCTGCCGGCGGCCAGGTCGCGCAGCGCGACGGTGCTGGTATCCCGCCGCAGCCTGCTGGTTGCGACAGGGGGTACCGTGCTCGCGGGCGCGGCCGGCCTGATCGCCTGGCGGCAAGGGTGGATCGGTCGCGGCCACGCTCCGACCAACAGCGTTGCTGTGCTGCCATTCGAGAACATCAGCGGTGACGAAAGCCAGGCCTATTTTTCGGATGGCCTGTCCGAGGAGCTGCGCACCACGCTGGCACGGAATTCAAGATTGCTGGTGATGGCACAGGCTTCGTCATCGGGATTCCGGAACAGCAGGGACGACGCCATAACGATTGCAGACAAGCTGGGTGTCGCCTACCTGCTGGACGGCAGCGTCCGGCGATCCGGAGACATCGTGCGTATTGCGGCAGACCTGATAGACGGCGGGACGGGTTTCAGCCGCTGGACGGATTCATTCGACCGCAGCATGCGCGACATCTTCGCCGTACAGAGCGAGATCGCGGACAAGGTGGCCGCCAGGCTCATGATCGCGGTTTCGGCTGATGGGGGAAGCGGTGAGGGCGGCGGGAATTCCCGCGTGGGCGGCACGACGAATGTCGAAGCCTACGATGCCTATCTGCGCGGTCGCGCCATGTACGACCTGAGTGCGGATGAGCCTTCGGAACGCGCGGCGCTTGCCCAGTTCGACCGGGCCATTGCGGCGGATCCGGATTATGCGGCCGCCCATGCGGCGCGGGCGCGATCCCTGATGGCGATTGCAAACCAGTATGGCGAAGCGAGCCAGCTGGCATCCTTATATGATGCGGCGGTCGCCGCAGCCGAGCGCGCGATAGCACTGGCGCCCGATCTGGCCGATGGGTATTCAACGCTTGGCTTCGCCCTGTTCCAGGGGCGCCTGGACGCACGCGCGGCGAGCGCTCCATTCGAGCGCTCGCGCGAGCTGGGAGCGGGCGAAGCGACCGTCATGGCGCGCTATGCGTTGTATGCCGCGCGGACGGGGCGCAAGCGCGAGGCGTCGGAGGCGATGCGACGCGCCCTGCTGCTCGACCCGCTGAACCCGTTGATTCATCGTGCCGCAGGCTCGGTCGAGTACGGTGCCCGCAACTTTGAGGCCGCGATTCTGCCGGTGCGACAGGCCCTGGTGCTCAATCCACGGATGTCCCGGGCGCATGCCGCCATTGGCGACGCCCAGCTGATGCTGGGGCGTGTTGACGAGGCACTCGCTTCCTATCAGGAAGAGCCGGCTGCCGACCTTCGGCTGACTGGTCTCGCCATCATTGAGCACCGGCTTGGCCATGCGGAGGCAGCCCGCGCTGCGCTTGCCGAGCTGGTCCGGGACGAGGGGGATAAGGTGCTTTACCAGCAGGCCCAGGTCCTCGCCCAATGGGGCGAAAAGGATGCCGCCCTCGGCCGACTCGAACAGGCACTGAGCGTGGGCGATTCGGGACTGATCTACACCCGCAACGACCCGATGCTCGACCCCTTGCGTGACGACCCGCGCTTCGCAAAGTTGCTGAACCACATCGGGTTCGACTAATCTCATGGCAACTCGCGTCGATTTGAGGCGGGTTGCATGGAAAATGGGGAACAAAACATGAAGAAATTGACCACGGCCTTCGCGGTGCTTGCGGCAGCCCTGCTGCTGGCGGCTTGCGCCAAGAAGGAAGAAGCGGCCGCTCAGCCAGAAGCGGCGCCCGAGACGATGCCGGCGGACGATGCCGCGCCTGCGGATGAAAATTCGACCGATACATCGCAGACGAGCAGCGACAAAGTCAACGAGCCGCCACCGCCTGCCGAGACCGGCTGATCGGCCGTCCGGAGTACTGAAGGTACGAGGAGCCGTCATTCCGGCAGTGCCGGGATGACGGCTCGATTCATTTAGGGCAGCGAGTTCCTGGCCGGATCCAGCTTCATCGCTTTCTCGATCCAGTCGATGTAGTTGGCGACTCGCGTGAAGACGGAAGGCTGGCCATCGCCGTTACAGCGTTCCTTGCCCCAGCTGATGATACCGACCACCGTGGGCGCGCCCTTGGCCAGGATGACCGGACCGCCGCTGTCGCCCTGACAGGTCGAACGGCGCGGACTGGCGGCACAGATCACACCGTTGTTGATCCTGTCCTTTCCGTAGTCTTTCTGCGCCTTGCATAGTTCATTGTCCATCACCCGCAGATCGACCTTCATGAGCACCGCGCTCGGCGCGTGACCGGCGACGGCCTGGGTCTTGCCCCAGCCAGTCGCGCTGACTTCGATTCCCCCGTTCACGGGTCCCTTGTACGGTGGAATCGGGCGGATCTGCGCTGCGTTGCGCACCCGCGGCGGGCCGTCGTCGACGATGTGCAGCAGCGCGATGTCGTTGGCATACATGTTCGGCGGCGGATTCGGCAAGGCTTTTTCGTCGTACTGCGAATGCCGGACAATGCGGTCGATCTTGAATGTCATGCCGTCGCCATTCTTCGAAATGTCGTCCGCGCCGAGCCGCACACGGTAGCCAGCCTTCACCATGCTCTCGTCGATGCAATGCGCAGCAGTCAGCACCCAGTTCTGGTCGATTAGCGTGCCGCCGCAGAAATGCTGGAGTTCCCACAGGGGCGTGCCCATGCTGAGTTTCTCTTTCCACCTGTTGGCTACATACGGGTAGTAGATCTGTGCCTGCCAGGGCGCCCCGGCGTCCCGGACCGGCTTGCCGCCAGTGGAATACCTGACATCCCTGCCGCCCGCGCCGGATGGGCGCGGACGCTGCACCGGCCGCCGCACGGTCGGAATGTTCCCGGATTCACGAAAGCCGTCACTGCCGACGCCAGGAGCATCCTCGGTATTGTCGCCGTCGTCCTCCACTGCAAGCACTTGCCAGAGCTCGCCGGTCGGATTCAATTCAATGTCGTCCGGAATGATGTCATCCGAGTCATCCAGCGGCAGGTCTTCAGCCCAGGTTTCATCCATGAATTCGTCGTCGTCCTCAACCAGCGCTTCCTGCCACTCGTCTTCGCTGCCGGCGGATTCCGGTTCATCTTCCGGGATCGTGTCGCTTTCCGGTTCGGTGGCGTCCGGCATGGCCTCTGGCTGCGGCTCGATTTCCCCGGAGTCCTCGAACATTTCCGGGTCCGGGTCCTCTTCCTGTGCGTAGGCGGTACCGCAGAGGCCAAGGACGACCGCGAGCAGCATCGAGATCGCCGCGTGCGGCGCTGAAGGTGAAAAGCTCTTTCTTGTCACGGGACCCCCGCGGGCAAATGATTCCTACCAGCGTAATCCGTCGATGCGCTTGTCGCGATGCGCCAGGATCCACTGGGCATGTTCGGTGAGACAAGCATGGCCGAGCGCCCTCAGGATATCGAGTTTTTCCGCCGTGCTGCGCGCCGAGCGCAGGCGCTGCGCCGCGGTGCTGAACAGGGCGTCCATGTGACGGTACTGGCGGGCGAGCGACCGGTCCGCCCGCTCGGCGAGATAGACCTCGAAGATCGCCGTATACGCGGTCAGCAGCGCGAGTGACATCAGCAGCACGCCGCGTGGCGCCGGGGCCAGCACCGGCGTAAGGCTCAGCAGCCGCAGTGCGACATCTGCGCCCAGGATCAGCGCCAGCGCAAGGCCGCCAAGCAGCATGCCGCGCGAAACATGCTCGGCCACCCGGAGGCGGCGCTCCAGCGACGCGGTCCGCTGCCGATAGTAGACGAGCTGGCCGGATCCGCCCGGCGCGCTGGGGTCGCCGACCCAGGAAGCGAGAGCGTGATCGAAACCGCCCGCTGCACTGACGTGCGGGAGCAGCGCGCAGCGCAGATTGACCGTCCGCATGGCGGCGCGCATCCATTCTATCTGTGCGTCCTGCTTCTGCAGGAACCCCTCATGGGCGAACGCATCGTCGAACCGGGTTCGGACGCCGGATAATTCCCAGTAGAAATCCACGCGCAGGCCCTCCGCCAGCGCGCGGTAATCAAGATAGCGCCGGTCCCAGCAGCGTCGGCGCGCCCAGTATGCGAGTAGCCAGCCCTGCACAAAGACCAGCAGCACCGCGGTTATGGTCGCGAGACCGCGAACGCCATCCGGGGAGTGCTTGAATGCAAGGAGGAGGTAGGCCATCAGTGCCCAGAGGCTGAATCGCAGCGCCAGGGCGCGCCGGAAACATCTCCCGAAGTGCAGGGCCAGCCAGTCGGATGCCGCGAATAACTGGCTGAGGTATGAAAGCGCGCCCGACGCGGGTGGCCCGCCGTCTGAAACCAGGGGTCGGCCATGGGTGACGATGCGCTCGCCAAATTCGTGGACGTCGCGGTTGAATTCCGCCGTTCGCGCGATCTGCAGCGCGAATACGGGCGGGATGCCGCGTTCGATGCCGCCGTGATTCGTGTCGCTTCCTACGAAGCCGATTACACTGGCGCTGGCGGCATATTGCGACTGCGCACTGCCCAGCCGGGAACAGCGGATCTCATACATCAGGTCATTGTCGGCGGAGGCATAGAGCTCCACTCGCGGCCTGTCCGGCAGATGCTCATCGGGAGCGCTGTTCTGGCCGCGTCGCTGCTGGACGGTACGCGCCGTGCCGGCGCGGTGCGCCGTTTCGACGCCGTCCCAGATGACGATCAGCAGCGAGCTGTGCTGGGCTATCAGTTCACCTGCGCGCTCGAACTGGCGATCACGCTGTTCACCCGCCCGGGTTGACTGTCTTTCTTCCGTCGCCGGCGCCGGCTTCAGCTCGAGTTTCTCGGCGCCGGGCATCGTGAGGTCGAACGCGGCGCGGGCCGCGTCGCTGGTCAGGTCCGCGCGGCATTGCGACTCTGCAAATGGCAGGAGCGCGATGATGCCGATGCCGAGCCGCTGTGCGACCTCGGCGACCACGAGGTCGGCGCCTTCTGCCTGCGCCGACAGCAGCTTGATCGGGACATCGGGCCCTGCATCCATGAGCGCGCGCAAAAGCCCGGTCACCGCTTCGCGAATGAAGGGTATTTCGTCCGGCACCAGGTCCCGATGCCCTACGACGCCGATGAGCAGCGGAATTTCAGCGATCCGCGCCGATGCGCTCGCGACAGACGATTGCGTCACGAACTGATCCCGCAGGCCGCTGGTATCCCCCGCATCGCGCACATCGTAACCGCAAGCACGAATTTTTTGCGACCGAGTTAACGCTTACAAACCCCGGAGCACCCGCGTAGCAGCCGCCTCCGGCAAACTGAAAAGCCCAGACGGCCACGGATACCGGCTCATTCCATGCCCCATGCGCTGAAATCAGCACTCATCATTGCGATCTGCATCGCGCTTATCATGAGTGCGATCAGTGGCGCTGCGCGATTCTATCTGCTGGAAAGCTACGTCGGTCTTGAGCAGGAATCCACCGACCGCACGGCCGCCGGTCTCAAGCGCGCCTGGCAGGAGGAAATGGCGCAGCTCGAGGCCTCGGTCGAGAACTACGCGTTCTGGGACGACATGTACCAGTTCGTGCGCCGGCCCAATATTCCATTCGTGCAGAGCAACCTGTCGTCGACATCGATGTCGAACCAGCGAATCGACACGGTGCTGGTCGCGAACGAAAAGGGCGACGCGGTCTTCTGGCGCCGTTTCGGCGATGCAGAGAATCGGGGGTTTCCTGATGCCAAACTGCTGATCGCCGATCTGCCGCCCGATATGCTCGTCGTGCCCGATGTGGCCGCGGCCAAGCCGGTCGTCACCGGCATCCTGCGAAGGCCGGGTGGCGCGATGCTCGTTGCGATCGCGCCGATACTTCCGACCAATGGCAATGCTCCGGTGCGCGGCAGCCTACTGTTCGGCCGCGCGCTGGACGGCGCGGTGCTCGCGCGGCTGAGTGCCGCGAGCGGCGTCAAGGTCCATGGCCTGGCGGTCGACGACAGATCGCTTCCGGACGAAGTCCGGGCGATTACGGCGCGGCCGAAGACAAAGGCCGAAACCGTGACGGTCATTGAAGGCGTCGCACTCACGGCGACGCAGCTCGTCATCCCGGACATCACCGGAGAGCCGGCGATCGTGCTGCGTGTGACCGAGCCGCGACTGGTGTTCCTGCGCGGCCTCGACACGATCAACTACCTCATATATGGCGCTCTTCTGATGTGCCTGCTGTTCGGGGTCATTGCCCTGGTCATGTGGCTGCGGCTGACCAAGCACTGGGCACAGCGAAATGAGAGCGAAGCGCGCTATCGCGCGGTCGTCGCGCAGGCCAGCGAGGGAATCCTGCTCGTGGACCCAAAAACGACGGAGATACTCGAGGCGAACAAGGCATTTCTCGAGAGCGCCGGGTATGCGGGGCAGACGGCAACCGGATTGCACCTGGCGGACGTCTTTCCCCCGGGGCCGGTCAATACACCGATACTCAAGGAGGGCTTGCTGCCGGGCGGACAGGCCGCGGAACTGAAGATGCGCAATCGCGGTGGCGAGATCCATGATGCGGAGGTTACGACGAGCATCATCGCCTACCAGGGCCGCGACGTATTCTGCCTGGTGACGCGCGACGTGACTGCCCGCAAGGCCGCCGATTCGCGCCTGCGCGCGAGCGAGAGAAGGCTGGACCACCTCGCGCACCATGATCCCCTGACGGGCCTGCCCAATCGCCTGTACTTGCAGTCCTACCTGAAGCGGGCGATGGCGGAGTCCGAGGCCAATGGCACGCCGCTAGCACTGCTGTTTCTCGACATCGACCGGTTCAAGTTCATCAATGACTCGCGCGGCCATGAAACAGGCGATGCGCTCCTGAAAGAAGTCGCGCAGCGCCTGAAAAATGCCGCCGGCGAGGGCCGGCTCGTCGTGCGCATGGGTGGCGACGAATTCGTCGTCGTGATGGCAAACGCCGCCGAAAAGGGCCAGATCACGCAGCTCAGTAACCGCATCCTGGAGGCGCTGCGCCAGCCATTCTGGTTCGGCAATCTGCAATTTCTCGTGACTGGCAGCGTGGGCGTCAGCGTCTACCCGCATGACGCGACCGACCTCTCCATGCTGGTTCGAAGCGCCGACACCGCGATGTACCACGCCAAGGAGAAAGGCAGGAACAACTATCAGCTCTACCATGCCAGCCTGAACGCACGCGTCACCAATCGCGTGGAGCTCGAGGCGAAGTTGCGAAAGGCGGTGGAAGAGGAGCGATTTGAGCTCCATTACCAGCCGCAGTTCGACCTGCGCGCGGGTTCGATCATCGGCGTGGAGGCCCTGCTGCGCTGGCGGGACGACAGCGGCGAGCTCCAACCCTCGGAAAAATTCATACAGATTGCGGAGGAAACGGGTCTCATTATTCCGATCGGTGAATGGGTGCTACGCGAGGCCTGCAGCGTGCGCCGCGCCTGGCAGGACAAGCTCGCCGGCAGTTTCCGCATGGCGGTAAACCTGAGCCCGAGCCAGCTGAGGCGGCCCGAGTTCCTGTCGCGGCTGCAGGCGATACTTGCCGGATCGCGCCTTGCACCGCAGCTGCTCGAGGTCGAGATCACCGAGAGCGCATTCATGCACCACGCCGGCGACGAGGCGCAGCCGCTGCACCTGCTGCGTCAGCTCGGCATCGGCGTTTCGGTCGATGACTTCGGGATTGGGTACTCGTCGCTTTCGTACCTGAAGCACTTTCCGATCACCAAGCTGAAGATTGACCGTTCATTCGTCCGCAACCTTGCCACGGATCCAAACGACGCGGCCATCGTGCGCGCCATCCTCGCACTCGCGCAGTCGATGAAGATCCCGGTATGCGCCGAAGGCGTCGAGACCGCCGAGCAGATAGAGATTCTCGTCGGGCAGAACTGCGAGTTCGCGCAGGGGTTCTTCTTCGCGCGGCCGATGGACGCGGAATCCTGCTTCAAGCTGCTGGCGGGAACGGCGGGCGGGTCGGTGGCCGTGCGCCTCCGTATGCCGCGCGCGGTCGGCTGAAACCTCCGCCGGGTTATCCTAGGCCCTGGATTTCCGTCCGAAGGGCCCGATGAACACGAGCAACGGCTTGGTTGCGGCGCCGGCCGGCGTCAGCGCTGCCGATCTGGAAAGGGTCGTCGCCGCGAGCGAGTTTGTCGCCGAGGCCGTGAATCGCGAGCCCGGCCTTCTTGCACAACTGGCGGAATCCGGGGAACTGCGCCGGCCGCGCGAGGCGGGTGAGATCGCGCGGCTTGCCAGGGCTGTCGTCGATGGCGGGGAAGACGAAGCAACATTCATGGCCGACCTGCGGCGCCTTCGTCGCCGCGAAATGGTGCGAATCGCCTGGCGCGACCTCACGGGTGCGGCAGCGCTCGCCGAAGTGCTGCACGAGTTGTCGAACCTGGCCGACGCCGCGATCACGGCAGGGCTTGAATTCGCAGGGCGGCCGCTCGCCGAGCGCTACGGGACACCGCGCTCGCGGGATGGCGAGCCGCAGGAGCTCGTGGTGCTTGCCATGGGCAAGCTCGGCGGCCGTGAACTCAATTTTTCCTCGGACATCGACCTGGTCCTGCTTTACCCGGAGTCGGGCGAGACCGACGGCCGCCGGCCGATCGCCAATGAGGACTATTTCACGCGCCTGGCCCAGGCGCTGGTGCGCTTGCTGCACACCCCGACCGCCGAGGGTTTCGTGTTTCGGGTGGACTTGCGGCTGCGACCATTCGGCGAGTCTGGCCCACCGGTCGTGAACTTCGGCGCGTTCGAGGAGTACCTGCAGAAGCACGGCCGCGACTGGGAGCGCTATGCCTACGTCAAGGCACGCGCGATCACCGGTATCGCCGCCTATCGTGGGCTCTACGACGAAGCCGTGCGCCCCTTTGTCTATCGCCGGTACCTCGATTTCGGCGTGTTCGAGAGCCTGCGTGGCATGAAGGAGATGATCGCGCGCGAAGTCGCGCGGCGCGAACTCCAGGACGACATCAAGCTTGGGCCGGGGGGTATCCGGGAAATCGAGTTCATCGTGCAGGCGCAGCAACTGATCCGCGGCGGTTCCGAACCAGGGCTTCAGACGCCTTCGCTGCTCGCGGTACTGCCCCGCCTGCAGGGCGCAAAGCTGCTGCCCGCCGCCGTCGTCGCGGATTTGCAGGAAGCCTACGGGTTCCTGCGCCGCTGCGAGAACCGGCTGCAAATGGTCGCGGACCAGCAGACACACGCATTGCCCGTCGATGAAGCGGGGCGCCGGCGCCTGGCGACGGCAATGGGAGTGGCCGGCTGGAGCGACTTCATGCGCCAGCTCGATGAGAGGCGCCGCAAGGTCACGGCCCACTTCAATAATGTCGTCTTCGGTCCGGGCGGGCGCGCACTGGCGGCGCCTGTCGCGACGCTTGATGCCCTCTGGGCTCCTGAACCCGAAGAGTCGGTGATTGCGACCGACATCGCGCGGCTTGGAATCCGGGACTCCGCGGGTGCCGCCGGCCTGCTGGTGGCGCTGCGCCGCTCGGCCTATTTCCGGCGTCTCGACGAATTCGGACGCCGCCGGCTTGCCGTGCTGCTGCCGCGGCTGCTCACCGAAATCGCCAACGACAGCGGCGGCGACAGTGAGACGGGAGAACTGGCCCTGCTCGCGCGCCTGATCCGCATCGTCGAAGCGATCGGAGGCCGTACCGCCTATCTTGCGCTCCTCAATGAAAACGCCAGTGCCCTGTCGCGGCTGGTCGGCATCTGCCGGCTGGGTGACTACCTTGCCCGCCAGGTCGCCGCGCACCCGCTGCTGCTGGACGAGCTTCTCGATTCGCGCATATTCGAAACAATGCCTGACCGCAGCCAGTTTCGGCAGGAACTCGCGATCCGGCTCGAGCACGCGGGCAACGACGAGGAAATGCAGGTGGATGCGCTGCGGCATTTCCGCCGTGCGGCGACATTCCGCACGGCGATGCAGGACCTCACCGGGCGCCTGCCGCTGATGCAGGTCAGCGACCGCCTGACTGACGTCGCCGAGCTGATCCTCGATCAGGCACTCTCGCTCGCCTGGCGGAAGATGTTGGAACTCTACGGCGAGCCGCGCTGCGTGATTGCGGGATGCGAGCGCGCCGCGCGGGTTGCCGTCGTCGGCTACGGCAAGCTGGGTGGCATGGAGCTGGGTTACGGATCGGACCTCGACCTGGTCTTCCTCCACGATTCGGCCGGCGAGCAGCAAAACACGGCCGGGCCGAAAGCCGTCGACAACGAGGTGTTCTTCCTGCGCCTGGCGCAGCGGCTCTTGCACCTGCTGACAGTGCACACGGCCGCCGGACGCCTGTACGAGGTGGACGTACGGCTCCGTCCCAGCGGCAAGGGCGGGCTCGCATTCACGCAGATTGCCGCCTTTGAGGACTACCAGCGCAGGGAAGCCTGGACCTGGGAGCACCAGGCGCTGCTGCATTCACGCTGGGTCGCCGGCGATGTCGATCTGGGCGCGGAATTCAGCCGCATCCGCCGAGAGGTCCTGGTGAATTCCGTGCGGCGCGAGACCTTGCGCGAGGACATCGTCGCGATGCGCGAACGCATGCGCTCGGAGCACTACAGGGCGCACGAGGGTTTCTTTGACCTGAAGCAGGACCGCGGCGGAATCGCCGATATCGAGTTCATCGCGCAATACTGGGTGCTGCGCTCGAGCGACGCCTACCCGCCACTCTGCGAATTCTCCGACACCATACGCCACCTCGAATCGGTAGGCTCAGCCGCACTCGTCGGCCACCGCACAATCGACTGCCTGGTGGATGCCTATCGGCTCTACCGGCAGGCGGCGCATCACATGTCGCTGGAGCAACAGGCGCCGATCGTCGAGTCCGGGCCATTCGCGGAAACCAGGGAGCGGGTCGCGGCGATCTGGGAACAGGTGATGGTCGCGGGCGCCGACCCGGCGCCGGTATAATCCTGCCATGCAGACAGACCGGCCCGATCCCCTGCCACCAAATGCCCGGTGTCGCTACGAGGTAACCGTCGCGGACTTGCCGCTATCCTGCCCGATGCCGTCGATGTCGCTGTGGAACAGTCACCCGCGCGTCTACCTGCCGATCGAGGCGACCGGCTCGGCCATGTGCCCGTATTGCAGCGCGGAGTTCGTTCTGGCGCGTTGACGCCTGTATGCTGGCTCGGGCCAAGCCAACTGACGGCGCAAGATCCTGCGCCATTTGACCGGCACTAACGACAATGCCCACGCCAGCTCCCGTCAACGCCCGCGATAGCCGACCTCCGGCCGACTGTCAGCAGTGCATGTTGCTGCGCGTCTGCACATCCGTTGCCGACGGCGACTCTGCATCGGAGTGCCACGACGTCCTCGCCAGATGTAGACGGTCGTTGGCGCCGGGGGCCGTGCTCTACCGGGAAGGCGACCCGGTCAGGGGCATCTTCGTCGTACGCGCGGGCGCGCTCAAGCTGTCCAATGTCGGATCGAGCGGTGAGGAAATCGTGATCGGCTTTGCCCTGCCAGGGGAGCCCGCAGGCCTCGAGGCACTGGCCGGTCACCGGTACCAGAGGCATGCAACGGCGCTGCGCAGCGTCGCCTACTGCGAGATTCCCATCCGGCGGCTTTTGCGTACCTTCGGCGGCGCGCCGCGCGTGCCTGCGGAAATGCTTCGAATCACGGCCGCCGCACTGGACATGTCCATGCGCCGCGCCGCCATCGCGCACCGTGACGCGCGCGCGCGGGTCGCGGCTTTCCTGCTCGATATCTCGGGACGCCTTGTCGGCAAAGGGATCCGGTCCGCTGACTTCTTCCTGCCCATGCCGCGCCGCGACATTGCCGCCTATCTCGGCTTGTCCCTGGAGACTGTGAGCCGCGTGCTGCAGGACCTGCACCGGCGTGGCCTGATTGCGGTCCGGGCCCGCGCCGTGCGACTGCAGGCTTTCAATCAGCTGGCGTGCCTGGCGTGGGGCACCCTGGAATTCGCACCCCAGCCGGCGTAGTGGCTCAGGCAGGCCAGCGGCGGAACACGAGGCTTGCGTTGGTGCCGCCGAAGCCGAAGCTGTTCGACATGACGATCTTCGGACCCGGTGTGTGCAACCCGCGCAGCACGGGGAAACCTGCTGCCTCGGCATCGAGTTCGTCGATATTCGCCGACGCCGCCATGAATTGGCCTTGCATCATGAGCAGGCAGTAGATGGCTTCGTGCACACCCGCCGCCCCGAGCGAATGGCCGGACAGCGACTTGGTTGACGAGAACTTCGGAATATTCGCGCTGAACACATCGCGCATCGCACGCAGCTCCACGAGATCGCCCAGCGGTGTGGAGGTGCCGTGGGTGTTCAGGTAGTCGATGGGCTCGGTCAGGCCGGTGAGCGCCATTTGCATGCAGCGCGCCGCACCCTCGCCTGAAGGCGCGACCATGTCGTGGCCGTCCGACGTGGCACCGTAGCCCACCAGTTCTGCCAGGATCCGCGCGCCACGCGCCTCGGCATGCTCCAGGGCCTCGAGAACCAGCATGCCGCCGCCTCCGGCGATGACGAAACCGTCACGGTTGACGTCGTACGCGCGCGAGGCAGATTCCGGCGCGTCGTTGCGGCCCGCCGAGAGCGCGCCCATCGCGTCGAACAGTGCAGCCAGTCCCCAGCTCAGCTCTTCGCCCCCGCCGGCGAACACGATGTCCTGCCGTCCCCAGCGAATCTGATCGGCTGCATGCCCGATGCAGTGGGCGGCGCTGGCGCACGCCGAGGCGATGGAATAGTTGAGCCCACGGATCGCAAACGGCGTTGCCAGGCACGCTGATACCGTCGAGGACATCGTGCGCGGCACCATGTACGGTCCCATGCGTTTGACGCCGGCCGAACGCGCCTTGTCCACCGCCAGGATCTGGTTGGCCATCGAGCCGCCGCCCGAGCCTGCCACCAGACCGGTGCGCGGGTTGGATATCTCGCTGCGCGTGAGTCCCGCATCGGCAATCGCATCCGCCATGGCGACATACGCATAGGCGGCCGCGTCCCCCATGAAACGCCGTACCTTGCGATCGATGCGCGACTCGAGATCGATATCGGGCCGGCCGCCGACCTGGCTGCGCAGACCCTGCTCGGCAAATTCGGGAATGAACTTGATGCCGGATCGGCCCCGCCGCAAGGATTCCGTCACCGTCGCTGCATCGCACCCGAGGCAGGACACGATGCCGAGTCCTGAAACGACGACGCGTCTCATGTACCCGGCCCGGTCGCGCCGCCGAATGCCTCCAGCGAGGTGAACAGGCCAACCTTCAGGCCGCTCGCGGCATAGATCTCCTGCCCATCCACGAGCACGCGGCCGTCAGCTACGCCCATGACGATGCGGCGGGCAATGACGCGCTGCACGTGGACCTCGTACGTGACGAGTCGTGCCGTCGGCAGCACCTGCCCGAAGAAGCGCACTTCGCCGACCCCGAGCGCACGGCCACGGCCCCGGTGACCGGACCACGCCAGGAAGAACCCGAGCAGTTGCCAGAGCGCATCGAGTCCCAGGCAACCGGGCATGACCGGGTCGCCCTCAAAGTGGCAGGAAAAGAACCAGAGCCCCGGATCGATGTCGAACTCGGCCACCAGCAAGCCGCGGCCATGACGGCCGCCGGTCGATCCGATCTCAGTGATCCGGTCGACCATCCGCATGGGATCGAGCGGGAAGCGTGCGGCGCTCGCGTCGAACAAATGGCCGTGGCCGGCTGCGATCAGCTCCGCGCGTGTGAACGATGTCTTGTCCAAGGAAGCGCCTCTCGTCGCCCGAGCACAACACCTGACACAGCCACAGGCAGCCAGGACATGGGCGGAAATGAGGATGCATTATCGCTGCCCGCGCGGGTCCGAATCTTGACTTCGGTCAATTTTTGCTGCCGGGGAAGCCTGCTCCCTGATTGAGCACGATTCTCCAGGCCCGCCAGGTGCCGATGCGTCGGCGGAACATCTCGAGGCTGCAACGAGCGCGCTCTGCAGCTAGAGTACTTGCAGTTCACGGGACTACCATGCAACCGGAGTCCAAATGACAACACGGCAGGGGCAGTTACCGGTCGCGGTGCGCCAGGGCCATGAAAAACTGTACTCCCTGGGCGAAGAAATCGCGCATGCGGTGACCCACGGCCTCGGCGTAATGCTGGCGATTGCGGGGCTCACGGTGCTGGTGGCGTACGCCACCAGGTACGGCGACTCTTGGCAAGTCGTCAGTTCGGCGATTTTCGGCGGTACCCTGGTGCTGATGTACACCGCCTCCACGCTCTACCATAGCATCCCGCTTCCGCGGGCCAGGAAAGTGCTGCGGATCATCGATCACACGATGATCTACTTCCTGATCGCCGGCTCCTACACGCCATTTGCGCTGGTGACACTGCACGGTTCCTGGGGCTGGACTCTATTCGGCATCACCTGGGGGCTGGCACTGGCCGGCGTCGTGTTCAAGGTATTCGCCACCGGGCGCTTCCGGAAGCTATCGCTGGCGATCTACCTCGGTATGGGCTGGTGCGTCATCATCGCAATCCGCCCGCTAATCGAAACGCTGGCCACCGGCGGGCTGCTACTGCTGCTCATCGGTGGGCTCTGCTACACAGGCGGCGTGGCGTTTTACGTGCGGGAGCGGCTGCGCTATCACCACGCAATCTGGCACACGTTCGTGTTGGCGGGCAGCGCATTTCACTACTTTGCCGTGTTGTTCTACGTCATTCCAGGCGCGCCATGAATCGTCAGGAGTACTGCACGACCTCTCGGTTCAATTGACTCAAGTCAGGGCATCATCGGTTCTGGATCGGCAGCATGCCGTCCATTACAGGCGCTGGGCGGGCCATGGCTTTCCACGACTTGCGCGGATTTCTCGATCGGCTCGAAGCGAACGGCCGGCTGCGGCGGGTCGCCGAACCCGTCGATCCGGAGCTGGAGAGCACGGCTTTCTGCCTGCGCACGCAGCGTGCGCGAGGCCCCGCGTTGCTGTTCGAAAAGCCACGGGGATCGGAACACGCGCTGCTCGGCAATCTCTTTGGGCACCGGGAGCGCATCGAGGCGGCACTCGCCGGCCGGCCGCTGTCGTCATTTCGTGAACTCGGAGAACTGCTGGCGTCCCTCAAGGAGCCGAGCTGGCCAGCCAGCCTGCGCGAAGCCCTGCGCGCCTGGCCTGAATTTGCGCAACTGGCGCACGTTGCGCCGCGCCGTGTCGCCGAGGCGGCCTTCTGCGCGGAGGTGCTGTCAGGCGCAGACGTCAATCTTGGGCAGCTGCCGATCCAGCGTTGCTGGGCCGGGGATGCGGGGCGGCTGATCACCTTCGGCCTGGTGGTGACGCGAGGGCTGCGCCACCCACGCCAGAATGTGGCCGTCTATCGGCAGCAACTTATCGATCGCAACCGCGTGATCTTGCGCTGGCTGCCGCATCGCGGCGGCGCGCTGGACTACGCGGACTGGCGGGCCGCGCGTCCCGGCGAGCCCTTCCCGGTGCTCGTCGCAATCGGCGCGGATCCCGCGACCATGCTCGCTGCGGTGGCGCCGGTGCCCGACACCCTGTCCGAATACGAATTTGCCGGCCTGCTGCGCGGTGAGCGCACCCAGATCTGGCACAGCGCGTTGACCGGGCTCGATGCGCCTGCCGGCGCCGAAATCCTGCTCGAGGGATTCGTCCAGCCCGGGGCCACGGCACTCGAAGGGCCGTTCGGGGACCACACGGGCTATTACAACGCACAAGCGGAGTTTCCAGTGCTCACGATCGAGCGCATGTCGCTGCGCCGCGGGGCGATTTACCATGGCAGCTACATGGGACGCGCGCCATTCGATGAGCCGTCGGAACTCGCAATGGCACTGAACGACCTCTTTGTGCCGATCCTGCGCAAGGCTTTCCCGGAGATCGTGGAGTTCCACCTGCCGCCGGAGGCCTGTTCCTACCGTATCGCCGTGGTCAGCATCCGCAAGCAGTACCCGGGCCACGCGCGCCGCGTGATGATGGGCATCTGGTCCTGCCTGCGCCAGTTCACCTACACCAAGTTCGTGATCGTCACTGACGACGACATCGACGTGCGCGACTGGTCGCAGGTGATCTGGGCGGTATCCACCCGGGTCGACCCGGCGCGCGACAGCATGCTCATCGAGAATACGCCGATCGATTATCTTGATTTCTCAAGCCCCGAGCCGAGCCTGGGATCGAAACTCGGCCTCGACGCGACGAACAAGTGGCCAGGCGAGACCCGGCGCGCGTGGGGTCGCCCCATCGTGCCCGATCCCGCGATCGAGAAGCGTGTCGATGCCCTGTGGTCGAAGGTCTTTTCTTCCGCATCGCCCGAACCGACGTAAGTCCCATGCTGCTCATCTCTCCCGCCGGCAGCCCACCGGCCCTGAAAGCCGCCATCGATCATGGCGCCGACGCCGTCTACGTAGGCTTCCGTGACCAGACCAATGCCCGTGCCTTTCCCGGCCTGAATTTCACCGAAGCCGATCTCAGGAGCGGCATCGCATACGCGCGCGCTCGCGCGCGCAAGGTTTACGTCGCGCTGAACACTTATCCGGGTCCGGCGGGGCTCCCCGCCTGGCAAGCGGCGGTGGACCGCGCGGCCATGCTTGGCGTCGATGCCGTGATCTGCGCCGACATGGGCGTGCTCGACTATGCGGCGCGACGTTACCCGGACCTGCCGCGCCACCTTTCCGTGCAGGGCTCCGCCACCACGCATGCTGCGCTGCGCTACTACCGCGAGCGCTTCGGCATCGCGCGCGCGGTGCTGCCGCGGGTGCTGTCGATCCAGCAAGTCGAGCGCCTGTGCGCGCAGGACGTCGTTCCCATCGAGGTCTTTGCGTTCGGCAGCCTGTGCATCATGGTCGAGGGGCGCTGCCAGCTCTCGAGCTACGTCACCGGCGTCTCGCCCAACCGGCACGGTGTCTGCTCGCCGGCGAAGTTCGTGCGTTGGGAAGAGGAACCGGGTGGCGTGCGACGCGCGAGCCTCAATGGGAGGCTGATCGATCGATACGCGCCGGGTGAGCCGGCCGGCTACCCGACTGTGTGCAAGGGTCGTTACGCTGTCGGTGGCGAGATTCTTCATGCACTCGAGGAACCAACCAGTCTGAACACCCTGGAATTGCTGCCGCGCCTGCAGGCCGCCGGCGTCGTGGCACTCAAGATCGAGGGCCGGCAGCGTGGCCAGGCATATGTTGCGTCTGTCACCAAGGTGTGGCGCGAGGCGATCGACCGCTTGAAGGTACGCCCGCAGGACTGGTCGGTGGAGGAAGCCTGGCAACGCGAACTGGCGCGGCATGCCGAGGGTCGCCAGACCACGCTAGGGCCGTATCACCGCTCCTGGCATTGAGGGCAAGAAATGCGCCTGACCCTCGGACCACTCCAGTACTTCTGGCCTCGCGAGCAGGTCTTCGCCTTCTATCGTGCCGCTGCGGCATGGCCGGTGGATGTGTTCTATCTCGGCGAGACCGTCTGCAGCAAACGGCGCGAACTGCGGACCCGCGACTGGCTGATGCTCGCCGAGGAACTGGCCGACAGTGGCCGTGAGATCGTGCTGTCCACGCTCGCGCTGCTCGAGGCGGAATCGGAACTAGCCTCGCTGATGCGAGTAGTGGACGACGGCCGGTTCCGGATCGAGGCCAACGACATGTCGGCCGTGCAATTGTTGCGCGAGCGCGGCCTGCCGTTCATCGGCGGGCCGACACTCAACGTCTGCAATCACGAAACGCTGCGGCTGCTGCGCGAGGATGGCCTGCAGCGGCTCGTGCTCGGCGTCGAACATGGCCGGCCACTGATCGAGGAATTCCGCGCCAGCGGCACGCCGCTGCCGGAACTCGAGATCACCGCCTGGGGTCGCTTGCCGCTCGCCTATTCCGCGCGCTGCTTCACCGCTCGCGCGCTCGACCTCGCCAAGGACGAATGCGGTTTTCGCTGCCTGGATTACCCTGAGGGCCTGCCCCTCGCCACACGCGATGGAACGCCGTTCCTGACCATCAACGGGGTGCAGGTACAATCTGCCGGACGTTGCGACCTTGGCCCGGAACTCGTGGAGTTGCGCGGGGCCGGTATCGGCCTGTTGCGCCTTTATCCGCAGGCTGATGGCATGGCGGAGGTAGTGGCGCGCTTCCGCGATGCGATCGATGGTGGCGTCGCGCCGGCCCGCGCTGGCGAGGAGAACGGTTACTGGAGCGGCACGGCCGGCATGCAGTGCATCACGGCGACGTAGATTCGCCCGTTTCGTCGCGGTGGGCCGCCCGCGCAGCGCGCGCCAGCCGCGCGCCGCGGTTGAGCGTGATTCGCAGCCAGAGCGGTATTGACTCCCATGGCAGCTGGTCGAGCAGGTTGCGGACCGCGAGGCCGAGTTCCGTGTCCCCCGTCAGTTGCAGCCGGCGATGGAAGAACAGCGTATCGGCGTCTTCCAGCCGGCTGGCGAGCAGCAGAAGATCGGTCGCGCTGCCGCACACCGTGGATTCGGCCGCGGCGTCCGGCTGCAGCACTTCAATACGGCGCTCACCGATTGCGATCACCCAGCGCAGACCGAGGTCGGCCACCTCGACGCCGAGCCGGCGACCGGCCAGGCCGTCGAGCGCGCCGGCAGCCAGCGGACCGGCCAGCACGAGGTCGATCAATCGCCCGGCGCCTCGTTGCACCAGTGGCTGTGGCAGCGCCCGTAATGGCCGCGCAAACTGTTCGGGCGGTGGAATGAGCCGCAACAGCCTCCGGGATACCGTGGATCCGAATTCCATGGCCGCATTCCATCGGGCTTGGTCGGGGCATGCTCTGATCTGGATCAAGACCGGCGATTGTCGCAGACGGGGAGTACGCGCCGTTATACTCGCGGCCTGATGTTCCAGCGGCTCGCTGTCGATCACGGCGCAATTCTCTTTGATCCGGAACGAGTCGACGATCCCGGCTGGCGGCTGTTCGACCGCGACCGCTGGCGCGCGAGCGACGCTCTGACCGCCCACAGCGGCGGGCGCGGATCGATCCACTTCATCGAAGATCGGGGACGCCACTGGGCGCTCAGGCGCTACCTGCGCGGCGGCACCGTGGCCTACTTCGTGCACCAGCAATTCCTGTTCCTGGGCGAGGACCGCACGCGATCCTTCCTGGAACTGCGGCTGCTGGCGACGCTCGTGCAGAAGGGCCTGCCCGTGCCGGTACCGGTTGCGGCCGGGTATCGTCGCGGGCGCTTCACCTATGTCGCGGAACTCGTCACCGAACGACTGATGGGCGCCGCGTCGCTGGCCGAGATGCTGCGCGCGGGCCGGATGAACCCGAAGCGCTGGGCCGCGATCGGCCGCTGCGTGCGGCGCTTCCATGACGCCGGCGTACATCATGCGGACCTGACAGCGAACAACATCATGCTGCGCGAAGAAGGGGAAGTCTGGCTGCTCGACTTCGACCGTGGACGCCTGCGCGAGCCTGGCGCCTGGCGCGAGCGCGTCCTCGACCGGCTGGCCCGCAGTCTCAATAAGCTAACGGCCGGCGGCATCGATTGGCAGCAGGGATTTGCTGTCCTGCGTTCCTCGTACGACGGTTGACGGCCCATGCGAATCATCTACAACGTGCTGATCTACCTGGCGGCACCGGTGGCACTCCTCATGCACCTGTGGCGCGGGCTGCGCGATCCCAGCTATCGCGAGCGGCTGGGCGAGCGGTTCGGATTCGGTCCGACGCTGCCGCGCGACACGATCTGGATTCATGCGGTTTCGGTCGGCGAAGTCCAGGCAGCGGAGGCGCTGGTCAAGCAGCTGCTGGTACGCCACCCTCATCATCCGCTGCTCCTGACGACGGTCACTCCGACTGGTGCGGCGCGCGCAAGGCAGCTGTTCGGCGATTCCGTGCGGCTCCGGTACATTCCGTTCGATCTTCCGGGGTCCGTGCGGCGATTCTTCGACCGCGTGCAGCCGCGACTGGCGATGATCCTCGAGACCGAATTGTGGCCGAACCTTTACAACGAATGCGGCCGGCGAAACGTTCCGCTGGTGCTGACAAGCGCGCGCATATCGCCGCGTTCCCTCGGGCGCTACCGCCGGCTCGTGCCCCTGTTCCGCCAGACACTTTCGCACGGCATCCTCATCGCAGCGCAAAGCGCAACCGATGCGGAGCGTTTCCGCTCGATCGGCGCGAATCCCGAGCGCACGCACGTGACCGGGAATATCAAGTTCGACTTTGAACCGCCGCCAGAAATCGAGGAGCGCGGCGCGGGCTGGCGTCAGGCCAATGCCCCGGGCCGGCCGATCTGGGTTGCTGGCAGCACGCACGAGGGCGAAGAGGAGCTGATCCTCGACGCCCATGCGGCGGTACGGCAGCGGTTCGCCGACGCGCTCCTGATTCTCGTGCCGCGCCACCCCCAGCGCTTCGAGGTCGTGCGCGACCTGTTGCTGCGCCGTGGCGAGACCTTCGCCAGCCGTTCGGGCGGCGAGGCGATTCCGCCCGCGACATCCGTGCTGCTGGGTGACACGATGGGCGAACTGATGATGTTCTATGCTGCGTCCGACGTCTCGTTCGTCGCCGGCAGCCTGGTCCCGATCGGCGGGCACAATCTTCTTGAGCCTGCATCGCTGGGCCGGCCGGTGCTGATGGGGCCGCACAATTTCAACAGCGAGGCTGTCGCGGCCCTCCTCATGGAAGCGCGCGCTGCGCGCATCGTCGCGGGATCGCGACAGCTCGGCGAAGCGGTCTCGGAATTGCTCGGAGATGGCGCGCTCCGGCAGTCGCTGGGTGCCGCCGGCCGAGACGTGCTGGACGCCAATCGCGGGGCACTCGACCGGCTGTTGACGCTGGTGGATCCTCTGCTCGACTGACGCGGCCGCCAGGATTGCCTAGAATCCGGTCCCAGCCATCCGGGGAATCACGCATTGAACAAGCCTGCCACAGTCAGAAAGACCCGTTCCATCGACGGAGGGATCCGACTTGCCGCGCCTTATGGCGAGGCCGCGCTCTCCGCACTCGTAGCGCGTTTCGGCTCGCCGCTGCTATTTGTCGACTGCAATATTGTCAGGCGCCAGTACCGTGCGCTCGCGGCGGCGCTGCCAGGCGTTGACCTGCACTATGCGCTGAAGCCGCAACCCCACGCGACTGTCGTGCAGGTGCTGGCGGCGGAAGGCGCCTGGTTCGACCTCGCGACCAATGGCGAAGTAGATCTCGTTCGCGCTGCCGGCATCGCGCCGGGGCGCTGCATTCACACCCACCCGATCAAGCGCGATGAGGACATCCGCAAGGCGCTCGATTACGGCGTCACCACGTTCGTTTTCGACAACCCGGACGAGATCGCCAAGTTCGTGCCTTATCGCGACCGCGCGCGGCTACTGCTGCGCCTGGCTTATCGCAGCACGGACGCAATGGTGGACCTCTCGCGCAAGTTCGGCTGCGATCCCGAGGGCGCAATTGCGCTCGCCGCGATGGCAGCGCGCGCCGGCGTCATCGTCAACGGGCTTTCTTTCCACGTCGGCTCGCAGGTTGCCACGGCGGACGCACATGCGCGCGCCATCGAACTCTTCAAGCGGCTGATACCGGAAGCGGCGGCTCGCGGACTGCCGCCGCTCGAGGTACTCGACATCGGCGGCGGCTTTCCGATCGACTACCTGCAGCCGGTCCAGTCGATCGGGGACTTCTGCCGGCCGATCCGTGCGGCGCTTGCAGGGCTGCCGGCCGGGACACGCGTCATTTCGGAGCCGGGCCGCTACATCTGCGGGCCGGCCGGATTCTGCCTGACGACGGTCATGGGCCGCGCCATGCGGGACGGGCGCTGGTGGTATTACCTTGACGACGGCATTTACGGATCATTCAGCGGCCAGCTCTATGATCATTCGCGCTACCCCGTGGAGCCCGTCGCGCCGCATGGCGGCCCGCGGCAAGCCTGCATGCTGGCGGGGCCCACCTGCGACAGCATCGACGTGATCGCCGAGGACATCCCGATGCCGGAACTCGCCCCCGGCGATCTGCTGCTCGGGCGCCAGATGGGCGCCTACACCAATGCAACCGCCACGGATTTCAATTTCTTTCCGCGCGCGCGCATGCTGATGGTCAATGTCACGCCAGCCAGCGACTGACGAAGCCTGCTGCTGCGGGAGCCGGCGCCGCTTCCTCACGGGCCTCGTGGGCTGCCTTCCCGCCGCGGGCGCGCTGGCGCGCGCAGCGGCAGCCGTCGAAGCACCGTCCGTGGAGCGCCGCCTGCTCCTTGAAAACGCGCATACCGGCGAGGTCCTGGATGCCCGCTATTTCGTGGACGGCAACTACAGTCCGGAGCAGCTGGGCGCACTGGACTGGCTGCTGCGCGACTATCGGACCGGCGAAATCATTCCGCTCGACACGCGGCTCTTTGACCTGCTGCATGAACTGGCGTCGGCCGCTGGCCGGGAACCGCGCTATGAAATCATCTCCGGTTACCGTTCGCCGGCGACGAATGCAATGCTCGTGGCGACGACCGACGGCGTGTCGTCTAACAGCCTGCACATGCAGGGCCGCGCGATCGACGTTCGCCTCGTGGGACTCCCTGCCGTCGCCTTGCGTGACCTTGCGCTCGTCAGGCAGGCCGGCGGGGTCGGTTACTATCCTGTCTCCGATTTCGTGCATCTGGACACGGGCCGCGTGCGGAGCTGGTCAGGGTGACAATGACCACCGCGATCCACCGCCGCGTCGATGCGCTCCGCGCGGGCAGCGACCCGACCTTTGTCGCGCGCCTGGCGTCGGGCTGGGCCGTGATGGGCGAGCGCCAGGTTCTGCCCGGCTATTGCCTCTTGTTGCCGGACCCCGTCGCGCCGACACTGAATGCGCTTGCGGCCGCCGAGCGCATTCAATTCCTCGCCGACATGGTGGCACTCGGCGACGCCGTGCTGAATGCCACCCGCGCATTGCGGGTCAACTACGCGATCCTCGGCAATCAGGAACCCGCCCTGCACGCGCATGTCATTCCGCGATTCCACGATGAGCCGGCAGCGCACGTGACCACTCATCCCTGGACATACGACTGGACTACAGCGGTCGCCTTCGATCCGGAAGAGCATCGCGAGTTGCGCAATCGTATTCACGCCGCACTTGGGGCATCAGCGGCGGTCTATTGACCGTTGGGGCGCCACCGTGCCAAAGATGGTGGCCCCGGGGAGGAGCGCGTCTTGGCAGTCTCGGACGATTTCCGCGATTACGTGCTGGAACAACTCGCAGTTGCGGGCAGAGTCAGCGCGCGCCGGATGTTCGGTGGCGTCGGCCTGTACCTCGATGGGCTGTTTTTCGCGCTGATCTCCGACGACACGCTGTACTTCAAGACCGACGACACGAACAAGCTGCGCTTCGTGCAGGCCGGCAGCCGCCAGTTCTGCCCGTTCCCGGATCGGCCAACTCACGTAATGGCCTATTGGGAAGTGCCTGCCGAAGTGCTGGAGGACCCGGAGGAACTGCGAAACTGGACGCGGGAAGCGCTTGCCGCCGCGCTCGCCGCACGCACGAAACGCAGCGTGCGCCGACGGCGGCCGGCGGGCCGTCGCTAGGCACGCCGGAATGGAGAACTTCGCGAGCCTGCAGCAGGAATGGGAACCCCTGTTCGAGCGCTTTCTGTCGGAGCAGCCGGATGGCGATCCCGGGCATGGGATCGTGCACGTGCGCCGCGTGGTCGCAACGGCCACACGCCTCTGCGTCGCCGAGGGCGCGCGCGGAGAAATTGTGCTGCCGGCCGCGTGGTTGCACGATTGCGTCCATGTCGCGAAGGATTCGAAGGAACGATCGGGCGCTTCGCGAGCCGCGGCAGCCCGCGCCGTCGAGTATCTGGCCCAGGCGGGCTATCCGTCCGGTTGCCTGCCGGACATCCGTCATGCCATTGAAGCGCACAGCTTCTCGGCGGGCATCGCACCGTGCACCATCGAGGCCAGGATCGTGCAGGACGCGGATCGCCTGGACGCACTCGGCGCGATCGGCATCGCGCGTTGCATCGCGGTCGGGGCGGCGCTGGGCCGCCCGATCTATTGGCCGGATGACCCATTCTGCGTCACGCGGGCACCCGACGATGCTGACTCGTCGGTCGATCACTTCTACACGAAGTTGCTGAAGCTTGCGAACACGATGCAGACGGAGGCCGGGCGCCGCGAAGCGCGGCGCCGCAGCGACTTCATGCAAGGCTACCTGGACCAGTTGCGATCGGAGATCGATTGAATCAACGCTGCTGCTGAGCTGCGGATTGGCGCAAGGCCTCACTTAACGTTTCCGGGTCGACATTGCCGCCGGAAATCAGGATCGCCGTGGTTTTCCCCCGGGCCGGAAGGCGCCCGGCAAGCAGTGCAGCGAGAGCCACGGCTCCGCCGGGTTCGACGACGAGCTTCAGCTGCCGGAACGCCCAGGCCATCGCAGTCTGCACTTCGGCGTCGGTGACCGTGACGCCCCCGACAAGGAGCTGGCGCATCAGCTCGAATGTCAACACACCGGGTGCGGGCGACATCAGGGCATCGCAAATCGTGCGTGCGCCTTTCGCATTGCTCACTCTCTGTCCGGCTTCGAGCGACCGGCGCGTGTCATCGAAGCCTTCCGGCTCGGCGCAGTAAACGTTGGTCGCCGACGAAAGTTCGCGAATCGCGAGCGCCGAGCCGCTGACCAGCCCGCCACCGCTGCAGGCCATCAGCACCTGGTCCGGGGTCATGCCGAGTTCACGCGCCTGCTGCATCAGTTCGAGTCCTACCGTGCCCTGGCCCGCAATGACCTGCGGATCGTCGAAAGCCGGCACCAGCGTGGCGCCCCTTTCGGCAGCCAGGTCCGCGGCGATCGTTTCGCGGTTCTCGCTTTCGCGATCGTAGGTGACGATCTTGGCGCCGTAGGCGCGGGTACCTTCAAACTTTGCGCGCGGCGCATCAGCGGGCATGACAATGGTGGCGCGAATGCCGAAGAGCGCCGCAGCGCAGGCGACCCCCTGTGCGTGATTGCCGGAGGAGTAGGCGACTACGCCGGCAACGCGCTCGGCGGGGCCAAGTTGCGCCAGCCGGTTGCAGGCGCCGCGGATCTTGAATGAACCGGTGCGCTGCAGCGATTCCAGCTTGATCAACACGCGACCGCCCGTCAGTTCGTCGAGCGGCGTATCGGCAAGCAGCGGCGTGCGCCGTGCCACGCTCGCGATCCTATCGGCCGCGGCCTCCACGTCGCGGAATGTCGGCAGGACAATGTCTTTCGGCGCGTCGTTCATCGTATTTCCAAGCCGGCTGCCAATTGCGCGGGCCTGCGGTATGTTACCTGCTGCGGTATCCCGTTGGCATGCCGGGGAGGGGGGTTGACAGCCATGTTGCGCAAGGTGCACCTGGTCGTTGGTGCGATTACTGTCCTCGTGTTCCTGCCGCTCTTTGGCGGCGTGCTGTCCTACGCAGCCGTGAGCCTTGGCAGGTCCTCTGCGTCATGAGCGATTTCACGGGCCGCTGCTTCTGCGGTGCAGTCAGTTTTTCGATCACTCCGCCGACGCTGTTCTTCGCGCATTGCCATTGCGTCTTTTGCCGGGAGGCGCATGGCGCCGCCTTTGTCAGCTGGGTCGGCACGGACGCGGAGCGCTTCCGCCTGCTGCCCGGATCGCATGAGCCGCGCTGGTACCAGTCTTCGGCGCAGAGCCGGCGCGGTTTCTGCGAAAATTGCGGGACCACGCTGTTCTTCGCCTCGACGGTCTGCCCCGGTGAGATCCATGTGACGCGCACTGCGATCCAGGGTGCCATCGACCGGGACCCGCAGTGCCATGTCTTCTACGATCAGCATGCAGCGTGGATTACGCTCGGCGACGAACTGCCACGCTACACGGCCGATGAACCTGGCCTGGCCAAATTCAAGGCCATTAGCGCAGTGACGAACGGCGGAAACGTGAACAATGGGAGCAAGTCATGAATGAAGCGGGAAAGACGGTCCGGCTCGCCGCGACGATGGTCGTCCTGGCAGTCCTTGCGGGCTGCGCGAAGCAACTGGAAGGTACGTATTCGGGTGAGGATGCAGCCAGCGGCGAAAGGACGGGATTTCTCGACTCACTGACATTCCTCACCGACAACAGGGTGGAAGCGACGTTTCTCGGCGAAACCCGCAGTGGAACCTACCGCGTGGACGGAGACCAGGTCACCGTGATGATAGGCAACGACGGCAGCCCTGAAGTGCTGAAACTGACGGACGGAGACTGTCTTGTGGGCATGGGCATCGCGGGCAAGTATTGCAAGACCGGGCGAGCGACTGCCGCCGTGGCCGCGGGCGGCATGGGCGATGCACCGCCTGGCAATGGCATGGCGCCGGCAGGCGCCGGTTCAGCCGATCCTGCTTCGATCGTCGGCAATTACGAGGCGCGCGATCCTGCGACCGGCCAGGGAATGCACCTGGAATTCGATGCAGGCCGTGGCGTGACGCTGACAATGCTCGAACCGGGCGCCCCGCCGGAATCGGGGCGTGCGAGCTACGTGGTCGAAGGAGATCGCGTGACGCTGATGAACGACACCGGTGTGCCGATGGTGTTCAGGCGTGACGGCAATGCGCTGGTGTTCACTGATGGAGCCGAGAGCATCCGTCTGGAACGACAATAATCAGGCCGGCCGTCCGGTTCGCGGACCGGTTCCAACTGGCGCTGGCCGGTTCGAAATCTGAAGGCCGCTAGGGGCGCGTCAACAGAAAGGTCAGGCCGTGCATCAGTTCCACGGGCGTTGGCGGGCATCCGCGAATGACCAGATCAACCGGTACAACCTTGCTGACTGCTCCGACGCAGGCGTAGCTCCCTTCAAACACACTACAACCAGCACCACAGTCGCCTACGGCCACGACCCACTTTGGAGCTGGAGTCGCCGCGTAAGTGCGTTCGAGCGCCTCCCGCATGTTGTGGGTGACAGGCCCGGTCACGAGCAGCAGATCGGCGTGACGCGGCGAAGCGACAAAGCGAACGCCGAATCGCTCGATGTCATGAAACGCGTTGTTGAGTGCATGAATTTCCAGTTCGCAGCCGTTGCATGACCCGGCATCCACGGCGCGAATGGCAAGACTGCCGCCCAGGCGCTCGGCAATCGCACCGCGCAACGTCTCGCCGGCGCCTTCAATCGAATCGGGCCCACCGGGTGCCAACGGCTCGGTGACGGGCATGCTGAACAGATTCTTGATCAGGCGTCTTCGCATGTTTGCTTACAGATCATGTCCGGAGAACGAGCAGTTGAATGACTTATTGCAGAGCGGGAAATCCGCGACGATGTTGCCGTTGATCGCCATCTCGAGCAGCGGCCATTGAAACCACGACGGGTCGCGCAGATGGCATCGTTCGACTCGAAGTTCCGGTCCGAGTCGCAGGTACGCCAGCAGGTCACCTCGGAAGCCCTCTACGATGACGGTGGCTTCGACGGCAGCTGCCGGTGCTGCGGCAATGGGATCCAGCACCGGCCCCGGCGGCAGCAAATTGAGCGCGGATTCCAGCCACGCGACGCTCGCCTGCACTTCATGGATCCGGACCCAGACCCGGGCGTCGACATCGCCCTCGAGACGCATTGCGGTTTTCACGGGCAGCGAGTCGTAAGGCGCATAGGCCAGCGCTTTGCGTGCATCGAAGGTACGGCCGGAGGCCCTGCCGACATACCCGCCTGCGGCGAACTCGGCAACAAGCGTGCCGCTGACCACACCGGTTCCGACAGTGCGGTCCTGCAGCGATGCCGTGTTTTCATAAAGCTCGATCAATTCGGGGAATCGCCGGCTGAGCAATCGCGTCAGCGACAGGATCGCATCCCGCCCGCCCGCTGAAATGTCAACGGTCGTGCCACCTGGAACAACCCGATCCATCATCAGGCGATGGCCAAAGACCGCCACACAAGTTCGCAGTGTCGCTTCGCGCAGGATGCCGCACTCTGCATGCATGATCGAAAAGGCCGCGTCGTTGCAGATTGCTCCGATATCTCCCACGTGATTCGCAATGCGTTCGAGTTCGGCCATCACCGCGCGAATCCAGACCGCGCGTTGCGGTGGTTGAACATCAAGCGCGGTCTCGACCGCCCGTGCAAATGCCATGGAGTAGGCAACCGTGCTGTCGCCAGAAACTCGGGCTGCGATCGGCGCGCCTTCGGCAATCGTCTTGCCCCTGAACAGCGCCTCGATTCCCTTGTGCGTGTAGCCGAGACGCTCCTCAAGGCGAACGACAGTTTCGCCGCTGGCGGTAAAGCGGAAATGTCCGGGCTCGATGATGCCAGCATGCACGGGCCCTACCGGGATCTGATGGAGGCCGGGACCATCCGATTCGAGGAAACGATAGACGCTGGCGGTTCCCGCCAATCCCGATTTTGCCGCCAGTGGGGTGCGGATGGGCCACCGCCCGTGATCGAGCCATGGCCGGTGATCTGGCAATCCGACCACTTCGAGGCCGAAGAGGTCGGCAATCGTTCGTTCCAGCCGCATGGCCGGGGCATGGAATACAGCCAGCGAAGGCAGCCGACGGGCCGGGGTGCCGGCCGACGCGATGATCAACCCGCCGGTTGCCGGCTCAAAGAGGGCGCAATGCGCCGCGGTGTTATCGCCCCATTCCCCCAGCAAGTCCAGTTTGCCCTCGCGCAGTGATTCGCCGATCGCCCGCCAGGTGTCCGCGTCGACGTCGAATCGCGGCCATCCCCGATGAGACGGAACAGCTGTGAGATTTCCGAACAGGGCTTTGAACATGGGGCAGCTCTATCCGAGTTGGCTGGCTACGTGCCGGAACCAAATGTGGATCGTTTGCGGAAGATACAAGCCCGCGATCGCAACCAGACCCAGGTGCAATGCCATTGGTGCAAGTCGATATGCTGGCAGAACATGGTGCTTGCCCGAATCGCCGAATGCGAGCTCGTGAAGTCGCAGCATCAGGCCGCCGAAGGCAATTGCCAGCCCTGCTACCAGCGCGATCGCGAGCCAGGGTGAACGTGCGAATGTCGATGTCACGAGCAGGAACTCGCTGGTGAATATTCCGAAGGCGGAAGGCCTGCGATAGCCACGACTCCGGCTACCAGCAGCCAGCCGAGCAGGGGCTGGCTGCGGGTGAGGCCTCGGATGTCGGCAATGCGCTGAGTCCCCTCGAGCTGCGAGACATAACCCACGCCGAAGAATATTGCCGACTTTGCCAGGCTATGCATTGCCATGTGCAGCAATCCGGCAAAATTCGCGAGCGGGCCGCCTAGTCCGAAGGCAAGCGTGATGATCCCCATGTGCTCGATCGAGGAATACGCGAACATCCGCTTGACGTCGCGGCGGCGATAAATCATCAGGCCGGCAAATAGCAGCGAAGCGAGACCCATTGCAACCATCAACGGCCCCGGCGAGATCACCGAGGCATTTCCGGCCATGATCAACTTGAATCGCAGCAGTGCAAACAGCGCGACATTCAGCAGCAAACCCGAAAGCACGGCCGAGATCGGCGTCGGACCCTCTGCATGCGCATCCGGCAGCCAGGCGTGGACCGGCGCCAGTCCCACCTTGGTCCCGTAGCCCAGCAGCAAGAAGACAAATGAAAGATTCAGCAGCGCTGGATCGAAGCTTCCGGAACCCGCCGCGAGTCGGTCCCACGACATTGCCACGATGCCCTGGCCAAGCTGCTCCTGCGCCGCGAGATAGACCAGAATCGTGCCGAACAGGGCGAGTGCGATTCCTACCGAACCAAGAATGAAGTATTTCCATGCCGCCTCGAGTGCGGCACTGGTCCGGTAAATGCCGACCATCACGACCGTCGTCAGCGTCGCCACTTCGATCGCGACCCACATCAGTCCAATATTGTTCGATACCAGCGCCAGGTTCATCGCCAGCATCAGCAACTGATACATCGCGTGGTAGAATCGCACGTCCCGTATCCGCAGGTGCCGGGTTTCCAGCTCATGTGCGAGGTACCCGGCGCTGAAGACGCTGGTGGTGAAGCCGACCAGCGCCGAAACGATCAGGAAGACCGTGTTGAGGTCGTCAACGATCAGGTAGAGCGACGGTTCCGGCCGGTGCGCATACAGCAGCCCGGCACAGGAGAGGGTGACGGCACAAACGACCACATTGAGGATCGCCGACAGGCGATAGCCAGGAATGGCCGCGAGTATCAGCGCGCCGAGAGCTGGAGCCGCCAGAAGCGCGGTCAGCGCGGTCGCCGCCGATAATCTCGCTCATTGCGACTCGCCCCGCGACATGTCGAGAACCCCCACATCGACGGAGTCAAATCTCTCGCGGATGCGGAACAGGAAAATGCCGATGACGATGAACGCGATCAGCACGGAGAATGCAACGCTGATTTCGACCACCAGGGGCATTCCGCGCGCACCGGTCGCGGCAAGCACCAGCCCGTTCTCCAGCGACATGAATCCGATGACCTGGCCTACGGCGTTGCGGCGGGTGACCATTATCAACAGTCCCAGCAGGACGATTGACAGCGCGAATGCCAGGTCCTCGCGCACGAATGCGCCGGCAGCTTCCGTCACCGGGAGCATAACCACGATTGATAGCGCCACCAGCGCCATGCCGAACAGCATCGTGGGTCCGACGCTCACGACGGCCTCGATTGAGCGATGAATTCCGAGTCGAACGACGATCCGATGTAAAGCAACCGGGATGAATATGCCCTTGAACGCAAGCGCGATCAGCGCGGTGATGAACAGGTGCGGTGCATGCTGCAGGTTGGCCTGCCAGGCGACGGAAAACGCCAATACCCACGAGTGCAGCGCGAAGGTATTGAGCAGGGCGAACATGCGGTCCTGATAGAGCAGCAGAAAGCTGACCAGGACCATGGATCCCGCCAGCAGATGGGCAACATCCGTTTCGAGCGGCGTCATTCCGGAATTCTCGAAATGAACAGCAGGATCGCGCCCAGCAAGCCGAGCATCAATGCCACGCTCAGGAATTCCGGCACGCGAAAGACGCGCATCTTCGCGATCGCAGTCTCGAAAACCACCAGCATGAATCCGAATGCCGCCAGCTTGAGCAGGTACGACGCCAGGCCGATGGCATAAGCGACGGCGCCGCCGCCGGCAGTGGCGGTTCCCCAGGGTGTGAAGATGCATGCGATCAGGGAAATGTAAAGCAGCAGCTTCATCGAGGCAGCAGCCTCGATGACGGCGAGGTGCCGGCCCGAGTACTCGAGGATCATCGCCTCGTGCACCATCGTAAGCTCCAGGTGCGTGGCGGGGTTATCGACCGGGATGCGGGCGTTCTCGGCGATTGCCACGATGATCAATGCGACCAGCGCGAGGGCGAGTGAAATGTTCAATCCGACGCCGGGTCCGATCATGTGCGTCGAGATCGAGGAAAGCTGGGTCGAACCCGCAAACAGCGAGACGGTGAAGACCACCAGCAACATCGCCGGTTCCGCGAGCGAGGCGAACATCATCTCGCGGCTGGAGCCGATACCGCCGAAACTGGTGCCGATGTCGAGACCCGCGAGCGCAAGAAAGAATCGTGCGGTACCGAGCAGCGCAACGATGACGATTACGTCGGCGGCGGCGCTGAAGGCAAGGCCCGCGGCGAATGTGGGTATCAAGGCCGCAGCAAGCCAGGTCGTTGAAAAAATGACGTAGGGAGCGACCCGGAAAAGCCAGGATGCGTTATCGGCGATGACCGTTTCCTTGCGGATAAGCTTCAGCAGGTCGCGATAGGGCTGCAACACGGATGGACCGCGTCGGCGCAGCAATCGTGACTTGATCTTGCGCGTGACGCCCGACAGCAGTGGTGCCAGGATCAGCACCAGGACGAGTTGCGCGAGCTGCGTCAGCCATCCCTGCATCATCGCCAGGTCCCGACAATTACGAGCAGCAGGACCAGGGCTGCGAAGACCAACATCAGGTACTTGCGAATCGTCAGGAACTGGAATGTATTGAGTCGATCGGCGGCGACGCCCACGAAACGAATGACGGGATCGTAGAGTGTCTCCCAGGCGATATCGTGCAATTCGAGCCGCAGCCTGGCGATGCCCGTGTCACCGGGTCTTGGTATCGTCAGGTGCTCACGCGCGCGAAATACGGCGCCGCCGAATACCCGGCGAATTGGTTGCGCGAAGCTGCTGGAACTGTATTGCGTGGCAGGGCTTGCGTCTGGAAAGCCGCAGTCCCAGGCGGGCGAGCGCCGCAGGCTGTGGGACGCAAAGCGTCGCACGATCAGTGCCGTCAATACGGCAGCGGAGATGATCATTGTGAAGACAAGGAGTCCATTGTAGGCGCTGCGAACCGGGTCGATCGGCGCGATGCGCAGCCACGGCTGACTGCTCTGTGCCGCGAGGTGTGCGCCCACCAGTGATTCACTGACACCCGCGAGGCCGTCGATCACGAAGCCTGGCAGCACACCGGCAGCGAGACAGGCAGCGGCGAATAGCAACATGGCGCCGAGCGACCAGCGGTCGGTCTCGATCGCGGCGCTCGCGGCCGGCGCACGCGCACGACCGAGAAATGTGGAGCCGAAAGCCTTGACAAAACACGCCGCCGCGAGTGCCGCCGAGCACGCCAGCGTCGCACCGATCGCCGGAACAAGCAGCCTCGGGATCCACTGCGGTAGTTGCGGGCTCAACAGGATCGCCTGGAATGTGAGCCATTCGGAAACGAAACCGTTGAATGGCGGCAGCGCCGAAATGGCGATGCAACCCAACAGGAATGCAAACGCGGTGACTGGCATGCGGTGGATCAGGCCACCGAGCCGTTCCATGTCCCGCTCTCCCGTGGCATTCAGGACCGCGCCGGCGCCGAGAAACAGCAGGCTCTTGAACAGCGAGTGATTGAACACGTGGAAGATGGCGGCAATGAGCGCGAGCGCCGCTGCCACGGGGAGCCCACCCGCCTCGAATGCCAGGGCCAGCCCGAGACCGATGAAGATAATGCCTATATTCTCGACCGTGTGGTACGCCAGCAGCCGCTTGAGGTCGTGCTCCATCAACGCGTGGAGAACACCGAGCAGCGCGGTGACTCCGGCGACGATCAGCACCGGAATGCTCCACCACCATGACGGCGGGCCGGCCAGGTCGAAGACGATGCGGATGAATCCGTAGACCGCCACCTTGGTCATGACGCCGCTCATCAAGGCGGAGGCATGGCTGGGCGCTGCCGGATGCGCAAGCGGCAGCCAGGCGTGTAGCGGGACCACGCCCGCCTTTGATCCGGCCCCGATGAGCGCCAGCACCAGCACGATTGCGGCAGGCCCGAATGCGGCCGCCTGGCGCATCATGCCGAATGAGTAAGCGCCTTCAGGACCGGCAAGGATGCCGAAGGCCAGCAGCAGCATCATGGCTCCGCCGGTTGCCATGATCAGATAGACGAGCGCCGCCCTGCGATTGCCCGCACTGCGATCCTCGCTGATCACGAGCGCCCATGAGGCAAGGGACATGAATTCCCAGCCGACAAGGAATGAAAAGGCGTCCTGCGCCAGCAGCACGATATTCATTGCAGCGATGAATGCCGGATAGAATGGGACTACGCGCTGCGGCTCGGCCGCATGCTTTCCGTAGCCTATCGCGTAAACACTCACGATCGCCGTCGTCAGGTTGACGATCACGGTAAATGCTGCGCTCAGTGGGTCGTATGCGAGCAGAGTCCGGCCCAGTGGCACACCGACCAAGAGCTCGACGGGTGCGGAATCCGTACCGTGCATGAGTAATGCACTTAGCCCGATGCCGGTGAGCGCTGAACAGAGCAGCGCGCATGAACCGTAAATCAAGGGACCAACGCGGCGCCGCCGCGAGACCAGGACTCCAAGCGGCGCGAGCAATAGCAGCAATCCGACCGCGCATGCCGCGGATTGATTCAGAAGAAACGGTGTCACACTAGTTAATGACGTTTCCGGCATTGTGAGCGGCGGAAGAACTGCGGCAGATGCGCGGCTCCGGTCCCGCAACCCTTGCGGCCGATCGCCAATCCAATTACGCTTTGATTATCATCTTATATGCGCCAGAAATAAATGCCAGCCGAAAAGCGCACCGCCCGCCTGACTGTGCTGATTGATCCGCGCAAGAAAGCCGCCTTCGAGCGGTTGTGTGCGTTGGAAGACCTGACACCGTCCCAGGTCGTGCGACGCCTGATCCGCACATATATCGAGGAGCGCATGGGTCGCCCCTGGACGCCTGTCGAAAGGATCAAAGGCGCGCGCGGGTAGCCAATTCGTGTCAGATATTCGTGGTCGGGACGCCGTCGCGCAGGGCGCGCATCAATCGCGGGAGCTCCGAGGCGGGTTCCGAGCACTGCGGGCCCTGGCAGATGTATGCGACCGTTCCGTCACCTGCGCGCTTGGTGGCCAGTGCCTCCGGCAGGCCCGCGGCATCCGTTGGAACGGCAAACACCATGCGGCGCGGCGCATAGAGCGCGGCGAGCGCAGCCGACCATTCGCGGGCGGTCTCGCCGGGCCCGCGGATAACGACGATTTCACCGGGACTCAAGTGCTCGTCCAGCGCATTCAATAGAGCCGTATGCGCCTGGGGCACGCGTTGCATCGAGGGAAGGCCGCCGCGCAGCGTCGCTTCCGCGGCGTCAAGATAACGGGTGTCCGCCAGCAGCCAGCCAAGTCTCGCCAGTGCCAATGCCGCGACGCCATTTCCCGAGGGCGTTGCCTCATCGGCGAATCCTTTCGGACGGTGGAGTGGCGGATCGAGGCCCTCTGCGGTGAACCAGAAGCCGCCGCGTTCGCTGTCGATAAATTTCGCAAGCAGGGCATCGGCAAGCTCACGGGCGAAAGCGAGGTCCTGGCTCCGCCAGCGCGCCTGCAGCAGCTCGAGCAGGCCGTCGAGCAGGAACGCATAGTCATCGAGGTAGGCGGGGAAGCGCGCAGCGCCATCCTTCCACACCGCCATGAGCTGACCGTCTCGCCAGCAATGGCGGTGCAGGAAGTCGGCGGCGCGGCTCGCCGCTTCAATATGGCCCGCTTCGCCCAGCAGGCGTCCACTGAGCGCGAGGCCGCGGATCATCAAACCATTCCAGGCGGTCAGTACTTTTTCATCGCGCCCGGGCCGCACGCGCTTTTCGCGAACCGCGAGCAGCCGTGCGCGGGCCGCATCGAGGAGGGCGGTGGCAGTGGCAGGCTCCAGCCCGTATTCCCCGGCGATCTGCTCGACAGCGACGTAGCAGTGCAGGTGCCATTCGCCCTCGAAATTGGGCTCGCGATCGAGGCCGTAGCGGCGGGCGAGCACGCGGTATTCGTCGGACGGCAGCAACGACTCGAGTTCTGCGCGTTTCCACACGTAGTAACGGCCTTCGTGGCCCTCGGAATCGGCGTCAAGCGTTGAATAGAAGCCACCATTCGGAGACTGCATCTCGCGCAGCACCCAGCCGGCCGTCTCATTGGCGATGCGGCGGAAGAAATCATCACCGGTGGCGACGGCCGCCTGCGCATAGAGCGCCAGCAGCGGACCGTTGTCGTAGAGCATCTTCTCGAAATGCGGGATCATCCAGTAGCGGTCGACGGAATAACGGCAGAATCCGCCGCCGAGCTGGTCGTACAGACCACCCTCGGCCATCCGCTTCAGCGTGAGCGTGGCCATGTACAGCGCCTTGAGATCGGGCTCCGCGGTCGCAGTCGTCGCATGCCAGTCCCGCAGCAGGCGCTCGATGCTGGCAGCGTGCGGAAACTTCGGTGCGCTGCCGAATCCACCGTATTCATTGTCGAAGCCGGCTTCCAGCTCGGCGCGCCCGGCGGCGATCGGCGCGCGGCTGAGGTCTGTTCCCGGGTCGGCAGCCGGCGGCACGAGGTCCGTGAAGACGCCACGCAATGTCGCGTTCTGGGACCGCACGTTGTCGCGATTGTCGCGATAGAAGGCTGCGACGCGCTCGAGCAACCCGGTGAAGGCCGGCATCCCGTAACGCGCCTCCTTCGGGAAATAGGTTCCGCCGAAATACGGGGTCAGGTCGTCCGGCGACAGGAACATGGTCAGCGGCCAGCCACCGCCGCGCTGGGCCAGCACCTGGTGCGCAATCTGGTAGACCTTGTCGAGATCCGGCCGCTCCTCGCGATCGACCTTGATGTTGACGAACAGCCGGTTCATCACCTCGGCCGTCGCCGGGTCCTCGAACGACTCGTGCGCCATGACATGGCACCAGTGGCATGCGGAATAGCCGATTGACAGCAGGATGGGCCGGTCGAGCTCCTTTGCCTTCGCGAGCGCAGCCTGGCCCCAGGGATACCAGTCGACCGGATTGGCCGCATGCTGCAGCAGGTATGGGCTGGTTTCGCCCGCGAGCCGGTTCTGCGGCGCGGTGTGAGGATCGGCATGCATGTCGCTGTGGCCGTGGTCGGGTAGAATTCCGGCCACTATAGCCACGGCGCCGCGCTCCCGCGAATGTCGAGTAACCCCGAAACCGCCGCCGTCGCAAGCCGTGACTTGCGACCGCTGATGCTGAAACCGCAGGAGGAGCGACGCCTCCAGGCCGGTCACCTGTGGATTTTCTCGAACGAGGTGAATGTCGCGGCGACTCCGCTGACCGGCTTCGCGCCGGGCGAGCATGTGCAGCTGCGCTCGAGCCACGACCGGTTCCTCGGCTATGCCTATGTCAATCCGCGCACCTTGATCAGCGCACGGCTGCTTGGTCGCGATCCCGACTATCCGCCCGGCAAGTCGTTGCTCGTGCACCGGTTCCGGGTTGCGCTCGCAATGCGCGAACGCATGTATCCGGCGCCTTTCTACCGGCTGGCTTTTGGCGAAGCGGACCTACTGCCCGGGCTGGTTGTCGATCGCTATGGGGATGTGCTGGTCGCGCAGATTGGCACGGCCGGCATGGAAGCGATGAAGGACGAGATTCTCGAGGCCCTCATCAAGGTCCTCGAGCCCGCCGCCGTGCTGTGGAAGAACGACTCGCCGGTCCGGGAACTGGAGGGTCTCGAGCGCTACGTGGAAACCGCACTGGGTCAGGTGCCCGACATGGTCGAAGTGCCCGAGGGCGGTGTCCGTTTCCGCGTGCCACTGGCTGCCGGCCAGAAAACCGGCTGGTACTTCGACCAGGCGGGCAATCGCGCAATGTTTGCGCGCCATGCGGCGGGTCAGCGCGTGCTGGATGTCTTCAGCTACGCTGGCAGTTTCGGCCTGCAGGCGGCGCGTGCCGGCGCGGCCGAGGTCACCTGCGTCGATTCATCGGCGCCGGCGCTGGAGGCTGCGGCAGCAACCGCGGCGGCCAATAGTCTCGAGGCGGAGCTGCTCAAGGGCGATGCCTTCGACATGCTCGAGGCTCTGCACGCGGATCGGCGCAGGTTCGACCTGGTGGTCATCGATCCGCCCGCATTCATCAAGCGCAAGAAAGACCATCCCAAGGGTCTCGCCGCGTATCGCCGGCTGAACCAGCTCGCGATGCAGTTGCTCGATCGTGACGGCATGCTGTTGTCCTGCTCCTGCTCCTTCCACCTGGCGCCCGGCGAGCTGACCGATTCCGTCCAGCGCGCGGCTCGCCATCTCGGGCGGCTGGCACAATTGATCGGGGTGGGCGCGCAGGCGCCGGATCACCCGGTGCATCCGGCCATCGATGAAACCCGCTATCTCCGCGCCTTCCTGTTCCGCGTGGTTGATTCATGCTGATTTATCCTGAGATCGACCCGATTGCGCTGGAGCTCGGGCCGGTCAAGATCCACTGGTACGGGCTCATGTATGTCGTCGGCTTCATCGCCGCCTGGTGGCTGGCGCGAAGGCGTGCCGCTGCGCCCGGTTCCACCTGGAAGCCGGTGGACGTGGACGATTTGATCTTCTTCGCGGCAGTCGGCGTGATCGCCGGCGGACGGCTGGGCTGGATCTTCGTCTATGGCTTCGAGCGGCTGGTGGCAGATCCATTTGCGATCTTCCGCGTCTGGGAGGGCGGCATGTCGTTTCATGGCGGGCTCGCCGGCGTCATGCTCGCGGTCGCCTGGTTTGCGCGGCGGCGCGGGCGCCGGATCGCCGATGTCTTCGATTTCACGGCGCCGCTGCCGGCCATTGGGTTGTTCGCCGGGCGTATCGGAAATTTCATCAATGGCGAGCTGTGGGGCAAGCCCACCGACGTCCCCTGGGGATTCCTGGTCGGCGGCGACGTCCGTCATCCGAGCCAACTATACGAGGCGACACTCGAGGGCATCTTGCTGTTCGCGGTGATCTGGTGGTTTACGTCGAAGCCGCGCCTGCGGCTCGCGCCCGCCGGGCTGTTCCTGACGCTCTACGCATCGTTCCGGATCCTGGTGGAGTTCCTGCGCCTGCCCGACGCGAATATCGGTTATCTCGCGTTCGGATGGGTGACGATGGGCCAGTTGCTATCGCTGCCGATGTTGATCGCGGGCCTCGCAATGCTCAGCTGGGCCTTGCGTCGCCGCGAGCGATCTGGAAACTACGCCTAGGATGCGCCCCTACCTGGAATTGATGCGTCACGTGCGCGAACGCGGTGCTCGCAAGGCGGACCGCACTGGCACGGGCGTGCTCGCCGTGTTCGGGCATCAGCTGCGCTTTGACCTGGGAGCCGGGTTTCCGCTGGTCACGACCAAGCGCGTGCACTTCAAGTCACTCGCCGTCGAACTCCTGTGGTTCCTGCGCGGCGAGACGAATGTGCGCTCGCTCAACGACCAGGGCGTCACGATCTGGAACGAGTGGGCCGACCCAGAGGGCGAGCTCGGGCCGGTCTATGGAAAACAGTGGCGCGCCTGGCCGGCAGCCGACGGCCGGACGATCGACCAGATCGCGCGCGTGCTCGAGCAACTCGGCAACGACCCCGACTCGCGCCGCATCATCGTTAGCGCCTGGAATGTCGGCGAGCTGCACCGGATGGCGCTTGCGCCCTGCCACGCGATGTTTCAGTTCTTCGTGGCCGACAGGAAACTCTCCTGCCAGATTTACCAGCGAAGTGCCGATATCTTCCTGGGCCTGCCGTTCAATATTGCCTCGTATGCGCTCCTGACCCACATCCTCGCGCAGCAGGCGGACCTCGGAGTCGGCGACCTGATCTGGACCGGCGGGGACTGCCACCTGTACCAGAATCACCTGGCACAGGCGGACGAGCAGCTCGCACGCGCGCCGCATCCCCTGCCGACGCTTGCCCTGAAGCGCCGGCCCGCCGATATTGCGGACTACCAGTACGAAGATTTCCAGCTCATCGGCTACGAATACGATCCCGCCATCCGCGCGCCCGTCGCCGTCTGAGGGCGGATGAAATTCCGGGTGACCGCAGTCGTCGCGATGGCCGACAACGGCGTGATCGGCCGCGAAAATGGCCTGCCCTGGCGCCTGCCGGATGATCTCAAGCGCTTCAAGGCGCTGACCATCGGCCACACCGTGCTCATGGGCCGGCGCACTTTTGAAGCGATCGGGCGCCCACTCCCGGGTCGGCGCAACCTCGTACTGAGCCGCGATCCGGGCTGGTGCGCGCCCGGCTGCGAACTCCTGCGTTCACCGAAAGAGGCGCTCGAAGCCGTGGGGGATTCCGGGCCCCTGTTCGTGATCGGCGGCGCGCAGGTCTACGCCGCCTGCTGGATCGTCGTTTCACGAATCGAGCTTACCGAGGTGCACACGACGCCCGAGGGCGACACGCGCCTGGATGGATTCAATCGTGAGGACTGGGTCGAGACCTTCCGCGATGAGCATGCCGCGGATGAGCGGCATGCAGAGGCTTTCAGTTTCGTGACGCTCGAGCGGCGCTGAGAATGTCGCCGACCAGCTCGATCGCTCGCCAGCAATCCTCGTAGGAATTATAAAGCGGGGCGGGAGCGAGGCGGATCACGTCGGGCTCGCGCCAGTCGCAGATCAGGCCGCGGGCGAGCATCGCATCGAAGAGCGCCCGGCCGTTGCCGCGTGTGTCGCGCAGACGAATTGATAGTTGGGCACCGCGAGCTGCAGGGTCGCGCGGCGTGAGTATCTCGATGCGATCGCCCAGTTGGGCATCCAGCAGGCATTCGAGCCAGCCGGTCAGCTCGCGCGAGCGGGCGCAGAGTGCAGGGAATCCTGCGGCTGCGAACAACTCGAGCGATGACTTCAGCGGCACCATGCCGAGCAGCGGCGTGTTGCTCACCTGCCAGCCGGCAGCGCCCGTGTAGGGACGGAAATCCGCGCCGAACTCGAAGCGATTCGTGAGATCGTTGCCCCACCAGCCAGCGAGCCGCGGAAGATTCGCGTCGAAATGTTTCTCATGCACGAAGGCGCCTGCGGTCGCACCGGGGCCGCCGTTCAGGTACTTGTAGGAGCACCAGACGGCGAAATCGGCGCCCCAGTCGTGGAGCGAAAGCGGAACATTTCCCATCGCATGGGCGAGATCGAAGCCCACGCGCGCGCCCACGCCATGAGCGGCTTTCGTGAGTGCGCCGAGATCGAGGAGCTGCCCGGTCAGATACTGGATACCGGGCATCAGGACAAGCGCGAGCCTGGATCCGATGCGTTCGATTTCCGCGATCAGGTCGCCGTGCCGCAGCAGTTGTTCGCCGCGGCGCGGCGCGATCTGCACGAGCGATGTGGCCGGAACCAGTCCGTGCCATTCGATCTGCGAGATGACGGCGTAGCGGTCCGAGGGAAATGCGGCATGTTCGATCAGGATCACATGTCGTTCGCGCGTCGGCTTGTAGAAGCTCGCCATCAGCAGATGCAGGTTGAGCGTCAGCGAATTCATCGCGACGACTTCCGGAATGCTGGCCCCAGCGAGCATTGCGAGGCTCGGCGCGAGGCGCTCGTGCAGGTTCAACCAGTCTGCCCTGGCGTCGTGGTAGCCGAGCACGCCGAGCCGCTGCCACTCGGCCATGAATTTCGCGACCTCACCGCCGGCCGCGCGGGGCTGCAGCCCCAGCGAATTGCCGCAGAGATAAAGCGCAGGCCCGCCAAGTGGGGATTCCGGAAAATGAAATTCACCGCGCCAGCGCGCAAGCGGATCCGCGGCATCGCGCGCCTTGGCCGCTTCCAGCGTCAGATCACCGCTCACTCGAAATGCACCGGATAAAGCAGGGGCCGGCTTGGCGCCGCGTCTGCAATGAATGCCGGTATCTGCAGATCGAGCAGGTACCAGCCGTCCCGGATCGTAGGCGCGATCCAGGCGAGCTCGGTGATGCTGGCCTGGGCCCGTGTTGCATCGCGCAGCTGCCGCCCGCCGGCCGGCAGGCCGAAAAACAGGCGGTGCGCGGTCAATCGACCCTGGTCGTCCGCGCGATCCGCCGACGGCAGGTCGAGCACCAGGTGTTCGATTCCCTGTTTTACCAGCCAGGACGCGGCCTGCCGCGTGAGGTAGGGAGCAGGCGAGCTCCCCCGATACGTGTGGGTGAGACGCGCTACATTGTTGGGCAATGTGCGCAGCACCAGGGCCTGCGGCGCCGGACCAGGATGGGCGGCGAAGGCACTTTCGAGCGACTTGGCAGTCAGCAACAGGTCGCCGGACTCCGGGGAAGGATCACTGTCCTCGCTGGTCAACTGGGCGCTCACCGGATGTACTGACACGAGCAGCGCGAGCAGGATTTCGCCGCGCACGCGGTCCGTGACCGATACGCGATCGTCCGTGACATGGCCGACGCATTCCGTGTGCGTGCCGTTGCAGTGGGGAACCAGCGTCAGCTGTTCGCAGTTGCAGTTGCCGCCCGTGCGTGTATCGCCCACAAAACCCGATCCACGGTAGGGGCGCGCTATCGCGGGGGGGGCGTCGTAGAAGGAGGGCTGCGGACCGTTGAAATCCAGCGGAATGGCGATCGAGAGAGGCTGGGCGAGGTCGGCGTTCAGCCGATGGCCTTCCACCTCGAAGCGCATAATCGTCATCGGGTCATTATAGTCGCGCCGGGGAACCCGGCCGGCGCGGGCCTGTCAGATAGCCCGCAGGTCTCATGAGAGGAGTGGGTTGCATGTGGTGGCGAGCCGGAATTCTGGTCTGGGCAATGCTGGCAGCCATGCCGGTGTTTGCCGACGAACCGGAATCGGACGAAGTGTCCGCCGCATGGAAGCGTTATGAAATCGACCTGGTCTACATGGGTTTTACGACCCGGTATACCTGCGGTGGCCTCAAGAGCAAGGTCAAACTGCTGTTGAATTACATCGGCGTGCGGCCGGACATGAAGGTCATGGAGCGCGGCTGCGAATACGGCTACCAGAAAGTCGCCGACATGCCCCACGTGAAGCTCGTCTTTTACACCGCGGCGATTCCTGAGGATGGGAGCCGCGATGTCGGGGAACCCGTGCTCGGCGTATGGAAGCCCGTATCCATCAAGCGCAACCAGCCGCGGGGGCTCGACTGGGGCGACTGCGAGCTGGTCGAACAGTTTCGCGATCGCGTGCTGTCCAAGCTGACCACGCGAAATGTCGCCGGCGACGTCAATTGCATTCCCCACCAGCTGGTCGGCAACCGCATCGATCTCAAGTTCGACGTGCTTGCGGGCGTTCCGACGGCGGATTTCGCCAAGGCGCAAAACCCCTGATCAGGCCGCCGGCCGCCGGCTGCCGCGACAGGGCAGCATCAACGGATTTTCCTCGCGATCGAGCCTGAGCGCGCACAGGGCGCCGCCCCAGACGCAGCCCGTGTCAAGGCAACGGATGCCGGGCTCGGCGTGATAGCCGAGCGCTGACCAATGGCCGAACAGGATGCGATCCGCCTGCGTTTCGCGTTTCGGGTGCCGGAACCAGGGAATGGCGCCGGGCGGCGCCTCGTCCGGCGGTCCCTTGGGGCCGAGCACCAGCCGGCCATCGGCGTCGACATAGCGCAGCCGCGTCAGGCAGTTCACCGCGAATCGAAGGCGCTCCGGACCACTGAGCGACGGTGACCAGCGGTCGGGAAGATTGCCGTACATTTCCGAAAGGAATTCCGCAGGGCGTTCGCAGAGCGCCTTTTCGATGTCGCGCGCGCAAGCCTCGGCATCAGCCAGGGACCATTGTGGCGGCAGGCCCGCATGAATCATGGCCCAGCGCAATTCCGGGTCGTGATGCAGGAGCGGCCTCGCCGCCAGCCAGACGAGCAGTTCGGCGGCGTCCGGGGCATCCAGCACCTGCTGCAATTCCGGCTCGCGATGGCGCGCAGTTTTCGGGGCCCAGGCCAGAGCCAGCACGTGCAGGTCGTGATTGCCGAGCACGACAGTCGCTGCTGCGCCGAGCGAGCGGACGGCTCGCAACACTTCGAGCGATGCGGGTCCTCGGTTGACCAGGTCGCCGGTCAGCCACAGCCGGTCCTGCGCAGGATCAAAGTGCAGCTGCTCCAGCAGGGCCATGAATTCGGCATGGCAGCCCTGAAGGTCGCCGATGGCGTAGACGGCCATTGCGACTAGTGAATGGTCCCCGGTATCGCGAGCGTGAACGGCGGGATCGGCGCGTCGAAGCGCACGCCGTCGTCGGCCAGCATCTGGTAGCTGCCCTGCATGGCGCCGACGGGTGTTTCGAGCACTGCGCCACTGGTGTAGCGGAATCCCTGGCCCGGCTTCAGGTGCGGCTGTTCGCCCACCACGCCCTCACCGCGCACTTCCTGGACCTTGCCATTCGCATCGGTGATGACCCAATGGCGGGTCAGCAGGCGCGCCGGAATTTCGCCACGGTTCCTGATCGTAATCGTGTATGCGAACACAAAGCGCTGCTCGTCGGGGTCCGACTGGTCCTCGAGGTAGCGGGTGTCGACATCCACGCTGATCATGTGCTGCGCCTCTTCGCCCATTCGTGCCTGCCTAGCGCAGCCGCACGGCCAGCACGTCGCAGGGGGCGGCGTGAAGCACCGTGTCTTCGGTGAAATTGACCAGGATCGAGGGCCCGCGGCGCTCGCGGCTGCCGAGCACGATCAGGTCCGCCTTCTGTTCCTGTGCCGCGCGCACGATTTCGGCCTTGATGTTGCCGGCAGCGACCTCGCGCCTTGCGGATTCGACGCCGAGGCGCTTCGCCAGGTCGGCCAGGCGCTGGGTCGCGCGCTGGACCAGTTCTTCCTCGATCTGCACGGCCGGCAGCAGGGTCTCGCCCATCGGTTCCACCGGCACGTACTCGACGACATGCAGGATGGACAGCTCGGCGTTGCAGTTCGCGGCGATGTCGCGCGCGCGGGCGCCGATCACGTCCGCATGCTCGTCGAGCGCGACCACCATCAGGACCTTGCCGTAAATCTTCATTGCCCCGCCATTATAGGCTGTCGGGGGCAACAACCGGCTGCGCCGCGAGTTTCGCGAATTCCGCGGGCGAAAGGGTCTCAGGACGCCTTCCGGACTCGATGCCCGCAGCCTCGAATTCCGCGGGCCCGACCAGGCCGCGCAGGGAATTTCTGAGTGTCTTGCGGCGCATCGAGAATGCGGCGCCGACGAATCGGGCGAAGCGCGCGCGGTCCGGCAATGGAAATGGCGCATTCGCATGCGGCGTCAGGCGGACGACCGCCGAGTCGACTCCGGGTGGCGGATTGAAGGCGCCACGCCCGACCCGGAACAGGGACTCGACGCGGCAGACAGCAGCGAGCATGACGGTCAGGCGTCCGTATTCCTTGCCGCCCGGTTTCGCGGCCATGCGCTCGACGACCTCTTTCTGCAGCATGAAATGCATGTCGGCAATCACCGCACGCGACTCCAGCAGGTGGAATAACAGCGGCGTCGAGATGTTGTAGGGCAGGTTGCCGCAGATGCGCAACGGCCGGCCGCCGCCGTGCAGAGTCGCCATGTCGACCTCCAGCACGTCGGCTTCGTGCACGATGAGTTCACCGGCGCCTGCACAATGGCGCTGCAGCACCGGGATCACGTCGCGGTCGATCTCGATGACTTCGACGCGGCCGCAACGATCGAGCAGCGGCCGCGTCAGGGCGCCGCGGCCGGGACCGATCTCGACGATGCGCTCACCCGGCTTTGGATCGATCGCCGCCACGATGCGCGCGATGACACCCGGGTCGTGCAGGAAATGCTGGCCGAAGCGCTTGCGCGCGCGATTCATCCCGGCTTCCACGCCAGGTCGATTGCCGCAAACAGGCTGCCGGGGTCGGCGCGACCAGTCGCCGCAAGGTCGAGCGCCGTACCGTGGTCGACCGACGTGCGCAGGAATGGCAGGCCGAGCGTGACATTGACCGTGTGGCCGAAGCCTACGTGCTTGATCACGGGCAGGCCCTGGTCGTGATACATCGCGAGCACTACATCAGCTTCCGCCAGCATGTTGCGCGTGAAGGCCGTGTCGGCAGGCAGGGGTCCGCGCACCCGCAGGCCGCGCGCGCATGCGGCCTCGATCGCGGGACCGATGATCTCGATTTCCTCGCGCCCCAGGTGGCCGGCCTCACCGGCGTGAGGATTCAGGCCACAGACGCTGATCCGCGGCTCGGGCAGCCCGAACACCGTCTTCAACCCATGGTCGAGCACATCGAGCGTGGCGTCGAGAACATCGCGGCGGAGATTGCGGGGCACCTCGGCAAGCGGCAGGTGCGTGGTGGCGAGCGCGACCCGGAGCGCCCCCGCAACCAGCAGCATCACCGGCAGGGGCGAGCCGCTCCGGGCGGCCAGATATTCGGTGTGCCCCGTGAATGCGAGTCCTGCATCGTTGATCACGGATTTCTGCACGGGCGCGGTCACCACTGCGTCGAACCGTCCCGCGATGCAGCCGTCGGCCGCCAGGTCGAGTATTTCGAGGACGTACCGGGCATTGGCGACATCGAGCCTGCCGGCTTCCACTTGCGTCGCCAGCGTGACCGGAATCACGGGCATCGTTCCGGCGCGGTGCGGAACGGGCTGCTCGCCGGGCCGCCAATCCGTCAATTCGATTTCGTGCTGCAGCGCGCTTGCACGCGCGGCGAGGAGCGCCGGATCACCCGCGAATACCAGCTCGCAAGGCCAGTCCTCGAGCGCCGCGGCGATTGCCAGGTCCGGGCCGATGCCCGCCGGCTCGCCGGTCGTCAGGATCAGGCGCGCATGCCGGTTCAGGGGTTGCGGATCTCGACGTAGGCCTCGTCGCGGAGTCGTCGCAGCCACAGCTCGGTCTCCTCATCGACCTTGCTCTCGCGGAGCGCGGTCAGGACGCGCTGCCGCCGCACTTCTTCGCTCTGGTCGTAGGTTCGCTTGCCCATCAGCTGGACAATATGCCAGCCGTACTGCGTCCGGAACGGCTCGCTGATCTGGTCCGTTTCGAGCGCCGCGAGTGCCGTCTCGAATTCCGGGTCGTAGGTACCCGGCGAACTCCAGCCCAGGTCGCCGCCGCGGCTTGCCGAGCCGGGATCCTCCGACGTCACGCTCGCGAGCGCGCCGAAATCCTCGCCTGCCAATATGCGATCACGCAGGGCGGCAAGCCGTTGACGAGTGGTGGCGTCGTCCTGGACCTCATTGGGCCGCAGCAGGATGTGCCGGGCATGGATCTGCTCGACCAGCATCGGCCCGCTGCTTGCGCCGCGCGTGTCGTCAAGACGCACGATATGAAAGCCCGTCGGCGTGCGCACCGGGTTCGCGACTTCGCCGGGCTTCATGTTGACGACGAGATCGGCGATGAATTGCGGCAGCTGGTTGAGGCGCCGCCAGCCGAGCTTGCCGCGCTCAAGCGCCGACTGGGCCTGCGAGTAGGTCAGCGCAAGCTGGCCGAAGTCGTCACCCGAATTCGCCCGCACCTGTATCTCCGTCGCGAGTTTCTCGACACTCGCCATCTGCTCCGCGGTTGCGGATTCCGGCAGCGAGAGCAGTATGTGCGAGACGTCGAATTCCGCGTTTTCATCCACCTGCTGCGACTGGCGATGGAGCGCCTGATCGAGTTCGCGCGGGGAAACATAAATGCGCGGAACCACATCGCGCTGGCGCAACATCGAGATCGATATTTCGCGGCGCAGGTCGTCGCGGTAGGCCGCATAATCGACGCCCTGCGATGCGAGCGCCATCGGCATCTGCTCGAATGCGATGCCATTGCGCTTTGCGACGTCGCGCAAAGCCTCGTTCAGGATCTCGTCGGACACGCGCACGCCCAGCCGCTCGGCGCGCTGGAACTGGATTTCCTGCAGCACGAGCCGTTCCAGCACCTGCTGGTGGACGACATCCGCCGGCGGCATCTGGGCCTTCTGCTCGCGCAGACGTTCCATGATCAGTTCAATCTGGGTATCGAGCTGACTCTGCAGAACGATGCCCTCGTTGACGATCGCCACGACCCGGTCGAGCGGTACGCCGCTGGAAGACAGCTCGCGGGTCTGGGCGTGGGCAATCCCCGGAAGCGTCAGCGCGGCAAGCAGGCAGATCAAAACTCGGCTCATGGCGTGCCCGGGTCAGGGTAAGGGGTCGGCAGGGTCGGGGGAGTATCCACGAATGCCCCGCCGCAGGAAAGTATCGTCGCTGGATCCGACCGACGAAAGGCCCTTGAGTTCCAGTTGCAGCAGCACGGAGGTGTCATTTTCACCGGTGCGGTTGGAGACGTAGTTGCGCCCGACCAGACGGATCCGCCAGCAGCAGCTGCCGTATTCGAAGCCCGCGAATCGGTCGATCGACGAGCGGTCGCGCAGCGAATAGACCTGGCGCACGAAGAGCTGCCAGCTGGGCGAAAGCCTCCAGCCGGCGGATGCGTCCCATTGCTCCAGCAGGCCTTCGCGGTAGCGGTAGCCGATATTGATGACGGCATCGCGGTGCGGCCGGTACTGGATGCTGGCCTGGCCGAGCAGCGTGTTGGAAGCGTCGTAATCCCACTCCATCGCGAGCCGTGCGCTCCAGTTACGGTACGCGGTCATCTCGATCTCGCCGACCATGTTCGACGCATCGCGCATTTCGGGCGATTCACCCGGCAATACGACACGCGGGCGCTCGAAGTAAAAACGCTGGCCGATGGTCGCCGACAGGTACTGTTGGCCGCTGTCAGCCTGGACCAGGCGCGATGTCACGCCGACGGCGAGTTCGTTGGCGTCACCCAGGCGGTCCGCGCCGACATAGCGATTGGTGCGGAACAGCTGCACGAAATCGAGGTCGGGGAGCGCCGTGTCGAATATCGGAAGATTGGACTGGTTGCGATACGGAATCCACGTGTAGCGCAGTCTCGGCTCGAGCGTCTGCAGCAGCCTGCTACGCGGATTCGCCATCCGCTCGAATTCGAGACCGGCATCCAGCGACAGGATCGGCGCCCGCCGGTCGGGCGAATCCTCGGCGCCCGGAGCCAGGTCGGACAGCCGGTAGGAGGTGATCCGATAGGCAGCGCTCGGTTCGAGGTAATAGCCGGAGCGGCGCAGCGGCCAGGCGATGCGTGGCATCAGGTCCACGCGCAGGCCGGTCGTGCCGGCGTCGCGGTCGAACCAGGTCGCCTCGGCATCGACACCCGTGGTCAGGCCGCCGCCGGACACCGGCCAGGCTCCGGTGAAGGAGATCTGGGGCAGTCGCGAGTAGGGGCGATCGAGCGGGTCCACCGACAAATCGATGGTCTGGAAATCCTGGACGCGGCCGTCCAGGCGCCAGCCGCGTCCGAGCCAGGCGAGGCTTACGTAACGATCCAGGAATGTGACGCTCGTGCCGTCGGGCCCGAGCCCGAAGTCCTCGAAGTACCGGCTGTCGCTCGCGTGCTCCATGCTGGCCGAGAGTCGCAGGCTGTCGGTGAAATCGGTCTGGTGCCACAGCGAAGCCAGACTGCGGTCACGCCCTGCGAGGTCGTCACTCGGCAGGAACCGCGCACCGAGCCTGCCGTGACTGAGTTCGGTCAGGTAGCGGAACTGGCCTTCGAGGCCCGTTCCGCGACGTGAGAGCAGCTGCGGCGTGAGCATCAGGTCGTAGTTCGGCGCAAGGTTGAAGTAGTACGGTGCGCCGAATTCGAGACCGCTCTTGTTCGATGTGCCAAGCGACGGAAACAGGAATCCGGATTTGCGGGCAGCACCGACCGGGAATGAAATCGCGGGCGCGTAGAGGATCGGCACCCCTTTCAGCATGACACGCACATTTCGGCCCTTGCCCTGCTGCCTGCGCTGGTCAATTTCGATCGAAGAGGCGTGCAGGGACCAGTCTTCGTTTCCGGCGGGGCAAGTTGTGAAGCTGACGTCGCGCATGTTCAGCTCGCCCGCGGGAGTCATCCCGAGCTCTGCCGCCGTGCCGCGCGCAGGCCGGGCCGGCAGCTCGAACTCCGTGCCGCTGAACTGGCCGCCTCCGTCCGCACCCCATGAACCGCTGCTGCCTTTCAGTCGCAGGTCGGGCGACTGGTATTCCACTTCGCCCGAGACGGCAAAGCGGCGGCTGACGGAGTCGTAGGTAGCCGACCGCGCGCTCAGCCGGCGATTGCCCTGGCGCATGACGACGCCGTCGCTGAGCGTCGCATCACCCTGACGCGTCAGCTCGACACCGCCGCTGGTCACTTCGATCGGCAGCTGGTCCGGATTCGCGATCTCGATCGCATCGCCGGCATTGGGCTCCTGCGGTGCAGATTCGCCGGATACCGGCCAATCGCATTCCTCAGCCGCAGCCTGCGAAGGGACTGCGGCGGCTGCAAGCAATGCAATGAGAAAGCGAAGGTTCACTCGGATCGGGACAGCCGTGAAATCAGATTGTCTACCAAGTCTATAATGCGGCCCCCCCGGCCGTCGCCTGCGCATGACAACCATTTCCGATGCTGACGAACGATTTCGGCGCCTCGAGCGCTGGCTGGAAGGCCTGCCGGGGCAGCCGGTGCTGCGCGTTACTCCCGCATCGGTCGATGCCAGCTTCCGCCGCTATTTCCGTGTTCACCGCGGCGACGGCACGCAGATCGCGATGGACGCGCCGCCGGAGCGCGAAGACGTCGATTCCTACCTGCAGACAGCGCGCCTGCTCGCGAGCGCAGGCGTCCATGTACCCGAGGTACTGGCAGTCGACCGCGTCCAGGGTTTCGCGCTGATCAGCGATCTTGGCTGTACGCAATACCTCGAGGCGCTGAAGAAAGGCGCGGATCCCAGGCCACTCTATGCGGATGCGATCGACGCATTGCTGCGCTTACAGGCGCGAGGGACAGCAGGCGCCGTCGGCCTGCCCCGCTACGACCATGAAATGCTGCGACGGGAGATGGACCTGTTTCCAGAGTGGTTCATCGGCCGCCACCTGGGCTTCGAGACCACCGCGGGCGACCGGCAGGCGATCGAATCGGCATTCGACTGGCTCTGCGAGCAGGCGCTTGCGCAACCGGTGGTGCTGGTGCATCGCGACTACCATTCGCGCAATCTCATGATTTGTCCGGGCGCCAATCCCGGCATCCTGGATTTCCAGGACGCGGTGCGCGGGCCAATCAGCTACGACCTCGTATCGCTCCTCAAGGATTGCTACATCGTCTGGCCGCGCGCACAACTGCAAGGCTGGCTCGATCGCTACAGGACGGGCGCCGTGTTGCTGGGACTCGATGTCGGCAGGGACCGCGAGCAGTTCCTGCGCTGGTTCGACTGCATGGGCCTGCAGCGTCACATCAAGGTGCTCGGCATATTCGCGCGACTCTGGTATCGGGACGGAAAGCCCGGCTTTCTGGGCGATTTGCCCCGTGTGCTCGACTACACGATGGCCGTAACTGCCGCCGAGCCTGCTCTTGCGCCATTCGACGATTTCCTTCGCGGGCAGGTCGTGCCCGCATTTGCAGCGGCGGTCCGGCGCGCGGGCATGACACCGTGAAGGCGATGATCCTGGCCGCTGGCCGCGGCGAGCGCATGCGGCCGCTCAGCGATGCCATGCCGAAGCCCTTGCTCGAAGCGGGCGGTTACCGACTGATCGACTATCACCTGGCAGCGCTCCGGAAAGCCGGCATCCGGGAGGTTGTCGTCAACCTGTCATGGCTCGGTGACCGCATTCGCGAGGCGCTCGGCGATGGCGTGCAGCAAGGCCTGTCCGTCACCTACAGCCACGAGGGCGCTGCCCCGATCGGCACGGGGGGCGGTATTCATCGCGCGCTGCCGCTGCTCGGTGCCGATCCATTCCTGCTGGTGAATGGCGATATCTGGATCGACCTGCCATTCGATGCGTTGCGCCGGCCCGCTGGGTCACTCGCGCACCTGGTGCTGATCGACAATCCGCCGCATCATCCAGGCGGCGACTACGGGCTTGACCCCGGCGGGCACGTGCTGGCCGCGCCCACGCCGCTTACCTATTCTGGCCTCGCCGTCCTCGATCCGCGCCTGTTCGAGGGTTGCGAAGCCGGCACATTTCCACTCAAACCGCTGCTTGACCGTGCACTCGCGGCAGGCCGGCTGAGCGGCCAGCGCCATGACGGGTCCTGGAGCGATGTCGGCACGCCGGAGCGCCTGGCTGCGCTCGATGCGGCGCTGCGCCTCGGGCAGGTTCGCCACCCGGTACTCGAATCCCCGGTCGGATAGAATGGCGGGCAGGACAGCGGTGTATCCATTCAAGTGACTGATTTTAAATATATTCCTGTCCGTCTTGAGGACGCGCCCGTGCGTAGCGGCGAGAAGTACCTCACGCCGCAGGGTTTCAGCGCAATACGCGGCGGGATCAAGCGGGCGGCGAGCCCGGAGGCCCTGATGCCGGGCCCGAAACCGCGCTGGCTGCGTGCACCAATGCCGGCGGGCGCGAAGTTCGACGCGGTGCGCGGCATCGTGCGCGAGCATCGCCTGAGTACCGTCTGCGAAGAAGCGCATTGCCCGAATATCGGCGAGTGCTGGAATGCGGGCACGGCGACCCTGATGCTGATGGGCTCGGTGTGCACGCGCGCCTGCCGCTTCTGCGCCGTGGACACGGGCAATCCGCGGGGCTGGCTCGATGCGGAGGAGCCCGCCAATGCCGCCCGAACGGTCGTGTTGATGCATCTTGGCTATGTCGTGCTGACGTCGGTCAATCGCGACGACCTGCCCGATGGCGGCGCCGGACATTTTGCGGCCTGTGTGCGCGCCATCAAGGCGGCGAGCCCGGCTGCTGCCGTCGAGGCCCTGACGCCGGATTTCCAGGGCGTGACCGCCGACGTCGAGACCGTAGTCGATTCCGGCATCGAAGTGTTTGCGCAGAATGTGGAGACCGTGGAGCGGCTGACTCATCCCGTTCGCGATCCGCGCGCCGGGTACCGGCAGACGCTCAACGTGCTGGGGCATGCCAAGCGCTATCGCCCTTCCGTCCTCACCAAGACGAGCCTGATGCTCGGGCTCGGTGAAACCGCGGACGAGTTGTACGCGACGATGGATGAGCTGCGCGCAATCGACTGCGACCTTCTGACGCTGGGCCAGTACCTGCGGCCGACCGCAAATCACCTGCCCGTCGTGCGCTTCGTGACGCCGGATGAATTCGGGCGTTTTCGTGAGGCCGCGTTGGCGCGCGGATTCCGCGAGTGCGTTTCCGGCCCGATGGTGCGTTCGAGTTATCGGGCCGAACGGGCGCTCGAAGGCAGCAACTGCGGGATTGCGGCGGCGGGCGCGGGCTAGCGAGGGACATTCCATGCATCCTTATCCCCATCAGTACCAGGTTCGCGTCGGCGCAACCGCCGAGGGCGAGGTCCGGCTCGCCGGCGACGGGCTCCCGGAGCTCAAGTCCATGCCGCCGCCCGAATTCGACGGTCCGGGTGGCTATTGGTCGCCGGAAACGCTGCTGGTCGCGGCAGTCGCGGACTGTTTCGTGCTCAGTTTCAGGTCCATTGCGAAAGCCTCGCGGCTGGACTGGAGCGAACTCTCGGCCGAAGTACAGGGCCAGCTCGAGCGCAGCGAAGGTGTTGCGCGCTTCACCCGCTTTGACACGAAAGCGCGCCTGGTCGTGCCCGCGGGCACGGATCCGGCCCGCGCCAGGATGCTGATGGAGAAGGCGGAGAAAATCTGCCTGATCTCGAATTCGCTGTCGGCGGCGCGCCACCTGGAATGCGAGGTCATCGAAGAAGAATCATGACGCCGATCTTCCGCTGGCTCGGCAGGGTCGATTACGCGCCCACGTGGCGGGCAATGCAGTCATTCACCGACGAGCGCGATTCCACTACGCCCGACGAAATCTGGTTCCTGGAACACGACCCGGTCTTCACGCAGGGACTGAATGGAAAGCGCGAACACCTGCTCGCGCCCGGCGACATCCCGGTCGTCGGCATCGACCGCGGCGGGCAGGTGACCTTTCACGGCCCGGGACAAATCGTGGTCTACCCGCTGATCGACCTCAGGCGTCGCGGCATCGGCGTGCGCCAGCTGGTCGTCGCGCTGGAATCGGCGGTGATTGCGCTCGCAGCCGCCCACGGCGTCCGCGCAAGCGGCCGGCGCGATGCACCCGGCGTCTACGTGGAAGGGCGCAAGCTGGCGAGCCTGGGGCTTCGGATCCGGCGCGGCTGCAGCTATCACGGCCTCGCGCTGAATGTCGATATGGACCTCGAGCCATTCGGGCGGATCAATCCCTGCGGCATGGCGGGTCTCGAAATGACCCAGCTCGAGACGCTCGGCGTCGCTGGCGATGTGCACGACATCGCCCTGGAGCTGGCGCCATGGCTCAGTGACTCGCTCGGCCTGGCCTGGAATGGCCGCTGGACGGCTCAGAGCGAGACCAGCACGACGCCACTGTCCGTGAGTTCCTGGTAGATGCGATCGAGCTGCGTGCGGCTCTCCGCGCGTATCGTGTAGGTCAGGGCCAGGAAGCGGCCCTTGCGGCTCTGGCGCTCGGTGATGCTGGCCGCGGAAGCGGCCCGGCGTGCCGCTCGATGATCGCGAGCGTCAGCGAGCGGAATGACTCGGAGTCGCGCCCCATCACCTTGATCGGGAAATCGCAGGGAAACTGGAACAGTTCGTCGGTTCCGGTCATTCCGGCAGCGCGGTCGAGAACTCGGCCCTGGTTGCGAGAAAGCCCGCGTAGATCCGGCGGAATAGCGGTCCGGGACTGCCGCTGCCGACCGAAGCGCCGTCCAGCTGCGTGACGGCCCTGATGCCGCCGCCCGCGGAGGCAAGGATGATCTCCTCCGCGTCGCGCAATTCAGCCTCCGCCACCGGCCGGCGCCCGGATTCAATGCCTTCACGTGCGGCCAGGTCGAACAGTACGCCGCGTGTCGTGCCGGGCAGGATCGCGTTGGTCTGCGGCGGTGTCAGCAGTCGTCCCGCCTTCACGATGTGCGCGCTGCTGGTGCTGCCTTCCGTCACCCAGCCGTCGCGCAGAAGTATGGCTTCGCTGGTCTCTGCGTCGGCTGCCTGCCAGCGCAGCAACACGTTTGCGAGGAGCGATGTCGCCTTGATGTCGCAGCGCGCCCAGCGGGTATCGGCGGCGGTCACCGCGGTGACGCCCCGTTCGATGGTCGCCGCCGGAATTGCAGGCAGTGGCGAGACGAAGGCGAGCACCGTCGGGCGGACGCCTGGCCGCGGCACATGATTCCGCTCCGGCTCGACGCCGCGCGTGACCTGTACATAGAGCAGCAGGTCGCCGCCGCCATTGCCGTGCACCAGCGCGCCGAACGCCGCAAGCCAGCCTGCGCGATCCATCACCGGCGCCATGCGGATCTCGTGCAGGCTGCGGTTGAGGCGATCGAGATGCGCGTCGAATCGATACGCCCGCCCGCCGTAGACCGGCAGCACTTCATAGACGGCATCGCCGAACAGGAAGCCACGGTCGAGCGGCGAGATCCGCGCCTCGGCAAGCGCCTGCAGGCGGCCATCGAGCCAGATGAGCGGCAGCGGCATGGTCAGGCAAACCAGGAGAGGATCGTGTCCCAGAGCCTGCGGAAGAATCCGCCCAGCGGCACGTCGGCAACCGGATGCAGCGCGGCTTCGGCAACCACCTTGCCGGCCAGCATCGCGCGTACGACGCCGACGCGATCCGCGACCGAGAGCGGCGCAAATACCTTGGGCGCAAGTTCCAGTTTGAGTTCGACCTCTTCAGCGTGGCCGCGCGGAAGCGCGACGAAGAGGTCCTCGGCGATTCCCACGGCTGCCTCTCCGCCACTCGCCTTGTAGACGCGCAGCTTCGCCATTTCCTGGCCCGCCGCCTGCAACCTGTGGCTCTCGAAGAAGCCGAATCCGTAGTTCAGGAGAGCGAGGCTGGCATCCTCGCGGGCCTTCATGTCCTTGGTGCCGACCACGACCGACACCAGTCGCATGCCATCGCGCTTGGCTGAAGAAATGAGGCAATAACCGGCGTTGTCGGTCATGCCGGTCTTTACGCCGTCGACACTCGCATCGCGAGCGAGGAGGCCATTGCGGTTGGCCTGCCGGATGCCGTTCCAGGTGAATTCGCGCTGCGAATACCAGCGGTAATAGTCGGGAAACTCGCCGATCAGCGCGCGCGTCAGTTTCGCCATGTCCTCGACGGTGACGCGGTGATTGGCGCCCGGCAGGCCGGTTGCGTTCTCGAAGTGCGAACCTGTCATGCCGAGCCGCGCCGCGTACTGGTTCATCAGTGCGGCAAAGGTGTGCTCCGTCCCGGCCACGGCTTCGGCGAGCGCGATGCTCGCGTCGTTGCCGCTCTGCACGATCATGCCTTGCAGCAGGATCTCGACCGGCACCTTTGAGCCAAGCTCGAGAAATGTGCGCGAGCCCTCGGCTCGCCAGGCGTGCTCGCTGATCGGCACCAGCGTGTCGAGCTTCAGCTTGCCGCTCTGAAGGGTCTGGAATACGGCGTAGGCCGTCATCAGCTTGGTCAGGCTGGCAGGTTCCACCGACTGGTCGGCGGCGTGCGCGGCAATAGTCTGGCCGCTTGCCTGGTCCACCAGGATCCAGGCGGTGGCGGCGATCGTCGGCGGCGGCGGAACCGGGGGCGCATCGGCGCCGGCGAGGGCGGGCACGAGCAGGAACAGTACGGCAATGCTGAGTTTCAAGATCGACCCCGATTTTCTTGCAGTGGCGCCGCGGGATGCCGCGCCGGGCGGCCAATTCTAGCGGCGGCGCGTGCCCGCGTCAGTTCAATCGAGCGCCAGGCGCGCGGCCTCGACGCCGGCCCGCTGGAGGCGCTCGATCAGCGCGTCGAATTCGTCGACGCCGGTCACCGGTCCCACGCGCACGCGAAAGAGCTGCCGGCCATCGAGGCGGACTTCGCTGACCGCGACGTCCCCGACCCGCGCGTCACGCAGCTTCTCTGCGAGGCGCCGCGCATTTGCCTCGTCCGCGAATGCGCCGGCCTGCGCAAAGAAACGCTGCGCCGGGGTGGGCGCGGCAGCGGGCCCTGCGTCTGGCGCCGCGCTTCCGCCTGCGAGGCTTTGCACCTCGACCATCGCCGTGCCGGCGCGAATCATGTCGAGTTGCTCGGCCGCGGCGCGCGAAAGATCGATGATCCGGTTATTGCTGAATGGCCCGCGGTCGTTCAGGCGCACGACGACGCTGCGGCCATTCTGGAGGTTTGTCACACGCACCCAGGTCGGCAGCGGCAATGTCGGGTGCGCGCCCGTCATCCCATTCATGTCGTAGGTTTCTCCGGTCGCCGTGCGGCCGCCGTGAAAGGTCGGCCCGTACCAGGACGCGACGCCGCGCTCGTCATAGCCAGCGGCGCTCTCGAGCACTACATAGCGCTTGCCCGCCACCTCGTAGAACGGCGGGTTGCCGAGGCGCGCCCGCGGTTCTTCGCGCGGTACGCCCTCGCCGGCGCCGGTCGGCACGGATGCCGCCGGTTCCGGGCGCTCGGAATGCCGGGCGCAGCCTGCGGCAGCGAGCAGGACCAGCACCGGCAAGAGCAGCCGATATCTCATGGCGCAAGGGGCAGCAATGTTTCGATGCGGCTGCCGAGGTCGTGAACCGCGAGCGCGTACATGATGCTCTTGTTATAGCGCGTGATGACGCCGCAGTTGTGGAATCCGACGCGCAGTTCCGGGCCCGGGTCGCCGTCGAGGCGGATGAAGAATGCCGCGGCTTTGTTGTCGAGATCGGTCTCGAAGCTGAGGCCGCGGTCGCGCAGCGACTTGACCGTGGTGTCGGGCGTCAGGCCGCCGGCGACCAGGCTGTCGGCGCGCGGAAACCACAGGCTGGCCGGGGCCGCCACCGGCTCGCCGGCGCGCCAGCCGTGCTTGACGAGGTAGTTGGCGACGCTCGCGATCACGTCATCCCAGCTGCCCCAGAGGTCGCGGCGCAAATCACCGTCGCCGTCCACGGCGAAGGCACGATAACTGCGTGGCATGAACTGTGGGGAGCCCATCGCGCCCGCGTAAGAGCCGAGAGCCGTGTCAACGTCGACATGATCTTCCTGCACCAGCAGCAGGAACTGCTCGAGCTCCTCGCGGAAGTACTTGGCCCGGGGCGGGTAATCGAAAGCAAGTGTCGCCAGCGCGTCGACGACCCGGAACCGGCCCGTGATCCGCCCGAAGAATGTCTCGACGCCGAGGATGCCGACGATCACGTGCTGGGCGACACCCGTGCTCTCTTCGATTTCGGCGAGCCGCGTGCGATGCGCGATCCAGAACGCAACGCCCGCCGCGATGCGCTCATCAGTGAGAAAGTGGGCGCTGTAGGCAGGCCAGGCCAGGACCTGCTCGGCAGGCCGGCTCATCAACTCGATGATCTTGGGCTGGCTCTGCGCACCGGCAATGACGCCCGCCAGCCAGGCCTCGTCGAACTTGTGCTTGCGCAGCATTTCCTGCGTGAATTTCCGCACGTCCTCGCGCTTGTCGTCCATTGCGGCCGCGGGGATGGCGGCAAGCAGTGCAAGTGCGCAGGAAACCAGGCGAAGCATGCCGGTCGCGGTATTGTTCATGAACCCAGGAGTTTGCGGCTGGAATACAGCGACATCAGCATACCGAAGCCGGCCATCAGGGTCACGAGGGAAGTGCCGCCGTAGCTGACGAGCGGCAGCGGCACGCCGACGACGGGAAGGAGCCCGGTGACCATTCCGGCATTGACGAATACGTATACAAAGAATGTCAGCGCGATGCTGCCGGACAGGAGGCGCGTGAACGCATCGCGGCACTGTGCGGACATGTAAAGGCTGCGGCCGACGATGTACAGGTAGCCGGCCAGCAGTGCGAGCAGGCCAAGCAGCCCGAGTTCCTCGCCGATGACGGCGAATATGAAATCCGTCGATCGCTCGGGAAGGAATTCCAGCTGCGCCTGGCTGCCATTGGTCCAGCCCTTGCCGAAGATGCCGCCCGAGCCGATGGCGATCTGCGACTGGATGATGTGATAGCCGGCACCCAGCGCGTCACTCTGCGGGTCCAGGAGCGTCAGCACGCGCTGTCGCTGGTAGTCGTGCAGCAGGAATCGCCATGCCAGCGGCACGGCAGCGCTCATCAACAGGGCGCCGCCCAGCACGTAAAACCACGGCAGGCCGCCCAGCAGGACCACGAGCAACCCGGCGGCGGCAACCAGGAGCGCCGTGCCGAGGTCAGGCTGTTCGGCGATCAGCAGGACAGGGACCATGATCATCGCAAGCACGACGCCGACATTCGTGATCGACGGTGGCAATGGCCGCTGGTGCAAGTACCAGGCGCACATCATCGGCACGGCGAGCTTCATGATCTCCGAGGGCTGGAAACGGATGATGCCGATGTCCAGCCAGCGCTGTGCGCCCTTGCCGACGTCGCCGAAGACGGCCACCAGCAGCAGCAGGACCAGCCCGAGCGCGTAGGCGACGGGCGCGGCCATGCGGAGGAAATGGTCCGGCACCTGCGCGAGCGCGATCATGGCCGCAATGCCGATGCCGAAGCGCACGACCTGGTTGAACCACAGCGCAGTGTTGTCGCCGGCGGCACTGTAGAGGACGAATAAGCCGAAAAAGCTGACCGCGGCCAGGCCGGCCAGCAGCATGCCGTCCAGGTGCAGTGCCCGCATCAGCCGATTAGTGGCCGTTACGGTGCGCCGGGCGCGTGATGCGGAGAATTCCTCGTACATCAGCCGGCATCCCGCAGGAGGTAGGCGTCAAATATCGCCCTGGCGATCGGGGCCGCTACCGAGCTGCCGTGGCCGCCATTCTCGACCAGCACGGCGATCACGAGTCTGGGCGCCTCGGCCGGCGCAAAGGCGACGAACAACGCGTGATCGCGCAGGCGCTCGGCGACATTCTTCTCGTCATATTTCTCGGTCTGCCCCACCGTGAAAACCTGCGCCGTGCCGGTCTTGCCGGCGATCGAGTATGCGGCGCCGCGGGAGGCCCGCACCGCCGTGCCGCGCGCGCCGCTCGTCACCGCGACCATCGCGTCGACGATGACTTCCCAGTTCGCCTGGTTCTTGAGTTTGATGTCGGGCAGCGGCCGAGGTTCGCGCTCCTCCACCGCGCCGGTGACCGGATCCACCAGCGCGCGAACGAGACGCGGCCGGAAATGCCTGCCCCTCGTGGCGAGCAACGCGGTCGCCGTCGCAAGCTGCAGCGGCGTCGCCGTCCAGAAGCCCTGGCCGATCCCGAGTATCACCGTCTCGCCGGGGAACCAGACCTGCTGGGCTTGGCCGCTGAATGCCGACTTCTTCCATTCCGGCGACGGCATGACGCCGCCACGTTCGCCGCCGATGTCGATGCCGGTCGGTGCGCCGAATCCGATCCGCGTCATGATGTCGTGAATGCGCCCGATGCCGAGCGTATTCGCCAGGCGGTAGAAATAGACGTCACAGGACTGCATGACCGCATTGCGCATGTCGACCGTGCCGTGGCCCTCGCGCTTCCAGTCGCGAAAGCGGTGCCGCGAATTCGGCAGCGAGTAATGCCCCGGGCAGAAGATCGTGTCCTGCGGGCTCACGACTTCATACTCGAGGCCGGCGAGCGCCATGATCGGCTTGATGGTCGATCCCGGCGGATAGGTTCCGCGCAGGACGCGGTTGAACAGCGGCTGGTCCGGGTCCTCGGCCAGCGCCAGGTAATCCCGGCGCGAGATGCCGCGCGCGAAGCCGTTCGGGTCGAAGCTGGGCAGGCTCGCGAGCACCAGTACGTCGCCATTCGAAGGGTCGATGGCGACGACCGCGCCGCGGCGGCCCGCCATTGCGTCCTCGGCGACACGCTGCAGATCCATGTCGAGCGCGAGTCTCAGGTCGCGGCCCGCCTGGGGCTGGCGGTTGCGCAGCTGGCCGGTCCTGCCCTCCGCCAGTTCGACGCTGCGGCCTTCCGCATTGACCAGCACCTCGCGGTAGCCGCTGCTGCCCAGCAGATCGTCCTCGTAGGCGCGTTCGATGCCGGTCTTGCCGACGACACCCGTGCCGAAATAGCGCTCCTTGTCGAGCCGCGGGAGGTCGTCCTCGCTGATCGCGCCGACATAGCCGAGGGCGTGAGCCCCGGTCGCGCCGAACGGATAATGGCGCGCCATGCGGGTCTCGAGTGTCACGCCCGGCAGTTCATGGCGGTGCACTGCGTAGCGCGCGACCAGCTCATCATCGAGTTGCAGCCGGATCGGCACGGCCTCGAATGCGCGCCGCGACAGCACGAGTCCGCGCACGCGATTGAGGTCGTCCTGCTCCAGCAGGCCAAAACTCAGGAGCCGGGCGAGCAGCGCGTCAAGGTCGCCGGCCTGCTCGCGCACGAGCTCGAGCTGGTAGGCCGGCGTGTTCTCGGCAATCACGCGGCCCGCGCGATCGTAGATGATGCCCCGGTTGGACGGGAGCGGCTCGATGCGCGCGCGATTGCCCTGTGAAAGCTCGGCGTAGTGATCGTGCTGCATCACCTGCAGCCAGAACGCGCGCCCGGCCAGCAGCAGCATGAGCCCCAGCACGATGAAGGCGGCGATGGCCGACCGCTGCAGGAAGATTCGTTGCTCTAGATATTCATCCTTGATGCGGACACGGCGCATTAGGGAGCCCGCCCGTTTCACTAGCGGCGCGCGACGCGAGCGTAAAGATTGGTGATCAGGGGCCAGCAGGCGGCGCCCGCCGGCACGGCCAGCCAGCGGCGCCAGTCGGTGATCGGGTGGCCGGACACGCCGTCAATCCAGAACAGCAGGAACTCATTGAGCCACAGCAGGGCAAGTATCACGGCGGTCTGCTGCATCGGCGGAAACGCCCGTATCTGCAGCCGCAGCCTGGTGGCGACGTAGGTGATCACGATCAGGGCCATGGCGTGCTGGCCGAACACGACGCCACGGAAAACATCGAGTGCGAGACCCGCGCCCCAGGCGTGAAACAGCCCGGTCATGCGCGGCGAAAGCAGGCAGAACCACAGCACCGTCAGCGCGACGAAGTCGGGGCGCATTATTTCCAGCCACCCCGGCAGCGGCAGCACCGTCGCCGCGAGGGCCGCGACGGTCATGGCGATGATTCGCGGCCAGCCGAGGCTGCTCCTGCGGGCCACGTTCATTTGCCTCCGGCCGTGGTGCCGGCTGCTGGCGCGGCTTCGGGCTCCGGTTCGACGACCGCGCTGTCAAACCAGGCGAGCAGGACCTCGGGATCGCGGTCGAGCGCCGCAAGCGGCTCCGCCGCGACCGACAGGAGCGGCTGGCTCGGGTCGCGCCCGACGGCCGTGATCCGGCCGACCGGATAGCCCGGCGGGTAAACGCCTCCGAGGCCTGAACTGACCAGCAGGTCGCCGGCGACGACGTCGGAATTCTGCGGCAGGTACGGCAGCGAAAGTTGTCCCGAGCGACCCGTGCCGAGCGCGATCGTGCGCGTCCCGGTGCGGTTCACCTGCACCGGGATGGCGTGTTCGGGATCTGAAATCAGGATTATTTCTGCCGACAGCGGGCCGACGCGCGTGACCTGTCCGAAGATGCCATTGGCATCGAGCGCAGCCTGGCCGCGGAAGACGCCCGCCAGGCTTCCCTTGTTGATGAGCACGCGCTGCCGGAACGGATCGAGGTCGACACGCACGATTTCGGCGACCATCGTGCGCTGCACCGCCCGCGACGAACTTTCGCGCGCGGCCCGCAGGCGCTGGTTTTCCTGCTCCAGCGATTCGTAGCGCATCTGCTTGAGCCGCAGCACGAGATTGTCGGCCGCCAGCCGGACATTGTCCGCTTCAATCTGCGCGCGCGATTCGAAAGACTCCCGTGCCGATCTCCAGACGGAGACCGGCGCCTGGACTGCCCACTGCACCGGATAGACGACGGCGGACATCCAGTCGCGGATCACGGCCAGATGGTGGTGGCGATGGTCGGCGATCATCAGCCCGGCCGAGAGGATCGCAAGCACGATCAGCCGCAACCCCCGGGCAGGGCCGCCCAGCAACAGTGGCCGTGCATCCGGCTCGTGTCGAGTCAACGGGCGCTCCGCGGGCGTTGCCCGCTATCAGCCGAGTCCGAACAGACCCGGGTGCTCGTCGGAAAGCTCCAGGATCCGCCCGCCGCCGCGCGCGACGCAAGTCATCGGATCCTCCGCAATTATCACCGGCAATCCGGTTTCTTCCATCAGCAGCTTGTCGATGTCCTTGAGCAGCGCGCCGCCGCCCGTCAGGACGATGCCGGTGTCGGCGACGTCGGAACCCAGCTCCGGCGGCGTCTGTTCCAGCGCCTTCTTCACGGCCTGCACGATGCCCTGCAAGGGTTCCTGCATCGCCTCGAGGATCTCGTTCGAATTCAGCGTGAAGCTGCGCGGCACGCCCTCGGAAAGGTTGCGGCCCTTGACCGACATTTCACGGACGTGCTGGCCCGGATACGCCGAACCGATCTCGATCTTGATCCGCTCGGCGGTCGCCTCGCCGATCAGGATGCCGTAGTTCCGGCGCACGTAGTTGGTGATCGCCTCGTCGAAGCGGTCGCCGCCGATACGCACGGACTCGGCATAGACGATGCCATTCAGAGAAATCACCGCGACTTCGGATGTGCCGCCGCCGATGTCGAGCACCATTGAGCCGCGCGCCTCGTTGACCGGCAGGCCCGCGCCCACCGCGGCGGCCATCGGTTCCGGAATCACGTCGACGCGCCGCGCGCCGGCGCCTTCCGCGGATTCCTGGATTGCCCGGCGCTCGACCTGGGTCGAGCCGAAGGGAACGCAGATCAGCACGCGCGGCGAGGGGCGCAGCCAGCGATTGCCGTGGACCTTGCCGATGAAGTACTGCAGCATTTTCTCGGTGTAGGTGAAGTCGGCGATGACGCCGTCCTTCATCGGGCGCACGGCCGTGATGTGACCCGGTGTGCGGCCAATCATGCCCTTGGCTTCAGCGCCGACTGCGACAATGGTCTTGCCGCCGCGCCCCGGTTCGTCCTGCACCGCGACCACCGAGGGTTCGTTCAGGACGATCCCCCGGCCGCGGACGTAGATCAGCGTGTTGGCGGTTCCGAGGTCGATCGAAACGTCGCTTGAGAAGTAACCCCGGAGGCTCTTGAACATGGTTTTGGAAGCGCGAATGGCCTTAAAACAAGGGCCGGGAGTGTAGCCGTGGGCGCGACTTTCCACAAGCGGACATGTATGATTTCCGTCAGGTTTTTGGCATTTTCCCTGCCCCCGGAGCAACCGTGACACTGACTCGTCGCGACGTGGAAGGCATCGCAGAGCTTGCGCGCCTCGAGATCGGCGAGGCCGAGTTGCCGGTCTACGTCGGCGGCCTGTCGAGCATCCTCGGATTCATCGACCAGCTGTCGGCGGCCGCCACCGAGGGCGTCGAGCCGATGGCACACCCGCTCGAAAACCAGGTGCAGGCGCTGCGTGACGACACCGTCACAGAAACAGACCATCGCGACCGCTACCAGGGCAATGCCCCGGCGGTGGCGGCCGGCCTCTATCTCGTGCCGAAAGTGATCGAATGATCCTGCACCAGATGACCGTGGCCGAGATCGGCCGGGGACTGCGCGACCGCAAGTTCACGAGCGTCGAGGTCACGCGCCACTTCCTCGATCGGATCGACCACGCCGACCGGCTCAATGCCTTCATCACGGTCACGCCCGAGCGCGCGATGCAGGATGCGAAGCGCGCCGATGCCCGCATTGCCCTTGGCGAGGGCGGTCCCCTGACCGGCGTGCCGCTCGCACACAAGGATATTTTCTGCACGGCCGGCGTGCTGACGACCTGCGGTTCGCGGATGCTGTCGAACTTCGTCGCACCCTACGATGCCACCGTCGTCGAGCGCCTGGCCACCGCGGGAATGGTGATGCTCGGCAAGACCAACATGGACGAGTTCGCCATGGGCTCGTCCAACGAGACCAGCTGGTACGGTCCCGTTCGCAATCCCTGGGATGGCGCGAAAGTGCCCGGCGGATCCTCGGGCGGCTCGGCCGCGGCGGTTGCGGCGCGAATCGTCCCGGTCGCGACCGGCACCGATACCGGCGGCTCGATCCGCCAGCCGGGCGCGCTGACGGGCCTGACCGGATTCAAGCCGACTTATGGCCGGGTTTCGCGCTATGGCATGGTCGCCTTCGCCTCGAGCCTGGACCAGGCTGGCGTGCTCGCGCAGTCGGCCGAAGATGCCGCGCTCATGCTCGCCGCAATGGCGGGCCACGATCCGCGCGACTCGACCAGTGTCGATGTGGCGGTGCCCGACTACGCGGCTGGGCTTGGCGCCTCCATGAAGGGCCTGCGCATCGGCGTCATTGGCGAGTTTTTCGGCGAGGGCCTCGATGAAGGCACGGGCAGGGCGGTGCGGACGGCGCTCGAGGGCTTCAAGGGGATGGGCGCTAAAATCGTCGAGCTCAGCCTGCCGAATCTGCCCTTGTCGGTGCCGACCTACTACGTTGTCGCACCGGCCGAATGCTCGTCCAATCTCTCGCGTTTCGACGGCGCGCGCTTCGGCCACCGCTGTGCGGAACCGCGCGACCTGCAGGACATGTACAAGCGCTCGCGCGGCGAGGGTTTCGGGGCCGAAGTGAAGCGCCGGATCATGACCGGCACCTACGTCCTGTCGGCCGGCTACTACGACGCCTATTACCTGAAGGCCCAGAAGGTGCGGAGCCTCATCAATGCCGACTTTCGCAGGGCATTCGGCGAGGTCGACGTCCTGATGGGGCCGACGACGCCGACGCCGGCATTCGCGATCGGGGCGAAAGTTGACGATCCGATCACGATGTACCTCAACGACATTTATACGATCGGCGCCAACCTCGCGGGACTGCCGGCAGTCTCGGTTCCCTGCGGCCTTGTGGACGGATTGCCCGTCGGCCTGCAGATCATCGGCCCGCACTTCGCCGAGGAGCGGTTGCTGGCGGCGGCGCATGCCTGGCAGCAGCAGACGGAGTGGCATCGCAAGCTGCCGCCGCTGTTCGCATGAGGCCGCCACCATGACCATCGAATGGGAAACCGTCATCGGACTCGAGATCCACGCGCAGCTCGCGACCCGCTCGAAAATCTTCTCGGGTTCATCCACCGCCTACGGTGCGGCACCGAATGTCCAGGCGAATCTCGTCGACCTGGGTTATCCCGGCGTGCTGCCGGTGCTGAATCGCGAAGCGGTGAGGATGGCCGTGCGCTTCGGGCTCGCGGCCGGCGCCACGATCGCGCGCCGCTCGGTCTTTGCGCGCAAGAATTACTTCTATCCCGACCTGCCGAAGGGCTACCAGATCAGCCAGTACGAGCGGCCCATCGTCGAGGATGGCAGGGTCGCAATTGTCCTGGAGGACGGCACGGAGAAGACCATCGGCATCACGCGCGCGCATCTCGAGGAAGATGCGGGCAAGTCCCTGCACGAGGGCCTGGGCGAGCACAGCGGCATCGACCTGAACCGCGCGGGCACGCCGCTGCTCGAAATCGTTTCGGAGCCTGACATGCGCTCGGCACGCGAGGCTATCGCATACATGAAGAAGATCCATACGCTGGTCCGCTACCTCGGCATCTGCGACGGCAACATGCAGGAAGGCTCGTTCCGCTGCGACGCGAATGTCTCGGTGCGCCACAAGGGACGCCACGAGTACGGCACGCGCTGCGAGATCAAGAACCTGAATTCATTCCGCTTCGTCGAGCGCGCGATCAATTATGAAGTCGCGCGCCAGATCGAGCACATCGAGGGCGGCGGCAGCGTCGTGCAGGAAACGCGGTTGTACGATTCCGACCGTGGCGAGACGCGGCCGATGCGCTCGAAAGAGGAAGCCAACGACTACCGCTATTTCCCGGATCCGGACCTGCTCCCGCTGGCACTCGACGAGAAGTTCATCGAGGAGATCCGCGCGGCATTGCCTGAATTGCCGGACCAGAAGGCGGCAAGGTTCGTGAGTGAGCACGGGCTCTCGGGATACGACGCGGGCGTGCTGACGTCAAGCCGCGAGCTCGCCGACTACTACGAAGCGGTGGTCGGCAGGCTGGGAGGCGAGGCGAAACTGGCGGCCAACTGGGTCATGGGCGATCTGTCCGGCTTACTGAATCGCGATAACCTCGAGGTCGGCCGCTCAAGGGTCGGCGCGGAGCGGCTGGCCGGGCTCCTGGCGCGCATCGTCGATAACACGATATCCGGCAAGATGGCCAAGGAAGTCTTCGAGGCGATGTGGGCAGGGCAGGCGGAAGCCGACGCGATCATCGATGCGAAGGGCCTGCGGCAGATCACGGACACGGGCGCAATTGAGCGCGTCATCCGCGGAGTCATCGACGCGAATCCCGCGCAACTGGCGGACTACCGCGCGGGCAAGGACAAGTTGTTCGGGTTTTTCGTGGGCCAGGTGATGAAGGCGACCGGCGGCAAGGCAAACCCGGCACAGGTCAATGAAATCCTGCGCAGGATGCTTGCGGGCTGAAGCTCACCGATGCCTGACGGTGACCTGCTGCACAGATTCCTGTTCGAGGACCTCCCGGTCCGCGGCCATCTCGTGCGGCTCGATGCGAGCTGGCGCGCGGCGATAGAGCACCAATCATACCCTGATGCGGTCAGCGGCGTCCTGGGCCAGGCTATGGCCGCAAGCGTGCTGATGGCGGGTTCCCTGAAATTCGAGGGGCGCCTGTCGCTGCAGATCGAGGCGGCGGGTCCGTTGCGACTCTTGCTCGCGCAGTGCACGCATCGTCATGCGATTCGAGGCGTGGCGCGTCATGGCGAATTGCCGGCGGATCCGCAGGCCATCACGGAACTGTGCGGTCAGGGACAACTCGCCGTTACGATCGAGCAGGCAGGACGGGCGGACAGCTACCAGGGCGTCGTGCCGCTCGACCGGCCGGAATTGTCGGCCTGCCTCGAGCAGTACTTCGATCGTTCCGAACAGCTGCCCTCGCGATTGCTGCTGGCTTCCACGCCGCAACGCGCCGCCGGCCTCCTGCTGCAGCGCGTCGCGACAGGTGATGCGGAGTCCGCGGCGCCGGTCGACGACGCCTGGCGGCGGATCGGGCTGCTTGCAGCGACACTTTCGACATCCGAACTGCTGGAACTGCCCTGCCGTGAATTGCTGCGGCGGGTCTTTCCGGAAGATGACATCCGCCTGTTCACAGGCACGCCGGTCTGGTTCCAGTGCAGCTGTTCGCGCGAACGGGTCGCTGACATCCTGCAGTCGCTGGGTGAAATCGAATTGCTGGCGCTCCTGCGCGAGCGGGACGATGTCGAGGTGCGCTGCGAATTCTGCAACCGCGCCTGGCATTTCGACGCGGTGGATGTCGCGGGGCTTTTTTCCGAGGGAAACCGTCAGTCGGCTCCACCCGGGCTGCATTGACGGGCCGCGCTGGCGTAATATCTGGGCCGGTTTGCGGTCGTGGACTGAGGGAGACAATTCAATGGCCAGGAAATGGCTGATCAAGGGTCCGGAAATAGTGGCCTGCACCTGTGATTTTGGCTGTCCCTGCCAGTTCAACGGCCTGCCGACACATGGCCATTGTCATGCGGCGGCGGCGATCCGCATCGACGAGGGATACTTCGAGGACGTCAAGCTCTCCGGCCTCAAGTGCGCCGTCGTGCTGGCCTGGCCGAAGGCGATCCACATGGGGCACGGGCAAGCCCTGCCGATCGTCGACGAGCGGGCCAATGAGGAGCAGCGGAACGCGCTGCTCGCGATCATGTCGGGCCAGGCCTCCACCCCGGGCGCGACATTCTTCGACGTCTTTGCATCGACCTACGAGAAGGTCCATGACCCGCTGTTCAAGCCGATCCAGTTCGAGGCTGATATCGATGCCAGGACCGGTCGCTTCGAGGTGCCGGGCGTGGTCAGTTGCAGCGCCCAGCCGCTACGGAATGCGGTGACGAACGAGCCGCATCGCGCGCGCATCAACCTGCCGAACGGATTCGAATACAGGACGGCAGAGATTGCGAATGGCAGCCTGAAGACCACGGGCCCGATCAAGATCGACTTCGAGAACAGGCATTGCCACCTCGCCATGCTGAATATCGGACCGGACGGGCCGCTCGCCTGAGTCCGTGACCGGCGAAGATTCCTCGCCAATTGTCTACATCCTTCAGCGGGACCGGATCATCGGTCTCGCTGCATTGCTCCTGTTCATCGCATTCGCCTGGTGGTACCTGCTGACCGGCGCCGGCATGCGGATGGATATCCTGTCCATGTCGCGCATGGACATGGACATGGACACGCCGCAGGCCTGGACGCCCGGTTATGCGGCGGTCGTCTTCGTCATGTGGTGGGTCATGATGATCGCGATGATGCTGCCGAGCGCAGCGCCGATGATCCTGCTCTACGGACTCGTGAGCCGGCATCAGCAAAAGCGCGGTGCCGCATCCGCAGGCAGCGGCATATTCCTGCTCGGCTATCTGACGGTCTGGGGCGCATTCAGCCTGCTTGCGACGGTGCTGCAATGGCAGCTGCAGGGCCTGGCGCTGATGTCGACGATGATGAAGCTGACGAGTGCTGTGATCGGGGGACTTGTCCTGGTCGCCGCCGGCGTCTATCAGCTCACGCCGTTTCGGGATGCCTGCCTTCAGCACTGCCGCGGGCCGCTGGAATTCGTGACCAGGCACTGGATGCCGGGGACCGCCGGCGCCTGGAAGATGGGCCTGCGGCACGGGCTCTACTGCCTCGGCTGCTGCTGGATGCTGATGCTGCTCTTGTTCTACGGCGGCGTGATGAACCTGTACTGGATCATCGGCCTCGCGTCCTACGTATTGATCGAGAAACTGGTTCCGGGCGGCAGGCTCGTCGGCCGCCTGGCCAGCGCCGCCCTGATCGCCTGGGGAGGAATCGTTCTGGCCGGCGCTATACTTCGGTGAATGCGCCGCCCGGTACAGGTTTCCTTCGAGTTTTTCCCGCCCAATGACGCAGCCATGGAGCAGACGCTGTGGGCGTCGATCCAGCGCCTCGCGCCGCTGCATCCGCGCTTCGTATCGGTCACCTATGGAGCGGATGGCTCGACCCGCGACCGCACACACAATGTCATTGGCCGCGTGCTGCGCGAGACCCGCCTGACCGGCGCACCGCACCTGACCTGCATCGGCGCGACCCGCGACGAAATCCGCGCGATAGCCAGGCGCTACTGGGACGAGGGCGTGCGCCATGTCGTGGCGCTGCGCGGCGATCCGCCGGCGGGCAACATGCGCTACGTTCCGCATCCCGGCGGTTATGACTATGCGGTCGACCTCGTGCGCGGCCTCAGGGGCGTCGCAGACTTCGACATCAGCGTCGCGGCGTACCCGGAGACACACCCGGAAGCGAAGAGCCCGGAATTCGACCTGGCGAACCTGAAGCGGAAGCTGGATGCGGGTGCGACGCGCGCAATCACCCAGTTCTTCTTCGACACCGAGCGGTATCTCCGCTTCCGGGACCGCTGCGCGGCGATCGGCATCGACGCGGTCATCGTGCCCGGTATCCTGCCGATCACGCGGTTCCCGCAGATGCTGCGCTTCGCCGAACGCTGCGGCGCGAGCGTGCCGGCATGGCTGATCGAGCGCTTCGACGGGCTGGAGGACGATCCGGAGACGCGCAAGATGATTGCCGCTTCGGTCGCCATCGAACAGGTCGCCCGCCTGCGTCGCGAGGGAGTCGAGGAATTCCACTTCTACACGCTGAATCGCGCGGAACTCGCTTACGCGATCTGCCACGCGCTGGGGCTCAGGGCCGGATGAGCGCGCTCAGGCAGGCATTGCGCGAGCGCATCCTGGTGCTGGACGGTGCGATGGGCACGATGATCCAGCGCGCGCGGCTTTCGGATGCCGAATACCGCGGCAAGCGCTTCGCAGACTGGCCGCGCGACCTCAAGGGCGCCAATGACCTGCTGTCGCTGACGAAGCCGGACCTGATCGAGGCGATTCATCGCGAGTACCTGCAGGCAGGCGCCGACATCATCGAGACCAATACATTCAACGCCAGCGCGCCTTCACTCGCGGACTACGGACTGCAGGCATTCGTGGCCGAGATCAACCTCGAATCCGCGCGCATCGCGCGCAGGGTCGCCGACGAGATCGCCGTGGCGAGCGGGCGACAGCGCTTCGTCGCGGGCGCGCTCGGGCCGACCAGCCGCACGGCATCGCTGTCGCCGGACGTCAACGATCCGGGCTACCGCAATGTCAGCTTTGACGAATTGCGCGACACCTACGCGACATCGGCGCGGGCCTTGATCGAGGGTGGGGTGGACCTCCTGATCGTCGAGACAATCTTCGACACGCTGAATGCGAAGGCCGCGCTCTACGGGATCAGCGGGCTGTTCGAGGAACTCGGCATCGAGTTGCCCGTCATCATCTCGGGCACGATCACCGACGCTTCGGGGCGCACGCTGTCGGGCCAGACCACCGAGGCGTTCTGGAACTCGGTGCGCCACGCAAGGCCACTCGCGATCGGCCTGAATTGCGCACTGGGAGCGAAGCAGCTCCGGCCGCACGTCGAGGAGCTTTCGCGCATTGCCGATAGCTACGTTTGCGCATACCCGAATGCCGGCCTGCCGAATGCCTTCGGCGAATACGACGAGGAGGCCTGCGAGACCGCCGCGCATCTGCGCGAGTGGGCCGCTAGCGGCCTCGTGAATATCGTCGGTGGCTGTTGTGGCACGACACCGGAGCACATTGCACACATTGCGAAGGCGGTTGCCGGGCTTCCTCCGCGGGTTCCGCCTGCCATCCCGCCGCGCTGCCGGCTGTCGGGCCTCGAGGCGCTCAACATCGGGCCCGACATGCGCTTCGTCAATGTCGGCGAACGCACCAATGTCACCGGCTCGGCGCGCTTCCGGAAACTGATCGAGGCCGGCGACTACGTGGCGGCGCTCGCGATTGCGCGCGACCAGGTGGCGGCCGGGGCGCAGCTCATCGACGTGAACATGGACGAAGGGATGCTGGATTCCCAGGCGGTCATGGTGCGCTTCCTGAATCTCGCCGCCTCCGAGCCGGACATCGCGCGCGTGCCGGTCATGATCGATTCGTCGAAGTGGTCGGTGATCGAGGCAGGCCTCAAATGCCTGCAGGGCCGGGGCGTCGTCAATTCGATATCGATGAAGGAAGGTGAGGCCCAGTTCCTCGAGCATGCGCGAAAAGTGCGCCGCTATGGCGCAGCCGTGGTCGTAATGGCCTTTGACGAGCAGGGCCAGGCCGACACGCTCGAGCGCAAGCTCGCGATCTGCGGCCGCGCCTACGGGCTGCTGACGGGCAAGGCCGGCTTCGCGCCGGAGGACATCATCTTCGACCCGAACATCTTCGCGGTCGGCACCGGGATCGAGGAACATTCGGGTTATGGCGTGGCCTTCATCGAGGCCGTGCGGCAGATCAAGCAGCATTTCCCCGGCGTCCTGACCAGCGGCGGCGTCAGCAATGTCTCCTTCTCGTTCCGTGGCAACGACGCGCTGCGCGAGGCGATGCACGCGGTCTTCCTTTATCACGCCGTACAGGCCGGGCTCGACATGGGCATCGTCAATGCGGGCCAGCTCGGCATCTACGAGGAGATCGCGCCGGAGCTGCGCGATCGGGTCGAGGACATGATCCTGAACCGGCGCGCGGACGCGACCGAGAGACTGCTGGAAATTGCGCAGCGCTATCGGGGCGACGGCGCGGCGCGGCGCGCCGAAGACCTGGCCTGGCGCGGCTGGCCGGTCAACAAGCGCCTCGAGCACGCGCTGATCAAGGGCATCGACGAGTTCATCATCGAGGATGTGGAGCAGGCGCGCGTGCAGGCGGAACGCCCGCTCGACGTGATCGAGGGCCCGCTGATGGACGGCATGAACGTGGTCGGCGACCTGTTCGGCGCCGGCAAGATGTTCCTGCCGCAGGTCGTCAAGTCGGCGCGCGTGATGAAGCGCGCGGTCGCCCATCTTGTGCCATTCATCGAGCGCGAGCAGGGCGGCGCCAGGATGAGCAATGGCAAGATCATCATGGCGACGGTCAAGGGCGACGTGCACGACATCGGCAAGAACATCGTGGGCGTCGTGCTCCAGTGCAACAACTTCGAGGTCGTCGATCTCGGCGTCATGGTGCCGGCGCAGCGCATCCTCGAGACCGCGCGCGAGCAGTCGGCGGACATGATCGGGCTGTCCGGGCTGATCACGCCGTCGCTTGACGAGATGGTCCACGTGGCGCAGGAGATGCAGCGCCAGGGTTTCACCATCCCGCTCCTGATCGGCGGCGCGACGACCTCGCCGGCGCACACCTCGGTGCGGATCGATCCGGCCTACGGCCACGGCGTCGTCTACGTGAAGGACGCATCGCGTTCGGTCGGCGTCTGCCAGACGCTGGTCACGCCGGAAGCGCGCCAATCGTTCTTCGAGCGCGTCAGCGCCGAGCATTCGTCGCGACGCCAGCAGCACGCTGGTCGCAGGCGCCGGCCGGAAGGGCTCGCACTGGCTGATGCGCGAGCGAGGCGCCTGGCGCTGGACTGGGCCGGCTACCGCCCGCCGGTACCGCGATTCCTCGGCACGCGGGTGCTCGATCCCGTGCCGCTGAAGGAACTCGTCGCATTCATCGACTGGATGCCGTTCTTCAATGCCTGGGAGTTCTCCGGCAAATTTCCGGACATCCTGCAGGATCCGGAACGCGGCGCGGCCGCAAGCGCCCTGTTGAAGGATGCGCGCGCGATGCTCGATGTGCTGGTGCGGGAGCGCTGGCTCACGGCACGCGCGGTGCTCGGATTCTTCGCGGCCGCAGGAATTGGCGACGACATCGAGGTCCATGCCGGCACAGGGCGCACGGATTTCCTCGCGATGCTGCACCAGCTGCGCCAGCAGAAGGTCAAGCCCGCCGGTCAGCCGCAGCTATGCCTCTCGGATTTCGTCGCGCCGCACGAGTCGGGCCTGGCCGACTACATCGGCGCATTCGCCGTCACGGCGGGCATCGGGATCGAGGAACATGTCGCGCGCTTCGAGGCAGCGCACGACGATTACTCCGCAATCCTGCTGAAGTCACTCGCCGATCGTCTCGCGGAAGCATTGGCAGAGGCGCTTCACCTGCGCGTGCGACGCGAGTTCTGGGGCTACGCGCCGGAGGAGAGCCTGACGAACGAGCAGCTGGTCCGCGAGGAGTACCGCGGCATCCGACCGGCGCCCGGCTACCCGGCCTGCCCCGATCACACCGAGAAGGCGACGTTGTGGCGCCTGCTGGATGCCGAGGCGGCGACCGGCATCCGCCTGACCGAGTCCTACGCGATGTACCCGGCAGCGGCCGTCAGTGGCTGGTACTTCTCGCACCCGCAGTCGCGCTACTTTGCTGTCGGCACGATCGGATCCGACCAGCTCGAGGACTATGCGCGGCGCAAGGGCATGGCCGTGCCGGAAGCCAAGCGCTGGCTTTCGCCAAACCTCGGCCGCGATTCGGAGGCCGACGCAGCCTGAGGGCCCGGGATTCAGCGCGCGACGGAGCCGCCATCCAGGCCGTCAAGCAAGCCGGTTCCGCCGAGCATCGACATCTGCCGCAGGATCCAGGCCTGTCGCTGCTGTACGTAGGGCGAGGGGCGGTCGACACGAAAGCGTTTCGGATTCGGCAATACCGCGGCGAGCAATGCGGCCTCCTGCCGATTCAGCCTCGCCGCCGGCTTGCGGAAGAAATGCCGGCTGGCGGCCTCGATTCCCCAGACGCCGTGGCCGAACTCGGCGCTGTTGAGATAGACCTCGAGTATCCGCTGTTTTGGCCACAGCCATTCGATCCACAGCGTGAACCAGGCTTCGAGGCCCTTGCGCAGCCAGCTCTGGCCCGGCCACAGGAACAGGTTCTTGGAAACCTGCTGGCTGATCGTGCTGGCGCCGCGCAGCCGGCGGCCGTGTCTTGCGTCGGTCCAGGCCTTGTCGATGGCCTTGAAATCGAAGCCGCCGTGCTCCAGGAAATGCTGGTCCTCGGACGCGATCACCGCGACCGCCGCCTGTTTCGAGATCTCCTCCCACGGAACCCAGTCGTGGGGCGCGCTTGCGCGCGACTGCCTGACGTCGTCTGCGATCCAGTCGAGCACCATGAATGACGTCGCAGGAACCGGCAGCCAGCGGAACAGGGTGACGATCACGATGCTGCCGGCCGCGACCGACACGAGCCCGATCGCGAGCATCCGCACGAAGCGTGCAGCCCATGATCGCCGCTTCACTGGAAATTGCCTTCAGGCGGCGTCGACACGCCGCGCCGCCGTCACGACGACGGGCTCGACCGGCACGTCATCGTGACCATTCTTCCGTCCAGTCTTGACTGCCGCGATCCTGTCGATGACGTCCATGCCCTCGACGACGCGGCCGAATACCGCATAGCCAAAGTTACCCGGGCGGTGGTCCAGGAACGCGTTGTCGACGAGATTGACGAAGAACTGCGCCGTGGCGCTGTTGACGTCGTTGGTGCGCGCCATCGAAAGCGTTCCGCGGAGATTGCGCAGCCCGTTGGCCGCCTCATTCGCAATCGGCTTGCGCACCGGTTTCTGGGTCATGTCGGGGGCAAAGCCGCCGCCCTGGATCATGAATCCCGGGATAACGCGATGAAACACGGTTCCGTCGAAGTGGCCGTCGTCGGCGTAGCGCTGGAAATTCTCGCTGGAGACCGGCGCCGCCTTGACGTCGAGTTCTACCGTGAAGACTCCCAGCGAGGTCTCGAAACGAATCATGTGGTGTACTCCATTGAAACAGGCGCAATTCTAATGCCGATCAGTGCGCGCTGCCCCGCGTTGCGCGCGGCAGTCCCGCGAGATCGGTCATGGACGCGACACGCAGCAGGGGCGCGCGGGTCATCATCGCGCGCACGTCCGGGGCCTGGCCCGCGCCGTGCTCGACGATCAGGAGGCCGCCTTTCTCCAGGAATGCCGGCGCGCCCGTGCAGACTTCCAGCAGAGCATCGAGCCCTGACGGGCCAGCGACCAGTGCTGCGCGCGGCTCGTGGGCGAGTGTCGCGAGCAGCGGGTCGCTTTCGGCGACATAGGGCGGATTCGACACGATGGCGTGGAACCGGTCCCTGCCTGCCGGCTCGTACCAGGAGCCCTCCAGGAACCGGACATTGCCGATCTGGAGGCGCTCCGCATTGCGCTTCGCCACTGCAAGCGCCGCCGCACTCGAATCGACGGCAGTCACCCTTGCGTCCGGCCGCTCGCTCGCAATGGCAAGCGCGATGGCGCCGCTGCCGGTGCCCAGATCGAGCACGGCCGGATCTGCGACTGCCTTCAGTTCATCGAGTAACGCTTCGACCAGCAGCTCGGTTTCCGGCCGCGGCACCAGCACGTCGGGGGTCACGTCGAGCTCGAGGGTCCAGAACTCGCGCCGCCCGGTCAGGTAGGCAACGGGCTCGCCATTGCTGCGTCTTTCCGCCAGCAAGGCAAGGGCCGCCGCCTGTGCGGCATCCAGTTCCCGTTCCGGAGCGGCGGCGAGCGCGGCACGACTGCATCCCAGCACATGGGCCAGCAGCAGCTCGGCATCGAGATCGGCCGAGGGCGAGGCAGCGAGCTTCCGCCGGAGCTCGAAGTACGCATCGCCGGCGCGGGTCATTCGAGGCCCGCCAGCTCCTCGGCCTGGTGCTCGCGCGCGAGCGCATCGATCACTTCGTCGAGGTCGCCATTGATGATTTCATTCAGACGGAATAATGTCAGCTCGATCCGATGGTCGGTCAGGCGCCCCTGCGGAAAATTGTAGGTGCGGATGCGCTCCGAGCGGTCGCCGGTTCCGACCTGCAGGCGCCGGGTCCGCGCTTTCTCCGCAGACGCGCGCTCGCGTTCCGCCGCCAGCAGCCGCGCGCGCAGGAGCGCCATGGCGCGCGCGCGATTCTTGTGCTGCGACCGTTCGTCCTGGCACTCGACCACGATGCCGCTCGGCAGGTGCGTGATCCTCACCGCCGAGTCGGTCTTGTTGACGTGCTGGCCGCCGGCGCCGGAGGAGCGATACGTGTCCACGCGAAGCTCGGCCGGATTGATATCGACACTCTCGACTTCGTCCACTTCAGGCAGGACTGCCACGGTGCAGGTCGAAGTGTGTATCCGGCCCTGGGACTCGGTCGCGGGCACTCGCTGGACGCGGTGCGTGCCCGATTCGAACTTGAGGCGCGCATAGACACCGCGGCCGGCGATGCGGCTGATCACTTCGCGGTATCCACCGTGCTCGCCGCGGCTTTCGGACAGGAGTTCGACCGACCAGCCGCGGCGTTCCGCGTGCCGCGAGTACATGCGGAACAGGTCTCCGGCGAATATGGCGGCCTCGTCGCCGCCCGCCGCGGCGCGGATCTCGAGGAATACGTCGTGATCATCGAGCGGATCCCTGGGCACGAGCATCTGCTGCAGGGCCGCTTCATCGGCCGCGGCTGCGGAGCCGAGCTCTGAGACTTCCTGCCGCGCCATCTCGCGGACGGCGGCGTCGGCGTCGCCCGCCATGGATTCCGCCGCCTTGAGCTGCCGCTCGCGTTCACGGAAGCGGGCAAACGCCTGGACAACCGGCTCGATCCGCGCAAACTCGACCGACAGGTCCCGGAATTGTTCCGGGCGCGCGAGGATCGCGGGATCGGCGAGCATGCGCTCGAGTTCGGCGCGCCGATCGGTAGTCCGCTCGAGGCGGCGGCGGATGGCGTTCTTCACTGCCCGCGATTTCCCGGCCGGAACAGGCGGGCCGCGGCCGCGGCGATTTCGGCGTCGCCGCTCTCGGCTGCCTCCCGCAGCGCCGTCGATGGTCCGTGCAGGAGCCGGTTGGTGAGTGTTACCGCGAGGAATTCCAGCACTTCATCCTGCGGTCGGCCCGCGGCCAGCATGCGACGCGCCTGTTCGAGTGTCTGCTCACGCGCCGCCTCGGCCTGGCCGCGCAGTTCGCGGATCAGCGGAACCGCATCGCGCGATTTCAGGTCGGCGATGAATCGCTGAACCTCATCGGCAATCATCTGGCGCGCCGCCGCGGCTTCCTCCGTACGTGCCCTGACATTCTCGTCAATGACGCTGCGCAGGTCGTCAATCGTGAACAGATAGACATCCTCGAGCTCCTTGATGCGCGGATCGATGTCGCGCGGCACGGCGAGGTCGAGCATGAAGACCGGCCGGTGTCGGCGCAGCGCGATCGCGTTGCGGACGGCTTCCAGGCCGATGACGTGCCCGGGGCTCGCCGTCGAGGAAACGACGATATCAGCCTGTGCGAGATGGGACTCCAGGGCATCGAGCGAAATGGCCGACGCCTTGAAGCTGCCCGCGAGGCGCTGTGCCCGGCTCAGGCTGCGATTGGCGATGATCATGCGGCCCAGCCGGTGAGCATGCAGGTGGCGCGCCGCGAGCTCGATCATGTCGCCGGCGCCGACCAGGAGCGCCGTGTGCTGTTCAAAGCCGGTGAAGACCCTCTTCGCGAGCTGGATTCCGGCGGAAGCGATCGACACCGCGCTGGCCCCGATCGCGGTTTCGGTGCGCACGCGCTTGGCCACGGAAAATGTCGTCTGGAACAGCCGGTTGAGAAGCGCCCCCGCAGTATCGGCCTGTTGGGCGGCCCGATAAGCGTCCTTGAGCTGGCCCAGGATCTGGGGTTCGCCCAGGATCAGCGAGTCGAGACCGGAAGCGACCGAGAAAACGTGGCGCACGGCATTCTCGCCCTCAAGCCGGTAGAGGCAGTCCTTCAGCTCCGGATTGCCGCCGGACCACGAGGCCAGCCAGTCCGGCAGCAATGCGCCGCCCGCATCACCGACACAATAGATCTCGGTCCGGTTGCAGGTTGAAACAATCAGGCTTTCGTCGATGCCGGCCAGCGCGCGGAGTGCGCCGAGCGCCAGCGGCAGGCGATCGGCGTCGAACACGATGCGCTCGCGCACATCGATGGGAGCGGTCCGGTGATTTAGTCCGACTACATGGAGCGACATGGTGGGCCGCAAAAAAGAACCCGAAGGATTGTCCGGTAACGATCACGGCAGCACAAGCGCTGGGCTATAGTGATGCGATGTCAAATTGGCTGCGCTGCCTCGCGCTGGCGCTGTCAGCGGGTGCCGCAATTCCCGTGTCTGCGGCCTCACGCTGTGTTCCCGGCGAAGCATTCGACCTTGCGATGACTGCTGAGCGGGCGCTTGCCCGCGCGGACTGGCCGTCTGCGGCGCGGCTGTATGCATGCGCGATGCAGCGTTCAGACGATGTTTCACTGGCCGAGCGAGCGACCCGCACTGCCTACGACAATCACCAGCTCGCCGACGCGGTCGCCGATGCGAAGCGCTGGCTGCAGCTCATGCCGGACAGCGAAGTCGCGCGGCGCTACCTCGCGACCGGCCTGTTGCGACTCTACGACGATGCGGGAGCGGCAGCGCAATTTGCCGTCCTGCTCGATACTTCCTATCCGGACCGGGCGCGGGGTTACCAGGTGTTGCTCGGGATCCTTGCGCAGGAGAGCAATGAAACCGGCGCCGCGCGCGTGATGGAGCGCCTGGCTGCCGTGGATGCCTCGCTTCCGGAAGCGCAATACGCCCTGAGCGTGCTGTGGCAGCGCGCCGAGGACGGCGATCGCGCACTCGCCGCGGCGCGCCGCGCGATGGAATTGCGGCCCGACTGGCGGATGGCGGAGCTGGCCGAGGTGAGGGCGCTTGCATTGACCGGGCGGCGCGAAGAGGCCATCGGAAAATCGGCTGGCCTGGCGGCCGGAGACGACGTTTTTTCCAGGATCAGCCACGCCTGGCTCCTGGTCGGAAACAAGCACCGCGAAGAGGCCAAGGCGATCTTCGAGGAGTTGAAACGATCGGGGGTCGCAGCAAGCGACGCCCAGGAAGGCCTTGGCGCCATTGCCCTGGACGAACGGCGCTTCGACGATGCGAGGCGGATATTCAATGAACTGGGGGGCGATCCGCAGAATTCCGAAACCGTGCTGTGGCATCTCGGGCGCATAGCAGAGGAAGAAGGGGACAAGGCGCTTGCCGTGAGGCATTTCCAGCGCATCGGCACCGGATCACGCGCCGTGGCCGCCCAGATCCGGGCCTTCCGCCTGTTGCGGGAACTGGGCGCGCCGGAGCGCGCGGAATTGCAGCTCGACGAATTTCTCTCCTCTGACCCCGATGCCACCCGGGACGTGATCGCGGGTGTCGGGTCGCTGCTGGTCACGGAAGGGAAGGGCGATCAGGCGATCGCGCTGGTGGATCGTGCCCTGAAAATGATGCCGGACGATGACCTCCGGCTGGCACGCGGATTCCTGCTGGAGCGGCTCGGGCGACTGCCTGAAGCGGTTGCTGACATGCGCGCCGTCGTCGAGCGTCGGCCCGACGACCCACTGACGCTGAATGCGCTTGGCTACACGCTGGTCGACCGCTCGATCGCAATCGAAGAAGGCCAGCGCCTCGTTGCGCGGGCGCTCGAGTCCAAGCCGGACAGCTTTGCGATCCAGGATTCCATGGGCTGGGCACTCGTGCGGCAGGGCAGGCTCGACGAGGGGCTGAACTGGCTGGAGCGGGCCTGGGACAATTCCGAGGATCCAGAAGTCGCCGCGCACCTGGGCGAGACGCTGTGGCTTCAGGGTCGCACCGACGATGCGCGCCGCGTCTGGGACGAGGCGCTCGCCGACAATCCGGAAAGCGCAGCGCTCCTGCGTACCATCGAGCGCCATCCCCGGTGATCCGCCAGGCCGCGATCTGCGGTGTCCTCCTGCTGGCGGGCGGTTGCGCCTCGATGCCTCCGGCCGCCGATTCCGGCGACTGGCCCCTGCGTCGCACGGAATTGCAGGCGCTTGGCGCCTGGACGCTGAATGGCCGCGTGGCCGTCGCCACGGCAGCCGAGGGATTTTCGGGCGGGCTGGCCTGGCGGCAGGATGGCGCGCAGTCGGATATCAGCCTGCGTGGACCACTCGGCGGCGTGGCGCTCGCGATCCGGCTCGAGGGATCACAGATGACGGTCACCGACGGCAGCGGCAATTCCATTGCGGGCGAAGCGGCAGAGGATTACGTGGCCTCTGAAATTGGCGCGCCATTGCCGGTTTCCGAGCTTCGCTACTGGCTGGTCGGCGTGCCGTCGCCGCGGTTGCCATCGCAGGAGGCCCTCGGGGCCGATGGCCGCCTTGCGGGTCTCGAGCAGGCGGGATGGCGACTCCGCTATTCGCGGTACCAGACGGTCGACGGTCACGCGCTGCCGTCGCGCGTCGATATCGAATCGCAATCCACGCGCCTGCGCCTGGTCGTTGCGAGCTGGCGACTCGGGCCATGATTTCGAAGGGCTGGCCTGCGCCCGCCAAGCTGAACCTCTTCCTGCACGTCCTTGGCCGCCGCGCGGACGGCTACCACGAGCTGCAGACCGTCTATCAGCTGATCGATCTTGCAGACACTCTGTCATTCGAAGCGCGCGACGACAGCGAGATCCGGCGTGTCGAAGGTCCGGCGACCGTACCTGCGGAGGCCGACCTCACGGTCCGGGCGGCCCGCCTGTTGCAGGCGGTGGCCGGCATAGACAACGGCGTCGATATCCGCCTCGACAAGCGCATTCCCGTCCAGGGGGGTCTTGGCGGGGGCAGTTCCGACGCCGCGACGACCCTGGTTGCGCTCAATGAACTCTGGGGCCTGAACCTGCCGGTGGAAAACCTGGCCGAAGCGGGCCTGAGCCTTGGCGCCGACCTGCCGCTTTTCATCCGTGGCCACAGCGCCTGGGGGGAGGGAATAGGAGAGCGGCTGACACCCATGGACCTGCCGCCGCGGCATTACGCGGTCATATTCCCGGGCGTCGGGGCGAGTACGGCGGAGGTGTTTCAGGCTTCTGAATTGACAAGGAATTCTCCGCGCCTGACAATCCGCGCCTTCCTGCAGGCAGGCGGACGCAATGACTGCGCGCCAGTGGCCACCGGGCGCTACCCTGAAATCGCCAGGGCGCTAGCCTGGCTTGCGCGGCGCGGCGATGCGCGCCTGACTGGAACCGGCAGTAGTGTGTTCGCCAGCTTTGCTGAACGGGCGCAGGCAGAGGCAGCGATTTCGGACCTGCCAGGCGAGTGGACGGGATTCGTGGCGCGAGGCCTCGACCGCTCACCGCTGCAGGAACGCCTGGCGGCGGAACGGGCCCGGCAAGGGCAGGGTTGACGAATGGGGTGTCGCCAAGTGGTAAGGCAACGGGTTTTGATCCCGTCATACGAAGGTTCGAATCCTTCCACCCCAGCCAGTTGATGCGCGGCGCGCGGAGCACGTCGGCATGAGGGAGACTCGCGTGGACCAGTCCACGATGGCGGTGTTCACCGGCAATGCGAATCCGATGCTCGCGCAGGACATCGTGCGCCATCTGATGCAGCCGCTGGGCCGCGCCATGGTGGGCCGATTCAGCGACGGCGAGATCCAGGTCGAGATCATGGAAAACGTCCGCGGCAAGGACATTTACCTCGTGCAGTCGACCTGCCCGCCGGCCAATGAGCACCTGATGGAGCTCCTGGTCATGGCGGACGCCTGCAGGCGTGCCTCGGCGGGGCGGATCACTGCGGTGATTCCCTACCTCGGTTATGCGCGCCAGGACCGGAGGCAGCGCGCGATGCGCGTGCCGATTACGGCGAAGCTGGTGGCCGACATGATCGGCCGGGCGGGAGTGGACCGGGTGTTGACCGTGGACCTGCATGCGGACCAGATCCAGGGGTTTTTCGACATACCGGTCGACAATGTATATGCGTCGCCCGTGCTGCTGGGCGAAGTCTGGAAGCAGAAGTACGAGAACATGATCGTGGTGTCGCCGGATGTCGGCGGCGTGGTCCGTGCCCGGGCGCTGGCCAGGCGCCTGGACAATGCGGATCTCGCGATCATCGACAAAAGGCGGGCGCGCGCCAATGAGTCGCAGGTGATGAACATCATCGGCGACGTGCGCGGCAAGTCCTGCGTGATGGTGGACGACCTGGTCGATACCGCGGGCACGCTGTGCCTGGCGGCGCAGGCCCTGAAGGACCAGGGCGCCACGCGCGTGACGGCCTATATCACGCATCCGGTGCTTTCCGGGTCCGCGGTCGAACGGATCGCTGATTCGGCGCTCGACGAACTGGTCGTGACCGACACGATCCCGCTGCGCGCGGAGGCGAAGGCCTGCAAGCGCATCCGGGTGATGACGGTCGCGGGCCTCCTGGCCGAGACGATGCGGCGGATCCGGGACGAGGAATCCGTCAGTTCGCTGTATGTGGATTAAGGAGTGAGACAGACATGAAGACTTCTTTTGAACTCGCCGCCGAGTTCCGGGAGGACCAGGGTAAGGGTGCGAGCCGCCGCCTGCGTCATCTCGGCAAGGTGCCCGCGATTCTCTATGGCGGGCGGCGCGATGCGCGGACGCTCATGATTGACCACACGAAGCTGGCGAAGCTCATGGACGACGAGCGTTTCTACTCGACTATCCTGAGCCTGCGGGTGGGCGATCAGGCGCAGGCGGCCGTGCTGAAGGACGTCCAGCGTCATCCCTACAAGAACCAGATCATGCACGTCGATTTCCAGCGCGTGCTGGAAGACGAGAAGATCCGCTTGATCGTGCCGCTGCATTTCAAGGGCGGCGCCGAGTCCAAGGGCGTCAAGGAACAGGGCGGCGTGCTCTCGCACGTGCGAAACGACATCGAGGTGACCTGCCTGCCAAAGGACCTGCCCGAGTACATCGAGGTGGATGTCTCGGCACTCGAGATCAACGAGGTGATTCACCTGTCGGGGCTCAAGCTGCCCGCAGGTGTCGAGATCGTGGAGTTGCTTGCTGGGCGCGACAAGCCAGTGGCATCAATACACATGCCGCGGGTCGAAGAGGTGGAAGCCCCGGTCGTCGACGAGGCAGCCGCGGCGGCTGCCGCCGCAGGTGTTGCGGCCGTACCGGGCGCACCGGCTGCAGTGCCAGGCGCCGCGCCGGGTGCCGCACCGGGTGCGGCTCCGGCTGCTGGGCGCTGCGCCTGCCGCCGATGCCAAGGCAGCGGCCGGCAAGGGCGCCAAGGAAGGCGCTGGCAAGAAAGGCGACGGCAAGAAGTAACGCACGGCGTTCAACAGGAGGCGGGGCCGCCCTGGTGGCGGCCCCTGCCGTTTGAGGAAAACGATTCGATGGCTGGATTGCCCCTGCAGCTGGTGGTCGGGCTCGGGAATCCGGGCTCCGAACACGCGGCTACCCGGCACAATTCGGGCTTCTGGTTCGTCGATGAACTGGCACGCCGGCACGACGGCTGGCTGAAACCCGAGCATCGGTACAGCGGAGACGCGGGCCGCATAACGATTGCGGGCGTCGATCTGTGGTTATTGAAGCCGATGTCATACATGAACCGCAGCGGACTCTCGATGCGCTCGATCTGCGACTACCTGCGGCTGCCCATCGCGCAGGTCCTGGTCGTGCACGATGAGCTGGACCTGCCACCCGGACATTGCGCGGCTCAAGCAGGGCGGAGGGGCCGGCGGCCACAACGGGCTCAAGGATGTCATCAGCCACATGGGCGAGGAATTCTGGCGCCTGCGCGTCGGCATCGGCCACCCGGGGAACCGCGACGACGTGATCGACTACGTGCTCGAACGCCCCTCAGCAGTCGATGAGCGGTTGATCCGGGAGGCCATCGAGCTCGCGGTCGCCGAATTCCCGCGCCTGGTGACCGAAGGCGCGGAGATGATGATGAACCGGCTGCACGCAAAGCCGCCGGCACAGGAAGCGCCCGGCTGAGGCCGGTGCGGAACACTCAAGCATGGGCATTCGCTGTGGAATCGTCGGGCTGCCGAATGTCGGCAAGTCGACACTATTCAATGCGCTGACGCGCGCGATGATTGCGGCGGAGAATTACCCGTTCTGCACGATCGACCCGAATGTCGGGATCGTACCGGTGCCCGACCCGCGCCTCGATGCGCTTGCAGCGATCGCCAAACCCGAAAAAATCCTCCCGACGACGGTCGAGTTCGTCGATATCGCAGGCCTGGTCGCCGGCGCCTCGCAGGGCGAGGGCCTGGGCAACAAGTTCCTGGCGCACATCCGCGAGGTCGACGCGATTGCGCACGTCGTGCGCTGCTTCGACGACGACGACATCGTCCACGTTTCGGGGCGCATTGATCCGGTCTCGGACGTCGCGATCATCAATACCGAGCTCGCACTCGCGGATCTCGAGACCGTGGATCGCGCACTGGCGCGAGCCGACAAGCTGGCCAAGGCGATGGACAAGGATGCGATGCGCTGGCGCGACGGGCTTCGGCGCATCCGCGAGCGCCTCGACCAGGGCGAGCCGCTGCGCGCACAGGAGTTGGACCAGTTCGAGCGGGAGCGGGTCCGCGAGCTGCAGTTGTTGACGGCCAAGCCGGTCATGTACGTCGCGAATGTGGACGAGTCCGGTTATTCCGATAATCCGAGGCTCGAGGCGCTTCGCATGCTTGCCGGGACCGAAGGCTCGGAAATAGTGCCGGTCTGTGCGGCCATCGAAGCCGAGATTTCGCAGCTGGATGCTGCAGATCGCAGCGCCTTCCTGGCCGATCTCGGACTTGCCGAGCCCGGTCTCAACCGGATCATCCGCGCGAGCTACCGGCTCCTGGGCCTGCTGACCTTCTTCACGGCGGGGCCGAAGGAAGTGCGGGCCTGGACCGTGAAGGATGGCGCGACGGCGCCGCAGTCCGCCGGTGTCATCCACACGGATTTCGAGCGCGGCTTCATTCGCGCCGAGACGATCGCCTACGATGACTACATCGCAGGGAAGGCGAAGCCGGCGCGCGCGAGGCCGGCAAGCTGCGGCTCGAGGGCAAGGAATACGTGGTGCGCGAGGGCGACGTCATGCACTTCCGGTTCAATGTCTGAACCGCCGCCGCCCGCTGCGACGAAGCGGTAGTCCGCTGCGACGGACACTGCCAACCGGACACCTGGATTGCGGTATTCATGCTGACTGAATGACGGAGATGGACGGAGACAGCCTGATGTCCAATTTGACCCGGCGAATTGTCTCTGCCCTGGCGGCCACGATTCTCATGGCAGCCAATGCGGCTCTGCCAGCAGCAGCTTCGGAGCAAGCCGCGCCGGCGCAGAACCAAGACCAGCGCCTGATGGCGTTCTTCGAGGAGGTTTTCCAGCGCAACCTCAAGGACAGCCCGATCTTCCAGTCGCAGCTCGGCATCAAGGGTCCTGACTACGGCAAGTGGGACGACTTGTCCGACGCCGAGGCGATTCGCCAGAACGAGTTGACAAAACAGGATCTCGCGCGGCTTCGCACCGAATTCAGGTTCGACGCGCTGTCCGAGCCAGTGAAGGTCAGCTACCGGATCTTCGAGTACCTGCAGGAGCGGACGCTTCGCAATTTCCCCTGGCGATTCCACAATTATGCATTTTCGACGCAGAACAACCCGGTTACGGGCTTCGCCACGTTCATGCAGAACATCCATCGCATCGATGACGTGTCCGATGCCGAGGCCTACATTTCCCGCCTCAATGGCGTGGAACTGGCTGCCCGGCAGGGCATCCAGGCGATGGATCTCGCGGCCGAGCGCGGCATCGTGCCGACCTCGTTCTCATTCGACCCGGTGCTGGAAGATGGCCGCAATCTCCTGAAGGGCGCGCCATTCGACGACAGCGGCGAGGACTCCGCGATCCTTGCCGACTTTCGCGGCAAGGTCGGAAAGCTCGAGATTGCGGACGCGGAGAAGCAGCGCCTGGTCGACGCCGCGATCGCGGCGCTCAAGGGGCCCTTCAGGGCCGGCATCAACGCGACGCTTGCCAGGATCGAAAGCCTGCGCAGCAAGTCGCCCGGCGCGGATGGCGTCTGGAAGCTGCCGGATGGCGACGAGTTCTACAAGACCCAGATCGATTTCTGGACCAGCGATCCGGCCCTCACTGCCGATGAGATCCACCGACATCGGCCTTGCCGAAGTCGCGCGCATCCGCGGCGAGATGGAAACCATCATGAAACAGGTCGGCTTCAAGGGCGACCTGCCGGCATTCTTCAAGCACCTGCGCACGGATCCCGGCAATTTCTATCCGAATACCGACGAGGGCCGGCAGGCCTATCTCGACCAGGCGAAGGCGTACATCGATGGCGTATATGCCGATGTCGGCAAGTACTTCAACATCCTGCCAAAGGCACCGCTCGAAGTGCGCCGCGTCGAACCCTGGCGCGAGGAAACCGCGCCGATTGCTTTCTACAACCAGCCGGCGCCCGATGGCAGCCGCCCCGGTTACTATTACGTCAACCTTCGCGACATGACGACGATGCAGAAGCACGAGATGCAGACCGTCGCGTACCACGAAGGCGCGCCCGGTCATCATTTCCAGGTCGCGATCCAGCAGGAACTCACAAATGTTCCGATGTTCCAGAAGTTCGCGTTCTTCGGCGCCTACATCGAGGGTTGGGGAATGTATGCGGAGCGGCTCGCCAAGGAGCAGGGCCGCTTCACCGACCCGATGAAGGATTTCGGCAGGCTGCAGGACGAGATGCTGAGGGCGGTACGGCTCGTGGTCGACACGGGCGCGCATGCCAAGAAGTGGACGCGCGAGCAAATGATCGATTACATGCTGGCGAACATCCCGATGACGCGCGAAGAGGCGACCAAGGAAGTCGAGCGCTACATCGACATCCCGGGCCAGGCGCTCTCCTACAAGATCGGCATGCTGAAGATCCTGGAGCTGCGCGAGCACGCGAAAGCCGAGCTCGGCGACCGCTTCGACATCCGCGACTTCCACGACGTGGTGCTGAAGAACGGCGCGGTGCCGCTGTCGATCCTCGAGGAACTGGTCGACGATTACATCGCAAAAAAGAAAGCCGCCTGAATGGAGCCTTGACAGCTACCGGCACGGTCCCGACAATCCCGCCTCCCCGGGGTACCTTCCCACCGCGTGGCTAGGTAGCTCAGCTGGTTAGAGCACGGGATTCATAACCCCGGGGTCGAGAGTTCGATTCTCTCCCTAGCCACCATTTCGAGCTCGTCGAAGGCGCGCTCCAGGATGCCGAGACCCTCGTCCACGACGGCGTCTTCCGCCGTGATCGGCACCAGGATACGGATCACGTTGCCGTAGATGCCGCAGGACAGGAGCAGCAGGCCCAGTTCGCGTGCGCGCTTTGTCAGCGCCTTGGTCAGGTCGACGGCCGGCTTTTCCGGATCGCCGCCTTCGCACAGTTCGAAGGCCACCATTGCCCCGAGGCCACGGATCTCGGCGACGGACGGATGACGCGCGGCGAGCTTCTTCAGTCTTGCAGTCAATCGCGTGCCCAGCTTGCCGGCACGCGCGAAGATCTGCTCCTGCTCGAACACGTCGAGCACGGCGAGTGCCGCCGCGCAGGCGACCGGATTGCCGGCGTAGGTGCCGCCCAGTCCGCCCGGCGCGCAGGAATCCATCACTTCTGCGCGGCCGATCACCGCGGAGAGCGGGAAGCCGCCGGCCAGCGACTTGGCAAGCGTCATGATGTCGGCGGCGACGCCGTAGTGCTCGATCGCGAACATGCGCCCGGTTCGGCCCGCACCGCTCTGGATCTCGTCCGCGATCAGCATGATGCCGTGCTTGTCGCAGAGCTCGCGCAGGCGCAGCACGAATTCCTTCGGCGCCACGTAGAACCCGCCTTCACCCTGCACCGGCTCGAACATGATCGCGGCGACCCGCGCCGGTTCGACATCGCACTTGAACAGCATCGCAATCGCGTGCAGCGAGTCGTCGACCGACACGCCATGCAGCGAATTAGGGAATGGCGCGTGATAGACTTCGCCCGGCAGCGGCCCGAAGCCGGCCTTGTAGGGCTCGACCTTGCCGGTGAGCGCCATTGCCATGAATGTGCGCCCGTGAAAGCCGCCCGAGAATGTTATGACGGCGGAACGCCCGGTGTGGGCGCGGGCGATCTTGACCGCGTTTTCGACGGCCTCGGCGCCGGTCGTCATCAGGAGCGTCTTGTGCGCAGCCTTGCCGGGCGCGAGCTTGTTGAGCCGCTCGCAGAGTGCAACGTAGGGCTCGTACCCGGTGACCTGGAAGCAGGTGTGCGTGACCTTGTCGAGCTGCGCGCGCACGGCTTCCAGCACGCGCGGATGGCGATGGCCGGTATTCAGCACGGCAATGCCGCCGGCGAAATCCACGTAGCGGTTTCCGTCGGCGTCCCACAGCAATGCATTTTCGGCGCGCTCGATATAGACCGGCTGCGCCATCGCGACGCCGCGCGCAACGGCCGCATTGCGGCGCGCGACCAGGGATTCGTTGTTTTTCACGGGGACCTCCAGACTGATCCGCATTTTACCGTACGATAGGGTGGCGCCGCGACCGAACCTGCGGCCGAGCGGGAGAATGCGATGACGACACCCACGATCGTGGATTTTCGGCGCAATATGAAGGCCCAGGAATCGGCGCCGGCGCCTGAGCGCATTCTCAAGGGCGAGCCCAAGACCTGGGTGCGCAACTACTACACGGACCCGAGCAAGCAGTTCTTCGCCGGGACCTGGGCCAGCAATGTCGGCAAGTGGCAGATCGAGTACACCGAGCACGAGTTCTGCCACTTGCTTGAAGGGCGGGTCGTGCTCACTTCTGCGGACGGCCGGCGCTGGCAATTCAATGCCGGCGACGCCTGGGTCATACCGGCGGGTTTCAGCGGGACCTGGGAAACGGTTGAGCCGGCGCGCAAGCGCTACGCGATATTCGAGGCCCCGAAACCCGCCTGAACCGCTACTTCCACTGCTTTCCGGCAGTCACACCGATGGTCCGGGGCTTGGATGGCCAAACCAGTTCATTGAACAGCCCGTATCCATACTGGTTGTTTGCATCTGCGTTCTCCCAGCCGCGCTCGAAGTATTTCTCGTTGAAGGCGTTCTGGACCCACAATGTGAGCCACCAGTCGGCGTCGCTGCGATAGCCCAGCCGGAAGGCAAATTCGTTCCAGCTTGACACCGCCGCATCCGGAATGTTGTCTGGGCCGCCGAACATCTCGGACTGGTAGACATGCTCGGTGGTGAAATACATCTCACCGGCGCCGAGCGCACGCTTGTAGGTGATCCTTGCGGAGGTGCTGACCTCGGGCGCAAATGGCAGATTGTTGCCGGCGCATTCGCCGCAGGCCCCCAGCGCCATCATCTGGGTTGCATCGGTGATCTTGGTGTCGAGCAGCGACAATCCCAGGGAGATGTCCCAGTGCACGTTCGGAACCCAGCGCATGTCCGCCTCGAGTCCCTGGCCCCGTGCCTTGCCAACATTCGCGACCAGTGACGAGCCAGTATCGAAGTAGACTAATTGCAGGTCCTTATAGGTGTAATAGAACAACGACGCATTCAGCTGTAGCGTGTTGTCCAGCAGGCGGGACTTGGCGCCGATCTCGAAACTGTCGATCTGTTCAGGATTGAACTTGATCGGCGTCGTGCCTGGCGGGGCGACACCTTCATCGCTCACGTCCTGGCCATGCAGGTCAAAGCCGAAGGTGGCGAAGCCGCCCGACTTGTAGCCTCTCGCGGCACTGAAGTAGAGCTTGACGTCGTCGCTTACCTTGTAACTCAGGGCCAGGCGCGGCGTGAAATCGCTCCAGTCGCCCTTGTTGCGGACGAAGCCATCGGTATAAAACTCATAGTTGAAGTTGTTGCCGAGTGCGCCACCGCTGTTCTGCACGCGGTTGCGGATCTTCTTCTGATCGTAGGTATAGCGGGCACCCGCGGTCAGTTCCAGGTTGTCCAGCAGATTGACCGTGAAATCGCCGTAGGCCGCCCAGCCCTGGCTCTCCATGCGGACGAAGTTCCGTTCTGACTTGTTGGTCAGCAGGTCGGCGGGATCGATGTCGTCGCCCCAGTAGTCCTCGAAATTGGGGTCATCGCATCCGGAGACCGGCCCGGCGAAATCCGGCGCATCGGTGATGCCAAGGGCGCGGCACAGGTCGTCTTCGTTATAGATAAAGTTGAATACCCCATCGATATTTTCCTGGTACGCGCTGGCGCCTGCAAACCAGACCACCTTGCGATCAGCGGGCGAATTGAAGCGGATCTCCTGGCTCAGGTAATCCACCGCATTGGTCTGGCCATAGTTATTTACCAGGGTCGGCCCGCCGTCGTAGTCCTCCAGGTAATCAAAATTGAAGGACTTGTAGCCGGTGATGGATGTCAGCGTGTAATCGTTGGCCAGCGACCACTCGATGTTGGCCCGGGCCTCGAAAATATCCGATTCGTCAAAGCCATTGTCGCCCAGGTCGGTCGCGACCCGGTTCACCGGCAGGCCGGCCGCGGGAACCCAGTACACGGATGGATCCTGCCTGCGATCTTCATATGTCGCGGTCAGGACAGCGTCGACCGCATCCCCGGCATAGCGCAGCGCCATCCGGGTGGAGAGCACGTCGTGGTAACCGAGGTCCTCGCCGCCCTGCAGGTTCTTCAGGAAGCCCGAATTGTCGTGCCCATACACGCTGCCGCGGAAGAACCAGTGGTCGCTCAGGGGGATATTCAGGGTGGCGGTCGCCTCGATATCGTTGTAATCCGCCAGCGTCAATTCGGTGCTGGCCTCGAACTGGCCCACGGGCTTGTTCGTGATGATGCTGATCGCGCCCGCGATCGCATTGCGCCCGAACAGCGTGGCCTGGGGTCCCTTGACCACTTCCGCGCGCTCGATGTCGTAGAAGGCGTTCTGTACCCCGCCCGTGCGGCCGGCCCACATTCCATCGATGAACACGGCGACCGACGGATCACCGCCAATGCCGAAATCGTTGGTCGAGATGCCGCGTATCGCCAGGGCGTCAGTGAAACTGTCTTCCGTACGGCCGCTGAAGCCGGGCGTGAAATCCACCAGACCGCGAATATCGCCAATGCGGCTCTCCCGCAGCAAATCGCCCGTGAAGGCCGACACCGACAATGGCACGTCCTGCAGTGACTGCTGCCGCTTCTGGGCGGTGACGATCACTTCACCCAGTCCGGTGATTTCCTGCGCATGCGCGGCGAGCGGCAACGACAGGGCCACGGCAAGCGCCACGGGGCACGCCGCCTTGAATTGGTTATTCATCTGCACTCCCCTGGAAAAATCCGGACGCCCTGCCATGCATCATACCGCCGCGCAGGCCTCACGCCACTTGGTCGATTACGGAGGCCAGGGTCTCGAAAATCCGGTCCACCTGCGCGCGCTCGATGACCAGCGGCGGCGACAGGGCGATCGTGTCGCCGGTGGTCCGCACCAGCAATCCGCGCTCGAAGGCCGCGAGGAGCGCCTCGAAGCCGCGTGCGCCCGGCGCGCCCTGGCGCGGCTCGAGCTCGATGCCCGCAACCAGCCCATAAGAGCGCAAATCCATCACATGCCGGCGGCCCTTGAGGCCGTGAACGGCATCGTCCCAATAGGGCGCCATCGCGCGTGCCTGCTCAAAAAGGCCCTCGCGGTAAATCCGCTGCGTCGCGAGCCCGGCGGCACAGGCGACCGGGTGCGCCGAATAGGTGTAGCCATGAAACAGCTCTATCGCCTGTTCCGGGCCCGTCATGAAGGCATCGTAGATCTCGCGGCGCACGAACACGGCGCCCATCGGGATCGCGCCATTGGTAAGGCCCTTCGCGCAGGTCATCATGTCCGGCACGACGCCGAATTCCTGGGCGGCAAATGCTGATCCGGTGCGGCCAAAGCCGGTAATGACTTCGTCGAATATCAGCAGGATGCCGTGTTTCGTGCAGATCTCGCGCAGGCGCTCCAGGTAGCCCCGCGGCGGCAGCAGTACGCCGGTGGAACCCGCAATCGGCTCGACGATGACCGCCGCAATGGTCGAGGCGTCGTGCAAGGCGACCAGACGCTCGAGGTCGTCCGCCAATTCGGCGCCATGCGCCGGCAGTCCGCGCGAATAGGCGTTGCGCGCGTAGTCGTGTGTGTGGCGGATGTGATCGACGCCGGGCAGCAGCGCGCCGAAATACTTGCGATTGTTGGCCATGCCGCCGACCGAGATGCCGCCAAAGCCGACGCCGTGATAGCCGCGTTCGCGTCCGATCAGCCGAGTGCGCGCCGCATCGCCGCGCACCCTGTGCCAGGCGATCGCGATCTTGAGAGCCGTGTCCACGGATTCGGAGCCCGAGTTCGTGAAGAACACGTGGTCGAGGCCCTTGGGCGAGATTTCCACGAGCGCGTTCGCCAGCTCGAATGCGAGCGGATGCCCCAGCTGGAATGGCGGCGCGTAGTCCATGGTCGCCACCTGCGCAGCAACCGCCTCGGTGATTTCGCGTCTTCCGTGGCCGGCGTTGACGCACCAGAGCCCTGCACAGCCGTCCAGGATCTGCCGTCCTTCCGGCGTCCAGTAATGCATGCCCTCGGCGCGTGCCAGGAGCCGCGGTGCCGACTTGAACTGCCGGTTCGCGGTGAATGGCATCCAGAATGCTTCCAGCGCAGCGCGTTCGGGTGCGGGGGGACTCATAGGGGCGACTCCGGGGCCGGAAGTGATAAGGATAATTGACACTCATCGCACGCAGGCGCGATATTACGCAAGTACCGTTTAATATCATAGACACGTGGATCGAATGCCATGACGAATGATGTCAGCGTCCGCTTGAAGGCCGTGCGCCTGATGCACGGCTTGTCCCAGCGTGAACTCGCGAAACGGGCCGGCGTGACAAACGGCATGATTTCGCTGATCGAGCAGGGTCGCGTGAGCCCCTCGGTCGCATCGCTCAAGAAGGTTCTGGACGGCCTGCCGATGCAGCTTGCCGAATTTTTTACGATGGATGCCGCTGCCACGCCGCAGGTGTTTTATGCACGCAAGGAGCTCGTCGAGCTCGGCGAAGGCGGGGTTTCGTTGCGCCTGGTCGCCGCCCGCCGTCCGGGGCGGCGCATGGCCGTTCTGCACGAGGTTTACGCGCCCGGCGCCGACACCGGCTCGGAAATGCTGAGTCATGCTGGCGAGGAGGGCGGAATCGTGGTCAGCGGCCAGATCGAGATAACGATCGGGGACCAGACCCAGGTACTGGGGCCCGGCGATGCGTTCTATTTCTCGAGCGCAATGCCGCACAGATTCCGTAATCGCGGGCGCGAGCGCTGTGAGATCATTAGTGCCGCCACGCCACCGACACTCTGAAACGGAGCGGCCAGCCTTGAAACGCGAAGCAAAGACGACCAACTGGCGCGATCGAGCCTCGGCGCTGCAATTGCGCACCGAGGCGTTCATCGACGGCAAGTACCAGCCGGCAGCATCCGGGGAGACATTTGTCTGCATCAACCCGGCGACCGGCAAGTCCATCGCGCAGATCGCCGCCTGCGGTTCGCGGGACGTAGATGTCGCGGTTACCAGCGCGCGCCACGCATTCGAGGACGGGCGCTGGTCGCGCATGGCGCCGGCCTCGCGGAAGAAGGTGCTGCTGCGTTTCTCGGAGCTTATCCGCAAGCACCGCGAAGAGCTTGCGCTAACCGAGACGCTCGACATGGGCAAGCCCATTTCGGACTCCCTGAAGATCGACATCCCGGGCGCTGCGCGCTGCATAGCCTGGTATGCGGAGGCGATCGACAAGGTCTATGACGAGATCGCGCCGACCCCGCACGACACCCTGGCATTGATCACGCGCGAGCCTGTCGGCGTCGTGGGCGCGATCGTGCCCTGGAATTTCCCGTTGCTCATGGCCTGCTGGAAGCTCGGCCCTGCACTGGCGACCGGCAACTCCGTCGTGCTGAAGCCCTCGGAGAAATCGCCCCTGACGGCGCTGCGGATCGCGGAGATCGCGATCGAGGCCGGGCTGCCGGAGGGCGTATTGAATGTCGTGCCGGGCTACGGCCATACGGCGGGCGAGGCCCTTGCGCTCCACATGGACGTCGACTGCATCGCATTCACGGGCTCGACGCGCATCGGCCGGCGCATGCTCGAGTATTCGGGGCGCTCGAATATGAAGCGCATCTGGCTCGAGTGCGGCGGCAAATCGCCCAATATCGTGATGGCGGATGTCGCCGACGTGGAGCGCGCGGCGAAGGCTGCGGCAATCGGCATCTTCTTCAACCAGGGCGAAATGTGCTCCGCGGCTTCGCGCCTTCTCGTGCACGAATCGATCCGCGACGAGATGCTCGACAGGATCGTTGCGATTGGCGAGGCCATGGCACCGGGCGACCCGCTCGATCCGGCAACCAAGCTGGGAGCCATCGTGGACCAGGCGCAGATGAACACGGTCCTGGGCTACATCGAGTCCGGCCGCAAGGGAGGCGCAAACCTGCGCTCCGGTGGTCGCCGCGTGCGCGAGGACTCCGGCGGGTTCTTCGTGGAACCGACCGTGTTCGACGGCGTCCAGATGGACATGCGGATTGCGCGCGAGGAAGTCTTCGGGCCTGTGCTGTCGGCGCTGACATTCAAGAACCTGAATGATGCCATCAAGATGGCGAATGACGTCATGTACGGCCTGGCCGCCGCGGTCTGGACGCGGGACCTCGCGACGGCCCACCGGGTGGCGCGGTCGATCCGGGCAGGCACCGTGTTTGTGAACTGCTACGACGCCGACGACATCACGGTTCCGTTCGGCGGTTTCAAGCAGTCGGGCAATGGCCGCGACAAGTCGCTGCACGCGCTGCACAAGTACACCGAGCTGAAGACGACCTGGATCGACTTGTCGTGAAGGTCACGGTGGCTGCCACGCAGATGGCCTGCGGCTCCGATCGCAAGGCCAACATCGCGAATGCCGAGCGGCTGATCCGCGACGCGGCCGGCCGCGGCGCCAATGTGATCCTGATCCAGGAGCTATTCGAGTCGCCCTATTTCTGCAAGGATCACCTCGCGAAGCATTTCGAGCTCGCGACGCCGATCGCTGAGAATCCCGCGATCGCGCGGCTCTCGAAGGTGGCGGCGGAACTCAAGGTCGTGCTCCCCGTGTCCGTGTTCGAGCGCGCGCAGAACGCGTACTTCAATACCCTTGCCATGCTGGACGCCGACGGCAGTTTGCTCGGTATCTACCGCAAGTCGCATATCCCGGAAAGCCCCGGCTATCACGAGAAGTTCTATTTCTCGCCGGGAAACACGGGCTTCAAGGTCTGGCCGACCCGCTTCGGCACACTCGGCGTCGCGGTCTGCTGGGACCAGTGGTTCCCGGAGTCCGCGCGCGCGATGGCGCTGATGGGCGCCGAGATCCTCCTGTATCCGACGGCCATCGGCTCCGAGCCGCAGGACCCGGCGCTGGATTCACGCTGGCACTGGCAGCGCACGATGCAGGGTCACGCGGCGGCAAACGTGATGCCGCTCGTCGCCTCGAATCGCATCGGCAGGGAGCGCGGCGAAAAGGTCGAGGTGACCTTCTACGGGCATTCATTCATCGCGGATCACACGGGCGAAGTCGTCGCCCAGGCGGATGATCACAGCGAAACGATCCTGACTTCGACATTCGACCTCGAGGAAATCCGCGGCTACCGCCATGCCTGGGGCGTATTCCGCGACCGGCGACCCGATCTGTACGGCCCGCTGCTGACCATGGACGGTGCCGCCGATTGACGCGCCGCTTGCGGGCGAGGTCGCCTGCGTCGACCTCGAGACGACGGGCGGCAACTCCTTGCGCGACCGCATCATGGAAGTGGGCATCGTCCTGCTTTCGGGCGGCCGTGTCGTCGAGGAATACTCGACGCTCGTGAATCCCGGCGTGCGCATCCCGTATGCCATCCAGCAGTTCACCGGCATCACCGAGGCGATGGTAGCGGATGCACCGCCATTCGCCGCCGTCTGCGAAGAAATCCTGCGGAGGCTCGAGGGCCGGCTGTTCGTCGCCCACAACGCGCGCTTCGACTACGGATTCCTGCGCGGGGAATTCCGGCGCCTGGAGCGCCGTTTCCGCGCGCCCGTGCTGTGCACGGTCAGGCTTTCGCGCGCGCTGACGCCCGGCGAGCGCGGGCACAATCTCGACGCCGTGATGGCGCGCTACGGAATCCACTGCGCGGCGCGTCATCGTGCGCTCGGCGATGCGCAGGTGCTCGCGGAACTCCTGCGCATCGCGCGCGAGCGCTGGCCGGCGGAAGCGCTCGACGGCATTGTCGCGGAACTGATGAAGGCGCCACGCCTGCCGCCGCAGCTCGACGCGGGCCTCATCGACGAGCTGCCCGAGGGCCCGGGTATCTACCTCTTTTACGGAGAGGAGAATGCACTCCTGTATGTCGGCAAGGCGAAGAACATCCAGTCGCGCGTGCTCGCGCATTTCAACGCGCAGCAGCATTCACGCAAGTCGATGGAACTCACGCGCCTGGTGCGGCGCGTCGAATGGATCGCGACTGCCGGGGAATTCGGCGCGCTGATCGCCGAGGCGCGGCTGGTCAAGGAACGAAAGCCGTTGCTGAACCGGCAACTGCGCGCGAGTCCCGGGCTCTGGGCGATCCGGCTTGCCGGTGGAGCGGAATCCCTGCGCGCGAGCATTACGGAGCTCGATCCGGATGGCGACACCGAGGGGAGCCATGGCATGTTCCACAGCCGCGGCGATGCGGAGCGCGCTCTCGCCGGCATCGTTCGCGATCATGAATTGTGCGCGCGGCAGCTTGGACTGGAGACGGGCGAGGGCTCCTGCATCGCCTTCCAGCTTGGACGCTGCCGCGGTGCCTGCATCGGCAGGGAACCCGCGGCAATGCACGGGGTCCGCACGCGCTTGGCATTTTCGCGCCTCAAGCATCGCGACTGGCCGTTTGCAGGCCCGGTGGGCATGCGCGAGCGCGACTGGAGCGGTGCCGAGGAAATCCACGTGTTCGACCGCTGGCGTTACCTCGGCAGTTTCGACGGCGGCACTGAACCTGAAGGGTTCGAACGCCGCCCAGGCGCATTCGACCATGACATCTACCGGATCCTCCTGCGCACGCTCGAGCGGCCGCCACGTGGCCTGAGAATGATTGAACTCGGGCGCTGATGGGCAGCAATCCACTTTTTGTCACTGCTGCAACCGGCACGGCCGACTTGCTGGCCGCTGAGCTTGCGGCACTCGGTGTCGCAGACGCGCGCGAAGTGCAGGGCGGTGTGACCTGCACGGCGACGCTGGCGGATGCCTATCGCGCCTGCCTCTGGTCGCGGGTCGGCCTGCGCGTGCTGTGGAGCATTGGGGGGTTTCCCGTTGCCAGCAACGCTGAGTTGTACGAAGGCATTCGTCGCGTGGACTGGTCGGAGCACATGGGCGAGACCGACACGCTGGCGGTGGATTTCTCGGGCAGCATACCCGGCATCGACAATACCCAGTTCGGCACGCAGCGCGTCAAGGATGCGATCGTGGACCAGTTCCGCGAAAAGACCGGCGAGCGTCCGTCGGTCGATCGCGCGGCGCCAGCACTTCGCATCAACGTGCACATCGGACGCGGCACGGCGGCGGTCGCAATCGACTTGTCCGGAGACAGCCTGCACCGGCGCGGTTACCGGGGCGGGCAGGGCGCGGCACCGCTGAAGGAATACCTCGCCGCCGCCATCCTGCTGCGGTCCGGCTGGCCGGCAATCGCGGAATCAGGCGGTTTTTTCGTCGATCCGCTGTGCGGCTCGGGCACGCTGCCGATCGAGGCCGCGCTGATCGCCGGCAACATTGCGCCGGGTCTCACGCGCGCGCGCTTCGGTTTCGAGCGCTGGCGGCAACACGATGCGGATGCATGGCGCGACATTCGCGCAGAAGCCGTTGTGCGCGGCGCCATCGACCGGCTGACACCCGGGCGGATCCGCGGCTACGACCGGGATCCCGTGGTGCTCAAGGACGCCGCCGCCAATGCCGCGAGCGCAGGACTTGGCGAACGAATCGAGTTCCACCGCTCGGAACTCGCGGCGCTGCCAAAAGCGCCGGCGCCTCTGGGCCTGGTCGCGGTCAATCCACCCTATGGCGAGCGACTCGGCGAGGCTGAGCAGCTGCGTGCGCTTTATTCACTCCTTGGCGACCGGTTGCGCGAGGGATATCTCGGCTGGGAAGCGGCAGTATTCACCGGCAATCCGGCGCTCGGCCGGGAACTCGGGATCAATGCGCGTCGCACGCACCGGATGATGAACGGCCCGGTCGAATGCCGCCTGCTGCGGATCAGGATCGAGCCGGCGGAGTTCGACCGCCCGTTCGTGCCGGGGCGACCGCCGCCGATCGACGCCGAGGCCGCGCGACTCCGGCCCGGCGCGCAGATGTTCGCGAATCGACTGCGCAAGAATTTCAAGTCGCGGTCGCGCTGGGCACGCCGGGAAGGCATTTCCTGCTTTCGTATCTACGATGCCGACATGCCCGAGTATTCATTTGCGATCGACCAGTACCAGGCGGATCCTGAAGGGCTCGGCGGACGCTGGCTCTACGTGCAGGAATATGCGCCACCGGCGACCGTGGACCGCGCGAAGGCGCGCGCACGGCGGGAGGAAGCCCTGTCGATGTTGCCCGAGGTGGCGGGCCTCGAGATGGACGACATCTACTGGCGCACTCGGCGGCCGCAGACGGGCGCTACACAATACGAGGCACTCGACGACAGTCGTGAACGCCTGGTCGTCGAAGAGGCGGGACTGAAATTCCTCGTGAACTTCACCGACTACCTGGACGTCGGCCTGTTTCTCGATCATCGGATGACGCGTGCACGGATCCGCGATGCAGCGCGCGGGAAGCGATTCCTGAACCTGTTTTGCTACACAGGTTCAGCAAGCGTTTTCGCGGCTGCCGGCGGCGCACGCACGACGACATCGATCGACATGTCCCGCACCTATCTCGACTGGGCGCGCAGCAACATGGAGATCAATGATTTTCGCGGAAAGGATCACGAGTTCGTGCAGGCCGACTGCCTGCAATGGCTGGACGCGGATGATGGGGAGCGCTACGACCTGATCTTCCTGGATCCACCGACCTTCTCGAACTCCAAACGCATGCAGGGAGAGTTCGACGTGCAGCGCGACCATGTGGCGCTGATTCGCTCGACACTGGCGCGCCTCGCGCCCGGCGGCCTGCTGTTGTTCTCGACCAATTTCCGGAAGTTCAGGCTGGAGGCTGATGCGCTGTCAGATGTCTCAGTCACCGACATCACGTCGCAGACCATCCCGCTGGATTTCGAGCGCGATCAGCGCGTGCATCATTGCTACGAGATCACCCGGTAGTAGCCACCTCGTGTTCACTCGGCGACGCGTGCGGGCTGGCAATACCCCGGGCCACTGCAAGCCAACCGGCAATGCCGGTGCCAGGCGGGAAATTAGATCATGTCGACTTTGAGGCAAGACAAGGACTTGCGGCGCCACCAGGTGATTAACAGTCAAAAATCACGTAAAACAAACAGTCATTGATCACATCCAATTGTAGTTAGGCCGTTTGTTGCGTGATGCGCAACATGCTACACTCCGCCTGTGATCCAGTCGATTCGGCATAGGGGGCTGCGCCGCTTCTATGAAACTGGAAGTCTTGGAGGCATCCAGCCGAAGCATGCCAAGCGACTGCAGATGCTCCTGATTGCCTTGGAAACTGCTCAAGTCATTGGAGACATGGATGTTCCGGGGTTCAAGCTGCATCCGCTCAAGGGTGCCGATCGGGGCCGCTGGTCAGTTTGGGTCAATGCCAATTGGCGGCTAACGTTCGAGTTCAGGGACGGACAGGCATATCTGTTGGACTATGAGGACTATCACTGATGGCCATGCATAACCCTCCTCACCCGGGTGAGTTCATTGCTGCGGTGTATCTCGAGCCGAATGGCATCAGCGGTCGCGAGCTGGCTGCCAAACTTCGAGTCTCGCCGTCCACTCTTAACCGTGTTTTGACTGGTACCAGTAGCGTTACTCCCGAGATGGCTCTGCGTCTGTCGAAGTGTCTCGGTCGCTCTGCCGAGAGCTGGCTCGCCATGCAGCATAGTTACGATCTGTGGAAGGCAAAGCGCAATGTCGATCTCCGCGGTGTTGAGACGCTCAAAGTCAGCGCGGCCTAACTATGCAATGCAGCGTTCGGCGCTTGTCGTCACGCCGCTTGCAACCAAGGCAAGCGGCGCGCCGACTGCGCGCCGCCGCTGATCGCGGACGTTAGGCAGCACACCCTTTATGCAATGGCTCGATCTGAAGATTCCACCGGTACTTGTGTGGCTTGTCTTCGCCGGTGCAATGTTCGGTGTGGCCTACGTCGCACCAGGGATCTCGTACACCCTGCCCGCAAGGTTCGCACTGGCGCTGGCGCTGGTTGTGCTCGGCGGAGGGGTAGCCCTCGCCGGAGTTGTTGCCTTTCGCAACAAGCGCACCACAGTCAACCCACTCACCCCTGGCGCGTCCTCGTCTGTCGTGTCCAGCGGTGTCTACCGCGTCTCGCGCAATCCCATGTACCTCGGCTTCTTTCTAGCTCTTGCGGGCTGGGCACTGTACCTGTCAAATGCTGGCGCGGTTTTGCTGTTGCCGGCCTTTTTGGCGTACCTGACTCAGTACCAAATTAAGCCCGAAGAGCGAGCGTTACTCGCAAAGTTCGGCCCCGAATTTGCCCTGTACATGGCGCGCGTACGACGGTGGGTGTAGGTGCAGTTTAATAACGGCTAGATCGCAAAATCTAAATCACCATGGAATTCGCAATTGGAATCGCCGCTGCTACTGCAGTTGGATTATTCGCCACCGTGCTTGGCTTCGACAAGGAGCGCAGCTTCTACCCAATCGTCTTGATAGTCATTGCCACCTTATACCTGCTATTTGCGGCGATGGCTGGGTCCACAGATTCCCTTGTCGCGGAGGCCATTCCTGCACTCGTGTTTGTGGCGATGGCTGCGCTTGGATTCCGGAAGACTCTATGGCTCGTGGTCGCCGGCTTGGCACTTCACGGAGTTTTTGACTTCTTTCATCACGCAGTGATAGCGAACCCCGGTGTCCCTGTATGGTGGCCGGGTTGGTGTCTTGCCTACGATGTTGTTGCTGCTGCCTACTTAGCCGCGCTGATTCTTATTCGGAGGATTTCGCGTGCGGCCTAACCATGCGCTGCAGCGAACCCGGCCTCGCGCTCCGGTTGCAATTCACGCCGCCCGTGGGCCGGGTCGCTGAGCTTGGGTCGTTAGGCGGCACGGAGACCTCATCAATGCGTAACGGAACACGATATTTAAAGATCGCGCTGATCTTCTTCGTTGCACTGCAGGGGCTGGTCGGCGGGTTTGGAAATTTGGCCGGTCTTGACACTACTTATGGCGGCGTTGCGCGAGTTCTGTCCATGGAAGGCGTTCCATCGTCCACTCCCCGCGTGTTCGCGTTCGACGCGCCGGTCTTCATATGGGTCGGCGTTGGCTGGATTCTTCTGCTAAAGCTCTTAACGGGCGTGACCGGCGCAATTGGCGTTTTTCAGCTCTTCCGGTCCCGCAACGGTTCCGCAGTGGAGTTCCAGGCGGCAAAGTACTGGGGACTCTTCGCTTGTGGTGCATCCATCTTGATGCTCTTCGGTGGATTCATCGTCATAGGCGCAACGATGCTATTCATGTGGCAGACGCAAGCTGGTCAAGTCGCTTTCGAGGGCGCAACCTACTTTTTGGTATGTCTTGGAGTCGTTGCGCTCTATGTCAACATGAGAAGCGATTAGCTGCGGGAGAATCGCGGCGCCATTTTGCCGGGCAGCTGATGCCAGCCGTTAGGTTTCACTCTAGAGCGTCTAACTCGCGGTTTCCGATAGATATTCACGGACACTTGCCGGCCTTGGTTACTGTATATACAATAACCTATGACGGTCACCTACGACCCCGACAAGCGCGATCAGACCTTGCGGGATCGAGGACTCGACTTCGAAGATGCGCCAACAGTGTTCGCCGGTCTGACCGTAGAGGTTGAGGACACACGCAAAAGCTATGGCGAGACTCGGATCATCTGCTTCGGTCAGTTGGAAGGCCGTCTAGTGGTCATTGGCTACACCCCGCGTGGCGCGGTACGCCACATTTTCAGCATAAGAAAGGCAAATCACCGTGAGCAAATCCGCCTCGCGCCGTTCTTTGGGCTCTGACGTCTCACGCGTTGATACGCACCGCATCAAGCGCTCGGAGTACAAGGAACTGCCTGAACTCACGGACGAAATGCTGGGCCGTGCGGTCGTCAATAAAGGTGGTCGTCCCCGCTCCGCCAATCCGCGTCAGCTCATTTCCTTGCGCCTGCCACCCGAGGTGGTGAAGCGTTGGAGGGCGACCGGTCCTGGTTGGCAGACGCGCATGGCGGATCGGCTGGCCAAGACTCCGGTTCCACGCGCCAAAGAGTGAAACCTAACTATGCGATGCAGCGTTCGGTGCTTGTCGTCACGCCGCTTGCAGGAAATGCAAGCCGGGTCCAAATTGTTGCATTGGCAAGCGGTGCGCCAACTGCGCGCCGTCGCTGATCGCGAGCGTTAGATACAAGGTCGCGCCACGATGGCGAACTGGCTGCAGGCTGAATATCGCGAGTTCTATGACTACCCTCGTGCCATCCTTTGTACGAATGCTCAAGGTACCTACTACTTCTGGTCGCGCTTCGATGACGATCGAGATGAATACACGGACTACTACGAGGTGTACCGCATTCGCCCGTTCTCAGACGGTGAGCCCTGTGCATCCTGGTTCGGAATTGAAACTCGTGCGGTTGAGCGCTTTACAGACCTGCCAGTCCGCGACTTTCCATTCGACGTTCCATCGCGTAGGTTCCTGCCTTACGACCCGATTGCGCACTTGCTCACTCCAAATGAGCACGCACTTCATGGCGACGCCACCTAACTATGCGTGGAGCGGTCCGGGATCTTGCCCCGATAAAGTAGACATTCTGGCCTGACACTTCTTCTAATCGGCGGCTACGCTGCCGCCGCTGATCTTGACATCCAGGCCCGGCACGCCCACGAGCTCGAATGTTGCGGACGCGAGCCTGATCCGGTTGTTCGAGCGATCAACCTCTTCGAGGATGCGCGTGAAGATGCGGTCCTTGGTGGTGCGGCGCGACTGGTAATCAACGATATATCGCGCCGTGAACTCGATCCAGTTGTCGTTGGCGACGAGCGTCACCATCGGATCGATGCGAGCGTCCTCCAGCGCGTATTTCTGCACAGCCCGCTGCCAGGCCTCCCTGAATTTCGGCGCCGTGGCACCGCAGACTTCGTTCAGCACGTCGATCAGCATCTTGCGGGCGTACTGCCAGTCGGATCCGTAGCGCACGGGAAGCGTGATTTCGTCCCACAGGAAGGGCAGGTCGGCGGAATAATTGACGACTGGATCCTTGAACACGTAGCTGTTGGCGACGCGCACGATCCGGCCGTTGTACAGATCGCCCTTGACCCATTCTCCGACTTCCATCAGCGTTGTCCTGAGTACGCCGATATCGATCACGTCGCCCTTGATGCCGCCGAGCTGGACCCGGTCGCCTGGCTCGTAAAATTTTCCGAATGACACGGCGGCCCAGCCTGCCACGCTGGCGATGACCTCCTGCAAGGCAAAGGCGATGCCGGCGCCCGCAACGCCGAGTGCGACCGTCAGGCCCGTGAGGCGGTCGCTGAATATGCCCGCGAGCGCGACGATAGCGACCAGGTAGCCGCCAAAGGCTATCGCCTTGCGCACCCGGTATCGCGTGCCGGAGTCACCGATTGAACGTGCGACAGCACGGCGTGCAACGCCGGTCAGGGCATAAATCAACAACACGGCGAACGCGGCTGCAACCAACCTTCCTACCGTCGGATCGAACAGCCAGCGTTGCACGTCCTCAATCATCAAAATGTCTCCTCATGGGCAGATCGGTTTGCCACCCCACGGCAAGCGCATTCTCAGGCTCCTGCCGGCTTGGTGCGGAACAGGGACAGCCCGAAGGCGGGAGCCCGGTAGTTCTTCGGCAGGTGTTCGTCGGGCAGGGCCAAGCGATTGCCATCGCGAACGGCAGTGTATTGCGGTGACATGATTTCGACGCCCGCCTCGTTGAATGCATCCTGGATATTGGCGTGCAGGTCGGAGTAGATGCGCGCCATCGCCTGGGCTTCGTGCGTGTAGACATTCAGCTCGTAGGAGACAAAAAAGTCGTTGAGGCTGGTCTGCAGCACGAATGGCCCAGGATCCTTCTGGACATCCTTGGTCGCCAGCGCCGCTTTGATCAGCAGTTCGTGCACTTTGCGCCATTCCGCGTCGTAGCCGATGGTCACGGTCGTGTGCAGGATCAGGCGGCCCTCGCGCGCCTGGCGGCTGTAATTGATGACGTGATTGCTGAGGATCAGCGCATTCGGCACCGAAATATCCACGTTCTTGATGGTGCGCACCTTCATGGCGAGCATGTCGCAACTGATCACGTCGCCGATCGTATCGGCGACCTTGACGCGATCTCCTTCCCCCAGCGCACGCATGTAAATCAGCACGATGCCCGCGATCAAGTTGGCGATTGCGGCTGTCGAGCCGAGCGAAAGCAGTACGCCGACAAAAATAGAAACTCCCTGGAAGGCCTTTGAATCGGAGCCCGGCAGGTAAGGGAACGCGACGACGACAGCCAGCGCGACAACCGTGAAACGGGCGATCTGGTAGGTTGGCTCCACCCATTCCGGCGGGAATTTTTGCGCCGTGGTCTGGGACCTGCCGAGCTGCTCGAGCACGGCATGCAGGATCTTGAGCAGGAAACGCGTCGCGATGACGATGACGACGATGTAAAAGACGTTTGGCAGGAATCTCAGGATCCCGCCTACGGCCCAGCCGAGCGCTGCCAGAGCGACGCGCGTCGTCTGTTCGGCAAATCCCCGCGTCCAGGGGAACTGGTCGAGCACGAATGCAGTTGCGGCGAAGAGGACGGTGGCGACGATTAGCCACCGCAACGTCTGGACCAGGGCCGAAATTATCGGCATCGCGTACTTCGGTGAGAACAGCGTGAGCGTGCCGATACGCACGACCGAGACTTTGCTCTTGGCAATGCGCGCCAGCCCGCGCTGAGCGCGCGCCAGCCCCCGCATGGAGACCCAAATCGCGACACTGGCAATGACGATCGCGACGACGCTCCAGATTGCTGAGAACAGCAGGCTCTTCAGTGAACCCGCCTTTATTTCCTCGGTGATCAGCTGTTCGAAAACCGCCATGTCGTCGGCGACGAGCTGGCGTCGCGTGCGGCCAAGGGGTTGAGCGTCCTGATCCATCACCGAAAGGATGAATTGGGACCCCATGTACACGTCGGTCGAATTGGGAGCGTTCTGGGTGCGCAGCATGCCCGGGTCCAGATCCGGCTGGGCAAATGCCTGCCCCAGCCGGTCTTCGATTGCCCGGGCGCGTTCGGCAATCGACAGCGCACCAATCGGCGCGCGCACGACCAGGAGTTCATGTCCGCGGAATGTCACGGGCACCGGCGTTGCGGGTGCCAGCGCCTCGGTGACGGCCGCCTCAGGCGGCGCCGGCGCGGCGGCGTCAATGGCGGATGCAACGCCGCTCGCGAGCGATGCCAGCACCGTCAAGGCGCAGAAAATTGGGTAAACTCTGAACATGGTGAAATTCTCTCGGGGCAACAGCGAAGATCGTGCCGTGTTCGATCGACACTTGCGGGCGCGACTTTGCAGCCTCGCCCTGCCGATTGTGGTACTTGGTCTGGCCGCCTGCAACCGGGCAGAAGAGACCGTCGCGGCCGTAATCCGCGTGGCCCATGCAATCGTGGTCGAGCCTGCCAGCCTTGCGATGCCGGCCGGGGGCCAATGGCAACTCGCCGCCGAAGTCAATGACGCCGCCGGGCAGCCGATCGGTGGTGCAGCGATCGTTTATCGCAGCGGTGGGGAGGCAATCGCGATGGTCGGGCCCAACGGTCTCGTCAGTTCCGTCGGGCCGACCGGCACGACCTATATTGAAGTCATCAGTGAACGACGTTCCGTCCGAGTGCCCGTGACCGTGACGGCAGGCACCATCGCCGCCCTCGAGCTCCTGAATGTACCCCCGGCGACCACGATTGCCGGCGATGCTGTCGGACGAATCGAGATACGAGCCCGGGATGCGTTTGGCAATGGCGTCAGCGACGTCCCGCTGGAATGGCGCGTGCTGAGCGGCGACGGATCCGTCGAAGCGGCCGCAGCGAAGTCCGACGTCACCGGCAAGGCCAGCGCGCAATGGCTGGCGGGGGCGCGCGTGGGGGCGCAGGTCATCGAGGTGCGCTCCGGGGAGCTGGCGCCACTCGTCGTCCAGTCCACGGCGATTGCCGGGCCGCCGGCAAGCCTGGTTCTTGGAACGGATCCGCCAGTCTCAGCCAATGCGGCATTGCCGCGCGGCACGAGTCTGGACGTCAAGGCCCTGCTCAGCGACCGGAACGGGAATCCCGTCAATGGTGCGACGATTGCATTTGAAGCACTGGGTAATTGCCCTCTCGATCGCGTTTCGCGCACTGATACGGTGGAGCAACCGGCATCCATAACCTGGCCATTGACCACGGCCGGATCCTGCGCACTGCACTCGCGTGTCGAGGGATCAGAAATCGAGAGCCGGCTGACGGTACGCGTCGCGCGCTAGGGCATCAGGTCCCTCAGGCGGAACCACAGCATCGCGAGCACCAGCGTCGGGCGGCGCAGCGCTATGCCACCGGGGAAATCATGGTGGCGGATGCGCGCATAGATATCGAATCGCTCGGCCTGGCCCGCGATCGCCTCGGCAACGATCCTGCCCGCGATACCGGTCAGTACCATGCCGTGGCCGGAGAATCCCTGCAGGTAGTAGAGATTCGGATCGAGCCGCCCGAAATTCGGCGCGCGGTTCATCGTGATGTCGAGGATGCCGCCCCAGGCGTACTCGATTTCGGCGTCCGCAAGCTGCGGGAACACGTTCAGCATGCGCTGGCGCGTCGCGCGCTCGGTGCCGATCGGGTCGATGCCGGAATAGCTGACGCGGCCGCCGAACAGCAGGCGATGGTCCGGCGAGCGCTTGAAATAATCGATGATCCAGTTGATGTCTGCTACCGCGATGTCGTCGCGCAGCAGCGCGGCCGCGCGCTCCGCGCCCAGCGGGCGCGTCGCGACGATGTAAGTCGCGATGCCCATGACCCTGCGGGCAAGAGCCGGGCGATAGTTCGCCGAGGCCGACGTTGCCGCAGAGCGCCACATGCTTCGCGCGCACGCTGCCGGTCGCTGTCTTCAACGTCACTGTCGTGCCGCGCTCGATTGAGGTGACGCGGCTGTGCTCGTGCAGGCGCACGCCGGCGGCCTGGGCTGCGGCGCCAAGCCCGAGCGTGAACTTGAGCGGGTGGAGGTGGCCGGCAGCGCTGTCGTACAGGCCCGCGCAATAGCGCTTCGATCGCGATCGAGCGACTCCGATTTCGGCGCGTTCCAACATCCGCGTGGACCGGTAGCCGTAGTCGTCCTCGAATTCGCGCCGCCAGGCCGCCAGTTCCTCGCGCTGGCGGGGCTTCACGGCGGCGTGCAGGTGGCCCCAGGCGAGGTCGCAATCGATGGCGTGACGGCGCACGCGTTCCCGCACGAACTCAACGCCTTCGATCGTGAAATCCCACAGCCGGCGCGCATCGTCGCGACCGAGCTGCGAGGTCAATGTCTGTTGTCCGCAGGCGTAGCCCGGGAATCAGCTGTCCGCCTGAACGCCCCGAGGCGCCGAATCCAACCGTTCGGCCTCGAGCAGCACGACCTTGATAGCCGCGCTCGGCGAGGTGCAGCGCCGTCGAGCAGCCTGCAATGCCGGCGCCGACGACGCAGACATCCGCCTCGACGGAGCCTTCCAGCGCAGGCGCGGGCGATGGGCGCCGGGCCGACGCCTCGTACCAGCTTGGCGGGTTGACAGCTGCGTCGTTCATACGGGCTCCAGATACCAGGCGAAATCGAGTGGCGAGAGACGCGCGGCGAAATCCTGCATCTCGCCGCGTCGCGTGACTTCATACAGCTGCACGAAGCGCTCGCCGAGGAATTCGCGCAGCAATCGCGCTGGCGCCAAATCGCGCAAGCGCAGTCGGCCAGTCGGTGGGTAGGCGTGGCGCCGTCGAGCGCTGCGTATAGGCATTGCCGGACAGCGCCGCGGGCGCCGGCGAGTTTCTTCTCGATGCCGTGCAGCATGCCCGCCAGCACGACGGCGCGCAGCAGGTAAGGATTGGCGTCGGCGCCGGCTACCCGGTGTTCGAGACGGCGGTCCTCGGCGCCGGAAACCGGCACGCGCACGGCGACGCCGCGGTTGTTGTAGCCCCAGCTGGCATGCGTCGGCACGTAGGCTTCGGGCCGCAGCCGACGATAGCAGTTCGCATTCGGCGCGAATACCGCCATGCCGTCCGCCATGGTCGCGAGCGAGACCGGCCGCGGCATGCTTCAGGAGGTCGTTGCCGAGCTCTTCCGTCGGACGCGAAAATGTTCCGGCCGGACTCATCCTGCACGCTCACGTGCATGTGCATGCCGCTGCCGGCCATGTCTTCATAAGGCTTGGCCATGAATGTCGCTTCGAGCCCATGGCGCAGTGCCACGCCCTTGACGATGCGCTTGAACCGGATCGCCTGGTCGCAGGCGAGGCGCGCATCGGCGACATGCCGCAGATTGACTTCCCACTGGCTCGGCCCGTACTCGGCGAGCGCCGTGCCGGTCGGCACATCCTGAAGCGCGCAGGTCGTCGCAATCTCGGACAGGATGTCCGAAACGGAGTTGAGGTCCGCCATGGAATTGATCTGCGTGCGATGCTCGCGGCGGCCGGTCAGGCGCGACGGCGGCGGCTGCGCATGGCCGGCGGCCGTGCGCTCCGGGTCCACGAAGTAAAATTCGAGCTCGATCGCGACGACCGGCTGCCAGCCGCGCGCGCGCATAGCGCGCAAGCACGGTGTCCAGCACATGGCGCGGATCGCCGAAGAATGGCTGAAGATCGTGGTCCAGCATCTGCACCTGGAGCTGCGCGACGCCCGGGCCCATCCATGGCGCAGCAAACAAGCTGCCCGGCACCGGTACGCAGGGCCGATCGGCATCGCCTTCGTCAAATCCGAGGCCGGTCGCCTGGATGGTCCCGCCCATGACATCGAGCGCGAACATCGAGCCCGGCAGATACATGCCGTTCTCGTAGACGGTGGCAAGGTCGGAGGCATCCAGGCGTTTGCCGCGCAGCACCCCGCAGAGATCCGGCAACAACAGGTCCACGGTCTTCACCGCCGGGTGCGCGGCGAGGAAAGCCTGGGCATTCGAAAAGTCGTCCCGGAGCAGGGCCATGAGTTCACCAGACGTTTAAGATCTTGGGGCGCAGGCCTGGGATGGCCACCCCTCAGGATACCCAGCGGTCATAACACGGGGCAAGGATCACGCATTGCAAAATCGCGGGCTAACGGGCCAAAAGCAGGCTTTCACAGGCTGTTTTGACGCTTCCGACGCCCGGGCGCCGACCCCCCTTGTTGTGAGACAATGGCCCCGTGATCAGGCCCCCATACCGGGGGCCCGTTCAAAATAATTAACAGACGTCAATGCGCAAGCCTGTCATCGGTATCCCGGCCGATCGCCGCCTTTTGGGCCACGCACTGGTTCCATTGCGTGGGCGAAAAGTACATCACTGCGGTCGCCCAGGCGGCCGACGCGGTGCCCGTGCTCGTGCCGGCGCTCGGCGAGCAGCACCTGCAGGACTGGCTGGAATCCTTTGACGGCATCCTGTTTACGGGCAGCCCGTCGAATGTGGAGCCGCATCGCTACCAGGGCGAGCCTGCGTCGCCCGGCACGCTGCACGATCCCGAACGCGATGCGACGACATTGCCGATGATCACGAAAGCGGTCGAGGCGGGGCTGCCGGTATTCGGCATCTGCCGGGGCTTCCAGGAAATGAACGTGGCTTTCGGCGGATCGCTGGTACAAAAGCTGCAGGAGCTGCCCGGCAATCTCGACCATCGCGAAGACGGCACGCGGCCACTCGATGCACAGTATTCGCCGGTCCACGACGTCGAATTCGCCGATGGCGGAATGCTGCACCGAATCGCAGGCACGCGGCGTGTGAAGGTCAACTCGCTGCATTCCCAGGGCGTGGAGCGTCTGGGCCCCGGCCTGATCACCGAGGCCAGGGCCGAGGACGGCGTCGTCGAGGCATTTACGGTTGCCGGGGCGCCGGCATTTGCGCTCGCCGTGCAATGGCACCCGGAGTGGAAGGTCATGGACAATCAGTTTTCCCGAGCGCTTTTTGCGGCCTTTGGCGAGGCCGGGCGCGCGCGAGCCGCGAGGCGGGCCACATGAGCGAGATCCAGCAGTTCCTGCGCGATCACTCGATCACGGAGGTCGAGGCGATCATTCCGGACATGGCGGGTGTCGCGCGCGGCAAGATCATGCCGGCTGAGAAATACGCGGAAGACGAGGGCATGCGCCTGCCGGAATCCATTTTCCTGCAGACCGTCACGGGCGAATATCCGGATGACGACAGCTCGATTCATCCTTCGGAAATCGACATCGACCTGGTCGGCGACCCGAAGACGATCCGGGTCGTACCCTGGGCTGCGGAGCCGACTGCGCTCGTCATTCACGATTGTTTCTATGACGACGGGCGCCCGGTGCCGATGTCGCCGCGCTACGTCCTCCGCCGTGTGCTGGATCTCTACACTGCGCGCGGCTGGCAGCCCGTGGTGGCGCCGGAACTGGAATTTTATCTGGTCGAGCCGAATATCGATGCGGACTACCCGCTGAAGCCACCCGTCGGCCGCTCCGGCCGGCCGGAAATCGGCCGCCAGGCCTACAGCATTGCCGCGGTCAACGAATTCGATCCGCTTGTTCGACGACATCTACGCATTCTGCGAAGCGCAGAACCTCGACATCGACACGCTGATCCACGAAGCGGGCGCGGCGCAGATGGAAATCAACCTGATCCACGGCGACGCGATGGATCTCGCCGACCAGGCATTCCTGTTCAAGCGCACGGCGCGCGAGGCCGCATTGCGCCACAAGATGTACGCGACATTCATGGCCAAGCCGCTGGCTGACGGAGCCCGGCAGCGCAATGCACATCCACCAGAGCATCGTCGACGCGAAGACCGGCACCAATATCTTCAGCGATGACGAAGGCAAGGCGACGCCGCTGTTTGAATCGTTTATCGCCGGGCTGCAGAAATACCTGCCGACGTCGATGTCGCTGTTCGCGCCGAACGTCAACAGTTATCGTCGCATCACGCGCTTCAATTCGGCGCCGATCAACGTGCAGTGGGGCTTCGACAATCGCACGGCCGGCCTGCGCGTGCCGTTCTCTGAGCCCGCAGGCGCGCCGGATCGAAAACCGGCTGGGCGGCGCCGATGCCAACCCGTACCTCGCGATCGCGGCGTCGCTGGCCTGCGGTTATCTCGGCATGATCGAGGGCCTGAAGCCGACCGAGCCGATCACGGGCTCCGCCTACGAACTGCCATTTTCATTGCCGATGACGCTGGCGGACGCACTCGCAATGCTGCGCGGCTGCAAGCCGCTGGTCGAGGTGTTCGGCGAGCGCTTCGTCGCGGCCTACGGCGCGGTGAAGGAAAACGAATACGAAACCTTCTCGCGGGTCATCAGCTCGTGGGAACGGGAGCACCTGCTGCTGAACGTCTGACCGGCGAGGCCACATGAGCGCGAAGCCACGCATCAAGAAAGAAGAGCGAGCGACCCGCGACTGGCAGGAACTCGACGCCCGGCATTACCTGCACCCCTTCACCGATTTCAGGGCGCTCGCGGCCGAGGGCTCGCGGATCATCACGCGCGCCGAGGGCGTCTATCTGTACGACTCCGATGGCCGCCAGATCCTGGACGGCATGTCCGGGCTCTGGTGCGTCAACATCGGCTATGGTCGTGCCGAACTGGCCGAAGTCGCCGCGCGCCAGATGCGCGAACTGCCGTTCTACAACAGCTTTTTCAAGAGCGCCCACCCGCCGGCGATCGAGCTTTCGCGGCAACTCGCCGAACTGTCACCGCCGCAGTTCAAGCGCGTGTTCTTCACAAACTCGGGCTCGGAAGCGAACGACACCATCGTTCGCATGACGCGTCGCTACTGGGACCTGATGGGACAGCCGAAGCGCAGCGTCATCATCAGCCGCATCAATGCCTACCACGGCAGCACGATGGCGGGCGCCAGCCTCGGCGGCATGGCGGCCATGCACGCCCAGGGCGGGCTGCCGATCCCGGACATCGTCCACATCGAGCAGCCCTACTGGTACGAGAACGGCATCGACCTGACGCCGGAAGAATACGGGCTGCGGGCCGCGCGGCGGCTGCGCGAGAAGATCGAGGAACTCGGCCCGGAGCGGGTCGCGGCCTTCATCGGCGAGCCGATCCAGGGCGCCGGCGGCGTGATCATTCCGCCCGACACCTACTGGCCGGAGATCCAGCGCATCTGCCGCGAATACGGAATCCTGCTGATCGCCGACGAGGTGATCTGCGGATTCGGCCGCACCGGCCGCTGGTTCGGCTGCGAACATTTCGGCTTCGAGCCGGACTTCATGACCATCGCCAAGGGCCTCACCTCGGGCTACCAGCCGCTCGGCGGCGTCATGGTCTCCGACCGGGTGGCCGAGGTGCTGATCGAGAAGGGCGGCGAATTCAACCACGGCTTCACCTGGTCCGGGCACCCGGTCGCCTGTGCGGTCGCCATCGAGAACCTGGCGATCATGCGGCGCGAGAAGCTTGTCGAGCGGGTGCACGACGACATCGGCCCCTACCTGCAGAAGCGCTGGCGCGAACTTGCCGGACCATCCGCTGGTGGGCGAAGTCCGCGGCGTCGGCCTGATCGGGGCGCTGGAACTGGTGGCCCACAAGGGCAGCAAGACCCTGTTCCGGAATCGCGGCGACACTGGCCAGATCTGCCGGGACCACTGCTTTGACAATGGCCTGGTCATGCGCGCGGTCCGCGACACCATGATCATCGCGCCGCCGCTGGTCATCGAGAAGGCAGCAGGTGGACGAGCTGATCGAGAAGGCGCGCCGGTGCCTGGACCTGACCGCCGCGGACATAGGCGTCGGCTGAAGGCCGCAACGGAAATACAGACCTGTCGATCGCTTTAATTTAGGCTTGCAGATGCCGGATTCAGGATCTGGGCAACGCCCCGGGAGAGAGACAATCATGCGCAATGGGCTCCGTGTCGGGCTGCTGGCCGTCGTCATCGTCATGCTGACCGCCTGCGGCAAGCAGGAAGTGCAAGCAGGAGCGGCGCGCAAAACGCCGAAGAAAAGGTTCTGTCATGTCTACAACTGGTCGGACTACATCGGCGACACGACGATCGCCGACTTCGAGAAGAAGACCGGCATCAAGGTCACCTACGACGTATTCGATTCCAACGAAGTGCTCGAGACCAAGCTGCTCGCCGGCCGCACCGGCTACGACGTCGTGGTTCCGACGCGCACCGTTCCTGGAGCGCCAGATCAAGGCCGGCGTGTTCCTGAAGCTCGACAAGTCGAAGCTGCCGAACCTCGTCGAACATGGACCCGGAGATCATGGAACGCGTCGCCGTGCATGACCCGGGCAACGAGCACTCGATCAACTATCTGTGGGGCACGACGGGCATCGGCTACAACCCGGACATGGTCAAGAAGGTGCTCGGCACCGATACGATCGACAGCTGGGGCGCGGTCTTCGAGCCGGCGAATGCGGCGAAGCTCGCGAAATGCGGCATCGCGATGCTGGATGCGCCGACCGACGTCTTCGCGTCGGCACTGATCTACCGGGCCTGCGATCCCGAACAGCGAGAAGGCGGAGGATCTGGCGGCTGTCGAGGAGATGCTGATGAAGATGCGGCCGTACATCCAGCTATTTCCACTCGTCGCAATACATCAACGACCTCGCCACCGGCGAGATCTGCGTCGCGCTCGGCTGGAGCGGCGACGTGCTGCAGGCGCGCGATCGCGGCGCAGAGGCCGCGAACGCCGGTCAAGGTCGCCTACGCGATCCCGAAGGAAGGCGCGATCATCTGGTTCGACATGCTGGCGATTCCCGGCCGATGCGCCGCACCCGGACAATGCCCACGCAGTTCCTGAACTACCTCATGGAGCCGGAAGTGATCGCGCAGCGTCAGCGACAAGGTGCGCTATGCCAATGGCAACGCTGGCGTCGTTGCCGCTGATCGATGAACAAGCTGCGCAACGACCCGGTGGTCTATCCGGGCCCGGAGGTCAGGGCGAGGCTGCATCCCGACCTGGCCGAGATCGCCGGAATTCAGCCGCGAGATGAACCGCGCCTGGACGCGGATCCGGACCGGGCAGTAGACCGGCTGGTACGTGAGATGACCAATGGCCGCCCGGAGCAGCGCAGCGAGCCCTGGAAAGATCCGGGCGAGACTCCCTACGTCCGGATCGACAAGCTCACGAAGAAATTCGGCGACTTCGTCGCGGTGGACGACGTCTCGCTCAACATCTACAAGGCGAGATCTTCTGCCTGCTCGGCGGCTCGGGCTGCGGCAAGACCACGCTGCTGCGGATGATGGCAGGCTTCGAGGCGCCGACGGCGGGCTCGATCTCGATCGACGGCGTGGACATGACCGCGATGCCGCCCTACGAGCGGCCGGTCAACATGATGTTCCAGTCCTATGCGCTGTTTCCGCACATGTCGGTCCGCAGAAATGTCGCCTTCGGGCTGCACCAGGACCAGCTGCCAGGAGCGAGATCGATGAGCGGGTCGCCGAGATCCTGAAGCTGGTGCGCATGGAACAGCTTGCGGATCGCGCGCCGCACCAGCTCTCGGGCGGCCAGCGCCAGCGAGTCGCGCTCGCCCGCTCGCTGGTCAAGCGCCCGAAACTGCTGCTGCTCGACGAACCGCTGGCGGCGCTCGACAAGAAGCTGCGCGAGCACACCCAGTTCGAGCTGATCAACATCCAGGAGACGCTCGGCGTCACCTTCGTCGTCGTCACGCACGACCAGGAGGAGGCGATGACGCTGGCATCGCGCATCGGCGTGATGAATCACGGCGAAATCGTCCAGGTCGGAACACCGGCAGAGATCTACGAATACCCGAGCTCGCGCTTCGTCGCCGATTTCATCGGCTCGGTCAACATGTTCGAGGGGCGCCTGATCGAGGACGAACCGGACTACGTGCGGGTCGAATCCGAGGATCTTGGGGGCGTATTTCACGTCAGCCACGGCGTAAGCGCGGCGCCGAATGCGATTGTCTGGGTGGCATTGCGCCCGGAGAAGATCCAGATTTCGCGCGATCCGCCCGAAGGCGCCGGCGACAACCGGGTAGAGGGCGTGGTCGGAGAAATCGCCTACCTTGGCGATCAATCCATCTATCTGGTGCGCCTGGCCGGCGGACGCGAAGTGAGGGTGACCAAGCCAAACATCGTGCGGCAGTCCGGGAGTGCACCCATCACCTGGGACGAGCCGGTCTGGCTGTTCTGGGATTCATCGAGCCCGGTGGTTGTGACGCAGTGAGCCGTGAGCCTGCCGCAACCAGGGAAGGCTCGCCGTTCATTCTGGCGGAGCTGATGGCGTGGATCCGCGCGCTCGGACCCTATCGCTGGGCCAGCAATCAGCTGCAGGGCTGGGGCATCACCGGGCGCACGGCGGTGACCGCCATGCCCTACCTTTGGCTGCTGCTGTTCTTCGCGGTGCCGTTCCTGATCGTGCTCAAGATCTCGGTATCCGACATGCGTCTCGGCATGCCGCCGTACGAGCCCCTGGTGACCTGGACCGGCCATCAGGTCATGCAGCTCAAGGTCAATCTGGCGAATTACGCGTTTCTCTGGGAGGACGCGCTCTATCGGAACGCCTATGCCAACTCGATCCTGACGGCGGCGGTGTCCACGATCATCTGCCTGCTGATCGGCTATCCGATGGCCTACGGCATCGCGCGCACCCGGCCCACATGGCGGAACCTGCTGCTGCTGCTTGTCATGCTGCCGTTCTGGACCTCATTCCTGCTGCGGGTGTATGCGTGGATCGGCATCCTCAAGAACAACGGGGTGATCAACAACATGCTGATGTCACTCGGCGTCATCGACGAGCCGATCGTGATGCTGCAGACGGATTTCGCCGTCTACATCGGCATCGTCTATTCCTACCTGCCATTCATGGTCCTGCCGCTTTACACGGCAATCGAGAAGCTGGACCTGACGCTGCTGGAATCCGCGGCCGACCTCGGCTGCCGGCCGATCAAGGCATTCTTCAGAATCACCGTGCCGCTGACAATGGGCGGCATCATCGCGGGCTGCATGCTCGTATTCATTCCGGCGGTCGGTGAGTTCGTGATCCCGGCGCTGCTGGGCGGACCGGACTCGCTGATGATCGGGCGCGTGCTGTGGGAGGAATTCTTCAATAACCGCGGCTGGCCGATCGCAAGCGCGGTCGCGATAGCAATGCTGATACTGCTCGTATTCCCGATCAGGATGCTACAACGTGTCCAGGGCCCGGAATTGGGACCGCATCGATGAATCAGAAGCGCTCGTTCTTCGTGCTGACGATGATGGTCTTTGGCTTCGCATTCCTGTACATCCCGATCCTGTCGTTGATCGTCTATTCGTTTAACGAGTCGCGCCTGGTCACGGTCTGGGGCGGGTTCTCGACCAAGTGGTACCTGGAACTGCTGCACAACGAGCCGATCAAGCAAGCCGCCTGGCTTTCGTTCCGCATTGCGACGATGAATGCCACCGGTGCGACGATCCTCGGCACGCTCGCCGGTCTCGCGCTCGCCCGATTCGGCCGCTTCCGCAGCCGCTCGCTGCTCGCCGGCCTGACGACCGCGCCACTCGTCATGCCCGAGGTGATCACGGGCCTCTCGATGCTTCTGCTGTTCGTGGCCATGGAGCAGCTGTTCGGATGGCCCGAGGGACGCGGCATCACAACGATCACGATCGCCCACATCACGTTTTCGATGGCCTACGTCACGGTCGTCGTTCAGTCCCGGCTCTCGACACTGGACGAATCGCTCGAGGAAGCGGCGATGGACCTCGGCGCGAAGCCCGCCAAGGTCTTCTTCCTGATCACGCTGCCGATCATCATGCCCGCGATCCTCGCGGGCTGGCTGCTGGCCTTCACGCTGTCATGGGACGACCTGGTGATCACGAGCTTCGTGAATGGCCCGGGATCCAGCACGCTGCCGGTGCTGATATTCTCGAAGGTGCGGCTCGGCGTCAGCCCGGACATCAATGCACTCGCGACCGTCCTCGTGCTGATCGTCGCCGTCGGCATCGTCACTGCCGGCATCCTGATGCAGCGCCAGCAACGGCGTCGCGAGCTGGACGTCCAGCAGGCGATCGCCGGGAATCAATGAAGCGGCTGCCGAACAGCAAGCTACCCGGTGTCGGGACGACGATCTTTACGGTCATGTCGCGGCTTGCCGCGGAGACCGGTGCAATCAACCTTGGCCAGGGTTTCCCGGATTTCCAGCCGCCAGCGCGGCTTTGCGATCTGATTTCCGCGCATCTCGGCGCCGGTCATAACCAATATGCGCCGATGGCTGGCTTGCCCGCCCTTTGCGAGGCAGTCGCCGACATGTTCCGGCGCCGCCACGGGATTTCTGTCGATGCCGCGGAAGAAGTCACGGTCACCGCCGGTGGCACGGAAGCGCTTTTTGCAGCGATCCACTCGGTCGTGGGTCCCGGAGACGAAGTCGTAATGCTCGATCCGGCCTACGATTCCTACGGCCCGGCAACTGAACTCGCGGGTGCGCGCGCGAGGCGCGTGCCGCTGCGGGAGGGGGATTTTGGCATCGATTATGGGTGTCTCGCCGCTGCCATCGGTCCGCGCACGCGGCTTGTTGTCGTCAACACGCCGCACAACCCGACAGGTGCCGTGCTGGACACGGCCGACTGGGAGCGCATTGCGGACCTGGTCGAGCCGACTGGCGCGCTCGTGCTGTCCGACGAGGTCTATGAGAGCCTCGTCTACGACGGCAGGCGCCATTCGAGCGTGCTGTCGAACAAGCGCCTGCGCGATCGCTGCTTCGCCGTCTTTTCCTTCGGAAAGGTCTTCAATGCCACCGGCTGGAAAGTCGGTTATTGCGTCGCGGCGCCGGCGCTGACGGCTGAGTTTCGCAAGGTCCACCAGTTCCTGACATTTTCGGTATCAACGCCGGTTCAGCACGCGATTGCGGATTTCATGCGCGAGGAACCGGAATTCCAGGACGGGCTCGCATCCTTCTACCAGGCGCGTCGCGACCGGTTCGCCGCGCTGCTGTCGGGATCCGGATTCAGGCTAATGAGGACGGCAGGGACTTATTTCCAGCTGGCCGAGTACGGCGCGATCTCGCAACTGCCGGATGTCGATTTCTGCATGGAACTGACACGCAAGCACGGCGTGGCGGCGATACCGCTGTCGCCATTCTGTGCAATTCCCTTTAAGGCGCGACTTGTGCGGTTCTGTTTTGCCAAGGATGATGCGACTCTCGCGCTTGCCGCGGAACGCCTCGTGAAGATCTGATCCAGGAAAATACAACAATCATGAAACCAATCAACGAAGTTGCAGGTTCGCTCGGCATTGATCCGAAGGATCTCGAGCCTTACGGGCATTACAAGGCCAAGCTGTCCCTGGATGCGTTCAGGAACCGTCCTCGGCGCGGCAAGCTGGTGCTGGTTTCGGCGATCACGCCGACGCCCGCGGGCGAAGGCAAGACCACGACCTCGATCGGCCTGGTGCAGGGACTGGCGAAGATCGGCGTGAAGAGCGCGGCGGCGCTGCGCGAGCCGAGCCTGGGACCGGTCTTCGGCATGAAGGGCGGCGGGGCGGGCGGCGGAGCATCTGAAGTCGTGCCGATGATGGACATCAACATGCACTTCAACGGCGATTTCCACGCGATCTCGAGCGCGCACAACCTGCTCGCCGCACTGGTTGACAATGGGTTGCACAATGGCAGCAGCCGGCTCGACCCACGGCACGTGACCTGGAAGCGCGTGATGGACATGAATGACCGCGCGTTGCGCGACATCATCGTCGGCCTCGGCGGCCGCAGCGAGGGCATTCCGCGCGAGACCGGCTTCGACATCACCGCAGCGAGCGAGGTGATGGCGGTGTTCTGCCTCGCCAATGGCATAGCGGACCTGAAGGCGCGTCTCGGCAGGATTGTCGTGGGCTATGCGAGTGACGGTACTCCTGTCACCGCTCACGATATCCGGGCCGTTGGCGCCATGGCGGCGCTGCTGGCCCAGGCGATCAAGCCGAACCTGGTGCAGACAACCGAGGGCGTCCCGGCATTCGTGCACGGCGGACCCTTTGCCAACATCGCGCACGGCACGAACAGCATCACCGCCACGCATGCGGCGCTTTCCTATGCCGATATCGTAGTGACGGAGGCCGGGTTTGCGTTCGAGCTGGGTGCGGAGAAGTTCTTCGACATAAATTGCCGCTACGGCGGTTTTGCTCCCGCCTGCACCGTGCTGGTCGCGACCATCCGCGCGCTGAAGATGCATGGCGGCAAGCCGCTCGCCGAGATCGGCCGGCCCGACACGGATGCCATGGTCAAGGGCCTGTCGAACATGGAAAAACACATCGAGAACATCCGCAAGTTCGGCCAGCCCTGCATCATTGCAATCAATCATTTCCCGACTGACACGGCGGAAGAGGTCGCGGCGCTCAAGAAGCATTGCAAGGCGCTCGGCGTTGATGCAGTGGTGGCGAAGCCATTCAGCGAGGGTGGCAAGGGCTGCACGGAGCTCGCCGCAATGGTGCGCGACCTGGTGGCGGTCAGCGAGCCGAAATTCACTCCGCTGTACGACTGGAATGCCTCGATCGAGGACAAGATCGCAATCGTGGCCCGCGAGATGTACGGCGCCGAAGCGGTCGAC
>CAVPJJ010000001.1:0-186181 GCA_963705405.1 uncultured Gammaproteobacteria bacterium | reverse complement strand
GCGCAGTCTGACGGACTATAACAAGCTGGCCGGCCAGGCGCAAGTCGTTGGATAAACTGCCCTACATTGTGCTCTTGATCGACGAGCTGGCCGATCTGATGATGATGGCACCTGAAGAAGTGGAACAGACGCTGGTACGATTGGCTCAGATGGCGCGAGCCGTAGGGATTCACCTGGTGATCGCCACGCAGCGCCCGAGCACGGACGTGGTTACTGGCCTCATAAAGGCCAATTTCCCGGCCCGGATTGCATTTGCCGTCGCTTCGTCGGTCGACTCGCGAGTGATCCTGGATTCGACGGGTGCGGAGCACCTGTTGGGCAAAGGTGACATGCTTTATCAGGCGCCCGAAGCTGCCAAGCCGGCCCGTCTGCAGGGATGCTTTGTCTCGGATCTAAAGATCGAGCGAGTGGTCGACTTTTGGCGCCAGGAGATCGCTGACACCGGTGGTGGTCAGGAAAAGGAAGCCCCATGGGAGGATCTGGCGCGCCAATCGCTGGTCAAAGGGAAGGATGATTTGCTTGAAGACGCGATTGCACTGGCTCAGCAGAACGAGTCGATCTCGACGTCATTCATCCAGCGTCGTTTACGGATTGGCTATCCACGGGCGGCGAGGCTGATGGAAGCGCTGGAAGAGATGGGCGTGGTCGGCGAGGGGCAAGCCGGCGGACCGTACGAGGGATGTGCTGGTGGACGAGGACGATGATCCATTGGGCGACTATCTGGAGGCCGAGGACGACGGGGATTGACACCATCCTGGAGGAAATGTATAATACTTGGCGCAACAGCCCCGGCATACCGGGGCGTGTTGCTGTCTGGCCCGTTCTCACGACGCAGGATCAGACAAGTAGGAATAGAGTCTGAGGGAGAGCCACATGGCTGAAGAACATACAAACGAGACTGCTTCAACACCCGAACGCCATCTGACATCCACGAACTGCGACCCAAGATGAAGCTAACCGGGCGGGTCACCCGAACGGATCTTTACGGGGCATTTGTCGACATTGGCGTCGGACGTGATGCGCTGGTTCATATTAGCAAGATCCAGAAGGGCGCCGTCAATCGAGTAGAAGATGTCCTCTTCGGTTGGGGACGAGGTCACGGTTTACGTGGATCGCGTCGACAAGGACTCGGGCCGGATTAGCCTGACAATGATCAAGCCGCTGGACGTGACATGGCGGGAGCTGGAGCGGGGTCAGGTATTTGACGGGACGGTGACGCGGGTGGAGCAATACGGGATTTTTGTTGATATCGGCGCGGAGCGGCCGGGACTCGTTCATGTCAGCGAGATGGGCGAAGGGTATGTCAGCCATCCCAATGACCTCTACAAGGTCGATGATCAGGTGACGGTGCGTGTATTGGATCACGATCGAAAGAAGCGCCGCATCGATCTCGCCGTAGCCCGACCAGAGGCCGAGGTCGCGATCCCGGCGGGCGAGGAAGGCGAAGATGCGCCGCCGCCAACGGCGATGGAGATGGCACTGCGCGAGGCATTCAAGGAAGCGGATGAGGATTTCCCAGTCGAGCGCGGCAGGAGACAAGGTCGCCGAAGACGGCCCAGAGTATCACGACGGAAGGTACAGGACGATTTGCTTGAGCGGACGCTCCGGGAACGCAAATCCTGATCGCCAACCGACCAGCTTGATTTCGAGGCGGGCCCGGTTGGCCCGCCTTTTTTTCGTCAGAGAGCAGCCGGGGGGCCCGGCCAGTGATTCGACTAGACGACATCCTTAATCTATTACGCACCTATGTGAGTCCCGACGAGCTAGAGCAGATCCAGCGAGCGTATCGACTCGCCAAACAGGCCTGCAGCAACCAGTCGGATGGGCATGCGCGCGTCGATATGTCGCCGGCCTTGGGAGCGGCCCGGATCTTGGCCGAGCTGGAGGCAAGCGTCGAAGGGGTGGCGGCCGCATTGCTGGTCAATCTGGAAGAGGACCAGTGCGACCTGACGGCAATCGACCTGGAGGTGGGCGAGCTGGTGGCAGCGGTCCGTGAAGTTGCGCCGGGCACCCTATCTGAGCGGGGAGAACAAGCAAACCTGGTCAGACAGGCAACGGGCCGAGCTATATCACGCGTTTGTAGCGACCCTGGAAGGTCCGTTACCGATTCTCATCGAGCTGGCGTTCCAGTTGTACGAGCTGCGTCATCTGCCACGGCGCTTTCCGACCGACCAGCGGGAGATCGTTTTCGATGCATTACAGATTTATGCACCCCTGGCCCACCGGTTGGGTGTGTGGCGGGTCAAGTGGGAGATGGAGGATCGGGCCTTTCGGTTCGTCGATCCAGAGGCCTACCACCAGATTGCCGGCGTTCTGAACGAACGGCGCGAGAGCCGAGAGGAGGGCATCGACCGTCTGGGGGCGCTGTTGGGAAAAGAACTGGCAAAACAGGGCTTGCGGGCCGAGATCACAGGCCGACCGAAGCACATCTATAGCATCTATCGCAAGATGCAACGCAAAGGCGTGCCCCTAGAGGCCATCTATGACGTGCAGGCGCTGCGGGTGTTGGTGGACGAGCCGGCTGATCGTTACCAGGTGCTGAGCATCGTCCACCAGTTGTGGGCGCCGATCCCGGGCGAGTTTGACGACTATATCGCGAATCCCAAAACCAACGGATACCGCTCTCTCCACACGGCGGTAGCAGACGAGGACAGCAAGACACTGGAGGTCCAGATCCGGAACCCACGAGATGCATGCCGAGGCCGAGTTGGGAATTGCCGCTCACTGGCGGTACAAGGAGCGTGGCGGAGCGAAGCAGCCGACCCGCAAAAAGAAGGATTTGGCGGCCGAGCAGGCGATCGAGGACAAGATCTCGTGGCTGAGGTTGCTGCTGGCAGGGCCGGAGAACGGGGACTCGGCCGAGCAAGAAGCAGCCGAGAACGGGGATTCCGATGAGCGGCCGCGGGACGAAATCGTTTTTGTTTCGACTCCGATGGGTGATCTGATCCGGTTACCGGCCGGTGCGACACCGATCGATTTTGCGTACCGGATCCACACAGAGCTGGGCCATCGCTGCTACGGGGCGCGGGTGAACAGCCGAATCGTGGCACTCGACTATCAGCTGGCGAGTGGGGATGTGGTCGAGATAATCACCCGCAAGCGAGGCGGGCCGAATCCGAACTGGTTAAGCCAGGACAACCGATACGTCCGGACAAAGGACGCGCGGAAAAAAATTGCTGCCTGGTTCCGCGCCCAGGAGCGGACACGGTTGATCACGCGTGGTCACGAGATTTTGGACCGAGAGCTGGCAAAAGCGGGTCTCAAATCGGCCCTGTCTTTTGACCAGGTGGCCCAGATTTTGAACGCCGGCACCACAGACGAATTGCTGACCAAGATCGGTTCTGATGAGATCCCGGTCGAAAAGTTACGTGCAGCCATTTCGGCCGTCAACGCCCCTCGCGAGAAGACCGGGCCCGAGAGGCAGAGCGGGCTGGTCGCGACAGACGAGACCAAGACGCTGATCGAAAAAAAGCCTGAGGCACCGACGGTGGAAAAGGGGTTCCTGATCGCGTTGACGAGCGGCCTCTACTCTCGACTGGCCCAGTGTTGCTGCCCGGTACCCAACGAAAGGATTGTGGGGTACGTAACCCGGGGCCACGGTGTGACAATCCACCACGCCGACTGCCCAAATGTGAATTCGGTCAACGAATCGGCCCGGATCATCCCGGCTGGCTGGGGCGATACGAGCGGACAGCTCTATCCCGTTCGAATTCTAGTGGAAGCGCTGAATCGCAAGGGGCTAATGGGTGATATCGGGCAGGCGGTAGCCCAAGAGAATGTCGACATTGTCGAAGCGACGGTGAAAAAGAAAACCCACTGGGCGGTCTTTGAGCTTCTGCTGGAGGTATCAGGTTCTGAGCAGCTCGAACACATTCTGGAAAAGCTCGGCCAGACGAGCGGGGTTCGCAGCGTCTATCGCAAGATGGGTTGACACTGAGGATCAGACCGCGCAACCTTCTTCGTGGCCACAGACGTGTAGCAGCGTGGTCCCCTGGCACGTGGCGAGCGTGCTCTGGAGCGTAGACCAATCCAGTCTGGCGACTCGCAACGTAAGGGCCCAACGGTCAGGACGATCGACGTTGGCGGTCGCCACCGACACGATATTGCCGCCGACGGCGGCAATGGCGCCAGCCAACATGGCGAGCTGGCCCGGCTTGTTATCGACCTCGACGGTGATCCGGATAGACTCGCTGCCGCCCCCCAGAATGGTGACCAATTGGCGAAAGATGTCGGAGGACGTGATGATGCCGACCAGCGCCCCATGTTCGACCACCAGCAGACGATCGACATGGCGTTTGACCATCAGCAGGGCCGCCTCCTCCAACGGGACGTCGGGATTGACGGCAGAGAACTCTGGATCCATCACTTGGCCGTCGACTGGCAGGTGAATCCCAAAATAGTTGGGCTTGCGCGGCTGCAGTTCATCGACGGCAGGGGGCGATGCGGCCGCCAGGTCTTTATCGGTGACGATGCCGACGAGCTCCCTATCGGCGGTCACGACCGGCAGGCTACGGAAACGGGCGGCCTTGAGGATGGCAATTGCCGCCAGGAAATCACTCTCGGGCCGGATGGTCACCGGATTCGGGGTCATATAGTCTCGTACCAACATGATGGCTATTCCCTTCCTGCAGCGCGTATTGGTTGCCGCGATTCTAAGCTAATGACGGCCCAACGTCAAGGAGTTCCTGACGTTGACCTGCCTCAGCCTGGATGTTAGAATGAAGGCAACTTATGGCTGAGGCACCAAAGACCCTGGGCGCCGCCCGCGAGCGATATCTGGAACGGGCCACCTTGCGATCAAAGCACACGGTGGCAGCCTATCGTCAAAGCATTGCCTCCTTCTTCGAGTTCCTGGACGACACCGCCGGCCGTGGCGGCTTGCCTATCCAGGAAAAGGGACCGCCGGCGGCTGACATGGAGATCTCGGCCTTGGCCAGTGCTGACGCGCCCATATTGTTGGCGTTTGCCGAGTGGCTCCTGGCAGCGCCAGATGGCCCCGATGATCCCCGCCCGTATGCACCGTCGACCGTGCGACTACGCTTGGCCGGGGTCGGGCGTTGGTTGCAGTGGCTAGATGACTATGGATGGCTGCCGCCCCGCTTTCCGTTGGCAAAGGCGCAGCGGATGGTCCGTGACGAGTCGCGCCCACCAACGGACGCGGAGTGGCCCGCCACAGCCACCACGTGGCATCGGAGAGTTACTCACCTATTACGAGCGGCTGAAGCCACCGCGCTCACTTGCGAGAGTCGCTCGGGACGGTCCGCGCTTCCGGCGTTGGGAGCTGACGCGGCTGCGGAATCATGCCATTGTGTGGGCGCTGGCAGAGAGCGGGGGTCGGGTCAGTCAGGTGCTGTCGCTGAATCTGTCAGACCTCGCGCCGCGCGACCTCCAGCCGCCGTATCGATCAGTGGTGCGCCTGCAGGTAGTCGGAAAAGGACAGCACGAGTATCAGCTGCGGCTCCATCAGGCACTGCCGGCGATCGCCGACTATGTGCGGGCTCGCGGTGCGGAGTTGCGGGCGACGGGGAAAAGCGCCGCTCTTTGTCAGCCATGATCCGCGGGCCGACGGCAAGCGCCTGCCACGCACCTCGGTGTGGCGGGTGGTGACAACGGCCGCGCGGGGGCTGGCATTGAGGCCGATCCACCCCCATGATCTGCGCCACTGGCGGGCGACGCAGCTGGTAAACGCCGGGCAGCCCCTGGACGTAGTGCAGGACTATCTGGGCCACCAATCGGTGGAGACGACAAGGGCCTATTACGCGCGAACTGATCCGAGCCGGGTCGACGAAGCCGCGCTGGACACGCCGGTCGCCGACGACCCAGAGGGCAATTAACGCCAGCCGCTATTGGCCGGGCGGGAAGGCGAGCACCCGGCTGTTGCCGGCGTCGACGACATAAATGATCCCGGCCGGGCTGACGTCGATGCCGGTCGGAAGCGTCATGGCGTCCGGCTCGGTGCCGTATTGGCCGAATCCGTACAGATAGTTGCCGACGGAATCAAAGACAAGAACCCGATATTGCTCGGGATCGGTGAGATAGACCCGGCCCATCGCGTCGGTCGCCAGATAGGGTTTGTTGTCGGGCAGCTGACCGTACCAGCCATCGACGGCCCACTGGCGGACAAAGGAATGGCTCTGATCAAAGACCTGCACCCGGCCGTTCCACGTGTCGACGACATAGAGCAATCCATCAGGACCAAACCCGAGGCCGACGGGCTCGTCGAGCTGGCCCTCCAGAGGGCCGGGTTCGCCGAACTCGCCCACGTAGGATCCATCAGGCTGAAAGACCTGGATGACCTTGTTGCCGGTATCAGTGACATACAAGAGCCCCGCGGGTCCGACGGCGATATCGCGCGGGCCGTAAAAGAATCGCAGTTCGCCAGCTGGCTGGCCCGGCGCGGATTGCCGAAAGCGCCCCCACGCGTTCAAGAACTCGCCCTCGGCAAGAAGGCCTGGACGCGATGGTTCCACGTATCGGCGACGTACACGGTCCCGTCGTCAGCGACGGCAATACCCCAGGGCTCGCGGAACTGGCCTGCACCCAGGGGGTCAGGCCCAGAGCCATCGGGATCGACGCACCCGGAACCGGTCTCCAGGTCGCAGTAGCTACCCCAGCCACGGACGAATTGGCCGTCTGTATCAAAGGCCTGGATGCGGTGGTTGCCCCAGTCGACCACATAGATAGTTCCATCTGGACCGATGGAGACGCCACGAGGGGCCATCAGCTGGCCCTCCCCGCTGCCTGGAGTTCCAAAGACCTGCACCGGTCTCAGATCGGGCTGGAATGACGCCTCGTAGGGATCTTGCATCGAGGTCTCGGCAACGGCCGGACCCGATGCCATAGTCCCAAAGCTGGGCCGCGATGTCTTTGCGCAGGTAGAGCCGCATCTTGTGACGCAGAGGCCAGTCGCCCAGTGAAAAGTCCTTCTCAGTCACCTCGCCGTAGCGGGTATAGTCGCGATTCAGAATGATATCCCACAGAGCCCCGCGCATCGCCGGGTCGGTGATCGCCCTACGAATGCGCTCCCCACGTCATCCCCTTATAGTCCTCCATGGGCCATTGGACAAATATATAGTCAAAGACATGAAAGCGATCGCCGGCATAGGGATCAACTTTGGACCAGTTCTTGTCACCAACCAGGGCAATTGGTGTGTCCATGGCATCGCGGCTGGGGATTGGCGCCAAAGTAAGCCTTGTTCGGGTAGTCGCGCAGATACCACCAATAAGGCCAGGCAACGTCATCGTCGAACGAGACCTTGATACTGAGATCACCGTAGAGACGGTTGGAGATGTCTTCGATCTGATCCATGACCTCCTTGGTACCGGGCCCGCCATGGGCGTAGACGATGTATTCCTTGGCTGTGTCATAGTTGAGATAGCTCGCCATATAGGCCGCACGTACAGTCAGGAGGCCGAGGAAGGCAAAGACAATCGCGATAGCATATCGGCCTACTTCCCGTCGTGACAGGGTTTTGGTCGCAAAGGTGATGGCAACCCCGGCACCGGCAGCGACGAGGAGGCCGGATAGGATACGGCCGGTCTCGATCATGCTATCAAGGAGCTGGTCCCCCATCCTGGCACCACCGCCAAAGAGAACGGGTTTCAGAAGGCCAAAGTAGAGGGCGACGATGAGAATGGGCAGGAGCACGGTCAGAGCCCACCCGCCGCGCCGCCAGGAATCGGACCAGTCGACCGAATTCAAGATGCGGCCCAGGAACCAGCCCGACAGGAGGATCATGGGTACCGCAAAATGGGTGGTCAGCCACCCCATCTTTTCGCCGGCGTAGGAATAGACAACCCAGGTGAGGATCGTCCACCAGATAACAAAGGGGACAAAGCCAAAAAGCGATCGGCGGTGCTCGTCAGTGAACTCGGCATTGCGGTAGAGGAGGCGGCTGAGCAGGTTCAGTCCACCGCCCCGCACGGCCCAAAGCAGCCCGGCAGCGACGGCCCCAACGAGGGGTAGGAATTCATAGATGGGCACCACCCACAAGTAGAAATACCATGGCTGGCTGCCACGCTCAACACCCTGCTGTTCGAGCCAATAACCCAGTGAACCGAGCCAACCCGTGGCAAAGCCACGGCTGTTGGTAAAAACCGTCGTATATAAGACGGCGAAAATGACATAAAAGACGCCGGCCGCCACCAACCAACGACGCCAGTCCCACCAGACGCCGGCTGCGATGGACAAGCCAACGAGCACTATCATGGTCGCAGCAGACACATAGACCCAGTTGGGACGAGACCTGCATGGAACTCCACGTGACCTCCAGACCGAAGCTCTTAGCCAACCAGGAGACGGGGAGGGCGCCCATGAAGGGTAGCAGCAGCGTGCTATAAAGTACAATGAGATCGAATTCCGGATAGTCACGGAGCCGGGTGCGACCCTCGCCGAATAGCCGGCCGCTTTTCATCCCGGTGACGGCAGCATAGATCGCTAAAACAATGCTGCCCCCCAGAATGATGCCCGCAGCGATCTGGACGACCTTCCACTGCTGCCCTGGCGCAGCATCTTCTGGAAGGGTGGTGCCCTCGTCGGCCGCAGCCTGCCGGAGCGCGCCCGCCACGGCCTGGCTTTCACCAACCATGGCGACCCCGAATATGAGGACGCCGACCACGAGGGCAATTAGAGCGATCTGGAACCATCCGCGCATCGCTGGACGGGGCCAATCAGTGGTCAGCAGCCCGACAACGAAGCGGACGACCAGAAAACTGCCAAAGATGGCGACGTAGAGATAGGCCACCTCTTTGGTGGCAAACATGAGGGACAGACCCCCGGCAAACCAGTAGAGGTATTTGGCCTAACGGGTGCCAAGATAGCGCCAGGAGGGCCAGGCGACAAGCATCGACCAGCAATCACGGGAATATAGTGACGAATGTATCGCGAATAGAAGAGAAGCGACGGCGAGATCAGCAAGAGGAAGGATGCCACCAGAGCGCCGCTCCGGCCCAGCTGCTTCCGCAGCAGGTACGGGAGGGCGACGAGGATGGTGCCCAAGATAGCGACTGGGATGCGGGCAGTGGCGTCATTGTCACCAAAGAGCCAGTAAGAGAGCGCCGTGGCATGGTACAGGAAGGGACCATGGGTCATCGGGTTGTGTTGGTAGCCGTGGCCGTCATAGAGATCCCACGAATAGCTGGTATGGAGGCTCTCATCATGGCTCTGAACGCGGGCACCCACCATGACCAGATGGCTGATCAGCGCCAGCAGGATCAAGATGCCGTAGAGGGCTTGTTCTCGAGGGATCCCCAGCACTTGGCGATCAAGCCAGGGTGCCTCGTCCTCAGGGGCCGGGTGTGTTTCGATTTGGGGTCGGTGTTCGGTCGTTTCCGCCATGCGTTGCCTCGGGAAAAGGTATCAAGCCGTCTGTGACTGTTGTCATGGTTGAAGGAGCCGGCGGCGGCGCAGGAGCAGGCGTTGCCACGATGGCTACAGGGCTCTCAGATGCGGTCACGGTCCAATGGACCGGCGTGTGGGAGAGGGCGGGCGTCAGCGACGCCGTCGGGGTGGCTACTAGCGTCGGCGTATAGGTGCCAGCAACCAGCCATCGAAGGCGTGCCTTCCTCCAAAGGTGCCAGCCAATCCAATCAGGACAAAGGCCAAGACCGCCAAGGCCAACCGCCACTGATCGCGCCAACCGGTCGGGAGCCAACCTGACCGCGGGCTCTCCATACCACCCAGCGCCAACGAAAGCGGGGGCCAGAGGCCCTCGATCCGCCCGGGGGGTGGGGCCATGGCCGCGCGGAATTCGCTGGCGAGACGTGCCTCGCGCCTCCTGGCAGACAACAGCAGGCGCATGCAGTCGGGGCACTCGGCTGCATGGCGCTCAACGGCCCGCCGCTCCTCAGCGGACAGGAGATCCAGCACGTAATCGATTATCGATGAATCAACGTGGGCCATACAACCTAGCCTCCGTCGTCGTCGGCTGCAGCCAGGATGTCGCGCAATGCCTCGTGCGCCAGCCGGACCCTGGACTCGGCCGTCTTGTGAGATACGTCGAGGATCTGACCCATCTCGCGGTAGGTCAATCCATCGAAATAGCGCAGGACGGCTGCCTCGCGCAACTTGGGCGAGAGTTGGGCCAACGCCGCCCGAAGCGTCTGCCGCTGGGAACCCTCTTCTACCCTGCCCTCTGGCGGCCGATTTGACGAGTCGGGCATCATCGGCTCAAGATCGAATTGTAGGAGCTGACGGAGCGAAATCGTCGGCAGCCAGCGTCGCCGGCGTTTATTGCGCGCCCGCGAGGTCGCTATGACAAAGAGCCAGGTACGAAAGCCCGCCTTGTCGGGGTTGTACCGGCGCAGATTCTTCATAGCATAGGCAAACGTATCCTGGACCACTTCTTCCGCATCCTCGCGATGTGACAGCAGACCGTAGACCAGTCGGTAGACATCGCCCGAATCCACGCACCCATCCGTTCCAGCACGCGGTCGAGGACCTCGAGACCATCACCGAGAAAGCCGCTGCCGACATGGAAGTGCAGGGTCCCGACGCGAAGCCCGGTGTTGCCTGCCGCGGCGATGGCCTCCTCGAATCGATCCGCATAGATGCCGAACTTGGTGGGCTTGGCACCGGCATATTGCAGCAGCTCGTTGTATCCGGCGCCGAGTTCCGGATTGATGCGGATGCCGATGCGACGCCCCGGGCAGCGCCGGCCCAGCCGCCGGATCGTGCTGAGCGAATCGCAGTTGACGTGGACGCCGGGATGCCGTTCCAGGCAGTCGAGGTCGCTCTCGGACACGGAGGTTCCCGTGTAGGAGATCTCGGCCTCCTCGAAGCCGGACTGGCGTGCATAGCGAAGCTCACCCGGGGAACAGGCGTCGATGCCGCAACGACCGAGCGACCGGAGATAAGACACGAGCGGCGCGTAGCGATTGGCCTTTATCGCATAGAATGCGTCGTGTTCGACGCCATGGGAGGAGAGCGCATCGCGCATGCGCTGCAGGTTGTCGCGGACGCGAGCCGCCAGGTAGACGAATGCCGGCGTGCCCGCCGTTGCGGCGAAGGCCGCCAGTTCGCGTCCGCCGAAATGCAGGCTTCCCTCGCGATAGCACAGGTCCTCGCGCTCCCACCACAGCCTGTCATGCGCCATTCAGGTCCTTTTGCCCGCGTCGCCCGCAAACGTCGGGCAGCTGTGCCCACCATTGCTAGGCGCTTATCGCCCGCTCCACTTCTTTCTCGACCAGAGCCGCCATCTCGCGGCTTTCATCCACGAGCCGCGCAATCTCGGCGCCGGTGCGCTCGACGAAATCGGCATCCTTGATCGATTTCAGGTTGATGCGCGCGTTGTAGGCCGCACCCTGCACGCCCGCGAGGGCGACCAGCGCGCCGACGCCGGCGTCGGTGATCATCGACGTCGTTGCCGCAGCGCGCGGCCAGCAGGCAGAGTTCCAGTGCCGCGCGGCACTGCCGGGCGGTCTGCATCGGAACCTCGGTGGCGTGCCTGTAGCCGGACTGGAGCGCTTCGCTGCGCGCGGTCTTCTGGTCCGGCGTGTCCTTCGGCATGCGCAGGGCGTCCATGACGCCATTGAAGGCCTGCGTGTCCGCGTCCACCGCGGCGAGCAGCAGGTCCTTGACGCCTTGCGCCCTGGCGGCGAGCCGCGTCCAGTTCATCGTAGCGGTCGGCAAACTCGGCCTTGCCGACCGTCAGGTTCGCGACCATCGCGGCCAGCGCCGCGCCGATCGAGCCCGACAGCGCGGCGATCGAACCGCCGCCCGGAGCAGGCGTGTCGCGCGAGACTTCGTCGACGAAATCGCCGACCGTCTTGCGGACCAGGTCACCGGCGGGGCGTGGCATGCCCAGTACCTTCTTCTCGGTTTCGAATGGCGCGACGTCGCGCAGTCCCATGGCCTGCACCGCGGTCTCGATCACGTCGCCGACCGGCAGTCCGGTGGACTTGTGCATGCGACGCAGGTAGTAGCGGCCGGATTCCAGCATCGCGTCGAACGGAACCACGCCGACGATCTCGGAACCGGTGACGACAATGCCGCGCTGCGCGGCCTCCTCACGCGCGGCCTCCAGGACCGCATGGGCCGGCGTCACCTTGAAGTCTGGTCAGGTTGATGGAGATCTGCGCGCGCCGGTACTTGTCGACCACCCAGCCGACCGCCTTGACGTGCGGGAAGCGGCCGTCCGCGTAGACCGGCCTTGCCCTCGACCTCTCCGGCCGGGTAGCCGAGCGCGGCGTAGCGCGCCGCGAGGTCCCTGCCGTGCGCCTCGTGGTAGTGCGCCGCAAGCGCGTCCCATGACCTCGCGACGTGATCGCAGGCGCCGCAGGGGAAACGGTCCTTCGCCGAACACCACCGACGTCGCCCTTGTAGTAGAAGGGCGCGACGTTGCCGCTGCGCTTGTGGCGGCCGCGCTCGCGCAGGTTGTAGGCGATGTCGTCTGCGTAACGCTTGTCGGTGGTTGCAAGGTTGACGTTGTAGGCGATCAGGAATTCGCGCGCGCCGACGATGTAGGCGCCGGTCACGCGGATTGTGCCTGGCCGGGCCGAAATCGGGCTTCCAGTCCGGATCCGCCAGCTTGTCGTTCCAGCCCCTCGTACTCGCCGGCCCGCACGGCGGCGAGATTCCTGCGGGCCGGACTGCGATGCCGCGTGCTCGTAGAGATACACCGGGATGCCGAGCTCGCCGATGCGGCGGCCGCAGTCCCTTGCCAGCGCCACGCAGTCGGCCATGGTGACACCGGCGACCGGCACGAAGGGGCAGACGTCCATCGCGCCCATGCGCGCGTGGCTGCCGTGATGCCGCGTCATGTCGATTGTTTCCGCCGCGCGCTTGCCGGCGCGGAAGGCGGCCTCGACCACCGCCTCCGGCGAGCCGACGAAGGTGACCACCGTGCGGTTGGTGTCCTCACCCGGATCGACGTCGAGCAGCGTCACGCCGCGCACGGCCTCGATCTCCGCCGTGATGCTGCGGATCACGGCGGCATCGCGTCCTTCGGAGAAATTGGGAACGCATTCCACCAGTTTGCTCATGTCCGGCTCCGCATCACTTATGACAACATGATACTGGCATTCACGCTCTTCTTCGCGTGAGCCCCGGCTCCCGGGCCTCCGCGATACGCCGGGATCAGGCGCCGGCCGCGCCAATCAAGTAGGCTTTCGTGCTGAGTTGCCGGAATGGAGACGACCTTCTTGCGATCGATTCTTGCGCCAAAGGCCGTATTCGACGAAACCATCGCGCTGATCAACTCGGGCGATCTCGGCGCGGCCGAGACGCGCTGCCGCGCCGCGCTCGGCCGAGTACCCGCGCGACGTCAACATGCTGGCGCTGCTGGGCGCGCTACTGATCAAGCTCGACCGGCGCGCGGAAGCCGAGGCGAAGCTGCGGCAGGTGATCGCCGAGGCGCCGACCTTCGCGAAGCCGCACGAGGATCTCGGCCATCTGCTGGTGAAGCGGAATCGGCGCGGCCGAGGCCCTGCCGCATGCTCGAGCGCGCGACGCATCTCGACCCGAAGCTCGAGAACGCCTGGTTCACGCTTGGGCAGGCGCTCGCGATGCTGGGCCGCGGCGCCGAAGCGGACCGCGGCCTTCGAGCGCTGCTTCGCGCTGTCGCCGGAACGGCGCCTGATGGCGCTGGCCGCCGAACACCAGAAGGAAGGCCGCTTCGACGAGGCCGAGCACCTGTATCGCCGCATCCTTCGCCACAACCCGCGCAATGTGGATGCGCTGCGTCTGCTCGCACTGATCGCGCTGCAAGCGCGGAGCGCGACGGACGAGGCGGAGAGCCTGCTGGAGAAGGCGATCTTCGCTGGCGCCGGACTTCCTGCTCGGCGATCACTCGACCTCGGCCGGCTGCGCAAGGAGCAGGATCGCTACGACGAGGCACTGCAATGCTTCGACCGGGCCATTGCGCTCGATCCCGGCAATGTCCAGGCGCACTACCTGCGCGGCGCGACGCTGGCGCCGGCGTCGTTCACGGACGAGGCCATCGACGGCCTACCGAGCAATGCCTGAAGCTCCAGCCCGACCATGTCGGCGCCCTGATCGGCCTCGGTCATGTCCTGAAGGCCGTCGGCCGCTACGACGAGGCGGTCGCCTCCTACAACGACTGCATCCGGCAGTTGCCCGATTCCGGCGAGACCTACTGGAGCCTCGCCAACCTCAAGACCTACCGGTTCGACGACGCCGAGCGTCGCCGAGATGGAGCGCCGCGCCGGCGGCCCGGGACTCAGCGTCTCAGTCCGAGGTGAATTTCCTGTTCGCGCTCGGCAAGGCGCTACGAGGATCGCGGCGACTTCGACCGCGCCTGGAGCTGCTACCGGACCGGCAACACGAAGCAGCGCGCGCAAGTCTCCTACGACCCGGTGCAGACCGAGGCGATGAACGACCGCCTGGTGCGGGTATTCTCCGCCGAATTCCTGCGAGTCCCGCGCGCGGCGCCGGCCTCGCCGATCCCGCGCCGATCTTCATCCTCGGCCTGCCGCGCTCCGGCTCGACGCTGCTCGAGCAGATACTCGCGAGCCACAGCCAGGTCGAGGGCACGAGCGAACTGCCCTACCTCGGCCGGGTCGCCACCTGGCTGAACCGCAACCGCGCCGACGGCATCAACTATCCCGGAGGCCGTGCGCGAACTCGCGCCCGCAAACTTCGCGGCGCTGGGCGAGGACTACCTGGCACTCGCGCGCATGCACCGCCGCTCGGGCGCGCCGCGATTCATCGACAAGATGCCGAACAACTTTCCCGAACATCGGCTTCCTCGTCGCTGATCCTGCCGAATGCCAGGATCATCGACGCGCGGCGCCATCCGCTCGATGCCTGCCTGTGCTGCTATCGCCAGCTGTTCGCCAAGGGCCAGGCCTTCACCTACGACCTGACCGAGATCGGCGAGTACTACCTGCAGTACCAGCGGATGATGGATCACTGGGCCGACGTGCTGCCGGGCCGCGTGCTGACCGTGCAGTACGAGGAAGTCGTCTCCGATTTCGAGACGCAGGTGCGCCGCCTGCTCGACTTCTGCGGCCTGCCCTGGGAAGACGCCTGCCTGCGGTTCTACGAGAGCGACCGGCCGGTGCGCACGCCGAGCTCAGAACAGGTGCGCCAGCCGATCTACGACCGTTCGGTCGGCCACTGGCGGCACTACGACCAGCTCACCTCGACGAGCTGATCGCGCGTCGATCGCGCCGATTCGCGACCGCTACCGGCGTTACGAACCGCCGGCGGCAGATAGTCGAAGATGAAATTGATCCGGTCCGCGTCGCCCTTGTTCATGACGCTGTGGACTTTCTGGTTGTTGATCTCGTAGGCCTGGCCGACCTCGAGCTGGAAGGGCCGGCCGTCGATCATGAAGCGCACCCGCGGATTCGTGACGATCGGCACGTGGATGCGGTGACCGGCGCCGAACGACGGATGCGAATCCCGGTGCGGGATGATGCGGCCGCCGGCCAGCAGCTTGGCCGCCATCGCGCGGATGATCGTGCCGCCGGGCGGGTACCAGTCGCGGATGATCTGGTGCATCACGCGGCACGGCGACTTTCGGCCAGCCGGTCCCAGCCCGGCTGCTTGCTGACCTCGATCGCGGGCCAGTCCGAGACCTCGGCGAACAGCAGCACGATCGAGCGCGTCTGCTCGTGGACTTCGTAGTCCTTCTGCCGCTGCACGTTCTCGTTCCAGGCCGCCTCGTCCTGGCGCCAGGATCGCCGTCGGCGAGCGGCTCCATGTCCACTTTCCCGAAGCTGCGGATCGGCACGCCGATGTCCATGGAGCAGAGCCTATAGCGGGCCGGTGCTAGCCTGCAATGACCCAGCCGAATGGCCAGGGTTCGAAGCCATGAATGGCGTTGCGGACATCGCGGGTCAGCGTCGCCATCCGCGCCTGGCCGCCGGGTCTCAGGTCGTGCAGCGTCATCGTCGAAGGTGACGATCCGGCGGCGATCGTGTCATCGTCGATCACGCACAGCCCTCGCGCAAACGCCTGGCGCGCGAGGCGCGAATCGTCCGCGCCGACGTGGGTCAGGCTTTCCTCCGGGAAGCGCGGCACGTCGAACACGCGTTCCGCATCGCGGGTGACGAATCTCACGACGTCCGCCTCGGTGTCGTTGAACAGCACGCCGTCGCGGAACGGACGGGCATTGTGCGAGCCGACCGGAATCTCGACCCAGCGACGCAGCTCGCGGCCGTTGAACAGCAGGATCCCGGTCGTCCTGAGGCCACTGATGTGCATGCCACCCTGCTCGCAATGCACATTGTTCAGGTGCAGCGCATTTGAAGGCAAAGGGCCGTCCTCGAATCCGGGATCGAACGGAGTGCCGGTGTAACCGTCGCCCAGGGCCGTCACCCGCAAACCCCAGGAGAATTCCTTCCGGTCCAGGTCGAAGCCCAGGATCGAATCGAAGCCGGTGGATGCCAGGAACAGCGTGCGCTCGTGGCGGCAGATCTCGTGGCAATGCCTGAGATACCGGTTGCGCCAGGAGCCGATCAGCCGGAAATCCGGCGTATAGGCGAACAGTTCATCGCTCGCCGCAATGAATACCGTCTCGCCGTCGAAAGCGATACCGCGCAGGCCACGGTCCCAGCCGCGCCCCTGCCAGTCGATGTCCATCGTGTTCCAGTCAAGCACCTGCGCCGCGCGGTCCGTGGCAAAGTCCACGAGGTAGACGCCGCCATGACTCTCGCCCTGGCGGCTGCCGCGCACGACCGATGTTGCGATGAGGATGGTCAGGATGCGATCAGAATTCGTACCGGAATTGCAGGCCGATGGCTCGTGGCCGGTTCACCGACCGCCGCTGCAGACCCCAGCGATTGTCGATGAACAGGTCGGCGCGCTCGTTCCAGACATTGTCGACGAAAATCGACGCACTCCAGTTGTCGCCATCCAGTCCGAAGCGCAGGTTGGCGTTCTGGTATACGGCCTGATGCTCCACCGGCCTGGCGCTCACGACCGATTCGATGCCCTCGAGCGAATTTACCGACCTGCCCTGATACGAATAGTCCAGGCGGGCGAATGGCCGCCCATTCAGGAGCCGGCCATCGGGCCTGAACTCGACGCCGAATGTTCCGCTCCAGTCGGGGGTCAGCGGCAGTCTGGCACCATCGCCGACCGTGAATGAAAATATCCCGCCACCGCCATCGTCGAGCGTAATCGTGGTCGCCTTGGCGATGTGCGCGTCATTCCAGGACACCGAACCATCGAATTGCCAGTGTTCATTGGCCGTGAAGGCGACTTCGGCCTCGACGCCCGGGATATCCGCGGTCGGCAGATTCACAAAGCCGAGCTGGAACACGCCAGGCTGCGGATCCTCGATCTGCACGGCGAAGTCATTCCATTTCATGTAATAGGCCGCGAGGTTGATGCGCAGCCGATTGTTCAGCCACTCGGTCTTCGCGCCGATCTCGAGGTTCTGCAGCTCGTCGGAGCTGTAGTCCCGCGGCAGGATCGATGCGGGTTTCAGCGGGTTGCTGCCGCCGACGCGGAATCCCTCCGAGTAGGTCGCGTAAATCAGCCGGTCGTCGATCGAACTTGTAGGTCAGGTTGAGCTTGGCGACTGTGCCGCTCTCGCCCGTCTTCTGATCGCCATTGAGAAGCGTGGCTCCGGAAAAGCCCTCGGGCGACTCCTGGTGCTGTATGAATTTCCGCTCGTAGTCGAACCAGCGGCCGCCGGCGGTGATCGTGAAGTTCTCGGTGACGTCGAAGCCGAGCTCGCCGAACACGGCGACCTGGTCGAGCTCCGTATCGTAGCGGCCGAGGAACCAGTGTTCGGTAGGCGCCAGCGGACTGCCGGACAGGTTGACTTCGTAGTCGCTGAAGTAAGCGAATGCCGGCGTGTCCTGATAGTCGCGCACGTAGCTGTCGAAATCCGTGTGACCCCGTCTCCTTGCTGTAGAAGGCGCCGGCCAGCCAGCCCCAGCGGCTATCCGAATCGCCGGTAGACTGCAGCCGCGCCTCGACCGTCGTGATGTCGCGTCTATTCGCGGTTGGTTGCGAAGCCGCGCGGGTCGCCGCCGAAATCGTAGATCGCCGAGTTGTAATAGATCGCGCTGGTTGAACTGGTACTCGTAGGCGGTTGCGTCCGCCTCGTAGCGAAAGTCGCGGTCGAAGTACGAGGCGGACAGGACCGCGTCGCCGAATGGCAGCGATGCATTGAACGTCAGCGCGAGCTGGTACCACTTGTCGTCGAGGCTCTCCTTCTCGAAGCGCACCTGGTGCAGATCGCCGACGCCGCGGTCGACATTCGCCTGACCGTCGGCCCTTGGCGTCCTGGAAAACGGCCCCCAGCGTGGCATCGACATTCTCCGTGACCTGCCGAAGCGCAGCGCCGCGCGGCCGCCGCTGGTGCGCTTCGAATTGACGTCCTTCTTTGCCACGCCGGCATTGTCGAAGGTGCCGCCCTGGCTATCGCTCAACACATTGTCGATGAATCCGCCGTCCTCGGCCGTGAAGCCGACCAGGCGCAGCGCCAGGCGGTCCGCTGCCAGCGGCACGTTCAGCATGGCGCTGATGTCGTAACTCGAGCTGCCTTCATGCATCTCGGAGACCTGCGACTCGAACCAGCCGCTGAAGGCGCCGGCATCCGGCTTGGCCGTGATGACGCGCAGCGTGCCGGACTGCGAACTTGCACCGTACAGCGTGCCCTGCGGACCGCGCAGCGCCTCGATGCGCTCGATATCGATCATCCGGGGATCGGGATTGCGGCCGCTCTGCGTGATCGGCTGCTCGTCGAGGTACAGCGCCGACGACGAGACCGCGCCGAACTGCAGCCCGGAACTCGCCACGCCGCGGAACACGATCGTCGTGCCGCCCGGCTCGCGTGCGCCGAGCGACAGGCCCGGTATCAGCTTCGCGAGATCGTCCATCTGCTGTAGCCCGTGCATCGCGATCGCCTTGGAGTCGAAAGCGCTGATCGACTCCGAGACGTCCTGCAGGCGCTCCGAGCGCTTTGTGGCGGTGACGATGACTTCGTCGAGGCCGTTGACGTGTTCTGCGCGTTGGCCGCGCCTGCCGCACTCGCGAGCACCGCGGAAACAGCGGCGTTCAGAGCCTGCGATCGCGCACCTGGGAATCGCCGCGTTACCTGGGTCATGTCACTCTCCCCCGCCGTCCATCGATACTAACCATGCTGCGCCGCGCGGGCAATCCGCGAAGCCCCGCGCGTCATCCCGCGCGCCGCTGCACGCTGTCCGCCGGCCCGCGCATCGTCGCGACGTACCATTCGATGAAACGTTGCGTGAATTCCTCCATCGGCGACAGCGGCCCGGGCTCGTAGTAACGCGAGTCCACGCCCGCCTGGTTGCGCTCGATGATCGTCTTGTCGGCGATCGTGGTGACGTCCCAGAGCCAGGTCAGCTCGGCACGGTCGTAGTCCCTGCCCTCGACCGCCGATTCGTTGACGAGCCAGGTGATCTCGCAGTCGGTATTGCGCAGCCCGCGTGGCGTGAATCGATAGAGCACCACGTGGTCGCAATAGGCGAGACCGAAGGTCGTCGGCCCGATGTGCAGGTCCGTCGCGCCGCCGTCGTAACCGGTGATCGAGCCCATCAGCGGTGCAACCGGCTTGCCGTCGCGGCTGCCTGTCAGGTGCCCGCGCAGCAGCGGATAGCGCTCGAAATCACGGTCGGTGCCGACCGTGCCGGCGTCGAGCCAGGAATGGCGCGTCTCGTGCGCGCGTGAGGCCGATCGCTTCGGAGCGTGCCAGCACCGCCTCCAGCATTTCGCGCGCAATCCTTGCGCGGGATTGCGCGCCCGTGGCCGACAGAATACTCGGGGTGCGCCGGCAGGCAGTGATAGCACTCGCAGTAGTTCTCGATCGTAAGCTTCCAGTTGCTCTCGATCGGATAGTTCTGGCGGTGCGCGACCTTTGCGCGGTCGAGGCGCCACGGTGCGAGCAGCGGACCGAGATCCTGCTCGATCACGTCGAATGGCACGGCATCCGGGTCGAAATTGATGAAGATCAGGCCCTGGAACACCTTCGACGTGCAGGCGCTTCAGGCCGTAAGCGGGTCTTGTCGAATCCCTCGGGCGCAATGCGCCGCCGCCCGCAGCGAGCCGTCGAGCCCGTAGGTCCAGCCGTGGTACTGGCAGGTGAGCCGCGACTCGCGGCCCGTGGGCGCATCGCAGATGCGCGAACCGCGATGCCGGCAGACATTCAGCAGCGCATTGATGCTGCCCTCGCCGTCGCGCACGACGATGACGGACTCGCCCGCGATCTCGAACAGGAAATAGTCGCCCGCGCTCCGGAATCTGGCTCGCATGGCCCACGTAGTGCCAGGACTTCAGGAAGATGTGGCTGATCTCCTGCTCGTAGATCTCCGGGTCGTGGTACACGGCGCCGCGGCAGCGCGTAGCCCGCGCTGCCAGCTGTCCAGTGCCTTGCTCAGTTCGATCATGCATGCATTTCGCTCCGCGGACGCTCTTGCGGCGCAGCCGGCCGATGCCGGCGGCCGGTCACGATTGCCGCGGTCGCAACGGCGACGGCCACCAGCGCGATGATGATCGGTCGTGATCGCATTGATGTCCGGCGTCACGCCGAGCCGCACCTTGGCAAAGATCAGCATCGGCAGCGTCGTGGCGCCCGGGCCCGACACGAAGCTCGAGATCACCAGGTCGTCGAGCGACAGGGTGAAGGACAGCAGCCAGCCGGACACCAGCGCCGGCAGCAGCATCGGCACCGTGATGTCGAAGAACACCGCGAGCGGCCGGCCGCCGAGGTCCATGGCCGCCTCCTCCAGCGACTCGTCCATGGCGGCGAGCCGCGACCGCACCACCACCACGACGTAGGCCATCGAGAACGTGATGTGGGCGATCGTGATGGTGGTCGCGCCGCGCGTCATCGGCCAGCCGATCAGGTCGGCCATCGAGATGAACAGGAACAGCAGCGACAGGCCGGTGATGATCTCCGGCATCACGAGCGGCGCGGTGATCATGCCGGACAGCAGCAGGCGGCCGCGCAGCCGGCTCACGCGATGCAGCGCCAGCGCGACGAGCGCGCCGAGCGCGGTCGCGAATGTCGCGCTGACGACGGCGATCCGCAGGCTCAGCAGGGCGGCGCTCGAGCAGCTCCTCGTCCTGCGAGCAGGCTCGCGTACCAGCGCAGCGAGAAACCGCCCCACAGCGTCACCAGGCGCGAGTCGTTGAAGGAATAGATCACCACCGAGACGATCGGCACGTACAGCAACGCATAGCCGAATGCCACGATCGACGATCAGCATCAGCGAGCGGCGCTTCATCGCGCCGCCTCCTGCTCGCGGCTCTGCAGGCGCTGGAACCACATGATCGGCGCCACCAGCAGCAGCAGCAGCACCACGGACACCGCCGACGCCACCGGCCAGTCGCGGTTGATGAAGAACTCGTCCCACAGCACGCGGCCGATCATCAGCGTGTCGGCGCCGCCCAGCAGCGCCGGGATCATGAACTCGCCGACTGCCGGAATGAAGACCAGCAGGCAGCCGCCGATGATGCCGGGCACCGAAAGCGGCAGGGTCACGTCGACGAATACCTGCCAGCGCCGCGCGCCGAGGTCGGCGGCGGCGTCGAGCAGGTCGAGGTCCAGCCGCTCCAGGTTGGCGTACAGCGGCAGGATCATGAACGGCAGGTAGGAGTAGACGATGCCCAGGTACACGGCGAAGTCGTTGTAGAGCATCGTCAATGGCTGGTCGATCACGCCCAGCCACAGCAGGAATTCGTTGATCACGCCGCGGTTGTTCAGCAGCCCGATCCACGCGTAGACCCGCAGCAGGAACGAAATCCAGAACGGCAGGATGACCGCGAGCAGCAGGATCTGCCGCCGGCGCGCAGGCTGCCGCGCGATGAAGTACGCCATCGGGTAGCCCAGCAGCAGGCACAGCAGCGTGCCGATCGCCGCCATCTTCAGCGACGCGAGGTAGATGATGCCGTAGTAGCCGTCCTGGAACAGGAAGGCGTAGTTGTCGAAGGTGCCCCTGCAGGCCGGCGAAACCGCTGCGCGCCCCAGTCGAGCAGCGGCGTGAATGGCGGCTGCGCCACGATCGGATCCGCGAGGCTGATCTTCAGGATGATCAGGAACGGCGCCAGGAAGAACAGCAGCAGCCAGAGATACGGCAGCATCACCGCCCGGCGCAGCCAGCGCATGCGACTGCCCGCCGTTCGCCGCGATGTCGGTGCTCATGGCGTTAAGCAGAATCGTGCTGGCGACTTCCCAGGACAGGTACACCTCGTCGTCCCATTCCACGGTCAGCTTCGCGGACCGGCGCAGGTTCTGGGCGCTGACCTGCATTTCAGTCGCCGCCCTGCAGGCGTACCCGATAGAGCGACTGGTCGCCGAAGTAAGCCAGGTCCCAGACCATGCCCTTGAGAACGTTGCGCTCGTTCCGCCATCCGGGCGCCTCCGGCTGATAGTGATCTTCTCCGGTCGCACCGCGACGCAGACGGCGGCGCCCGGCGCCAGTCGGCTCGTCCGAAGGCACCGACAGGTCCGCGCCGAGCGCCTCGCAGTGCGAGCGACAGGCGTCCCGGTTCGGCGGCCGGTCACGCGGCCCTCGAACAGGTTGATATTGCCGACGAAGCTCGCGACATAGCGGTTCGCCGGGATACTCATAGACCTCGCCCGGCGTGCCGACCTGGGCGATCCGCCCCTGCCACATCACCGCGATGCGGGTCGCCAGCGTCATCGCCTCGTCCTGGTCGTGGGTGACGACGACGAAGGTGGTGCCGAGCTGGTACTGCAGGTTCGCCAGTTCGAACTGCGTGTGCTCGCGCAGCTTCTTGTCGAGCGCCGCCAGCGGTTCGTCGAGCAGCAGCAGCTTCGGCCGCTTGACCAGTGCGCGCGCCAGCGCCACCCGCTGCTTCTCGCCGCCGGAGAGCTTGTCGGGCTTGCGGGCCGCGAGCGGCTCGAGCTTGACCATCGCCAGCATTTCCGCGACCCGCTTGCGGATCTGCGGCGCGGGAACACGCTCCTTCTTCAGGCCGTAGGCGACGTTTTGCGCCACCGTCATGTGCGGAAACAGAGCGTACGACTGGAACATCAGGTTGACCGGCCGTTCGTAGGGCGGCACATCGGTCATGTCGACGCCGTCGATCAGGATGCGGCCGACGGTGGGCTGCTCGAAGCCCGCCAGCATCCGCAGCAGGGTCGTCTTGCCGCAGCCCGAGCTGCCGAGGATCGCGAACAACTCCCTGCGCAGGATGTCCAGTGTCACGCGATCCACGGCCGTGACCTCGCCGAAGCGCTTTGTCACGGTCGCGGATCTGCACCAGCGGCTGGATGCTGCGGCGTATCCGGCTCACAGGCCGGTCTTCACCCGCGACCACAGGCGGGTTCGCTGGCGTTCTGAGTTCGGATCGAGGATGTACGCCCTTGTACAGTTTCTGCCGGACGGACTCTCGGGCGGATAGACGGCCGGGTCATTGCGGACTTCCGGCGGCAGCAGCGCGCATCGCCTTCGGGATTGGGCGTCGCGTAGCGGGTCTCGTTGCTGATCGCCGCGGCCACATCCGGGCCGCAACAGGTAGTTCAGGAACAGGTGTGCATTGTCCGGGTGCGGCGCATCCGCCGGGAATGAACCACAGGTCGAACCAGGCGAGCGTGCCCTCGCGCTGCATCGTGTAGGCAAGCTCGCACAGGCTGGCCTACTTCGCTGCGCCCGGTGCATGGCCTGGGCGTAGTCGCCGGACCAGCTCATGGCGATGCAGACCTCCTCGTTGGGCAGGTCGATCAGCATCTTGGCAGAACTGAAATAGCGGATGTACGGGCGCACGCTCTTCAGCAGCTTCTCGACCTCCGCCAGATCGTCGGGATCGAGGCTGTTGGGATCGTGGCCGAGATAGAGCAGCGCCATCGGAATCACGTCGGTCGGCTCGTCGAGGAACGTGATGCCGCAGTCGGCGAAACGGCGCGCCACCTCGGGCTTGAAGATCATGTCGCCGCTGTCGAGCGGCGCATCCGGCATGCGCTCCCGGATCATCCTGACGTTATAGGTGAACCCCGTAGTGCCCCACAGGTACGGCACGCCGTAGCGGTTGCCCGGGTCCGCAGACTCCAGGGTCTTCAGCACCCAGGGATCCAGGTTGCCCCAGTTCGTCAGCTTGTTCTTGTCCAGCGGCTGGTACACGCCGATCGGGATCAGGCGGGCCGAATAGCGTTCCGCGTGCACGACGACGTCGTAACCGGTGCGCCCGGCCAGCAGCCGCGCCTCCGCCATCTCGGTCGAATCGTAGGTGTCGTAGTTGACCTTGATGCCGTACTCGGCCTCGAAATTGCGCGATCGTGTCCGGGGCGATGTAGTCCGGCCAGGTGAAGACGTTGAGGACCTTTTCCTCCGCGCCCGCCGCTGCGGCCGTGCCAGGCCAGTCACAAGGCCGGCGAGCAGCAGCGGCAGGCGTCCGCACGGGCTACATGCCCTCGAGCCCGCGCTTCAGCAGGGCGCGCGCGATGATCAGGCGCTGGATCTCGCTGGTGCCTTCCCAGATCCGGTCGACGCGCAGCTCGCGGAAGAAGCGCTCGGCGCGTTCTCGCGCATGTAACCGCGGCCGCCGAAGATCTGCAGGGCGCGGTCCGCGATCCGGTTGGCCGCCTCCGAGGCATACAGCTTGGCGACCGAGCAGCGCGCATGCAGCGATTTCAGATCCTCGCCGCGGTCGTGCGCCGCGCGCCGCCTCGTAGGTGATGAGGCGCGCGGCCCACAGTTCGGTGACGCTGTCGGCGAGCATGGCCTGGATCATCTGCTTTTCGGCCAGCGGCTCGCCGCCGATCATGCGCGTTGCTCGCGAATGCGGTCGCTTCCTCGATCAGGCGGGCCGCGGCGCCGCAACAGCGCGCCGCGATCATCAGCCGTTCGTGGCGGAACCAGCTGTGCGCGTAAGCGCATGCCGTCGCCCTCGCTGCCGAGCCGCTGGCTCTCCGGCACGACGACGTCGTTGAAGCGGTAGATCGGGTGATGATCGCTGAATGTGTGGCTGAACAGCGGCGTGCGCACCAGCTCGATGCCGGGCGTGGTCCTTGTCGATGAAGAACAACGCGTGCGCGCCGGCGTGCGGGCCGTCGGCACAGCCGCGCCTGCAGAATGAAGTAGTCGGCATGGTTCGCGCTGGTGACATACCACTTCTCGCCGTTGATCGCGGTAGCCCCCGGCGGCAGCGTCGCGCGGTCGTCTCGATCGACCCGACGTCGGAGCCCGGGCCGCTCTCGGTGATCGCGTAGCATTCCTTGCGCTTGCCATGCATCAGCGGCAGGATGAAGCGCTCGAGCTGTTCCTCGCTGCAGGCCTCGAACATCCAGCTCTGCGGCTTCCGAAAAACACCAGCACAGCGCATTGGTGACCCGGCCGAGCTGTTCCCAGACCGCGACCTGGTCGATGACCCGGGCTTCGCGGCCGCCGCGTGCTGCGGGCACGTCCATCGCGCTGAAGCCCAGTTCGATGGCGAGGCGCTTGTGCCGGGCTTTCGACGTCCGGCGGCAGCTTGCCGCCATTGAGCTCGGCCTCCACTTCCTGCGGAATCAGTTCCTCGTGGGCGAACTCGCGCGCGCGGGCGCGCCAGGCCAGTGCCTCTTCATCCAGCGTGATTCGCATGTCGGGCTAACTCCCGTTGCCTTCGGCAGGTTGCCGGAAATGACGCGGAAACGCATCGGCCAGATAGGACAGCGTGATCCGCCGCGCCAGTTCGCGGCTCATCGACTCGGGCCGTACCAGCAGGTCGAGCCAGAGACCGTCGGTCAGCGCCGACAGGCCCGTCGGCGACCAGCGCCGGCTCCACCTCCGGATAGTCGCCCTGCTCGCAGAGCCTCGCGCACATCACGCGCACCATGTCGTCATATGACTTGTCGCGCTCCGCGCAGATGCGCCGGTAGGTGGGGCGGAACTTCCGCTCGCCCCAGAACGCGAACCAGACGGCGAGCTTGTCGCGGGCGCAGATGTTGCGCCGGAAATCGAGTTCGACCATGGCCCGCGAGGCCGGCTGCGGGCGAGACTCGGCCGCCGCCGCCGCGTCGCTGGCAGGCGCTGCGGTACTCGTCGGCGAGGTAGCGCAGCGTCTCGGTCAGCAGACCCTCCTTGCTCCGGAAATGCAGGTTGATGATGCCCTGGCTGAGGCCCGCCTCGCTGCGCGACCGTCGCGATGGTCGTGTCGGCCAGGCCCGCGGTCGGCCACGCAGCGGATCGTGGCCTGGATCAGCTGCTCGCGCCGCTCCTGCGGGCGGCGCCGTGCGGCGTCGTGCGCGTGCGCCGCGCGCTGGCCGTTTCCTGCTCAGAGGTAACTTGCTTTGCAATCAGGAGCTTACACGCGTCCTAGGACGAAACCGGTCACTATCTTACCGCGTTCCCGCGCGCAATTCAATGAATGAATGGTTATTCACTGGAATGGACGCCGGAGCCGGTTTGTGGGAGCCTGTGCACCCGCAGTTCAGGCGCCGGCGCGGCAGGAGGCCAACGGCCATGACTCGCAGCCTCGCGAAATCCAATGCGCACTTCCAGAAGGCCATCACGCGCCTGCCGCTCGGCGTCTCCTCGAACTTCCGCTACTGGGGCGACGACAAGACCATCTACGTCGCGTCGGCCAAGGGCGCGCGGCTCACGGACATCGACGGCAACGAATACATCGACTACCGGCTGGCCTACGGCCCCTGCATCCTCGGCTACGCGGACCCGCGCGTGGACGCCGCGGCCCGCGCCGGCATCGAGGTCGGCGGCGTCTTCGCCCTCTCGACCGAGCGCGAATTCGCCGTCGCCGAGCGCATTTCGCAAGCATGGTGCCGGCGGCCGAGCTGGTGCGCTTCTCCAATTCCGGCACCGAGGCGGTGATGGCGGCGCTGCGCGCTCGCGCGCGCCTACACCGGCAAGGATTCCTACGTCGTCATCGAGGGCGGCTATCACGGCGTCTTCGACGCGGCGCTCTGGTACACGCCGATCGAGGAATGGAACCCGTCCCACGGCGAGCCGCACGCTCGTGCCCTACAGCGACGGCGTGCCGCGCATGCTGCGGGCGCTGCTGCACGCCGTGCCGATGAACGACGCCAACCGGCTGGAGAGCGTCTTCAAGGCCTATGGCGACGAGATCGCCGCGTTCCTGATCGAGCCGATCATGGGCAACTGCTGCTCGATCTCGGCGACCAGCGAGTTCGTGCGCGATGCGCGCGCGCTGTGCGACCGCTACGGCGTCGTGATGATCATCGACGAGGTCAAGACCGGCTTCCGCGTGGCCCGCGGCGGCGTGCAGGAGCTGTTCGGCGTGAAGGGCGACCTGTGCACCTTCGCCAAGGCGATGGGCAACGGCTATCCGATCTCCGTGCTGCGCGGGCGCGAGGACATCATGCGCAGCTTCGGCGACGGCGTCGTGCACGGCGGCACCTTCACCTGCCATTCGGTCGCGCTCGCCGCGGCCGAGAAGACGCTGCAGATCCTTGCAGAGACGCCGGCGCTCGCAGACATCGCCGACTACGGCACGCGGCTTCGCGCCGGCATGAGCCAGATCCTTTCGCAGCGCGGCATCCCGCATTCCTTCGTCGGTCATCCGTCGATGAGCGGCCTGTTCTTCAGCGAGAAGCCGCCGCACAACTACCGCGACTGGGCCGGCAGCGACTACACCTTCTACGAAGCGCTGGCGCCGGAACTGCATGATCGCGGCGTGCTCTGCGAACCGGACTCGCGCGAGCCCTGGTTCATCTGCGAGGCCCATGACGAGCGCTGCCTGGCCGAGACGCTGCGAGCGCTTCGAGACGCCGTGGACCGAGTCGTCAACAAGAATGCCGGCCCCGGCGCCGCGCGAAAGGGCATGTCAGGCCAGGCATCGATCGTGACCAGCTACGACGCCATCGTCATCGGCGCCGGGCACAACGGGCTGACGAACGCGGCGTATCTCGCCCGTGCCGGCCTGAAGGTCCTGGTGCTCGAGCGCAACCCCTGGATCGGCGGCGCGGCGGTCAGCCGCGAGATCCAGAAGGGCTGGATCTACTCGAACTGCTCCTACGTCTGCAGCCTGCTGCGGCCGGAGATCTTCCGCGATCTCGAGCTGGCGCGCCACGGCCTGCAGGTGGTGCCCTACGGCGGCGGCGTGACGATCACGCGCAACGGCGACATCCTCGGCAACTACACCGACGAGGACGTGCAGCGCCGCGAGTTCGCGCGCCACAGCCCGCGCGACGCCGACGCCTACCACCGCTATTCGACCGACGTGATGCGCCAGTGCAAGTTCATCCGGCCGCTGCTGCTGCGCACGCCGCCGGATCCGACCTCGTTCAGGCCGCGCGACATCCGCGAGCTGCTCTTCCTCGGCAAGGAGTTCAACGAAGTTCGGCGAGCAGGTCATCTACGACACGCTGCGCTTCTACACGATGAGCATCGCCGACTTCCTGGACGAGTACTTCGAGTCCGACGTGATCAAGGCGCACCTCTCCGGCAGCGGCATCATCGGCTCGGCGCTGGGCGTGTACTCGCCGGGCACCGCCTACGTGCTGCTGCATCACTACATGGGCGACGTCGACGGCACGATCGGCGCCTGGGGTTTCGCGCGCGGCGGCATGGGCGCGGTGTCGAATGCGATCGCCAGCGTCGTTCAAGTCGTTTGGCGGCGAGATCATCACCGACGCGCCGGTGGCGCGCGTGATCGTCCGCGGCGGCCGGGTCGCCGGCGTCGCGACCGCGCAACGGCAACGAGTACCGCGCGAAGATCGTGGTCTCGAACCTCGACCCGAAGCGCACCTTCACGAAGCTGTTCGACCGAAGGATCTGACCCGGCGTTCGTCGAGCGCGCGCAGCAACTTCAAGATCCGCGGCTCGCTCCGGCAAGCTCAACATCGCGCTCGACGGCCTGCCGGAATTCCCGGCGCTGGGTCGCGGACAATCCGCTGCGCTTCGGCGACATGCACTTTCTCGATTCGCTTCGACGCGATGGAGCGCGCCTACGACGACTGGAAGAACGGCACCTGGTCGAAGGAGCCCTACCTCGACCTGCTGATCCCGTCGCTGACCGACCCGACCATGGCGCCGCCGGGCAAGCACTTCATGTCGGTGTTCGTGCAGTACGTGCCGCCGAAGATCCACGGCCGGGACTGGACCGATGCAGGACCGCGACGGTTTCGGCAACACGGTGCTCGATCAGATCGGCGCGCTACAGCCCGAACTTCAAGTCGCTGATCCGCCATGTCGAGGTGCGCACGCCGCGCGAACTCGAGAACGAAGTCGGCCTGACCGAGGGCAACATCTTCCAGGGCGAGCTGACCATGGACCAGCTGCTGTTCAACCGGCCGTTTCCCGGGCTATGCGCAGTATCGCGGCCCGATGAAGGGCTTCTACATGTGCGGCTCGGGCACGCACCCGGGCGGCGGCGTGATGGCCGCGCCCGGCGCCAACGCCGCGCGCGAGATCCTGCTCGACCTGAGGCGGCCGAACATCGTGCCGGAGGGCTGGCGCGATGACTGATCGCAACCGCATCGTCGTCATCGGCGCCGGCCACAACGGCCTGGTCTGCGCGGCCTATCTCGCCCGCGCCGGGCGCGAGGTGCTGGTGCTCGAGGCCGCCGACCAGGTCGGCGGCGCGGCGGTCACGCGCGAGTTCGCGCCGGGCTTCCGGGTCTCCGGCCTGCGCGCATCTCTCCTACCTGCTCGATGCCGGCGTCAGCGCGCGAGCTCAAGCTCGCCTCGCACGGCCTGAAGATGGCGCGCGCGAACCTGCGCACCGTCGCGCTTGCGGCGCGAGGGCGATCACCTGGTCCTGCACGGCGGCACAGCTCGAGGCCGGCACGCTGTCGGATGCACGACCGCGCCGCGCTCGCCGACGCATCACGCGCGAATGCTGCGGTTCGCGCGCGTGCTCGGCAAGCAGCACAACCGGCTGCCGCCGCGCCTCGGCGGCGGCGGCCGCAGTGACCTGATCGGCGCCGCGCTGCTCGGGCTCGACATCCGCCGGCTCGGCCGCGATCGACATGCGCGAATTCCTGCGCATCGCCGGCATCAACATCTACGACGTGCTCGAGGAGACACTTCGACGTCGCCGCTGCTGAAGGGCGCGCTCGCCCTCGACGCCGTGCTCGGCACGAATCTCGGCCCGCGCTCGAACAACTCCGTGCTGACGCTGCTGCACCGCCTGAGCGGCCAGGCGCTGGGCGTCGCTGGCGGCGTGTCGCTGCCGGAGGGCGGCATGGGCGCGGTCAGCGAGGCGCTGGCGCCGGCGGCGCGCGCGGCCGGCGCCACGATCCGCACCGGCAGCCCGGTCGCGCGCATCTCGCTGGATGGCGACCGTGTCTCCGGCGTCGTGCTCGAGAACGGCGAGAAGATCGCGGCCGGCATCGTGGTCTCCAATGCCGATCCCGCACGTACGCTGTTGCAACTGGTGGGCGCCCGTCACCTCGAGACCGGATTCGTGCACCGCATCCGTCACTTCCGCGCGAAGGGCATGGCCGCGAAGCTGCATCTCGCGCTCGACGGCCTGCCGGCCTTCGCGCGCCTGCCCGCGGAACGTCGCCGGCGAGCGCCTGGTGATCGCGCCCGATCTGGTCTATCTCGAGCACGCCTTCGATCATGCGAAGTACGGCGAGTGCTCGCCGGACCCGGCGCTCGAAATCACCATCCCGAGCGTCCACGACCCGACGCTGGCGCCCGCCGGCAAGCACGTGCTGTCGGCGATCGTCCAGTACGCGCCCTTCGACCCGCGCGCGAGCGGCGACGGACGCGCGCGCGAGCTGCTCGACCGCACGCTCGGCGTGCTCGAGCGCTACGCACCCGGCCTGCGCCGCCACGTGGTCGCGTCGGAGCTGCTGCTGCCCGCGGACATCGAGCGCGAGTTCCGCATCACCGGCGGCCACTGGCATCACGGCGAGCTGGCGCTCGACCAGTTCCTGATGATGCGGCCGGTGCCGGGCGCGGCGCAGTACGCGATGCCGGTCGACGGCTTGTACCTGTGCGGCGCGGGCTGCCATCCGGGCGGCGGCGTCATGGGCGCGGCGGGCGCAACGCCGCGAATGCGGTCCTCGCGACGGAGCGCGCGGCATGAGCACTGGATGGCAAGGAACATTTCCGCACCGCCGTCTAGCAGACGCCATTCCACCCGCGCACCTCGGCGCTGAACACGCTGAACGAGTGGCACCGCTGGAAGGACTACACGACCGCGGACGCCTATTTCGACGTGGCGCTCGAGTACGCCGCGATCCGCAACGCCTGCGCGGTATTCGACCTGACGCCGATGACCAAGCACCGGATCACCGGGCCCGGATGCGCTTGCCGTTCCTGAACCGGCTGGTCACCCGCGACGTCGCCAAGATCAAGCCCGGCAGGGTCGGCTACTGCGTCTGGTGCGACGACAACGGCCAGGTCATCGACGACGGCACGATCTTTCACCTGCGCGAGGGCGACTACCGGCTGTGCTCGCAGGAGCGCCAGCTCGACTGGCTGACGCGCTCGGCCCTCGGTTTCGACGTCAAGATCGTCGAGGACACGCACGACGTCGCCGCGCTGGCGCTGCAGGGCCCGACCAGCTGCGCCGTGCTGAAGGCGATCGGCTGCGCGGGCGTCGAGAATCTGAAGCCCTTCGACATCGGCTACTTCCCGTTCGCCGGCGGCGAACTGATGGTGTCGCGCACCGGCTTCACCGGCGATCTCGGCTACGAGCTGTGGATCGACCCGGCGCGCGCGCTCGACGCTGTGGGACGCGCTGTTCGACAAGGGCGCGAACCACGGCATCCGCCCGATGGGCACGCATGCGCTCGAAGTGGCGCGCATCGAGGCGGGCTTCATCCAGGCGCAGGTCGACTTCCTGCCGGCCGACCAGGCGATCATGCCCGATCGCTCGCGCTCGCCGTTCGAGCTCGACCTCGGCCGGCTGGTGGATTTCAACAAGCCCGTCTTCAACGGCCGCCGCGCGCTGCTCGAGGAGCAGAAGACGCGGCTCGCGCTTCCGCTTCGTGCAAGCTCGACGTCGAGGGCAACAAGCCGGCGCGTTCCGCGTACATCTACAACCGCCGAAGGACGCAAGGTCGTCGGCACGGTCACCTCGGCGGAGTGGTCGCCGTCGGCGAAGGCGAACATCGCGCTACGCCTCGATGCACATGCCCTGGGGCCGGCCCGGCGACGAGCTGTGGGCGGAGATCTACTACCAGCGCGAACTCAAGTGGTCGCGCGTGATGGCCCGCTGCCGCGTGGTCGAAGGCGCCTTCTGGGATCCGCCGCGCAAGCGCGCGACGCCCGCCGCGGATTTCTGACCGCCGCGCGCGCGGGCCGGCATGGCTCATCGGCTCGATCCACTGCTGCGTCCCCGCTCGATCGCCGTGCTCGGCGCCACCGAGCGCGAGGGCACGGTCGGCCGCCACACGATCGAGAACCTGCTGAAGGGCGGCTACGAGGGCCGGCCTCTACGCCGTCAATCCCGGGCCGCGACGTCGGTGCTGCGGCGTGCCCTGCTATCGCGTCGCTCGCGACGCTGCCGGAGCCGGTCGAGCACGTGATCTTCGCCGTCGGCGACACGCGCATCGAGGCCGCGCTCGACGAAGTCATCGCGCACGGCGCGCGCGCGGCGACCATCATGTCCTCGCTCGTGCTCGCGGACGACACGCGAGCCGCCGCTGCGCGAACGCGTGCTCGCGAGGATCCGCGCGTCCGGCCTGCTGGTCTGCGGCGCCAACGGCATGGGCTTCTACAACTTCGTCGACGGCATCTGGGCCTGCGGTTTCGCGACGCGCGATGCATCGGCGCGGCGGCAACGTCGCCTACATCAGCCACTCCGGCTCCGGCATGTGCGGCATCGTCGACAGCGAGGAGCGCATCGACTTCAACCTGGTCGTCTCGACCGGCCAGGAACTCGCGGTCGCGATGGACGAGTACCTCGATTTCGCGCTCGACCAGCCCGAGACCCGCGTCGTCGGCCTGTTCATGGAGACGGCGCGCAATCCCGCGGGCCTCGTCGCCGCGCTTCGAGAAGGCGCGCGAGCGCCGGCATCCCGGTCGTCGCGCTGAAGGTCGGGCGCACCGAACTTTCGGCGCGGCTGACCGTGTCGCACTCCGGCGCCATCGCCGGGCGAGGACGCCGTCTACGAGGCGCTCTTCGATCGCTACGGCGTGCAGCGCGTGCGACGACATGGACGAGCTCGCCACGACGCTGATCCTGTTCGCGCAGCCGCACCCGGTCGGCGCCGGCGGGCTGGTCTCGATCCACGACTCCGGCGGCGAGCGGCAGTTGCTGATCGACCTCGCCGCACGATGCATGGCGTGCCGCTGACGCAGCTTTCGCCGGCGTCGACGGCGAAGCTCGAGGCACTGCTCGATCCCGGGCCTGCCGGCGGTCAACCCGCTCGATGCCTGGAGCACGGGCGGGCCCGGACTATCACCGCGGCGATGGCAGAAGTGCTTCGCCGCGCTGATGAGCGATCCGCAGGCCGCGATCGGCGCCGTGATCCACGACCGCGCCCCGGGCGGCGGCATCTATCGCCGACTACCTCGACTACCTGCGCGCCGGCCATGCGGCTTCGGGCAAGCCGGCGTTTCTGGTCGCCAACCGCCAGGGCACGGGCGCAGACCCGCTGGTCGTCGAGGCGACGCGCGAGGGATTCCCGGTGCTGGACGGCGCTGACGTCCTTTCTGCGCGGCGTGCGCCACCTGCTCGATTATCGCGATTTCACGGCGCGCGCGCCGGGCGCGACGCACCCGTGCTTCCGCCGGCGGCGCTGGCGCGCATGCGCGCGCGCGGCTCGCCGACCGGCCGCGCGCTTCGATGAGAACGAAGCGCTGACGCTGCTCGCGGGACTTCGGCCTGCCGGTCAACGCCGGCACGCATCGTCGAAAGCGAAGCCGGCTGCGGTCGCGGCCGCGCGCGCCATCGGCTATCCGGTCGTGCTGAAGACCGCGAAGCGCGGCCTCGACCACAAGAGCGACCAGCAGCGGCGTCCACCTCGGCTCGCCGACGACAGCGGCCGTCGCAGCGCCTACCGCGACCTCGCGCAGCGGATCGACGTCGCGCGTGCTGGTGGCGCCCATGATCGCGGCCAGGGGCGTCGAGATGCTGCTCGGCATGATCCACGACGAGCAGTTCGGTCCGGTCGTGCTGATCGGCGCTCGGCGGCGTGCACGTCGAGGCGCTGGCGGACGTGGTCTATGCGCTGCCGCCCTTCGACGCCGCCAGAGGCGCGCCGGCTCGTCGGACGGCTGCGGCATCGCGCCGCTGCTCGACAGCCGCGCGGCACCGCGCGGCCGCTGGCACTCGACGAATTCTGCCGGTCGCCGCGCGATTCTCCGCCGCTGGTGGCAGCGCTCGGCGACCAGCTTGAGCGAAATCGACCTGAATCCCGTGATCGTGCACGCGGACGGCTGCGCCATCGTCGATGCGCTCATCGTCCCCGTCAAACCAGAGGACAAGCCCATATGAGCATCCAGGCACGTCGCACGACGCACGACCGGAACCGCTGGCAGGCGATCGCCGCCAAGGCGCAGCAAGAAGCTCGAGACCCGGCTCTTCATCGACGGCAAGTTCGTCGATGCGCAAGAAGGGCGGGCGGTTCGCGAGCGTCAACCCGGCCACCGGCGAGACCCTCGCCGAAGTGTCCGCCGGCACCGGCGGAGGACATCGACCGCGCGGTGCGGCCGCGCGCGAAGGCGCTTCAAGTCCGGCGTCTGGTCGCGCATGGCGCCGCGCGCAGCGCATGGAGGTCCTGTACCGCTTCGCGGCGCTGGTCGACGAGCACGCCGAGCCGCTGGCCGTGCTCGAAACCCTCGACATGGGCAAGCCGATCGCCGACGTGGTCAGCGTCGACCTGCCGGCCGTCATCGAGACCATCCGCTTCATGGCCGAATGCATCGACAAGATCGACGGCGCGGTCACCAACACCGAGGCCGGCGTCATGCACATGGTGCTGCGCGAGCCGCTACGGCGTCGTCGGCGCGATCTCGCCCTGGAACTATCCGCTGCTGATGGCGACCTGGAAGATCGCGCCCGCGCTCGCCGCCGGCAACACGGTCGTGCTGAAGCCCGCCGAACAGGCGCCGCTCAGCTGCCTGCGGCTCGCGGAGCTGTTCGTCGAGGCCGGCGGTCCCGCCGGCGTGTTCAACGTCGTCAACGGCCTCGGCGAGGTGGCCGGGCAAGGCGCTCGCGCTGCACGACGACGTCGCCAAGATCACCTTCACCGGCTCGACCGAGGTCGGCAAGCTGATCCTGCAGTACGCCGGCCAGTCCAACATGAAGCAGGTGGCGCTCGAATGCGGCGGCAAGTCGCCGCAGATCTTCATGGCGGACCTCGCGGACCTGGACCGGGCGGTGACGGCCGCCTACCGCGGCATCTACTCGCAACATGGGCGAGGTCTGCAACGCCGGCTCGCGGCTGCTGGTGGACCGCTCGATCTACGACGAGTTCGTCGAGCGCTTCATCGAGCTCGGCCGGGATGCCTATCAGCCCGGCGATCCGCTCGACCCGGCGACCAACATGGGACCGCTGGTGACGCACGGAGACCAGCAGCGCGTGCTGGGCCTGATCGAGACGGGCCGCACGCGAAGGTGCGCAGCTGCGAGTTCGGCGGCGACGCGCCGGCGAGAGCTGGAAGCACGGCGCCTATGTCAACCCGACGCTGTTCGCCGACGTGAAGCAACGACATGACGATCGCGCGCGAGGAAATCTTCGGCCCGGTGGCCTGCGTCATCCCTTCGACGGCGTCGGACGAGGCCATCGCGATCGCCAACGACACGATCTACGGCCTCGCCGCCGGCGTCTGGACCCGCGACATCGACACGGCCTTCCGGCTCGTGCGCGGCATCGAGGCCGGCGTCGTCTGGGTCAACTGCTTCGACGAGGGCGACATGACGCAGCCCTTCGGCGGCTACAAGCAGTCGGGCAACGCGCGCGACAAGTGCTTCGACAGCTTCAAGAGCTACACCCAGACGAAGTCCGCCTGGTTCCGGCTGCATGGACGGCTGACCGTGACCGACGAGCTGGTCCGCTACGAGCGCCGCGATGGCGCTGGCCTTGCTGACGCTGAACCGGCCCGACAAGCTGAACGCGATCAACGCGCGCGATGATCGGCGAGCTCGATCGCGCGCTCGACGCGGCCGAAGCCGACGATTCGGTGCGCGTGATCGTGCTGGTCGGCGCGGGCCGCGCATTTTCCGCCGGTTTCGACCTCGACATGGAGCGTCGGCGACGGCCAGCCGGATCCCGACGGCACGTGCGCCGCGCGCTCGAGAACGACTTCCACATCATCATGCGCTTCTGGGACTGCCCGAAGCTGACGATCGCCGCCGTGCACGGCTACTGCCTCGGCAGCGCCATGGAACTCGCCTCGCCTGCGACCTGACGATCGCAGCCGGACGACTGCCGCTTCGGCGCGCCCGAGGTGAATTCGGCAGCGGCATCGTCACCATGCTGCTGCCCTGGCTTGCGGGCCCGAAGCACGCGCAAGTACCTGCTGCTCTCCGGCGACGACCGCGTCAGCGCCGCGCACGCGCTGGCCATGGGCCTGGTCAATCGCGTGGTGCCGGCCGCGGCGCCTGCAGGACGAGGCCCTCGCGCTCGGCAATGCGCATCGCCGCGAACGATGCGCAGGCCGTCCGCCTGACCAAGCAGGCGATCAACCGCAGCCTCGATGTCGCCGGCCTGCGCGCGGCGCTGCGCGCCAGGCGCTCGAACTGGACGTCGAGATCGAGACCTCCGAGACCGCGAGTCGCCGCGAATTCAACGCCATCCTGCAGACGGGACGGCGCCAAGGCTGCGGTCGCGTGGCGGAGCGCGCGCGCCGCCCTGCCACGCGGGAAACTGCATGAGCAAGACGAGCAGAAGCGCATGCCGGACGAATTGCAGAAGTTCCTCGAGCAGCACCCGGACACGCAGCTGCTGGAGCTGCTGCAGCCGGACATGCTCGGCATCCTGCGCGGCAAGCGCGTCGTCGCGCGACGAGTTCGCCAAGCCATTCGGCGACGGGCGTCAATTTCTGCGGCGCGACCGTGCTGCTCGACTGCCAAGGGCGCAGACCTTCGAGCGCATCGACAACGGCGGCCGCGACGGCGACCCCGACGCGATCTCGACGGCCGTGCCCGGGATCGCTCGCCCCGGTGCCCTGGGCCGCAGGTGCCGACCGCCCAGGTGCTGCTGGCGATGGCGACGGCGAGCGGCGAGCCCTTCTTCGCGGATCCGCGCCAGGTGCTGCGCCATGCGATGCAGCCGCTGCAGGACATGGGCCTCACCGCGGTCGCGCGCGACCGAACTCGAGTTCTACCTGCTGGAACCGGACGGCGATCGGCCGTCGCCGAAAGTCGGGCCGCATCCCCGGCACGCGCCGGCCGCAGATCGGCCCGCAATACGGCAGCATGGAGGACGTCGAGGACGTCGATCCTTTCCTGGCCGATCTCTACGCGACCTGCAAGGCGCAGAACATCCCCGCCGGCGCGACGCTCAAGGAATTCTCGCCCGGCCAGTTCGAAGTCAACCTGCACCACGTCGCGAGCGCCGAGCTCGCCTGCGATCACGCCGTGCTGCTGAAGCGCGCGGTCAAGGCCGTCGCGCGGCAGCACGGCATGGCCGCGAGCTTCATGGCCAAGCCGTTCGCGGATGCGGCCGGCTGCAGCCTGCACGTGCACGTGAGCCTGGTCGACGCGACGGGCCGGAACGTGTTTGCCGGCACCGGATCAAGGACAAGCCGTTCTCGGACACGCTGCGCCACGCGATCGGCGGGCTCGCCGCGACCATGCCGGAATCCATGGCGATCTTCGCGCCGACCGCGAACTCCTACCGGCGCTATCCGGCCCGGGCCTGTTCGTGCCGCTGGCGCCGAACTGGGGCCGCAATCACCGCGGCGTGGCGCTGCGCATTCCGCTGTCCGGCGCCCGAGGACACGCGGGTCGAGCACCGGCCCGGCGGCGCGGACGGCAATCCCTACCTGGTGATCGCCGCGATCCTCGCCGGCATCCACCACGGCATCACGAAGCAAGCTCGATCCGGGCCCGATGATCGCGCCGGGCACGGTCATCGAGGAGAAGGTCGGAACTACCGGTGCGCTGGGAAGCGGCGCTCGATGCGTTCGACGCCGGCGAAAGTGCTGCCGCAAGTACCTCGGCCAGCGCTACCACGAACTGTACGCGGCCTGCCGTCGGGAGGAATGCGACCGGTTCCACGCCGAGATCACGGACCGGGACTACGAGTGGTACCTGCGCGCGGTCTGAGTCGCGCGTTTCAACGCGGAAAGCGCCGCATTTTCCGCCGCCACCGTGCCGCGTGCCGGCGCCCGGATCGAGCTGCGTGACCGGCAGTCGCTCGCGGATCCAGTCCTGGAATCCCGCCAGCACGATTTCCTTGTCCGACAGGATGCCCTGCGTGTAGGCGCCGGACGCGAGCCCGCGCTGCACCGAGCGCGTCAGGATCTCGTCCTCCGCCTGCACGCGCGCATTGAGCCGCGCGCACAGGAAACGCGCCGCCTTCATCTCGCGCCGGTCGTCCGGGAAGCCGAAGGAGCGCGCGCGGATCAGCGTGCGGCCCGGCCCCGAGCGGCAGCACCTGGAAGAAGTCCATCCATTCCGGGTAGATGTCGAAGTACACGTTCGGGAACAGGCCGAAGTAAGTCCAGCGCCGGCGCAGGTCCTCCGGCAGGTGCTCGATCACCGGCAGGAACTTCGCGTAGCCCTCGCGCGCTCCATGACTTCAGCGGCTTCTCGCGCATGCGGTGAGAGAGGCGCATCGTGCCGCCGGGGAAGATCTCGCGGTCGTACTGCGCCTCCATCAGCGCCGAGAGCCCCGGGTGACCGATCGGGAAGTGATAGTCCTCGACGTAGTTCTCGACCACGTTCTTCCAGTCGATCTCGAGCTCGCGGTGTCCACAGGTCATCGAGCGGCACCATCTGGTCCATCCGGTAATGCGCGAGTTCGGCCGCAGTGCGGCGCCATGCGCTCGGCGACCGACGGCCTCGCCCGCGCGGAAGCGCACGAACACCATGCCCATGAAGACTTCGAGCTCGATCGGCTTCAGGCCGTACTTCGAGCGATCGAACTTCGGGAAACGTATCGGGCGCGCTGACGCTGCGATTGCGCCCGTCGAGGTGATAGGTCCAGCCGTGGTACATGCAGGTCAGGAACTTGCCGCAACTGCCGCGCTCGCCAGAGACCACCGCATGCGCCCGATGCGCGCAGACATTGTGGAAAGCGCGCAGCTCCCCGCTCGCATCGCGTACGACGAAGCCGCGCCGGCCGAAGAACTCGAACGCGACGTAGTCGCCGGTGTGCGGCGAGCTCGCTCTCGTGGCAGACGACCTGCCATGACGGCAGGAACAGGTGCTCGCGCTCGAGTTCGTGGAATTCCTCGCTGTGATAGACCCAGGCCGGCAGCGTGTAACGCAGGGCCGGGTCTGCCGCAGCCTGCGGGCTCCGGCACCCGCACCCTCGTCCTGACCGCGGATGCCGCCTCGATGCGCTCGGCGAGCCAGGGGAACACGCTGCAGAGATAGGCGCGGCACTGGCGCCGGGCGGCGTCGCGATCGAAGTCGTCGCCCTCGAACAGAATGCCCTGCCACTGCTGGTCGATGAGGCCCGGCGAGCCCGAGCGCGACCGCCTCGGCATCGGGCCAGGCGCGATCGCCATGGGCCGCGATCAGCCGCGTGCACAGGTCCGTGACCGTCCGGCTGTAGGCCTGGTCGCGCTCGCCGCAGATCCGCTGGTAATCCCCGCGCGCATTGGACTCGGCGAGAAACGCGTACCAGACCGCGATCTTGCGCGAATCGCTCGAGCCGCCGGCTGAGGCTCGCATCGACGATCCCGAGCAGTGCGCGCAAGTCGTCGCCACCCGCCTCGTCGATGCACGGTCGCCATGACCTCGGCGAATTCCTCCGACACCTCGCGCAGCGTCGCGAGCAGCAGCGCTTCCTTGCTGCCGAAATGAAAATTGATCGACGCGGCCGTATGCCCGGCGGCGCCCGCGATCTTCGCGGACGTCAGCTCCGAAAGGCCATGAAGCGAGATCGCGCTGACCGTTGCCTTGATCAGGTCGAGCTTGGAGCCGGTGGGCCGGAACTCGGGGCCGGTTTCCAGATTCGCCGACATGGGCCGTCTCCCGCTTGCGCATCAAACCTGTATTCTAGTCCGATCGCATCCACGACTCAATGACCGTTCAGTATTTGAAATGGTCATTTAATTGAGCGTAACATATTGTTATATATGGATTTTTATCAGCCAGGTGACAGGCTTCAGGATCGGTGCCACCATCCGGCCGCGCGGTCCCCAATAGAAAAAGGCGCAGCCTTGGATTTTCCGGCTCGACTCCTGGCGACAGCTTGGCTGCTCTTCCTCGTGCAGATTCCGCCCGCATTCGCCGCGGAATCCCCGTTGCGCCTGCCCGATCGGCTCAGCACATTTGCCGACGGGAGGGCGCCGATCGAGGAGCTCTACCACTCCTATCTCAAGCTGCAGGAGAGTGGCTGGACACTCGAAATCGTCGCGGAGTCGCAACCCGCCGGCACGACACAGGCGCTGCCGATCATCGCCCTGCGCTCACCGCGCAGCGGCGCTGCAGTCTGGATACTGGCGGGCGTGCACGGCGAAGAGCCTGCCGGCCCGAATGCGGTCGCCGCGGTCATCGATGACATCGCGGCGCTCGGGCGGAAACGCCCGGTTGTGCTGATGCCGCTCCTGAATCCCCAGGGCTATGTGCGCAACTGGCGCTACCTGAATGTCGCGGTCTATTCCGAGAGCATCGACGGGCACAGCGTCGGCGATTCGTCGCACCTGTTGCCGTCACCCGACGCGCCCGACAGTCCCCGCGCCGCGTTGCCGTCGAGTCCCGAAGCCGACGCTATCACCGCCTATGTCCTGCGCCGGAGCGCCGACTATCCGCCCGCTTACAGCATCGATCTGCACGAGGACAATCTCATCGACCAGGGCTATGTCTATTCCCAGGGTGTGCAGGGCACATCCGATCCGCTCGCCATCGAGGCCGTGGCCGTGCTGGAGGAAAATTGTGTCCCGCTCAAGTTAAACGGCGAGACTCGATTCGGCGAGCCGGTAACCGACGGCATCATCGGTCCCGTTGTCGACAGCTCCATCGACGAATTGATCAGCAGCCGCGATGTCGTGGTCGACGGAAAGTCCCGGCCCGGGCCGGCAGCGCGCACGGTACTGGTATTCGAGACGCCGGCGGCCGCGCTTGCGCTTCCGCATCGCATCGAAGCTCACGCGGCACTGATCCGGCGGCTGCTGGCCCGGATCGGCGCGAGCGGCAACTGACCCGGGAGTCCGTCACGGTGTGGAAATCTGCGAGCTTGCGGACCGGACTCCTGGTCGTCGCGTCGCTGCTGGTCGCTGGTGCTGACGCCGCGGCGCACGCGCCTTCAGCGCCCGATTACGGCATGCGACTTCAGGAGGCCTGGATCGCGATGCCGGACGGCGTGCGACTCTCGGCGGATCTCTACCTGCCGACGGCGGCGCGGCCGAGCGAGAAATTTCCGGTGCTGCTCGAGTACCTGCCCTATCGCAAGCACGAGGCGCGCAGCCGCAACTGGCCGCTCTATTCGTATTTCGTGCAGCGCGGCTACGTGGTCGCGGCGGTCGACATCCGCGGCACCGGCAACAGCGAAGGCCGGCTGATTCCCTACGAGTATTCCGACATCGAGCAGCGAGGACGGTGAGATCGTCATCGACTGGCTGTCGAAGCAACCCTGGTCGAACGGCAACGTCGGCATGTTCGGCATCTCCTGGGGCGGCTTCAATTCCATCCAGATGGCCGCTGCGCAATCCGCCGGCGCTGAAGGCCATCGTCGCGATCGACGCGACCGAAGACCTCTACCAGGACGACGTGCATTTCATGGACGGGATCATGCACGTCGACTCCTGGGAGATGAGCCTGGATCTCGACAACGCCCGGCCGGGCGCACCCGACTACCGTGATCGACGACGCCTATTTCCGCGACCGCTTCGACACCGAGCCCTGGATGCTCACCTACAAGAACCAGCAGCGCGACGGGCCGTTCTGGGATCGCGCATCGGTCGGGGCCGCTACGAGGATATCCGCATCCCGACCTTCCACATCGGCGGCTGGTACGACGGCTACCGCGACAGCGTCCCGCGCATGCTCGCGAACCTGAAAGCGCACCGGTGAAGGCGATCGTGGGCGCCTGGTCACCACGCCTGGCCGCACGAGCCCTATCCCCGAGCCCGGCATGGAATGGCGGCACGAGGCGGTGCGCTGGTTCGACCAGTGGCTCAAGGGCGTCGACACCGGGCATCCTCGACGAGCCGCGCTTCGCGGTCTTCGTGCGTAACTGGCATGCGCCCGGCCCCTATCTCGCAGTACGCACCCGGGCAGCTGGCGCTACGAAGACGGCTGGCCGATCGCGCGCATCCGCGACCAGGTCCTGTACCCGCAGCCGCGACCACACGCTGGGCGCCGGAGAACCGCCGTCCACGACGCAGTCGCTCCGCTACCTGCCTTCGATCGGCGTCGAGGCCGGCGGGCCGGTCATGTGGTGGGGCGACGTCGCGCACGACCAGCGCCCGACCGACGCCTTCAGCCTGACGTCTACGACAGCGCACCGCTCGCCGAGGACCTGGAAATCCTCGGCTTGCCGCGCGCGACGCTGACGGTCGTCGACGGATGCGACGCGCGCCAACTGGTTCGCGCGCCTGTCGGATGTCGCGCCGGACGGCACGGTGACCCAGGTCGCGGGCGCGGGCTTCAACGGCACGCATCGCGTCTCGGCGCGCGACCCTCGGCACTCGTGCCCGGTCAGGACATTCACGACTCGACATCGAAATGCACTTCACCTCATGGGTATTTCCGAAGGGGCACCGCATCCGGCTCGCGGTCAACAACGCGCAGTGGCCGATGCTGTGGCCGACGCCGGAACCGATGACGACGACGCTGCGCTCGGCGGCTCGCGACGGCTCACGTTGCCGGTCGTGCCGTTCGAGCAGCGCCCGGTGCCGGCATTCCTGCCGCCTGCGAGCCGATCCGCCGATACGCCGGCGATTCGAACGCTCGATGGCGGCACGACGTTCGGGCTACGGCGAGATCTCGTCGGTGGATCGCAATCCGCAGACCGGCGCCGTGGTCGCGAAAGCGACCAACGAGTCGCGGCACGCGCTATCCCTGGGGCACGGAGCGCAGCCTCGAGACCATCCGCTACGAGATCAACGACAATGCGCCGGCCGACGCGAACCGTGCACCGGCACGCACCGGATGGAAGTGGAGCTGCCCGGCCGCAAGCTGGTCTGGGACGCGGAACTGACTTTCCGCAGCGACCGCGAAAATTTCCACTACAGTTACCACGGCGCCTGTCGGAGAACGGCAAGCTGCTGCGCGAGAAGACCTGGAACCAGAACCATACCGAGGGATTACCAGTGATGAATCACATGAACCTGCGTCTTGTCCGGATCGATCGGCGCTCCTGCTGACTGTCGCCGCGATCGCCGGCTGCGCGCGCGATGCCTCCGACGAAGACGGGCGAACCGCCGCGCCGACCTCGCACTGAGGGGCGGCGCGATCTACACCGTGGACGGCGCGCGCAGCTGGGCCGAGGCGGTCGCGATCGACGACGGGCGCATCGTGTTCGTCGGCACCGACGCGAGGACGCTGAGGCCCACATCGGGCCGACAGACGCAGGTCGTCGACCTCAAGGGCCGCATGGTGTGCCAGGCATTCCAGGACGTGCACATCCACCCGATCTCGGCGCGGCATCGAGGCAAGCGCCTGCGACCTGAACGGGCTCGACAACGTCGAGGAGTACGTCGCCGCGATCAAGAAATACGCCGACGAACATCCCGACGAAACCTGGATCACCGGCGGCGGCTGGCTGATGTCCGCCTTCGGTCCCGGCGCGCTCGCGCCGCAAGAACTGATCGATGCCGTCGTCCCGGACCGGCCGGTCATACCTCTGGAGCCGCGACGGTCACACGGCCTGGGTCAACAGCAAGGCGCTCGAGATCGCGGGCATCACGAACGATACGCCGGACCCGCCGGACGGCCGCATCGATCGCGATCCGAAGACGGGCGAAGCCATCGGCAGCCTGCAGGAAGGCGCCAGTGGCCTGGTTGCCGCCAAGGTGCCAGCCCGATCCGACGCGAGCGCGAGCGAGGGCCTGCGCTACGCGATCAAGCTGCTGAATGGCTACGGCATCACGGGGATCCAGGACGCGTCGGTCAACGAGGACGGACCTCAAGACCTACCGGCGCTCGACGACCAGCCGGTGAACTGACGCTGCGCGTCGTCGCCTCGATCTGGTGGGATCGCGACCAGGGGCTCGAGCAGATCGACGACATCAAGCGCCTGCGCAGCGAATACACGCGGGCCACATCGACGCCGGCACCGTCAAGATCATGCAGGACGGCGTGATGGAGAACTACACCGCCGCGATGCTCGAACCCTACCTGCTGCCGGGCAGGATGTGCGCGGCATCCCGATGGTCGAGCCGGAGCTCCTGAAGGAAGTCGTGACGCGGCTCGATGCCGAGGGCTTCCAGGTGCACTTCCACGCGATCGGCGACGCCGCGGTCCGCCAGTCGCTCGATGCGGTCGAGGCGGCGCGCGACGCGAATGGCGACCTCGGCCATCGCCATCACATCTCGCACATCTCAGCTGATCGACCCGGACGGACATGCCGCGCTTCCGCGAGCTCGGCGTGATCGCCAACTTCCAGCCGCTGTGGGCCTATGCGGACGATCTACATCACCGAGCTGACGATTCCGTTCATCGGCCGGAGCGCTCGAGCTGACATGTACCCGATCGGCAGCGTGGAGCAGCAGCGGTGCCATCGTCGCCTTCGGCAGCGACTGGTCGGTGTCGACGCGCGAACCCGTTCGAGCAGATCGAAACCGCGATCACCCGCATGGGATGCGCTCGGCGAGACCAAGACGCCCTTGCTGCCGGAAGAGCGCATCGGCCTGCCGGAAGCGCTCGCGGCCTTCACGATCAATGCGGCCTATATCGATCACCGCGAACGAGCAGAACACGGCTCGCTCGAGGTCGGCAAGCTCGCCGACCTGGTCGTGCTCGACCGCAACCTGTTCGAGATCCCGGCGGCGAGATTTCCGACACGAAGGTGCTGGTGACGCTGTTCGAGGGCAAGCCGGTGCACGGCGACCTCGGCGCGCTCTGACGGAATCTGCAGTCGATGCCTGCCCGTCACGCGATCGCCTGGGTGCTGGCCGCCATCGCGAGCGGTGTGATCCTCGCGTTCATACTGGCGCCGGCTCCGGTCACCTTGCGGTCCGGGACGGCCATGCCGCAACCGCGGCCGCTTGCCGAATTCGAACTCGTCGATCAGCATGGCCGCGCCTTGAGGCGCGAAGCATTGACTGGCCACTGGAGCCTCGTGTTCGCGGGCTTTACCCATTGTCCGGATGTCTGCCCGACAACGCTCGCGATGATGGCCGGGCTGCGCCGTCAGGTCCAACGTGATGACCTGCAGTTCGTGTTCGTGAGCGTCGATCCCGAGCGCGACACGCCCGAAGTCATGGCGCGCTATCTGGCGCACTTCGACCCGTCTCTGATCGGCGCCGACCGGCACACGCGCCGAAATCGAGCGATTCACGGCAGCGCTCGGCCTCGCCCAGGTCAGGAATCCCGGGCGTCGGCGGCGAATACACCGTGGATCACTCGACGGCGTTCGTGCTGATCGACCCGAAGGCGCGGGTCGCCGGCTACTTCCAGGCCGCCGCACGAGCGCGACGGCGCTCGCGGCCGATCTTGCAGCGCTGCCGCGCGGCGCGGGCTGAACACCCGCGCCGCGGGCGTTCGTCAGATCTTGCCGAGATCGATGTCGGCGTTCGCCCAGGCACGCGCGAAGCGGTCCGCGGCTTCGTGCGCTTCCTTCTTCTTGCCCTGCGCCTTCAATGCCTGCGCAAGCCCGTGCAGCGACCAGCCATTCTCCGGATTGCGCTTCAGTTCGTCGCGGTAGGACCGCTTCGGCCTCGGCCGGCTTGCCGGCCGCTAGAGCAGCACGCGCCGAGTGCCTGGCGCGTCGGCCAGTGCCAGGCCGGCGGCTCGTCGTACAGCAGCGTGTCCTCGATCGCGACTGCTTCCTTGAGCGCGCGATCGCGCGCGTCGTAATCGTTCGCAGCGCGTGCGAGATCCGCGGCCGACGAAGCGCTCGGCGATTCGCACGCCGCCGATCAGCGAATAGCGGTCCCAGGCCATCATCTTCTCGATCACCGGATCCGTCGCCGCCGGCAGCAACGCCTCGTGGTGTGCCTTCGCATCGTCGAGCCGGCCCTGGCCCGACCGCGGCCATACCCTGGGCGTAATGCCACATTGCCTGCATGTACGGCAGGTCGTCGGCGGGCTTCGGAGCGTCCGCGATCCTGTTGCCAGCGGCCGAAGCGCACGTCGGCGAACAAGCGGCGTCAGCGAGAAGTTCTGCATCGCCTCGAAGCCCGGCGTGCGCATCAACTGCGGGTCGCTCGTACGCTCAGCCGTTGCGGCCGCGGCTCTCAACGCGATCGCACTCGCGCCTTCCATGCGTCGCCGCGAACCACAGGAAATGATGGTTGTGCGGGACATAGCCGAGCGGATACACGCCCGGGCCCGGGCTTGCAGATCGCAAGATAGGCGTCGTCGGCGACGATCGCCTTCTGGTTCGCGATCACCGCGTCGTGGATAGCGCCCGACGCGCGCGTAGATGTGCGCCGGCATGTGCACGAGGTGGCCGGAGCCCGGCAGCAGTTCGCGTAGCCGGTCCGCCGCAGCCACGCCGCGCGCCGGTTCAGGCGAGGCCTCGACCGCGTGGACGTACAGATGCAGCGCGCCGGCATGATCCGGCGTTGCGCGCAATGACCGATTCGAGTGTCGACACGACTTCGGCCGTGTGGCCCTTCGGCTGGCCATCGGCATCCCAGTAATCCCAGGGCTGCAGGTCCATCATCGATTCCGCGTGCATCGTCACGGCGTCGAGGTCGTCCGGGTACGTCGCCGCGAGCTTGCCCATCGCCTCGGCGTAGGCTTCGTCGAGCGGCCGCGCGATTCTCGGGCGGCTCCGCCGCATAGCGCGCCGACAGCGCCTCGATGAAGGCCTGCTCCTTTCGGCGTCGCCTTGTAGGCCGCGTGCCTGCGCGCGCTGCAGCGCGGTCCCAGGCCTTGGCGTTGTTCGCGGGATCCATCGTCGAGTTCACGTGCGGCCCGAGCACGAGCGCCGCGCCCCACCAGCACATCGCGCAGTCCGGATCGAGCTCTGCCGCCTTCAGGTACGACCGTTCGGCCGCGTCGTGATTGAAGCCATAGGTCATCGCGAGGCCCTGGTCGAACCAGCGTTGCACGTCCGGTCCGCTCGAGGTGACCGGCATGCTGTAATCGCCAAGACCCGTCGATCAGGTTCGCCCCGACAGGCGCGAGGTCCGGCGGCGCCGGACCCCTCATTTTTCGCTGTAAGCGTAATAGCTGCCGGCCGCGGTGACGACGAATCGACGACCACCAGCACGAAATTGCGGTTCATTCTGCCTCCCCATTGCGCTCGGAACCCGGGCCACTGAAATACTCCCCTCCAGCCGGATTTTCAAATCACTTCGGCCTTTCGAGTGCACAACACCCGGGATCCGGTGTGCTTGTCAATCGGTCCTGCTGACGTTAGCTTGGCGCATTGGCGGCGCTTCGTCGCCGGATCATGAACCCGGAGAATCAACCTATGCAATTCCAGCCCCGACGATTCCGTTTCGCTGCGGTTGCAGCAGCGGCCATGCTGATCAGCCTGCAGGCGGGGGCCGCGCCCGGAAGATACGAGGACTTGCTCTCGCTGTTTACCCAATGGCGAACATTTGAAGTGCCGCCGATCGCAATGGCGCGCCCGATTACACGGCCGCGACCTTGGCGCGGCGGCAACTGGAGCTCAAGGACTACCAGCAGCGCCTCGCGGCAATCGATCCCGGTTCCTGGCCGGTCGAGCAGCAGGTCGACTACGAGACTGCGTACGGGCCGAGATGAACGGCATCGATTTCGACCTGCGCGTGCTGCAGCCCTGGGTGCGCGACCCGGCCTTCTACAAGACCATCTGGACCGAACAGAGCGACACGCCGGCGCACGAGGGCCCGAGCAACCACGCCATCGTCGAACTCTGGACTTACTCGTTTCCACTGTCGAAGGCGGCCGAGGCCGAAGCTCGCGCGCGGACTCGCGGTCGATTCCGCCGCTGCGTGAGCAGGCGCGCGGCAACCTGACCGGCAATGCGCGCGATCTCTGGGTCACGGGTGCGGGCACGATGCGCACGCAGGTCGACCGCTCGATGCGCTTGCGAAGAAGACCGACAGGCAGCGGGCGAGTGCTGAAGAAGGCGATCGCCGATGCCGCGCGCGGCCACCGCTCGGGTTCTGATCGACTGGCTGGACGCACAGGCGCCGTCGAAGGACCGGCCCGTCCGGCATCGGCAGGGAGAACTACAGCTGGAGCCTGCAGCAACGTCCATCTCGTGCCGATGGACCTGGGAGGACGAGGTCGACCTGCTGCAAGCGCGAACTGGCGCGCGCCACGCATCGCTCAAGACTCGAGGAAGCGCGCAATGCGCGGCCTGCCGGCACTGCCAGTGATCGCAACCCCTGAGGAATACCAGCGCCGCGCCAACGAGCGAGTCACGCGCTACCTCGACTTCCTGCGCAAGCAGGAATCTCTACCCGATGCGCGACAACATGGACCCGGCGCTGCGCGCCCAGATCGGCCAGTTCGTGCCGATCGAGGACGCGCAATTTCTTCTCGATCGCGACCCACTACGAGCCGCTCGACGCTGTACACGCACTTCTACCACTGGTGGGACCTGGCGCGGATGCGCGACGAGCCGCACCCGAGCCCGATCCGCCGCGGTCGCGCTGCTCGTACAACATCTGGGACAGCCGCGCCGAAGGCATGGCGACGGCCATGGAGGAGTTCATGCTGCACGCCGGGCTGTTCGACGACTGCGCCCGCGTGCGCGCGAGGTCGTCTGGATCATGCTGGCCCAGCGCGCAGCGCGCGGGCTCGCCTCGCTCTATGCGCACGACAACCAGTTCGACCTCGCAACAGGCCAAGGCCTTCCAGGTCGAGTGGACGCCACGCGGCTGGATGCGCCCGGACCTCGACCTGCTCGGCTTCGAGCAACAGCTCTACCTGCGCCAGCCAGGCTACGGCACAAGCTACGTGACCGGCAAGTACCTGCTCGAGGAACTGATGCGCGTGCGCTCACACCAGCTCGGCGAGGACTTCTCGATGAAGCGCTATTTCGACGAGGTCAACGGCGCCGGCATGATCCCGGTCTCGCTGATCCAGCTGGCAGCTGACGGGAAGCCGCCCGCAATGACAAGGCTCGCGCTGCTGGCCGCGCTCGCATTCGCGACCACGGCGCGGGCCGGCACGACGCTCGACTACACGGTCCAGCACGCGGGCAGGATCTCGGGCGCACAGACGACGCAGATCGGGGACGACGGTCTCGTCCATGTGAGCTTTTCGTACCGCGACAACGGCCGGGGACCCGACATTGCGGAGGAAATCCGCGTCGCCGCCGACGGGACGATCCTGTCCTACCGCCTGAAAGGAAAGTCTACGTTCGGCGCGGCGCTCGATGAACGCTTCTCGCTCGCGCACGGCCGCGCGAACTGGCACTCGCCGTCGGAGCGCGGCGAGGCGAAGCCTGCCGGGCCTGTGATGTACCTGCCGAACGACGGCAGCCCGGAGATCCGCGCAATGATCGTGCGCGCCTCGCAGCGACGACCCGACGGCCGCATCGCAGCCCTGCCAGGCGGGGAGCTGCAAAGCGCGCGGATCGCCGAAATGCGGGTGGGGCCCGCCGGCCAGGAACGAAACGTCGCGCTCTACTCGATCCTCGGCCTCGGCATGCAACCGGCCTATGTCTGGCTCGACGACGACGCCGGCATGCGGCTGTTCGCGCGCATCAGCCCCGGCACCGCCCATGTCATCGCCAAAGGCTACGAGGCCTGGTCGCCGAAGCTCGAGGAACGCCAGGTTGCCGCCGCGACGGAGTTCCTGCGCGACATCGCCGCGAAGGACGCCAGGCGCCTGCCCGATCCCGTGCTGATCCGCGACGTGCGCGTATTCGACACCGCGAGCGCAACGCTCGGCCCGGCTTCCGACGTCTACCTGTATGGCGGGCGCATTGCCTCGATCTACCCGGCCGGCTCGCCCGCGCAGGGAGCGGCGACGGTGATCGAAGGCGGCGGGCGCGCGCTGCTTCCGGGGCTCTTCGACATGCACACGCACGAGGACGCCTGGAATGCGGCGCTGCAGATCGCGGGCGGCGTCACGACCTCGCGTGACATGGCCAATGACAACGCGCTACTCGCAGACATGATCGCCCGGATCGGCCGCGACGAGCTGATCGGCCCGCATGTCGTGCCGGCCGGATTCATCGAGGGCGAAAGCCCCTACGCAGCGCGTGGCGGATTTGTCGTCAACAACGTCGAGGAGGCGCAGAAGGCCGTCGATTGGTACGCGCAGCGCGGTTATCGGCAGATCAAGCTGTACAACTCGATCCATCCGGACTGGGTCGAGCCGATCGCCGTGTATGCGCACGCCCGCGGCCTCAGGGTCAGCGGCCATGTGCCCGCGTTCTCGCGCGCCGAGCGCGTGGTCCGCGAGGGCTACGACGAGCTGCAGCACATCAACCAGCTGATGCTGAACTTCGTATCGGACCCGGACACCGACTCGCGCACCCTCGCCCGATTCATTCTGGTCGGCGAGCGGGCCCAGGCGCTCGATCTCGACTCAGCAGCGGTGCGCGACTTTATCGCACTGCTCGCCGAGCGGCAGATCGTCATCGACGCGACACTCGCCACCTTTGAGGGAATGTACACGCAGGGCCAGGGCGAATTGGACCCTGCCATGGCGCCTATCGCCGACCATGTGCCATTCGCGACGCAGCGCGATCCTGGCGCAGCAATTCGATGGAAGTCAGCGCAGAGAAGCTGAGGACCTACCGCGCGTCCTACTCCCGCATGATCCGAGTTCGTCGGCCGGCTGCATGCCGCCGGCGTGCCGATGGTCGCCGGCACGGACAACATCGCGGGTTTCACGTTGCACCGCGAACTCGAGCTCTACGTCAAGGCGGGCATGACGCCGGGCGAAGCGATCCGCATCGCGACCGAGAATGGCGCGCGCTATGCAGGACTGCTTGCCGAAACCGGGGCGATCGAGCGCGGCAAGCTGGCCGACCTGATCCTGGTCGACGGCGATCCGACACGGGACATCTCCGACATTCGCCGGGTCAGTCTTGTCATCACACGCGGCGTCGCCTACGCGCCGGCGGAAGTCTACGAAGCCTTCGGCGTGAAGCGCTTCGTCGATCCGCCACAGATCGAATATCGAACGCCCTGAGCCGCATTCGATGGCAGGCGCCGGCCCGTCAGTCAGTTTCGGGCTTCTGATCCTCGGCCGAGAGCGGCGCTTTTTCCTTCAACTTGGCCTTCATGGAATCAAAAGTGGCCTGGTCCGAAGGCGCCAGATTCGGGCGACCGGCGACGATTCCCATGCCGAGCGTTCCCTGGACATAGTAGGTCTCGCCCGCTTCGACCTCCATCGTCAGCACATCCCTGGCTTCAGAGTGGACGACATATGCGTGGGATCCCGGCGCGACATTCAGCACAAAGAAAGTGCCGTTCCGCAGCTTGCCAAGTTCGACATCGCCCTCGCGCACCTTGAACCCGACGGCCGCGCCAATCATCTTGCGCGGGCGGAAGAAGACGATGGTGCCGTAGGCCTCGTCTATTGCCGCCCCAGCGACTGAATCACTCGAGGCCGCTGCCTCCGCAGGATCCTTTGCCGGAGGATCGTCGTTGCCCTGAGCACCCGCAATGGCAGTCGCAAGCAGCATCAAGGAAAAGATTGCCGATTTCATGTGCTTCAAGCCTGACTCCTTTGACTGCAACTGCAGTCCCCCGATGCTAGGGAGCAGCGGAATCGTTTGTCACGAATGTCTCGTCAACAGCGACACGAGCAACCAGTTCGGTATCTGCCGGAACGATCACCTGCTTGCCCTTGATGAAGAATGGCGCGAGCGGAATCACGATGCCGACTCCGAATGCGAGATCCGCCTTGCTTTGCCCGGCATTTGCATACAGCGAATGCAGCTTGATGCGTCGTTCGCCAACCTGCACGAATCGTGATGTGATGCTGAGCTCGCCGGCCTTTCCGAACATCCCCGACTTGGCGGCATGGATCACCTGGCCGTCAGCAATGGACCCGGCCGGAATCACGGTCAAGTCGCCAACTTGAATGCCGTCGGTCACCAGGAGACGGAAGTGCGCGCCGGTCTGACTCGTGTCCGAACCAACGGCCTCCATCAGGCGCAGAGGAATCAGCGTATTTGCACGAAGGACGGCCGTCCGGACCTCCGGTGTGGAAACCGGGATATCGCTTCCGGCCACCTGATCATCCGGCAACGCCTGGCCGGCGACCAGCAATGATGTGACCGTCGGCAACCAGGAACATCGGATCGCATGTATCATATTGGCCGCAATCCAGGATCGGCCCGGACGCGCACATGCCCAACTCTGCGGCCGCACGGCAGCTATTGTAAAGGCGGCCGGTGAATGCCGGATCAAGCGCTCAGAAAACCCGGAATTGTCAGGCCGCCGGGGCAAGCGGCCGCGGCCGGCCGATGGCGTGACCCTGGACGAAGTCGATGCCCATCGCGCGTGCTGCCTCCAGCGCCGGCTGGTCCTCGACCTGCTCGGCGATCAGCCGGAAATTCAGCGTACGTGCCATGCTGATGACGGCAGTGACCATCGCCTGGTTGACCGAATCGCGCGCCAGGTCGCGCATGAACGAGCCGTCGATTTTCAGGTAGTCCATCGGCAGCTGCTTGAGGTTGGCGAAGCCGCCGAGGTCCGTGCCGAAATCATCGAGCGCAAAACGGCAGCCCATACCGTGCAGAACGTCGATGAAGCGCCGCGACTGCTCAAGGTTTCCGATGACCGAGGTCTCCGACACCTCGAAGCAGATCTGCTGCGGCGCAACACCGCTGCGGTCCAGTTCCTCGACCACGAATTCAAGGTAAGTCGGGTCCGCCAGCGTCTGCCCGGACACGTTGATGCACAGGCTGCGCCCGGGGGGCAGCCGGATCGCGCCCGCCGTCAGCGCCGCGAGCGCGGCGCCCAGTACCCAGCGATCGATCAGCGCCATCAACCGGTATCTCTCCGCCGCCGGGAAGAATTCCGCCGGCAGGACGGCCTGGCCGTCATCGTGCAGGCGTACGAAGACCTCCATCGCCGGTCCGCCGATCGAGCCCGGGCGGGTCGGCTCGATCGGCTGCAGGTAGAGCTCGAAGAAACCGTCGCGCAGCGCAGCCTGCAGGCGCTGCAGCCAGTGGATCTCCCCGCGGCTCCGCGCGACGGCCTCGTCGTGCGAGGAATAGACGTGGACATGACTGCCGGCCTGCCGCTTTGCGACATAGCAGGCGGAATCCGCCGCATTCATGATCTCTTCCATCGAGTTGCTCTCGCCTGTCACCTCGACGAGCCCGAGGCTGACCCCGATGCTGAAGATCCGGTCCTTCCAGACAAAACGGTATTCGCCTACTGCGCGCCAGATGTCGTCTGCGATCTGGCGCGCCTTGTCGAGCGGGCAGCCGACCAGCAGCACGCCGAACTCGTCGCCTCCCAGCCGCGCCACCGTGTCCGAATCGCGCACCGCTTCCCGGACCAACGCCGCGACCTCGCGCAGCAGATTGTCGCCTGCGAGGTGGCCGCTGGTGTCGTTCACCGCCTTGAAGCGGTCGAGATCCAGGTAGCACATGACATGGCTTTGCCGGCCCGCGCGCGTGATCTCGAGCGCTTCGCCCAGGCGGCGTTCGAATTCGCGCCGGTTCACGAGCCCAGTCAGCGCGTCGTGACTTGCCTGATAGGACATCTGCTGGGTCAGGCCGCGCAACTCGCTGACGTCATGCAACATGACGGCGGCGCCCGCGATCTCGCCTTCCCCGCCGCGGATCGGCGAGGCAGACGCTTCAATCCCGACTTCGGCACCTGTCGAGCGCGCGATCATCAGCGCCCGCCGGCCCAGGGAAGCGCGGCTTCCCGAGCTGAGGCATTGCTGAACCGGATCCGACAGCGGCCGGCGGTCGTGCTCGTCGACGAATCCGACCAGCGCGCTGAATACCTGGCCGAGCGCTTCTTCGCGCCGGATCCCTGTGAGGGTCTCGGCGGACCTGTTCATGTAGTCGACCCGGCCCTGCGCGTCGGTCGTCACCAGGCCCTCGCCCAGTGAATCGAGCGCGAATTGCGCGCGGCCCGGCAGCATCGACTGGGCCGGCGACTCATGGTGCGGCAGCATTTCCACCGCGCTCAGCAGCACGACATTGCGGCCATCTGATTCGAGAGCCGAGCCGGCGAGTTCAAGGCGAGTCACCTGACCGTGACTGTCGGACAGCTCGACCTCGGTCATCGCCGGGCCGGATTCGCCCGACTGGGCCCGCGTGATGGCCAGGTTGACCAGTTCCGCGTATTCCGGAGCGACCAGGTCTGCGAGACTGCGCCCCAGCATGTCGGCCACGGGTATCCCGGCGATCGTCGCGAACGCCTCATTGACCGCTTCGATCCGTTCGCCGTGCAGAAGCGCCGGCTCACGCAGGCCGGCAATCATCGCGCGCGCGACATCGACACCAGCCAACACGCGTCCGCGCGCAGTCTGATGTTCAGTTTCAGCCTCGTCCACGAGCCGGCGCAGTGCGCGCCGTTGCAAAAAAATGGCGACGACGAGCACAGCGGCGACAATCGCGAATCCGGCAGCAGCGATCACCGGGACCGTCATGCGGCCTGTCATCCCCTTCGGTTTCGGCGCGAGCTGAGCAGCTGCGGAACCATCGAATATGTTGTCTCAACGCCGTCCTCGGCAGCATATCTCACGCTTGTACCAAGGCCCTGCGCGATTCACCATAATGGTTCGGGTATTAACGCCAGCGGCCGGGGCCGGAATCGACATGATCGAAAAATCCAATGCCGCACGCCGGCAAATGATCGACCAGCAGATCCGCACCTGGGATGTGCTGGATCCTCGCGTGCTGGAGGCCCTTGCGGCTGTCCCGCGCGAGCATTTCGTGCCCGAGGCCTATCGTGGCGTGGCATTCGCCGACACGGCCATTCCGATCGGGCATGGCGAATTCATGCTGCCGCCCAAGGTCGAGGGACGCATCCTGCAGGCGCTGGGGCTGGAACGTGGCGAGCGCGTCCTCGAGATCGGCACCGGTACCGGGTTTTTCGCGGCCTGTCTCGAATACCTCACGGGCGACGTCGAAAGCATCGAGATTCACGCGGCACTTGCCGATGGCGCATCGCGAGCGCTCACAGGCCTCGGCGTGACTCGCGTCCGGGTGAGCTGCGCCGATGCGCTCGACCGCCGCTTTGATCATCACTACCAGGCAATCGCCATGACTGGCTCGCTGCCTGTCTACGATCCGCGCTTCGAGCGCGCCCTCACGGTCGGCGGGCGCCTTTTTGCCGTGGTCGGTACGCGACCGGTCATGGAAGCAAAGCTGATAACCCGCACGGCGGTCGACGCCTGGCTGTCCGAGACCCTGTTCGAGACCTGCCTGGAGCCCCTGCGCAATGCTCCGCCGGCGGATCGTTTTCGGTTCTAGCCCATCCAGGCCCGGCGCCCTGCCCCCTATTATTGATGGCATTGCGACGGGTCATGTGGTGATATACACTAGTAGCACAGTAGCTCTCTCTGTCCAATCTGCGCCAAGGAAAGTCCTCGCATGAATACCAGGCATCGCATTCGCACGCTCTTGCTTGCTGTCAGTTTGGCTGCCACGCCCCTGGCGGGAGCTGCCGACCTCGGTTCGATCTATCTGCAGGCATTGAAAAATGATCCGCTGATCCGTGAGGCGGAAGCGAATCGGCTCGCGGCGCGCGAATCGAAACCGCAGGCGCTCTCCGCCCTGCTGCCGCAGGTGACGGCCGGCGGGCGCTATGACGACAGCAAAACGGACGGCACCAGCACGTTCATTGATCCGGGTTCACCGCCCGTTCCATTCGAGCAGAACCGCGACGGCACGGACAAGAGCTGGAACGTGACGCTGCGCCAGAGCATTTTCCGCTGGCAGAACTGGGCCGCGCTCAAGCGTGCGGATGTCGAAAGCGCACAGGCCGAATCTGATTATCACGCGGCCCAGCAGGACCTGATCCTGCGGACCTCGGAGTCCTACTTCAATGTGCTGGCCGCGCAGGACACGCTCGAAGCGGCGCAGGCCGCACATGACGCCATCGAACGCCAGCTTGAACAGTCCGAGAAGCGCTTCGAGGTCGGGCTTATCGCCGTGACCGACGTGCAGGAAGCCAAGGCTGCATTTGATTCCGCGACGGCAGATCTCATTCAGGCGAAGCGCAATCTTGCGACCGCGCAGGAGCAATTACGCGAACTGACCGGTTCGACCTTTGATGAACTTTCCCGGCCCGCTGCTGACATGCCGCTCGCAAGCCCCGACCCCGCGAATGCCGAGGACTGGGTGCAGCTGGCAATGAACCAGAATGCGCGCCTTATTTCCAGCCGCCTCGCAGCGGACATCACGCGCCAGGACATCAGCGCGGAGCGTGGCGGTCATTTTCCGAGCCTCGATCTGGTGGTCTCGCGCTCGGGCTTCGAGTCGCAGGCGGACATTACGGGCACGACCGTCGGCCAGGACGCCTCTGACACGCGCGACACGACGGCTTCACTGCAGGTGACGATACCGATCTATCTCGGTGGTTCGACCTCTTCGCGCGTACGGCAGGCCCAGTACCGGCACCAGGCCGCACGCGAACGGCTGGAACGCACGGCCCGGGAGACCGAGCGCGGCACGCGCGACGCGTATCTCGGCGTGAACTCCGAGGTCGCGCGCGTGCAGTCGCTGCGCCAGGCGGTCGAATCGGCGAAAACCGCGCTGCAGGCGACCGAAGCAGGTTACGAGGTCGGCACCCGCACCTCAGTCGACGTGCTGGATGCGCGCAGGCGCCTGTTCGAGGCCCAGACCAACTACGCGCGCAGCCGCTACGACTACCTGTTGAATGTCCTTCGACTGCAGCTTGCTGCCGGCACGCTCGACGACGAGGGAATCGCCGACATCAACGCCATCCTGACCGAGAAGGTGCAGATCAAGTAGCGTCGGCGACGCCGTCGCCCGCGGGCGGCGCGGCGGCCCGTTTCAGGCGGTCGGCAATCGCGGCCCAGGGCTCGCCAGCGGGCACCGCTTCCACCAGGATTCGCGCCGCGCCTGCGCGATCGAGTTCGCGCAGCGCCGCAGTAGAGTGCACGCCCGTATTCGGCGGGCCGTCGGTCAAGCTGGCGCCAGACCAGCCGGTCCGACGCCAGCGCCGCGCGGCTTCGCGCCAGTACGGCAATACGTTCGCCGGCAGCGAGCGAGCGCTCGACCTCGGACTGCAGCTCCCCGCCTTCAATGATCGCAAGCGCGCGTGTGAGGCGCGTAGTGCGAATGGGCGCGTCCCGGTGCGCGCGGCGACGCCGCATCGGCGTCACCGACATCGCCGACGACATCGCCGAGCTGGGATCGTGAGACCGCACCCGGCCGCAGCAATGTCACGCGGCCGCCAAGGCAGGCGACGATGGTCGATTCGAGCCCCAGTTCGCAGTCGCCGCCGTCCAGCACCATCGCGACCCTGTCGCCGAGTTCCTCGCGCACGTCGGCGGCTCGGGTCGGGCTGATACGGCCGTAGCGGTTCGCAGATGGCGCAGCGATGCCGCCACCGAATGCGGCAAGCAGCGCGCGCGCGATCGGATGGGCCGGCGCGCGCAATGCCACCGTCGACTGGCCGCCAGTGATGACGGCCGGGACTTCATGCGCCTTTGGCAGCACGATTGTCAGCGGTCCCGGCCAGAATGCCTCGGCCAGGCGGCGTGCCGAATCCGGCATTTCCAATGCCCATTCCTGCGCGGAAGCGATGCTACTGACGTGCACGATCAACGGATGGCTCGCGGGGCGGCCCTTGGCGAAGAAGATCCTCGCCACTGCCCCGGGATTGCGCGCATCCGCGCCGAGTCCGTAGACGGTTTCCGTCGGGAATGCCACGAGCTCGCCGGCATTCAGCAGCGCGACGGCTTTCTCGATCCGGGAAGGGTCGGGCAACATGGACGGATGATAGGCGTCGCCAGCGTGCACCGCCCTCACTCCAGTGGCATGCGCTGCCAGCCGTCCTCGCTGCGCCTCAACTCGTAGGCAGGCCAGTAATGCCGGTCCAGGCGCAGCGTAATGACTTCCACGGAGTCATTCCAGCTGACGGTCTTCAGGCGCAGCGAGGAATGATCCGGGCGCCCGGAGACCGCGCGGATGAATGAATCGAGATCGGGAACCGGGATGCCGTCGACTTCCGTTATGCGGCGGCCGGCCCACAGCTTGTAGCGCGACGCGGGCGAACCGTACATGAAGAACGCGACAAAAATTCCGTCGGGCCGGATGCCGCGCTGCGCTGCCATCGCGCGATGCGGCTCCTGAAGGGTCGCTCCCGCCCATATCAGCACGCGGTCAATGTCATGCCCCGAGAGCGGGACGGTGTCGAGCGGCAGCACGCGTTCGGCACCCGAGCGCCACAGGGTCAGCTCCACGCGTGGTGCGTGCACGGCGGCGCTCACGTCAGCGAAACTGTTGACGACCCGGCTGTCGACGGCGAGCAACAGGTCGCCCGGCGCCAGGCCCACTGCCGCAGGCGAGCCCGCTACCAGCCGCTCGACGGTCAGCACCTGGCGCCGCTCAGGATCGTGAGCCGTCAGGCGCTCGATCCACGGCTCGCTGAGCCCGAGCCGGCGCGCTTCCGCGAGCGACAGCAGCCCGAACTCTGCCTCCGTCGAATAAAGCGGCCGGCCGTCACGTGCATGCTCCAGCATCTCCTGCACCATGCCGGCGGGCACGCCCATGTTCTGCTGTACGAGGTCGCGCCCGTTTTCGTAGGCAAAGCTCGACCACAAGGCCAAGACATCGCCGCGGCGATCGACAATCAGCCCATCGAAATCCTCGGGCCCGTTGACCAGGTTGATCACCTCGAGATTGGCGTCCCGGAACTGCAGCGTGCGCGACAGGGGGAATGCCACGGGCCCGATCGAGGAGACTGTAGCCCGCTGCGAGACCACGCGGTTGTCGGCGCGCAGCCCGATGACATTGACGGTTTCACCGGTGACCGGCAGGCGCCCGGCAAAATGCACGGCGCGCACTGGCGTGTTGCCCAGCTGCCTCGGGTCGTAACGCACGACGGCGAGATTGTGCAGCGGGTGCACGTATTCGACCCGGCCGTCCACCTCGATCGTACCGGCAAATGTCAGGCGCACGTCGCCGATCGCGACCGGCACGGTATTGCGATCGACGGCCACCAGGCCGTGTTCCGCGTCGATGACGACACCGGTGCCGTGGTAATTGCGCTCGGTCACGCCGGATACAGAGTACGGCATGCTGAACTCGACCAGCACCAGCGACGGCGCGACTGCATCGACCAGCCGGTCGCCGGTGCGCGCGAACCGCGTCGTCAGGGGCTGCGGCGGGGCTGCGTCGGGACCCGCGGCAATGACTTCGCAGGGCCATAGTCCCGTCTCGTCATCGCGCACGCAATGGCGCGCCGGGAACCAGTCACGGTCGATCCGCAGTGATTTGAGCTGCGATATGCGGGTCTCGTCCATCGTGAAGTGACGGACCGTCACGCGCTGCCCGTCCCCCAGCGTGCCAAACACGGCCAGCGCCTCGGCCAGGTTATTCACGGGCTGCCCATTGAGTTCCGTCAGCACCGCACCGCGCGGGATCCCGGCGGAGCTGAACATGTAGCCGGGATTCGCCACATAGACTCCCGCGACCGGCACATTCATGTGCCGTGCCATCTGCCAGGACAGCGTGTGCAGGATGCCGTCGCCGATCTCCAGGTATTCCCGCGGCGTGATGTCGCCAAGGTCCTGCACCGGCAGGCGGAAGTTGCGCGAGTTCCCGCCACGTACGATCGAGAACTCGAGCTCGCCGCCCACGTTGTCATCGAGCAGCGTGTCCAGCGTTTCGAACTCGGCTACCGGCCTGCCGTCGATCGCCACCAGGATGTCGCCCACGGCGAGCTGGCTGTAGGCAGCAGAACCGGGCTGGACCTCCGTGACGACCAGCATTCCGGTGCGTGCCGGCGCCGCCTTGCGCGCCGCAGCCTCGAGGGCGGATGGCAACCCGAGGCGACGCAACTCGTCGTAGGGCGTGTAGCGGAACACAGTCTGCAGCGTGCCGCGGCTGACCGGCCTGCCGGCCTTCAGCAGCGCGAGGGCGCGCACGATGCGTGGGAGCGGCAGGTAGAAGCTCGAAGCGGCCCCGGTCGATCCGCCCGCGTTCAGTGCCAGCACCCGCCCCTCGATATCGATGACCGGCGAACCCGACGAACCGCCCGACGTGCCGGACGCCGCCTGATAGTAAAACGTATTGAAGTCGTTGTACTTGCCCACCCCGTAGTCCGGCGCTTCACGGTCGAGCCGTGCCAGCGTGCCAGCGAGAATCGAGAGCTGCTCGCCGGCATCATTGCCGACGACGCGGATCTCGACACCGACCTGGGCGCCGGCCGGGTAGAGCGGTAATTCCGCCGGCTGGATGAACTTCAGCTTTGACGGATCGTAGTGATAAATGCCGAAATCGTGCACCGGATCCCGATAGACCGGCCGCAGTTCGACTTCCTCGCGATTGATGAATGTCGCGAGCGCGGTCACCGGCCCCGGCGTGACGACGTGGCGATTGGTCAAGATCAGGCCGTGCTTCGCATCGACGACAAATCCCGTGGCCTGTGACGAGGTATTCCAGTCGGTGTCGAAAGCGCGCGTCGCATCGATCTGGATCGCGACGACCCCGGTCGATATCCGTTCCAGCGTCCTCGCCCATCCCGGCGCGGCTTCCTGCGCCGCCGCCTGCGGGAGTGGCAGCAGGCAGAGCAGGGCCGGCAGCAGCCAGCGCAGTGGGTGATCAGTCAAGCCGGTACTGGAATGCCGCATGAAACCGCTCTTTGAATTCGCCAGGGGCAAGCTTGTGGTTCTGGGTCCCGTTGGTCGCGATCTTGAGGGCGCCCAGCAATGACGCGATCCGTCCGGTGGTCTCCCAGTCGATGCCAAGCATCAGGCCATACAGCAGGCCGGCGCGGTAGGCGTCACCGCAACCGGTCGGATCGATCACCTGGGCAGGGCGCACCGCTGGCATCTCGATGATCCGGCCACCGGCATGGATCAGAGAGCCTTCGGGGCCGCGCGTGACCACATAGGCCTTGACCCGCGCGGACAGGTCACCGGTCGCGAGCCCGGTGCGTTCCTGCAGCAGATGCGCCTCGTAGTCATTGACCGTGACCCAGGCTGCCTGGTCGATGAATGCCTCGAGTTCCTGGCCGCCGAACAGCGGCATAGCCTGGCCGGGATCGAACATGAACGGTATTCCGGCGCGCGCAAACTGCGCAGCATGGACGATCATGCCCTCGCGCCCGTCCGGTGCAAGGATGCCGATCGTGATGCCGGCGTCGACCGGCACCTGCAGCTGATGGGAGTGATTCATCGCGCCGGGGTGGAACGCCGTGATCTGGTTGTCGTCGAGGTCGGTCGTGATGTAGGCCTGCGCCGTGTACTCGTCGTCGATGACCCGCACGTATCGCGAGGACATGCCGTTGCAAGTCGAGCCAGTCCCGGTACGGCCGGAAGTCGTGGCCGACGGCGCCCATCGCGTGGCCTTCGCCGTCCAGCAGCTTGAGGTTGTAGGCGATATTGCCGGCGCAGCCGCCGAAATTGCGGCGCAGCGTCGGCACCATGAACGAGACATTCAGCATGTGGATCTTGTCCGCGCAGGATCTGGTCGCGGAAACGGCCCGGATAGACCATCACCGTGTCGTAGGCGAGCGAACCGCAGATCAATGCCGCCATGGATACCTCACGGAGCGATCAGACCGGTCCAGCAGCACGAGTCCCAGGTCAGCCCGAGCAGCGCGAAGGCGACGAACACGGCGGCCGAGCCGAGTTCCTTGGCGATGCCGGACAGCGGGTGCCGTTCGGCGCCGATGCGGTCCACGGTCGCCTCGATCGCACTGTTCAGGAGCTCGACGGTCAGCACGAACAGCATCGGGCCCGACCAGCAGCACGCGCTCGACGCCGTTCGTACCCGAGCCACAAGCCGAGCGGAATGACGATGAGCGCCAGCAGGCATTCCTGGCGGAATGCCTCCTCCTCGCGCCAGGCCGCCGCGAATCCGCGCCAGCGTGCTGCCAAAGGCGCGCACGAGGCGCGCCGGACCTCGTCATCTTGTCGGGCCGGGAGTTCAAGCGCCCGCCGGCTTCCAGGCCACGTCGAGTTGCTTGCGCCGCGCGCACGTCGTCGAGGCGGCGCACCGGCAGCGTGTGCGGCGCGGACTTGACCATCGCCGCATCCGTCTCCGCTTCGCGACGGATCGCCGTCAGCGCTTCGACGAAACCATCGAGTTCCTCGCGCGTCTCGGTTTCGGTCGGCTCGATCAGCAGGCACTCCGGTACGAGCAACGGAAAATACGTCGTCGGCGCATGATAGCCGTAGTCGAGCAGCCGCTTGGCAAAGTCCATCGCCGTTGACGCCCAGCTCGCGCGCCTGGCGCTGCAGCGTGATGATGAACTCGTGGCTGGCGCGGCGGCCCGGATAGGCGGCATCGAATCCTGCCTCGCGCAGCCGCGCCAGCAGGTAGTTGGCGTTCAGCGTCGAGAACTCGCCGACCCGGCGCATGCCCTCGGCGCCCAGGATGCGCATGTAGACATAGGCGCGCAGCAGCACGCCGGCATTGCCCATGAACCCCGACAGCCGGCCGATCGACTCGGGCAGGTCGCGCTCGTCGAGCCAGCGATAGCGCTCGCCGTCGCGCCCGACAACCGGCACCGGCATGTACGGCAGCAGGCGCTTGCCGACGCCGACCGCACCCGAACCCGGGCCGCCGCCGCCGTGCGGCGTCGAGAAGGTCTTGTGCAGGTTCATGTGGATCACGTCGAAGCCCATGTCGCCGGGACGCACCTTGCCGAGGATCGCGTTGAGATTGGCGCCGTCGTAGTACAGCAGGCCGCCCGCCTCGTGCACCTTGCTGCTCGATCTCGACGATGCGCCGCTCGAACACGCCGAGCGTGCTAGGGATTGGTCAGCATGATGCCGGCGGTCGCGGGCGACAGCGCGGCCTCGAGCGCCGCGATATCCACGTCGCCGTCCGGCAGCGAGGCGATCTCGCGGACCTTCATGCCGCACATGCGTCGCGGTCGCCGGATTCGTGCCGTGCGCGGCATCCGGCACGATGATCTCGTTCCGCGCCTGGTCGCCGCGCGCGCGATGATAGGCGCGGATCATCGCAACGCCGGCGAACTCGCCCTGCGCGCCGGCCATCGGCGTCAGCGACACGCCGGCCATGCCGGTGACGTGCTTGCAGCATCTCCTGCAACTCGAACAGGCAGGCCGATGCAAGCCCTGGCCCGTCGCTCGCCGGCGCGAGCGGATGCCGGCCGAGGAATTCCGGCAGCATCGCCAGCGAATTGCAGGCCCGCGGGTTGTACTTCATCGTGCAGGAGCCGAGCGGGTAGAAGTGCGTGTCGATGCAGAAATTCATCTGCGACAGCCGCGTGTAGTGGCGCACGGCCTGCAGTTCCGAGACCTCCGGCAGTACGGCGGCGCGCTGCGGCGCCGGAACTGCGGCAGGTATCGCGGCCTCGGCCGGCGGCGGATGCTGCGCGGTCGCGCCGCGCCCGCTGCGCGACAGCTCGAAGATCAGGGGTTCCGGGCTGCTTCATGACGGCGCTGCTCATGCCGCCGCCGCGCGGCCGAGCAGGCCGCCGAGGGCGCGCCGGCATAGCGTTCGATGTCGTCGCTGCGTGCGGGTCTCGGTCGCGCAGACCAGCAGCGCGTGGCCGAGTTCCGGGATAGTCGCGCGACAGGTCGAAGCCGCCGACGATGCCCTCCGCAGCGAGCGACTCGAGCAGCGGCGCGACCGGCCGGTCGAGCTGCAGCACGGCCTCGTGGAAGCGTGGTCCGGCGAAGGCGGCGCGCACGCCAGCGATGCGCGTGAGCGCCGCGACCAGTTCGCGGCGTGCGCGCGACGCAGGCGCTGCGCGACCCGCTCGAGGCCCGCCGGGCCGAGCAGCGCCAGGTAGATCGTCGCCGCGGTCATCAGCAGTCCCTGGTTCGTGCAGATGTTGGACGTCGCCTTGCCGCGGCGGATGTGCTGCTCGCGCGCCTGCAGGGTCAGCGTGAAGCCGGGCTTGCCGTCGACGATCGACGCGTGCGCCCGGCGATGCGGCCCGGCATCTGGCGCACGTGCTCCATGCGCGCTCGTCATGAAACCGACGTAGGGCCCGCCCGACGACAGCGGCACGCCGAACGGCTGTGCCTCGCCGCAGGCGATATCGGCACCGCCATCGCCCCATTCGCCCGGCGGCGTCAGCAGCGCAAGCGACACCGGATTGACCGCGGCGATCACCAGTGCGCCATTGGCGCGCGCCCAGCGCGTCAGCGCGTCGACGTCCTCGAGCTGGCCGAAGAAATTCGGCTGCTGGATCACGAGCGCGGTGATGTCCTGGCCCGCGTAGCGCGCCAGAGCGACTCCGGAGTCGTCGTGCCGCTCTGCCGGGTCGATACGGCAGCGCTTCGAGAATGCAGCCCCTGGCCCTCGGTGATCACCCGCGCGACACGTCGCCAGATCGGGTTGACGGTGGCCGGCACCAGGATGCGCGCGGACTTCGAGCGGCGGTGCGCGCGCACCGCCATCAGGCAGGCCTCGGCGAGCGCCGAGGCGCCGTCGTACAGCGAGGCGTTCGACACGTCCATCGCGGTCAGGCCGGCGATCATCGACTGGTACTCGTACATGATCTGCAGCGTGCCCTGGCTGGCCTCGGCCTGGTACGGCGTGTAGGCGCTGTAGATCTCGCCGCGCGTCGCGAGCGCCCAGACCGGCGCCGGGATGTGGTGCTCGTAGGCGCCGGCGCCGATGAAATTGAGCGGCCTGCCGTCCGCGGCGGCGCGCGCCGCGACGAGCGCGCCACCTCCATCTCGCAGAGCGCTACCGGGCACGCCGGGCAAGCGAATCGACGCGCAGCGCCGGCGGGATCTCGTCGAACAGGTCGTCGATGTCCTGACGCCGATGCGGTCGAGCATCGCGCGGACGTCGTCGTCGCGTGTGCGGGATGTAGGGCATCGTCAGTCTCCGGCCGCGGCCACTTCGGCCGGCGTAGGCCGTCGCGTCGACAGCAGATCCGCGCCGCACGCGCTCGCCGCCGGCTTGCAGGCGCAGGATCCAGCCCTCGCCGTAGGGATCCTGGTTGATCAGCTCGGGCTGCGTCGCGAGCAGCGTCATTGCCGGCCAGCACCTCGCCGCCGACCGGACTGTAGACGTCGGAGGCCGCCTTCACCGATTCGACGACGGCGCAGGCATCGCCGGCCGCCAGCATGCGCCCGGCTTCCGGCACCTCGACGAACACCAGGTCGCCGAGCGCCGGCTGCGCGTGATCGGTGATGCCGATCTCGACGCTGCCGTCCGGCAGCGTCCGCACCCACTCGTGGCTCTTCGTGTAGCGCAGGTCGCCCGGTAATCTTGCTCATGACTGTCTCCGTCTCACAATTCGATCATGATGCCTGCCGTTGCGCACGAACGGCGGCTTGACGATCCGCGCGGGCAAGCGGCTTGCCGCGGATGTCCACATTCGACGCTGTCGCCGGTCGCCGCGCGGGCACCCGCGCGAGGCCGATCGAGCGCTCGAGCGTCGGCGAAAACGTGCCGCTCGTGACCTCGCCCTCGCCCGCGCCGTCGCAACGACGCTTCTGGTGCGAGCGCAGCACGCCGCGCTCCAGCAGCAGCAGACCCGACGAGCTTGCGTGCGGGCCCGGCGGCGCGCTGCTGCTTCGAGCGCCGCCTTGCCGATGAAATCGCGGTTGCCTTCGAGCGCGACGGTCCAGGCGAGGCCGGACTCGAGCGGCGAGACGGTCTCGTCCATGTCGTTGCCGTAGAGGTTCATGCCGGCCTCGAGGCGCAGCGTGTCGCGCGCGCCGAGCCCGCAGGGCACGCACGCCGCGCTGCCTGCAGCGCTTGCCAGAACGACGGCTGCCTCCTCCGCCGGCAGCATGATCTCGTAGCCGTCCTCGCCCGTGTAGCCGGTGCGCGCGACGAACCACTCGTCGCAGGGCTGCCGCGAAGAAAACGCCGAGCGCGGCCGCCTGCGCGCGGCAGGCCTCCGGCAGCGATGCCGCGCGCCTTCGTCCGCGCATTCGGGCCCTGCACCGCGATCATCGCGAGGTCGCGCCGCGGCACGACTGCGACGCCGATCTCCTTCGCGTGCTCCCTGATCCAGGCGAGGTCCTTGTCCGCCGTGCCGGCGTTGACGACGAGGCGGAACCAGTGCTCGTCGAGGTAAGTAGACGATCAGGTCGTCGATCACGCCGCCGTCCGGGCGCAGCATGCAGCTGTACAGCGCCTTGCCGGGCGCGGTCAGCCGGCCGACGTCGTTGGCGAGCAGGCGCAGCAGCAGCGCGCACGCGCCGGCGCCGCGCAGGTCCACGACGCACATGTGCGAGACGTCGAACATGCCGGCGTCGCGGCGCACGGCATGGTGCTCCTCGATCTGCGAGCCGTAGTTGACCGGCATGTCCCAGCCGCCGAAATCGACGATGCGCGCGCCGGCGGCGACGTGCAGGTCGTAGAGCGGTGTGCGTTTCATCGTCATGCTAGCCTCGGCTGGCCATGCGCCGAACAAAATAAGGCGGCAGGCCTCGCGGGCCCGCCGCCCCTCTGTCCTGAAACCTGAGAGATTGGGTACCGGGCATTCCCGGGGCCGCTCCCCTTCGGTGGGCCCGTCACGGGCCGCTCTCCAGAGTTCACCAGATCCTGCCGTTCGGTTGCCTGAGCGTTTCCGGGCGGGTTGCGCCTTCGGCGCCGCGCGTGCGCGGACTCTCCGGCAGGATCTCATCGCGACAGGACGGATTCTAGCGGAAACCGCCGGCTGCGGGCACACGGCACCGATCGCGCTGCCGGCCACTGCCACGTCGACAGCCACAAGGTATAGTCGCCCTGCCTGCCGCGCCGGAGCATTCCCGCATGCATCGCCTTCACCGTGCTGCTCGTCACCCTGTGCCTTCGCCGTCCTGCGCGCCTCCGGCACCGGCATCGGCAGCCGCCGACGCTGCGACCGCGCTGCAGGCGCTGTTCGAGCGCGAATGGGAACGCGACCTGGCCGACAACCCGCTGACGCGCCACCTATCGCGGCGACAGCCGCTACGACGATCGCTGGCCCGACCTCAGCGCCGGGCGCACAGGAAGCGCGCAATGCGGCGGATGCCCGGGTGCTGGCGGACCTGGCCGGATATCCGCGTGCAGCAACTGTCGCCGGCCGACCAGCTCAACTACGACCTGTTCCGCATCGAGTACGAAAACCGGGTCGCGGCGGCCAGCTTCCACCCCGAGTACTACGAATCTGCGCGCCCGCGAGGGACCGCAGTCACTGAATGAAACCGCCGAAGTGATGCCCTTCGAAACGACTCGCGGACTACGAGACCTGGCTCAGGCGGCTCGCGGCCTTGCCTGCCTACCTGGACCAGTACGTCGGATGCTGCTGCGGCGCGCTGCCGCGGAAAAGCGCACGCAGCCGCGCGTGATCATGGAGCGCGTGCTGCCGCAGCTGCAGATGCAGCTGGTCGGACAATCCCGAGGACAGCCCGTTCTTCGAACGCTTCCGGCAGTACCCGGACGCGATGCCGCGAGCCGGACCGCGAGCGCCTGACGGCCGAGGCGCGGCGCGTGATCGCGGCTGCGGTCGTGCCCGGCCTACCGGCGCTTCACCGCCGTGTTCCGCGACGAGTACCTGCCGGCCTGTCGCGAGACGGTCGGCATCTGGGACACGCCGGACGGTCGCGCCTTCTACGCGAATCGCGCCAGGTTTCACACGACGACCGCGCTGACGCCCGAGCAGATCCACGAGATCGGCCTCAGCGAAGTCGCGCGCAACCGCGCCGAGATGCAGAAGGTCATGCGAGGAGGTCGGCTTCGAGGGCACGCTGCAGGAGTTCTTCGCAGCACCTGCGCACCGACCCGAAGTTCTACTACCAGACCACCCGACGAACTGTTCCGCGCCTACGTCGTACATGGCGAAGATGATCGAGCCCGAGCTGCCGAGACTGTTCGGCAAGCTCTACCGCACGCCCTACGGGCGTGCGGCCGATCCCGGACGACCAGCGCGCCGAACACGACCACCGCCTACTACCAGCGGGCCGTCCGCTCGACGGCACGCGGCCCGGGCTACTACTACGTCAACCTCTACCGGCCCGAAGTGCGCCCGAAGTACGAAATCGAAGTGCTGACCGTGCACGAGGCGGTGCCCGGCCACCACCTGCAGATCGCGCTCGCGCAGGAACTGGCCGACCTGCCGAAGTTCCGGCGCTTCGACGGCTTCACCGCCTATGTCGAAGGCTGGGCGCTCTACTCCGAGCGCCTCGGCTACGACCTGGGCCTGTACAAGGATCCGTACTCGCGCTTCGGCCAGCTGACCTACGACATGTGGCGCGCCGTGCGCCTGGTCGTCGACACCGGCATCCATGACAAGGGCTGGACGCGACAGCAGGCGATCGACTACTTCATGGAGAACGCGGCCAAGACCGAGGCCGACATCGTCAACGAGATCGACCGCTACATCGCCTGGCCCGGGCAGGCGCTGGCCTACAAGATCGGCCAGCTCAAGATCCTCGAGCTGCGCGAGCGCGCGAAGGCGGCACTCGGCGACGACTTCGACATCCGCGCCTTCCACGACACGATCCTGGCGACCGGCGCCGTGCCGCTCGACATCCTCGAACGGACGGTCGACGCCTGGATCGAGGCGCAGCGCCGGCCGTGATCGCGATCGCGTCGCACGCGGTCGCGGTCCGCATCGGCGCCGTCACGGTCGGCGGCGGCTGCGCCGGTCGTCGTGCAGTCGATGACCAACACCGACACGGCCGACGTCGATGGCACCGTGCGGCAGGTGCGCGAGCTCGCCGAGGCCGGCTCGGAAATCGTGCGCGTGACGGTCAACACCGACGAGGCCGCCGCGGCCGTGCCGCGCATCCGCGAGCGGCTCGCGGCTGCGGACTGCGACGTGCCGCTGGTCGGCGACTTCCACTTCAACGGCCACAAGCTGCTGCCGCGCACCCGGCCTGCGCCGAGGCGCTGGCCAAGTACCGCATCAATCCCGGCAACGTCGGACGCGGCAGCAAGCGCGATCCGCAGTTCGCGGCGATGATCGAGACCGCCTGCCGCTACGGCAAGCCGGTGCGCATCGGCGTCAACTGGGGCAGCCTCGACCAGGACCTGCTGACGCGGATGATGGACGAGAATTCGCGCCTGCCCGAGCCGCAGGAGGCGCTCGAAGTGATGCGCGAGGCGACCGTCGTCTCCGCGCTCGCGAGCGCCGCGCGCGCCGAGGAACTCGGCCTGCCGCACGACGCGATCGTCATCAGCAGCAAGGTCAGCGGCGTGCAGGACCTGATCGCGATCTATCGCGCGCTCGCCGCGCGCTGCGACTACCCGCTGCACCTCGGCCTGACCGAGGCCGGCATGGGCGCCAAGGGCATCGTCTCCTCGACCGCTGCGATCGCCGTGCTGCTGCAGGAGGGCATCGGCGACACGATCCGCGTCTCGCTGACGCCCGAACCCGGCGGCGACCGCAGCCAGGAAGTCCGGGTCGCCAGGAAATCCTGCAGACCCTGGGGCTGCGCGCGTTCATGCCGCGCGTGGTCGCCTGCCCCGGCTGTGGCCGCACGACCAGCAGCTATTTCCAGGAACTGGCGCAGCGCATCCAGGAGCACGTGCGCCAGCGCATGCCGGAATGGCAGCAGCGACCATGTCGGCGTCGAGATCGATGACCGTCGCCGTCATGGGCTGCGTCGTCAACGGTCCCGGCGAGAGCAAGCACGCCAACATCGGCATCAGCCTGCCCGGCACGGGCGAGCGGCCGGTCGCGCCGGTCTACGAGGACGGCGAGAAAACGGTGACGCTGAAGGGCGAGCGCATCGCCGAGGAATTCCAGGAACTGGTCGAACGCTACGTCGCGCGGCATTACCCGCGCCGGGAGGCCTGATGGAAACGCTGAAGGACCGCAAGTGCGTGCCCTGCGAGGGCGGCAGTGCGCCCGCATGACGCAAGATCCGCCGCCGGCATGATGAAGCTGCTGCACCCGGACTGGCGCCTCGTCGAGGACGGCAAGGCCCTGCGCCGCGACCTCAAATTCCCGGATTTCTGGCGCACGATGAGCTTCGTCAACGCACTCGCGCACGTCGCGAACGTCGAGGATCATCACCCGGACCTCGAGATCGGCTACAACTACTGCCGCATCCGGTTCTCGACCCACGCGATCGGCGGGCTGTCCGATAACGATTTCATCTGCGCGGCGAAGGCGGATGGCCTCGTCTGATACCGGGATCGACGCCGCCCATCGGCGGGTCATCTTCGCCTCGTCGCTCGGCACCGTGTTCGAGTGGTACGACTTCTACCTCTACGGCACGCTCGCCGTGTTCTTCTCGGCGCTCTTCTTCCCGCCCGGCAACGACACGGCGGCCTTTCTCGCGAGTCTCGCGACCTTCGGCGCCGGCTTCGCGGTGCGCCCGCTCGGCGCGCTGCTGTTCGGCCGCATCGGCGACCTGGTCGGGCGCAAGTACACCTTCCTGATCACGATCGTCGTCATGGGCCTGTCGACCGCGCTCGTCGGCGTGCTGCCGACCTACGCGCAGATCGGCATCTGGGCGCCGATCCTGCTGGTGACGCTGCGCCTCGCCCAGGGCCTCGCGCTCGGCGGCGAATACGGCGGTGCCGCGACCTACGTGGCCGAGCATGCGCCGCACGGCAGGCGCGGCTACTACACGAGCTGGATCCAGACGACCGCGACGCTCGGTTTCTTCCTGTCGCTCGCGGTGATCCTCGCCTGCCGGCTGGGCTTCGGCGAGGAGGACTTCAAGGCCTGGGGCTGGCGTCTGCCATTCCTGCTCTCGGTCGTACTGCTCGGCGTCTCGGTCTACATCCGCCTGAAGCTGCGAGGAATCGCCGGTGTTCCTCGAGATGAAGGCAGCGCGGCACGCTGTCGCGCGCGCCGCTGACCGAGAGCTTCGCGCGCTGGGGCAATGCGCAGGTACGTGCTGCTGGCGCTGTTCGGCGCGACCGCGGGCCAGGGCGTGGTCTGGTACACGGGCCAGTTCTACGCCCTGTTCTTCCTGCAGAACACGCTGAAGCTCGATTTCCAGACGTCCTACCTGCTGATCGCGGCGGCGCTCCTGATCGGCACGCCGTTCTTCGTGTTCTTCGGAAGGCTGTCGGACCGCATCGGCCGCAAGCCCATCATGGTCGCCGGCTGCCTGCTGGCGGCGCTGACCTTCATCCCGATCTTCAAGGGCCTGACGCACGTCGGTCAACCCGGCGCTGGCGGAGTTCGAGTCGCGCGCGCCGCGATCTCGGTCGCCGGCAGCGACTGCCGTTTCCACATCTTCGCGAAGCCGCGGACCGCCTGCGACCAGGCGCGCGATTTCCTGACCAAGGCCGGTGTCAGCTACGAGCGCCGGCCGCGACGACGGCAGCAACGATGTCGTCACGACGATAGCGGGCGCCAGCGGCTCGATCGGATTCGACGAGGCCGCCTACCGGGCCACGCTCCATGCGAATGGCTACCCGGCCGCCGCCGACCCGGAGCGCGTCAACCTACCGGTCACGGTGCTGCTGCTGACGATCCTGATGATCTACGTGACGATGGTGTACGGGCCGATCGCGGCCTATCCTGGTCGAACTCTTCCCGACGCGCATCCGCTATTCGTCGATGAGCCTGCCGTATCACATCGGCAACGGCTGGTTCGGCGGCTTCCTGCCTTTCCTGGCGGCGGCGCTGGTCGTCCGCAGCGGCAATATCTACTACGGGCTCTGGTATCCGATCGTCGATCGCGGCGATGACGGGAATCATCGGGCTCCTGTTCCTGCGCGAGACCAAGGACGTCGACATCCGCTCATGAGGGCAGGCGGCGCACCGAGGCCGGCACTTCGCCGGCGACGCCCAGCGCGCGCTGCATCAGCAGCCGCTTGGCGGTCGCGGACGACTGCGACCAGGTCGAGACCGGCGCGGCGCAGCCGCGACTGCAGCGTGTCGCCGCCGTAGAACAGGCGCTTGATGCCGTCCAGCAGCAGCGATCGCCGGCAGGGCCTCCGCCTTGCGCCAGCGTTCGTAGCGCCGGAGCACGGCCAGCTCGCCGGGATCGTCACCCGCCGCGAGCGCCGCGCCGATGACGTCGACGAGCGCGGCGGCGTCCATGAAGGCCAGATTGATGCCCTGGCCCGCCAACGGGTGGACGGTGTGGGCCGCATCGCCGATCAGCGCGACCCGCGACGCCGCGTAGCGGCGCGCATGCAGCAGCCGAAGCGGAAACGACGCGCGCGCGGTCGGTCGCCACGAGCCGCCCAGCACGCCGGCCGAGGCGGCTGTCACGCGCCCGGCGAAATTCGTCTTCGCCGCAATGCACGAGTTCCTCCGCGAGCGCGGGTGCCGTCGACCAGACAAGCGAAACGCGCCCGTCCGCGAGCGGCAGGAGCGCGAGCGGGCCGCGTGTCCAGGAAACGCTGCCAGGCCGTGTCGCCGGTGCGGGTGTTCGCTCGACAGGTGCGCGACGACGGCGCGCTGGTCATAGTCCCAGCCCCGCGTCGTGATGCCCGCCTGCGACCGCAACGGCCGATTCGCTGCCGTCGGCGCCGACCACGAGTGCAGCGCTGAATTCGCGCCCGTCGGTCGTCGCGACGCGGATCGGCGCCATCGCCGGTCTCAAGCGACGCAAAACCGGCGCGCAGCAGCACGACACCTGCGGCCAGCGCGCGCTCCAGCAGGGCCGCCTGGACGGCTCGATTCTCGACGATGTGGCCGAGATCCGGCTCACCGAGTTCGGCAGCGTCGAAATGCAGCGCACCCGGGCCGTCCACTGCGGCGTGCTCCTCCCAGACTGTCATGCGCTGGTAGGCCGCCGCGCCGCGCGGCGACCACCGCCGGCCAGGCGCCGGTCAGCTCGAGCAGCCGCTGCGATGCGCGCGACAGCGCCGAGACGCGCAGGTCGAGCGGCTCGCCTGCGGCCGGCAGCCGTCGCGGGCTTCGGCTCGAGCAGCGCGATGCGCAGCGTCGCCGTCGCCGGGATTCGCGGCGAGGAGTGCCGCCGCTCCGGCACCCGCCATCGCGCCGCCGACGATCACGATGTCGAAATCGCGCTTCATGTCCGGGCCACGAGTGGCAGGCCGCGCACGAGTCGCGGCTGGCGGCCGGCGAGTCCCATCGTGCGGCGCGCGAACTCGCGCTTGACCGGGCCGCATCAGGTCGAACAGCAGCAGCCCCGTCGCGCGCGCGGCCGCAGCGGCGCGAACGGCTGACCGAAGCCGCGCACCAGGCAGTCGGTGAAGCGGATGACCGCCTGCCGGTCCGGCTGGCGCCAGTTCGCGTAGCGATCGAGCAGCGCGGCGCGCCGGGATCCACGCCGGTCCCCCGCTCGGCAATCGCATCCGCGAGCACCTCTGCGAGCGTCGCGACGTCGCGCAGGCCCAGGTTGAATCCCTGGCCCGCGACCGGATGCAGTCCCTGGGCCGCATTGCCGATCACCACCGCGCGCGGCGCCGTCTGCCGCTCCGAGCGCGTCAGTGCGAGCGGATAGGACTGGCGGCGGCCGACGCGCGTGAAGCGCCCGAGCCGCAGGCCGAATGCCTGCTGCAGCTCGGCGATGAAGGTCGCGTCGGCGAGCGCGAGCGCGCGGCGTCGCGGCCTCCGGCGCGAGCGTCCAGACGACGGCCGATCGTCCTTCGGCGATCGGCAGCACCGCGATCGGCCCCGTCGGCGTGAATCGCTCGTAGGCCGTGTGATCGTGAAAGCGCTCCGTGTCGACATGCGCGATGACCGCGTGCTGGCCGTACTCCGATACGCTCGCGTCGATGCCGAGCGCGCGTGCGCACCGCCGACTGCGCGCCGTCTGCCGCGACCACGAGGCGCGCCGCAGATCTGCTGGCCCCGCATCGGTCACGATGCGCAGCGAATCCTCGCCCGGCTGCCAGTGTCGCGCACGCGCGGCGGGCACAGAGTCAGGCGGCGCGATGCCGGCACAGCGTTCGCGCAGAGCGCCGGCCCAGCAGGCGATTCTCGATCGTGTAGCCGAGCGAGGCGACGCCCTGCTCCTCCGCGGTCAGGCCGCGCGAACCCGAACACGCCCCGCTCGGAGACGTGGATCCGGCGGATCGGCGTCGCCTCGGCCGCGACCGCCGGCCACACGCCGATGCCCTCGAGCACCCGCCGGCTGCCGGCGGAGAGCGCCGTCGTGCGCGCATCGAAACTCGGCTGGTCACCGGCATCGGGAGCGACCGGTTCGATGACGACGACATCGAGCGGCAGCTCCGCCAGCGCCGCCGCGAGCGACAGCCCGACCATGCCGCCGCCGGCGATGGCAATGTCGCAACGCGTCATAATGGCCTGTTCACGAAGTCGCTCACGCCGCCGCCATCAGGCGCTCGATCTCGTCCGGGTCGGTCGGCATCGCCGCGGTCAGCACGTCGGGATCGCCTGTCGTCACGACGACATCGTCCTCGATGCGCACGCCGATGCCCCACCATTCGCGGCGCACGCCCTTGGTGCCCGGCGCGATGTAGATGCCGGGCTCGACGGTCGTGACCATGCCCGGTTCGAGCACGCGCCACTGCTCGCCGACCTTGTATTCGCCGACGTCGTGCACGTCCATGCCGAGCCAATGCCCGGTCCGGTGCATGAAGAAGCGGCGATAGGCGCCGTCCTTGATCAGTTTCGGCACGCGTCCCTTCAGCAGGCCGATCCGACCAGGCCCTGCGTGATCGCGCGCACGGCCGCCTCGTGCGGATCGTTCCAGTGGCTGCCGGCGCGGACTTTTGCGATCGCCGCCTTCTGCGCCTCGAGCACGACCTCGTAGACCGCGCGCTGCCGCTGGCCTGTAGCGGCCGCCGACCGGCAACGTGCGCGTGACGTCGGAGGCGTAGTACTCGTACTCGCAACCGGCGTCGATCAGCAGCAGTTCGCCGTCCTTCATCTGCCGGTCGTTGTCGCGGTAGTGCAGCACGCAGGAGTTGGGGCCGCTGCCGACGATCGGGTGATAGGAGATGTCGGCGCGGCGGCGATGGAACTCGTGCAGGATCTCGGCCATCACCTCGTATTCCATGCGCCCGGGCGCCGGTCGCCGCAAGCGCGCGGCGGTGCGCCGCGCAGGCGATGCGCGCGGCGCGGCGCATCGTGGCGAGCTCGCGCGCGGCTCTTGAACAGGCGCATCTCGTGCAGCGGGTGATCGAGCGCGACGAACTCGTGCGGCGTGTGCATGCCCTGCTTGGCCTGCGAGCGCAGGCGGTTGACCCAGCCGATCACGCGCTTGTCGAACTCCGGATGCGCGCCCATCGTGTAGAAGACCCGCGAGCAGCGCTCGAGCAGGCCCGGCAGGATCTCGTCGATGTCCTGGATCGGGAACGCGTCGTCGGCGCCGTAAGCTCTTGACCGCGCCCTCCGGACCGGCGCGCGCGCCGTCCCAGGCCTCGCGCGTCGGGATCGCGCTCGCGCACGAACAGCACGTACTCGCCCTGCGGCCGGCCCGGCAGCAGCACGGCCACCGCCTCGGGTTCGGCGAACCCGGTCAGGTAATAGAAATCGCTGTCGGGCCGGTAGAGATACTCGACATCGTCGTTGCGGATGCCGCACCGGGGCGGCGGGCAGGATCGCGATCGCGTCCTTGCCCATCATCCGCATCAGCTGGCGGCGCCGCCGCGCGAACTCGTCTTTCTTCATGGCCTGCTCAATGGACCCGCTCCGGGTTCGGCTGCCGCGCCGCAGTGCCGCCGTTCCTCGAAGGCGAGCTGCGCTCCGGCACGCACGAACTCGACCAGCTCGGTGTAATCGCCCTCGCCGGCTTCCTGGTCTCCGCCCGGGCTCGAGCTCGCGCGCGGGCGATGTCCGCTGAGATCCTGCAGCAGTTCGCCGACGTCGTCCATCTCTCGCGATCGGCAGTCCGACGGCGCCGGTGCCGATGCCGTACAGGAACCCGCCGCACCAGGCCGCGAGTGCCGCCACCCGCTCGGACAGCGGCGCGTCGTCGTCCGGCAGGAGCGGCGTGAACGTGAAGTCCGGCGAACGCAACGCCTCGAGCGTCTCTTCGCGCGGAGCTCCGCAGCGCCGGCACGGGACGCGATCGGACTGCGCCGCGGCGCCGGCATCCGCAGCAAGGTCGGCGATCCACTCCGGCGCGTCATAGCCCTCGCGCACGCACAGGGCGCCGCACAGACAGCCATGCGCCTCGGCCGCGCCGACCGCGGTGTCCAGCCTGTCGAGGACGGCCTGCAGTTCCCGATACGTCACTTTTTCAACGGTAGCAGCAAATGGCGGCCGTGGCAGCGGCGGCCCGGATCTGGCGCGTTGACCCGCTTCGCAACGCGGTTCCATAATGGCCTCATGGAAGACGTCCAGCAAACCCGGGCTCGAGCGCGAATTCAAGCGGCTCGAACGCCGCCTCGACGAACTGGTCGGGGTCGTCGCCCAGCTGAAGGAAGAGAACCGCGCGCTGCGCCAGCGCCAGGACACGCCTGAGCGCGGAGCGGGCGACGCTGATGCAGAAGAACGAACAGGTGCGGGCGCGCGTCGAAGCGATGATCGGCCGCCTCAAGGCGATGGAGAGCGGCGCATGAGCGCGGATCACAGCCGGGTCAGCGTGCGCATCCTCGAGAAGGACTATCACGTGGCCTGCCCGGCCGAGGAGCGCGCCGCGCTGCTCGACTCGGCCGAATACCTGAACCGCAAGATGCGCGAGATCCGCGACAGCGGCAAGGTGGTCGGCCTCGACCGGATCGCGGTCATGGCGGCCCTCAACATCGTCAATGAGCTGCTGCAGTCGCGCGGCCACGACGAGGGCGTCGAAACGGACCTGGCTGCGCGGATCAAGGCCATGCGCGAACGCGTCGAGTCGGCGCTGACGCGCGGTCAGCAGCTGGAAACTGAATGCACGGCGGCTCGCGCGCAGTGCGCGAGCGCCAACGGTTTGGCGCCGCCTGCGGTGTTCGATTTGGGCCTGGGTACCTCTCGACCCTAATGTGAAAAACCCAGGAGCCTGGCTTAGCGGCAGTATTGTGCAAGTCCGCCTCGTAGCGGAAAGCCTTAAGTGCCACGGCCTGCTCCACTTGTTGCTCCGGTTCGAGAGCAGCGGTCTGCAACGGCACATGCGGGTGGCGCCTCCTTCCTTCCGGCCATGACTGAATGCGATCAAGCCGGCCTGCGCCGGCGCCTGCGCGCCGCGCGGCGCGCGGTCGGCGCCGCGCGATCGGCTCGACGCCGCGATCGCGATCGACGCAGCGCTCGCGCAGACTCGGGCTGCCGCGCCCGCACACGCGCATCTCGGCCTACCGCGCGATGGACGGCGAGATCGATCCTGCGATCGTGCTGCGCCGCGCGCTCGCGCTCGGCTGCGAGGTCCACTGCCCGTGATCACGAGCCTGCGCCGCCGGCGCATGCGCTTCGCGCCCTGACCGGCGACCGGAGCATGCCGCGCCGCAGCGGCAACGCGCCCGCTGGCTCGACCTCGTACTCGTGCCGCTCGTCGGCTTCGACGACGCGGCAATCGCCTCGGCATGGGCGCCGGCTTCTACGACCGGCATTTTGCCTTCCTGCGTCACCGCCGCGCATGGCGCCGGCCGCTGCTGGTCGGCATCGCATTCGACGTCAGCGCGTCCAGAGCTGCCCGCCGCGCCGCGCATGACGTGCCGCTGTGGGGCATCGTCACGGAGCGCGGAATCTACGGGGCAGGCTCGATGAACTACTGGCTGATGAAGTCGGAGCCGGCGACGTTCGGCATCGACGATCTGGCGCGCGCACCGCGACAGACCGCGGCCTGGGACGGCGTGCGCAACTACCAGGCGCGCAACATGCTGCGCGACGATTTCCGCCGTCGGCGACCGCGCATTCTTCCATCACTCGAGCTGCGAGCTGCCCGGCATCTACGGAACGATGGAGGTCGTGCGCGGCGGGCATCCGGATCCGACTGCATTCGATCGCGGGCATCGTCACTACGATGCGGGCAGTGATCCGCCGATCCGCGCTGGTACCAGGTCGAGGTCCGGCTGCTCGCAAGTTTGCGCAGCCGGTCACACTGGAGGCGCTGCGCAAGCATTCGACGGCCCACTTGCGGGACCTGATCGTGTTGCGTCGTGGCAACCGCCTGTCGGTCATGCCGGTCACCGCCGACGAATGGAAATTCATTCACCGACTCGCCGCGATGCCGCCGGCGTGACATGCGCGCCGCGCGGGAAAACAGGCCGTTCCGAGCGATGCAGGAAATTTGTCCTGTCGCGCTCTGGATGCAGTCGCGATTCGTCGCATGCGAAGCGATCGCACACGATAGCGATGCGACAGATCGATCACTTCTGGTGTGGATGCGCGCGAAGTCCATACCCCTTGCTTGCAATCCCGTCAACCATGTATATACTCCGACCTCGGATTAACCCGACATGGAGATCCATCATGGCGACCAAGAAGAAGGCCAAGAAGAAGGCTTCGAAAAAGAAGTAAGCCCTTCTGCCTGTTGGATCGGTGGTTGGCTGATCGAAAGACGACCTACCGCCGGTTCACCGAGTGCTGAGACTGTGCCCGCGAAAGCGGGCACAGTTTTTTGTGGAGCACGCTCATGGATGCCGACGCAAGGAAAAAAGCCGCCGCGCTCGCCGCGCTCGAATTCGTCGAGGACGGCATGCTGGTCGGTGTCGGCACCGGCTCGACCGTCAACCATTTCATCGCCGCACTCGCAGAGCGCCGCCATCGCATTGCCGGCGCGGTCTCCTCATCCGAGGCCAGCACCCGCCTGCTGCGTGCCGCCGGCATCGAGGTCGTCGAGCTGAATGACGCCGGCGACCTGCCGCTCTATGTCGACGGCGCCGACGAGGCGACCCGGCACCTGCACCTGATCAAGGGCGGCGGCGGTGCGCTGACCCGCGAAAAGATCGTGGCCGCGGCCAGCCGCCGCTTCGTCTGCATCGTCGACGACTCGCAAGCTGGTGCCCGTGCTCGGGCGCTTTCCGCTGCCGGTCGAGGTGATCCCGATGGCCCGCTCGCTGGTCGCACGCAGGCTGGTCGGGCTGGGCGGCCAGCCGGTGTATCGCGAGGGATTCACGACCGACAACGGCAACGAGATCCTCGACGTGCACAACCTGAAGATCAGCGACCCGGCGGCGCTCGAGGCGGAGATCGGTCTGCTGGCCGGCGTCGTCGAGGTCGGTCTGTTCGCCCGGCGCGGCGCGGACGTCCTGCTGGTTGCCGGTGCAGACGGCGTGCAAGACGCTGAAGCGTTAGCGCCTCGGTCGAACCCTAGGGTTCTCATCCTAGTCCCCGCAAAATCAGAAGGCCGACCCTGCGGGCCGGCCTTCTGATTTTGTTGGCTGGGGGACTAGGATTCGAACCTAGGTTGGCGGAGTCAGAGTCCGCAGTCCTACCGCTAGACGATCCCCCAAATCCGGTTCGTCCGCAGGGTCACTGAATCAGCGCTTGCTGAACTGCGGTCCGCGGCGGGCCTTGCGCCGGCCGACCTTCTTGCGCTCGACTTCGCGCGCATCGCGAGTCACGAAACCGGCGGCACGCAGCGGCTTGCGCAGCGTCTCGTCGTATTCGATCAGCGCGCGCGTGATGCCGTGGCGGATCGCGCCGGCCTGGCCGGTGATGCCACCGCCGTCGACCAGCACGTTGATGTCGAAGCGCTGTCGACCATCTGCACGAGTTCCAGCGGCTGGCGGACGATCATGCGCGCCGGTCTTGCGGCCGAAGAATTCGTCGAGCGGACGGCCATTGACGGTGATCGCGCCCTTGCCGGGCTTCAGGAAAACGCGGGCTGCCGACGTCTTGCGGCGGCCGGTGCCGTAAGTGTCATTCGAGGCCATTGTCTGATCCTGGTCTGTTGCGGGCCCGGCTCACTTGAGCTCGAGCGATTTCGGCTGCTGTGCCGCGTGCGGGTGCTTCGGTGCCGGCGAATACATGCAGCTTCCTGAACATCTGGCGGCCCAGGATCGTCTTCGGCAGCATGCCCTTGACCGCGTACTCGATCGCCCGCTCCGGGTGCTCGGCGAGCAGCTTGCCGAGCGCGATCGTCTTCAGGTTGCCGAGATAGCCCGTGTGCTGCTGGTAGACCTTGTCGCGCAGCTTGTTGCCGGTGACCGCAACCTTCTCGGCATTGATCACGATGATGTAATCGCCGCAGTCGACGTGCGGCGTGTACTCGGGCTTGTGCTTGCCGCGCAGGCGGAACGCGATCTGCGACGCCAGCCGACCCAGCGTCTTGCCGGACGCATCCACCAGGTACCAGTCGCGACTGCACGCGCTCTGGCTTCGCAAAAACCGTCTTCATCTTGGGCCCCTGAAAGGGTCGGGTTCGAGAAAGGCCGGCAAGTTTACACAGATGCACAGGCGTTGCAAAGCCGGAAGGCCCCTGACGCAAGTCCTTGTCGCCATTAGGGAAGCAATGCGGGCAGGGCTATATAATATGCGTCGCATGACCGGCACGCGCCTGTCGCCCGCTGGACCGCCTGCTGGAACTGGCTGATTCGGGACTGCGAGCCAGTTTCGCGCCGCCCCGCCAGCACCCGCCCGACCCCGGGAAATCCGGCGCCCGTCCCCGCCGATGAGGGCCGCCGGCGCCATGTCGCCGGGCTGATGCGGGTCAATCATGCCGGGGAAATCGCGGCGCAGGGCCTCTATCACGGCCAGGCCCTGACAGCGCGTTCCGAGGCAGTACGCGCGACGCCTGCGCCGCGCGGCCGCCGAGGAAGGCGATCACCTGGCCTGGTGCCGCGACCGGCTCGACGAGCTGGGCTCGCGGACGAGCCTGCTGAATCCGCTCTGGTACGCGGGCTCGGTCGCGATCGGCGCACTCGCCGGACTGCTCGGTGATCGCGTCAGCCTCGGTTTCATGGCCGAGACCGAAAGGCAGGTCGAGGGCCATCTCGACGGATCACCTGGCGCGACTGCCGGGAGACGACCTGCGCAGCCGCGCAATCATTGAGCAGATGAAGTCGGACGAGATCGCGCCATGGCCGTTCCGCGCGCGAGGCCGGTGGCGATGCATTGCCCGCGCCGGTGCCGCAGTTGATGCGCATGACCGCCCGGATCATGACCGGCACGGCATACTGGATCTGAGCCGGGTGTCCGATTATGTCTTGCGGTGCGGGCGGGCCTGTAATACAACGCGGCCAAGCCGAGTGCCAACCGCCCCAGGGGAGTACATCATGGAAGAAGCCGTCAAGCAGCTGACTGACATCCCGGCGATCAATCGCTTCCTGAGCTATTGCCGCGTGCGCACGGTGCCGTCCAAGACCGTGCTGATCCACGCCGGCGACCTGCCGGACGTCCTCTACTACATCATCCGCGGCTCGGTCGAGGTGATGATCGAGGACGAGGAAGGCAACGAGATGGTCCTCGCCTACCTCAACAAGGGCCAGTTCTTCGGCGAGATGGGCCTGTTCTCGGACAGCCAGCAGCGCAGCGCCTGGGTGCGCACGCGCACGCAGTGCGAACTCGCCGAGATGACCTACCCGCGCTTCCGCCAGGTCGCATCCGAGAGCCCCGGCCTCGTATTCGAGCTCGCGACCCAGCTCGCGACGCGCCTCGACCGCACCAACCGCAAGCTCGGCGACCTGGCCTTCGTCGACGTCACCGGGCGCATCGCGCACGCGATCATGGACCTGTGCGGCGAACCGGATGCGATGACGCATCCGCAGGGCATGCAGATCAAGGTCAGCCGCCAGGAACTGTCGCGCCTCGTCGGCTGCTCGCGCGAGATGGCGGGCCGGGTGCTCAAGGTGCTCGAGGAGCAGGGACTCCTGACCGCGCGCGGCAAGACGATCGTCGTGTTCGGCGCGCGGCCCAAGGTCAAGGCGCGGCCGGCACCGGAGTTCGCCAAGACCGCGGCTCGCGACCGCGAAGTAGAGCGGATTCAGCGCTTTGCGGCGCGATGGCCGCGCGCATCGCGCGGATCGTCGCCGCATAGTCCCTGGCGCCGAAGATCGCGCTGCCGGCGACGAATGTGTCGGCGCCCGCCGCGGCGATCGCGCCGATATTGTCGAGCTTGACCCCGCCGTCGATCTCGAGCCGGATCTCGCGGCCGCTGGCGTCGATGCGTCTGCGCGCTTCGCCGAGCTTGCCGAGCACCGGCTGCGATGAACTGCTGCCCGGCGAAACCCGGGATTCACCGACATCAGCAGCACGAGGTCGATCTGCCCCAGCGTGTGATCGAGCCAGGACAGCGGTGTGGCCGGGTTCAGCACGAGGCCCGGCCGGCAGCCCGATTCGCGGATCAGCTGGATCGTGCGATCGACATGCCGGCTGGCCTCGGGATGGAAGCTGATCCAGGTCGCGCCGGCCTCGGCGAACTCCGGCACCAGGCGGTCCACCGGGTCCACCATCAGGTGCACGTCGATCGGTGCCGTGACGCCGTGCTTGCGAAGCGCCTTGCAGACCAGCGGGCCGATGGTCAGGTTCGGCACGTAGTGGTTGTCCATCACGTCGAAATGGATCCAGTCGGCGCCCGCAGCGAGCACGGCATCGACCTCGGCGCCGAGGCGGGCGAAATCCGCGGACAGGATCGAGGGTGCGATGACCGGCGTCGGCATGACGATACTCTAGCCTATCGCATGCCGCGCGATTCGCGGATCGCGTTCGTAGGCCGCCTGGATCGCCTGGGTCTTCTGCTTGGCGACTTCGAGCATCGACTCCGGCAGGCCGCGGGCGACCAGCTTGTCCGGATGGTTCTGGCTCATGAGGCGCCGGTAGCTGCGCTTGACCTCGGCATCGGTCGCGGTCCGCGGCACGTCCAGCACTTCGTAGGCCTCGGCGAGGGCATCGTGGCCCGCGGCGGACGGCCCTGGCGATGATCCGCGACCGATAGTGGCCGTCTTCACCCGTCCCGCCGTAACCCTGCAGGCGCAGGACGGTCTCGAGATGCGCGAATTCGACGGCGCCGATTTCCAGTGCCTGGGCCACGCGCACGAGCGTCGTGCGGGTTGCGCCGTGCATGCCGTCACCCATCAATGCGGCGCGCATCTGGATTTCGAGGAACATGCGCAGCAGATCGCCACGTCCGCGGCATGCCTGTTTCAGCTCTGCGAGTGCCGCGGCGGAGTCAAACCCCTGCTCCTTGCCCTGCGTGAAGCACTCCATCGCCGCGCGGGTGTCGGCCTCGCCCAGGTTGAACTGGCGGAAGATCCTGCGCGCTGCGGCAATGTCCTGCTCCGACACCCGGCCGTCGGACTTGGCGACATGACCCATGATGCCGAAAGCCGCGCGGAAGAATGTGGCGCGCACTATTGCCGGGTCCGCGCGCGGACCCGCGAGGCCACCGCGACCTCTGAAGGTCGTAGAAATGGCCCAGAATCATCCCGATCAGCACGCCAAAGGGCCGACGGCTCAGGATGAACCCCAGCAACGCGCCGATCAGCTTGCCGGTCCAGTTCATCGTGCTTTCCTTGACCGCTTCCTCGCCCGGCTGCAAGAATCCGCGCTCCCAGCCGGCGCGCACAAGCGCCATGGTACCAAGAGCATGCTGAGCGCGGATGCCGGCCCCCTTTTCGAGTCCAGTCTCTCCGGCCTCGTGCTGATCCATCGCGGCAAGGTGCGGGACATCTATGCGATCGACGACGAGCGCCTGCTGATCGTCGCAACCGACCGGCTCTCAGCCTTCGATGTCGTGATGCCGGATCCGATTCCCGGCAAGGGCCGGGTACTCACGGCGCTCTCGAATTTCTGGTTCGGGCGCACCCAGCGCATCGTCTCCAATCACCTGACCGGCGAGGCACTATCCCGTTACGTGGGGAATCCCCGGGAACTCGCGGTACTCGAGGGCCGCGCCGTCGTGGTCGAGCGCCTCGCGCCGTTGCCTGTCGAGGCCGTTGTGCGCGGCTATCTCGCGGGCTCGGGCTGGAAGGATTACCAGGAGCACGGCACGATCGGCGGCATCAAGCTGCCGGCAGGACTCGTGCAGGCCGCCGAACTGCCGGAGCCCCTGTTCACGCCGGCCACCAAGGCTCCGTCCGGTGCGCATGACGAGAACATCAGCTACGACCAGATGGTCGCGGCTGTCGGAGCGTCCGCGGCCGCCAGGATTCGCGAGCTTGCGCTCAAGCTCTATGCCCATGCCGTCGAGCATGCGCTGGCGAACGGCATCATCATCGCCGACACGAAATTCGAGTTCGGGCTGGACCACAAGAGCCGGGTCGTGCTGATGGACGAGATCCTGACGCCCGATTCATCGCGCTTCTGGCCGGTCGACAGCTATGAGGAGGGCGCGAGCCCGCCATCATTCGACAAGCAGTACGTGCGCGACTACCTCGAGTCCGTCGACTGGGACAAGCAGCCGCCCGCTCCCAGCCTGCCGCCGGAAGTGATCCGCCTGACGGCGCTCAAGTACCGCGAGGCCCAGCACCGGCTGATGGCCTGAGTTCAGCGCGCCCGTTCCGCCCATCGCCGGATCAGGACATGCATCGCCGCACTCCAGCAAAGCAGCCAATTGCGGGCCCTCCGGGCCTGTGCCACGCTGCCGCGATGAGCGTGGACCTGGACCTGCGCCGTCGCATCGAGCGGTTCCTGTTCGACCGCCATGCACCGACGCCCCTGAAGCAGGCAGACTGGCTGCTGAATCTGCTGCGCTATCCCTATGCGCTCGTGCGCGACCTCCTGACCGGCGAGCTCAACCTGCGCGCGATGGGGCTCGTCTACACGACGCTGCTGTCGCTCGTGCCCCTGTTCGCATTTGCATTCGCAATATTGAAAGGCCTGGGCGTCGCCCGGGACCTGGAGCCGGTGCTGTTCGAGTTCCTGCGACCGATCGGCGAGCGGGCCGGCGAATTGACCGCCCAGATCATGAGCTTCGTCGAAAAGGTGCGTGGCGGCGTGCTGGGCTCGCTGGGTCTCGCATTCCTGCTGTACACCGTGGTTGCGACGATCCAGAAGCTGGAGGGCGCCTTCAACTTTGCCTGGCACGTCGAACGGCCGCGTTCCCTGATGCGCCGCATCAGCGAATACCTGAGCCTGATGGTCATCGGTCCGGTGTTCCTGGTGGTCTCCTTCGGCCTCCTTGGCGCCGCCGCCGAGCACGAGGCGATGCGGTGGCTCACGAATCACGAGCCGCTCGGCACGATCATCCGCGGGCTGGGCGCCGCGGGACCTTACCTTTTCGTGACCGGCGTATTCACGTTTCTGTACGTATTCATACCGAACACGCGCGTGCGGTTGCGGCCTGCGCTCGCCGGCGGCCTGACCGCGGGCCTGCTGTGGGCCATGAGCGGCATGATATTCACCAAGATCGTCGCAGCATCCACGAACATGGTGGCGATCTACGCGGGCTTCGCGATTTTCCTCGCCGCGCTGATCTGGATCTACCTGAGCTGGCTGATCCTGCTGGTCGGCGCGCAACTGTCCTTCTACGTGCAGAATCCGCGCTACCTGCACGCCGGTCAGGCACCCGTGCGCCTGACCAACTGCCTGCGCGAGCGGCTGGCGCTAACGGTCATGCTGCTGATCGCGAGGCGATTCATGTCGGGTGCGAGGCCGTGGCGGCTGCGGAGCCTCGCGGAACAGCTGGAAGTGCCGGGCTCGGCGCTCGAATCCGTCATCGATGCACTGGAACACGGTGGGCTCGTGACGACGACCGATGAGGAGGACGTGCTGCCGGCGCGCGACCTCGACAGCATCGCGATGCACGACATCCTCACTGCGGTCCGCGACGAGCGCCAGTACGAGACCTGGCTCTTGTGGCGGGCCCGGACCGAGCCCGAGGCGGATTCGATTGCAGACGGCGTCGAGGCCGTGATTCGCGAACGCACTTCAGCGCATGACCCTGCGTGAACTGGCGGCCGGCAAGGCGCCCTAGTCGCCCGCGATCGTCATCTGCTCGATCATGATGGAGCCGCAATGGATGGCACCGCGGCGATCCAGGTCATCGCCCAGCGCGACGATTCCCCGATACATGTCGCGCAGATTGCCCGCGACCGTGACTTCGTGGACCGGCCGGCCGACCGCGCCATTCTCAACCCAAAAACCTGCCGCACCGCGTGAATAGTCGCCGGTGACCGGATTGAGCCCCTGCCCCATCATCTCGGTCACGAGCAGGCCGGTGCCAAGACGCCGCAGAAGCACAGCCGGATCCAGCCTGTCACCCTCCACGACCAGGTTGTGAACACCACCGGCGTTGCCGGTGGTGACAAGCCCGAGCTTGCGCGCCGAGTAGGCGTCCAGCAGGTAGCCGTTCAGCACACCGTCGACGACGAGGTCGCGGTCGCGTGTCGCGACGCCTTCACCGTCGAATGGTGCCGATCCCAGCGCGCCCCGCAGGTGCGGCTGCTCGCGGAGCGAGATGGACGGCGGAAAAACCATGCTGCCCTGCGGCATCCAGCAGGAAACTGCTGCGGCGGTACTGGGCGCCGCCCCCGATCGCGCCGGTGAAGTGGCCGATCAGGCCGCGCGCCATGTCGGGTGCGAACAGCACCGGCGCCTTGCGCGTCGACAGCTTGCCTGCACCGAGCCGGCTGATCGCCCGCCCGGCCGCCTTGCGGCCGACTTCCTCGACATCCTCCAGCTCCTGCCAGTCGCGCGCCGCCGAGTACCAGTAGTCGCGCTGCATCTCCCCGTTCGCCTCGCCCAGGACGACGCAGCTGACCGTATGCGACGTGGAGGGATAACCGCCGACGAAACCGTGGCTGTTGCCGAGCACGCGCAGCTTGCGGTGCGTCGCAATCGAGGCGCCCTCTGAATTCCGTATGCGCGGATCGACGGCAAGGCCCGCGGCCTCGCAGCGCCGCGCAAGGTCGATCGCGCCCGGTGCGTCGATGTCCCAGGGATGGCAGAGGTCGAGATCGGGCAATTCGCGGGCCATCAGCTCCGGGTCGGGCAGGCCGGAATACTCGTCCTCGGCCGTGAAGCTCGCGATCGACATCGCCTTGCTGACGGTCTCATCGACCGCGGATGGCGTCAGGTTCGCGGTGCTTGCAGAGCCCTTGCGATGACCCACATACACGGTCACGCCGAGACTGCGATCGCGCTGGTATTCAAGGGTTTCCACTTCGCCGAGCCGGACCGTGACCGAGAGGCCCGAACTGGCGCCGACCCCGGCCTCGGCAGCGGTCGCGCCACGCCTGCGCGCCAGTGCGAGCGCCTGTTCGACGATGTTTTCGAGTTCGGACTGTGCGGGATGAGAGGCTTCCGGCTGGCTCATATGCACATGCTAGCATCGTCGCAATGCGCCGCCGCCAGCTGCCCGGGGAGCCGCCGCCCCCGACCAAGGGGGAACTGAAACGCCAGGCTCAGGCGCTGCAGGCCCTGGGTGAGCAGTTGATTGAAGCCCCCGAGGAACTGGTCGCCGGTCTCGACCTGCCTGAGAAACTCCGTGATGCGATCGAGCTCGCCCGCCGCATCACGAGTCACGGCGCCCTGCTGCGACAGAAACTCTTCGTGGGCAAGTTGATGCGCAGGGTCGATCCCGGACCGATTCGCGCCGCGCTCGAGGCCGTCAGCGCAGATGCGCGCATCGAGACGATGCGCTTCAAGCGCGCCGAGCGATGGCGCGACCACCTGGTCCAGGAAGGTGAGGCAGCGATCGTGGACTTCGTCGCGGAATTCCCGCAGGCGGACCGCGAGCGGCTGTCGCGGCTCGCTGGTGCTGCCGCGGCGGAGCATGCGGGCAGCGGGCCAGCTGGCGCAAAGGGGGAATTGTTCCGGTGGGTGCGCGATGTGATCGGCGGTTGAGGGGGGAAGCGAGCCGCGCAGCGGCTGTCGCCTTACGGCGACGAGTATTTTTTGCCTCTCTGACGAGCAGCGCTAACCTGATCGCGTTGCCCTACGTGTCAAGCATCCCCTGATTTCGGGCATCCCCCCGCGCCGCATGACTCCCTGTCGGCGTGGGGGTATTTCAGCCTCATTCCTGCATCAGATCCCTTCAAAGACAGTCGCTTGCGCAAGGCCGCGCACGGGTATGCGCGCGCCGCGTGCTAGACTTTTGCGATGAAACCACTGGTCGGCATCATCATGGGCTCGTCTTCCGACTGGGAAACCATGCGGCATGCCGCGGAGCTGCTGGCGGCGCTTTCCGTGCCATTCGAGACGCGGATCGTTTCCGCCCACCGCACACCCGACCTGCTGTTCGATTACGCATCGGGCGCAGCCGCGCGCGGTATCGAGGTGCTGATCGCCGGCGCCGGCGGCGCCGCACACCTGCCCGGCATGACGGCGGCGAAGACATTGCTGCCGGTCATCGGGGTGCCGATCCAGTCAAAGGCCCTGAACGGACTGGATTCCCTGCTTTCAATCGCGCAGATGCCAGCGGGCGTGCCGGTCGCGACGGTCGCGATCGGCGAACCGGGCGCGAAGAATGCGGCGCTGCTCGCGACCGCGATTCTGGCCGGCCGCCACGCGCCGCTACTGGATGCGCTGCGCGCCTACCGCGAACGCCAGACCTCGGACGTGCTGGCCACGCCAGTTCCTTCCGGCAGCTGAGCCATGCACATCGGCATCATCGGAGCCGGCCAGCTCGGCCGGATGATGGCACTTTCCGGCATTCCCCTCGGCATGCGTTTCACGATGTATGACCAGGCGCGCGACACCCCGGGCAGCGCGGTGGCGCCGGTCATCACCGGCGCATTCGACGACCTGCAGGCGCTCAGGCGCTTTGCGCGCGCCGTCGATGTCGTGACATTCGACTGGGAGAACGTGCCGGTCGCATCGGTCCGCGCAATCGCCAATATCGCGCCCGTCTGGCCATCGCCGCGCGCGCTCGCGATCGGCCAGGATCGAATTTCGGAGAAGAAACTGTTCCGGCGGCTCGGTGTCCCGGTCGCCGCGCACGCTGCCGTCGACAGCCTGCGTGGATTGCAGCGTGTAGTCGCGACACTCGGCACTCCGGGACTGCTGAAGTCGCGGCGTCTCGGCTACGACGGCAAGGGCCAGGTACTGCTGCGCCAGCCAGCGGAGGCGGCGACCGCGTGGCAGCAGATCGGCGGAGTGGCACTAGTGTACGAGCGCCTCGTGCCATTTGAACGCGAAGTGTCGCTCGTCGCGGCACGTGACCGCGGCGGGCGCATCGTGTGCTACCCGCTCGCAGAAAACGTCCACGTGGGCGGCATCCTGGTCGAGACCCGCGCTCCAATCCCGGATGCGCGCCTGCAACAGGCGGCCGAGCGTCATGTCCGCCGGGTGCTGCGGACACTGAACTACGTCGGTGTCGCGTGCGTCGAGTTCTTCGTCGAACATGGCCGGTTGATCGCAAACGAGATGGCGCCGCGTGTGCACAATTCCGGTCACTGGACCATCGAAGGCGCCGAAACCAGCCAGTTCGAGAATCACCTGCGCGCGATCGCCGGGCTGCCGCTCGGCAGCACGCGCGCGCGCGGTCACGCTGTCATGCGCAACCTGATCGGCGAACTGCCGCCGGCGCACGAGGTCCTGCGCCTCGCCGGCGTCCATTGGCATGATTACGGCAAATCGCAACGCCCCGGCCGGAAACTCGGGCACCTGACCCAGATTTGTACTACGCGCCGGCAGCGTGATTGCGCAGCGGCAAGGCTCAGGCGACTTGCGGACCGCCGGCGGAGCCGTTAGACCGCCCTTGTGCTAGCCTTGTAATCTGCATGTATCTCGAACATTTCCAGCTGACGGAATTGCCGTTCCGGCTGAGTCCGGACCCGGCTTTTCTATATCTCTCGAAGCACCATGCGCGCGCCAAAGCGTACATGGAATCGACGATCTGGTTCACCGACGGCTTTGTCGTGATCACGGGCGAGATCGGCTCTGGCAAGACCACGCTGATCGAGACATACCTGCACGAGCTCGAGAAGGATGTCGTGGTCGCGCAGATCGCGCAAACCCAGATTTCCCCGATCGAATTCCTGCAGGCCGTCCTGGTGCAGTTCGGATTCTCGCCATTCAGGATGCGCAAGGCCGAGTTGCTCGCCACTCTCAACCAGTTCCTGGTCGAACAATATGCCGCCGGTCGCAAGGTGCTGCTGATAATCGACGAAGCGCAGAATCTGTCGAGTCGTGTGCTCGAAGAAATCCGCCTGCTGTCGGGTGTCGAGACCACCAAGGAAAAGGTTCTCCGGATTATCCTGGCGGGACAGCCTGAACTCAGCGACAAGCTTGACTCCGCGGAAATGACCCAGCTGGTCCAGCGCGTCAGGCTGCGATTCCACCTGACGGCCCTTTCCCCGGAGGACACGCAGGCGTACGTACTGCACCGGCTCGAGGTTGCCGGCTCGCATGGCCGCAGAATATTTTCCGAAGACAACTTTCCGGTCATTTTTCGCTACACCGGGGGAGTACCACGGCTGATCAACACCTTGTGCGACACGGCCCTGATGGTAGCCTATGCTCTCGAGCGCACCGCAATTGGGATTGATGAGTTGCAGGCGGCAATTGACGAGTTGCGCTGGGTCGAGTTCGGAACACGCAGCAACCGCATGCGTGCGACGCGGATCGTGGCAGCCACGCCGAGGCGTGTCGGGCCGGACGAGGTGCTGGCACGGATCATCGTCGCGCATTCCGGCGAGCGTGTCGAAGAGCGTCCGCTGCGACTCGGGCGTCTGATCATCGGCCGCACGCCCGAGAACGATCTGCAGATCGAAAGCAAATTCATCAGCCGCCACCACTGCCAGATCATCACCACTGCGGAAGGCAGCATGCTGGAGGATCTCAATAGCACGAATGGTGTCTATGTGAAGTCGAAGCGCGTGCGCAAGCACAATCTGAATGACGGCGACGTCATCGTGCTTGGCAAGCACGAGATCATGTACCTCGATGAACGCTCGGTTCGCCCGCGCGAGCAAAATTTCGAGTCGACCGGCGACCACGAGATCATCGATGAAGATACAGGCGAAGATATCATTGAGGAATCAAGCGGCCGTGCGCCTGCCGCCGGGGCCAACTGATCAGTCGTCTTCGTCGAACTCCGCCCCATAGCGGCGTTTCTGGATCCGGTAATCGCGGCGTCGCAACACCAGCACCAGCCCCGCAACCAGGACGACCAGCCCGAACCCGGCGACCAGGTCGGACCATCCCATGGCGCGCCACTCAAATGAAATCGCGAGCGCGCCGACGCCGACCAGCATGTAGCAATACGGCAGCGCTTCGTAAACCGATCGCGACAGGCGCATCAGCACATCCTTCAGGCAGTTCCGCCGACAGTCAGCGCATCGATGCGCAGTGTCGGCTGGCCGACGCCGACGGGCACGGTCTGACCGTCCTTGCCGCAGCTGCCGATACCGTCGTCGAGCGCCAGGTCATTGCCCACCATGCTGACACGGGTCAGTACATCGGGACCGTTACCGATCAGCGTCGCGCCCCGGACCGGAGCAGTGATGCGCCCGTCCTCGATCAGGTAGGCCTCGCTCGCCGAAAACACGAATTTTCCGGAGGTGATATCGACCTGGCCGCCGCCGAAATTGACCGCGTACAGGCCACGCTTCACGGTGCGGATGATTTCCTGCGGATCATGCGGACCCGGCAGCATGTAGGTATTCGTCATGCGTGGAAGAGTCGCATGGGCGAATGACTCGCGCCGCCCGTTGCCGGTCGGCTTCGCGCCCATCAGCCTTGCATTGAGCTTGTCCTGCAGGTAACCCTTCAGCACGCCATTCTCGATCAGCGTGGTGCAGGCCGTTGGCGTTCCCTCGTCGTCGACATTCAGTGAGCCGCGCCGTCCCGGCAGTGTTCCATCGTCGACGACGGTGCAGAGCGGCGACGCCACTTGCTCGCCGATGCGACCGGAGAATGCCGAGGTGCCGCGACGGTTGAAATCACCCTCGAGCCCGTGGCCGATCGCCTCGTGCAGAAGCACGCCGGGCCAGCCCGGCCCCAGCACCACGGCCATAGTGCCCGCCGGCGCCGGTACTGCTTCGAGATTGACCGTAGCCTGCCGGACCGCCTCGCGCGCGAGCTTCATCGGCCGGTCGGCGGCGACGAAATCTTCCAGCGAATGGCGGCCGCCCGCGCCCGCATATCCCTGCTCGCGGCGTCCGTCCTGCTCGACGATGACCGAGATATTCATGCGCACCAGCGGCCGCACGTCGGCAGCCAGCGTGCCGTCGCTTGCGGCCACCAGGATTATTTCATGCACGGCGGCGAGACTCGCAACGACCTGTTTCACGCGCGGATCAAGCGCGCGGGCGTGGCGGTCGAGTTCGGTCAGCAGCGCGACCTTGTCGGCATCCGCCAGCGAAGCAATCGGGTCATCCGGGAGGTAGAGCCGGTGCGATTCTGACGACTTCCAGGCCTGCACCTGGCGGCCGCCACCCTCGCGTGCGATCGCCCGGGCTGCGCGCGCCGCCTCCAGCAAAGCCGCCGGCACGACTTCATCCGAATAGGCGAATCCGGTCCGCTCCCCTGCCATGGCGCGTACGCCGACACCCTGCTCGATGCCGTGACTGCCTTCCTTCACGATTCCGTCCTCGAGCGCCCAGTGCTCCTCGCGCGCAAGCTGGAAGTATAGGTCCCCCGAGTCGACTGCCGCGCCGAGCAGTGAGCCGAGCGCTTGTTCAAGGCGTCCCTCGTCGAGGCCGGAAGGCGCGAGGATCAGTTCACGCGCGCGCGCAAGAGCATTCGCGCTCACGCCATCACCCGGTGGTCCAGAGCCGGAAAACTGGCGCGCGTCGCCGCCTGCTTCGCGCGGTCGAGCGCAGCCAGGACGACGCCGCTGCCACGCGGCAGGCGTTGCAGCACACGGCCCCAGTAATCGGCAATCAGGCTGTCACCGTAGGTTTCCCGGCCATTGTCGTGAATGCCGGTCTGGGCCGCGGCAATGACAAATGAAAGATCCTCGATCGCACGGGCCCGCAGCAGCACTTCCCAGTGCGCGCGGCCGGTCGGGCCGGTAAATGCTGAAGGCACGCTGAAGATCTCCGCTCCCTCCGAGACCAGACGACGGTACAATTCCGGGAAGCGTAAATCGTAGCACACGGTCAATCCGAGTCGACCTGCGGGAGTGTCGACCGTGACGGCCTTGACACCGGGCACGGCGTTTGCCGATTCGCGATACCCCTCGCGGCCACCCGGCAGGTCGACGTCAAACAAGTGCATCTTGTCGTAGCGGGCAACCCTGCGGCCGCCGGCATCGTAGACGATGCAGGCATTCGCCGGCCGCTCCTCGCCGGCGACTGCAATCGGCTGCGTACCGGCGACGATCCAGATTCCAAGTTCGCGTGCCGCGGTTTCGACGGCCCTCTGGATAGGGCCTTCGCCGTCAGCCTCGACGACCTGGCGCCGCTCTGCTTCGGTACGCCCCATGAACGAAAAATTCTCGGGCAGCACTGCCAGGCAGGCGCCGCCCGCGCGGGCGCACTCCAGCAGACGCCGGGCAGTTTGAAGATTCCTGGCGACATCGGCGACCGATGTCATCTGCACGGCGGCCACGACGGGCTGGTTCAAGGCGCGGGACCGCTGCCCGATGCGCCGACGCCCGCGGGCGTCGCTGCCTGCTGCGAGTCTTTCATCTCGCGCGCGTCGATGCGTTTCACCTGCGGGTCGTCCCAGCTGCCGGTGATGCGATAGTAACCGCGCGTGGCACCGGCGAGCGGCTCCTTGAAGATCCGCGAGAACAGCAGGAGTGCCGCGCCCACCGCAGGTCCGCCCGCGAGCGCGCCCGCCACGCCCAGGGATGCGCCAAGTTGACCGGTCACGACCGCCGTCTGGTCGTAAGTGCCTTCGCGCAGGTTGGTGCGGCCCGCCACGCCGATTTCTGCTGCCGAGCCGCGCAGGGTCAGATTGTCCGTGTATGCCTCGCCGTCGGTCAGCTGGAATGTGCCGCGCAAGGTATCGAATGACAGGCCCTCGCCGGTCAGGTCTCCGAAATCGAGAGCCAACCGGCGCGGCAAGTGCGGGAGACTCATCAAGCCCAGCACCCGCCCGGCGCCGGGTTCGACCGAAGTCAGGCGGCCGTTTTCCGCCGCCATGTCGAGCCGCCCTGAAAGGCGCCCGATCGCGCTGGCCTCCGGCGGACCCGGCCAGCTGAGGGCTGCGGATATCCGACCGTGATGGCCGCTGATCAGCGAGCCAAGCTGCATCGCATTCATGAACCCGAGCACGTCCTTGCTGTCCGCTTCGAATTCGAGCCGGCACTCGGCACCCGAATCGCGCACCAGCCAGCTGCCGCGGCCCTTCGCCGTGAACGCCGCGTGCTCCATCGTGAACTGGTTGAGCGTCATGCCAGCCGTGCCGCGCGCGAACTCCGCCTGAAAGTGCCCGTACTGGCGGCCATCGAACTGGAAATCGCGGATATCGACGCGGATTGCCGGCAGTTGCCGTGGATCTGGCTCGCCCTCGCCGCTGCGCACGGATTCGCCGAATCGCAGGCGATCGAGATCCATGACCATCGGAACTTCGCCCGGGAACGTGTACGGCACGACAAGATGGCCGCTCGCATCCGCCGAGTCCACATCGATCTCCCAGGCTCGATTGCCGGGCCGCAACCGGCCGGTGGCATTGCCGAACTCGTATCCCAGCACTTCAAGACGCTGGACTGACAAGTCGGCCCCTCCCAGCCATTCGCTGAGCGGCCGTCCGCGGGGTTCGTCCCACTTGAGCGCCAGCAGATCCGAGATGCTCGCCGATGCGAGGCGGCCCGACAGCCACAGACCCGCGGCGCGCGGCAGCGCCGTCGGCGCACTCGTGCCAAACGCGAGGACGCCGCGCTCAACAGGCGGATCCTCCGGCTTGCTGCGCCATTGCAGCAAGGCAGATATGTCACTGCCGAGCTGCGCCTGGATCCTCGGCCCGCCGTCGCCACTGAAACTCGCGGTGATCGTCAATGGACGCGAAGTATCGGCGACTTTCGCAAACGGTTCCGGCAGACCGGACGCGAGGCCGCGCAGGTCGCTGCTCAACCGCAGTGTTCCGCGCGCCGGGAGCTCCCGGTCGGCGCTGCGCTCAACGGTCAGGAATCCGCGCCAGGCTGCGTTTCCCGCGAGGTCCGCGTTGACCGGCAGATGCGCGACGGGCCCAACTGGCGCGGCCGCCACGGTTCCCTGGGCATTGACCTGGGTATTGAGACCGCCATTCGCCAGCACCGTCGTCTTGATCGATACCTGCAGCGGTCCGCCCAGCAACCGCCCGGAAATTGACGGCGCATTGATTTCGCGGTTGCGCACCCACAGCACGCCTTTCAGGTTGCTGGCTTCAATCGGCTGCTGGCGGTGCTTCAACTTGACGCCGTCGAGCGTGGTCGTCACCGTCACGACCCGCTGATCGAAATCCTTGAGCGGCAAGTACATTGCGATTTCGCCATTGACCGGCCCCGAACCGCTCAGCTCCGCAAAGCCCGACCCGAGCGATGGGGCAAGCGGGCTGTCCTGCAGAAGGCGGATGGCGCGGCCCGCGTCAGCCCGCGCGCTCGCGCTGATCGCGACGACGGCATCGCGATAATCGGCGCTGCTGAATTCGGCCTCCGTGATGCCGATGCCCGCCATCGAGCCCCGGGTCGCGACCGCGTGTACGGCGGGCCCGTCGAATGCCAGGTCGACTTCCAGCCCGCGGATCTCCGGCCATTCCGGAGCATAAAAGAGTGTCACACCCTTCCCGCGGGCTTCGGCGTGGAATCTGCCCTGGCCCTCGCGATAGGGAAATCCGCGCGTCGGGCCGGTCTGGGTTATCGAACCATCGACGATGCGGCCGGCGCGGAAAGCAGCGTCGAGCCAGGCAAGTGATTTTTCCCGCAGCTGTGCGATCGGCAGGTAGCGCCAGATCTGCGTGGCGTCGAAGTCCCGGACATTTGCCGCCAGGTCCATTAGCGGCAGCTGGCCGGGCTGAAATACCATGCGCAGCCTGCCGCGTGCGACGCCGTGACCAGTATCAATGAAGGCGTCGTCGAGCCACAGCCGCAGGCCGTCGCCGAATCGGCTCCACTCGATCCTGCCATCGACCTGGCGCAGTTCCGCGACTGCGCGCCATTGCAGCGGCCAGGTCACCTGGGCGTCGCGGGTCGTCAGACGCAGGATACCGCCTTCACCGCGCGCTTCGATCGCACCGTCGAGTCCCTGTACCCCGGGTGCCTTGCCGAATGCGTCGAAGCCGACTTCCGCAAACCTCAGGCGTCCGCTGATTTCCGGCAGCCACCCCTCACCCAAACCCGTCACGGTGGCATCCAGACCGAACAGCTCGCCACGTGGCGCCAGTGTTTCCAGCCTGCTGCGCAGCGGCCCCGCCGGCAGCAGCGACGAGAATGCCGCAAGATTCTCGATCCGCAGATAGTCCGCCCGGGCAGTGACCGACACGAGATGACCTTCGTGCAGGCCCAGCGTTGCCGAGAAGTTCGCCGGACGCCAGGCAGCACCTTCACGTGACAGCTCGAGGCCTGTGCCGTCCACCGAGATCCTGCCCGCGTCGCGCTGCAGTCGGATATCGCCGGCCACCCGTGCGAACTCGGCCCCTCCAGCGGGCAGCCGCAGGTTGCGCAGATCGGGCCGCAGCCTGAGGCTAGTGACTTCCCGGCCGACACCGCGCACGGTTGCGCTGACCGAACCACGGCCACCGGCCGGCACCACGAAGCTGTCCGGCAACAGTGCCGCCCATTGTTCGAAATCAAGGTCGCTCGCGTCCACCCGCGCCCGCCACTCCAGCGCATTCGCGACTTCGAGATCGCCATCCACGTCACCCTCGATCTTCAGCGCCGAACCGAGATGCTCCGGTAAATCGACGTACCCACGCAGACTGACGTGATTGCCCCGGCGCTCGAGTTCCAGGTCGGCGCCGGTCAGCTCAAAGCGCCCCTGCCGTGCGCGCAGGTCGAGCACGTCGAGTGTCGCGCCACGGACGGCGAACAGGCCGCGCGGCAGGCGCGCAAGCGTCATCGGCTCGCGATCGGCGCGCGGTTTCGTGTCGAGGGCGCCCTGCCCCACGAGTTCGATACTGCCATCGGTGTGGATCACGAAATAGAGCCGCGGCCGGACCAGCACGACACGCCCGACCTCGATGCGCCGGTTCAACAGTGAGCGGCCGATCGCCAGGCTTACTCGACCCGACTCTGCGCTGACCAGCGGCTGGTCGCCGCTGGCCGGCAGCACGCGCGCTCCGCTGAAATGGATTTCGGGACCGTAGCGGCCGATGCGCGCATTCAGCGAATCGAACTCGAGCCTGAGGCCCGTCGCCGCCCGGACCTGTTCGGCGACCTGCTGCTGGTAACCGGGCAGCAACTCGATTGCGAGACGGAAAGCACCGACGCCAAGCGCAGCAAGCAGGGCGAGCGCTGCCGCCGTGCCTGCGACCCAGCGCCATAACCGCCTCAGTCCCTGCCCCATCGTGACCATGCTGCCGAGTTTGCCCTTTCCTATACCAACACGACGTCGAATTGTTCCTCGGCATGGAGCGCCTCCGCCTGCAGCCGGATCGGCTTGCCGATCGCGAGTTCGAGTTCGGCGAGCGCCCCTGATTCCTCGTCCAGCAGCAACTCGATGACGTCCCGGTGCGCCAGCACGTGCAGTTCCCGGAAATCAAACTGCCGCGCCTGCCGCTGCACCTCACGGAATATCTGGTAGGCGACGGTTTCAGCCGTCTTCACGAAACCGCGTGAATCGCAGTTTGGACAAGGCCGGCATAGCTGGTGTTCCAGACTCTCGCGGGTGCGTTTGCGCGTCATTTCGACCAGGCCAAGCGCGGAAACCGCCGACAGGCTGGTTCTGGCATGGTCGCCGGCAAGCGCCTGTTCAAGGGCCTGAAGCACGAGGTGGCGGTGACCGGGGTCCTTCATGTCGATGAAGTCCACGATGATGATGCCGCCGAGGTTGCGGAGCCTCAGCTGGCGCGCGATCGAGACCGCCGCCTCGAGGTTGGTTCGGTAGATCGTGTCCTCGAGATTGCGGTGGCCGACGAAGGCGCCAGTGTTCACGTCAACCGTTGTCAGCGCCTCGGTCTGGTCGAACATGAGGTAGCCACCGGATTTCAGCGGCACCTTTCGATCGAGCGCACGTTCGATCTCGTCATCCACGCCGTAGATGTCGAAGATCGGCCGCTTGCCGTCGTAAATTTCGATGCGGGCGGCAAGCGCGGGCATGAAGGTTCCCGCGAATGCGATCATCTGCGCGTGCGCCGCCTGCGTGTCCACCATGACGCGGTCGACCTGTTCACCCAGCAGGTCGCGCAGAACACGCAGCGGCAGGGCGAGATCCTCGTGAACGATCTCCTCTGCGACCGCGTGCTCGCCACGCTCGCGGATCACCAGCCAGAGTCGCTCGAGAAACATCATGTCTGCGCGCAGCGCCTCGAGCTGCGAACCTTCCGCGACCGTGCGCACGATCCAGCCTCCGCGGCCGCCGCTGAAGTCCTGGACCGCCTCGCGCAGACGTTCCCGCTCCACCTCGTTTTCGATCCGGGCCGACACGCCAATGCCCCGGCCCTGCGGCATGTACACGAGGAATCGTGACGGCAATGTCACATAGGTCGAGAGCCGCGCGCCTTTCGTGCCGAGCGGATCCTTCAGCACCTGAACGAGGATGCTGTCGCCCTTCGTTGACAAGATTGCGGATATTCTCGAAGACTTGGGCCTCGACCCCCGGGTCCATGTCGGGCGGCACGATGTCCGCAGCGTGCAGGAACGCCGTGCGATCGAGTCCGATTTCGATGAATGCCGCCTGCATGCCGGGCAGGACGCGTGATGCGCGGCCCTTGTAGACGTTTCCTGTCAGCCCGCGCCGGTTGGCGCGCTCGATGTAGAGCTCCTGCACGACACCCTGCTCGACCACGGCGGCACGGCTCTCACGCGGCGTGACGTTGACCAGGATCTCAACGCTCATGCGCCGGCTCGCCGGTGCCGGATGCCCGCAGCTTCCAGGAGCGCCGCCGTCTCGCACAGCGGCAGTCCCATGACGCCTGAGTAACTGCCCTCTAGCCTCACGATGAAAACGGCGCCGATCCCCTGGATCGCGTAGGCGCCCGCCTTGTCCGCCGGCTCGCCGCTTGCCCAGTAGCTCCGGCATTCCGCTTCCGAAATGACGCGGAATGTCACGCGTGTTTCGCTGATCGCAGTCGCCAATCGTCCTCGCAGGCCAGCGCCACCGCGGTCAGCACCTCGTGGCTCCTTCCGGACAAGGCGGCGAGCATGCGCATGCCGTCTTCCTCATTCTGCGGCTTGCCGAAAATTTCATCGGCCGATGGCCACTGTCGTGTCGGCCGCGAGCACCGGCATGGTTGCGCCGCTGGTAATCGCCGCCGCCGCCTTTTCGCGCGCCAGGCGCAGCACGTAATCCCGCGGGGATTCGCCAGAGCCGCCGCGATTCATCGAGATCCACCGGTTGGATGTCATGCGCCACGCCGATCTGGCGGAGCAGCTGGCTGCGCCTGGGCGACGCCGAAGCAAGGCGAATGCGATCGTAAGGCATTGAAGGGGCCGGAAAATCCAGCAGCATACGCGCTCGCCGGCCGGCCCGGGTGGAGCGCGATCAGGTACGGCGCAAGTCAACCGCGATGGTACGGATGTCCCCGGAGCATGCTATCGCGCGCGGTACAGCTGCTCGGCAACCATGACCCGCACGAGGCCATGCGGCCAGGTCAGTGGCGACAGCGACCAGCGGAAATCGGCCCGCGATCCAGTACTTCGGGAGCCAGGCCATCGGGACCGCCGATCACGAATGCCAGGTCGCGGCCGCCCGCGAGCCGTCGCTCCGAGCCAGCGAGCAAGATCGGCCGTGGTCATCGCACGGCCGCCGACCTCGAGTGCAACGACGTAGTCCGCCCGCCGATGGCCGCGAGCATGCGCCGCGCCTTGCCGGCCACGGCGCGCGCGATCTCGCCGTCCGCGCCGCGCCGTGGGACAGGAATCTCGACCAGTTCGAGGCGGAGTCCGGCCGAGGCGTCTGCGCGTACGTCGGCGTAGCCCTCGTTGACCCAGGCCGGTGAGCGCGTGCCGGCCGCGATCAGCCGCACGCGCATGGCGGACTCAGGCCGGGCTCGGCTCGCGCGGCGCGGGCCGCAGGTCCCACAGCTTCTCGAGTCCGTAGAACTCCCGGATCCGCGGCAGCATCACGTGCACGATCAGGTCCTGCAGGTCCACCAGCACCCACTCGCCCTCGCGCTCGCCCTCCACGCCATAGGGCCGGTGGCCTGCCTGGCGGCAGCGCTCGACCACGCGGTCCGCGATCGACTTGACGTGGCGGTCGGAAGTGCCGGTTGCGACGATCATCGTGTCGGTGACGTCGGTCAGCTTGCGGACGTCGAGGACCTTGACGTTGACGGCCTTCATGTCCTCGAGTGCGGCGATGGCGATCTCGGTCAGCGCGCCAGGTGCTTTCCTGGTCTTCTTCTGAGCAGTGGCGGAATTGCGGCGTTTTCGTCCTCGTCCTCGTGGCGGTCATTCCTCGGTTTCACCTGGCCGGGCGTAACTGCCCCTGGCGAGGATGATCCTACGCGCGGCCTCGGGCATCAAGTAGCGCGGATCGCGGCCGGCGGCGACGACGTCGCGCACGGCGCTCGACGACACGTCGAGCTGGGTGCCCTCGTTGACGTATACCAGCCCGGCCGGGGCCGCGGCAGCCGGCCGGGGTCATCGCAGCGCGCGGTCGCGCAGGAGCTCGGCGGCAAGGCCGTGGCGCGGCACCTGCGCTCCCGGCCGCACGCGCGACGACCAGGTGCGCGAGCCCGATCAGCTCCGCTGCGCGATGCCAGCGGCCAGTCCGGCGAAGGCGTCCATGCCCAGGATCAGTGCGATGGGCTGCCGTCCGCGCTCGGCGCGCAGTTCCTCGAGCGTCAGAACCGTCTAGGAGGGACCGGAGCGCCGCAATTCGCGATCATCGACGAGGAAGCGCGGATCGTCCTCGACCGCCGCCCGCACCATCGCGAGCCGGGTCGCGCCATCGGCCAGCGGCGCTGCCGGTGCGGCGGATCGCCCGCCGGCACGAAGGCGACGGCTCGAGATCGAGCACTTCGTGGAGTTCGTGCGCCGTGCGCAGGTGCCCGTAGTGGATCGGATCGAACATCCCGCCGAAGACGCCGAATGGCCGCATCGGGCCTCAGGCGGCCGGCGCGCCGGGATGCTGCATACCGGCGAATGCCGCGACCAGGCCCGTCAGCGCCGTCCAGGGGTCGCCGCGGCCGAGTCCCTTGATCTGGCGATCAACGCGCCCGCGCGGCGAACAGCGGCGCGAGTGACTGGCCCGCGTCCGCCCGACCGCGCGCGCGCAGTAGCTCGCGCGACGGCGTTCGGCCTGGCGTCCATAGCCTGGCTGCGCGCCGGGATTGCGCCGCGCCATCGGCGAGCGCCCGCAACTCGCGGCACAGCGCCCACAGCACGAGCGGCGGCTCGGCGCCCTCGGCGCGCAGGCCGTCGAGGATGCGCAGGCGCGCGCGCTGCATCGCCGTCGAGCGCTGCCTCGCCGAGCTGGAACACGTCGTAGCGCGCGCTGTTCGCGACCGCCGCCTGGACGTCCATCGACACCGACGTCGCCGCCGGCATGCAGCAACGCCAGCTTCTCGATTTCCTGGTGCGCCGCCAGCAGATTGCCCTCGACGCGTTCGGCGAGCAGCCGCGCGCCATCCGGATCGATCGTCAGGCCGTGCCGCGCGGCGCGCCCGACGATCCACTGCGGCAGGCGCCCGATCTCGACCGGCCAGGCCTGCACGACGACGCCGTTGCTTCTCGAAGGCCTTGAACCAGGCCGCGGACCAGGTGTCCCGCTCCGGCCGCCCGGTCACGACCAGCAGCAGGGTGTCGGGCGCCGGGTCGGAGGCCAGCTTCGCGAGCACGGCGCCGCCATCCTTGCCCGGCCGCGGCGTCGGCATCCGCACCTCGATGATGCGCCGCTCGGCGAACAGCGACAGCGACTGGCTGGACGCGAGCAGCCGACGGCCAGTCGAAGCTGCGCTCGGCGAAGAACAGGTCGCGGCCGGTGTAGCCCTCGGCGCGCGCGCGCGCGCGGATGGCATCCGCGGCCTCGCCGACCAGCAGCGGCTCGTCGCCGGCGACCAGCCAGGCGGGAGTCAGCCTGCCTTCGAGTTTTTGCGCCAGCTGGTCCGTGGAAATGCGCATGGCTGATTGTGGGTGGGCCGGTGCCCGGCGACAATACCTTGCCCGCCCCGACGATCGCCGAATTTGCGCAGCATCTCGTTGATTTATTTGGAATTGCCGGCGATAGTGGCAAATACATGAACCCAAGAATCCTGCTCGCGCTTGCCGCATTGCTTGCAGCACCCATCGCCCGCGCCGACGACCCGCCCCGGGTGCAAATCGCGGTGGCTGCGGGCTATCGCGTCGGCGGCAACCTCGAGGATTCGGCGAGCGGCAGCAGCAGCGACCTGGATGACGGCGCAGGTCTCGCGCTAGCGCTCGAGATTCGTTACGGCAAGCGGCGACGACCGCTTCGTGCAGCTCTGGTATTCGCGACAGGGATCGCGGATCAACGACGGTGCATCAAACCACGATGTGGATGTCGAGTACCTGCATTTCGGCGGCACCGTGCCGATCGGCGACTACGAGAAGGCGCAGGGCTATTTCGCGCTGGGGCTCGGCGCGACGCGCTTCTCGCCGTCCGGCGCCGGCGCGACAAATCGGACGAGATTTTCGGGCTCGATGGGACTCGGCGTGGCCGTGCCATTGTCCGCGCATGCGGCGTTCCGGCTCGAAGCGCGTGGCTACCTGACGGCAGTGGATTCGAATACCGCGATCTTTTGCCGGTCCGACAATGGCAGCGGTTTCTGCCGCATCGTCGCGAGCGGTTCGACCATCTTTCAGGCGGAAGTGCTGGCCGGCTTCGCGGTCAGTTTCTAGCGTACTTCCGGAATCCTGGCGCCAGACGCCAACCAGGCGGCGAGCAGCCGGATCTGCGTATCGTCCAGACGCGATCCGAATGCGGGCATCGTGCCATTCCGTCCCAGGGAAATCGACCGGATGACCTCGGCGCGCTCGCCGCCATAGAGCCAGTCTCTGTCGTCCAGCGCCGGCGCGCCGAGCATCGGCTGTCCAGAGCCCGTCGGCCCATGACACATTGAACAGAACTGCTGGAACAGCATGCCGCCCTCAGCATTCGCGGGCAGTTGGGATTCGCCGGCCGCGAGCCCCCGCACGTAATCGGCGACTTGCTCGACGCCCTGCGCCCCGATCACCGGTCCCCACGCCGGCATCGCGGCCTGGCGACCCGAGCGAATCGTCTCCAGGATCCGCGCCTCTTCGCCCCCCCATTGCCATGAATCGTCCGTCAGGTCGGGAAACTGGCGGGCCTGCCCCGCCGCGTCGCGTCCGTGACATGAAGAACAATTGTTATTGAACACGCGCCACGCCGATTGCATCGCGACCCGATCGTCCGCGAGCTCCGACAGCGGCAGGGACTGCAAGCGCCTTCGCTCGGGTCCGAACTCGGCCTCGTAATCCGAAAATCGCTCGGTGATCCTGCTGCCCTGCGACCACCTGAGAACACCCTTGTAGGCGCCCAGCCCCGGGTAAAGCATCACGTAGACCACCGAAACCGCCATCAATGCCAGGATGAACCAGAACCACCAGATCGGCGCCGGACGTGTGCCCTCACGCAGGGTCTCGTCCCATACCTGGGTTTCCGCGCTCTCGTCCGCCTCGCCCTCACGATAGACGTCTCGCACGAACCAGACGAGCGCGATGAAACTCGTGATCGTGATCACGACGATCCAGCCGGCCCAGAACTGAGATGGCATGTCAGCCATTTCGATCCTCGTCCTCGAGCGGAATCCGCGCGGCGGCCTCAAGCTGCGCGCGGGTCGAGCGCAGAGCGAGCCATACGACTAGCGCAATCATGAATGCCATCACGAGCATGTCGCCGAAGAAGATCAGCAATGTCATGGCTGGGGCGCCCCCTGCATGGTCCGGCCGAGGGATTGCAGATACGCGGTCACGGCGTCGAGTTCGCTCTTGCCTTCAAGCGAGGTGGGCGCTGCCGCAATGTCATCGTCACTGTATGGGTGACCGAGTCTCTGCAATGCGCGCATGCGCGCCGAAATCGTGCCGCCGTAATCCGCATGGCGCTCCGCAAGCCAGGGGTACGCCGGCATGATCGAGGCAGGCACGACGGCGCGCGGATCCAGCAGGTGCAGGTGATGCCAGGCATCGCTGTATTTGCCGCCAACGCGCGCGAGGTCCGGGCCGGTGCGCTTCGATCCCCAGAGGAACGGGCGGTCGTAGGCAAATTCTCCTGCCCGCGAGTAGGGCCCGTAGCGCTTGACCTCCGCCAACAGCGGGCGCACCTGTTGCGTGTGGCAGGTGCTGCAGGATTCGCGGATGTAGATATCGCGTCCCTCGAGCTCGAGCGGCGAATAGACGGCAAGGCCGGCCGCCGGGGCGCTGTGCGAATCGTCAAGCACGATTGGCAGCACCTGCACCAGGCCGCCAATGGACGATACGATCAGGATGCCGAAGATCAGCAGGCCCGAGTGGCGTTCTATCCGCTTGTGCAGCGACAGGAAATTCATGCGGCCACCCTCGCCGCCTGTGCCGCCGGTATCGCCGTTTCGACCGTGCGCCGACCGGCAAATGTGCGCATCAGGTTGAAGGCCATCAGCAATGCGCCCGACAGGAACAACAGGCCACCGATGAACCGCAGCACGTAGTAGGGCCTCATCGCAGCCATCACGTCGTTGAAACTGAAACGGACTTCGCCCAGATCGTCCAGGGAAAGCCACAACACGCCCTGCGACACGCCCGCACCCCACATCGCCAGGATGTAGAGCAGCACGCCGGCGAGCGCCAGCCAGAAATGAATGTTCGCCAGGCGCGCACTGTAAAGCGTCGTGCCGGCCAGGCGCGGTACCAGGAAGTAGAATGTGCCGAATGTGATCAGGGCGTTCCAGCCCAGCGCGCCTGAATGAACGTGGCCGATGGTCCATTCGGTGAAGTGACTGAAAACGTTGACGCTCTTGATGGCGAGCATCGGGCCCTCGAAGGTTGCAAGACCGTAGAAGGCCAGCGACAGCACGATGAACTTCAGCGCCGGGTCGCTGCGCAGTTTGTTCGCTGCGGCGCTGACCGTCATGATGCCGTTCACCATGGTCGCCCAGGACGGCGCCAGCAGGATCAGGCTCATGGCCATGCCGAGCGACTGCACCCATTCGGGAATGGCGTGGTAATGCAGATGATGCGGGCCTGCCCAGATGTAGGTGTAGACGAAGGCCCAGAACGCGACGATCGAAAGACGGTAGCTCCAGATCGGCTGCTCGGCCTGCTTCGGCAGGAAGTAGTAAAGCATGCCGAGGAACCCGCCGGTCAGCAGGAATCCGACCGCATTGTGGCCGTACCACCACTGCACGACGGCGTCCTGGGCGCCGGCAAACAGCGAATACGACTTTCCGAGTGTCGCGGGCATGGCAAGGCTGTTAACGATGTGCAGCATCGCCACGACGATGATCAACGCCCCGTAGAACCAGTTCGAAATGTAGATTGCTTCCATCTTGCGGCGCGCGATCGTGCCGAAGAACACGATGCCGAAAGAAACCCAGGCCACCGCAATGGCGAGGTCGAATGGCCACTCGAGTTCCGCATATTCCTTGCCGGCATTCCAGCCGGCCAGCACGGAGGCCGCGCCGAGCACGATCGTCAGCTGCCACGAATAGAAGACGAACCAGGCGAGCCCCGGCGCGAAGAGACGCGCATGCGACGTGCGCTGCACGCTATAGAATCGCGGTGGCGATCAGACCGGAGACACCGAATCCGAACAGCACGAGTGTCGTGTGCAGCGTGCGCAGGCGCCCGAACGACAGACCCGGCAGCCCGAAGTCGATCGTCGGCCACACGAGTTCGGCGGCAACGTAAACGCCGGCCAGCATGCCGAGCACTGCCCAGAAAACGGCGCAGGCGGTGAATGCCGTGACGATGCGGTCGTTGTATTTCATGACATCAGTTGCCGATCGGCGGACCGAGCCCGCTGCCCCACAATGCAACCGTGACGCCGAGCAGGCTGACCGCCGCAACCAGCAAGTAGGCGATCAATGCCGAGGCCATCAGCATGCCGCGATTGGGGCCGGTCTGGAGCACCACCGGCAGTCCCCGGTAAAGCAGGTACATGCTCCAGATAAGCGCCGGCACAAGCACCAGGATATTGATGAATACGTGCGGATAAAGGTGAATGACGCTACCGACTGCGAGCGGCGCGCCGACGATTGCCATCAGCGCAAAGCAGCGGCCGAGCGACTGGCTGGCATCGTAGGTGATCGCCATCCAGCGCGCGACTGCGGCGCTGCTGAGGAATCCGAGCAGCAGGGCGAGGAAATAAGCTGCGCTGATGGCGAGTACCGTGCTTTCCGGCAGGAACACGGGCTCCACGCCCAGCCGCCAGCCGAACTTCATGGTGCCGATGTACGCAAAAAGCGGCGGCAGCAAGCCGATCCACAGCGCGAATCCAAAGAATACTTTCGCTGCCGAGGGCTCGGCGGCGGCCAGCGCGTCGAAGACGGCCCTGGGCTTGAACAGCACCATCGCCAGCGATGAGATGGAGAATTTGACGGGCATCGCAGCTCTACATCACGCAATCTGCGCCAGTCATGGATTTGCCTCGGCCATGTTAGCTTATACATCGATCCTGCAGACCGCCGAATTGACCAGGATCATGTGAAGAGGAGGAAATCGCTTGAGCGAAACTGGCAGCACGCGCCGCGGCCTTTATCCACCCGTCGAACCTCATCGGCAGGGTCACCTGGCCGTCGGCAACGGCCACGAAATCTACTGGGAGGAATGCGGCAATCCGGCCGGGCAGGCCTGTCGGTCTTCCTGCACGGCGGGCCCGGTGCAGGCTGCGACACGCGCGCGCGAAGGTTCTTCGATCCGGCGCGCTATCGCATCGTGCTGTTCGACCAGCGCGGCTGCGGCCGCAGCCGCCCGTATGCAAGCCTCGAACACAATACGACCTGGGACCTCGTCGCCGACATGGAGCGCTTGCGCGACCACCTCGGCATCGCACGCTGGCAGGTTTTCGGCGGTTCCTGGGGCTCGACGCTCGCACTCGCCTACGCGCAGGCACATCCCGACCCGCGTGACGGAACTCGTGTTGCGCGGCATCTTCCTGCTGCGCAAGTGCGAACTCGACTGGTTCTACCAGCAGGGTGCAAGCGCCATGTTTCCGGACCGCTGGGAATCGTATGTCGCGCCCATACCCGAGGCCGAGCGTGGCGAGCTGATGCATGCCTACCACCGCCGACTGACGGGTGCGGATCGCGCCGCCGCAATTGCCGCCGCGCGCGCATGGGCAGTCTGGGAGGGATCGACAAGCTTTCTGCTGACTGACGATGACAATGTCCGCAAGTGGGGCGAAGACGAGTTCGCCCTCGCGGTCGCGCGCATCGAGTGCCATTATTTCGTGAATGGCGGCTTCCTGCGCGGTGAGACACAGCTGCTGGACGACGTCGCCCGGATCCGCCACATACCGGCGGTGATCGTGCAGGGCCGCTACGATGTCGTTTGCCCGATCATGACGGCCTGGGAACTGCATCGCGCCTGGCCTGAGGCGGATTTTCGCGTCGTCCCCGACGCCGGGCATTCAGCCTTCGAAACCGGCATGACCGACGAACTGGTGCGCGCGACGGATCGCTACGCCGGCTGAATCAACACCCATGCAGGGCAACTTGCGGGTTCAGCACTCGGGTACGTTGACTGCGAGTCCGCCCTCCGAGGTCTCCTTGTAAATCGAGGACATGTCGCGGCCGGTCTGACGCATCGTCGCGATCACCTGATCCAGCGAGACCCTGTGCGAACCGTCGCCGCGCATCGCCAGACGTGCGGCATTGATCGCCTTGACGGCCCCCATCGCATTCCTTTCGATGCACGGAATCTGGACCAGCCCCGCGATCGGATCGCAGGTGAGGCCCAGGTTGTGCTCCATGCCGATCTCGGCGGCATTCTCGACCTGCTCGTTCGTGCCCCCGAGCGCGGCGGCAAGTCCGCCCGCCGCCATCGAGCAAGCCACGCCGACTTCGCCCTGGCAGCCCATTTCGGCGCCGGATATCGATGCATTGCGCTTGTACAGGAGGCCCACGGCCCCTGCCGCAAGGAGGAACCGCTTCACGCCAGTCAGGTCGCCACCGCGGCACATCTTCGCGTAGTAATGAAGCACTGCGGGCACGATGCCGGCAGCGCCGTTGGTCGGCGCCGTGACGACCTGGCCTCCCGCCGCATTCTCTTCATTGACGGCCAGCGCCCAGGCATTGACCCATTCCATCGCGTCCACGAGCCCGCCGGGCGCCTCGGCCAGCAGCATGCGATGCAGCCGCGGCGCGCGCCGCGGCAATTTCAGGACTCCCGGCAGGACTCCCTCGGCTTCGAATCCGCGCTGCACGCAGGCCTGCATGACGCTCCAGATCCGCTCCAGGCCCGCCTCAATCTCGGCAGGCGTACGCATCGCACGCTCGTTTTCCAGCATCAATCCATCGATGGTCAGGCCCGCTTCGCTGCAGCGGACCAGCAGTTCCGCCGCATCCGCAAATGGCAGCGGCAGGCCGGGAATGCCGGAAGCTGGCGCCCCCGGATCCTCGCCAGCGCGCTGCACGGCGCCGCCCCCGATCGAGTACATCTCTTCGCCGAGCAATGACTTTCCGCCGGCATCGCGGGCCGTGAAGCGCATGCCATTGGAATGGCCCGGCAACATCTGGTCGCGCAGGAACAGCAGATTCATCGGCTCGTCGAAGGCGATCTCCTGGCTGCCGAGCAGCCGCAGCCGGCCGCTGGCACGGATGCGCGCCAGTGTCGGCTCCATGACCGACGGATCGAATCCCGCCGGATCATTTCCTTCGAGACCCAGCAGCACGGCGCGATCGGTGCAGTGCCCGAGGCCCGTCAACGCCAGTGAGCCGTACAGCTGCACATAGACCTCGGCCGTGCGATGGAGCAGGTCGCGCGCTGCGAGGTCCTGGACGAACATGCGCGCGGCCAGCATCGGCCCCATCGTGTGCGACGACGAAGGCCCGACCCCGACCTTGAAGACATCGAATACCGAAAGATTCACAGTGCCGCCAGGCGTCGCAGCATCAGGCCCGCGAGCTCGTCGGCGAGCGCCACCCGCAATGACTGTTCCTCGTGTTCCTTGGCGAGCACCGCCGACTCGTCATAGCCGAAATCACGCGTCAGCGTCACCCGCTGCCGCTCGAGCAATTCATTCCCTCCGGCGCTGACCGAATACTCGACAGTGTAATAGACCTCGAACTCGCCCGGCGTGTTGCGCGCCGAGACCGACAGCAGCTCGCGGCCGGTCTCGTCTTTCCGCGACGTGGATCACAGCGCTCGCGGCCGCCGGGTCGGTCGCGAGTCGCGCGCCCGCGGCGCGCAGCCGCGCCTCGAGTGCCGCATAGAGCGGCGTGTAGTGGTCGCTGCTCTCGATGTAGGGCGAAGCCAGCATGGCCGGCAGTGCAGCCTGGCCGCGCAACTGGAATCCGCAGCCTGCCGATGATCACGATGCCGGTGATTGCAAGCCACTGAAACCACTGGCGCATCAGATCACCACGTTGACGAGCTTGCCAGGCACATACACCAGCTTGCGCACCGGCTGCCCCGCGACGAATCGTGCGACACCGGGATCCGCGAGTGCGGCCGCGCGCGCGATTGCCTCGTCGGCGCCGGCCGGCACCGGTATGCGGGCGCGCAGCCTGCCGTTGACCTGCACGACGATCTCGATCGTGTCCTGCTCGAGGGCGCTGTGCGTCCGTCTCCGGCCAGGGCTCGTCGACGACTGCCGTCGCGTGGCCGAGCTCGCGCCACAGCGCGTGCGTCGCATGCGGCACGAAGGGCGACAGCATCAGCACGACGAGCTCGAGCGCCTCCTGCATCACGGCGCGGCCCTGCGGCGAGCCGTCCTCGAATCGCGCGAGCGCATTCAGCAGTTCCATGACCGCGGCGATCGCCGTATTGAAGGTCCGGCGGCGGCCGATGTCGTCGCCGACCTTGGCGAGCGTCTGGTGCACCTGTCGGCGCAGTTCGCGTTGCGCGGGACTCGAGCACCGTCGGGTCGGGCGTGCCGGCAGGGCCCGCCTGCACATGCGCGTGCACGATCTTCCACAGCCGCTTCATGAAGCGGAACGCGCCTTCGACGCCCTCGTCCGACCATTCGAGCGTGTGCTCGGGCGGAGCCGCGAACATCATGAAGAGCCGCGCCGTGTCCGCGCCGTAGCGATCGACCAGCTGCTGCGGATCGACGCCATTGCGCCGCGACTTCGACATCGTGCCGATGCCGCCGTACTCGACCGGCTGGCCGTCCGCTCTCAGCACGCCGGTCTTCTTCCCACCGCCGGCACTCGCCTCGACCTCCGTCGGGTTGTAATAGACGATGCGGCCCGATGCTGGCTTCCGGAACCAGATCTCGTTCAGCACCATGCCCTGGGTCAGCAGTCGCCGGAAGGGCTCGTCGAGGCGTGTCAGGCCGCAGTCGCGCATGACGCGGGTCCAGAAGCGCGAATACAGCAGGTGCAGGATCGCGTGCTCGATGCCGCCGATGTACTGGTCCACCGGCAGCCAGTAGGCGGCGCGCTCGTCCACCATCGCGCGCGCGTTGCCGGCGCTCGCAAAGCGGAAGAAATACCAGGACGAGTCCACGAAGGTGTCCATCGTGTCCGTTTCGCGCCGCGCCGCCGCGCCGCATTTCGGGCAGCGGCACTCGAGGAACGACGGCGTCTTCGCCAGCGGATTGCCGGAACCGTCCGGCACCAGGTCCTCCGGCAGCAGCACCGGCAGCTGGTCGTCCGGCACCGGCACGTCGCCGCAGGCCGGGCAGTGGATGATCGGGATCGGGCAGCCCCAGTAGCGCTGGCGCGAAATGCCCCAGTCGCGCAGCCGCCAGACGACCTGCTTGCGGCCGAGACCCTTCGCCTCGAGATCCCGCGCGATCGCATCGATCGCGGCAGCGTAGTCGAGTCCGTCGTAGGCGCCTGAATTGATGCAGCGGCCGTAGTCCGCGTACCAGGGCTGCCAGGCATCCGTGGAATACGGGCCGGCTGTCGACGTCGATGACCGGCAGGATCGGCAGTCCGTACTTCTTCGCAAACGCGAAGTCGCGCTCGTCGTGGCCCGGCACGCCCATCACCGCGCCCTCGCCGTAGGCCATCAGCACGTAGTTGCCGACCCAGACCTCGACCTCGGCCCCGTTCAGCGGATGCCGCACGAAAAGGCCGGTGGCGATGCCCTTCTTTTCCATGGTCGCGAGGTCGGCCTCCATGACGCTGCCGCGCCGGCATTCGTCGACGAATGCCTGGACCCGCGGATTGCGCGCGGCCGCCATCGCCGAGAGCGGATGCTCGGCGGCGACCGCCACGAAAGTGACGCCCATGATCGTGTCGGCGCGCGTCGTGAACACCCTCAGTTCACCGTGCTCTGCCGTCGATCCGCCAGGGGAACGCCAGGTTGACGCCCTCGCTGCGGCCGATCCAGTTCGCCTGCATCACGCGCACGCGCTCGGGCCAGTCCTCGAGGCCGTCGAGCGCCCCGAGCAGTTCCTCCGCGTACTGCGTGATGCGCAGGTAGTACATCGGGATCTCGCGCTTCTCGACCAGCGCGCCGGTGCGCCAGCCGCGACCGTCGATGACCTGCTCGTTCGCGAGCACCGTCTGGTCGACCGGGTCCCAGTTGACGACGCCGGTCGTCTTGTAGGCGATGCCGCGCTCGAGCATGCGCAGGAACAGCCACTGGTTCCAGCGGTAGTAGTCCGCGTCGCAGGTCGCGAGCTCGCGCGACCAGTCGATGCCGAAGCCGAGCGACTTCAGCTGGCCGCTTCATGTGCGCGATGTTGTCGCGGGTCCAGCGCGCCGGCGGCACGCCGTTCTCGATCGCGGCATTCTCGGCCGGCAGCCCGAAGGCATCCCAGCCCATCGGCTGCAGCACGTTGTAGCCCTGCATACGCATGTAGCGGGCCAGCACGTCGCCGATCGTGTAGTTGCGGACGTGGCCCATGTGCAGCCTGCCGCTCGGATACGGGAACATGCACAGGCAGTAATACTTCGGCCGCGCCGCGTCCTCGCGCGCGTCGAACGTGCCGGCCGCCTCCCAATCACGCTGGGCGGCTGGCTCGACTTCGGCGGGTTCGTAGCGTTCCTTCATGCCTGAAAGGATACCCGATACATATCGATCGCCAGCAGCAGGCAGCACAGGAGCAGCACACGGGCCAGTTGCCGGTTCGCGCGTAGGGCGTGAGCCCGGTCCTGCGGCTGGACGCGTGGACTTCAGCACCGCCGGAACGAACTGCGGCGCCGCGGCGATGATCTGGCCGTCCGGCGCGATCACGGCCGTGATGCCGTTGCTGGTCGCGCGCATCAGGTCAGCGCCCGGCCTCGCGTGCGCGGAAGCGCGCCATCTGCAGCTGCTGATGCGGCGCCGCCGAGTCGCCGAACCAGGCATTGTTCGTGACATTGACGAGCAGCGTCGCCTCGCCGAGCACGGCCAGCTGCTCGGATGCCATAGGCGTCCTCGTAGCAGATCGTCGCGCCCAGCGTTCTGCCCGGCCGCCGGCAGCGCCGCCTGGTGCTCGGCGCCGGGCGTCATGTCGTAGTACGGCAGGCTCATCAGCCGCATCCAGCGGCGCACGACGTCGGGCACCGGGAAGAACTCGCCGAATGGCACGAGCCGGCGCTTGTAGTACCAGCCGTCGCCCGCGGCGCTCATCGCGAGCAGGCCATTGCTGATCTCGCCGCGTCTCGAAGTCGAAGCGCAGCAGGCCGATCAGCACGTCGGAACCGCTGGGCGCGGGCTTCGGCGCGGATCGACGCGAGGTAGACCGCCGCCTCGTGCGCGAGCATCGGCAGCGCGGACTCCGGCCAGACGATCATGCGCGCACCGAGCGCCTCGCGGTTCAGCGCGCGGTAGCGCTCGAGCGTTGCCGCGCGATTCTCCGCCTGCCATTTCTCGTCCTGCGGGAATCGCGCCCTGCAGCAGCGCGACGGTGACTGACTTCGCCGGTCGGCGCCGTCCATTGCCGCCCGGCAAGGGCCCAGCTGCCGCCCCAGATCGCGACAAGGACGGCGAGCGCGATGCCGCGCTCGCGCCAGCCGCCCTTCAGTATCACGAGATAGCGCGCCCGCCGTGACCGCGATCGCAGAGTGACCAGGTGGATGCCGCCCGATCGGCGCCAATGCCGCGAGCGGGCTGTCGCTGTGCGCATAGCCGAGCTCGAGCCACGGGAAACCCGTGAACAGCCAGCCGCGCAGCCATTCCATCAGCGTCCAGCCGGCCGGCAGCAGCAACAGGCAGTGAACAGCGCGCGGACGGTCGACCGAAGCGCGCGGCGATCCAGCCGAGCAGCGCGTAGTACGCGCCCATGATCGCGACCGGCACCGAGCAACAGCAGCGCCGCGAGCCAGGCCGGCGCGCCGGCCAAAGTCGTGGATCGCCGTGTAGATCCACCAGGTGCCGGCGACGAAAGAGCCCCGAACCCCAGGCAAAGCCGGATGTGCGCCGCCTGGCGCGGCGTGCGCGTCGTCCCACAGCAGGAACAGGAAGCGCCGGCCCGAGGATTGCGAGCGCGAATAGCCGTAGGGCGCGAATGCGAGCGTCGTCGCCGCGCCCGCAAGCGCGGCCAGCCAGGCGCCGGTAGCGCAGGAACCGCGATCAGAGCCGCTGCGGCCGTCACTCGGCGCGCGCGCGTCGCCGGGCGCGCGGCACCGGTTCGGCGTCGTCACCCGCAACTGGTCGATGCGGCGGCGGTCGGCGCGCAGCACCTTGAATTCGTGGCCTTCCATGGTCACCGACTCGCCGCGCCGCGGCAGGCGGCCGAACTGGTGCATCACGAGGCCGCCGATCGTGTCGTACTCCTCGTCGCTGAAGCTGCGTCGCGAAGTAGTCGTTGAACTCCTGGATCCGCGTCAGCGCCAGCACGACGAACTGCCGGTCGCCCTCGCGGCGGATCGTCTGGTCCTCGTCGATGTCGTACTCATCGGCGATCTCGCCGACGATCTCCTCGATGACGTCCTCGATCGTCACGAGACCCGAGACGCCGCCGTACTCGTCCACGACGATCGCCATGTGGTTGCGGCTCGCGCGGAATTCCTTCAGCAGCACGTTCAGGCGTTTGCTTTCCGGCACGAATGCCGCGGGCCGCAGCACCTCGCGGATGTCGAAAGCTGCCGGTCGCGCCTTCGGCGTAATAGCGCAGCAGGTCCTTCGCGAGCAGGATGCCGACCACCTGGTCGCGGTCGTCGCCGATGACCGGAAAGCGCGAGTGACCCGGATTCGATGACGGCCGGCAGCAGCTGGCCGGGCTCGGAATCGCGCTCGAGCACGACCATCTGCGAGCGCGGCACCATGATGTCGCGCACCTGCAGGTCGGCGACGCCCAGCACGCCCTCGATCATCGCCAGCGCGTCGGCGTCGACGCACGCCACGGCGCGCGACGGCGCGCAGCAGCTCGACGAGTTCGGCGCGATCGCCGGGCTCCTCCTTGATCAGGCGCCGCAACCACTTCCGGCCGGGCTTGCGCTTCGGTCATCGCCTCAGTCTCCGTACGGATCCGCGAAGCCGAGCCGCGCAAGCAGCGCGCGCTCGCGTCCTTCCATGCGCCGCGCATCCGTCGCGCGCTGGTGGTCGAAGCCGAGCAGGTGCAGCGTGCCGTGAATGACCATGTGCGCCCAGTGCGCGCGCAGCGCCTTGCCCTGCTCGCGCGCCTCGCGCGCGAGCAGGGGCGCGCAGACGACGATGTCGCCGATCATCCGGTCGGCCCCGCGCAACACCGGCGCCGCACGGAAAGGAAAGCACGTTGGTCGGCGCCGGGCTTGCCACGGTAGCGCAGGTTCAGCGCGCGGCTCTCGCGCGGCGCCCACGACGCGGATGCCGAGTTCGCCATCGCTGCGCGCCCGCCGCAAGGCGCGCCCAGCCGCGCAACGACGCCGGGCCCGGGTGCCCAGGGCCGGCGCGTGCGATAGCGCAGCAGCGACGTCGAGCGTCATTTGCCGCTCCCGCGCGTCCGGTTCGCGCTCGTAGGCCTCGACGATGCGCTGCACCAGCGGGTGACGCACGACGTCGCGCGCCGAAAACCGCGTGACCGCGATGCCAGCGACGCCGTCGAGCACTTCGAGCGCATGCCGCAGGCCGGATTGGCGGTGCGCCGGCAGGTCGGTCTGCGTGATGTCGCCGGTCACGACCGCACGCGAGCCGAAGCCGATGCGCGTCAGGAACATCTTGATCTGCTCGACCGTCGTGTTCTGCGCCTCGTCGAGGATGATGAAGGCCTCGTTCAGCGTGCGGCCGCGCATGAATGCGAGCGGCGCGATCTCGATGACGTTTCGCTCGATCAGGCGCGCGACGCGGTCGAAGCCGATCATCTCGTAGAGCGCGTCGTACATCGGCCGCAGGTAGGGATCGATCTTCTGCGACATGTCGCCCGGCAGGAAACCGAGCCGCTCGCCGGCCTCGACCGCCGGGCGCACCAGCACGATGCGGCGCACCGATTCGCGCTGCAGCGCCTCGACGGCGCAGGCGACCGCGAGGTAGGTCTTGCCGGTGCCGGCCGGCCCGATGCCGAATGTCAGGTCGTGCGCGCGGATGTGGCGCAGGTACTGCTGCTGGTTCGGGCCGCGGCCGCGGATCCGCCCGCGCAGCGTCTGCACCGACAGCGCATCGTCGGCGGATTCGCCGCCCATGCCGGTTTCCTGGATCGCGAGATGCACGTCCTCCGGCGTCACCGGCTGGCCGCCGGCGCGCTCGTAAAGCAGCTCGCAGCACGGCCGCACCGGCCGCGGCATTCGCGCCGCGCACGGAGAAGCGTCCGCCACGGCGGCGGATCTCGACGCCGAGCCGGTTCTCGAGCTGGTGCAGGTTCTCGTCGAGCGGGCCGCAGAGCGCGGCGAGCCTGGCGTTGTCCGCGGCGCCGAAGTCGACGCTCGATTCGGGAGCTGCTGTTCAAGCGACCAGCCGGCCGCGCAGCGAATTCGGCATCGCCTCGGTGATCTGCACGCTCGCGAACTGGTCGACGAGCTGCCGCAGGCCCGTCGAAATTGACCCAGCGCATGTTCTCGGTGCGGCCCGCGAGCTGGCGCGGGTCGCGCTGCGACGGCCTTTCGACCAGCACGCGCTGGATGCTGCCGATCATGCCGGCACTGATGCGCCGCGCCTGTTCGTTGATGCGGGCCTGAAGCAGGGCCAGTCGTTCCCGCTTGCGTTCATGCGACACTTCGTCCGGCAGCGCGGCGGCCGGCGTGCCGGGCCGGCGGCTGTAGATGAAGCTGAACGACTGGTCGAAGCCGACGTCCGCGATCAGATCCAGCGTCTGGTCGAAAATCCGCTTCGGTCTCGCCGGGAAAGCCGACGATGAAGTCGGACGACAGGCTGATGTCCGGTCGCACCGCGCGCAGCCGCCGCATCTTCTGCTTGTACTCGAGCCGCGTGTAGCCGCGCTTCATCAGCGCCAGGATGCGGTCGGAACCGCTCTGCACCGGCAGGTGCAGGTAGTTCGCCAGCTTCGGCATCGTCGGCATAAGCCTCGATCAGCGCGTCGGTGAACTCGAGCGGGTGCGAGGTCGTGAAGCGGATGCGCTCGAGTTCCTCGATGTGCGCGATGTGACGGATGAGCGTGGCGAGATCGCAAATTGTGCCGACTCGCCATCGGACCGCGATAGGCGTTTACGTTCTGCCCGAGCAGCGTGATCTCGCGCACACCCTGCGCGACGAGCGCCTCGACCTCGGCTACGACCTGGCGGAACGAGCGGCTCATTTCCTCGCCGCGCGTGTAGGGCACGACGCAGAAGCTGCAGTACCTGCTGCAGCCTTCCATGATCGACACGAAGGCCGTCGCGCCCGACCGCGCGCGGTTCGGGCAGGCGGTCGAATTTCTCGATTTCCGGGAATGACACGTCGACCTGCGGCCGGCCGGTTGCGCGCAATGCCGCGATCATCGCCGGGCAGGCGGTGGATCGTCTGCGGGCCGAACACGAGGTCCACGAATGGCGCGCGCTCCAGGATGCCCTCGCCTTCCTGGCTGGCGACGCAGCCGCCGACGCCGATCACGAGGCCGGGCTTGCTCATCTTCAGCAGCCGCCACTGGCCGAGCTGCGAGAAGACCTTCTCCTGGGCCTTTTCGCGCACCGAACAGGTATTCAGCAGGACGACGTCGGCCTGCTTCGGGTCGGTCGGTCGAGCTCCAGACCGGCCGACTCGCGCAGGACGTCGGCCATGCGCGCCGAGTCGTATTCGTTCATCTGGCAGCCGAAGGTCGAAATGTAGAGCCGGCCGCTCATGTACCGCAGGTGACGCCCGCATCGAAAAAAGGGCGCCTAGGGTAACGGTTTTGGGCCCGCCAATGAAGCGCCACGGCGCTGCAGCCAGCGCCCCGGATATTATATAACAGGCTGTTTTCTATGGATTTATTTACGGCTCGCGGAACCGAAGGTACCGGTCGCCGACCGGTTCCGGCTCGGAGCGCTTGAGGTCACCGACCACGAACCGCCCGGTGGCCGTGAAGCGGGCGCCCTGCGGCAGGGTGTCGGCCATCGTGCGGCGACGCTTCATGTGCACGGAGTACTCGAGATCGTGCAGCAATCGCCGGCTGCGAATAGTAATAACCCTGGCCGGCGACGCAACCGAGTTCGATCAGCTCGCGCTGCTGGTGCTCAAGCTCGACGCCCTCGGCGATGACCTCGAGACCGAGCGTATCGCCGAGCGTGATGATCGCGCGCGCAAGTTCAGCCCCGTCCTCGACGCCACCCAGCCGCTCGACGAATGAACGGTCGATCTTCACGATGTCGATCGGGAACCGGTGCAGGTAGGCACAGCGACGAGTAGCCGGTGCCGAAGTCATCGATCGCGATGCGCACGCCGAGCTTGCTTCAGCTGAGTCAGCTTCGCCAGCATGTCTCTCGGTGTTGTGCATCAGGACGCTTTCGGTCACTTCGATGACGAGGCAGCCCGGATCGAGTTCGGGTCTCTTCGAGTGCCCGGCTCACGTCGGCGACGAGGTCGGAGTCTCGCAAGCTGGCCGGCGGAAACATTGACCGCCGAGCGCGGACCTGCCGGCCCTCCGGCAGCCGCGCCTGCCAGGCCTTCACTTCCGCGCAGGCCTGGCCGCAGCACCCAGCGACCCAGTGTCGACGATCTGCCCCGAGTCCTCCGCGACGCCCAGGAACTCGCGCCGGCGCCATCATGCCGCGCTTCGGGTGCCGCCAGCGGACCAGGGCCTCGACGCCGAGCAGGTAACCGGAATCGCAATTCGACGATCGGCTGGTAATGCAGCTGGAACTGGTTCTCGGATCAGTGCCTGCGCGAGCTCCGCCTCGACCTCCAGGCGCTGGTTCGCGACCTCCTGCATTTCGGCCACGAAGACCGCATAGCGGCCCTTGCCCTGCGGCCTTTGCCGAGTACATCGCGACGTCGGCGTTGCGCATCAATTCCTCCACGCCGTCCTCGCGCGTCGCGAACGCAACGCCGACGCTCGCGGAAACGCGCAAGTCGCTGTCCGAGGAACGTCGAACGGCTCCTGCAACGCGGCGACGATGCGGCTCGGCGACCTCGAACACCGGCTCCTGGGCCGCCAGGTTCTCGAGCAGCACGGCGAACTCGTCGCCGCCGAGGCGCGCGACCGTGTCGCCGCTGCGCGTGCACTTGCTCAGGCGCTGGGCGCTCGCGCTGCAGCACGCGATCGCCCTCGCCATGGCCGAAGCTGTCGTTGATCGTCTTGAAGTTGTCGAGGTCGATGAACAGCACCGCCACGCCGCGGTCGCTGCGCTTGCTGACGGCCAGTGCGTGCTCGACGCGATCGCGGAACAGCGCGCGATTCGCGAGAAGGGTCAGCGGGTCATGAAAGGCGAGGCGCCGCAGCTGCTCTTCCATGTCCTTGCGGTCGGTCGCCGCACGGGAGGCCAGGAATCGCACACCGCCTGTCGCGTCGGCCTGGCCATTGCCGGTTGAGTCCGCCATTCCACCGTACTGTCCAATCGAGCGGCGCAGGATCTGCAGGACGGCGAGCAAGCCGACTACCCAGGCAGCGCCGCGTGCAAACGGCGCGAGCCCCGCATAATGCGGCACCAGCAGCACGAGGCCCGCGAAACCCGCGCAAGCCGGCAGGAACCACGACGCCGCGCGGGCTAGCAAATCGGCCAGGGCGCCGCGCAGGTTGCTGCCTGGCTGTCGGTCCGGTTCCAGCTCCATCGATACCGCTCCCGAATTCGGGCGAACTGGCCTCATGGTGACTTAATATGGGACCACGGTACGCTAAGCCGGTCACAGATCGGGCCCCGCCCACCGTCCGGCGCTTGCCGCAACGCACGCTTTGGCAGGGATAGGATGACCCCAAGAAACCGGATCCAGCAGCTACTGGACGCCGCGGACGTGCGGCTCGACGGCGACCGCCCCTGGGATATCCGAATTCATGACGAGTCCTTCCTGAACCGGGTGCTGGCCCACGGCTCGCTGGCGCTGGGCGAGAGCTACATGAACGGCAGCTGGGATTGCGCCCGCACTCGACTCGATGCTGTGCAGGGTGCTCGCGGCTCGCCTGGACCGCCGGGTGCGAACGTTCGATGACTACTGGTACGCAGCGCGGGCGCGGCTTGTTCAACCTCTCGAAGACGCCGGCCATTCGAGATCGGCAGGCGCCACTACGACCTCGGCAACGACCTCTATCGCGCGATGCTGCGGCAAGCGGCTGGTCTACAGCTGCGCCTACTGGCGGCATGCGCGCGATCTCGACGAGGCCCAGGATGCACAAGCTCGATCTCGTCTGCCGCAAGCTCGGGCTCGAATCCGGCATGCGAGTGCTCGACATCGGCTGTGGCTGGGGCGAAGCGCTGCAGTTCGCGGCCGCGAATTACGGTGTCAGCGGAATCGGCGTGACGGTATCCGAGCGGCAGGCGCGGTTCGCGCGTGAGCTGTGCCTCGGCCTGCCGGTCGAAATCGGCCTGCAGGACTATCGCGAAGTCACCGGCCGCTTCGATCGGCTGTTCTCAATCGGCATGTTCGAGCACGTCGGCGTCGCCAACTACCGCCGCTACTTCGAATTTGCGCGTACGCACCTCGCAGATGACGGACTGTTCCTGCTGCATACGATCGGCAGCGACGAGTCAGTGCACGCCAACGACCCCTGGATCGGCAAGTACATCTTTCCCAACTCCATGCTGCCGTCGGCCGCCCAGATCACGGCTGCGGTGGAGGATCAGTTCATCATCGAGGACTGGCACAATTTCGGCGCCGACTACGACCGAACGCTCATCGCCTGGCGCGAAAATGTGGAAGGGGCCTGGCCGGCGCTGGGCGAGCACTACGACGAGCGCTTTCGCCGCATGTGGCACTACTACCTGTCAACTTCGATGGCCAGCTTCCGTGCGCGGCGCTCGCAGTTGTGGCAGATCGTGCTCTCGCCGAATGGACTCCGCGGTGGCTACGTCGCGCCGCGCTAAGGCGTCCTAGAACGGGATGTCGTCGTCGAAGTTCTCGGCGACGCCGGCGGGCTCCGCGCGCGGAGCGCGTTCCTCGCTGCGTTCGCGCGCGGCCGGCCGCTGCGCCGCCGCCGGCGCCCGCGGCCGCCCAGCATCTGCATCTCGTTCGCGACGATCTCGGTCGAGTAGCGGTCCTGGCCTTCCTTGTCCTGCCACTTGCGCGTGCGCAATTCGCCCTCGATATAGACCTGCGAGCCCTTGCGCAGGTACTCGGCTGCGATTTCGGCCAGGCGGTCGAACATCACCACGTTGTGCCACTCGGTCGCTTCCTTGTTCTCGCCGGTCTGCCTGTCGCGCCACTGCTTGCTGGTCGCGACGCGCAGGTTCACGACCGCCTTGCCCGAGGGCATCGCGCGGCTCTGCGGATCCTGCCCGACATTACCCGATCAGAATGACCTTGTTGACGCCGCGTGCCATGGCCGTCTCCCCGTCTCTTGTTATCGATGGCTCATTGTAGTCGCCGGCTGGCCCGCGGCACACCGTCAATTGAGGTGAATTCAGCGTGATTCGGACCGCGCCTGCGACCGTCAGCCAGCCGGCGGCCGCCAAGTCCGGCCAGCAGGAACACGCCGGGCAGCCCCGCCGCGCTCCCCAGCAGCCCACCGCCCAGGATTCCGCCGGCGAATGCCCCCGCAAACTGGCAGGTCGAGAACACTCCGAGCGCCGCGCCGCGGGCAGCTTCGCCCGCCGCCTGCGTAAGACTGGCTGGCAGGCGCGCCTCGAGAAAATTGAAGGCGCCGAAAAAAATCACGAGCGCGACGGCCATCGGCCAGGAAATCTGCGTAGACGAGGGTGAGCGCCCCCTGAGCGCACCGCCGAGCAGCAGTCCGCCGGTCGACGACGGTTCGCGCGGGCTTCGAGCTGCGCTCCGACCACAGGAGCAGCGGCACGGTCAGCGCAAGAGACGCGCCAAACACGGCCAGGTAGACGCGCCAGTGCCCCGACGACCGCAATGCCGTGCACGTCGCGCAGCGCGACTGTGGCACGGCGATGAATGTCGCAGTCAGCGACAGGTGCAGCACGAAGATGCCAGCGTAATGCGGCAGCAGCGCGCGCGTGTCAGCACCTCTCGCCAGGGCTTGCGGACCGGCGCGCTTGCGGCGCGCCGCTTCCTTTGGCACCGCGAACAGGACAAGCGCGAGCGCCACGAGTCCGAGGCCGCCGATCAGCGCAAATATCGCCGGCGACGCCGATCGACGCCTGCCAGCAACGGGCCCGCCCACCAGCGACACGACGAAGGAGGCGCCGATGCTGATGCCGATGAAGGCCATCGCGCGGGTGCGCGAGGCGGCGCGCGTGCAGGTCGGCGAGGAACGCCATCACCGGGCCCGAAACGGCGCCCAGGCCCTGCACGATGCGCGCGATCACCAATGCCCAGGCGGTCGCCGGCGAACTAGCCGAGCGCTGAGCCGGCGATGTGCAGCAGCAAGTCCGACCACGATCAGCGGACGCCGCCCGAGGCGATCCGACCAGACCCCGAAGGGAATCTGCATCAAGGCCTGGGTCAGGCCGTAGGCGCCGACCGCGAGCCCGGCCAGCAGCGGCGTTCCGCCCGGCAGCGAGCCCGCGTGCAGGGCGAGCACCGGCAGCAGCAGGAACAGCCCGAGCATCCGGACCGCGTAGATGCGGCCAGCGATAGCGACGGCGCGGCGTTCGGCGGGCAGGAGCGCCGCGCCAGCCTCGGCAAGGCCACAGGGAATCCCTTTGCGGTGCCCGGAATGGGCGCGGCTATTCTATCAGGCTCGCCCCGACTGCAGCGCCGACGCATGACAACCATCCAGATCCGCGGCGCGCGCACGCACAACCTGCAGGGCATCGACCTCGATCTGCCGCGCGACCGGCTGATCGTCTTCACCGGGCTTTCGGGCTCGGGCAAGTCCTCGCTCGCCTTCGACACGATCTACGCCGAGGGCCAGCGCCGCTACGTCGAGTCGCTGTCGGCCTACGCGCGGCAGTTCCTGTCGATGATGGAGAAGCCCGACGTCGACTCGATCGAGGGACTGTCGCCCGCGATCTCGATCGAGCAGAAATCCACGTCGCACAACCCGCGCTCGACGGTCGGCACGGTCACCGAGATCTACGACTACCTGCGCCTGCTGTACGCGCGCGCCGGCATCCCGCGCTGCCCCGACCACGGCCTCGACCTGACCGCGCAGACCGTCAGCCAGATGGTGGACCAGGTGCTGGCGCTGCCCGAGGGCACGCCGCTGGCACTGCTCGCGCCGGTCATCGCCGGCCGCAAGGGCGAGCACCTGCAGGTGATCGAGGAACTGCGCGGCAAGGGCTTCGTGCGCGCGCGCGTGGACGGCAAGCTGCGTCGAGCTCGACGAGGATGCCGAAACTCGACCCCAAGCGCAAGCACTCGATCGACGCGGTCGTGGACCGCTTCAAGGTGCGCGCCGACCTGCAGCAGCGGCTCGCGGAATCCTTCGAGACCGCGCTCCGGCTCGGCGAGGGCGTCGCGCGCATCGCGTTCCTCGAGGAACCGAAGCGCGAGGAACTCGTGTTCTCGGACAAGTTCGCCTGCAAGGTCTGCGGCTATTCGCTGTCCGAACTGGAGCCGCGGCTGTTCTCGTTCAACAACCCGGCCGGCGCCTGCCCCGGCTGCGACGGTCTCGGCGTGAAGCAGTTCTTCGATCCCGACGCGGGTCGTCGACCATCCACAGCTGTCGCTGGCCGGCGGCGCCGTGCGCGGCTGGGACCGGCGCAACGCCTACTACTACCAGATGATCCAGGCGCTCGCCGACCACTACCAGCTTCGACCCCGAGGCGCCGTACAGCGGCCTGCCGGCGCGGGTGCACGACGTGCTGATGCAGGGCAGCGGCGGCGAGGAAATCGAGTTCCGCTACTTCGACGCGCGCGGCCGCACGATCAAGCGCAGGCACAAGTTCGAGGGCATCCTGCCGAACCTCGAGCGCCGCTACCGCGAGACCGAATCGCATGACCGTGCGCGAGGAACTCGCGCGCTACCTCGGCACGCGCCAGCTGTCCGGAATGCGACGGCGCGCGGCTCACGCGCGCGGCGCGCAATCGTCTTTGTCGGCGGCGTCGCCCTGCCCTCGATCGCCGCGCTGCCGGTACGCCGCGCGCTGGACTTCTTCGCGACGCTCAAGCTCGAGGGCTGGCGCGCGAACATCGCCGCCAAGATCGTCAAGGAGATCACCGACCGGCTCGGCTTCCTGGTCGACGTCGGGCTCGACTACCTGACGCTCGATCGCAGCGCGGAGACGCTCTCGGGCGGCGAATCCCAGCGCATCCGGCTGGCGAGCCAGATCGGCTCGGGCCTGGTCGGCGTCATGTACATCCTGGACGAGCCGTCGATCGGCCTGCACCAGCGCGACAACCAGCGCCTGCTCGACACGCTGCACCGGCTGCGCGACCTCGGCAACACGGTCATCGTCGTCGAGCACGACGAGGACGCGATCCGCCAGGCCGATCACGTCGTGGACCTCGGCCCGGGCGCCGGCGTGCACGGCGGGCGCGTCATCGCGGAGGGCACGCCCGCCGACATCGAGGCGAGCGCGACATCCCTGACCGGACAGTACCTGTCCGGTCGAAAGCGCATCGATGTTCCCGGAACACGCAGACAGCGCAACCCGAAGCGGACGCTGCGCGTGCGCGGCGCGACGCGGCAACAACCTGAAGTCAATCGACGTTGCCTTTCCGATCGGGCTGATGACCTGCGTCACCGGCGTGTCCGGCTCCGGCAAGTCGACGCTGGTCAACGACACGCTTGTATCGGCATCGGCGCGCGAGCTCAATCTTTCTGCGGAGCAGCCGGCGCCCTGCGCGGGCGTCGACGGCATCGGCGAGATCGACCGCATCATCGACATCGACCAGAGCCCGATCGGTCGCACGCCGCGCTCGAACCCGGCGACCTACACCGGCCTGTTCACGCCGATCCGCGAGCTGTTCGCCGGCACGGCCGAGTCGCGCTCGCGCGGCTACCAGCCCGGCCGCTTCAGCTTCAACGTCAAGGGCGGTCGCTGCGAGGCCTGCCAGGGCGACGGCGTGATCAAGGTCGAGATGCATTTCCTGCCCGACGTCTACGTGTCCTGCGACGTCTGCAAGGGACGGCGCTACAACCGCGAGACGCTCGACGTGCGCTACAAGGGCAGGAACATCCACGAGGTCCTCGAGATGACGATCGAGGACGCCTGGCCGTTCTTCCAGGCCGTGCCGGTCGATCGCCGCCAAGCTGCAGACCCTGCTCGACGTCGGCCTGTCCTACGTCCGGCTCGGGCAGAACGCGACGACGCTGTCCGGCGGCGAGGCGCAGCGCGTCAAGCTCGCCAAGGAACTTTCCAAGCGCGCGACCGGCCGCACGCTCTATATCCTCGACGAGCCGACCACCGGCCTGCACTTCGAGGACGTGAAACACCTGCTCGCCGTGCTGCACCGGCTGCGCGACGAGGGCAACACCGTGATCGTCATCGAGCACAACCTGGACGTCATCAAGACCGCGGACTGGATCATCGACCTCGGGCCCGAGGGCGGCGACGGCGGCGGCCGGATCGTCGCCGAGGGCACGCCCGAGCAGCTCGCGCGCGCGGGCGCGCTCATTCACGGGCCGCTACCTGAAGCGCGTGCTGGCGCGCGCGAAGAGAGCGGCATGAACGGGCAGCGGATTCGCGCTGGCTCTGTTCTGCCACTGGCGCTGCTGCTGTCGGCAGGTGCGCACGGCGGGCGAGTCTGACCGTCACATCCGCCTGGGCGCGCGCGACGCCGCCGGGCGCCGGCATGGGCGTCGTCTATCTCCGCATCGAGAATGGCAGCACCAAATCCGACCGCCTGCTGAAGCTGAAGACACCTGTCGCGGCGAGCGCGAGGTGCACCGCACGGAGATCCTGGACGGCATCGCGCGCATGCGCGAAGTCGCGGTGCTGCACGTCGCGCCCGGCGAGAAGTGTCGAGTTCGCGCCGGGTGGCCTGCACGTGATGCTGATGGGACTCAAGAAACCCGCTGGTCGCAGGGACAGAAATTCGAGCTCGAGCTGGTGTTCGAGGTCGCGGGCGGCGCGGGTAGAGGTCTCGGTCCGGGAATGAGATCAGCGCGCGGGCGCCGTCGCTCCGCGGTGCGTCGAGAACTGGTGCGCGACTTCGCCATGGGCGCGGCGCTCGCGAAAGTCGCCATTCGTGTACTCGGCAACGACGCGGCGCCAGAAGCGGATCGCGCCGGGATTCCTTGCCTGCTCGGCGATGGTCCATTCGCCCGCGAAGCGCGAGAACAGCAGCATCGCCGCGCCACGGCCGACACCGCGGCTGCGAAACGGCGGTCCGACGAAAGAATTCGCTGAGCCGGTAATGGCGCTTGCGGTCGTCGTGCGTGCAGCCTCGCGCTGCACCAGTGCAAATCCCGCGAGCTGGTTTTCGCGCAGCGACGACGAACGGGACGGAGCGCTCGTCGCGAAACCATCCCTGCACGATCTCGGCGATGCTCTGGCCGGTGACCGTCAGCGACGGAAACACGCCCGTCTGGTCGGCGGCGAGGTCGGCGAGATACTCGCCATAAGCCTGCTCGATCCAGTCGCGGTCCTGCTGCGAAGCCTTCGCTTCACGAATGCTGATCGGCATTGCGTGCCCTCAAAAGAGAACGGCCGGGGGAAGGTCGCGGATTCACCGCGCCATCCGCCCGGCCGATCGGCCTTCTGCAGTCCGGACTTACTGCTGCGGAGCAGCGGTGTCGTCTGCGGGAGCCTCGGTCGTCGCAGCGGCATCATCCGTGGCCGGCATCGGCAGCCGGTGCCACTTCAGTTGCAGCAGGAGCAGCCTCTTCGGCGGCCGGAGCAGCTTCTTTCTTGCCACCACAGGCGCCCAGCACGAGGGCAACCGCAATGGCGCCCCAAATCTTTGCATTCATCGTCAGTTACCCCAGGTTCGTTCAGTGAGAGATAGAAGGAAAGGTCAGCGGCGAATACATCGCGTAATTAAAGTTCGAATGAATCGTCGCGTCCGTGGATTTTAGCGGCAATGCCGAGGATTTGAAAGGTCGCCAATTGGCGACAGTCGATCTCCCGGCTGTGTTTGACGTGGCCATTGGCGCGCCAACGGCTACGCTTCCATGAGCCTGTGAGCGAGGAAAAGCAGATGTCGCAGCCAGCAATTTCCGCACTGTACGGCGACCACCTGCGGGAGATCATGGCCAGGGCCGACCGGGCGCTGGCCGCAGCGGGTTACGACGGCCTGATCGTCGCCTCCGGCAGTCACAAGTACCTGTACCTCGACGACAGCAGCTATCCCTTCAAGCCCAACCCGCGGTACCGGGCCTGGCTGCCCGACGCGAGCCCGGACTGCTTTGTGGTCTACCGCCCGGGCAGCCGGCCGCAGCTCGTGTTCCACCAGCCGGACGACTACTGGTACCTGCCGCCGGCGCTGCCGGAGGGCTATTGGGTCGGTTCATTCGACCTGGAGGTCGTGCGCTCTCCGGTCGAACTGCGGCGACATTCGGAGCCGGGCGGCGCTGGGCGGTGCTCGGCGAGCCGGGCTGCGGCGACCGAGGGCCTCGGCGACCACGATCCTGCGGGCCTGGCCGGCCGGCTCGATTACGCCCGCGCCGCGAAGACGCCCTACGAAATCGAGTGCATGGCGCTGGCCTCGGTCGCCGGCGTGCGCGCTCATCGGGCGGCGGAAGCCGCGTTCCGCGCCGGCGCCTCGCGAGTACGAGATCCACCTCGCGTACTGCCGGGCGGCAGGCGCCCGTGAGGAGGAACTGCCCTACAACAACATCATCGCCTTCGATACGCCACGCCGCGGTCCTGCACTACCAGGAGCTGGACCGGCGGCGCGCGCCGGACGTGCGCTCCTTCCTGATCGACGCCGGCGCCCAGTATCGCCGGCTACTGCTGCGACATCACGCGCACCTACGCCGCCGTCCGACGGCGACTTCCAGGCCCTGATCACGGCGCTCGACGCCGCCCAGCAGGAACTCGCCGGCCTGGTGCGCCCCGGCATGGACTACCGCGAAATCCATCTCGAGGCGCACCGCGCGATCGCCGGCATCCTGGTCGAGCACGGCATCGTCAAGGGCACACCCGAGGCGGCGGTCGCGGACGGGCGTGACCTCGGTGTTCTTCCCGCACGGCATCGGTCACCTGCTCGGCCTGCATGGTGCACGACGTCGGCGGCTTCATGGCGGGACCGGAAGGCGGCACGCGAGCCGCGGCCCGAGGGCCATCCGTACCTGCGGCTGACGCGCGAGCTGGAGCCGGCTTCGTCGTGACGATCGAGCCCGGTATCTACTTCATCGACTCGCTGCTCGCGGAGGCGCAGAGCCGATGGCGCCGGTCGCGCGATCGACTGGAAGCGCGTCGAGGCGCTGAAGCCCTGCGGCGGCATCCGCATCGAGGACAACGTGGTCGCGCAGGCCGGGCGCCCCGCGCAACCTCACGCGCGAGGCCTTCGCCGCCGCCTGAAGGGTGCCAGGTCGCAGTTTTCCGAAGCTGCACCCGGCACGCGGTTCATCCGCCTCAGCGCTGCTTCAGCAGGTCGCGGATCTCGGTCAGCAGCACTTCCTCGCGCGGCGGTGCCGCAGCGGCAGCCGGCGCGGCGGCTTCTTCAGCTTGTTGATGCCCTTCAGCGCCATGAAGATCGCGAACGCGATGATCAGGAAATCGACCAGCGCCTGGATGAACTGGCCGTACTGGATGGCAACAGGCTCGCCGGTCTTCGCATCCGTGCCGAGCGTGACACTCGAGATCCGGAGAAATCCACGCCGCCGATGAGCCAGCCGAGCGCCGGCATCACGATCGCGTACCGACGAGCGCCGACACGATCTTGCCGAAGGCGGCGCCGATGATGATGCCGACCGCCATGTCGACGACATTGCCCTTCATCGCGAATTCCTTGAATTCCTGCACGATGCTCATGGCTTTCCCCGTTTCGTTTCGTATGGGCCATGCAAGCCGGCGATGACGTCCGGCTGCACAAACAAGGCGACGGGTGCAGCGGCTGCGCCGCGCAAGCGCCCGCAGATTGGAAATCAGGCTGCGGCTTTGTGGCGGCGCTTCGGCGCGGCGCCGCGGCCTTCTGTCTTCGGCGCCGCCTTCTTGCGGCCCTCGGCCTTCCTGGCGGCCTTCCTTCGCGGCTTTCTTCGCGGCGGCTTTTCGGGAGGCCGGTCGCCGGCACTGCGTCGCCCTCGACCAGCTGCATCAGCGCCATCGGCGCCGAGTCGCCCGCGCGCGGCTCCATCTTCAGGATGCGCGTGTAGCCGCCGGCGCGGGCCCGGAATCGCGGCCCGATGTCGCCGAACAGCTTCTCGACCAGCGCGTCGTCGCGCAGCTGGCGACAGGCGCGGCGGCGCGCCGGCCAGCGAGTCGCTCTTGCCGAGCGTGATCAGCGGCTCGACGACGCGGCGCAGTTCCTTGGCCTTCGGCAGCGTCGTGCGGATTCGTCTCCTCGCGCAGCAGCGCCGCCGCCATGTTGCGCATCAGCGCCTTGCGATGGGAGCTGTTGCGCGAAAGCTGGCGGCCTGACAGTTGGTGTCGCATCTTCCGATTTCCCGTGCGCGCGCTCAGGCCGTGCGCAGCTCGTCTTCGCGGCGCAGGGACGCCGGCGGCCAGCCATCGATGCGCATGCCGAGCGTCAGCCCGTGGCTCTCGAGGACTTCCTTGATCTCGGTCAGCGACTTCTTGCCGAGGTTCGGCGTGCGCAGCAGCTCGACCTCGGTGCGCTGCACCAGGTCGCCGATGTAGTGGATGTTCTCCGCCTTCAGGCAGTTGGCGCTCCGGACCGTCAGCTCGAGCTCGTCGACCGGGCGCAGCAGGATCGGATCCGGCAGCGGGCCGGAATCGCGGCTCGGCGACTCGCCCTGGCCCTCGAGATCGACGAATACCGTCAGCTGTTCCTTCAGGATCCCGCCGGCGCGGCGGATCGCCTCGTCCGGGTTGATCGTGCCGTTGGTCTCGATGTCGATGATCAGCTTGTCGAGGTCGGTGCGCTGCTCGACGCGCGCGGACTCGATGGCGTAGGTCACGCGGCGCACCGGCGAGAATGACGCATCGAGCTGCAGGCGGCCGATCGGCCGGGTCTGCTCCTCGAACTCGAGGCGCTGGACCGCCGGGCGGTAGCCGCGGCCGCGCTCGATCTTGAACGTCATGCCGAGCTCGATCGGCTTGGTCAGGTTCGCGATCACCAGGTCCGGGATTCACGATCACGACATCGTGGTCGACCTGGATGTCGCCGGCGGTGACCGGGCCCGGGCCCTTCTTCTGCAGGCGCAGCTCGACCGACTCGCGCGCTGTGCATCTCGATCGCGACCGCCTTGAGGTTCAGCAGGATGTCCACGACGTCCTCCTGCACGCCTTCGATGCTGGTGTACTCGTGCAGCACGCCGTCGATCTCGACCTCGGTCACGGCGCAGCCGGGCATCGAGGACAGCAGCACGCGCCTGAGCGCGTTGCCGAGCGTGTGCCCGAAGCCGCGCTCGAACGGCTCGATCACGATGCGCGCCTGCCGCGCGCCGGTCTCGGTGACCTTGACGGAGCGGGGCTTGAGGAATTCCGTGGCGGTGCCTTGCATTGCCGTCACCTGTTACTTCGAGTAAAGCTCGACAACGAGATTCTCGTTGATGTCGGGCAGGATCTGGTCGCGGTCCGGCAACGCCTTCAGCGTGCCGGTGAATTTCTTGTCATCGACCTCGACCCAGTCGGGCAACCCGACCTGGGTCGGCGATCGCGAGTGCCGCGGCGATGCGCGCCTGGCTGCGCGACTTCTCGCGCACCGTGACCACGTCGCCGGCCTGGCACTGGTACGACGGCACGTTGACCGTCTCGCCGTTGACCTCGATGGCCTTGTGCGCCAACCAGCTGGCGGGCCTCGGCGCGCGTGGTCGGCGAATCCCATGCGGTAGACGACGTTGTCGAGCCGCGACTTCGAGGAAGCGCAGCAGGTTCTCGCCGGTCGAGCCCGGGCGGCCGGCGGCCTTCGTGTAGTAGTTGCGGAACTGGCGCTCCAGCACGCCGTACATGCGGCGCAGCTTCTGCTTCTCGCGCAGCTGCACGCCGTAGCCGGACAGGCGCGTGCGGCGGTCGCCCTTGATGCCGCCCGGCGGCACTTCGAGCTTGCACTTGCTCTCGAGCGGCTTGATGCCGCTCTTCAGGAACAGGTCGGTGCCCTCGCGGCGCGAGAGCTTGCACTTGGGACCCAGGTATCTGGCCATGGTTCTCTGCGACCTCAGACGCGCCGCTTCTTGGGCGGGCGGCAACCGTTATGCGGGATCGGCGTCACGTCATCGATGCTCGTGACCTTCAGGCCGCAGGCATTCAGCGCGCGGACCGCGGACTCGCGACCCGGGCCCGGGCCCTTGCACCCGGACCTCGACGGTGCGCAGCCCGTATTCCTGCGCCGCGACGCCCGCCTTCTCGGCCGCGACCTGCGCGGCGAACGGCGTGCTCTTGCGCGAACCGCGGAAGCCGGAACCGCCCGGAAGTCGCCCAGGCCAGCGTGTTGCCCTGCCGGTCGGTGATCGTGACGATCGTGTTGTTGAACGACGCGTGGATGTGCGCGACGCCGTCGGAGACCTGGCGCTTGGCCTTCTTGCGCGCCTTGACGGCGGCCGGTGCCGCGTCTTGTCTGCTCAGCCTTCGCGTCCGCTTCTCGCGTTCGGCTTCGAGCTGGCCTTCGCGTCGGATTTCTGTCGTCGGTCTCTGTTTCCTGGTAATCGTACATGCCTTGCCTCGGCCTGGACGTTGGTCTTGATCGCCGCGCGGCGCGGGCCCTTGCGCGTGCGCGCATTCGTGCGCGTGCGCTGGCCGCGAGCCGGCAGCCCCTTGCGATGCCGGATGCCGCGATAGCAGCCGAGATCCATCAGCCGCTTCAGGCTCATCGAGTTCTCGCGCCGCAGGTCGCCCTCGACCATGAAGCGCGCGACGCTGCGTGCGCAGCGCGTTGACCTCGGCCTCGGTCAGGTCGCGCACCTTGGTCGACGGGCTCGACGTTCGGCCGCCTCGCACACAGCTCAGCGCGCGCGAGCGGCCGATGCCGTAGACGTGCGTCAGGCCGATCGACGATGTGCTTGTTGACCGGAATATTGATGCCGGCGATACGCGCCATGGCTAACGACCCTCGACGCCGCGGAAAACACGGCAAGTATACGTGAAAAAGCGCTGTTTCTCAAGTTTGTCGATACCTCTGGATCAGCCCTGGCGCTGCTTGTGGCGGGCATCGGACGAGCAGATGACGCGCACGACGCCCTTGCGCCGCACGATCTTGCAGTTCTTGCAGATTTTCCTGACCGATGGACGAACCTTCATGTCGAACTCCCGGACAGACGACCGTCCTCATCGCGATGCGCCGCCCGGCCAAGCCGCGCAGGTTGGCCTTCTTCATCAGGCCCTCGTACTGGTGCGACATCATGTGCGCATTCAGCTGGGCCACGAAATCCATGACCACGACGACCATGATCAGGAGCGATGTGCCGCCGAAGTAGAACGGCACGCGCCCGTAGGACATCAGGATCTCCGGCAGCAGGCACACCGAGCGTCACGTACAGCGCGCCCCAGACGGTCAGCCGGGTCAGCACCTTGTCGATGTACTCGCCGGTCTGCTGGCCCGGGCCGGATTCCCGGGATGAACGCGCCGCCCTTCTTGAGGTTCTCCGCCGTCTCGCGCGAGTTGAACACCAGCGCCGTATAGAAGAAGCAGAAGAAGATGATCAGCCCGCCGTAGATCAGCAGGTGCAGCGGCTGGCCCCAGCCGAGCGCCGCGGCGACGTTCTGCAGCCAGCTGCCGGTCTCGCCCGGTGCCGAAGAAGCTGGCGAGCGTCGCCGGGAACAGCAGCAGCGACGAGGCGAAGATCGGCGGGATCACGCCCGACATGTTCAGCTTGAACGGCAGGTGGCTGGTCTGGCCCGCGTACATGCGCCGGCCGACCTGGCGCTTGGCGTAGTTGACCGGGATGCGGCGCTGGCCGCTCTCGACGAACACGCAGAAGGCCGTGACCGCGCCGATCAGCAGCAGCAGCAGGATCGCGAATGCCGGGTTCATCTCGCCGGTGCGCACCTGCTCGAGGGTGCCGCCGATCGCGGCCGGCAGGCCGGAGATGATGCCCGCGAGGATGATCATCGAGATGCCGTTGCCGATGCCGCGCTCGGTGATCTGCTCGCCGAGCCACATCAGGAACATCGTGCCCGCGGTCAGCGTCAGCACCGCCGGCAGCAGGAATGAGCAGAATCCCGGATTGATGACGACGCCCTGGTTCTGGAACGCGACCGCGGCAGCGAAGCCCTGGAACGCCGGCCAGCACCACGGTGAAGTAGCGGGTCCACTGGGTGATCTTGCGGCGGCCGGACTCGCCTTCCTTCTTGATGGCCGCCATCGACGGCACGACCACCGCCATCATCTGCAGGATGATCGACGCCGAGATGTACGGCATGACGCCCATCGCGAAGATCGACAGGCGCTCGAGCGCGCCGCCCGAGAACATGTTGAACAGCCCGAGGATCGTGCCTTCCTGGCTGTCGAACAGGCGCGCGAGCGCGACCGGGTCGATGCCGGGCACCGGCACGAAGGTGCCGATGCGGTAAACGACCAGCGCGCCGAGCAGGAACAGCAGGCGATGGCGCATCTCGGTGAAGCGCGTGACTTCACCGAGTGCCAGTGCCGCGTTGCCTGCCGTCGTCGCCATGGGTCTGTCGTGCGCCGCCTGGCCGTTCAGGCCGCGACGCCCTCCTCGACCTTGCCGCCGGCCTGCTCGATGGCCGCGCGCGCGCCCTTGGTCGCGACGCACCGCGGGGCCGCGCAGCGTCACCGCGCGGGTGATGCTGCCCGACAGGATGACCTTCGCGCGCTCGGTCTGCAGCGGAACGACGCTGGCGGCGATCAGCGCCGCCAGGTCGATGACGTCCGACTTCACCTTAGCGAGGTCGGTCAGCGTGACTTCGGCGCGGGTCGCGTGCATCGCCGAGCGGAAGCCGACCTTCGGCAGGCGCCGCTGCAACGGCACCTGGCCGCCCTCGAAGCCGACCTTGTGGTAGCCGCCCTTGCGCGCCTTCTGGCCCTTGCCGCCCTTGCCGCAGGTCTTGCCCTGGCCGGCGGAGGCGCCGCGTCCGACGCGCAGGCGCGGACGCTTGCTGCCTCGGCGCCGGTTTCAGTGTATTCAGTCGCATTTCAGCTCCTCCAGTTCCTCACGCCTGCTCGACCCCGAGCAGGTGCTGCGCGGCATTGATCATGCCGCGCACTTCGCGGCGTGTCCGGCACCACGCGTGAATCGCGGATGCGCCGCAGCCCCAGGCCGTAGACCGAGGCGCGGATATTGCGCAGCTGCCCGTGCACGCTGCCGCTTCAGCGTGACTCTCAGTTGTTCCTTGCTCATCGCGTTCAACCCATGATCTCGTCGAGCGTCTTGCCGCGCTTGGCCGCAATGCGGTCCGGCGGCCGCGATGCGCGCGAAGGCGTCGAAGGTCGCGCGCACGACGTTGATCGGGTTGCGCGAGCCGTAGCACTTGGCCAGCACGTTGCGCACGCCCGCGCACTCGAACACCGCGCGCATGCCGCCGCCGGCGATCACGCCGGTACCGTCCGACGCCGGCTGCATGTAGACGCGGGTCGTGCCATGCCGGCCCTGCACCGCGTAGTGCAGCGTCGTCGCTGCGTAGCGGCACGTTGGTCATGTTCTTGCGCGCCTGCTGCATCGCCTTCGCGATCGCGGTCGGCACCTCGCGCGCCTTGCCGTAGCCGAAGCCGACGCGGCCGGCGCCGTCGCCGACCACGGTCAGCGCGGTGAAGCCGAACTGCCGGCCGCCCTTGACGACCTTGGCCGTGCGGTTGACGGCGACCAGCTTCTCGATCAGGTCGTCGCCGGATGAGGATCTTTCCACTCGTGCCATTACGCTTCCCCTGGAATCAGAACTTGAGGCCGGCCTCGCGGGCGGCCTCGGCGAGCGCCTTCACGCGCCCGTGATAACTTGAAGCCGGAGCGGTCGAACGCCACCGACGTGATGCCTGCCGCCTTCGCACGCTCGGCGATGGCGCGACCGACCGCCGCGGCCGCGGCCGTGTTGCCGGTGCCCTTCAGGTCCTTGGCAACCTCCTCCTGCACCGTCGACGCGGTGGCGAGCACCCGCGCGCCGTCGGCGGTCGTGACCTGCGCGTAGATGTGCCGCGGCGTGCGGTGCACCGTCAGGCGCGCCGTGCCGATCTCGCGGATCTTGGCGCGGCCGCGTGTCGCGCGCCGCAGGCGCCGGTTCTTTTTTGTCAGCTGTGCCATGGCCTTACTTCTTCTTGCCTTCCTTCATGACGATCTTCTCGCCGGCATAGCGCACGCCCTTGCCCTTGTAGGGCTCGGGCGGCCGATAGCCGCGGATCTCGGCCGCGACCTGGCCGACCTTCTGGCGGTCGACGCCCTTGACGATGATCTCGGTCTGGCTCGGCGTCTCGATCGAGATGCCTTCCGGCACCGGGTAGCTGACCGGGTGCGAGAAACCCGAGCGTCAGGTTCAGGTTCTTGCCCTGCACCGCCGCGCGGTAGCCGACGCCGACCAGCTCGAGCTTGCGCTCAAAGCCCTTGGTGACGCCCGTCGACCATGTTGGCGAGGTTGGCGCGCGTCGCGCCGGCCGCTGCGATGCGCGTCGAAGCGTCCTTGCCGTCGGCGACCGCCACCATGAGCTGCTGCTCCTTCTGCGCGACGGTGATGCCGCGCGCCGAGCCGCAGCGTCAGCGCGCCCTTCGCGCCCTTGACGGTCACAGCGTCCGCCGCGAGCGTCGCGTTGACGCCCTTCGGCAGGTCTACCGGCATTTTTGCGATTCTGGACATGATCCGGGCTCCTCAGGCCACCACGCAGAGCACTTCGCCGCCCTGGCCGGCGCGACGCGCCTCGCGGTCGGTCATGACGCCGCCGGGCGTCGAGACGATCGCGATGCCGAGGCCGCCGAGCACCTTCGGCAACTCGTCCTTTGCGCGATACAGCCGCAGTCCGGGGCGCGACACGCGCTCGATGCGCTCGATCACCGGCTTGCCCGCGTGATACTTCAGCGCGATCGTCAGCGTCGTTTGCCCGCCGTCCCTGCGTGACCGCGAAGTCGGCTGATGTATCCCTCGTCCTTCAGCACGCTGACGATCGCGAGCTTGACGCGCGACGACTGCAGCGGAGACTTCCGCCTTGCCGGCGCCCTGGCCGTTGCGGATGCGCGTCAGCAGGTCGGCGATCGGGTCGTGTCATGCTCATCGGAATCGCTCCTCACCAGCTCGCCTTGCGAAGGCCCGGCACGTCGCCGCGCATCGTCGCCTCGCGCAGCTTCACGCGACCGAGGCCGAACTTCCGGTAGTTGCCGCGCGAGCGGCCCGGTGATCGCGCAGCGATTGCGCTTGCGCGACCGGGCTCGAGTCGCGCGGCAGCTTCTGCAGCGCCTCGATCGCAGCCATGCGGTCCTCCTGGGCCGCCTTCGGGTCGCGGATCTGCTCCTTGATCAGCGCGCGCTTGGCGGCGTACTTCTTCACCACCTTTGCGCGGCGCTTCTCGCGTTCAATCATGCTGGTCTTCGCCATCGGTCACTTCCTGAACGGAAAATTGAATGCCTCGAGCAATGCGCGCCCCGACTTGTCGTTGCGCGGCATTGGTCGTGATCGTGATGTCCATGCCGCGCAACTGGTCGATCTGGTCGTATGCAATCTCGGGGAAGATGATCTGCTCCTTGACGCCGAAGCTGTAATTGCCGCGGCCGTCGAACGAGCGCGGGTTGACGCCCGCGGAAAGTCGCGGATTCGCGGCATCGCGACGTTGATCAGCCGGTCCAGGAACTCGTACATGCGCGCACCGCGCAGCGTCACCATGCAGCCGACCGCCAGACCCTCGCGGATCTTGAATGTCGCGACCGACTTTTTCGACTTGCGCACGGCGGGCTTCTGGCCGGTGATGCGCGCCAGGTCCGACGGTCGCGGCGTCCATGACCTTCTTGTCGGCCACAGCCTCGCCGACGCCCATGTTCACGGTGATCTTGCGTGATGCGCGGCACCTGCATGTCGTTCTTGAGACCGAGCTCCGTGCGGAGCTTCGGCATCACGACCTCGCGATAGTGCTTGTGCAGCCTTGCGGTTGCGGCCATCTCAGTCGTCTCCACTCTCAGGCGTCCACCACTTCGCCGTTCGACTTGAAGTAGCGGACCTTGCGCCCGTCCTCCAGGGTCCTGCGGCCGACACGATCGGCCTTCTTCGTCGCCGGGTTCCACAGCGCCACATTCGAAGCGTGCAGTGGCGCCTCCTTCTGCACGATCGCGCCGGTCACGCCCTTCGCAGGGTTCGGCCGCTGGTGCTTCTTGACCATGTTGACGTTCTCGACGAGCACGCGTCCGTTGGCCAGGACGCTGACCACGGTGCCGGTGCGGCCCTTGTCGCGGCCGGTCGTCACGACGACCGTATCGCCCTTGCGAATCTTGCTTCATAGGACTTCCGGTGCCAGCGAAATGATCTTCATGAACTGCACGTTGCGCAGCTCGCGCGTCACGGGTCCGAAGATGCGGGTGCCGATCGGCTCGAGCTTCGGCGTCAGCAGCACCGCCGCATTGCCGTCGAAGCGGATCAGCGACCCGTCCCCGCGGCGCACGCCGCGCCGCGTGCGCACCACGACCGCGTCGTAGACCTCGCCCTTCTTGACCTTGCCGCGCGGGATCGCGTCCTTGACGCTGACCTTGATCACGTCGCCGACACCGGCATAGCGGCGCCGGGTCCCGCCCATGACCTTGATGCACATGAGTTCGCGGGCGCCGGAATTATCCGCCGCCACCAAACGAGTCCTGAGCTGGATCATGGTCCTGGCCTCCCGTCGCTCATTCCGCCGGCGCGCGTTCGATCACGCGCACCAGCCGCCATGACTTGTGCCGCGACAAGCGGCCGGCACTCGGCGATTGCCACCGTGTCGCCCTCGCGGCACTCGTTGTTCTCGTCGTGCGCGAGCAGCTTGGTCGTGCGCCGCACGTACTTGCCATAGGTCGGGTGCTTCACCAGACGCTCGACCGACACCGAGATCGTCTTGTTCATCTTGTTGCTGACGACGGTGCCAGTCAGCGTGCGCGCCGACTTGTCCGCTGCCTGGGTTGCGGTCTCGTTTGCCATCACGCCTTGCTCCCGGCGGCCGCGCCGCGCCCGATTTCGTTCAGCACGGTCTTCACCCGTGCGATGTTCCTCCTGACCTTGCCGTGCTGGTCCGGTCGCGCCGGCTGGCCGCTGGCCGCCGCCATGCGCAGGTTGAACTGCTCACGACGCAGCGCGAGCAACTCCTCGCGCAGTCTCCGCCGCGGTCTTGCCGCGCAAATCCTTGATGCTCATCAGCGCACCTGCCGCTTGACGAATGAAGTGGCGACCGAAAGCTTGGCAGCCGCCAGCCTGAATGCCTCGCGCGCCGTCCGATTCGGGCACGCCCTCGATCTCGAACAGCACCTTGCCCGGGGTCACCTTGGCGACCCAGTACTCGACGTTGCCCTTGCCGCTGCCCATGCGGACCTCGAGCGGCTTCTGCGTGATCGGCACGTCCGGGAAAACGCGGATCCAGATCTGGCCGCCGCGCTTCACGTAGCGCGTCATCGCGCGGCGCGCCGCCTCGATCTCGCGCGCAGTCATGCGCGAGCGGTCGATCGCCTTCAGGCCGTAGTCGCCGAACGCGACCGAGCTGCCGCGGTGCGGCCATGCCGGACAGGTTTCCCTTGAACATCTTGCGGTACTTGGTCCGCTTGGGCTGCATCATGTCCCGTCGTCCTTACGCTCAGCCGGCCGCCGGCTCGGCGCGCTGGCCTGCTTCCTTCCTGGGTCTCGACCACTTCCGGCTCCGCCTCCTCGCGGTCGAACACCTCGCCCTTGAATACCCAGACCTTCACGCCGATCACGCCGTAGGTCGTGTGCGCCTCGGCCAGCCCGTAGTCGATCTCGGCGCGGAATGTATGCAGCGGGATGCGGCCCTCGCGCGTCCACTCCGAGCGCGAGATCTCGGCGCCATTCAGCCGGCCGGCCACGCGCACCTTCACGCCCAGCGCGCCGCTGCGCATCGTGTTGGTGACCGCACGCTTCATCGCGCGGCGGAACATCACGCGCTTCTCGATCTGCTGCGCGATGCTCTCGGCGACCAGCTGCGCGTCGAGCTCCGGCTTGCGGATCTCGGCGATGTTGAGCCGCACGTCGGCACCGCCATCTTCATCAGCTCCGGCGACCTCGACCCGCAGCTTCTCGATGTCCTCGCCCTTGCGGCCGATCACGACGCCCGGCCGCGCCGTGTGGATCGTGATGTTGGCCTTGCGCGCCGCACGCTCGATGTGGATGCGGCTCACCGATGCGTCGATCAGCTTCTTCGCGCAGGAACTCGCGCACCCTCCAGTCGGACAGGATGTTCGCCGGGAAAGTCTTGGAATCCGCGTACCAGCGCGACGTCCAGTCGCGCGTGATGCCGAGGCGGATGCCGATCGGGTTGACCTTCTGACCCATGTGCTGCTCCGTTCCCCCTGCTTACCGGGCCTTGTCGGCCACGGTCACCTTGATGTGGCTCAGCCGCTTGACGATGCGGTTGCCGCGGCCCTTGGCGCGCGCATGGAAGCGCTTCGCCACCGGCGCTGCGTCGACCTCGATGCGCGAGATCTTCAGTTCGTCGATATCCGCGCCCGAGGTTGTGCTCGGCATTCGCGATCGCCGACTCGAGCACCTTGCGCACGATTCGCGCGCCCTTCTTCGGCGTGTAGGCGAGCACCGCGAGCGCGTGCCCCACCGGCTGGCCGCGCACCATGTCGGCGACGAGCCGGCATTTCTGCGGCGAGATGCGCGCGTGGCGCAATATGGCTGATACCTGCATCGCCTTACTCCGGAGTCGCCTCGACCTTCCTGGCCGACGAGTGACTCTTGAAAATCCGCGTCGGCGCGAACTCGCCGAGCTTGTGGCCGACCATGTTCTCCGTGACCAGCACCGGCACGTGCTGGCGACCGTTGTGCACCGCGATCGTCAGTCCGACCATGTCCGGCAGGATCATCGAGCGCCGCGACCAGGTCTTGATCGGCCGGCGATCGTTCTTGTCGCGGGCCACCTGCACCTTCTTGGCGAGGTGCAGGTCGACGAACGGGCCCTTCTTCAGGGAACGTGACATCTCGCTTACGCTCCTTTCTTGCGCCGGCGCACGATGAATGCGTCGGTGCGCTTGTTGTTGCGCGTCTTCTTGCCCTTGGTATGCCAGCCCCAGGGCGATACCGGGTGCGGGTTGCCCTGACCCGAGCGACCCTCGCCGCCGCCGTGCGGGTGATCGACCGGGTTCATCACGACGCCGCGCACAGTCGGCCGGATGCCGCGCCAGCGCTTTGCGCCGGCCTTGCCGTAGCTGCGCAGGTTGTGCTCGTCATTGCCGATCTCGCCGATCGTCGCGCGGCACTCGACGCTGACCTTGCGGGTCTCGCCGGACTTCAGCCGCAGGATCGCATTGCCGCCCTCGCGGCCCGAGTACTGACGCGGAACTGCCGGCGGCGCGCGCAATCTGGCCGCCCTTGCCGGGCTTCAGCTCGATGTTGTGCACCAGCGAGCCCACCGGGATGTGCCGCAGCTGCATCGCGTTGCCGGCACGGATCGGCGAATCGGCGCCGGACTGCAGCTCGTCGCCCGTGTCCACGCCCTTCGGCGCGAGGATGTAGCGGCGCTCGCCGTCCTTGTAGAGCAGCAGCGCGATGTACGACGACCGGTTCGGGTCGTACTCGAGCCGCTCGACCTTCGCGGGGACGCCGTCCTTGTCGCGCCGGAAGTCGATCATCCGGTAGTTGTGCTTGTGGCCCGAGCCCTTGTGGCGCGTCGTCAGGCGGCCGACGTTGTTGCGGCCACCGGTGGACTTGTGGCCGGCCACGAGCGCGCGCACCGGCGCGCCGTGGTGCAGCTTCGAGCGGTCGGGACGCAGCTGGAAGCGCGTTCCCGGCGAAGTCGGCTTGAGTTTCTTCAGTGCCATATCTCTGGTTCCTGTCACCCGCGCTCAGGCGCGCTCGGCGCCGGCCATCTCGATCGGCTGGCCCTCGGCGAGACGCACATACGCCTTCTTCCAGTCCGAGCGGCGGCCGAGCGAGCGCCCGAAGCGCTTGGCCTTGCCCGCCTGGTTGACGACCCGCACCGTGTCGACCTTGACCTCGAACATGAACTCGACCGCGGCGCGGATCTCCGGCTTGGTCGCGTCCGTCCGGACACGGAACACGTACTGGTTGCCCGCAGCTCCGCGATGCGCGCGCTCTTTTCCGAAACGTGCGGCGCAATCAGCACGCTGATCAGCCGCTCCTTGGAAATGTCCGTGCTCATGCCAGCTTCTCCTCGAGCAGGCGCAGCGCGCCGACGGTCGCGAGCACCTTCGGGTAGCGCGCGAGGCTCATCGGGTCGAGACTCGCGACCGTGCAGCACGTCGACGTCGACCAGGTTGCGCGACGCGAGGTGCAGCTTCTCGTCATAGGCCTCGATCAGGATCAGCACGTTGTCGAGGCCGAGCTCGGCCAGCTTGCCGACCAGCATCTTTGTCTTCGGCGCCTCGAGCTCGAGCGCGCCGGTCACGACCAGGCGATCCTGGCGCGCGAGTTCCGACAGCATCGAGCGGATCGCGCCGCGGTACATCTTGCGATTGACCTTCTGCGCGTAGCTCCGCGGCCTGGCCGCAAACGCGCGGCCGCCGCCGACCCAGATCGGGCTCCGGATCGAGCCTGCCCGGGCACTGCCCGTGCCCTTCTGGTTCCACGGCTTCTTGCCGCCGCCGCGCACCTCGGCCTTGGTCTTCTGCGCCTTGGTGCCGGCGCGGCCCGCGGCCGCATAGGCCGTCAGCACCTGGTGGACCAGCGGCTCGTTGAATTCACGGCCGAAGGTCGCATCGCTGACATCGATCTCGGAGCCTGGACGCCCCGCCATTCACCAGCTTCAGCTTCATCGCTAGTGCCCCTGCGTCACTTCTTCGTTGCGGCGACGAACTTGCGGCGCTTCCGCGGCCTCGGCCTTGACCGACGGACGCACCACGACGCGCCCGCCCGGGGCCCCCGGCACGGACCCGCTGACCAGCAGCAGGTTGCGCTCGAGGTCCACCTGGACGACCTTCAGATTCTCTTCCGTGCGGCGCACGCCGCCCATGCGGCCCGCCATGCGCTTGCCGGGGAACACGCGGCCCGGCGTCTGGCGCTGGCCGATCGAGCCCGGCGCACGGTGCACGACCGAGGCGCCGTGGCTCGCCATAGCCGCCGGCGAAGCCGTGGCGCTTCATGACGCCCGCAAAGCCCTTGCCGATCGTGGTGCCCGTCACGTCGACGACCTGACCGGCCTCGAACATGTCGACCTTGAGCTCGGCACCCGTCTTGAGGTCCGCGCCCTCGCCCGCGGCAAGGCGGAACTCGATCAGCTCCTTCGCCCGGCAGTACACCCGGCTTGGCGTAGTGACCGGCCACCGGCTTGGTGAGACGGGAGGCGCGTCGGCTGCCGAACGTGACCTGGACGGCGCGATAGCCATCCGGCCTTCGCGTCCTTGACCTGCACGATGCGATTCGGCAGGGCCTCGATGACCGTCACCGGCAGGGATTCGCCCGCGTCGGTGAAAACCCGAGTCATGCCGGCCTTGCGGCCGACCAGACCTATGGTCATGATTTATATCCTTTTTTCACCGCGTCGGCTGCAATTGGCCGACGCTGTCCCAACTCTCGACTACGGCCCCGGGAAAAGCCGCCTAGTATAGCGGCCCGGCGGCTCAGTTCAACTTGATCTGCACGTCCACGCCTGCCGGCAACTCGAGGCGCATCAACGCGTCGACCGTCTTGTCGGTCGGGTTGACGATGTCCATCAGGCGCTTGTGGGTGCGGATCTCGAACTGGTCGCGCGCGTCCTTGTCGCCATGCGGCGACGACCAGCACCGTGAAGCGTTCGATCTTGGTCGGCAGCGGCACGGGGCCGCGCACGGTGGCGCCAGTGCGCCGCGCCGTCTCCACGATTTCACGCGCCGAGGTATCGATCAGCTTGTGATCGAATGCCTTCAGGCGGATGCGGATGTTCTGACTGGTTGCCATCGTCGTTCCTTATTTCAGTACCTTGGAGACGACACCGGCACCGACGGTGCGGCCGCCCTCGCGAATCGCGAAACGCAGGCCTTCCTCCATCGCGATCGGCGCAATCAGCTCCACCACCATCTTGATGTTGTCGCCCGGCATCACCATCTCCACCCCGCTCGGCAGCTCGATGCTGCCGGTCACGTCAGTGGTGCGGAAATAGAACTGCGGCCGGTAGCCCTTGAAGAACGGCGTATGCCGGCCGCCCTCCTCCTTGGTCAGCACGTACACCTCGCACTCGAAATTGGTGTGCGGGTTGATGCTGCCCGGCTTCGCCAGCACCTGCCCACGCTCCACTTCCTCACGCTTGGTGCCACGCAGCAATACACCCACGTTGTCGCCCGCCTGGCCCTCGTCCAGCAGCTTGCGGAACATCTCCACGCCCGTGCAGGTGGTCTTCGCGGTCGGCTTCAGGCCCACGATCTCGATCTCGTCGTTGACCTTCACAATCCCGCGCTCGATGCGCCCGGTCACCACCGTGCCGCGCCCCGAAATCGAGAACACGTCCTCGATCGGCATCAAAAACGGCTTGTCGATCACCCGCACCGGCGTCGGAATGTAACGGTCCATCTCCGCCACCAGCTTCATCACCGACTCGGCACCCAGCTCGCCCGCAGCGCCTTCCAGCGCCTTCAGCGCCGAGCCACGCACAATCGGCGTGTCGTCGCCCGGGAACTGGTACTTCGACAACAGCTCCCGAACCTCCATCTCCACCAGCTCGATCAGCTCGGCGTCGTCCACCATGTCGCACTTGTTCAAATACACCACGATGTACGGCACACCCACCTGGCGCGCCAGCAGGATGTGCTCGCGCGTCTGCGGCATCGGGCCGTCCGCCGCCGATACCACCAGAATCGCACCGTCCATCTGCGCCGCACCCGTGATCATGTTCTTCACATAGTCCGCATGCCCCGGGCAGTCCACGTGCGCGTAATGCCGCGCCGACGACTGGTACTCCACGTGCGCCGTCGCAATCGTGATCCCGCGCGCCTTCTCTTCCGGCGCCTTGTCAATCTGGTCGTAGGCCGTGAACTCGCCCACCGTGCTTCTCCGCCATCACCTTGGTCAACGCCGCCGTCAGCGTCGTCTTCCCATGGTCCACATGCCCTATCGTCCCCACATTCACATGCGGCTTCGACCGTACGAATTTTTCCTTAGCCATCGCGTGGTCCCCTCAGGATGCCTTCTTCATGACCGCCTCGGCGACGTTGTTCGGCACCTCGACGTACTTCTTGAATTCCATCGTGAACGTCGCGCGCCCCTGGCTCATCGAGCGCACGGTGGTCGCATAGCCGAACATCTCGGCCAGCGGCACCTCGGCGGTCACGACCTTGCCGGACGGCGACTCGTCCATGCCGGTGATCTGGCCGCGGCGGCGATTCAGGTCGCCGATCACGTCGCCCGAGTATTCCTCCGGTGTCACGACCTCGACATTCATGATCGGCTCGAGCAGCACCGGCTGCGCCTTTGCGAAGCCCTCCTTGAAGGCCATGCTGCCGGCGATCTTGAACGCCATTTCGTTCGAGTCGACGTCGTGGTACGAGCCGTCGGTGATCGCGACGCGCACGTCCACGATCGGGAAGCCGGCGATGACGCCCGACTGCAGCGCATTCCTTCACACCCTTGTCCACGGCAGGGATGTACTCGCGCGGCACCGTCCCGCCGACGACTTCATTGACGAACTCGTAGCCCTTGCCCTCTTCCAGCGGCTCGAGGCGCAGCCACACGTGGCCGTACTGGCCGCGGCCGCCGGTCTGGCGGACGAACTTGCCTTCCTGCTCGACGGTCCTGCGGATCGTCTCGCGGTAGGCAACCTGCGGCTTGCCGACGTCCGCCTCGACCTTGAACTCGCGCTTCATCCGGTCGACGATGATCTCGAGGTGCAGTTCGCCCATGCCGGAGATGATCGTCTGGCCGGACTCCTGGTCGGTCGACGACGCGGAATGACGGGTCTTCCTTGGCAAGACGCTGCAGCGCGATGCCCATCTTTTCCTGGTCGGCCTTGGTCTTCGGCTCGACCGCCACCGAAATCACGGGCTCCGGGAATTCCATCTTTTCCAGCACGATCAACTTCATCGGGATCCGACAGCGTGTCGCCCGTCGTCACGTCCTTGAGACCCACGGCCGCGGCGATGTCGCCGGCGCGGACTTCCTTGATCTCCTCCGCGGTCGCTCGCGTGCATCTGCAGCAGGCGGCCGATGCGCTCCTTGCGCGTGCGGTTCGGCACGTACACCTGGTCGCCGGAATTCAGCGTGCCGGAATACACGCGGAAGAATGTCAGGTTGCCGACAAAGGGGTCATTCAGGATCTTGAACGCGAGCGCCGAGAACGGCGCATCGTCGGCGGGCGCGCGGGTGATCTCCTTGCCTTCCTCGGTCTGACCACGCACGTCGGGCACCTCGACCGGCGACGGCATGTACTCGATGACCGCGTCCAGCACCGCCTGCACGCCCTTGTTCTTGAATGCGGAGCCGCAGGTGACGAGGCAGATCTCGTTGCGGATCGCCCGCGCGCGCAGGCCCTGGCGGATCTCTTCGATCGATAGCGCTTCCCCGTCGAGGTACTTGTGCAGCAGCTCTTCGTTGCCCTCGGCCGCAGCCTCGATCAGCTTCAGGCGATATTCATCGCACTGCGCCTTCATATCCTCCGGGATGTCCCGGTACTCGAAGCGCATGCCCTGAGTTTCATCGTCCCACCAGATCGCCTTCATGCGGATCAGGTCGACGATGCCGGAGAATTTCTCCTCGGCGCCGATCGGCAGCTGGAGCACGACCGGGTTGCCCTTCAGCCGCGTGCGAATCTGGTCCACGCAGCGCAGGAAATTGGCACCCGCACGGTCCATCTTGTTGACGAACGCGATGCGCGGCACGCGGTACTTGTTCATCTGCCGCCAGACCGTCTCCGACTGCGGCTGCACACCGGATACGGCGCAATAGACCGCGACTGCGGAGTCCAGCACCCGCAGCGAACGCTCGACCTCGATCGTGAAATCGACGTGGCCCGGCGTGTCGATGATATTGATGCGGTGCTCGGAGAAGTGATTGTCCATCCCTTTCCAGAAGCATGTCGTCGCCGCAGCGGTGATCGTGATGCCGCGCTCCTGTTCCTGCTCCATGTAGTCCATGACGGCCGCGCCGTCGTGCACTTCACCGATCTTGTGCGACACGCCCGTATAGAACAGCACGCGCTCGGTCGTCGTCGTCTTTCCGGCGTCGATATGCGCGGAAATGCCGATATTCCGGTAACGCTCGATTGGGGTGTGCCGAGACATGTTCTTCTCTTGCGCCTTCTTTCTTACCAGCGGTAATGTGCGAACGCCTTGTTCGCATCCGCCATGCGATGTGTGTCTTCGCGCTTGCGCACGGCCGTGCCGCGGTTCTCCGCAGCGTCCATCAGTTCGTGCGCGAGACGGTGCGCCATCGACTTCTCGCTGCGCGCGCGCGCGGCCTCGATCAGCCAGCGCATCGCAAGTGTCTGGCGGCGGGTCGGGCGCACCTCGACCGGCACCTGGTAGGTCGCGCCGCCGACGCGGCGTGACTTCACCTCGACCGCCGGCTTGACGTTCTCGAGCGCGGTCGACAGGAGCTCGAGCGCGGCCTCGCCTTCGCGGCCGGTCTTCTCGGAGATGCGGTCGATCGCGCCGTACATGATCTTCTCGGCGGCGGATTTCTTGCCTGCTTCCATCACCATGTTCATGAACTTGGCCAGCATCTGGCTGCCGAACTTCGGGTCCGGGAGCACGACGCGTGTCGGTGCCTGTGTTCGACGGGACATTGATTCTTCCCCTGTTCCTTATTTCTTGGGCCGCTTGGCGCCGTACTTCGAGCGGCTCTGCTTGCGGTCGCTAACGCCGGCGCAATCGAGCGTGCCGCGGACGGTGTGATAGCGGACACCCGGCAGGTCCTTGACTCGGCCGCCGCGGATCAGCACGACAGAGTGCTCCTGCAGGTTGTGGCCCTCGCCGCCGATATAACTCGTGACCTCGTAGCCGTTGGTCAGGCGCACGCGGCAGACCTTGCGCAGTGCCGAGTTGGGCTTTTTCGGTGTCGTCGTGTAGACGCGCGTGCATACGCCGCGGCGCTGTGGCGAGCGCTCCAGCGCGGGCACCTTCGACTTGTAGGTCGCCGCTGTGCGGCCGCCGCTGATCAACTGGTTGGTCGTAGCCATTTCGCCTGTAAACCCCTGAGCGCCGGTGGAATTACCGGACGCATGAAACGCCGGGCCGCCCTGTGGCGGCCCGGATACATCGGTGCGATTCCGGCGCTGCCCGTATACCGGGGCGAGGGCCGAAAAGGCCCGCGATTGTAGGTACTGGCCCATTGTGCCGTCAAGCCGTGTCCGGGCCTGACCCGAGCCGCGCCCAAGGCCTTGTTTTTATTGGGCTAAGGCCCTACTGGCTTCATGGCGAAAGACTATTCCTCGGCGCGCCGCATCAGAGTGCTCTTGCCGAACAGCGAACCGAGCAAATCGACGGCGACTTCCGCCGTCTTGTTGTGCAGGTCGAAGGCGGGATTAAGCTCCATGATGTCGACCGATCCCAGTAGTCCCGTGTCGGCGACCATCTCCATGCAAAGCTGCGACTCACGATAGGACGGTCCGCCCGCCACGGTCGTACCCACCCCTGGCGCGATGTCGGGGTCGAGGAAGTCGACGTCGAAGCTGACGTGCAAATGCGTGTTCGGATCGAGGCCGGAAAGCGCAGCCTGCATCGTCTGGCGCATGCCCCTCTCGTCGATGTAGCGCATGTCGAAGACTTCCAGTCCGATCTCATGGACGAGGCGCTTTTCGCCCTCGTCGACGCTGCGGATTCCGATCTGGCGGACAACGCCCGGTTCGATGATCGGCGCCGCACCGCCGATACCGACGAGATCCGCGGGTCCGTAGCCGCACAACACGGCCATCGGCATTCCGTGAATATTGCCGCTGGGAGTGAGCAAGTTGGTGTTTGAATCCGCGTGGGCGTCAAACCACAGCACGCGCAGCACGCGTTTGTTGGCTCGGCAATGGCGCGCCACGGCACTGATCGAGCCGATCGCGAGGGAGTGATCGCCGCCCAGCAGAATCGGCAGCCGCGAAGCCGCGAGCTCGGCATGGAACGCATCATGCACCGCGCGATTCCACGTCGCGACTTCCGCAAGATGCCGGTAGCCGTCCACCGGTGGAAGTCCCGGATTTCCCGGACCCTGCAGGTTCCCGCGATCGAGCACTTCCACACCCTGTGACTCGAGCATCTCGCGCAGCTGCGCGACCCGCAGGGCTTCGGGCCCCATGGAGGCGCCACGCGTGCTGGCGCCGACGTCGGTCGGTGCGCCGATCAGGGATACCTTCTTTTTTCCGGGGTGCTGCAAGGCAGGCACAGTTTAACGCCGAACCGCGGTTCGCGACGCGATCGGGCTGTCCCGTATAATTTGTGCACCATGACGCTCACAGCCAACGGCCTGATCGACCTCGAATCGCGCCTCGGGGCGCATAACTACGAGCCGCTGGATGTCGTCCTGGTGCGCGGCGAAGGGGTGTGGGTATGGGACACGGACGGCAAGCGCTACCTTGACTGCCTGTCAGCGTATTCGGCGCTGAACCAGGGCCACTGTCATCCCCGGATCCTCGCAGCGATGGTCGAGCAGGCGAGTCGACTCACGCTCACCTCCCGCGCATTCCGCAACGACCAATTGGCACTGCTCTACGAGGACCTCGCGAAACTCACCGGCTCCCACAAGATCCTGCCGATGAACAGCGGCGCGGAGGCAGTCGAATCGGCCATCAAGGCGGTACGCAAGTGGGGCTACGAAGTGAAAGGAGTGGCGGAGGACCGCGCCGAGATCATCGTCTGCTCGAACAATTTTCACGGCCGCACGCTCGGCATCGTCGGATTCAGCACTGATCCGGACGCGCGCGGCGGCTTTGGCCCGTTCGCACCCGGCTTCCGGGTCGTGCCGTTTGGCGACTTCGATGCCTTCGCCGCCGCGATCAACGACAACACGGTGGCATTCCTGGTCGAGCCGATCCAGGGCGAGGCCGGCGTCATCATCCCGCCGCCCGGTTACTTCTCCCGTGTGCGGGCCTTATGCAGTGAGCGCAATGTGACACTGATACTCGACGAGATCCAGACCGGCCTCGGCCGCACCGGCAAGCTGCTCGCGGAGGAGCACGAAGAGATCGAGGCGGACGTAACCCTGATCGGAAAGGCGCTTTCCGGCGGCTTTTACCCGGTCTCGGCGGTGCTCTCAAATTCCGAAGTCCTCGGTGTGCTCAAGCCCGGCCAGCACGGCAGCACTTTCGGCGGCAATCCGCTCGCCTGTGCCGTGGCGCGCATGGCACTGAAGGTCCTCATCGAGGAGGGCATGATCGAAAACGCTGCGTTGCAGGGCGCACACTTCATGGCGCGTCTCCAGGGCATGCGCAGCGACGTCGTGCGCGAAGTCCGCGGCCGCGGACTGATGCTCGCCGTCGAACTGACTGGCGAGGCCGGCGGGGCGCGGCGCTATTGCGAGCAGCTGCGGGATCGCGGACTGCTCGCCAAGGACACCCACGAGCACACGATCCGGATCGCCCCGCCCCTGCCGATCACGCGCGACGAAGTCGACTGGGCCTGCGAAGTCCTCCAACAGGTGCTGGGCGCTCGGCCGTCGACCTCCGGCCAGGATTGATCGAGGGAGGTGCTTGATGCGTCTGTTCGCTGTTGGCGCTAACGCGGCCGGTGCCAGCTCCGGGGACTGAAGCCGGACCTGGGACCCGGCCGGAGCCGGGTGCCGGGCCCCGCATTATTCCGTCGCCGCTTCCGGAACGGCCTCCTCGGCAGCAGGCTCTGCGGCCGAATCGAGGAAGCCCCGGTGTTCCTCTCCGCGCCCCATGCGCCGCTGGGCATGGAAGGAGAAGCCGGTGCCGGCCGGGATCAGCCGCCCGACGATGACATTCTCCTTCAGCCCACGCAGGTCGTCCTTGATGCCGCGGACGGCCGCATCGGTCAGCACGCGCGTGGTCTCCTGGAATGAAGCGGCCGAGATGAACGAATCCGTCTGCAGCGAGGCCTTGGTGATGCCGAGCAGCATCGGCTCGTAGACCGCGGCCGACTTCTTCTCGCCCTCAAGGCGGTCATTGAGCTCGAGGATACGCGCGCGCTCAAGCTGCTCGCCGCGCAGCAGCGTCGAGTCGCCGGCTTCCTTGACCTCGACCTTGCGCAGCATCTGCCGGACGATCACCTCGATGTGCTTGTCGTTGATCTTGACGCCCTGCAGCCGGTAGACGTCCTGGATCTCGCGCGTCAGGTAGTTGGCCAGTGCCGCGACGCCCTGCAGCCTCAGGATGTCGTGCGGGTTCGGCTCGCCGTCAGCGATGACTTCCCCGCGCTCCACGTGTTCGCCCTCGAACACGTTCAACTGCCGCCACTTCGGAATCAACTCCTCGTAGCGCTCGCTGTTCTCGCCGGTGATCACCAGGCGCCGCTTGCCCTTGGTCTCGCGGCCGAAGCTGACCGTGCCGGTCACCTCGGCGAGGATTGCCGGTTCCTTCGGCTTGCGCGCCTCGAACAGGTCCGCAACGCGCGGCAGGCCGCCCGTGATGTCGCGTGTCTTCGACGACTCCTGCGGGATGCGCGCAATGACGTCGCCGACCGATACCTTGGCGCCATCCTCGAGCGAGATCAGCGCGCCGGGCGGCAATGTGTAGACCGCCGGAATGTCCGTATTGGCGAATGTGACTTCCTTGCCCTTCGCGTTGACGAGCTTGATGACTGGCCGCAGGTCCTTGCCGGCAGCACCGCGCTGCTTCGGATCGAGCACCTCGACGCTAGTCAGGCCCGTCACCTCGTCGACCTGCGACTGCACGGTGACGCCGTCCACGAAGTCGATGAACTTGATGAAGCCCGCGACCTCGGTGACCACCGGGTGGGTATGCGGATCCCAGTTCGCGACGATCTGGCCCGGCGACACGGTGCCGCCCTCGTCCGCGACGATCATGGCGCCGTATGGGATCTTGTAGCGTTCACGCTCGCGGCCGAACTCGTCGATAACGCCGATTTCGCCTGAACGTGAGGTCGTGACCAGGTGGCCCTTCTCGTGGCGCACCGACTTGACATTGTGGAACCGCAGCGTGCCCTTGCCCTTGATCTCGACCAGTGAGATCGCCGCCGCGCGAGACGCCGCGCCGCCGATGTGGAAGGTCCGCATCGTCAGCTGCGTTCCGGGCTCGCCGATCGACTGTGCGGCGATCACGCCGACCGCCTCGCCGATGCTGATCAGCTTGCCGCGCGCCAAGTCGCGCCCGTAGCACATTGCGCAGACGCCGTAGCGCACCTCGCAGGTGATCGGCGAGCGCACTTTCAGCGAGTCGACGCCGTGATTCTCGAGCTGCTGTACCCAGTGCTCGTCGAGCAGCGTCGCGGCTGGCGCCAGCACTTTCTCGGTGCCCGGCAACAGCACGTCCGTCGCGGTCACCCGGCCGAGCACGCGCTCGCCGAGGCCCTCGACGACGTCTCCGCCCTCGACGATCGGGGTCACGTCCAGGCCCTTTGTCGTTGCACAGTCGTGCTGCGTGACTACGAGGTCCTGGGCGACGTCGACCAGGCGACGGGTCAGGTAGCCGGAGTTCGCGGTCTTCAATGCCGTGTCCGCGAGGCCCTTGCGCGCGCCGTGGGTCGAGATGAAGTACTGCAGCACGTTCAGGCCTTCGCGGAAGTTCGCCGTGATCGGCGTCTCGATGATCGAACCATCCGGCTTTGCCATCAGGCCGCGCATGCCGGCCAGCTGGCGGATCTGCGCCGCGGAGCCGCGCGCGCCGGAATCGGCCATCATGAAGATCGAGTTGAACGAGCCTTGCTGCACCTTCCTGCCCTTCAGGTCGGTTCCTTCCTCGAAACGCAGCTGGTCCATCATCGCCTTGCCGATCTGGTCATTGGTGCGCGACCAGATGTCGACGACCTTGTTGTAGCGCTCGCCATTGGTCACGAGACCGGACTCGTACTGGTCCTGGATCTCCTTGACCTCGCGTTCCGCCGAGCCAAGGATCTTGGCCTTCTGCGGCGGGACCATCATGTCGTCAACGCCGATCGAAACCGCCCCGCGTGTCGCATACGAGAAGCCCGTGTACATCAGGCGGTCGGCGAAGATCACCGTCTCCTTGAGACCGAGCGCCCGGTAGCAGGAATTGATGACCGCCGACACGCGCTTCTTGGTCATGTCCTGGTTCACCAGGTCGAACGGCAGCCCCTTCGGCAGCAGCTCGGAAAGCAGCGCGCGGCCGACTGTGGTCTTCACCAGCCTGCGCTGCCTCTTCAACTCGCCTGCCGCATCCTTGACGTACTCGACGATGCGCACGCGAATTCCCGCGTGCAGCTCTGCGCAGCGCGTCTCGTGGGCGCGATGCACCTCGCGCACGTCGCTGAATGTCATGCCCTCGCCGCGCGCGCCGGCGCGCTCGCGCGTCATGTAGTAGAGACCGAGCACGACGTCCTGCGACGGCACGATGATCGGGTCGCCATTGGCCGGCGACAGGATGTTGTTGGACGACAGCATCAGCGCGCGTGCCTCGAGCTGCGCTTCCAGCGACAGCGGCACGTGCACCGCCATCTGGTCGCCGTCGAAGTCCGCGTTGAACGCCGTGCAGACCAGCGGGTGCAGCTGGATTGCCTTGCCCTCGATCAGCACCGGCTCGAATGCCTGGATGCCGAGGCGATGCAGCGTCGGCGCGCGGTTCAGCAGCACCGGATGCTCGCGGATGACCTCCTCGAGGATGTCCCAGACCTCCGGGCCCTCGCGCTCGACCAGGCGCTTTGCGGCCTTGATCGTCGTCGCGAGTCCGCGCAGCTGCAGCTTGTGGAATATGAACGGCTTGAAGAGCTCGAGCGCCATCTTCTTCGGCAGGCCGCACTGGTGCAGGCGCAGTGTCGGGCCGACCACGATGACCGAGCGGCCGGAGTAATCGACGCGCTTGCCGAGCAGGTTCTGCCGGAAGCGGCCCTGCTTGCCCTTGATCATGTCGGCCAGCGACTTCAGCGGGCGCTTGTTGGTGCCCGTGATCGCGCGGCCGCGACGGCCATTGTCGAGCAGTGCGTCCACCGACTCCTGCAGCATGCGCTTCTCGTTGCGCACGATGATGTCCGGCGCGTTCAGCTCGAGCAGCCGGCGCAGGCGGTTGTTGCGGTTGATCACGCGGCGGTACAGGTCGTTCAGGTCCGAGGTCGCGAAGCGCCCGCCATCCAGCGGCACCAGCGGCCGCAGGTCGGGCGGCAGCACCGGCAGCACGGTCAGGACCATCCACTGCGGGTTGTTGCCCGACTCGACGAACGACTCGAGCAGCTTGAGCCGCTTGGTGAGCCGCTTGATCTTGGTCTCGGAGGTCGTGCCCTCGATCTCGGTGCGGACCTTGCCGGTCTCGGTCGCGAGGTCGATGGTCTTCAGCAGCTCGAGGATCGCCTCGGCGCCCATGCGGGCGTCGAACTCATCGCCGTACTGCTCGAGCGCCTCCAGGTACATCTCGTTGGTCATCAGCTGGCCGCGCTCGAGCGGCGTCATGCCCGGATCGACGACGACGAACGCCTCGAAGTACAGCACGCGCTCGAGGTCCCTGAGCGTCATGTCGACCATCAGGCCGATGCGCGACGGCAGGGACTTCAGGAACCAGATATGGGCGACCGGGCTCGCAAGCTCGATGTGGCCCATGCGCTCGCGCCGGACCTTGGACTGCGTGACTTCGACGCCGCACTTCTCGCAGACCACGCCGCGGTGCTTCAGGCGCTTGTACTTGCCGCACAGGCACTCGTAGTCCTTGACCGGCCCGAAGATCTTCGCGCAGAACAGCCCGTCGCGCTCCGGCTTGAAGGTCCGGTAGTTGATCGTCTCGGGCTTGCGGACCTCGCCGTAAGACCATGAGCGGATCATCTCCGGCGATGTCAGCGCGATCCGGATCGAGTCGAAATTCTCGACCGGTACCTGCGGCTTGAAAAACTTGAGAAAGTCCTTCATTGGTTCACCCTTCCTGCTCGAGCTCGATGTTGATGCTCAGCGACCGGATTTCCTTGACCAGCACGTTGAACGATTCCGGCATGCCGGCGTCCATTGCGTGATTGCCGTCCACGATGTTCTTGTACATCTTGGTTCGGCCATTCACGTCGTCCGACTTGACTGTCAGCATTTCCTGCAGCGTGTAGGCCGCGCCGTAGGCCTCGAGCGCCCAGACTTCCATCTCGCCGAAGCGCTGGCCTCCGAACTGCGCCTTGCCGCCCAGCGGTTGCTGGGTGACCAGGCTGTAAGGCCCGGTCGAACGCGCATGCATCTTGTCGTCCACGAGATGGTTGAGCTTCAGCATGTACATGTATCCGACCGTCACCTGCCGGTCGAACGCCTCACCCGTGCGCCCGTCCGTCAGATTCGTCTGGCCGGAAGTCGGCAAATCGGCCATCTCGAGCATGTGCTTGATCTCCGCCTCGCTCGCGCCATCGAATACCGGTGTCGCCATCGGCACGCCGTCAGTCAGGTTGCGGGCAAGCTCGAGGATCTCCGCGTCGGACAGCGCCGCCACGTCCTCCTTCTCCCCGCCAGTCGTGTTGTAGACGCGGTCGAGGAACTTGCGCAATATCGACGATCGCGTTCTGCGCCTCGATCATCCTGCCGATCTTGTCGCCCAGGCCCTTCGCGGCCCAGCCGAGATGGGTCTCGAGGATCTGCCCGATGTTCATGCGCGATGGCACGCCCAGCGGATTCAGCACGATGTCGACCGGTGAGCCGTCCGCAAGGTACGGCATGTCCTCCACCGGGCACGATCGTCGAAACGACGCCCTTGTTGCCATGCCGGCCGGCCATCTTGTCGCCAGGCTGTATGCGGCGCTTCACGGCCAGGTAGACCTTGACCATCTTCAGCACGCCCGGCGCGAGGTCGTCGCCGGCCGTGATCTTGGCCTTCTTGCCGTCGAAGCGGCGTTCGAATTCCTTGTGCTGATCGGCAAGCCGTCGCCGCGCGGCCTCGAGCGCCTCACTCGCCGCTTCGTCGCGCAGGCGGATCTCGAACCACTCTTCCCGCGGCAGCTCGTCGAGGTACTCGACCGTCACCGCGATCCCGGCCTTCAGCCGCTGCGGACCGCCGCTCGCGGCCTTTCCGACGAGCTCCGAGCGCAGGCGCGAGAACAGGTCGTCCTCGAGTATCCGGCGCTGGTCGTTCAGGTCCTTGCGGACCTTCTCGATCTCCGACTTCTGGATCGCCAGCGCACGCGAGTCCCGCTCGACGCCGTCGCGCGTGAATACGCGCACGTCGATGACCGTGCCGTCCATGCCCGGCGGCACGCGCAGCGAAGTGTCCTTCACATCGGAAGCCTTCTCGCCGAAGATCGCGCGCAGCAGCTTCTCCTCCGGTGTCAACTGCGTCTCGCCCTTCGGCGTGACCTTGCCAACCAGGATGTCGCCCGCCTTGACCTCGGCACCGATGAACACGATGCCGGCTTCGTCGAGCTTCGCAAGCGCCGAGTCGCCGACATTCGGGATGTCCGCCGTGATCTCCTCGGGGCCGAGCTTGGTGTCGCGCGCCACGCAGGTCAGTTCCTCGATGTGGATCGTCGTGAAGCGGTCCTCCACGACGACACGCTCCGAGATCAGGATCGAGTCCTCGAAGTTGTAGCCATTCCACGGCATGAACGCGACCAGCATGTTCTGGCCCAGCGCGAGTTCGCCGAGATGCGTCGACGGGCCGTCGGCCAGCACGTCGCTCCTGGAGATGGTGTCGCCGACCCGGACCAGCGGCCGCTGGTTGATGCAGGTGTTCTGGTTCGAGCGCGTGTACTTTGTGAGGTTGTAGATGTCGACGCCAGGCTCGCCCGCTGTGACTTCCGCCTCGTTGACGCGCACCACGATGCGCGACGCATCGACGGAGTCGACCGCACCGCCGCGGCGCGCGATGACCGCCACGCCCGAGTCGATCGCGACGGTCCGCTCGATGCCGGTGCCGACCAGCGGCGTCGACGAACGCAGCGTCGGCACGGCCTGGCGCTGCATGTTCGAGCCCATCAGCGCGCGGTTGGCGTCATCGTGCTCGAGGAACGGGATCAGGGCCGCCGCCACCGACACGATCTGGCGCGGTGAAACGTCCATGTATTCGATGCGCTCGGCCGGCATCAGCGTGAACTCGTTCTGGTAGCGGCAGGACACCAGGTCGCCCTCGAAACGCCCCTTGGCATCGAGCGGCGCGTTGGCCTGCGCGATGACGAATTCGCTTTCCTCGATCGCCGAAAGGAAGTCGACATCGCCCGTGACGCGCCGGTCGCGCACGCGCCGGTACGGCGTCTCGAGGAAGCCGTACTTGTTGGTGCGCGCGTACACGGCAAGTGAATTGATCAGGCCGATATTCGGGCCTTCCGGGGTCTCGATCGGGCACACGCGGCCGTAATGGGTCGGGTGCACGTCGCGGACCTCGAACCCGGCGCGCTCGCGCTTCAGACCGCCCTCGCCGAGTGCCGATACGCGCCGCTTGTGCGTGATCTCGGACAGCGGGTTGTTCTGGTCCATGAACTGCGAGAGCTGCGAGGAACCGAAGAATTCCTTGACCGCCGCCGCCACCGGCTTGGCGTTGATCATGTCCTGCGGATTGATGTCCTCGTTCTCGGCGAGCGTCAGGCGCTCCTTGACGGCCCGCTCGACGCGCACCAGGCCGATGCGGAACGCGACTTCCGCCATCTCGCCGACGCAGCGCACGCGGCGGTTGCCAAGATGATCGATATCGTCAACCTTGCCGTCGCCATTCTTGATCGCAATCAGCGTGCGCAGCACGTCGACGACATCGGACACGTCCGCGCCGTACTTTGCGAAAAGTCCGCGCGCGCCCTCGTCCTTGCGCTGTTCCGCGATCGTGCCGAAATAGCGGCCGTCAAACAGGATGCCCGGCTCCTCGAGCCAGCGCTCGGCCTCGGCCCCGGACAGGGCCGGCGGAAACCCGCGGTTCACGCGGCGGTTGAACTTCATGCGGCCGACCGCCGACAGGTCATAGCGCTCGCCGTTGAAGAACAGGTTGTGGAACAGGTTCTCTGCGGCGTCCTTTGTCGGCGGCTCGCCCGGGCGCATCATCCGGTAGATCTCGATCAGCGCCTCGAGGCGTGTCGTGGTCGCATCGATGCGCAGCGTGTCGGAGACATACGGTCCGCGGTCCAGGTCGTTGACGAACAGCGTGCCGATCTCGGTCACGCCCGCCTTGATGAAACGCTCGACCAGCTCAGCGCCCAGGACGTCATTCGCTGCGGCAAGAACCTCGCCGGTTTCCTTGTCGACGACGTCATGAGCCAGGATCCTGCCCTCGAGATACTCCAACGGCACGCTGAGGCGCTTGATGCCGGCTTCCTCGAGCTGGCGCACGTGGCGCGCGGTGATCCGGCGGCCTTCCTCGACGATGACCTTGCCACCCGCGCTGATCTCGAACATCGCGGTCTCGCCGCGCAGGCGTTCTGGCACGAGCTCGAGCTCAGGCCCCTTCTTGGTCAGGTGAACGATGTTCTTGTCGAAGAACAGGTCCAGGATCTCGGGGTTCGAATAGCCGAGTGCGCGCAGCAGGATCGTGACAGGCAGCTTGCGGCGGCGGTCGATGCGCGCGAACACGCAGTCCTTTGCGTCGAACTCGAAGTCGAGCCACGAGCCGCGATAGGGAATCACGCGCGCCTGGAACAGCAGCTTGCCGGAGCTGTGGGTCTTGCCCTTGTCGTGATCGAAGATGACGCCCGGGCTGCGATGCAGCTGGGAGACGATCACGCGCTCGGTGCCGTTGACGATGAAAGTTCCATTCTCCGTCATCAGCGGAAGCTCGCCGAGATAGACCTCCTGCTCGATCGCGCGCTTCACGCGGGAGGCGCCGGGCGACTCCTTGTCCATCACACGCAGCCGCAGGCGCACGCGCAATGGCGCCGCATAGGTCAGGCCGCGCAACTGGCATTCCTTGACGTCGAATACCGGCTCGCCGAGGTAGTAGTACACGTACTCGAGCGTTGCATGACCCGAGTAGCTCCTGATCGGGAACACGCTCTGGAACGCGGCGTGCAGCCCGGCGCGCTTCAGGTGCCGGTCGATGATGGCCCGTTCCTGTTCCTCCGAAAGCAGCCTGCCGCCAGCGACCTGCCCGCCCGAGTGCGCGCTCAGTTCCGCGTGCAGCGCCCGCGACTCCACGAGCTGCAGGAACTGCGCATAGGACTCGGTCTGGATCGCGAGCAGCGGCGGCACCTCCAGAATTCCCTGGCGCTTGCCAAAGTTTTTCCGGATGCGCTTCTTCTCGGTGAACGTATAGGCCATCGGGATCACCCTATTCATGTATGTACAAAACCGGCGCACCGGCCAGCACCGCGCGGCCTGCACCCTTGCAGGGCCAGGCTGCGATGATGTCCGGTGCCGCGGACTGCGGGGCCGTTTGCCCTCGCATGGAGGTCGTTACTTGACCTCGACCGTAGCGCCGACGTCTTCGAGCTGCTTCTTGATCTTCTCGGCATCCGCCTTCGACACGGCTTCCTTGACCAGTCGACGGCGCGCCCTCGACCAGGTCCTTGGCCTCCTTGAGGCCGAGACCGGTGATCTCGCGGATCACCTTGATCACGGTGACCTTCTTCTCGGCCGGATAGGCCTTCAAGGTGACCGTGAACTCGGTCTGCTCCTCGGCAGCCGGGGCGGCGGCGCCACCAGCGGCTGCGGCAGCATCGCGACCGGCGCTGCGGCGGTAACGCCGAACTTCTCTTCCATCATCTTCACGAGGTCGACGACTTCCATGATCGTCATGTTCGAAATCGACTCGAGAATCTGTTCCTTGCTAGCAGCCATTGCCATCTCTCCAGATAAATAGTTTGTTGAACCCGAATCAGTTTGCGGCACCGGTGTCACGCGGCCTTCGATGGCCCTGACCGCGTCCACGGTGCGAACCAGCTTCGCGTGCGGCTCGGCCAGCGTGCGCACGAACTTCGAGATCGGCGCCTTCAATACGCCGAGCAGCATCGAGAGGGCCTGCGTCCTGCGTCGGCAGGCTCGCGACCCGGTCGAGATCGGCGGCGGGATAAACCCGCCCGCCGAGCGCGACCAGCGTCGGGACCAGCTTGTCGTTGGCCTTCGCGAACTCCTTGACGACGCGGGCGGCGGCGCCCGGGTCTTCCTGGGAGAACGCGAGGATCAGCGGCCCCTTGAGACTGTCCGCGATGCACTCGTACGGCGTTCCGGCAACCGCGCGGCGGGCCAGCGTGTTCTTGACGACCCGCATGTAGACGCCGGACTGGCGCGCCTTCGCGCGCAGCCCCGTCATCTGCGAGACCGTCAGGCCACGATATTCCGCCGCGACGACCGAATGCGCGGTCTGCGCAACGGCCTGCACCTCGGTCACCATTGCCTTCTTGTCTTCCAGTCTGAGTGCCATTCCATCCTCCTGGCAGAAGATCCATCCACAGGCGCGCAACTGCGCGCCCACCCTTTTGCCCGCCACTTCCGGCCGGCTGATGGCAACCTTCACCAGTGAACACTGACTCGGGTTCCACCATCTGCGCAGGCGCCCATTAAGGGGCCATGCCCCGCCTGCGGTCTTCGATGGTCCGGCGGCCAAAGCCGGCCGTCCCATGGTCCCGGGCCCGCGCCCGGCACTAAAACAATTCGCCTCCTCAAACTGCCAGCGTCGCGCGGTCCACGGCGACGCCGGGACCCATCGTCGACGACACGGTCACGCGCTGCACGATACACGCCTTTCGACGTCGAAGGCTTGTGCTTCTGCAGTCGGCGATCAGCGCCAGCAGGTTCTCCCTGAGCGCGGCCGGCTCGAAGCTGGCCTTGCCGATCGTGCAGTGGACGATGCCGGCCTTGTCGCAGCGATAGCGCACCTGGCCCGCCTTCGCATTGCGGACGGCGTCGGCGACATCCGGCGTCACCGTGCCGACCTTCGGGTTCGGCATCAGGCCGCGCGGCCCCAGGATCTGGCCGAGCTGGCCGACGACGCGCATCGCATCGGGGCTCGCGACCACGACGTCGAAGTCGATCTGGCCCGCCTTCACCTTCTCCGCGAGGTCCTCGAGACCGACGATGTCGGCGCCCGCCTCGCGGGCAGCGTCGGCATTCTTGCCCTGCGTGAAGACCGCGACGCGGACCTTCTTGCCGGTGCCGTGCGGCATCACCGTCGAGCCGCGCACCTGCTGGTCGGACTTCGCCGGATCGATGCCGAGATTGACGCGACGTCGACCGTCTCGTCGAACTTCGCGTTGGCGAATTCCTTGACGAGCTCGACGGCCTGCGTCGATCGGATACTGCTGGCCGGGCTTCACCCGCTCGCTCCAGGGCTTCTGGCGCTTGAATACGGTTGCCATGTCAGACGCCCTCCACGTCGACGCCCATGCTGCGGGCGCTGCCGGCGATGGTCCGCACGGCGGCATCGAGGTCGGCGGCGGTCAGGTCGGGCATCTTTGTCCTCGCGATCTCCTCGAGCTGCTTGCGCGAGATCTTGCCGACCTTCTTCGTGTTCGGCGTGCCCGAGCCCTTCTCGATGCCGATCGCCTTGCGCATCAGCACGGCGGCCGGCGGCGTCTTCAGCACGAAGGTGAAGCTGCGGTCGCTGTACACCGTGATGATCACCGGGATCGGCAGGCCCTTCTCCTCCTTCTGCGTCGCCGCGTTGAACTGCTTGCAGAATTCCATGATGTTGACGCCCTGCTGGCCGAGCGCGGGCCCGACCGGCGGGCTCGGGTTGGCCCCGCCCGCAGGAATCTGCAGCTTGATGTAACCCTGTACTTTCTTTGCCATCGTTCCTCACTTCCGGGTGCAAGCGCCTCGCGGCTCCCCGGTTCAGACCTTCTCCACCTGCCCGAAATCCAGCTCGACCGGCGTCGACCGGCCGAGGATCTGCACCGCGACCTGCAGGCGGCTCTTCTCGTAGTTGGCCGACTCGACCACGCCGGTGAAATCGTTGAACGGGCCGTCGACGACGCGCACCATCTCGCCGGGCTCGAACAGCACCTTCGGCCTCGGCTTCTCGACGCCCTCCTCGACACGGCGCAGGATTGCGTTCGCTTCCTTCTCGGTGATCGGCGCCGGCTTCTCCGGCGTGCCGCCGATGAAGCCGAGCACCTTCGGCGTCTCCTTCACCAGGTGCCAGGCCTCGTCGTCCATCTGCCATCTGCACCAGCACGTAGCCCGGGAAGAACTTGCGCTCGCTCCGGCGCTTCTGGCCGGCGCGCATCTCGACGACCTCCTCGGTCGGCACCAGCACGTCGCCGAACTTGTGCGTCGAGCCCGTGCAGCTTGATGCGCTCCTTCAGGCTCCTCGCGACCTTGTGCTCGAAGTTCGAGTAGGCATGCACGACGTACCAGTTCAGCGACACGGCATCAGCCTCCCTGCCCGGTCACATGCCGGGCGCCCCAGGCGAGCGACCATGTCGACGAGCCAGAAGAACACACCGAGCGCCATCACGAACACGAACACGACCAGCGTCGTGCGCCAGGTCTCCTGGCGCGTCGGCCAGACCATCTTGCGCAGCTCGACGCGCGAAGACTGCACGTATAGCCAACAGCTCGCGGCCCGGCGCCGACCAGTAGAGCAGCACGAGGCCGGCCGCGCAGCGCCGCCGAGCACCAGCAGGATGCGGAGCGCCGTCGGCTGCGTCCGCGAACCAGTAGTACGCCGACGACGCCGCCGACCAGCGCGGCAGCGGCCAGCACCAGCTTGAAGGCGTCGATCACTCCGACGCCGGTATTTGCCGACTTGTTCGTTCATCGCTCCGTTATCGGCCGCTAGCGGCTGCTGGCAGGGCAGGAGGGAATCGAACCCCCAACCTGCGGTTTTGGAGACCGCCGCTCTGCCAATTGAGCTACTGCCCTTCCGTTGCCTGCGCCTTACTTCAGCACCTTGGAGACGACGCCGGCGCCGACGGTGCGGCCGCCCTCGCGAATCGCGAAGCGCAGGCCCTCCTCCATCGCGATCGGCGCAATCAGCTCCACCACCATCTTGATGTTGTCGCCCGGCATCACCATCTCCACCCCCTCCGGCAGCTCGATCGTTGCCGGTCACGTCCGTGGTGCGGAAATAGAACTGCGGCCGGTAGCCCTTGAAGAACGGCGTGTGCCGGCCGCCCTCCTCCTTGGTCAGCACGTACACCTCGCACTCGAAATTGGTGTGCGGGTTGATGCTGCCCGGCTTCGCCAGCACCTGCCCGCGCTCCACTTCCTCGCGCTTGGTGCCGCGCAGCAGCACGCCCACGTTGTCGCCCGCCTGGCCCTCGTCCAGCAGCTTGCGGAACATCTCCACGCCCGTGCAGGTCGTCTTCGGCGGTCGGCTTCAGGCCCACGATCTCGATCTCGTCGTTGACCTTCACGATCCCGCGCTCGATGCGCCCCGTCACCACCGTGCCGCGCCCCGAAATCGAGAACACGTCCTCGATCGGCATCAGGAACGGCTTGTCGATCACCCGCACCGGCGTCGGAATGTAACGGTCCATCTCCGCCACCAGCTTCACCACCGACTCGCGCACCCAGCTCGCCCGCTGCGCCCTCCAGCGCCTTCAGCGCCGAACCACGCACGATCGGCGTGTCGTCGCCCGGGAACTGGTACTTCGACAGCAGCTCCCGCACCTCCATCTCCACCAGCTCGATCAGCTCCGCGTCGTCCACCATGTCGCACTTGTTCAGATACACCACGATGTACGGCACGCCCACCTGGCGCGCCAGCAGGATGTGCTCGCGCGTCTGCGGCATCGGCCCGTCCGCCGCCGATACCACCAGAATCGCCCCGTCCATCTGCGCCGCACCCGTGATCATGTTCTTCACGTAGTCCGCATGCCCCGGGCAGTCCACGTGCGCGTAATGCCGCGCCGCCGACTGGTACTCCACGTGCGCCGTCGCAATCGTGATCCCGCGCGCCTTCTCCTCCGGCGCCTTGTCAATCTGGTCGTAGGCCGTGAACTCGCCCCCGTGCGTCTCCGCCATCACCTTGGTCAGCGCCGCCGTCAGCGTCGTCTTCCCATGGTCCACATGACCTATCGTCCCCACGTTCACATGCGGCTTGCGACCGTACGAATTTTTCCTTAGCCACGACGCACCTCTATCTTCTCTATCGTTATGGAGCCCACGACCGGAATCGAACCGGTGACCTCGTCCTTACCAAGGACGTGCTCTACCGACTGAGCTACGTGGGCCCTGGCACCACCCGACTGGAGCGGGTGATGGGAATCGAACCCACGTCATCAGCTTGGAAGGCTGAGGTTCTACCATTGAACTACACCCGCATTCCTTCACACCGCGAATACGCAGGTATCGTGGGTCGCCAAAGAAGCCGAGCCACCGGTTCTGCCGAGACAATCTGGTGGAGGGGGTAGGATTCGAACCTACGAAGGCATGAGCCAGCAGATTTACAGTCTGCCCCCGTTGGCCGCTTGGGTACCCCTCCCAAAATTGAGCCGCGTATTTTCGGTTCGCGGCGGCCGTTGTGTCAACGCAGCAAAGGCCGCTAAGTGCCTGATCCGCGCCTAGGGATGGAGCTGCCGACAACCCGTAGCCGCGGGCGACCAGGATCGCCGAGCAATGGCAGCAGGATCAACCAGAGCCCCAGCCCGAGCGCGATGACTAGCCCGCACCCGATCGAGTTCGCGGGTCAGCGGCGCGAAGGCCGGGGCGCGTCCGGGCTTCGCGGTTCCAGCGGATGTACTGGCAGGGTCGGGATGCAGCGCCACCAGGCCGATCGCGACGAATATCGACCATCTTCAACCAGAACAATCGGTTAGCGACGTAATACGCCGGTTCCTGGCCGAAGATACAAGAGCCCGCGCAAGCCCGGTCGCAAGGCTGCCGATCAGGGCCAGGAAGTAGCCGAGGTCCACCGTCCCGAGCAGCCTGCGCCTGGACCCGGTCCGGCACGCGCCGGCACAGCCAGTACTCCGTCAGCAGCAGGCCCGCCGCGAGCCCGACGGCGACCAGGTGCAGCCAGGCAAAGATCGCGGCAGCCATCGGAGGCCCGCCAGCATTTCAGCCCGCCACGAAGCGGCGTAAACGTCGCGGCGTCGATATTCGTGCCGGAGACGATCAGCCCGACCCGGCGGCCGGCCAGGCGCTCGCGCAAGGGCCCGAGCAGGGCCGCAGTCGGCGGCCGCGCCCGCCGGTTCGACCGCGAGCCGGGCGTGTTCCAGCAGGAAGCGCATCGCGGCGACCAGTTCCGCGTCGTTGACGCGCACCGATCTCCATCGATGCTGGCCCGGCACAGCGCAAAGGACATCGGCAGTCGCAAACGGCGCGCCGAGGCTGTCGGCAATGGTGTCGACCTCGTCGATGCGACTCGGCTTGCCGGCTGCGAAGCTCCGGTACATCGTGTCGGCACCGAAGGGCTCGACGCCGAACACCTCGCAGCCGGGTTTCATCAGCTTGATCGCCGTCGACAACGCCGGCCGCGAGTCCGCCGCCGCCGATCGGGACGATCACGGCGTCGAGGTCCGGCACCTGCTCGATGAACTCGAGGCCGAGCGTGCGCGGTGCCCAGCGCCACGCGCAGGCCCTCGAACGGATGGATCAGCGCGCGCCATTCCGTCTCCTGGATTTCCTCGACGCGGCGGAAACGCCGCGTGGACATCCGGCGCGAGTTCGACCTCGGCGCCGTAGAGGCGGCACTGCGCGATCCGGAACGGATTGGCGCTCGCCGTCATGACCACTTTGGCGCTGGCGCCGAGGCGACGCGCGGCGTAGGCGGTCGCGATCGCGTGATTACCGGCGCTGATCGCGCAGATGCCGCGCGCGCGCTCGGCCTCGCCCAGAGCAGCAGCATGTTCAGGAGTGCGCCGCGCGCCTTGAAGCTGCCGGTGCGCTGGAACAGCTCGAGTTTCAGATGCGGGCGTGTTCCCGGCGCGAACGCCGCCTCGACGGTCGGGCCGGCGAGCGGCTGGACCGGTGTCGTCAGCACCCGGTCGCCGAGCTGCCGGCGCGCCTCGCGGATTTCGGCCAGCGTCAGCCGTGGCAGCGGAATCCGCGTCCGCAATCATGGCCCGGCATGGTATCGGATCGGCCGGCGCAGATGCCCGCCGCAGCGACTTATTGCACCGCAACATGATCAGTCGCTCCAGGCCGGCAGTGTAACCCATTGATTTTACAGGCTCGTCCAGCCGTGCCCGGCTGGCCGGATTTCCAAGCTTTCTCGCCCCGCCCAAGGCGGCATACTCGGTCGCAGTCCTCTCCAGGCACAACAACAGCGGGGATCGGGAGATGGAACGCCGTCTGCACACGCGGCATCGTGCTCGGGCCACGGTCTACCTGATCGTGCCGGGGCGTCGTGGCTCGCTGTGCAAGGCCCACAACCTGAGCGCCAACGGCGTATTCGTCGAGACCCGGAACCTTGGGCTCGCGAAGGGGTCCATCGTCGAACTGGCGTTCGCGATCAACCTCGGGGCGGTGACCAAGATCCATCGTCGCCAGGCGGTCGTCGCCCACGTCTCGCAAGGCGGCACCGGCCTCAGGATGGACAGTTACGCGGTCGCGCTGAGCCGCGGAGCGAGAACGGTTTCCATGTCGGGTGGGGTTCCCGGTGCCCGATCGGGCCCGGGGCCCCTCCCCTTTTGTGGGCCCGGACCGATGTCGATAACCAGCCGCTATCAGCAGCGGCATTCATCCCATTTACCGGCGCGGCCCGAGCCGCGCCTAGTCTGTCGCAGCACAACAGGAACACCATGCCGCATCTACGACAACATCCTCCAGACCATCGGCCGCACGCCGCTCGTGCGGCTCAACAAGATCGGCCGCGACCTGCCGGGCAAGATCGTCCTGAAGCTCGAGTTCTTCAATCCCTGCGCCAGCGTCAAGGACCGCATCGGCGTCAGCATGATCGAGGCGCTCGAAAAGCAGGGCCGCATCGGCCCCGATACGGTGCTGGTCGAGCCGACCAGCGGCAACACCGGCATCGGGCTCGCCTTCGTCGCCGCGGCCAAGGGCTACCGGCTGGTGCTGACGATGCCCGAGACGATGAGCCTCGAGCGCCGCCGCATGCTGACGCGCCTTCGGCGCGGAACTGGTGCTGACCGAGGGCGCCAAGGGCATGAAGGGCGCGATCGCGCGCGCGGCAGAGATCGTCGCCAGCGACCCGAAGCGCTACCTGCTCGTCGGCCAGTTCACGAATCCGGCCAATCCCGAGATCCACCGCCGCACGACCGCCGAGGAGATCTGGAACGACACGGACGGCGCAGGTCGACATCCTGGTCTCCGGCATCGGCACCGGCGGCACGATCACCGGCGTCGGCGAAGTCATCAAGGCGCGCAAGCCCTCGTTCCGAACGGTCGCGGTCGAGCCGGCAGCGAGCCCGGTGCTGTCCGGCGGCCAGCCCGGCCCGCACAAGATCCAGGGCATCGGCGCCGGCTTCATCCCCGAGATCCTGAACACGAAGATCATCGACGAGATCATCCAGGTGACCAACGAGGAGGCCGGCGACTACGCGCGCCGGCTCGGCCGCGAGGAAGGCATCCTGGTCGGCATCAGTTCCGGCGCCGCGCTGTATCGCCGCGCTCAAGGTTGCCGCGCGCGAGGAGAATCGCGGCAAGCTGATCGTCACGATCATCCCGAGCTTCGGCGAGCGCTACCTCTCGACCTGGCTCTATGAGGAGGCGACCGGCCAGTGCGCCAGCGCATCGTCCCAGCAACTGACGCGCGCCGGCCGGCTATCGCGCGCGCTCGCCGCGGAGCTGGTCGCGTCCGGCGATGCCGGCTGATTCCCGGCGCTGCAAGACAGGCCGCTGGCCCGACCGCGCGGTCGTGCTCGACGACCATCGACCGCCTGCACCGTCTGCTGATGGCGGAGATCGCTGCCGACACTGACGCCGACGGAGAACCCGGAGCGGCGGGTCGCGCGCGAACTCGCCGAGATCGAGGCGGCGCTGCGCCGCCCAGATCCGCCTGGCACTGCGATTCCCGGCGCGCCTCGGCGAGGAGGATCCCGCCGACGAGCCTGCACGCTCGACGCGGACGGCCGCCGCATCGCCTGCGAACTGATCGGCCGGCTGCCGGCGCTGCGCGAGCGCCTGTTCGAGGACGCGCGCGCCGCCTGGCGCGGCGACCCGTCCTGCCGCCACCCGATCGAGGCGCTGTACGCGTTATCCCGGCGTGTTCGCGATCACGCGGCACCGCATCGCCCACATCCTCTACGAGCTGGACGTGCCGCTGCTGCCGCGACTGATCGCCGAGGACGCGCACCAGCGCACCGGCATCGACATCAACGCCGGCGCGCAGATCGGCCGCGAGTTCTTCATCGACCACGGCACCGGCGTCGTGATCGGCGAGACCGCGATCGTCGGCGACCGCGTCACGCTCTACCAGGGCGTGACGCTCGGCGCGAAGAGCTTCCCGGTCGATACGCTACCGGCCGCCTGGTCAAGGGCTGGCCGCGCCATCCCGATCGTCGAGGACGACGTCACGATCTACGCGAGCGCCACCGTGCTCGGCCGCATCACCGTCGGCCGCGGCAGCATCATCGGCGGCAACGTCTGGCTGACGCACAGCGTGCCGCCGAATTCGCGCGTCGCGCAGGCCGCGCCACTGCAGACCGGATTCGAGCACGGCGCGGGCATCTGACCGGCGCCGTCACGCTGCACAGTTGCGCCATGGCGTCTGAGACTCCAAGATCGCGCAACAAGCGCGCCGTGATGGAAGCCAGCATGCGCGACCCCTTTCCCGCCGCGAATTCGACCGCCTCGCGGCTGCCGCCGGCGCAGTTGCACTGGTTCCGTTTGGCAGCGCCACGTCACAGGTCCGTTTCAGTTCCCACCGTTCCAGCTCGGCGTCGCGTCTGGCGATCCATCGGCCGACGGCTTCGTGATCTGGACCCGGCTCGCGCCAGAACCCTTCGATGCCGGAAGTACCTCGGCAACGACGATCTTCGAAGTGACCTGGGAAGTCGCCGATGACCGGTCGTTTTCGCGTCTCCGAAGCAAGTGGAACGGCGCTGGGCCCGGCGCATGTCGCGCACACCGTGCACGTGGAAGTCGGCGGTCTCGCAGCCAGGGCGCGAGTATTTCTACCGGTTCCGCATCGGGAAGTACGAGAGCCCGACCGGTCGCGCGCTGACCTGCCCAGCCGGCGACGACCGACGGCCCGCTGCGCTTCGCCGTTGCTTCCTGCGCCCACTACGAACAGGGTTTCTTCTCAGCCTATCGCTACATCGCCGACGACCAGCCCGGACCTGTCATGATGCTCGGGGACTACATATATGAGGACGCCTGGGGCGAGCGCCGCGTGCGCCTGTTCGACACGCAGGAGGCGTACACGCTCGACCGAATATCGGCATCGCTACACCCAGTACCGCACGGATCCCGACTTGCAGGCAGCGCATGCCGCCTGCCCCTGGCTCGTGACCTGGGACGACCACGAAGTCGACAACGACTACGTCGGGACTCACGAGCGAGAACGAGGTCTGCGGCGGCGACGGCGTGCGGCAGTCATTTCCCGGCGCGCCGCGCGGCGGCTTACCAGGCCTACTTCGAGCACATGCCCATGCGGCCTTCGCGCCTGCTGCCCGGCATGGCAGTGCGGATCTACGGCTCGGTCGACTGGGGCACGCTCGCGCGCTTCTACCTGCTCGACAACCGCCAGTATCGCTCCGCGCAGGTCTGCCCGAATCCGCCGACACCCTGGCGCTGCGACACCGAACGCAGCCAGAAGATCCTGTTCAGCGGTGCCGGTGGCGGCAGCTTCGTGAATCCGGAGGAGCCCTCCTGCAAGGCGGAGCTCGCCGATCCATCGCGCACGTGCTGGGCGCCGAGCAGGAGCTATGGCTCGACGGCGCGCTTGCCGAAAGCCAAGCGGCCTGGAACATCCTGCACAGGGCGTCATGTTCGTGACGATCAAGGACAGCTGGAACGAATCGCCTCGAATCTTCACCGACGCCTGGGCGGGATATCCGCCGGCTCGCGAACGGCTGCTCGCCTCGCTCGCCCGACACACGACCGCGAATCCGGTCGTGCTGACCGGCGACATCCATTCCTTCTGGGTCAACGAAATTGCGAACGCAGCCGGCCGCCCATTCGGCGTGGAGCTCGTGACATCGTCGATCGCGACCAGCAACAACGACAAGACGGCAGTGCTGCCGCTGAATCCACGGTCCGTTTTCACGACGGCAATCACAACGGCTACGTCCGCTGCGACCTCGATCGCGGCAAGCTGCGCGCCGACATCGTCGGCATCGACGATCGGCTGGACCCGCGCAGCGGCCGGAGCGTGCTCGCGAGTTACGAGGTGCGCGCGGGAGATCCGCGCGCGTACCGGGTCTAGCCGCAGATGCAGTTGAGATAGAGCTTCTCGAAATCTGCGACTGTCATCGGCAGCGGATTGCCGCCGGTCGAGGGATCGGCGAGCGCCTGCGGCGCGAACGCTTTCGCGTGCTCTTCGCGCACGCCGAGGGCGGCGAGTGTCGGCGGGATGCCGATGGTTGCGCGCAGTTCCAGGATCCAGTCGAAGAATCCATCGTAGCTCTGGCGCTTCAGACCGAGCCAGGCGGCAACGCTCGCAAGTTGCCCGTCGATCGCGCGCCGGTTCCAGGACAGCACGTAAGGCATCACGATGGCATTGGTGAGCCCGTGATGCGTGTCGAGATTGGCGCCGCAGGGATGACTCAGGCTGTGCATCGCGCCGAGGCCCTTCTGGAATGCGGTTGCGCCCATGGATGAGGCGATCAGCATGTGAGCGCGCGCCTCGAGGTCCTTGCCGTCTGCCACGGCCCGCGGCAGGTAATCGTGTATGAGGCGCATGCCCTCGACCGCGATGCCATCCGCAAGCGGATGGAAGAACGGCGCGCAATAAGCCTCGAGGCAATGCGACAGCGCATCCATGCCGGTCGCCGCGGTCACTTTCGGCGGAAGGCCGATCGTCAGTTCCGGGTCCGAGATCACGACACCGGGCATCATCTTCGGGTGGTAGATGATCTTCTTCGTGTGATCGCGTTGGTCGGTGATCACCGAGGCGCGGCCCACTTCCGAGCCCGTGCCTGCCGTCGTCGGTACGGCGACCACTGGCACCATGGCCGCGGCATCCACGCGCGTCCACCAGTCCCCGCAGTCCTCGAAATCCCAGATCGGCCGTTTCTGGCCCACCATCAGCGCAATCGCCTTGCCAGCGTCGAGCCCACTGCCCCCGCCGAATGCGATCACGCCATCGTGGCCGCCCTCACGATAAAGGCGCACGCCGTCGCTGACATTCTGTTCGATCGGGTTTGGCCTGACGTCGGAGTAGACGACGCAGTGCAGGCCAGCCGAGCGGCAGGTCTCCACGGCATTCGCGATCATCGGCAGCTTCGCGAGACCCGGATCGGTGACCAGCAGTGGCCGGTGGATCCCGAGTGACGCACAGGCCTCCGCCAGCTTGCGGACATTGCCGGCGCCGAACAGGATCCTGGTCGGATAGTTCCAGTTGCCCTTGAGAATCATGGCTACCTCAGATTTTCAGGCGCAGATGATAGGACTTCGGCCGCGTCAGGTGCTCGTAGCCGACGCGTGACAGCGTGCAGCCGCGCCCCGAGTCCTTGACGCCGACCCAGGCCAGCGCCGGGTCAAGGTAGTCGCATCGGTTCATGAACCAGGTGCCGGTCTCAACCCGCGCGCCTATCGCAAGCGCCGCCTCCGGATCCGACGTCCAGACGGCGGCGGTCAGCCCGTACGGACTGTCATTCATCAGCCGCACGGCCTCTTCGTCGACCGCCGCATCTGTGTCGAGTTCGCGCTCGCAATACACCGATCCGTCGACCGGGCTGATCGTTTTCTGCGTGGTCAAATGATCTCGAAGTAGCGCGCGAGTTCCCAGTCGCTTATGTGGCGGCGGAACTCGCGCTCCTCCCACTCGCGCGTCGCGGCATAGTGATCGACGAACTCGTCGCCGAACCAGTCGCGCGCCATTTTCGATGCCTTCAGGCGCAGCGCCGCCTCCCACAATGTGCGCGGCAGCGCGCAGATATTCCGGAAATTTCTTTTCATAGGCATTGCCCTCGACCATGGGCTCCGGCTCGACCCGGTTCTCGATGCCCCAGAATCCGGACGCGAGTGCCGCCGACAGGATCACGTAGGGATTGGCATCCGCGGCCGCAATACGGTACTCGATTCGCTGCGACTTGGGCGAACCGGGAATCACCCGGAGCGAGGTCGTGCGATTGTCCACGCTCCACGCCGAATCCGTCGGCGCCCAGAAGCCCGGTATCAGGCGCCGGTAGGAATTCACGGTCGGCGCGACCATCGCCAGCAGTTCAGGCATCAGTTTCTGCTGCCCGCCGACGAACCAGCGCTGCGTGTCGCTCATGGAATGTGGCTTCGACGAATCGTAGAATACCGGCTTGCCGGCCGCCGTCCTTCAGCGACATGTGTATGTGGCCGCTCTGGCCGGGCCAGTCCTTCGACCACTTGGCCATGAATGTCGCCATCAGGCCGCGGCGCTGGGCGATGACCTTGCTGAAGGTCTTGAACAGCGCCGCCTTGTCGGCCGCCGCCAGCGCACTGTCGACGGCGATCGCCGCTTCGATGACGCCGGGGCCGGTCTCCTCGTGCAGCCCCTCGATCGGGAAGTCCATGCGCTCCGCAGCATCGAGAAGCGCGCGGTAGAAATCGCTCCAGACACTGTTGCGGATCACCGAGTAGCCGAAGGAATCCGGCGCGATCGGCCGCATGTCGCGGTAATTCTTCTCGCGCACGGAATCCGGCGTCTCCGCGAACACGAAGAACTCGTACTCGAAGCCCGCATAGGGCTGGAGCCCCAGCTTCTTCGCGCCGCGATCGAGTACGCGGCGCAGCAGGCCGCGTGGGCAGATCGATTCCGCGGCCCCGCTGAACTCGCCGAGGAAGAACAGCATGGGTTCTTCCCAGGGCAAGCGGACGGCAGGATTCGGGCAGCACCCGGACGTTGGCATCGGGATAGCCCGTGTGCCAGCCCGTGAACTTCACGTTGTCGTAGAGCGCGTCCCTGGTGTCCCAGCCCAGCACGACGTCGCAGAAGCCGAAGCCGCCGGCGAGCGCCGACTCGAACTTTCGAGCGCGACATGTACTTGCCGCGCAGGACGCCGTCGATGTCGAAGGCGCCGACCTTGACGTGGGTCAGCCCGCGCTCGGCGACGATCCCGCGCGCGTCCTCCGCGCTCGCAACCTTCCGGGGATCCATCCCTGGCCTGCCGTCAGTGCGCTTTCTTGCCGCCGCTCATCGCGAAGTACAGGAGCCCCAGCACATACCAGACTGCCGTGGCATGAACGCCGACGGACTGCTTGTCGCTCATGGCTTCCCCCTGTAGGTCCTGCTTGGTGCCTGGTTATTGTTCGCAGGCTTGCCGGAGTATAGTCGCGGCCCCCGGGGGTACGGCAATCAGCACCCGGCGGGGCGCCGGCGTCGGCCGGCCGGCAGTTTCCTGAATGGCAATCCGGCAGGATCGGCGGGATTCGGGCCGGGCGCCGCTACCACCAGCACCCGCTCCGCCAGGGCACCGAAGTCAGCCCGGAAATGCACCGAACTCTTGAGTTGCAGGACCCGGGCCCGCGCCGGTTCCGAACCCAGGTGCCGGAACATCGCCTGGTCAGCGGCCTGCTGCTTGCGGCTCGCCAGCAGGACTTCGACCGCGCCGATGGCGACCCGCGCCATCGGGCCGAGCTCGAACCGGCTGCCGCGATAAAAGGGGCCGGTGCCCACGAATCGTCCGTTGCCCAGTCTGAGCACGCGCGCATCCGCGACCAGCGGTGTCTCGCCGGGAAAGCCGCTGTGGGCGCCGATAGCGAGCGAAACGGTCGCGCCCTCGCCCGCCTCATGCGCACGTGCGGCGCAATCCGGATCCCAGAAGACCCCGCTAACCGTGCCGGGCACATTTGCGGCAACCAGCGCCTTAAGCAGGCTGGTCGTATCGGCATTGCCTCCTGCGCCCGGATTGTCCTGGGTATCGGCAAGCACCAAGGGCCCGCGAGCCGATGACGGCAAGGCTTGCGCGGCCGCGATCGCCTCCTCGATCGACACCAGTTCGAGTACGAATTGCGGTTCGCGCGCGAGCACGGCCGCGAGCAGCTCGTCCGCAGCGCGATCGACCGCCAACACTTCCCACCCACAACCAATCACCGTCGGGCCGCAGTCTTCGACATCCGCGAGCGGAAACCCCGGTGCGAGACATAGCGACAGGACCCGCCCACGCTCCAGCTCCGCGGCGGCCGGCATCATCGATGCGAGGGGCTCGACCAGCGTGCATTGCGAGGTCAGCGGCATCAGGAATGGCAATGCGCGATGAGCCCGCGCCGGGACCGGTTGCGCCAGGATCCGGTCCAGGATCGTCGCCGCACGCGCGCCGGTCTCGGCCATATCCACGTGCGGATAGCTGCGGTAACAGGGCAAGGCATCGGCCGCCTCCACCATCGTCGGCGAGATGTTGGCATGGAAATCGAGGCTTGCGACAATCGGCACGGAGGGCCCGACGGCTTTGCGCACGCGGCGCAACAATTCTCCGTCCGCATCGTCGAAGTGTTCCGCGACCATGGCGCCGTGCAGGTCCAGATAGACCGCATCGCAGGCCCCGGCATCGGCCAGGCGCGCCAACAACAGTGCGCTGATCGTCTCGAAGGCTTCGCGCGTGACACGGCCGGCCGGCTGCGCCGAACACCAAAGGAGCGGCGCAATCCTGTGCCCCAGCGAACGCGCCTCGCCCACGAAGCCCGCGGCCGGAAGATTGATGCCCGCGATCGCGTCGAGCATGTCGAGCCCGCGCACCAGGCCCGGCCAGGCATCGGGCTCGATGAATTGCGCAAGACCAGTTTCCTGCCCGGCAAAGGTGTTGGTCTCGTGCTGGAAGCCGCCCACAGCGATGAGTGCCATGCGGTCTCCTGGTCAGAATGGTGCCGGCGGAGGGAATCGAACCCCCGACCTGAGGTTTACAAAACCACTGCTCTACCAGCTGAGCTACGCCGGCGTCCCCCGGTATTCTATCCGGGCAAGTCGTTGCCCTGCGCCAGATCGGGCACCGGGCGGCTGGCGCCGGCCGCACCATTGCAGGGCTGGATTTCGAGGCGCAGGATGCGGCCGCCGTCGCCGTCGAGCAGCGCTGCGTCTGGTAATTTCGCCGGTGCTTCGACATCCACATCGATCCAGTAGACGGTGCCGCTGCGTTCGCGTTCCGCCATCAGCGGCTCGAAGCCGAGCGCCTTGACCTCGTCCATGCGCCGGAGCGCGCGCTGGCGCTCGGTGAAGAGTCCCAGCGAAATCGTAATCTGCCGGCCCTGGTCGGGCATCAGATAGGCGTCGCCGATGCCGAATCGCCGCAGGCGCTCGATGATGGCCTCGGCCGACGGGCGATCCGGCACGCGCTCGAGCGACACCCAGTAGCCCTTCCAGACCACGCCTTCGCCCGCCCTCTGGCGGGGTTGCAGTCCCTTGTCGCGCAGCAATGTCGATGCCCGCGCTGCGTCGGTCAGGTCGCCGAACGGTCCAAGGCTCAGGCAGTTGTCCGCCGGCCGGACCGGCGGCCTTGCCGCAGTTTCCATCTCCGGCGCTTCACGAGCCAGCACGAGTTGTGGCGCCGCGACCCGCGCGGGTGCCGCTTCATCGACGGGGCGCTCGACCCAGTGCGTCCAGGCAAACCAGCCGATATTGGCCAGCACGAGCAGTGCGAATATGGCGCGCATCGGTCCGCAATCTAAGCGTTGCCGGCCACAACAGCCAGTCTTTCGAATGACGCAATCATCGCAGCGCCCGCACGGTCACTTCACCGGACAGGATCCGGCGCCGCACGCCGTCCACGTCTACGATCAGCGCACCGTCCGCATCGATCCCGCGCGCCAGTCCGTCCACGGTATCGGCGCCCTGGAGCACGCGAACCGGCTGATCGACCAAGTCATCGGCGCCCTGCCATTCATCCATGAACGGGCGCGAGACCTCGCGCGCCGAATTCCTCGAGCGCGAGCGCGATCTCATTGACGAGCTCGGCCGCCAGTGTATTTCGGCCCGGCGGCGCGTCGAGCAATTCCGCGAGCCCGGCCGCCTCGATGCCCTCGGCCAGCAGTTGTGCGCGCAGCGCCTGCGGCAGGCCCACATTGATGCCGGCGCCGACGACGACATAGGCGGGCCCCGCAATCTCGCCGCGCATGTCGATCAGGATGCCGCCCAGCTTGCACCGTCCGTGCAGGATGTCGTTGGGCCACTTGAGCGCGAGGCCGTGGATACCCAGATGCCGCAGACCACGCAGTATCGCGACGCCGATTGCCAGTGAAAGCGCGGCGAGCGCCGCCGGCGCGTCTCCAAAACCCCAGTTGACGGAAAGGCACAGTCCCGATGCATAGGGCGCGAGCCAGCGCCGGCCACGCCGCCCGCGCCCCGCACTCTGGTACTCCGCCAGGCATACGTCGAACCTTCCGGCCGGCAGGTCCGTGATCGGCAGCAGGTGATCGCTCGTCGATGGGAGCTCCTCGTGGATCTCGAGATTCCGCAGCCGGCCCGCCGCCCACTGCGGCAATGCAGCGCGGATCACGTCAGCATCGAGCAGGTCCAGCGGCTCGTGCAATCGATAGCCGCGACCGGGCGTCGCCTGTAGTTCGATGCCCCATTCGCCCAGGAGCTTGAGCTGTTTCCAGACGGCGGCGCGTGATATGGCGAGCCGCTGCGCCAGATCCTCGCCCGAATGCAGCTCCCCGTCGGCCAGCAGGCGCAAAATCGCACCGCGCGTCGTCACGACCGCTGGTTCCGCGGCCGCAGCAGCCAAAGCCCGGCCAGGTGCGGTTCACTGCCGTTCTTCATGCGACCGATGTTTTCACGGTGCGTCCACACGATGAAGGCGGCCATGCAGACAGCGAATGTCAGCAGCGGCGGGGTCTGCAGGCCGAAGAGCCACAGCGCGATCGGAACGGCGGCAGCAGCGATCATCGTTGCAAGCCCGGCGAAACCGGTCAGCAGCACGATCACGAGCCATCCGGCAATGGCCACCGGCACGACGGCCGGCGCCAGCATGAGCAGCGCGCCGACGATTGTTGCTCCGCCCTTGCCGCCACGAAACCCGTAATACAGCGGCCAGACATGCCCGGCAACCGCGGCGGATGCGCATGCCGCGGTGATCCACTCGCGATCAACGCCGGTTTCGAATGGGATGCCCGGGATGATCCAGCCTGGCAGCCAGCCGGCGGCGACCATGCCCTTGCCGATATCGATGGCGACGACGCCTGCCGCGAACCAGAATCCCTGCGTGCGGAGCGCGTTCGTGCCGCCCGCATTGCCGCTCCCCGCGGCGCGGATGTCGATACCGCGCGTGGAGCCAATGAGCAACGCGCCGATCAGCGAGCCCAGCAGGAAGGCGATCAAGGTCTTGAGGCCAATTTCCAGCAATGCGGCGCCTCCTGCGTGCGGCTCCCGGATTCTAGCATCGCAGGCAGAACGCTCAGCGCGGCAGGAAGACTTCCGCAATCATGCAGCGGACGCTGCCGCCGCCGTGACGCTCGATAGTCGGGAATCGGCGCTGTCACGATCCTGCCGTGGCGCTCGAGCGCGCGGCGTTCGCGCTCTGCGCAGGCAATCCCAGGCAGCGGCGGACATAGTAATCAGCGGCTCACCGCCACCCGATCTGAGCGCCAGCAGGTTACCGGCGAATCCGCCCATCTGGGCGATGCTGATCGGGATCAACTCGCGCCCTCCCTGTTCAAGTTCCCGCAGCACTATTGCGCGCTCATCCGCGTCCGGGATCGCCTCGGGGCAAATCAGGACGAAGCGCTCGCCGATCGCCATCATTACATTCGTGTGATAGATCTGCTGGCCGCCCGGGCCGCGCGCATCGAAGCTGACGACCCGATAGCCGAGGCGCGCCGCGAAATCCTGCAGTGCTCCAGGCGTCGTGCGCGGCGACCAGCAAGCATAGGCGACGCGGTGGCAGCGATCCAGCACCAGGCTTCCCGTACCTTCGAGGTACTCGCCGCGTGCCTCCCACCCAGTGAGATCGATCGTGCGTGCGACGCGAAAGCCCGCCGACCGGATTTGTTCGATCGGTTCCCCGCGCCGCTCGGCGCGACGGACTCGCGGCCATCAGCGGATACAGCACGACGCTGCCGTCGTCGTGAAAACTGACCCAGTTGTTCGGAAAACAGGCATCGGGCCTGGCGGGCTCCGGAGTCGTCGTCCGCCACGTGAACCGCGACGCCTGCCTCCGCAAGTGCGCGCGCAAGCCCGTCGAATTCCCGTTGCGCAGCGAGTGGAGTTTCGGCCGCAGCACCGCCCTGCTGGAAGCGATTCGATGCTGCGGTTTCCGGATTGGCGCCGAAGCGTGCCGGCCGAATCATCAGCACGGCATCGGTGCACTGCCGGTCGGCATCCGGCGCGGGTTTCATCGCAGCAGTCTAGCAAGCCGTGTTAACGCGGACTTGTGCCGGCAAAAAAAAGGGGCGCGACCCCAGCCGCGCCCCTGTCGCGGTGTGGCCGGTCAGAACTCGAAGCGCACACCCAGCTGGATGCGCCACACCGAGTTCAATGCGGTCAGCGATTTCGACGGCGCTGACGGGCCGGTACTGCCCGGAGCGCGGACGGTAGACGTAGCAGGACGTCGCGCCGCCCGGGCAACCGGTGGTCACGATGCGATTCGCGTCGAGCACCGGCGAGACGTAGATGAAGCTCGACCTGGCGTAACCTGGCCCCAGTCGTTGTCGATCAGGTTGGCGAGATTCTCGACGTCGAGCGTCACGACACCGCGCGCCTTGCGCCAGATCGGCATTTCCTGCGCGAGACGCAGGTCGAGCGACGTCACCCAGGGGCTGCGCTGCGAATTGCGCGGCACGATCCGGCCGCGGTAGCTGCTCGAGGCCGTGGTGCTCGATGTAGGCGTCCATGTCCGAGCGCGAATTGCGCCGCCGCCGCATTCGCCGAAGTGAAGCTCGACGTGGAAGCGCAGCCCGCCACCAAGTTGGTAACGTCGGTCGCGGAGCACTGCGCCTCGTAAATCACGTCACCGCCTGTTCCCTGCTCCCGGCACGTAGAAAAGCTGCGCGCTGGCGACTCGACTGGCGCGGATCGCCCCAGAATACCGAGCGTGCCGGCGCCGAAGGTGTAGCTGTACGGGACGGCCCGAGCGGCGTTCGCCACGAGCGCGACGCTGGTCTCGTAGTCGCCGAAGAACGCCTTGCGCCAGGCGAACAGGCCCTTGAACTGGTGCTCGATCTCGTAGTTCGAGGTCTCGAGCCCCGGGTCGTTCGGATCGGAGACCGCGAAGTTGTCCCAGTTCGAGCGACGCCGTCGAACTCGTGCCCGGGTTGACGTCCTTGATGTCCTGGTAGCCGTAGCCGAGGTAGGCGTCGAAGCGCCCTGCGCGAGTGCGCCAGGTCTTCGAAACATCGATCGAGAATACCGTCCCTTCGCCCTGGTGGGTATTGGTGAGCAAGAGATCCTGGCCCGATGGCCGGACGCAGGTGGTCGCGGGAGGCACTGGAACCGGCAAGACACATCGGCGCGAGTGGCATAGAGCGGGCGGCCGTCCGGCGCCGTGCCGGTCTGCACGAGGCGGATGTCCTGCCACAGCACTTCGTCCTTGACGCCGTGACAGATGATGTCGGCGTTCCACTCGATGTCCCAGGGCAGCGTGTGCTTGATGCCGAGGTTCCAGCGGTACTGCGACGGGATATTCGAAGTTCGGGTCCAGCGCATTGACCGCGCCGTCGCCGCGCAGCGGCGTGTGGTGAGCCAGCACCTCGGCGGGCAATGTCGAAGCCATCGACGTCGTCAGCGCCTGGTCCCAGGTACGGGCTGGTGCCGTCGACTGATTGATGGTCTGGTTCACGACGGTCACGCCGTCATTCGAGAAGCTGTTCGAGATCCAGACGTTCGGCGTGCCGCCGCCGAACAGGCCCCAGCCGCCGTAGATCGTCGTCTCGGGCCGCCACTGCCAGTTGAAGCCGATGCGCGGCATGACGAGGTCGCGGCCGTCCAGCGTTGACTGGTTCGATGAAGCCGTAGCGGGCCGCAAAATTGGAGTTCAGGAGCGGCTTGTCGCTGCCCGAGAACTTGTCGAGCCGCACGCCCGCCTGGAGCTTGAAGTCCGGCGTGACCTGCCACTCGTCCTGCACATAGAAGCGGTCGACGTCGTAACCGAACGTAGCGGCGCCGTCATTCGGCATCATTCGTGAATGCGTTCGCTGTAGCTCAGCTGCTGCGCCGTGCGGTTCTGGAAATTCTCGATGCCGCTGACCGCGTTGCCACGCCATCCACGGTGTTCTGAACAGGTACTGGCCCTGGCTGCGCGGCACGAACAGATTGAAGATGTCGAGCATCTCGCGCTCGTAGCCGACCGTCAGCGTGTGGTCGCCGAGGAAGAAGCTGCCCTTCAGCTTGATCGCGTCGAGGTCGTTGGTCAGGTAGTTTGCGTGACGGAACTCGTCCGGGCCGATGAACACCGTGCCGCCGGCTGTCGACGTGCGGGCGTGGATCTGCATCTCGGCGAAATCCGTGCCCATCAGCGAATCCTGGCGGACTTCGACTTCCTTGCGCGCGAGCTTGATTTCGGTCGAGAAGAGCTCGTTCCAGTCCGAGAACAGCTGCAAGGAATACGAATCCATCGTGATCGCGCGGTTGTACCAGTTCGACGGCGCGCTGAGATGCGGTTCAGCGACGGGCTGTTGTTGCGTGGTGATGATCTCGTTGCCCTCGGTGCGCTGGTAGGAGAGCGACGCGCGCTGCGAGTCGTTGATGTTCCAGTCGAGCTTGGCGAGGATCTTCTCGTCCTGCTCCGGCAGCTGGTCGCAGCGTCTCGCCGGCGTCGAAGCCGTAGACGTCGTGTCGCGATCTGCACGATCTGGTCGTATTCCGCCTGGGTGACGCCCGGCACCTCGACCGGGAAGCCGGAACCGCGCGGGCCGATTCCTGCGGCGCCTGTGCGATCGAGCTTCTCGTAGGACAGGAAGAAGAACAGCTTGTCCTTGATGATCGGGCCGCCGAACGTGCCGCCGTAGGTCTCTTCGTCGAACGTGAAGTCGACGGTCCGTGTCCTTGCTGCGGTCGCCGACCAGGCTGTCGTCGCCCGTGTAGTAGAAGGCCGAGCCCGCTGAACTCGTTGGTGCCGGACTTCGTCACGACGTTGATCGTCGAGCCGCGGAAGATGGACGTACTCGACCGAGAACGGCGCCGTCAGCACGGAGACGGCCTCGATCGCATCGACCGACAGCGGGCTGCGCTGCGTCGGATAGCCGTTGTTGTTGAGGCCGAAGTCGTCGCTCTGGCGCACGCCGTCGACGGTGATCGTGTTGTAGCGGTTGTTGACGCCGGCGATTTCCAGCGCGTCGGAGTTGGTCGGGTCGACCCAGGCCTTCGGATCGATGCGCACGACGTCCTTGATGTCGCGGCTGATGGACGGCAGCTCGCGCACATCCTGGGCGCCGAAGCGGCTGCCGGCGCCGATCGTCACGTCGCGTTCGGAAGCGCCCGTGACCTCGACGCCCGCGAGCTGGGCGATCGGCTGCGCAACCAGCGTCACGGAAGTGCGCTGCGCGAGCTGCGTGTAAAGATCCTCGACGATCGACTTCCTGCATGCCCTCGGCCTTCGCCGTGACCGGTAGGGGCCGCCGACCCGCAGGCCGGTCGCCGAGAACTGGCCCGAGGCATTCGGTCGTCGCATCGCGCAGTCGTGCCGGACGGCACGTGCACGATCGTGACCTGCGCGCCGGCGATCGGCTGTGCCGTCGCGCATCGACGACAAAGCCGGTCAGCTGCGTGGCGGTTTCCTGCGCCTGGCGCAAGGGCGCGGCGGCTAGCGCCATGGCGAGACCCGCGCCCAGCGCTACGGCGGGCGCAGAAAGGATCGAAGAAACAGCGGCGGCGAGATGGACCGAGCGGCGGCGATCGGACATGGTTATGGCTCCCCTCTTTATCCCCGTGAACGCGACGGATACTGGCATTGCGCCGGCATCAGCGTAGTGCGGGAATGTTACAACCTGTCGGCTGCATATTGCGACCGCCAATTTGGTTGTTGCGCCCGGTCCACAAGGGTCGATGGCCCCGGATGCGGGTTTCCAGCAGTGACAACGGCTTGGCGCAATTTCCTCACGGCGAATTGACGACGGCCGCGGGAATCGGCCTCAGGCGGCGAGCCGCGCGGCGGCTTTTTCCGCGATCATGATCGTCGGCGCGTTGGTATTGCCGCCGATCAGCGCCGGCATCACCGATGCATCCACGACCGACAGCGCTTCGAGTCCCCGCACCCGCAGCGTCGGGATCGACGACGGCCATCTCGTCGTGGCCCATGCGGCAGGTGCCGACCGGGTGATAGATCGTGTCGGCGCGCCGGCGCATGCGCGCGATCAGCTCGTCGTCGCGACTCGCCGCTCGGCGATACAGTTCGTCGCCGCGGTGAGCGGTCGAGCGGCGCGGCGGCCATGATCTCGCCGCGCGATCCTGACGCCGGCGAGCAGCGTGCGCGACGTCCGCGTCGGCCGTCCAGGAAATTGGGATCGATGCGCGGCGGGTCGCGCGGATCCGCGGAGCTGCAGTCCGACGCTGCCGCGGCTTGCGGGCCGCAGCACGGCGACGTGGCAGGAAACGCCGTAGCCGTAATGCAGGCGGCGTGCGTGGTCGTCGACGAGTCCGTTGACGAAATGCAGCTGGACGTCCGGGCGGTCGAGGTCCGCTGCGGGTCCGCAGGAAGGCGCCGGCTTCGGCGAAATTCGTGGTCAGCAGGCCCGTGCCGAGCGCCGCCACTCGAAGTAGCCCGGGATCGCCCGCAGCGCCGTGCGCAGCGTAATGCCCATCAGGCGCGGGTCGGACGGAGCGGTACAGCAGCGCGAGATCGACGTGATCGGCAAGATTCGCGCCGACCCCGGGCAGTTCGTGCCGCAGGCCTGATGCCGTGACGGCCGAGTTCGTCGCGGCCGCCGATGCCGGACAGCAGCAGCAGTTGCGGCGAGCCGAACACGCCGGCCGACAGCATGACCTCGCGGGCGCGCGTCGATCTGCGCACTGGCCGCCGCGGCCCTGGACCTGCACGCCGGTCGCGCGCCGGCCTGTCGAGCAGGATGCGCTCCACGCGCGTACCGGTCAGCACGGTCAGGTTCGGGCGCTGCGCGCACCGGGTCGCAGGAAGGCGACGGCGGCGCTGCAGCGGCGCCCGCGACGCTGCGTCACCTGATAGAGCCCCACGCCGTCCTGCTCAGCGCCGTTGAAATCGGCGTTCGCCGCGCAGGCCGCGGCGGATGGCGGACTCGACGAAGGCCAGCGAAGCATCGACCGGGCTGGCAAGGTCCGAGACTGTCAGCTCGCCGCCACTGCCATGAAACCGATCGGCGCCGCGCTGCCTGGTCCTCGGAGCGCCGGAACAGCGGCAGCACTTCGTCGTAGGACCAGCCCGGATTGCCGAGCGCGGCCCAGTCGTCGTAGTCGCTGCGATGCCCGCGCATGTAGACCATCGCGTTGATGGAACTCGATCCGCCGAGCGTCCGGCCGCGCGGCTGGTAGCCGCGCCGGCCGTTCGAGCCCGGGCTGCGGCTCGGTCTTGAATGCCCAGTTCATGTGCCGCGTCGGCAGCATGCCGAGGATGCCGGCCGGAATGTGGATCAGCGGCGAGCGGTCCCGCGGCCCCGCCTCGATCAGGCAGACGCTGCGCGCCGGATCCGCGCTCAGCCGGTTGGCGAGCACGCAGCCGGCGGAACCGGCGCCGACGATCACATAGTCGAACTTCACAGCCGACAGCTTGCCGGCTGTGCCGGTGATTGCAAGCCTGCACGAGCAGAATACTGCAAGCGTGTCGCTTTAGGTTGATCGCCCTATATTCGGCGCGCCCGGCAGCGTCATCGGCGCAAACACCGCTTCGATCAGGAATGGGCCGCGGCGCGTGGCGGCGGCCGCGAGCGCCGCATCAAGTCCCTCGGCCGTATCGACTGTCTCCGATTCAACGCCAAAACCGCGGGCGAGCGCGGCGAAGCCGAGTGCCGGTTGGTCGAGCGACAGCACCGGCAGCGCGCGCGGCCCCGGTGGCCGGCCCTCGATCTGGAGGTGCTCGTAGGCGAGGATTGCGTAACTGCGATTGGCGCAGATGATCGTCGTGACGTCCAGATTCTCGCGCGCCTGCGTCCACAGCGCCTGGATCGTATAGAGCGCGCTGCCGTCACCCGAGGCGCAGATGACCTTGCGATCGGGGCTGCCGAGCGCCGCACCGGTTGCGAGCGGCAGTGCCCCGCCGATGGCACCGCCCATCAGGTCCAGTTCGTCATGCGGCGCGGCTGCGGCGAGCGCCTGCGGCAGGCCGAGACTGGCGGTAATCGCCTCGTCGCAGAAGATCGCGCCTTCCGGCATGCGCCTTGCGAGCGCGGCGGCGAAGCTTGCCGCGTTGATCGCGCCGGCAGGCTTTTCCGGCAGCGTCGTGGCAGGGAGCGCGACGACCGTCGCCGGCGCAAGCAGCTCCGCGAGCGCGACCATGCGCGGCAGCGCCATCCTGTCCAGGAGCGGCGACGAATGAAACCGTCGTCTGCGGCGCAAGCGGGCGGCCCCGGCGGCCCGGATAGCCGAAGAAATTGACCGGCTCGCGCGATTCGAACAGCAGCAGGGCTTCGACGATCTGCCAGGAATGCCTCCGCCGCATCGCCGAAATAGGGAACGCGCGGTATGAACAGACGGCCGGCGCCGCGCGCCGCGCGGGTATTGAAAGTCTCGCTCGCAATGCGGACGCCGGTCGCGGCGGCGAGGCGCGCTGCGGCCGCAACACCCTTCTCGTCCAGCGCGCCGCCGCCGAGCAGCAGCATGCGCGCGCGAGCCGTGCTGCCGGATCGCCGCTGCCGCCTGCTCAATCAAACCCGGGTCGGGCGGCATCGCGGCCGGTGCCTGCCACGGTGTCGCCGGCCTGGCGCCTTCACTCCAGGCGACATCGGCGGGCACGATCAATGTTGCCGGCCCTGCGAGCTTGCGCGCCGCGAGCAGCGCGTCCGCAGCATCATTACCGACGCGATCCGGACTCCGTAGTCCGGTGGACCCAAATCGAGAACGGCCGCGGCAATGGCTTCGAGGTCAGTCGTCAACGGCGCGTCGAGCGCAATGTGATCGCGCGCGTGCTCGCCGACCACGTTTACGATCGCGCTGCGCGCGCGCCTGGCGTTGTGCAGGTTGGCGCAGCCATTGGCGAGGCCCGGGACCGAGATGCAGCAGGTCGCCGCTGGCCTGCCTGCCATGCGCGCGTAGCCGTCCGCGGCCCCGGTAACGACCCCCTCAAAAAGCCCGAGCACCGCGCGCACACCGGGCGCCTCGTCGAGCGCACGTACCAACGCCATCTCCGAAGTGCCGGGATTTGCGAAAATCGTGTCGACTCCGCCGAGCCTCAGCGTTTCCAGTATTGCCTGCGCGCCTTTCATCCGATCACACCCCCGAGGTCGCCATGCTCAGGCCAGTCCGTGCCGCTGAAGCGCCGCCTCGACCTCGCCCAGAAAGGCCTTCTTGCCTTCGCGGGACCGGATGTCCAGCCGCTCGACGGAAATCTGGTGGACCGGGATCGAGTACTTCTTTTCGCAGACCTGCGGCAGCGTCGTGTAGTAGGCATTCAGTCCCGAGAGAAACGCGGCATCGATGCCCTTTTCCTCGGCGCGCCCGCGCTTGCGGATGCGCTTCAACAGGGTTTCCACCTTTTCCACGTTCAGCATCAGGATCAAGTCCGGATGCTTGATGTTGCGGTTCATCCGGTCGAAATACTCGAAATAGAGGTCCAGTTCCCGGTTGTCCATATGCCCGAGGCCGTGGAGGTACTTGGCGAAAATCTCCGGGTCCTCGTACAGGGTGCGGTCCTGGATGCAGCTCTTGGGCACGGTTCTGATCAACTCGTGGTGCTCGACGCGACGGATCAGGAACTCGAGCTGCAGCGTAAAGGACCAGCGTTGCATCCCCGCGTAATAGTCGCGCAGGAAGCGATTGTCGATGACCGGCTCATCGAACAGCTCGTAGCCGTAGCTCTGGCTGATGAGCTTGGCAGCCGTCGTCTTGCCGGCGCCGATGTTCCCAGCCAGCGAAACGAAGATTTTCCTGTCCTGCTCCGTCATGATCGCGTCGCCGAATCACTTATTGGTGGACGGATACCGAGTCTGCCAGAAACAATGAGGCCCGATGAATCGGTGGCAACTCCACGCCCATCCCACCGCGCGACCCGCACCGTCCTGGCAGCTCGCGGCCGGAGCCAGGGCAGTTCCGGGCGGTTTGGCCCTGATCTACTGCCTTGAAGGCGACATCGCGCGGCTGCGGCGGGCCGACGCCCGCGACCGCGTGGACGGACTCTGGCAACATACCTGCTTCGAAGCCTTCCTCCAGCCGACGGATGGACATGGCTATCTTGAATTCAATTTCACTCCCGAGGGAGCCTGGGCCGCCTACCGATTTGACGCGCGACGTCTCGGCATGCAGACGCTTGACTTGCCGCGGCCGCCGATGATCGCGATGACGCGCGGCGAACTGCTGGAAGTGAGCGTGCAGCTCGCGTTGCCAGCCGGCATTCCGTCCTGCCGCATGGGTCTCATGGCCGTGCTTGAGGATGAATCCGGTGGCCTCAGTTACTGGGCCCTGAAGCATCCTGGCCCGCAGCCGGACTTCCATGATCCCGCGGGCTTTCTGCTGGCGATGCCCACGACATGAAAACGGGCATCGACAGGCTTCTTGTCGAGCTGACGCTGCAAGAACCGCTGGCAGGCCGGCGCGTCGCGCTGCTTGCCCATCCGGCCTCGGTTACCGGCGACCTGACGCATTCGCTCGACGCGATTGCGGCGCTTCCCGGAGTCGCGGTTGCCGCCGCCTTCGGCCCGCAACATGGCCTGCGTGGTGACAAGCAGGACAACATGGTCGAGTCGGAGGACTACACCGACCCGGCCCATGGCATCCCGGTATTCAGCCTTTACGGAAAAGTTCGCCGCCCGACTGCGGCCATGCTGGACGCTTTTGATGTCCTGCTGGTGGACCTTCAGGACGTGGGCTGCCGCGTTTACACATTCCTGACGACGCTCAGGTACCTGCTCGAGGACGCCGCGCGTGCCGGCAAGGCGGTTCGCGTGCTGGATCGCCCCAATCCAATCGGGCGGCCGATCGAAGGTCTGGCGCTTGCTCCCGGCTGGGAGAGCTTCGTCGGTTCGGGCGCGATGCCGATGCGTCATGGCATGACGCTGGGCGAGCTCGGCGGCTGGTTCGTCGAGAAACATCGGCTCGGCACGGACTACGAGATTGTGACCATGGCGGGCTGGCGCCCGCTTGAGCCGCCCGGTTACGGCTGGCCGCTGGCGGAACGAAGCTGGATCAATCCAAGCCCCAACGCGCCGGGCCTTTCGATGGCGCGCTGCTACCCGGGCACGGTGATGCTGGAAGGCACGACCCTGTCCGAAGGCCGCGGCACGACGCGGCCACTCGAGCTGTTTGGCGCGCCGCATATTGACGCCGCTGCGCTACTCGCAAAGATGCAGGAGATTGCGCCCGACTGGATCGCCGGCTGCACACTGCGCCCCTGCTGGTTCGAACCGGCATTCCACAAGCACAGCGGCGAACTCTGCTCGGGCCTGCAGATTCACGTGGATGACGCGGCTTACAGGCACGAGGTCTTCCGGCCCTGGCGGCTGATGTCGCTGGCATTCAAGGCGCTGCGCACGCTCCGCCCGGACTATCCGCTGTGGCGCGATTTCCCCTACGAGTACGAGACCGGCAAGCCCGCCATCGACGTGATCAACGGCGGCCCGCGGCTGCGCGAATGGGTGGATGATCCCAGCGCGACGCCTGCAGATCTCGATGCCCTCGCGCTCAAGGACGAAGCCGCCTGGCGCGAATCGCGCCAGCCATTCCTGCTCTATCGCTGACACGGAGTTGCTCTGATGCTGATCCGCAAGCTGATGATGCTCGCCGCGATTGCCGGGGATGCCGGCGGCCCCTGACAAAGAAAAAGCCCCCGACGTTTCCGTCGGGGGCTTTGGATTGGATCCTGGCAGTGACCTACTCTCACATGGCCTACGGCCACACTACCATCGGCGCAGAGCGTCTTCACTTCCGAGTTCGGAATGGGATCGGGTGGTTCCCGCCCGCTATGACCGCCAGGAAAACCTGTCGCCCGCGCCGCTGATCGCTGTCGCCGCGCAGGCATGTACGATATGTGGAACACGCAGACGTGTCGCATCCACGGAGCCACCAGGCTCCTTGGGTGTTATATGGTCAAGCCTCACGGGCAATTAGTACTGGTTAGCTGAACGCATTGCTGCGCTT